>JAHEMJ010000014.1:321765-544591 GCA_024643725.1 Crocinitomicaceae bacterium | reverse complement strand
AAATATGTTGGTCCATCTGGCAAACACTCATATCCTGGATCTCCAACCGTACTATTTGGTGAATAGTCACCTGAACGCACCCAGTTTGTTGGGAAGTACGAATCATTATCCATGACACCTGTCAACCAACGTTTCGATGAATCTGCAAAGTCAATCGATGACTCGATCATGTCTGTTGTTTTACCAGCCAAGTTTCCAGTTCCACTTGGGAAATAGTATTTGTTTTGATAAATCTGTACCGAAATACCCCACGCTGGGATGATTTGCTCGTTGTCTGATGCAATCGAATTTTCGGATGTCGCTGAATCAATCGGTGTTAAGTCACCTTTGTTCTCATAGCGATAAACAATCCAACTTGCGGTATCAGCCGCATTTCCAGAAGCATTCGCTGTGTAGTTTCTGAATTTACATTCAAAGTAACCACTCGCCAAGTTCAATGGATCCACTACTTTGATGTTGATTGGACCACGTCCATAATCATACGTTGGATTATCCATATACCCTTGCTCCAAAATCGTTTTCTCCGATTCAGACGTCAATTCCAATGAACGATTACCGTTTCCGTATCCATCCAAACGCGTAATCAATGGAGAACTTCCATAGCTAATCATTTGAGCTGTACCGTCTGCTTCTGGCATTGGATTGTGCGGTACCGCTGCAACAGGACTAATCGCAGTTCCATCATAACTCAAACGAGATGAGATGTAAGGAATTTTTTGTCCATCCAATAACAATGGGTCATTTGGATTATATTCCTTGAATTGGTTGTACGCATAAGCAACTGCCACATAGTAATAAGTTCTGTGGTTCACTAACTGACGTGCACCCTGTGCAAAGGCATCTTCCTTGATTTGGAAGGTATGTTGGATTCCTTTATCCGCTCCTTTTACTTTTTCAACCGGAACAGAGAAACCTAATGCTTCATCATAGACAAAGTTAATGATGCGTGCAATTCCATTCTTTTTATCGCATTGCGCCACTAAACGAGATTTATCCGCATCCGCGATATCAGCAATCGATACATCTTCAGATTTCAATTGGAATATTTGGTATCCTTCGAAACGGTAGTATCTATCTACTGTTGGATCAGGGATGTTTACTTCATCCTTCTCTTGATATGCTTCTTTATAATTGTTGGAAGAAGATGGATTTTCCAACATTAAAATCAATTCGTTTTCCAATTCTTGGATCGTTAATTTCGGCGCATCTGGTGGAGACAAGATTTTGAAACATGCATCAAACAATGCTTGTGCTTTCGTATCCGCGCGTTTCATCGCTTCTACTGAAGCCATCAAACCACCTTCGCTGCTTCTTCCATAAACGATACCAACGGTAATGTTATTGGTTGCTCCAGGGCGCAATGTAAATGGACCTGCTGATTGAACAAAACGTCTATCTCCTGGAGGGTTATTGTTTGTTGACTCATCCCAACCAGCTGGATATTGTCCAGACATATCTTGTCCTGCGGTTGACCAATGTAATGGATCTGAAGTTCCTGGGAACATATAATCACTTAATACAGTTCCTTGGTTACCAAGTCCACCATAATACATTTCTGCACCATTCGCCCATTTACCTTCCATGAAACGGTAGTATTCCGCTGCTGGACCTGGGTCATTATATGGATAAGCAGATGTTGAGGTATAATATGTAAAGCGGCGCATACCGAAACGCTCATTATCAATGATTCCATCTGAATATCCAATTCCGATTCCTTTGTATACGATACCACCGTTTGCCAATGCATCTACAACAGTAGGAACAATTTCCGTTTGTGTGGTTGCGTCAAAGTAAGGACCAGGGTTATCAATTCCATCTGCATCTTGATACGGACCTTCGAAGAAGTCACATCCAATTGCTGGAGGATTCTCTCCATATCCTAATTTACCACCGTCACTTTGGTCATTTAAGTCCCCGTTGTACATGTATCCAAGTCCACGAGAAACATCACAACCAGCGTAGTCATCAGCGTAGTTTCCAACATCCGCATCAAGGTACTGTGCAAAGTAAGTGTTGTAAAGGGTTTGTGTTCCACGGTTAATTAACTCATAATTGTAGAACGTCATTCGGTTCACTTCGTCGTTCGTAGCAAACGAGAACGCTTGTGCACGAATTTCCATTCCGATTGGATCACCGCTTGTTTCTGTGTGAATGTTCCCTTTGTCGTTGAATACCCACCAGTGTGTTTCATCACCGTAAAGTGATACACGACGATCGATACCACATTCAATATCATCGCGTCCTAAGATGTCATCATACCAAGGATGGTCACCATTATCCGGATTGTAAGATCCATCTCCGTCTCTATCATAGAAAGGAGCCAACCAATAGTCTTGTCCTCTAGTGATGTCACCATGAGCTGGCCATCCATAAATTCGGTTAATTTCGTCATTAGTCAAGGCCTGAATATCGTTACATCCTTCTGTTGTAACTCCATGGTTACATTCCCACCAGATATTAAAACGGATCACTTCAGCTTTACGAATCGTATAGAATTTATCATAAGCAATACATTGATCCGGATCAATGTTAGCTTCACCAAAATCACGAACAACACCTGCTCCTAGTGGATGACTCGGATTATAATCTCCAGTGCCCGGAGTTGCCGTTAACGGACCAGGCCAGAAATCATTTCCACTACGGTAACGCAACGCAGCCAATTTCAACTGACCATTTACGTCGGTTCCACCCATCCAAAGAGCTCCTGCAAAGATTGCGTATCGCTTACTTCCTTTTGGTACCTCATAAGCTGCAACACCTGCAGCACGATTTTGGAACATACTTCCACCTTGCTCAATTAATGCTTTCACATCATTGAACTCCATGTATAATTTGGCCGTTGCAGGACTACAATTCGCCCCTTTTGGTTTTGGGTTTGGCTTATCCATTTTGTCGTTAGGACCTAGATAGGCTAGTGCGTTAAACACCAAAGTAACCCCAAAAAACGTTGCAAATAATTGCTTTTTCATATCTATACGTTTATTGCTTTCTTAAAAATCAAATTTAACTCCTAAACGAATTGTTCTCGGAGAACTAATATTAAATGGATTTTGAATCTTCATCATGTAGTAATCACGGAAAGATTGCTCATCAGTTTGGTTTTGAATAGATGTTTGGCTAGAAGCAGCTGCTAAGTATCCATCATCATTCCAGTTACCAGTTGCACGATAAACATTCAATTTATTAAATTGATTGAACATATTCGTTACACGTACATAAACATTCAAGAAAGCCACTTTCTTCTTATTGTCTTTGTTTCCATATTGCAAGTTGAACGTCTTATCCAACTGCATGTCCAAACGGTAAGACCAAGGCAAACGTGAACCATTTAATGTTCCATTAATACCAGCGTTCAAGTTTCCAATACCCTCATCTGTGATAAACGTTTGAGAAGAATAAGGAGAACCTGAATAGAAGTTAGAGAAGATATTCAAACCTGTGTTTTCAAGGATTTTTGATTTTCCAATCACTGGCCCGTTGTAATCTTTTCCTTCTCCATAACGGTAATCGAATGTTACTGCAAATGCATGACGTTGATCATAGCTATATGGGAAGATGTTACGTAGGTTAGGAAGTCCTGCGTTCACTAACGCTCCCATAGAGGTTGCATCAGAACCAGTACCATCAGCAAACTGCAATGTATAATTAGCCGTCATACGGATGTTTCCTGTTTGTCTTAAATCGTAAGCGATTGTCATACCTTTTACTGTTCCAAAATCTCTATTTCCGTAAGTTTTGTAAGTCGCTGGATACGCTTGGAAGATATTCACCAACTGAACATTGTTACGTTGCTCTCTGTAGAACGCAGAGATTTTGATGGAGGAGGTGCGCGTTAATACTTGTTGGAAACCTAATTCGTAATCTACCGTTTTCTCAGGTTTCAAATTCGCATTGTTAATCACCGCATTACGAGATTGGATGTATTGGTATTCGTATGGGTCAAAACGGTATCCAGAAGTTGGACGTTTTGTTAAGATGTCATAGTGTGCGAAGAATGATGCCTCTTCCGAGATTGGGAATGAGAAGGCAACACGTGGCATCACATTTACTTGTGCTTTATAATCTGCAAACGCATCAGCAGTTGGCGAAGTTAATGAAGGGTCTTGCAACCAAGGAGCAATTCCATTTGGACCTTCTACCAATTTAGGGTCTTCAATTGGCGTTCCAGAAGCGTTGAACCATGTCATCCCAGTTCTGAATCCTTTAATTTCCGTTGGATTTTTCACATCGTTTACATAAACGATATTGTCATCTGCCATACCATTTGGAAGATTCACCCATGCATATTGATTTGGATCACTTTCCTTCAACGCGCGAACTTCTTTTACTGTTTTCGCATTGTAGAATAAATACTGGTCTTTCAATACTGGTTGATTCGCATCAAATACATCCACACGTACACCGACGTTAAACACGATGTCGTTGAATGCAAATTTATCCATGATATATCCAGCCATATAAATTGGTTGGAAAGCACCTACAAATCGCTTATAGTTATGATTATCATCAAACTCGTTGAAGTACTTATTAATGTCAGTATTTCCTTTTACTTTTTTACCGGTATGATCAAAACCGTAGTAAGAAACAAATGAATTACCACTATTCAATAATTCGTCAGGTGAGAACATATCAAATTGGAACAATTGAGGATCATAGCTATCGATATCGATAAAGTCATCTCCTGCCACATTTAATCCCAATTTATTACGCAAATTGTAGTCAAAGAAAGATTGGTTGTCATTGTTTAATTGTCCACCATATTCACCTGTACCACTTGTGTAAGCGTAACCAGAATTTAAACGGTCATATGTAATTGCTTTGAACGAACCTGAATCCGAAACAACACCACTGTTCATGTCTAACTCTTTGATGTGGAAGTTTGTCAATTGACGTGCGATAGACCAGATTCCAGTTGGACCAAAATCACCACTTGACCATCCTCGGTCTACACGTTGTTCGTATTCAAACCCTAAAGAGATACTGTGGTCACCAATGATTACTGATCCAGCTCCTGTTACACGGAACTGATCATTTTCAAAACGACCAAATCCATTGTATGGTGCACCAATGTTACTCCAAATTCCGTATACACTTTGAGGAGCATCACCATTTCTCAAGGCATTACCCGCATTGATTTGTGTTAAGTTTTCGTAGTGTCCAAGTGGAGAACCATCGTAGATATTAAAGTATTGTGTTGTAATAGCAGCTAATGCTGAATTTGTTTCTGACGGAGTGAAAGCGACTTCAACATCTTTGAATCCATCATGCACATACATCTGAGTTGCGTCATTGAATGAATACGAAGGACGACGAGTTGTCACAAACTTTCCAACATAACCGTAATTAAATAGATTGAATTGATGTTTTGGATCATATGATTCGCTGAATGATTTCGAGTAATCCACCATCAAACTGTACAATGCAGATTTGATTTTTGAACTACTTCCTTCACGATCATTATTAAAACGTTGCGTTAAACGTCCAAACACACGGTAATCATAAGATTTACTATAACCGAAATTCGTAAAGTTTAAAAGTGACCCACCATATGAATAGCTACTTCCTGTATTATAGTTCATGGATGCACCAAACTGCAAGTTCACAGATGGACCTGTATTCACGTCAATTTTCGCTTGTCCAGAATATACTGTATTACGAGCATTCATTCTCCAAGCAACTTTCTCGAAATCACTTTCTCTTAAGAAAAGTGCATTGTGGAAAGTTCCGAATCCAGTTGAGTTCGGTCTAAGTGGATTAGCTAACAATTCATCGCGAACTTCTTTTTTGATGCGGTATCCACCACCTGCTAAAGGACGACCGTCTAATTGGTCTGTCATATTTGCTGAAATTAAGAAGCCTAATTTCGGTTTGGTTTTCTTTCCTGTTGAATCTCGTTGCATCCAAAGTGGACCTGACAACATTCCTTCTACTAGGTTGTATCCGTATTTATCTAATCCAAATACTTTTCCGTCATACCCATTTGGATCGGCACCTTTAAAATAGATACCTGAAGAAACACCTTCAATAGATCCAAAGTAAACTGCGGAAGGACCTCTTGTTGTGATGGAGATGATACCACCTGTAACATCACCGTAGTTGGCAGGAACACCACCAGTAATTACCGATACTTCTTCCAACGCAGATTTAGGGATGTTTGCAGAACCCCTTACTTTAATACCATCAATATAATAATATGTACCATCTGAACGAGAACCACGTACCGAAATTGCACCGGAACCTTCATTTGAATTGACACCACCAACTGAACGCGCAACACCGTCAGCAGAACGCACAGGCATGCGGCTAATGTCTTCACGAGTTACGGTTGCTCCAGAAGCACCACCATTCTTATCAATTAAAGGAACTTTATAAATAATGACCTTAACCTCTGCCTCGTCCTTTACTTTTTTGTCTAATGTTAAATTATCCAAGAAAGTAATACGGTCAGGAGAAATAGACACTCCAGTCATTACGGACATATTGTAACCTGAAATCGCATTCGAAAAATGCAAATCATAGGTTCCAGGAGGAATACCATTGATCTGAAATTTACCCTGGGCATCCGTATTGGCACCACTTTTAATTTGGTCCCCTTGTTTTAAAAGGACTTTACATAGTTCGATAGGTTGCCCCGATGAACCATCCTTGATTGTCCCTTTTAGGGTACCTAGACCCGATTGAGAGAATGCATAAGTGCTTGCGAACAAAACACTTAGTAACAATAACTTTAGTTTACCCACCATAAGAATGCGTATAAATTTTACTATATCTCGTTTTTTAAAGATTGTAAATATAGAAAAATCCATATTCATTTCCTTAAAAAAGCCAAAAAAAAGTAATTCGAAATTAATGTGCACCTTTGTCATGTTCATATATAGGAAATATTAATTCATCATTAAATGTCTTCGACTATTAACGTATTTCAATTAACAAATGAGGGGTGTAAAATATTATTTGAAGAAAAACAAGCCCTGCATTCTTATTCAGAACACTTACTTTTCCCAGCGGAATTAACGGAATTCCAAGAAATAAAAACCGATTCAAGAAAAATTGAATTTTTAGGGGTTCGGAAATTACGTAGCTTTTGCGGATTGAACTCAGCCATTTTTTACACCACATCGAGAAAACCTCATCTTGACGCGTCAATAGAAAAAGAAATTTCAATTAGTCATTCAAAAAATTACTGTGCTTTAGCCTTAGATTCAAAAGCAATCGGATTAGACATCGAGGAGGTAAATGATCGCATTTTAAAGGTCTCGTCAAAATTCATGAATGAAGATGAACGTGCTTTCATTCCAAGCGACGATAAAACCGAACTAACGAAATTGTGGTGTATGAAAGAAGCTATGTTCAAACTGAATAGTCGTTCTGGCATTGACTTCAAATCCGAACTTCTGGTAAAACATCAAGAAGGAGACACTTACGTTGGACAAATGTTGTGTGAAGACGGATGGAAAAAAGTTCAGATGCATTGCTTTCAAGTAGGTCAACTCATCTTGTGTTTATGCCAATTCGCAGTTGAATGACGACTAAATCGCTGCTTTTAAGCTAAGGTCTAACGATTTCACCGAATGTGTCAAGGCTCCAATCGAAATAAATTGAACACCTGTTTCGGCATATGGACGGATGTTTTCCATGGTAATGCCACCCGAAGCTTCCGTTTCATACTTTGCTGGTATGATTTTCAATGCCTCCATTAACTTTTCAGGTGAAAAATTATCCAACATAATGCGGTCGACTCCACCATGTTTCAATACTTGTACGAGTTCATCCATGGATCGCACCTCAATTTCAATTTGCAGTTGTTTTCCCGTTTCAGTTAAGTATTGTTTTGTTTTATCAATGGCTTTTTCGATACCTCCCGCATAATCCACGTGATTATCCTTGAGCATTATCATGTCGTACAATCCAAATCGGTGATTTTCACCGCCGCCAATTTTTACCGCCCACTTTTCTAAGAAACGCATTCCCGGAGTCGTTTTACGCGTATCTAATATTCGGGTCGAACAACCTTTGATTTTCTCAAGAACATTTGCTGTTTGAGTTGCTATTCCACTCATGCGCTGCATGCAATTAAGCACGAGTCGTTCCGTGCTGAGAATGGTGCGAGATGAACCTTGAACTTCAAATACAACCTCTCCTACTTCGATTCGGTCTCCATCCGATTTAAAGCAAACCAATTCGGTCGATGGATCCACCAACTCATAAATGCGCTTTGCCACTTCCAAGCCGGCAAGCACACCTGCTTCTTTGACAAGTAATGTTGCTTTTCCCTTGGCCTCCGCAGGAATACAAGCAAGTGTTGAGTGATCTCCGTCACCTATATCCTCTTGCAGGGATTTTCGAATGAATTCATCTAACATGCAACAAAGATAACATTGCTCATCTTCATCTGAAACATTGTGCTTAATTTTATCTCATGGCTAGCCATTCCTCACTTGTTCTTGAAAAAATCAATGTCCTTCCTAATGAAGCAGGGGTTTATCAATTCTACAATCTAAAAGGTGAAGTGATCTATGTGGGTAAAGCAAAAAATTTGTACAAGCGCGTTCATTCTTATTTCAAGGCGAATATCACTGAAGGAAAAACACGCGCGTTAGTCAAAAACATTGCAGACATCAAATTCACGGTTGTTGCCTCTGAATTGGATGCTTTGTTGTTGGAAAACAACCTGATTAAATCGTATCGTCCAAGGTATAATATTCTCTTAAAAGACGACAAAACCTATCCTTGGATCGTAGTGAAAAAAGAAGATTTTCCAAGAGTTTTCAGCACGAGAAAGAAAATAAAAGATGGGTCGCGTTATTTTGGTCCTTATCCAAATGGTCGTGTGATGCATACATTATTGCAACTCATTCGTGAACTTTTCACCTTACGCACCTGTCAATTAGATTTGAGTCCAGAGAAAATCAACCAAGGTAAACACAAAGTCTGTCTCGAGTATCACATAGGTAAATGTGCGGCGCCTTGTGTTGGAAAACAATCGAAAGAGGACTACGCCAACATGCTTGAATCCATTGAATTATTACTGCAAGGAAAAACCTATGCATTGATTCAATCCCTCAAAAAACAAATGTTGGCCTATGCCGAAAATTATGCGTTTGAATCCGCACAAAACATCAAAGAAATCATTGAACAAATTGAAAAATATCAATCAAAATCGACCATTGTGTCTCCAACGGTTCAAGAAGTTGATGTATTGACATTTGAAGCAGACGAAACGACTATTTATTTTAACTATTTAGTGGTTCGAGAAGGAGCAATCGTCCACACCTATACTTCGCATGTAAGTATTGGCTTGACGGAGGACCAGTCTCATATTTTCACCTACGTTTTACCCCAATTAAGGTTGAATTTTGAGAGCTCTTCAAAAGAGGTTTTGATCACGGAACAACAAACCAGTGTTTTTCCTGAGTTTACATTTTCATGTCCACAACGTGGCGACAAGAAAAAGCTGTTAGTTCTCTCCTTGAACAATGTGAAACATTACCGTTTACAACTACGCAAACGGGAGATGAATAAGGTTTCTGAACACGGTGGACTTGATGCCTTAATTGAACTGCAACAATCCCTGAATTTGCCCGTTTTACCGAAACATATTGAATGCTTCGATAATTCCAATCTTCAAGGAACAAATGCTGTTTCGTCTTGTGTCGTATTTAAAAATGGCGTTCCAAGCAAGGCGGACTATCGTCATTTTAATGTAAAAACAGTTGTTGGTCCAGATGATTTCAGTACCATGAAGGAAGTGGTATTTCGGCGATATCACCGCTTGATTTCGGAAGGACAAAACTTGCCTGATTTGATTATCATTGACGGTGGAAAAGGACAATTAAGCGCGGCCATGGAATCCATTCATGAACTCGGTATTTCAGATGAAGTCAGTGTCTTCGGTCTGGCGAAACGAATGGAGGAATTATTTCGCCCAAACCACTCTCAATCGATCCAACTAGATCGTCGTTCCAAAGGATTAAAACTCGTGCAACACATGCGAGATGAAGCACATCGATTTGGAATAACACACCATCGCAATAAGCGAAGTAAAAATTCCTTTGAAACAGAATTGGCCTCCGTGAAGGGAATTGGCGAAAAAACATGGACACTGTTACTCAAAGAATACAAATCAGTTGAGAAAATAAAGGGATTGACGATAGCGGAATTGACAAAAAAAATAGGACAAGCGAAAGCGCTTATCCTATTTCAGTATTTTCAATCGAATCAGTGATTATTTCACCATGAATGGCAACGTTTTTTGACCATTTGAACTAGTCAATACCAATTGATACATGCCTGCTGCCAATTGATCAGTAGTCATCATGACCAAATTCTTTCCTTCTTTTCCTTTGACCAAATGTTTTTGAAGTGCTTTTCCAGAAAGATCATAGATGGAAACAGTCAAGTCTTCTGAATTCAATAAATCGAAAGAAACGTTTAACTCCTCATCTGCTGGATTCGGGAACAGTTCAAGATTTGCCATAAAGCCAAGTTCGTGAATTCCCGTAACAATCTCATTCGATGGACTTCCATTGTACAAGTTGATGTCATCTAAATAAATATTATTCCCTCCTTCTCCTTCGAAGCGGAATTTAACTCGGAATTTATCCGTGAAATACGTGCTTGTCACATTCGTCATGTGAACAGTCACCCAGTCTGTCTGAGCACTCGGTTTCCAAGAAGTCGATGACGTAAGACTTGATAATTGATTTCCTTGAATTGTTTTACGTTGAATCCACGCTGCACCGCAATCACCAGAAATGAATACTTTAAAATATTCAAAATCTGCTGCTAGAACTTTGCGGTAAGCATAACGGAAGCTTAATGTAACCGTTCCAGTTGAAGGAACAGTTGATAAATCAATTTGAGAAGAAATCAATTCGTCTACATTGGAAGTGCCTTGACCAAAATTCATCAATTTCGCACATTGGTTTCCAGTATATCCTGTTGTTGACTCGATTGTCCAAGCGTTATTTGTAGTAGAATTGTACACATCCCAAGTTTGCAAGTTTGCTAAGCTTGAATAGCTTTCAAATCCTTCCCAGAAAGGTAAAGAAGCACCTGTATTCAACACGTGAATGAAATTGTTTTTGATTTCATCGTCACTCACTGTTCCATCCGTAGCTGTCAGTTTAACAGTATATAAACCTGGTGTATCAAAACTCACTTTCGGATTTTGACTTGTCGCTGTCGTTCCGTTCGTGTAGGTCCAACCTGTTGCTGGTGTAATAGTCCATGACCAGCCATTCGCAACGTTGTATGAATCATCGGAGAATGAAATCTCATCTCCCGTACAAATCGTTGTTTTATCAGCTGTGAATTCTGCTTTACATAGGTATACAACTCCATTTGCTCCAACAGCTGCTAAATTCGCTGCAGACCATACATTTGCTCGTCCGGTATTTGTCGATTGCAAAGCCGTTCTCATGCGTGTTCTTTGTCCTTGAGTGAACATTTTGGAACAATAGGAATAATCCATATAATTCTCAACATTGTCGCGCATATCAAAGCCCCAATAAGCATTGTCGTTGCTACACGTATTTGAATTTAATAAACATGCTGTAACGCCAATACAAGTAGGCGTGTCTTGTACTTGATCGCCGCCACCTGTGCAACTACCCGCCGTACCTGGATTGTTATTTGAACCCCAAGTATGTGATAAGTTTAACCAGTGTCCGACCTCGTGTGTAAGGGTTCTACTTGTGCTCACTGAACTCGTTCCAATGGATCCAACATAGTCGTGCAACACCCAGATTCCATTGGTCATGTTGTTCGCGGAAAATCCAGAAGGATTGGTCGTATATCCGGCCGCACCTCCAATTTCTCCACAAATGAAGACATTCATGTATTTGTTTCCAGGCCATTGACCTTGATATACATCATTTCCAACAACGATGGCAGAAACTTGAGCGTCACCATTTGATCCATCATAACTAATTGCATTATACGTTCTTGTGATCCCTTTAAAACAAGCTCCGTTTGGTGCTTTTGTAGCCAATACAAATTCCACCTCAATATCCGCAGGCATTCCCGCGAAGTCTGGATGAACATTCGCCGTGTCAGCATTTTGCTTACGGTAATCTCTGTTTAGAATGTACAAAGCATCCATGATTTGATCATCCGAAATGTTTTCAACGCCATTCATGTGAAGCACGTGAAAAACTACTGGGATTTTATAAATCGTCGCTTTTTCAGCATTTCCTTTTTTCGACAACATTTCGAACTCAGCATCGTCTAATTCCTTTGCTTTCACATACGCTGGATTTTTCATTAATTCAGCCTGTTTCTTGTGTTGCGTACAATATTCAATGTGCTCACCTTCCCGCATGTTTCCTGGGTCTAGGGTGCGCTTCTGTTGCGCATGAATGCTTGCTGACAATGTGAATATTGATAAAAAAGCAAAGAGTAGTTGTCTTCTTTTCATAGGAGTTTTGTTTTCTAGCAAAATAGTTGACCATAAAATTAAGGAATAAATATTTATTTTTTCAATTCCCTTCATGTTAATTTGAATTTGAATCCACCGATGCATTAAATCACTAATTTTGTCTTATGAAAGCAGTGAAAGCAATTGAAACACTATCGATTTCGACGAAAGTTGTTTTGCCCAATGACACAAATACTTTAGGTAATCTTTTTGGTGGACAACTTTTAGCTTGGATGGATGTCATAGCGAGTGTTGCGGCTCACAGACATTGCAAACGAGTGGTTGTAACAGCATCCGTAAACAACGTATCTTTTCAGAAGCCAATCAATCACGCATCTATTGTCACGTTGGAAGCAAAAGTTTCGCGTGCTTTTAGTTCATCCATGGAAATTTTCGTCGACGTTTTTGTGGAAGATCATTTAACCGGAGCGCGTGAAAAATGCAACGAAGCCATTTATACTTTTGTCGCTGTAGATCAAAACGGTGGACCCATTCAAGTACCTGAACTTATTCCCGAAACAGCAGAGGAAATTGCACGATATGAAGGCGCTTTACGTCGTAAACAATTGAGTTTAATCTTGGCGGGTAAAATGAAGGCTTCGGAAGCGACTGAATTGAAGAAACTTTTCTTAGAAGACTAATTAATCCATGACGCTTGCCGCAATTTCATTGGCATTTTGTTGTTGCATGCAATGAAAATGTTTCTTAGGGCATGATTCAAAACCAATTTTAGAACAAGGACGGCAAGCTAATCCATCCACTTGAAATATCCGGTCATCTTTTGCCCCATTTGGTCTGTAAGGACTCATCCCAAATTCAGGAACCGTATTTCCCCAAATGGAGATGATTTGAACGTTGAAACATGCTGCAATATGCATCATTCCAGTATCGTTACTGAGCACACTTTTCGCTTGGGAAACGATGCTTGCTGACTCCAAAATACGCCATGTTCCACAAGCATTTAGAATGGTTTTTTGAGGGAGTGCATTAACGATAAATTCAGCCATCTCCGTGTCCATTTTCCCACCTACGATCACCACTGGTTTATCGATATTCTGAAGGATTTCCACCCATTTTTCTTTGGGTACTTGCTTGGTCTTAAACTGTGCGCCAATGGCAATTGCTACAAAGTTTTGGCCTAAGACTGGGTAGTGTTTTGAAAGATCCACTTGGCTACCCTCTGGAATCAAAAATTGGTTCCTTAACTGGACAGGACAATCAAGATTTAACGCTTTCAATGTGGCTAAATAGCGATCGACGATATGGACATTTGGAAGGAGATTCCATTGAAAGGAAGTAAGGATCCATTTTCTCCAATTTAACTTTTCAAATCGCACGACTTTACCTTTCATCCCGAAGGTTAATCGTTTAGATCGCAGGTTGTTATGAAGGTCAATTACGGCATCAAACTTCTCTTGTACGATGTTTTGTTTAAAATCCGAAAAAGAATCAGAAAGCAAATGAACGCGATCAATAAAAGGTGTAGCTTCTAGCAGTTCTGCAAACGATTTTTTCGTTGCATAATGGATCTCCGCATTGGGCTGTTTTTGTTTAATCGCTTCTAACACTGGAAAGGTTAGAACGATATCACCAATGGAGCTGAAACGAACGACAAGTATTTTCAATTGATTTCGTGATTTATCATTCGAAATTACAATTATTTTACTTGGGATTTGTGTTTTGAAAGAGTACGCGGTTCGGATCTAACTGCGCTTCAAGCGTTTGAAAGAACTCTGGTCGACTCCCCTCTTCAATGCAATCTATTGGGAATGATAGTTGTAATTCTTCGATGTAATCAAAATAAATGGTTTGTTGACTCACACTCACTTTACGCAGTCCTGCGAGGTAAATCAAAATCACTTCTCGATCACTAACCAGCACTGCCTTTGAGGTAATGCCCACTCGAAATTTTCGCTTCGCATTTACCAGTAAAAATACAATGGATTCAAGGGAGAAAAACATCAAAACAAGACTAATAAAGAAAGCTTGATTCGTCACAAAATAGAAAGAAAGAGCCAAGAAAAAAAGGAGGCTAGCTTCAAGGCAAGTATATAAAATCACACGTTGTTTTCGCTCCTTACTAATTTCTCCATTCCAGGCAAATTTGTTGATTTGAGAAGTCATTCGTACACCCATCCATCGACGAACTGAACGGCGCAAACTGATTATCGCGTATACCAATCCAAGCAATAAAAATATCTCAAATCGATAGAGCAATTTTCCGCCCGTAGTATTTAAGAAATCAACTGGTAAGTCAAAGCCAACAAAGACGGATAATAACATGGTTGGAAATGTCACAACCAGGAGAAGAACATTGATAAAACTATTCATTCGGAATCAGTTTCAGTTTCATTTTTAGTCCTTGAATGCGCTCTTGAGCTTGCTTCACTTTTTTCTCAACATCTGCGCGAAGGGCATCTGCACCTTTTGACTTCGCAAAGAAACCAAGGTTATTCTCCAAGAGCATAATTTCCTTGTTTAATCCATCGATTTGTTTGCGTATATCGTTCTTCTCGTACTGCAATAATTTTGCACGATCTGGACTCGATTCTAAATTATCGATTTTAGCTTTGAACAAAATGCTTTCTTTCTCTTGCCCCTCCAACTTTAAGGCTGCATATTTCTCATCGATTGCTTTTTTAAATGCTTGATATACGGCATTTTTGTTTTTTATCGGAACTTGTCCCATTGCATTAAAACGATCTTGGAAAGCGCGTAAGGTTTGAAGAGATTCGTTTTTATCAGCTGGCAATTCCCATGCTTGCAGTTCAGCAATCAAGTCATTTTTCGCTGTTAAATTTGCTGCATTCGCATCATCCTGAACCTTAAAATGTGCTTCCTTCGCTTCAAAAAACACGTTGCAAGCACCGCGAAATTCTGTCCACAATTTATTTTCAAAACGATGTCCGGCATTCCCAGATTCTTTCCATTGTTTTTGCAAACGAATAAGTTTTTCTGAGGTGTTTTTCCAATCTTGGGATTGACTAAGTGCTTTCGCTTCTTCAATTAATGTGCGTTTTTTATCGGCTACATCCTTGAATTTACTTTCAATTTCCTTCGAAAAATCCTTTTTGGCTTGAAAAAATAAATCGCAGTGTTTTCTAAACTCTTGATATACTTGTTCGTTTTCTTTTCTAGAACCAAAGCCAATTTTTTTCCAAGCCTCTTGAAAGGCAAGAACCTCTTTAGTTTTGGCGTCCCAATCCTTTGCAGTTTGAATTGCTTCGATGTCCTTTGTGATCTCTGCCAATTGCTGAATGAGTGCTTTCTTAGCGTCAATGTTTTCTTTTAACACCACACGTTGTTGCTCATAATGTTCATTGAATTTTTCATAAACACCACGAACCGTTTCCCAATAGGCATTTTTCAAGGACTCCCATTCTTCGTTTTGAACAGGACCTATTTCTTCCCATTCATCCTGAAGTGCACGTAAATTTGCTTCCGCTTCTCGGACAGGAAGATTTGCCGTACGCAATTGTTTTAACTTAAAAATTAAGGCTTCCTTCAATTGCTGATTACGTTTGTAATCATGGTCCTTTAACTCTTTGTAAATTTTAATGTTGTAAAAGAAAATTTCCAATAAACGAGAATACTCTTTTTGGATTGCTTCGCGTTTATCTCGAGGGATGTCCCCTACTTTTTTCCAATTTTCATGAATCTCTTTGTAAGCAGTGAAAGCAGTTCCGATTTTTTCTTCGTTCTCAATCACATCTTTCAAACGCTCAATTAAGGCCTTTTTTTGCTTTAAATTTTCATTCTCAAGCGCCGTTTTTAACTCGACTTGTTTTTTTCTCTTTTCTTGAAAAGACTTGAAAACTTCGAAAAAAGCTTCTTTCAAAGGACGATAATCCACTTCTTCATAACTTAATCCCTGATCAGCTGCTTCTAAGCGTTTTACTTGTTCAACGCGTTCCGCTTCAATCATAAAATCCTCAAATTCCTGACGCAGTTCAGATGCGTCGCGACCCAATCCGATTAAATCTTCCGCTGCTTCTAGCGCTTGTATTTTTTCTTGAAAGTTAGTGAGTTCCATGTAGGTTCATTTCAAAGTTAGACAATGCCACAAATTGTTGAATTCGTGCATTTATATCATCCATTGTTATTTCTGTCAATCGTTGTGTTCCAAATTTCTCCACGCAAAAAGATGCCAATGCAGAACCTGCGATAATCGCGCGTTTCATGTTCTCAAAAGAGTCATCATTGGTCGCCGCTAGGTATCCCATGAATCCCCCTGCGAACGTATCCCCAGCACCAGTTGGATCGAATACTTCTTCTAACGGTAATGCCGGAGCAAAGAAGACATTTTCTCCGTGGAACAATAAGGCACCGTGTTCGCCTTTTTTAATAATTAAAATTTTCGGTCCCATAGCGCGAATCACTTTTGCTGCGCGAACCAAGGAATATTCTTTGGATAATTGGCGTGCTTCTTCGTCATTGATAATCAACACATCAATTTCGGCCATTGTTTTTTTCAAATCATCTAATGCAATATCCATCCAGAAATTCATGGTATCCATCGCGATGAGTTTTGGACGTTTTGCCAAACGCTCGATCACCGTTAACTGAACTTGTGGACTTAAATTACCTAGCATTAAGTAATCTGCCTCCTGACACGAAGATGGAAGGATCGGGTCAAAAGTTCCAAGCACATTTAATTCTGTTACCAACGTATCGCGAGAGTTCATGTCATTGTGGTATTTACCCGACCAAAAGAAGGTTTTCTCCCCTTGTTTGATTTGAACTCCGTCGATGTTGACACCGCGCGATTTTAAGTAATCTAAGGTTTCTGTTGGAAAATCCTCCCCAACTACGGAGATTAATCCTTGCTCCTTTGCGAAAAACGAAGAGGCCAAGGCGATAAAGGTTCCCGCTCCACCTACGATTTTATCCGTTTTTCCAAACGGTGTTTCAATAGCGTCAAATGCTACACTTCCTACAGATACTAACTTCATACAATAAAATTGGACTGCAAAGATATGGAATTTCAGAGAGTGACTCTACAACTATTTAGATTTCTCCATTCCTCGCGGATGCGCCTGTGCGTAAACCGCAGTCAATTGCGCAAAAGAATTATGGGTGTATACCTGTGTTGCGGATAAATTTGCGTGGCCAAGCAGGTCTTTCAGTGTTTCTAAACCGGTTCCTCGATTCAACAAATGTGTGGCAAAGGTATGACGTAAGATATGTGGGCTTTTCTTATCCGCACTTGTCAAGGTTCCAAGAATTGCATTGATTTTGCGATAAACCAAGGTTGGATAAAGGTCCTTTCCATTTTCGCGCGTAAACAATTTCAAAGACTCAATCTGCATTTTGCGCTTCATACTACGAAATAGCTGAATTGTTTGGGATAGCTCACTTGAAATGGGGATTAAGCGCTCTTTGCTGCGTTTTCCGAGCACTTTGATGTGTTGCTCACTCACATCTCCATCTTTCAGTCCGATCAGTTCGCTCAAGCGAATTCCAGTTTGATAGAAAAGCTCAAACATGAGTTCATCGCGCACACCGTTAAAATCACTCGAAAAAAGTTGGCTTGTTTTCGTTGTAGCTAACTCCGACTCCTTCACAAAAACCGGCAAACGTTTTTCGTTTTTCGGTCCTTGAATTTTCGCCATTGGATTACCGCTAATCTTCCCTTCTTTTCGCAGCCATTTAAAATAGGTTCGAAGGGAAGCCAATTTGCGATTAACACTACGGTTACTGATTCCATCATCGATCAGTTGAACAATCCATCCACGAATGACAAATGCATTCACTTCCTCCAAATCTGAAAATGATTTTAATTCTGCAAAGGCGAGAAATTGATGGATGTCGTGTTCATACGCTCCTATCGTATGAGGCGAGTATCTTTTTTCAAAGGTTAAATACTGAAGGAAACTTTGGAGCATAAAAAAAGGAGCTATTGCTCCTTTTTAACGAATATCTTGAACATAAGGTTACAGTTCAGCTGACTGCATTCTTTGTTTGTAAGCAGCACGGATGATTTCCTGGCGACGAGACACAGATGGTTTAATAAACTCTTTACGTCCACGCAATTGTTTCATCACATTTGTTTTCTCGTACTTTTTCTTGTACTTCTTCAATGCTCTTTCAATGTTTTCGCCTTCTTTAATTGGAATGATCAACATATGCTATAATTTACATTTAAACTTAGGGTGGCAAAGATAGGACATTAATCCTAATTGACAAAAATTTATTTTAAAATTTCTCGAGAAATTACCAATTTCTGAATTTCCGAGGTTCCTTCGCCAATCGTCATCAATTTTGCATCGCGAAGAAACTTCTCAGCAGGATACTCTTTTGTGTATCCATAACCGCCCATAATTTGCACAGCTTCGTTACCACATTTCACGGAAACCTCAGAGGCAAAATACTTTGCGAAAGCGCCTTCTTTGGTCATGCCAAGCTTATTGTTTTTGCGATATGCTGCTTGAAAGGTCAACAATTCAGCTGCCTCCACTTGCGTTTTCATATCTGCCAATTTAAAAGCAATCGCCTGAAATTGAGCAATAGGATGTCCGAATTGCTCGCGCTCTTTTGCGTATTTCACAGATGCTTCAAATGCTCCACGAGCGATTCCGCAGCTCAAAGATGCAATGGAAACGCGTCCACCATCTAAAATTTGCATCGCTTGTTTGAATCCTTCACCGATGTTACCAATCACATTTTCTTGTGGAACGCGGACATTGTCAAAAATAAGTTCTGCAGTCTCACTTGCGCGAACCCCTAATTTATCTTTGATTTTAACTGCCGAGAATCCAGGCATTCCTTTTTCAATGATGAAAGCTGTAATTCCATTTGAGTCCAACAACTCTCCTGTTCTTACCAAGATTACCGCTACATCACCACTAAGGCCATGCGTGATCCAATTTTTAGCGCCATTGATAATCCAATCATTGCCATCTTTTACCGCAGTCGTTTGCATGCGCATGGCATCGGATCCCGTATTCGCCTCTGTTAATCCCCAGGCACCAATGAACTCCCCTGAAGCGAGTTTCGGCAAGTATTTCTTTTTTTGTTCTTCACTTCCATGGTAGTAAATGTGTCCAGTACAAAGGGAATTGTGCGCTGCCACACTTAATCCTATGCCTCCACACACTTTGCCCAATTCCATTAAAGCCGTCGCATATTCGAAATATGAAAAGCCTGAACCTCCATATTCTTCTGGAATAAAAATACCGAGAAGACCGAGTTCGCCCATTTTCTTCATGGTCTCTACGGGAAAATGCTCATCCGCATCCCATTGTTTGTAATAAGGTTTGATTTCCTTTTCAGCAAAGTCACGCACCATTTGGGCGATCATTGCTTGGTTTTCATTTTGAGAGAAATTCATGTTGTTGTTGATTGATGTTGATGTATATTTTCTAGTACGAAATTAGGCTAATATTGTTATCCGAATAGGTCGTTAATTTTTCCTTTCCATTTAAAAAACTCAACTCTACTAGAAAGCTGAATCCTGCAACGGTAGCACCGCTTTTTTGAATCAATTCTGCTGCTGCTGCCGCTGACCCTCCTGTTGCTAGTAAGTCATCGTGGATTAACACACGCTGATTCTCCGTAACTGCGTCACTATGCATTTCAACCACGGCACTTCCATACTCTAAATCATATGCATGCTTGATTTTTTTATAGGGCAACTTACCTTCCTTACGAATGAGAATGAACGGGACTCCAAGTCTCATGGCCAATGGAAAACCGAATAGAAAGCCTCGGCTTTCGATGCCTGCAACTGCGTCAATTTGTTGGTCTTTGTAGCTTTCAACTAAATGATCTAACACATCTGAGGACAATGATGCATCCAACATAATGGTCGAAATATCTTTAAAAAGGATACCTGGCTTTGGAAAATCAGCCACATCACGAATGCTTGATTTTAAACGGTCTGCTATATTCATACCTACAAAGATAGGTAAGGTCTGACTTTTTCAAATGTTTCTTGGTCAATTATTACGGATTCTTTGATTTCTTCAATGGATTTAAACCCTCCACGTTGCTGTCTCATCTTGACAATGGAATTGGCTTGATTCCAATTCAAGTATGGATGAGCTTGCAATTTTTCGGCTGAGTCTGTATTGATATTAAGTTTCACAAGTTCAACAGATGCACAGGTTAATTGCCCTTGAACTTGTAGGTAACGTTCTTCCGTCATTTTCCATACTTCACGTAGTTGATCTTTGTTCGAAAATCCTCCCAATTGAGCTCGATACTTTACTGTTTGTCGTGCAAAAAAGGAACCCAATCCTTTCAGTTCGGTCAATTGTTCTTCTGTCGCTTGATTCAAATCCAATTTCTGGATGCCTTGTTCCTTAGGAATTGTCTCATCCCCTTTTCCTTCTGTTTCAATTGGGTATTGCGTGAAATTTTTGATGTTTTCGAACACCTGTGGTGGGATAAATTTGATGCGCTGTAATTCCTCGTTGGATTGAATGCCCCTTTTGGTGAATTTTAACACGACTTCCGCTTGTTTCTCACTTAATCCGAAGGACATCCATTCCTCCTTTGACAAATGATTGGGATCAAACGGATGTGTTGGCTTGCGTCCGGGAAATTTCTTTTTACTTGGCCAACGTTTTTTGTGATAACGCCAATGTTGCCGGTATTTTCGTTGCTGATTATTCCATGGTTTTTCCCTATGATATGGAAGAACTTCCACTTGAAATACCTCGCTCTTGTCGATAAAACATTGAAGGATTCTCGGTGTAAAAATAATCACAATAGACAATACGATTAATACCCAAACGCCGCGTTGGTGACGTTTGGATACATCAAAAGGATTTCCTTGAAACATAGCTGCTCAAAAATTAAGTCAAACATGAAATTCAAGTAATCTTTTTCCTTTAGTAGAACGCTGAAAGGGAATAAAAAGTATGTCCTTATGCTTTTTTTCTATTTGCGATCAAATAAACAGGGATTCCCAGTAATACAATCACCAGTCCCATTCCTGCGTTTCTTAAATCATAAACCAATAAATCGACACAAATTGCCAAGGTAATAAGTATGTACAATGCCGGGATAATTGGATAACCAAAGGCTTTGTATGGGCGTTCTGTATTCGGTTCTTTTTTACGCAGAATAAAGATCCCGAAAATCGTCAAAATGTAAAACAATAAACTCGCAAAAGTGCTGTAAACTAACAAGTCACCATATTTGCCGGACAAACAAAGAATACTTGCCCAAATTCCTTGGATCCACATAGCTATACTTGGAACATTGAATTGATTGAGTTTCTTTGCTTGTTTAAAGAATAGTCCATCGTTGGACATGGCGTAAAACAAGCGTGAACCTGCCAAAATCAACCCATTGTTACAACCAAATGTGGAAATCATGATAAGTGCTGCCATGAGCATGATTCCCGCCCCACCAAAGATGATGGAGGCTGCCCCCGCTCCTACTCGGTCGTCCGCAGCAAACATCATTCCTTGTCCAAATGCATCCGTTGCACTTGGATTTCCTCCCTTTGGAAGCAATGCCAGATAAGCCAAGTTTGCGAGGATATAAATGACGGTAACGATGGTGGTGCCGAAAAATAAACTTTTAGGAATGTTCTTTTTGGGATCCTTGATTTCACCCGCAATAAACGTCACGTTATTCCATGCATCCGAGGAGAACAAGGAGTTGATGATCGTTGCACCCAACGCTCCCATTAACGCGAATCCACTTAGGGGTATCGTATCTAATTCTCCGCTTGGCAGCTTTACGGTTTTATAAGCTTCCCACATATGTTCGAAGTTTTGCGCGAACACATCCGTTTTTAATCCGATGGCTAGGCCCAATACAATTAATGCAAATAAGGCGAACAATTTAGCGGAAGTAAAAATAAGTTGCAGGACTTTTCCGTTTTGTACACCTCGTGAATTCAACATGGTCAACACCATGATACTACCAATCGCAACTAATTGTCCATAGGAAATGTTCAAAAAAGATGACTTCCAGCAAATGGCATTTAACTCCGGAAAGAAAACCCCCGCATATTTCGCGAAAGCTACGGCCACTGCTGCAATCACCCCCGTTTGAATCACTGTAAAAACCGTCCAGCCATAAAGAAAGGACATCATTTTTCCGTAGGCACGTTGAATATAGACGTATTGTCCACCCGCGTTTGGCATCATTCCGGCTAGTTCACCATAACTCAACGCGGCAAAAATGGTGATTAATCCGGTTAAAACCCAAAGGACAATCATCCATGCAGCCGAACCAATGTCCCGCATCATTGGAGCACTAACGATAAAAATTCCGGATCCAATCATCGACCCCGCCACAAGTAATGTGGCATCCATTAATCCAAGTGTTTGTTTCAATTTAGTCTCCATAGCGTTGGTTTAAAACAAAACTGTCTTCCCAAGTGATTGGAAAGACAGTTTATAAATATGCGAATTCAATGTATTCATTATTTCTTCGGATGTAAATGCGAATTTTTTCGACTGTAGGAGAAATAAATGATTAAACCGAGTCCCATCCAAATGGCTGCAGCTTGAAGTGTAGCGATATCCAATGAAACAATCATTGCAGCACAAACCAACACACCTAAAATTGGTACGATTGGCACCAACGGCGTTTTAAAAGGACGTTTTAATTCCGGATTGCTTTTGCGCATGATCAATATTCCCACGCAAACAAGGATAAAGGCGAATAAGGTACCGAAGGAAGTTAAATCTCCCGCAACGCTACCAGGTACAAAGGCAGCAAATGCCCCAACAAAAATGAACAACATCCAGTTTGCGATATAAGGTGTTTGAAATTTCGGATGAAGTTTCCCAAATGCAGCTGGAATCAATCCATCTTGACTCATCGAGAAGAACACACGACTTTGTCCCATTAACATCACCAGAATCACAGAAGAGAATCCTGCTAATATCGCCAAAGTAACTCCCGTGCCTAACCACTCATATCCAGCCATATATGTTTTAATAGCATACGACACAGATGCTTCTTTACCCGCTGTAGCAAATTCACTCCAATTAGCAACTCCGGTTAATACGTGTCCAAAAAGAATATATAAAACCGTACAAATAGCCAAAGAACCTAAAATACCAATCGGCATATCGCGTTTCGGATTTTTCGCTTCCTGAGCAGTCGTACTTACAGCATCAAATCCGATGAATGCAAAGAAAACAATCCCTGCTCCACCAAGGACACCACCCCATCCCCACTTGAAGAATCCTTCATGACCAAATGTGCCTTCCGGAATCAAGTATGGTGTATGGTTTTCTGGTTTAATAAATTGCCAACCAATCACGATGAACACCAAAACAATTGCTACTTTCACGAAAACAATAATCGCATTAACGAGTGCAGACTCTTTTGTTCCTTTGATTAATAATAAGGTCAATGCTAACAAAATGACCAAAGCTGGGGCATTAATGAACCCAGTTGTGATGCTTACATTTTTCATTATTTCCGCAGGCAAATTCTCGTATTGAGCGGCGCTTAAAATTCCTTTTTCAATTCCTTCCCAATGTCCCGGCAAGGCTTGAATTTGCGCAACCATATCTTGAGAAACCTTGTACATACTTTCGAATGGTGAATGACACCATTCATATGGGATGGCATTCCCAAGTAAGTTATTGAGGTATTCGCTCCAAGCAATGGAAACTGTCGCTGCGCCAAGTGCATATTCCATGATGAGGGACCAACCAATGATCCAAGCAACTAATTCTCCCATAGTGACGAATGAATACGCATAAGCACTTCCTGAAATTGGAATCATGGATGCGAATTCTGCATAACAAAGGCCAGCTAATGCACAACCGATGGCTGCAATGACAAAGGAGATTGTAACGCCTGATCCAGCTGCTTCAGATGCCGCAGCGGCTGTTCGAACAAATAATCCTGCGCCAATAATGGCACCGATTCCCAATGCAATTAAACTTCCCGCACCAAGCGTGCGTTTCATTTGACTATTTTCGGCTTGCGCCAATAAATCTACAAGTGATTTTTTTCTCCAAAGTGACATAGCATGAATTTAGTGAAAACAAATATATCATTTTCAAGCTAAATGGCAATAGATAAAACGCGTGAAGGGCAGTTAAAGTAAATCGAGTGTCTCTTCTAGGGACTTTGGACGGTATCCCAACACTTTTTCCGCTTTGCTTAAGTTAAATCCCGTCTTAGGTGGACGCACAGCAGGTTGATTGAGTGTAGAGCTATCTGTTCGTTTTACTTGAGACATCGGCAAGTGATAATGTTTAGCGATGCGTTCAACCAGTGCAAAGATGGACATGGTTTCCGGTCCAGCGATGTGAAAAATTCCTTGTTCATTCTGACGGCAAATTTGAATACAAGCCCAAGCTAAGTCGTCGGCCCATGTTGGTGCGCGGAATTGATCATCAATAATGGTTAATTCCTGTCCTTTTTGCAAAGCATCTTTGGCCCATAACACAATATTAGATCTCGATAAATTTTGTCCCTTACCATAAACGATGATGGTGCGTACAATCGAATAATTCAAGTGAGGCATTTGCAGGACTAACTTTTCCCCTTCGACTTTTGACCTTGCATAGACTGATAGTGGATTCGGCTGGTCTTCTTCTGCGTAATTGCCTTTTTCACCGTCAAAAACAAAATCAGTTGAAAGCAATTGAAAGTGCACGCCCATTTTTTGACATTCGCTCGCTAGGTATCGAACGGCGTCCACGTTGATTTTTTGACATGTTGCCGCATCTAATTCGCACGCATCTACATTCGTCATCGCGGCAGTGTGAATAACATGACTGGGCTTGAAAGCGCTCATCACTTGTGCAATATCTTCCAGATTGGTAATGTCCATTGGTCGATAAAGTTCTGTCGGACATGCATCATTTCTATTTTCTCCAAGAGAGGTTGCTAAAAATGTCACATTCTTCTTTACGAGTTGACGAATTATTTTTTGACCTAATAGACCATTGCTTCCCGTGACTAATATTCTCATAAATCCCAAATTGATTTCTTGCGTTTATGCTGTAATTTAAAATAATGCTTGTGTTCTAAAATCCAAGCCATTATTAAGTACAAAATGATCGGGGAACCTAATCCTATCAATGAAAAATAAATGAATCCCAAGCGTACTTTGCTCGTTCGGATCCCCAATCTTCTTGCCCACCATTCACAGACCCCGAAAGATTGCATTTCAAAGAAAAAAATGATTTTTTGTAGGAGTCTTCTCATGGTTTTAACAGCTGTTGCCCAACGCAACAGTGCAGGCATTTATTGTTTTCACAAAATTGCTGATAAATTTCCAAATTCGCTTGAGACTCGAGTGCATTTTTAGCACGAATCCCCATCTTCTCCCAAATACGGGTGATTCGATGTTGTTCGCTAGGTATTTGCTGTAAGTATTTCATGCCTTTCAACAAGCCAGAGGATTTCTCACTCTTTTTTTGATCCATCCACATTTCAATATAGACGATGGCATTAATTTGAATGTTTCGTTGAAGCAACACATTGGTCAAGCCTGCTTTGTGAAACCCCTTATTCAACAGTTGATGCCTTGCCTCCAACGAGGCATGATTATCGAAGAAATACCACTGAATGAAGCAAAGCCATGCATGTACACGTTTAATCATTTTTGGTTGAAGGATTCTATTTTTGCATTTCCAACCTTGCTCATTCAATTGTATGATTTCCATTAATTCGGATGCTGATTTCTCTTGGTGCCAGACCAACGGGATTTGCTGCGCCATTATCTCAAATGACAAGGAATTTGTTTTTGTTCCAAAGGCGGCGGAAATAAGTTGGTAGATGGCTTCGTTTCCTTCACTACTTTCAAATGCCTGTGTAAATTTTCGTTGTAAGCGCTGTTTAATGGCATGGTATTGCATCTGCTGAAAGTCTGGTAAAAACGCGTGTAAATGCTTTTTACACGGGAATTGAGGTGTTTTTGTCCAATCATAACGCTTTGGAATGCCAAACTCTCCGGAGAGATACGTTTTTAGCTCTAATGTAGGTAAGGGCATATCATGGATAAAAACCTCTTGATCATGTTCATGTACCACGTGTAAGATCACGTTATCATACGATTGATCTTGGTGATGTTGGTGTCTATACCAATCTGAAGATTTCAAATGAAATTCCACCGAACCAAACCATCTTAATTGGTCATATTGAATTTCCGCCATTTGGAAATCTGGACCGCTACCCACCAAATTCCATAAACCTGTTCGAATGATCTCTACAGATGAACCGTTGGTTAATTTAAATAGATGAAAAGGCAAGCGTTTATCTTGCCATAATTGTTGTAACTGGTGTTCAATGATCGTATGCTGTTTTTGCATACTTTAAGTTACAAAAAAAAAGGCGCTCCGATGGAGCGCCTTTCAAATTATCTTGGCAGTGGTTTAAACACTGAATATTCTGGATTCGCCGGCGGCGCAGTTGCAGGATTGAAATCTGTTCCTGTAATTTTTGCGGTTGTTCGTCGGTTGATCTGGTGTAATTTCTGGAATTTAGCAGGATCGCTCGTTTTGAACTGATTGATGTACGCTTCCGTTAAAATAACTTTTTGACCGTTTTCATCCTCCCATGTAGCCGGCTCAGACTCACCTTTTCCTACTGGACGAATGCGGCGCGCATCAATTCCTTTTTGCTCCACTAAATATTTGTAAACCGCTTTCGCACGATTTTCAGAAAGCACTTGATTTTTTACGTCTGTGTCACGTGCATCCGTATGTGAGAACAAATCGATGGTGATGTTAGGATATTCACGTAACATACTATCCAAGAATTTCAATGAATCCAAACTCATACAAGTTGCATCGTTGATAAATGTCCATTGGCTCACTGGGTAACGCACTTCAGGAGTTCTAATCTCTCCAACTGGCAACAATGGCATTTCCAAGATAAACGTTTGACTTTGATCTAATCCAACAGTGCTAAATTTCGCACCACGTTTGTCTTCATAGTAACCTTCTTTCGCTGCTTTCAACGTATAGTCTTTTCCGACAAGAATCCAACGGCTCTTTTTGTCTGGTTTCTCATTCCAACTCACTTTACCACGAGCATCTGTTGTTCCTTCCCAAGTTGTACCATCCGAAACAGTCACTGTTACTTTTGCACCAGCTAATTTTTTCGTTTTCTTACCTGATTCATAAACAATCACACGTAAGTCGTATAAGTTTGGAGGGATAGAGTAGCTCCAGATATCTGAAGTGTATTCGCTACTAGAAGAGGTTTTACGCTCAGAAGTAAAGAATCCTGTGCGGCCATCAAAATCACACATTCCATAATCGTTGCCTTGTGAGTTAAACGGAACGCCCATGTTTTTCGTACCTGACCATTTGTTCTCTTCACCTTCTTTTTGAGCGACAAAGATGTCCAATCCACCAATTCCCGGAAGGCCATCACTTGCAAAGTACAATTGACCTTTTGGACCGATAGAAGGGAATAATTCATTTCCTGCTGTGTTGAACATCGCTCCCATGTTGTGAGGTACAGAGTCCCACATTTTCGAACGTTTGTCGTAAGTTACATACCACAAGTCGCGTCCACCAAAACTTTTTTCTCCGTTTGGACTTTGAGCCATGTCCGAAGCAAAAATCAACATTTGATCATCCGGCGTTAAACAAGGGTGTCCAACAGAGATAGTATCATTTGTTTTCAACGAGATCTTCATTGGATTTTCAAACTCTTCTCCACTTAAATCAGCTTTCCAGATTTCACATCCCAAGTCCATTTTTTCTGCGTTTGGACAACGTGTGAAATAAAGGGTCTTCTTTCTTGAGTCGAAACAAGCTGTTCCTTCGTTTTGTGTGGTGTTCACCACTCCTTTTGTATCGATCGATTTTACGTTTGTTGGATTTCCATTCACATCGTATTCTGCACTGAAAATGTCCATGTATTTTTGACCAGAAATTGGATCGCGGTCAGTACCAGTGCACTCATCTCTACTTGTACCGAAATAAATGATTTTTCCTTTTTTGTCACCAAATGATGGTGCCATATCATATTGTTTTGAGTTAATCTTGTCTTCACACTTGATGACAAAGTTTGACTCTTCTGATTCGAAATCACGGTATTTCTCGATTGCTGCCATTGCATCCTCTAACTCTTTCACACGAGATTTTGGTGCAATTCTTTTGTATTCGCGGTAGCTTTTCAAGGCATTGTCATACTCCTTCAACATACGTTGCATGTCGCCTCGGTAGAAATACACTTCTGGTACAGCATCAAAATATTTTAACTCAATACACGTTCCGTACCACTCATTTGCTTTGTCATACACTTGCATGTTTCGATAAGATTCAGCGATTTTAAACGCCATGTCTCCTTTTTGACGAATAGTTCCTTTGTATCCTAAGGTTTTGTATGCATCTTGACAAACTTTGACAGCTTCAAAATAGTTGCCAGAATAGTAAGTCTCGTTGGCCTTTCTGATGTATTTTGGCTCAGGTGTATTTTGTCCAAATGTAAATTGGGCAAAGGAAAGCGTAAGAAAAGCTAAAATAAAAAATTGTTTCATAAAGCGTGGTTTAAGCTTAGATATTTATCCAAGGATAGCAAAAATAAGAAATATTTATTTAAAATCCGAACAATAATTCCTCCATCGTTCGATGAGTTCGGT
This sequence comes from Crocinitomicaceae bacterium, assembly GCA_024643725.1. Classification (GTDB taxonomy): domain Bacteria; phylum Bacteroidota; class Bacteroidia; order Flavobacteriales_D; family Crocinitomicaceae; genus UBA952. The sequence goes on along the minus strand of JAHEMJ010000014.1, from coordinate 515,642 downwards.
GAATCCCGATGGTAATTGGGAATTGAACTCCAAATACTGTTGAGTAGTTGGTTGAATAAATCCAAGGGTTTTTGCATGTAGGGCTTGTCCTGGAATTAAGTCCATACAGTGCTGAACAAATCGCTCGTAACTTGCAGAACGCGTGCCTTTTACTACGCGATTTCCGCCATATTCTAAGTCATTGAACAAGGGATGTCCTATAGACTGGAAATGCACGCGGATTTGATGGGTTCGACCCGTTTCCAATTTACATTCAATCAATGTTACGAGTCCAAAGCGCTCGAGAACTTTGTAATGTGTGATCGCTGTTTTACCATGATCCCCGTCCTTAAAAACAGCCATTACTTTTCGGTTTTTTAAAGAGCGTCCGATGTTTCCTTCTATTGTTCCGTCTTGCTCTACGTCACCCCAAACCAACGCGTGATAGCGGCGTTCCGTTGTGCGGTTGTAAAATTGTTTCGCCAACTCCACCAAGGCCAATTCCGTTTTTGCAATTAAAAGAAGTCCTGTTGTGTGTTTATCAATTCTGTGCACCAAACCAGGTCTTCCGTAATAGTCTTTCGGTGGACTCGGCAAATGCTGAATATGAAAGACCAGGGCATTAACCAATGTCCCTGTGTAATTCCCGTATCCAGGATGAACCACCATATTCGCTGGTTTATTCACAACCAGTAAATCATCGTCCTCATAGGCGATTTCTATTGGAATATCTTGTGGAATTAACTCAATTTCGCGCACTGGATAGGGCAAAACGATGGACACTTCATCTCCCGGTTTTACCTTGAAATTCTGTTTAACTTTTTGTCCATTTACGAGGATATTTCCATTCTTTGCCGCAACTTGAATCTTGTTTCTAGATGTATTGGCCATGCGGTCAATCAGAAACTTATCAATGCGAATAACAACCTGTCCCGGGTCTGCTTTAAATCGATGGTGTTCAAATAATTCTTCTTCCTCGTTTTCGAGGTCGTTTACTGGATCTTCATTCATTGTTTAATGAACTTAATCGGTTGTGCAGAAATGGAAGGAATGGAAACGAAATACATTCCCGTTTGGAATCCTTTTAAAGACAATACATCATCTGTGCTCGAAGTAATTAATCGGCCAGCAGCATCGTATATGAATTTCTCCGTGCCTTGTAAATTTGCTTCACTTTGGAAATGAATTTCATCCATTGCAGGATTTGGGTAACACAAGAAAGTTTGTGTCTGCTTCGGTTTGGCCAATCCTAAAATAGGGTCCAAAGCGGTGGAGAAAATAGGACGCATCATGGCGCTTCCGGGAAATGGTGAACTCATCCATGAACCACCACCGTCAACACTGAATTTTATCTGATCTGAATGATCGGTATTGCGATCTAATCCTAAATTTAATCGTTGTTGGTCAAGCTGTCTCCATCCAACGAAGAACTTTTTAGGACAAGCAATTTTAGCTGTGTCGGGGAAATAATAATGGATAAACTGATTCAACTCTGTTCCATATATTGGGCTTCGCGTATGAAATACATCATCTTCATACAAGACTTGACCTGGATTTCCTGTTCCATCATCTGCCCAAACGGTCATTAGAAATAATTTACTACTGACGTCTGTTACAGATGGAACGAAGGCCATGGCAATGCCAATTAAAGAATCTGCTTCATATGCCTCATAACCTATCGCCAAACGAGACTGAACGCCCGTCGGACCAAAAGCCGCTTCAGCACTTCCGTCATCGTAACTGTAGTAATTGTAAAAAAGTTGTTGGAACGTCGAATGGTCGTTATTTATGTCATTCGGAAATTGAGCAGAAACGGACGTAAGTACATCAAAAGTTTGGGCATCACCTGTTAAATTTCTTGGGAATTCAGCTCCACTAGATAGATTGTGATAAGAGGTATGTGTCGTCCTTGCCTGGTAATTAATTTGTTGTTCAGCTAATGTAAATCCCTGTAAAGTGAATGTCCCGAAATTTGTTGCTCCCTGCGAAAAAACAATGCTGCCATTTTGATAGTTTTCCGGATTTGGACTACCATTATGGACCTTCACCATCAATGCATCGCTCATTTTGTTATCTGTCGAATTTTTATAATGATCCCAAGGAACAGATGTGTAGGTCTTCAATAGTGAATTGATTGGGTAGACCAATGCGAAATCTTTAAAAAGTGTATCACCAATAAATGATTGTGTTCGAAGATGAACATAGTCGATGTGAAAATGATCCAAGGCCCCTGCTAATGAACCGTAATTCTTGAATCTAAATTGAAAGCCCTTTTTGAAATATTTCGCATCCTTTATCGCAATGTGCACAGCCTTAAATGGATAAGTCGTGTCTCCATTTGTTGCCCAAACACGGAACCATTGATCTAAGTCCTTTGCGTATAATTCCAAAACCAGGGAATCACCTTGTTCTGGAATATCTCCGAGTCCTTCTGGCTGAACAAGAAAGGAGAGATAAACAGAATCCGCTGCTGTATATGGAGCCAGATTTAAGGGTTTACAAGTCAGCCTATCGGCATAATTTGTGACCGTTGTTCCAATTTGATACGGATAACCGTATTCATTCAATCCATCAAAAGTAGCCACTCCTAATGACCTTGGATCAGAACCAAAGCGTTCATTTAAATAGGCTTTATGGTCGAGCCAAATCGCATTTGGATCCGCTAAATTGGCAAAGAAAACACGTGCAGAATCTTGAAAATATGTTGGATTAGTTACCCACACGGTATCCGAAACATCGGGCACCCCGATTGTATCATAAATGTAGTAAGGTGGATAAAGGTCTTCCGTTTGATATGTAACCGGATAGCTTGTGAAATCCGCCACCTTTACGGAAGTTGTCGCAAATGTACTATCCACAAACAAACCTGTTGCACTATCGTAGGTTCGTTTAAAGGTAGCTCCATTGGTAAAACTTGTCGTTGGATCAAAAGGAATCAAGGTGCTGGGATGTAACAAGCGATAATACAATTGACTTGTTACTCCTGGATCATTAAATTGAGCGCTGTAAACTTGGAATTTGTTCGTGGAAAAATCATCAAACAAGGGTAATTCAAGTGTGTCCGAAACATAACTGAACGTACTGTCGATATTCGTAATCCCAGACTTGAGGTGTCCTTCAGGTCCTTTCAGTAGCAAGTTACGTGTGATTGGCCCCTGCTCCAATTGCTGTGCAAAGGAGAGCGTACTGATCAACAAAAAAAACGACAGAATCTTCATGATTAATGTGGAATTTCAATGTCCGAAATGGATCGTTTCATCGACAGGGTAAACTGAGTGGATTTAAATACGGTTGATCCTTCAATAAACTCAGGAGTTTGACTAAAAATAATGGCTGCCATAGAATCTTGAGCAGTTGAACAATCAGGACAAACAAAAGAATATGATGTCACTCCTAACGTATCCATGATGTATCGTGCGTCAGCCATAGACAAGCCCACAAAATTAGGTATTGAAATTGGCTCGCCTTGGTCGTTCTGTCCAACGATCAGCGTGACTATGGCACCAATCGGAATACGATCGCCTTCTTTGATGCGACGTCCCCTAAATAATTGATCTAATACGGATCCATTTGCTTCGCTTGTTGGTCGGTATTGAATACTGAATCGAAGTCCGCGCTGCTCTAAAATACTTTCTGCAAACTGCAATTGTTTGTGCACCAAACTTGGCATTTCCACCATTTGTGAACGCTTGGTTAATCTCAATCCGATGATTCGACCTGACTTTACATGTACCTTCGAAATGCTTGTTGGCTCAACTAATTGTTCAACCACTGTGCCTTCTGGAGATTTAGGGTCATAAATGCTATCGAGGATTTGGTATTGTAAATCCAACTCTTCGATTTTCTTTTTTGCTTCCTCTCCATTCATTCCAACCAAATTTGGAACGACAATTTTCTCGCCATGGTTGGTCGCCAAATCCAAATAGAGCACCGTGGCAAAAATGATTACTAAATAAAACAAAATGACCAAGCCAACATGCATAGCAAAGTGTTTTGTCAGGACAAAATTTTTAATTTTTTGGAACACTATTTTTACTTTTTCGATAGTCAAAGTTAAGCTTTAGTTTTATTACTGAACACTAGAAATTTGGTGAAAGTACATTGGAACGATAGAAATCCTCGATGTGCTCTACCGCTTCTTCTGCTGTATCCACCAATTTATATAGGTTTAAATCGTTTGCTGATATGTTGTTTTCTTTCATCAACATGGTTTCCTCGATCCACTTCAACAGGCCACTCCAATAAGAAGTTCCGACTAAGACAACTGGACGTTTGGTGATTTTTTTGGTTTGAATGAGCGTCATGGCCTCAAAAAACTCATCCAAGGTACCAAATCCGCCTGGTAATATCACAAAAGCCTGAGAGTACTTTACAAAAATGACTTTTCTCACAAAGAAGTAATCGAACTCCAAGTTATGTTCTTGATCGATATATGGATTGTGATTTTGCTCAAATGGCAAGTCAATATTTAGTCCAACGGATTTGCCTTTCGCTTGTTTCGCGCCTTTGTTTGCAGCTTCCATTAGTCCAGGACCGCCACCTGTGATGATGCCGTAGCCTGCTCGAGCCAATTGCTCTGCAATATCGACACCTAATTGGTAATAAGGGTTATCGGCTTTCGTACGCGCAGAACCAAAAATCGAGACACAAGGTCCAATTTTGGCCATTCGATCGTAACCTTCAACGAATTCGGACATGATTTTAAAAATCGACCAGCTATCGTTGCTTTTGAATTCATTCCAATCTTTTTGTGTGTGTTCCATAGCGTTAAGGTAAAGCTTTCAAACGATTGAACTTCAGAAAAATTGTGACTTTTTGGAAATTTTAGGAGATTGGCACTTATTTCAACACTTTTACCTCAAACATGGTCGGCCAAAACTTACCCGTCATGTACATTTTTTTGGTGGTAGGATGGTAGGCAATTCCGTTGAGAACTTCTCCATTTCCTTTTCCTTCATTGACCAAATTTGTTGCGTCTATGATGGCGATTACCTTACCTGAAGATGGGTCAATCACTGCGATTTCATTAGATGTCCAAACATTGGCATAGATCAAACCATCAACAAATTCTAATTCATTTAAACGAGCAATGGCTCCTTCATTGGTGTAGACTTCGATGGTTTTAACAATTTCGAAGTTTTTCGGGTCACGAATAAAAATGCGCTCTGAACCATCTGACATGTACAAAAATTTACCGTCTGTACAGATTCCCCAACCTTCCGTGGTGTAATCAAATTCTTTTGTGTTTTTCAAAGATTCTTTATCGTAAACCAAGCATTTGTGGTTTAACCATGTCAATTGAAACAGTTGATCACCTAAAATGGTGATTCCCTCACCGAAATGACTGGCATCTAATCCAATTTTAGCTCCCTGTTCACCCGTTTTGATGTTCACCTTTGCCACAACGGAAGCTCCATTTTGATTCGGGTCGCCTGTACCTTCGTAAAGTTGATCGCCCGAAAAGGCAAGTCCTTGCGTAAAACTTGTTTCTAGATGCGGAAAACGGTTCACGATTTCTACTTTCCATTTCTCAGGAACAATGTCTGAAAGTATGCGTACGTTTCGAATTTCCGTGAAATATTGACCTTCCAAATCAACGCCTTCAATTTCAATTTCGTATGCTCCTACTTGATAATCCTTCGAGTCTAGGGCGAACTGCTCTTTTTCTTTTGGAGCTGCCCATTTCTGGATGGTTTTTCCGTTAAAGGTTACCTTTAGGTTTTTCACTTCACCATTCGTTTCAATTGGAATGTTCACCACTTCGCCATAACGAATTGCCAAATTATCGGAAAAACCAAATTGGAAAGGAGATTCGGTGGAATCAGATTTGTTTAAAAATATGGGGACAAGGTAGCCTCCTAATAATCCAAGAACGAGTAAAATGACCAGTGTTTTTTTCATCTTGCCTATGCTAATTTTTTTAGAATGTCGTTGGCATCAATCATACCATGACTTTCGTGGTAAATCACTTCTCCATTTTTCAATACAATTGCTTGAGGAGATTGATGTGTGACGTGACATTGTTTTTCAATTTCCGACGAAATCGGACGAAAATCCAATAAATCTAAATACCAACAGTCTAATTCTTGATTGTCTAGAATTCCGGATTTCTCAAAACGTGATAGCGCCATCGTAGATATACTACAACGCGTGCTGTGTTTGAAGAATAATTGAGGTTTTACTTGGCTTGATTCCAAGATATGTTGAACTTGCGAAAGCTCGGTTAAGGTATTCCATCCCATATTAATTCCCCGGTGTAAATTGTTTAAGAAAGCGAATGTCGTTTTCTGAATATAAGCGTAGATCGGTTACACGATACTTTAATTGAGCAATTCGTTCCACTCCCATTCCAAATGCAAATCCGCTGTAAACAGTTGAATCAATTCCACAAGCATCTAGTACATTCGGATCAACCATACCACATCCAAGGATTTCCAACCAACCAGAATATTTACAGACGTTACACCCTTTACCATGACATAGTGTGCAAGAAACGTCCACTTCAGCACTTGGCTCTGTGAATGGAAAATAGGAAGGTCGTAACCTAATCGTTGCTTTCTCACCAAACAATTCTTTGGCAAAAAACAACAAGGTCTGTTTTAAATCAGCAAAGGAAACATTCTTATCTATGTACAATCCTTCAATTTGATGAAAGAAACAATGTGCTCTGGCAGAAATGGCTTCGTTACGGAATACACGTCCGGGTGAAATGGTTCTTATCGGAGGCTTGCTATTTTCCATTACACGTACCTGCACGCTACTTGTGTGTGTGCGAAGCGCCATTTCTTGCTCTCCTTTTTCAACGAAGAACGTATCCTGCATGTCACGAGCTGGATGTTCTGGTGGAAAGTTAAGTGCCGAGAAATTATGCCAATCATCTTCGATTTCCGGTCCTTCTGACACAACATATCCAATGCGATTGAAAATTTCAATGATTTCCTTTCGAACCAATGATAGCGGATGATGACTTCCAATCATGCTGTCGGCACCTGGTCGACTCACATCGATTTTTTCTGACTGATGTTGAACCTGAGCCAAGGATATTTTAAAGGATTCGAATTTATCTTCTGCGATTTGTCGCAATTCGTTGATTTGTTGTCCAACCGCTCGTTTTTCTTCATTCGGAACACTCTTCAACTCACCATATAAGTCCTTGATTTGACCTTTCGCTCCCAAAAATTGAATGCGGAAGGATTCTAAATCACTCGCTGAATTGATTTCGAATGTTTGAACCGACGCTAAAATTTCCTTTAAATCCATTTTAATTCTAACAATGTGTAACTTTTAGGACCAAAAACTTGTTTAACTCATAGCTAAACAGCCTAAAACATGCAAATGTACAAGAATTTTATTGGTAAAATCAAGGCGAACGGAGGAATTATTCCAATGTTCGTTGTGTGTGTTTTCGTGTTGAATGCTTGTTACAAAAAAGACCCGACTAGCCTTGAAGTTGCTGTGCAATTCTCAAATGGTGAACTTGTAAAAAATGCACGTGTTAAACTAATCGCTGAACCAAGTACACCTTCGAGTCAAGTTCCGATAATCAATGATAGTACCTACACCAATTCAGGCGGATTAGCGTCTTTTGATTTGGATAAATATTACAAATCCGGACAAGTTGGAGTAGCCGTATTGAAAGTTCAAGCCTTTTATTATGGCTTATCGGGGTATGAAACCGTCCAAATTATTGAAGAAAAAAGAAATCGAACCGTGATTATGATTCAATAGTGGAAACATGGCACATTTGAACATTTAAAATAATTAATGTAAATTTGAAACTTTAGAAGTAATATGAAAACCTTTTTTAACCTACTTACACTGAGTCTAATTATTGTTCTTAGTGTTTCTTGTGAGTCAAAAGACCCTGCAGTATTGAAGGTCTTTGTTCGTTCTTCTTCCAATCAATTAATGGACGGAGCGAAAGTCATTGTAATCGGTGACCAACAATCAAATCCAGCTACCTTGCCGTTTGTAGACACCGTTTTCACAAACGCTTCTGGTTTCTCTATTACAGACATGGATCAATATTTTAATGTTTCTGGAGATGCCAATACAACTGGATATTTCGATATTATCGTGAAGTACAACAATAAAGTGGCATATGACTACGCTCGTTGTCGCGTTCACACCACGACTGTAAAAACAATTTACCTACCGAATTAATATAAAGTAAGATGAAAAATATTTTAGTTCTTGCCATTTTATCAGTGATCGTTACTACTTCGTGTAGAAAGAAATTAGATACCACTGCGAATATCTACGTGAAAGATGAAAACAACGCAAGCGTGAGCAATGCCATGGTTGTTTTATACGGAACAAATACACAAGGAACACCTCAGCAGGTTGCTGTTTTTGATACAGCATATACGAATTTGAACGGTATGGCTAGTTTCAATTTTAACGATTTATATCAATTGGGTCAAGCTGGAGTTGCTGTCCTTGATATCGATGCGAAAAAAGGAAACAAAGCAGGTGCTGGTATCATTAAGATTGAAGCGGAAAAATTAAACGAAGAAACCGTTTACATCCAGCCTTAATCAAGCGCGAATCTGCTTTAACGCTGTCTCTTCCTGTCCAAGCAAATCAGCTTGAGTAAAACAACGTTTTAATTCCGAAGGAAGTACCACATTGTATTCTGTTACAAATCCAAGGTTAAAGCTACACATGTGGTCGTAAAGATCAAAATGCTCGTTGTTCCTTTGTAGGAAATTAATGATTGCGTTTAAACGACTCATCGGAACTTTGACTTTCGTTTCGTATTGAAGGAATTCTTTATGCAACACACCTACTAGGATTACCTCAGTATCCGAGTTGTTAAACCACATTTCTTTTACATCAAATTTCTTTTCCATTGCCTTTAATTTTAAACAAAGTTCATGGAGTAGATCGTAATCAATTTACGTTCTTAATAATTGTATGTTAAAACCTATAAAATCACTACTTTTGTAGCATGTCAGACAACAAGCAAATGTCCTTTCTTGATCACCTCGAAGAACTTCGATGGAGGTTAATGCGTTCTGCCATCGCTGTGATTATTTTTGCGATTGTCATCTGGATTTACCAAAAAGAAATCATGGAAAATGTTTTCTTGATTATGGTGGACCCAGACTTCATCACCTTTCGTCTGCTTTGTGAATACCTTCATGTATGCATTGATAAAATTCCCGTGAATTTCCAAAGCATGACCTTGTCAGGACAATTTTCATATGCTCTGATGATGAGTATCATGGGGGGTGCCGTTTTAGCTTTTCCTTACATCTTCTACCAACTTTGGGCATTTGTGAAGCCAGGTTTAAAATTAAAGGAGCGAAACATGGCAAGAGGAATTGTTTTCTACGTGAGTGTTCTCTTTTTTACAGGAATTATTTTTGGGTACTTCGTCGTTGCACCATTAAGTGTTCAGTTTTTCGGTGCCTTCCAAATCACCGATCAAATTAAAAATGATTTTACGATCAGCTCTTACATGAGTACCATTCTATCCACCGTTTTTTATACAGGACTTTTCTTTTTATTACCTGTTGTCACATATCTCTTGGTGAAAATTGGATTATTCACACCAGAATTCCTCGTAAAATACCGTAAACATGCTGTGGTGGTGATTCTCATCCTTGCGGCAATTATTACGCCGCCCGATGTCATATCTCAGGTGATTGTTACCATACCGATTTACTTGTTGTTCGAATTGAGTGTATTGGTTGCCAAACGTGTAGCTAAAAATCAAAAAGACTAATTAGTCCGTATGAAGTTCTTACTCTTTTTACTCCTTTTTGTGCCCGTTTTAAATTATGCACAAACAACGACAGTAAAAGGCACCGTAAAGGATGAAAGAGGTGAGCCTATCCCCTTTGCTCGCGTTCGATTTGTAGGGACAAAAATTGGAGACCTAACAGATTCTACTGGCGCCTATTTTCTTCAAAGCTACTATGCCACCGATTCAATCAGCGTTCAATTTATTGGCTTTCAAACTCAAACCATTAAAATTAAAAAAGACACTGAACAAACCATAAACATCACCATGCGCATTCAATCCACCGATTTCAAGGATGTGGTGGTCATGGTGTCAAGCGAGTCTCCCGCCGTAGCGTTACATAAAAAGGTCATCGCGAACAAGCCAATAAACAATAAAGAGAAATTAGATGCTTATCAATATAAACTCTACAATAAAATACAACTTGACCTAAATAATCTAGGAGATAAGTTCCAACAAAATGGACTTGTAAAACGCATGGACCTCGTCATGAATTACCTAGATTCAACTCATGATGGAAACACCTACCTTCCGGTTATCCTTACCGAATCTATCTCAGATTTTTACTTTAAAAATCAACCAAAGCAAAAAAAAGAAGTCGTTCAGGCCACCAAAATTACGGGAATTGAAAATGTACAAGTCAATCAATTTCTTGGCGACATGTACCTTGATCTCAATGTATACGATAACATCTACGATCTCTTCAATAAATCGTTCATCAGTCCACTTGCTCCTTTTGCGCGCACGTATTATCAATTTGTTTTGGAAGATTCATCTTTTATTGGTTCGGATTGGTGCTACAAATTAAGATTCGAACCAAAACGTACCGGCGATCTTGCCTTCACAGGTGAAATGTGGATCAATGACACAACCTATGCGGTGAAACAAATCAAAGCATCCATTTCCCCCGATGCCAATTTGAACTACATCCAAAACTTGTATTTCGAGCACTTTTTTGACCAGGTACAAAATGAAGTTTGGATGTTAACAGAAGAACGCCTCATCCTAGAATTTCGTTTAACGGAAGAGTCCAAAATTTTGGGCATGTACGGAAGAAAATACAGTAAACGAAGTGACTTCGTGATTAATCAGGTTAAAGAAAATTCATTTTACACCTCCAACTCTGTTGAAATAAGTGACAGTGCCAAAATACGCTCGCAACAATATTGGCAAGATAATAGGCCTGTGGTTTTAAATGTCCAAGAAAAACACATCGAAGAAATGGTGGACTCACTCAGCAAAACGCCCATCTACAAGTCCATGAAAAAATTAGTGTATTTCGCGACCACGGGATACTACCAATTCAATAAAATTGAACTTGGAAATGCTACTTCGCTCATAAGTACAAACCCCGTCGAAAACTATCGCGTTGCTATGGCACTTCGAACATCCAATGATTTTTCAAAGCGCCTAGAATTAGGTGGGCGGGTTGCCTACGGATTCGGTGACGACAAATGGAAATATGCAGCGAAAGTTCGCTATAACATTACACCGAAAAAAAGAGGAATGTTAACAGGGATTTATTCCTATGACATTGAACAAATTGGACAATCACCAACCGCGGCGTCCATGGGTAGCACATTCGCAACCGTTTTCAATACAGCACCATTTGATAAATTGACATTCGTTAATAAAGTGGGAATTAACCTCGAAAAAGACATTAAAAAAGACCTCATCTTATATGGTGGATTCGAATGGAAAAGTTACACACCACTTGGATTAGCCAATTATCAACGTGTACTTAATTTCGATACAGTGAATGTCTCAAATATTAAAACCTTTGAGTTTATCGGTCGCGTACGTTGGACAAAGGGGGAAGAATTTCTGTCTGGTTATTTCGACCGAACGAGTTTGCGCTCCGTTTACCCCATCTTTTCTCTTCAAGCAATCATCGGAATGAAAAATGTATTCGGTAGTGAATACAATTACCAACGCCTTGAATTCCAAATGGAACACAACACGCAGCTTGGTGTTCTTGGACGCATGCGCTATGGTTTCACCGCAGGTTACATCTTCGGGACAACGGCTTATCCCTTCCTGAAAGTGCATGAAGGGAACCAATCACTTTGGTTGCTCACGAGTACCTTCAATAAATTAAACTTCATGGAGTTTATCAGTGATAAATACGTCACTGGATTTGTGGAGAATCATTGGGAAGGACTCTTCTTCGATCGCATTCCTTTGGTGAAAAAAGCAAACTTGCGCTTGGTCACCACTGGACGCATTTTATACGGCGACATCAGCCAAAAACACGAACAAGCGATGCTCATTCCTGATTTTGTGAAGCGATTTAATGGCGTTCCTTACATGGAGACATCCGTTGGAATTGAGAACATCCTGAAAGTTATTCGCGTCGATGTGGTTTGGCGTATGACCCACCCAATCCCTGGACAAAGTCCATTTGGAATTCGTGCACGATATGCCTTGAATTTTTAATACCTTCGTACTGTGAAATTACACACGCTCAATATTCGTAAAACGTACAAAGGCAGACCTGTTGTAAATGGCGTCACTGTTGAAGTACAACAAGGGGAGATTGTAGGACTCTTGGGGCCAAACGGCGCTGGAAAAACAACCTCCTTCTACATGATGGTTGGATTAGTTCGTCCTGATGAAGGAAACGTTTTTTTAGATGATTTGGAAATCACCAAGCTTCCTATGTACAAACGAGCACAAATGGGAATTGGATACCTGCCACAAGAAGTGTCTGTATTTCGAAAACTTAGTGTGGAAGACAATATCATGGCTATTTTGGAAATGACGACCCTATCTAAGGAAGAACGACAAGAAAAACTCGAACAATTGTTAGAGGAATTCAGCTTAACTCATGTTCGACATAATTTAGGGAACCGTCTATCAGGAGGAGAAAAACGCCGCACAGAAATTGCCCGAGCACTCGCTACTAATCCAAAATTTGTCCTATTAGATGAACCTTTTGCCGGTGTGGATCCGATTGCCGTAGAGGACATTCAAAGCATTATTTCTGAACTTAAAAAACGAAATATCGGAATTCTCATCACAGATCATAACGTTCAAGAAACCCTTTCCATCACGGACCGTGCTTATTTACTTTTCGAGGGAAGTATTTTAAAATCAGGAACGGCAGAAGAATTAGCGTCGGATGAACAAGTGCGCAAAGTGTATTTAGGACAAAATTTCGTGCTCAGGAAATAAGTTAACGGATTAAGTTAACGAATCCATCCACTTGTTGCCAAATATATGGCTTATCACAAGATCGAAATTTTAAGACATACGAGTAGTTTCCATCTTGACACATGACACCATTCAATTTTCCATCCCAAGCTTGAGCAGGATCATTGGTTTGGAAAATAATCTGTCCCCATCGATTATAAATGCTAAAGTCCCATGCTACAATCGCAAAATCAGTAACCGGTTTAAATAGTTCATTTCTTCCATTTTCATCCGGAATAAAGGTATTTGGAATGTAGATGGAGAATGGTTCCACAAAAACAGTTCTACGAGCCGTGTCACGACAACCATATTGATTGGAGACAATTTGAATCGGATAATCCGATCCTGCGTTCACGTAATCATGTGAGAAGTTCTGTAAATTAGAAGTGAATCCATGGTGGTCAAAAACGTACTGGTAGTTTTGTGCCCCTTGTGATTGATCAATAAATACCACCGTATTATTGCACACATCCACTTTATCGGGATTAACACTGAACCCGGCTGTTGGTGCGGGATGCACGGTTACCAAATCCTGCTTCATAAGATACAAGGTATCCATACATCCGTATAATTGATTCAATGTTAAACTCACGCTGTAATTTCCTGGCGTTAAATAAATGTGGTTTGGATTCACGGCATTGGACGTAATTCCATCTCCAAAATTCCATTGATACTGAATCGGAACATCTGATTGACTGAGATTGACAAACTGAGCAACCGAAGGAGCACATTGAAGCGTATTAATAAACATGAAATCAATGGTTGCATGTCCGAATATCTGAATGCTCGATTGAATGGTATCCGAACAGTTATCATATTGACCAATAAAATAAACTGGCTCTGAACCTGACTGTGTATATGTAACGCCCTGAACACTCAAATTAGAAGAGGTACTTGGATTCGCGTGACTTCCAAAATCCCAATGAAACGTTGCATTACTCGGACCGGAAACAGTTGCCAAGAAATCAAATGAATCATCAATGCACAACGAATCGGTATGAGTAAAAGACATGACAAGTGGTTGCTTAATCGTTACCAGTACTTCACTCGTATCGGCACAGTTTGGCGAAGAATTGGCAATTAATTGAACCGTATAGTTTCCTGGACTTGGAAAAGTAAAGGTAGGAGCTGTCAAACTACTCTGTCCCACACTCGAACCATTTAAACTAAAATTCCATTGATAATTGACAGAAGAGCTCGAATTATTGCCAAATGGAACCGTATATCCAATACATTCAACCAACGGAGGGACAGAAATCGCACTGACTGGAACATCAAAAATGAACACCGAATCGATGTAACTGAGTTGACAGAAACCATCATCAGCAATAATTTCCACTTCATGAAAGCCTGGTGTGGTGTAGGTTACATTCATCAAGGAATTGCCTGTTCCACTTGTTTGACTAGCTGTGGGATCAAGTACCCAAGCCAAGGTAGCAGAAGGATTCGATACATTCGCAATGAAATCAAACTCATTTCCCAGTATGCACAAGGAATCTTGAGATGACCATGAAACACTCAGTGGATTATTTACAATGATGTTCATGTATGCCGTATCTGTACAAGGCATTCCAGGATTAACAATTAATTGCACATTGTAGTTTCCAGGAGATGGGAAGGTATAATTTGGTGCAAATTGCGTAGAAACATCCGATGTAATATTCGGCACGCCAAAATTCCAAGCGTAACTTGTTCCTCCATAGGAATTATTCACAAATTGTACATTCAATCCTTGACAATAGGAGACAAAAGTTGGTAATTGCGTTTGGGTTGGCAATAGTGCCTGCATGACAATGTTACAATCGAATACGCGAAATAAAAAATCACGGATGGTCTGTCCAACCAAGACACCATTTCGATATTCTTTCACGCAAACACCCACTACAAATAATCCAATCATGTTGGGATCTACGGTGAGTACACCCGTGACTGGATCTATCACCGTTGAAGAACCGGGTCCTAATGGTTGTTGCGCATTAAAATTGGTACCGTTCCATTGCACGGGAAAATAAGGTGGTGCTGGAGCTTGGGTTGGTTGTGGATTTGCTGAACTCGCACCAGACCATGGTGTCACTAATGAATAGGCCAAAAAGTCCCCATCTGGATCTGTCGCCACATGGTTGAAAACCAACTGATCATTATTACACAAAAGCACCGGTGGATAATTTGTAAACCTCGGACTACTATTTGCCGTAAATCCAGTATCTGAACCCGGAACATGTGTGGTTAACGTGATTCCCGTATCATCCGGGAAAAGCAAATTCGTGACGTTGGGTCCTCGGCAACAACGCTGATACGAAACATCGTATCCACCAGGAGAAGGTGGCAAAGTGACAACGGTGGTATAAATTGCGCGTTCAACACAAATGTTGTTGGGTGGAGTAGCACAAGGATTATTGAAGTTTATAGGTAAGATAACGCTGCCCGGAAACGGCACTAAAATATTTGCAAAAAAGACGTTGTTCGGCTTGTAAATAGTGAGCGCAAGTGGATCGTCATATTGTGCTCCCGAGGAGTTGCAATCACGGTATAGCGTAATAAAAAAACGGTACTGATTATTCCCCAAATAATCGTAGTAGATGTCTCCTCCAATAATATGCGAAGCATAGGAGTAAGTCATCATGAAAAAGGAAAGAATAAGGTAGAGTTTCTTCATGTAGTTACTTAGACGCAAAAATAGCTTAAATGTTGTCTTTTCTCAAATCTAAAAGGTTGATATTCTGAATAGATCCTTCATATTCGAACAATAAATCTTTGGTTATTTTGGAACCATCAATCTTCTTGCCAATATTTCCATCTTCGAATTCAAGAATTTCATCGGCAAATTCCTTCGCTAATTTCCCATAATAGTCCTTCTTTGATGGATGTTCCGGCCAGCAAATATTGTATGTTTTCCGTTGAACGTGTTGAGTGATACACGCAACTATTGCACGTATCATGTCACTTTGATGAATTAAATTCACCGGAGTGTTTCCATTTGAAATGATGGTTTGTTGCCTTAAAAAGTAACGCAAGGGATGTCGGTTTGGTCCAACATGGCCCGCAAGTCTTAAAATAACATACTTATCTGGGGCGAATTCTTTGATTTTTTCTTCCATCATTGACACTTTGTGCGAAGGATTCACTGTAGCATCTTCGTCCAAAAACGCATTCTTTTCCACGTAAACACCAGTTGAACTGGTAAAAATCAGTTGACTAAATGATAAGCCGTTAAAAAGCTTTACCATGGAATCAAGTGCTTCAAGGAATGGAGGTAAGGTGAAAATTACGGTATCAAAATGTATGTTTGGTTGGACTTTCCATTGTAACACACCCTGTTCTATTTCCAAAAGTTCAGCAGAAATCATGTCTGCTTTCATTTCTGTTGCTTTGTTCAATTGACTTGTGGTGGCGTAAATCGTCATCCCTTTCTGCTGAAGTACCTTTGCCAATGGTTTTCCCAACCAACCGTATCCAATGATTAAACAATTCGCCATGACTTCAATAACGTAAAAATGAGAAAAGAGTTTGAATTTTATTTACGGATATCCTCCTTTCCATTTTCAACTTGTGAATTGTTGTGCTAACTTTGACAAAAATTTTGTGAGATGAATGCATTTGATGTAATTGTAGTAGGATCAGGTCCAGGTGGGTACGTTTCAGCACTTCGTTGTGCGCAACTTGGATTAAAAACGGCACTTGTAGAAAAATACAATACCCTTGGTGGAACTTGCCTGAACGTCGGATGTATCCCGTCAAAGGCGTTGCTAGATTCTTCCGAACATTATCACAATGCACAACATAATTTCAAAACTCATGGCATTGAAATCACCGGTCTCAAAGCGAATTTAAGTCAGATGATTAACCGCAAAAATGAAGTGGTAAGTCAGACTTGTGCTGGTGTTAAATTCCTAATGGATAAAAATAAAGTCGCTGTTTTTCACGGACACGGATCTTTTGCCGACGCACATACGATTTCAGTGAAAGCTTCCGATGGAACAGAAACTTCCTTGCAAGGGAAGTACATCATTATTGCCACGGGATCAAAACCGAATTATTTCCCAGGGATGGAGCCGGATAAAAAACGCATCATTACGTCCACTGAAGCATTAAACATGACCGAAATTCCAAAAAAAATGTTGGTGATTGGTGGTGGTGTGATCGGTTTGGAATTAGGTTCTGTCTATGCCAGACTTGGAGCTGAAGTTGAAGTGGTGGAATTCGCACCGACCATTCTTCCAACCATGGATGCAGGTATTGGGAAAGAATTTACGAAAATCTTGAAAAAAGAAGGCTTTAAGTTCCACATGGAGCATAAAGTAATGAAGGTGGAAAACCTAGGTAAAAAAGTTGTCCTAACAGCTGAAAACAAAAAAGGTGAAGTCGTTCAACTCGAAGCAGATTACTGTTTGGTGGCTGTTGGACGCAAACCATATACAGAAGGATTAAACCTCGAAAAAGCCGGGTTAACCGCGACAAATCGTGGACAAATCGACGTAAATGATCACTTGCAAACAAGTGTTTCACACATCTATGCAATCGGTGATGTGGTACGCGGAGCAATGCTCGCACACAAAGCGGAAGAAGAAGGCGTTTTTGTTGCGGAAATGATTGCCGGACAAAAACCACACATCAACTACAATTTGATTCCTGGTGTAGTGTATACTTGGCCAGAAATTGCCGCAGTTGGAAAAACGGAAGAAGAATTAAAAGCTGCTGGCATTGCCTTCAAAGTAGGGAATTTCCCAATCAAAGCACTAGGTCGCGCAAGAGCCAGTATGGACACCAGCGGGTTCATTAAAATTTTGGCGGACGAAAAAACGGATGAAGTTTTAGGCGTTCACATGATTGCACCTCGTGCCGCAGATTTAATCATGGAAGCAGTAACCGCGATGGAATACCGTGCTTCGGCAGAGGATATCGCACGAATCTGCCATGGACACCCAACGTATTCAGAAGCGATGAAAGAAGCAGCGTTAGCAGCTACGGACAATCGTGCCTTGCATGTATAAAGTTTAAGCCGAAAAAGCATCTGCAATGTGTTCAATCGTGGTTTGATACTGATTGTGCACGATGGAAACAATGTCAAATCGAACATTCTTGTCGATGTTATTTCCTTGTACATATTGATCAGCCACTCGAATGATTTGGCGTTGCTTTGTGCGGGTTACAGCGCGCCACGGCTCCCCTATTTGTCCCGTACATCTCGCTTTTACTTCAACAATGACCAAATCTTCTCCATCTTCAAGGATTAAATCCACTTCCCATTTCTTAAAGCGCACATTGCGATCGACTAAACAGAACCCTTTTTGATGTAAATAATCTAGTGCGGTATTCTCTCCCCAACTTCCTAACTCCTCTTTATTCATGATTTTTACTTTGTAACTAAATATACCAATTTCTTGTCGATTTTCCGAGTGAATCATCCAAGTACTTATCTTTATATCAAATTCATTGTATGTCTAAAATTCTGATAAAAAACATCAAAGGACTTGTTCAAGCGGGAGAGGAAATTCCGAACGTGAAGAAAGGAAGAGAAATGAGTAAGCTAGACATCATTGAAAACGCCTTTTTAGCACTTGAAAATGGAGAAGTCATTGCCTATGGCACCATGGAAGAATGGGAAGGAATTCTCGATTGGAGAGGGGTTGAAGTGATCGATGCAGATGGGTGTTTTGTCCTGCCAGCATTTATCGATTCCCACACGCATGCCGTATTCGCAAAAACACGAGAGGAAGAGTTTGTAGACCGCATTCATGGACTCACCTATGAAGAAATCGCCGCTAAAGGTGGAGGGATTTTGAATTCTGCTCGAAAATTGAGTGAAATGGCGGAAGATGATTTATTTGAAGCAGCAAAAAAGCGTATAAACAAGATCATTCAAAGCGGAACAGGTGCCCTCGAAATAAAATCAGGTTATGGCTTATCACTAGAAGGGGAATTGAAAATGTTACGGGTGATTAAACGGCTCAAAGCATCTATGCCAATTACCATCAAAGCAACCTTTTTGGGAGCACATGCTTATCCTCAGGAATTTAAAGAAAATAAACGCGGATACATCGAATTAATCATTCACGAAATGTTGCCCATTATTGCGAAAGAAAACCTCGCAGATTACATCGATGTCTTCTGTGAGCGCAATTATTTTTCCGTGGAGGAAATGGAAGAAATTCTTCTTGCTGGCAAAGCACATGGGTTAAAACCAAAAGTACATGTCAATCAGTTTTCCATTTTAGGTGGTGTTCAAAAAGCGGTTGAACTCGGCGCTGTTTCGGTAGACCATTTAGAAGAAATGGATGCACAAGATATTGCTGCCTTGATCGATTCGCATACCATGCCTACCTTGTTGCCTGGATGTTCTCATTTCTTGTCCATTCCTTTTGGAGATGCACGTCAAATGATCCAATCAGGACTCCCTGTGGCATTGGCGAGTGATTATAATCCGGGGTCATCTCCCAATTACGATTTATTTACCATTTTATCATTGGCCTGCGTTAAAATGCGCATGACACCGGAAGAAGCAATCAATGCCCTAACAATTCATGCCGCTGCCGCATTGGAACTATCAGAAACACATGGAAAAATCGCCATTGGACGCAAATCTCCAATTGTTTTAACACATGAAATTCCATCTTTGGCGTATTTGGCATATGCATTCGGTGAACAACATGTGCAACGAATTTTCCTATGATCCGTTGTAAAAATGTAACTTTGACCTTGACATGAAATACTTCCTTCTTCTTTTTTCCCTCTTCAACCTCGCCTATCATTTGTATGGTCAAGCCAACAATGCGGAAAAGGAACTCTTGTGGGAAATTTCAGGAAATGGATTAAAGCAGAAATCATACCTATTCGGATCACTTCATTCCAATGATAAACGCCTTTTTCAACTTGGTGATTCTGTCTATACGGCACTTGTCCAAACACAAAAAGTCATTCTCGAAACAGATATTTTTGGGCTTTTCAACGAATTAGACACACGTACAAATCTACCAAGTACATTGTACGATAAGAATGGGAATCCATATACCGCTCAAGTTGAAGCAGGAAAAACCTTTTACGGTGACGAGGACGGAATGCCCCAATTTTTAGATGCTTATTTTCAAATGTATTGTTTGAATGCTGGAAAGCCCTTTATTCAATTAGAATCGGTGCAAGAACAATACGACTTGCTAACCGATGAACTCAAGCTTTCCGAGCGTCAATTTATTGACAATGCCCTGAATGATTTCACGCATGAACACCTCCTTGATCTTTATTTGAAAGGTGAATTAATGGCCATCGATAAATTCATGAAAGCGAATATGTCCATTCAACCTGGCATGTACGATGAATTGATTTCGAAGCGAAATAACAGCATGACACAAAAATTGGATTCCATTCTACGAACCAAAACGAGCTTTTTCTGTGCTGTGGGAGCTGGACATCTCGGAGGATCCACCGGAATCATCAATTTATTGCGATCTAAAGGATACAAAGTACGCATGGTGACTTGGACGCATTCCGAAAAACCCTCCAAGGATGAATTATTGGTGAAGTCTTTTAAAGACTATGTATTTAAAGACGAGAAGTCCGGCTTGATTGCACAACTTCCAAGTAAACCAATGATTTTGTCGGAAGAAGGGAATGTAACACGTATTGTATACCGCGAACTCGGTCAGGGAAATACCTACGAAATTTCCATTATTCCCATGGATACATCGTTGAGCCCCGATGAAATTGCGGCTATTTATATTGCAACACCACCAAATACACGGATTAAAAAAATGTTGGAAGATGACGGTCGCTTGGTATTTGAGGGCTTATCGAATACCTATCCAGAAGGATTAAATTTTGTTCAAATTCAATTTAATCCTACCTATTTCGCCGTAATAAAAACCTATGGAGGAAATAAATTCATGCACTCCAATCGTCCAAGTCAATTCTTTTTACGCGTTTGGTTTGAGTAGAATGCGTAACTTAGGATGATCGTAATCATCCCAATAGCCAACATGACTTTCATCGATAAACTCGCCAAAAAAATTCTCTCAGAATACTCCAATCTGGAGGAATTAGTGGTTGTTTTACCATCCGAAAGAGCCATAAAATATTTGGGGAACTCCCTCTACAAACAGAACCAAGGTCCACTCATCGCTCCAGAAATGATCACCATCGACAGATGGGTTCGTAGTCAATTTCCTGGGATAATTGATCCAACACGTTTGCTATTAGTGCTTTTTGAAAGTTACCTTGAAACGGAAGAAGGAAAAGACAGTACATTCGAGGCATTTCTAACTTGGGGAGCAACCTTGCTAAGTGATTTCAGTGACCTGGACCGCTATTTAGTCGATCAATCGCAACTATTTAAAAATTTGAAATCCATTAAAGAATTGGAAAGTTGGCAGATCGATGAGGAAGATTACAGTGAATCACAGCTTAAATTCATGGCTTTTTGGGAGCAGATTCCAAGGTTACATGAACAATTAATGTTACAATTAAACGAGCGAAGACAAATAACCCTATCTCAAGCATATCGCAAACTCGCTGAAGAAACAAACACACTCATTTCAACTGATAAAAAGTACATTTTTGCTGGATTTAATGCCCTTTCGAAAGCAGAACTTCAAATCATCAAACACTTACAAAAACGCGAACAAGCAACGTTTATCATAGATGCGGATGATTACTACCTCAACAACGAACATCACGAGGCCGGATCCTTTTTACGCAACGACCTTGCCTTTTTAGGGTTAAACCATGCCGATTTTGTCGTGGATGAACTTCGTCATAAGCATCTTGACATTACTGTAATCGAATGTGCACAGCACACCGGTCAGATCAAAGTGGCGGCTACTGAACTTTCCAAGTTGAGTCCGGCTGAATTGGACGAAACATTGGTGCTCCTGGCCGATGAATCTCTGATTCATTCCTTTGTGAAAAATATCCCTGTCCAAGTGGGAAAAGCGAACATCACACTTGGACTACCCCTCCAACAGACACCCATTAAATCTTGGATAGATCTGTTGTTTACCATCCAAGAAAACAAACGACGCTTTAAAACAAAAGCCCTTTATTTCAAAGATTTTCAGCGGATATTAAACCATGTTTTTTGCCTTGCTTCTTTGCCAGAGGAAGAAAAAAAAGCACTGACAAAAATCGAACAAGAGAGCATACAAAAAAACAAAGTGTTTCAGTTAGTCGAACGCTTAAATTTACCGCCTAAAGCGAAAGAAATCATCGAATTAAGCACGATGGATTGGCAAGAAGATTGGGGTATTGCCTTGCAACAAATTCGGAAATTGTGCGCCGTTTTTATGAATTCATTCGGAAAAGAACACGAATTCGAAAAGACTTCGGTTCAAGTATTTGATCAATCCATGCGTGGATTCGAACGCATCATAAAGGACGGGATTCCAAAAATGGAAATGCGGAGTTTTAAGTTGTTGTTAAATCAACATTGGTCGAGTGTATCCATTGCATTTCACGGAAATCCAACCAACGGATTACAAATCATGGGACTCCTAGAAACCAGAATGCTCGATTTTAAAACCTTAGTTGTTTTAGGACTAAATGAAGGGAAATTACCGAATAACAATCCTATTCGCACCTTAATCCCCATGGATTTAAGATCGGCTTTTGATCTTCCATCAACACGCGAAAAACAGGGCTTGTTTGCACATCACTTCTACCGTTTGCTTCATCAAGCTGATCGCGTCATAGCAACCTATACAGCATCCGCAGAACAAATTGGCAGCAACGAGGCTAGTCGTTATTTGATGCAGCTCGAATTAGAGTTGACACAACAAAATAAGAAAGTCAATTGGAATAAACAGTTCTACCATATTCCTTTTTCCGAACAAGCGAGTATTCAAACCACGCGGATTGATAAGACACCTGATATCATCGATCGATTAAATGAGTTTTTAAAACGACCATTATCAGCTTCCGCTTTGAATAAATTCATGACTTGTCCACTCGATTATTACTACCGATATATCGTGGAATTCGGTGAGGATAAAGATGTGGAAGAAGAACTGGAAAATAACACCTTCGGAACGTTGATTCATGGAACCTTAGAGGAGCTATTCAAACCCTTTGCACAACGCGACAAGTTGGGTGCTTATGTTCAACCGCCACCATCACCCGTTCGAGAAAAAGATGTTGTGAAAATGCTCGCGACCTTTGAAGGCATTCTGCATAAGGCATTTATGAAACAATTCGACGACGACGAATCGTTGTTCAAAACTGGTAAAAATCGCTTGAGTTATGAAATGGCTTTAGAAATTACTAGAAATGTGCTGGAAAAAGAACTACAATTTATTCAGTCATCAACAGAGCCCCTTTATATTGAACAAATTGAAGCGGAAATGCACGCAGAAATTGAGGTGCCCTTTCAGGGCGGAATACGTACCTTAACCTTTAAAGGATATATTGACCGAATCGATCGAGTTGGTGAAAAATACCGCGTAATTGACTACAAAACGGGGAAAGTAAAATCGGACGATGTCGTATTCAAATTAAACAAAAGTGAATTGATTCCTGCATTTACTTCCTGTAAACACGCCTTTCAATTAACCTTGTATTGCCTATTTTTTAAAGAAAAATACGGTTGTCTACCGGATGAAGCTAAAATTAGTTCTTTGATTAATATTCGAGATGAATTTAATTTGGAGTTTAAAAACGGGACATTAGAAGACATGATTCCTTTGTTAACAGAATTACTCGGCGAAATCTTGGAATCCCTCTTTGATACAGCGTCGGCGTTTGAACATGATCCTGAATCCAAGTATTGTTTATACTGTTCATAGGACAAAAAAAAACCTGAAAAGAAAAAAAGGAATGAATTCGCTTTCTATCTTTTCAGGTTACTGCAAGTTAAATAAAACCAAAACTGAACAAACGTTTTTGTTCCGCTGTGATATAGACGGCAACAATTAAAAAAAGGTTGCCTTGGTTTTATTAATATAATTCTGCTTTCAATGCAGTACGATAATCCTTCATTTCTTCACGATTAATTTTGTGATCTGCATTTTTCAATAAGTTCAATAAGTATAATAAATTCTCCTGGTCTTCGATTTCGATTGGGTATTCATTTCCTTCCTCGTCTTCGTCGTATTGTGCTTGAACATCAAAACACTCGTTTTCAGTTAAAAACTCATATGTCAAACGCAATAATTTTACCACTAATGGATCCTGCTCCAACAAGGCCATTTCACGCAAAGCTTTCAAATCCTCCACTAAATTTGTGGCAGTCACACCATTCTTTTCAACATTTGCGATGATAGCATCTAATTTTTGATTCGCTAGTCCAGTTTTCATGTATTCGATTTTGATAGGCAAATTTAGTGGAAATCCTTGAAATATTCATGCATCCGTTCATACAATCTCCGAAAAGCCGTTTTCCGAGCAAAAAGAAATCCTATTTTTGTTGTATGGATTTCTTTATTCAAGCATTTAGTATTGGGTTTGTGTTGAGTGTAATGATTGGCCCCATTTTCTTTTTGTTACTTGAGACAAGTATTACAAAAGGATTTCGGTCGGCCTTGGCGCTTGATTTTGGTGTGTTAATTAGCGACATCGTTTATGTTTTAATTGCCGTCATGTTTGTGGAGCAAATCAAAGGACTTATTGCAGGCAACAAACTTATGTTTAGTGTAATCGGTGGAAGCATCTTTGTCATCTATGGTTTAGTCAGTTTGTTAAGAAAGGTGGCATTGGCAGATAGTCAATCGCTGGAGGGCATCGATGAAAAATTTCATTTACCTCCACCGGAAAAAAAAGGCAAGGATTATGTGTTTCTTGCTCTAAAGGGTTTCTTGCTAAATTTCGCCAATCCTATGGTTATTTTTTATTGGATTAGTGTTGCTTCTGTCGCAAATAACGCCGTTCCAGATGGACATAGCACAGCTTGGGCATTCATCTTTTTAGGCATCGTTCTTTTGACTTTTTTCAGTGTCGATGTTCTAAAAATTATCGCGGCAAAAAAGATTCGTCCACTTGTCAATCAAACGCTGTTGAATGGACTTAACCGTCTCATCGGAATTACATTCGTTTTATTTGGCGTGTTTTTAATCTTACAGTTCTTTTTGAAGAAATAAGCTATGAAAATCACCTATCTTTTTTTCTTGCTGATATTGACCCAAATGGTATTTGGCCAAAAAGTGCTAAAGGAGAATTTAAGTCCAAAAGTTCGCGTTTATTGGGACGCAAATAATAAACATCTTCAAGGCACGGGATCGTATTTCACGAGTAATGCCAGTCCAAAGACCACGGAAAAACACGGAAAATGGGTGTTCTATTCGTACGATGGCGTTCTCGAAGAGGAAAGTAATTACTACCGTGATCGTTTGTTAGGCAAACGGGTATTTTATTATCCAAATAAACAGGTAAAAGAAGAATCTTATTTCAAGTTCAATGTTCCAGATAGCTTGTTCTTCCAATGGAATCAAGCAGGTAAATTAATTACAAAAGGCCAATTTGAATTGGGGAGTCCTGTTGGTGAATGGCATTATTACTACGACGATGGACGTGAAAAGTCCATTGAAAAAGTAGTCAATGACACCGTTTATTTAATGGCTAGTTGGGAGGCGGATTCTGCCCATAAACAAACCGTTTTTGACGGGAATGGATCGATTGATGAGCGATACATTAGCGGAGGAGTCAAAGCGCATTATACCTTTAAAAATGGACTAAAAAACGGTCCATTTGAAGAGCGAACAGCAAACGGTGTTTTATCCATTGGTGGTTCCTTTATAAACGGTAAAAAAGATGGTACTTGGGAATTCTATGAATACCAAGGCATTCTCGAGAAAAGAATTTCCTACAAAGCCGATTCCCTCGACGGCGCATACCTTGTCTTTACTTTAAACGGAGATACATTAACCTCCGGCAATTATGCCAATGGGAAAAAGCAGGGATTTTGGTGTTGGAACACAGCGGAAAAGCACATGGAAATGAATGGTTTTTTCCATGAGGATAAACAAGACAGCATTTGGCATTATTATTTTCCTACCGGAGAATTATCGTATATCGCACACTTCAAAGACGGATTAAAATCTGGCGAATGGAGCTATTTCTATCCAAATGGGGCAAACTACCGAAAAGGAAATTATCGAAACGATGAACGAGATGGAAATTGGCAGACTTGGTATGAAGACGGCGTCCTACTAATGAATGGAAATTATACCCATGGTTTAGAACAAGGTACCTGGTATAATTACTGGGAAAATGGTGCCTTGAAAAATAAAGCAGCATTCAAAGATGGACTCATGAATGGACCATGGATCTCATACACACCCGAAAATGTCATGTCTTTGTCGGGCAAATATAAAAAAGGCTTCAAAGTGGGTACTTGGGAAAGCTATTACAATAATGGTCGATTGAAAGAAAAAGCGAATTACAAAATATTCACTGAACAAAATGTCACGAGCGATATGGCGATCATGGGATTAAAGGAAACAGTGAGCGATTATCATGGAAAATTTGAAGCTTATTCTCAAAAGGACTTTTCGTTAAAATGCGAAGGAAAATATTACAAAGGAATGAAGCATGGTCAATGGATTGACTATTATCCAGGGGGTGTCGTTCCAACCATAATTTCTGAATACCGATATGGGAAGTTAGACGGTGTATTCAAACAATTAGATCCTCGTGGACGATTAGTGTATGAAATACATTATAAAAACGGATTAAAACATGGTCCATTCATCATCTATGGTGAAAATGGCAACATCGTTTCTCAAAAGGAATTTCGCTACGGCAAAGAAGTTTCCCGAGATGGATCAGGTGTTTTATTTACTCCCTAATCCTTCAATAAACAAGGTCAATTCAATAAAATCATCTACACTCAATCGCTCGGGTCTTTGCGTGACAAACTTCTCTGGAAGTTGCGCGTCTTGGGTCAAGGATTTAATTGAATTTCGCAAGGTTTTTCTTCGCTGTTGAAAAGCGGTCTTTACAACGCGCATGAACATAGCCTCATTGCACGGTAAAGATTGTCGTTCATTTCGCACACAACGAATCACCCCTGATTTAACTTTTGGAGGGGGGATAAATACATGCTCATCCACCGTGAAGCAATAGGTTATATCATAAAATGCTTGCATAAAAACACTGAGGATTCCATATTCTTTCGATCCTGGTTTTTCAGCGATGCGCACCGCTACCTCACGCTGGAACATGCCCATAATTTCAGGAATCTGATTCCGGTATTCCAAACATTTAAAGAGGATTTGAGAAGAGATATTGTATGGAAAATTCCCAGCAACAATAAAGGGTTCCTCTCCCATAATCTCTTTCAAGTCCTGACGTAAAAAATCTGCATAAATGATCCGGTCTCCCATTAAGGGATATTTTTGATGAAGGTATTCAATGGATTCAGCATCGATATCCACTAAATACAATTCAATGCCATCATGTGATTTTAAGAAATCCGTCAAGGCACCCATTCCTGGTCCGATTTCTAATACACGCTTACATCCGCGATGAAAATTAACTTGTTTGGCAATTTTCTCACACGTTTCAAGGTCCTTCAAGAAATGTTGTCCGAGGTGTTTTTTTGGTTTAACGTTCATCTTTTGAATTCTTCAATGACCGTTAGTAAGGTTCTGAAAGCGGCAAATTTCCCACCGTAACGTTGTGCATGGTCCTGTTGTAAAAAGGGTGCATGTTTCTCTTGGTATTCATCCATTTTTGCTTGATTTGGAGCAAGATACAAAAAGGAATAAGCTGACCCGCCATCTTCTTCTCCTTGAATTCTTGAAATGCGACACTCCTGAAAACAACCCGTCTCCATCACTTGAGGAATGTGAGTTTTCCGCATCCATTCTAGCCATTCTGTTTCGATTTCACGATCAATGCTAACTGTTACATTATATAATACCATACTACAAAATTAAAAAACTTGACTAGATACTTCCCCATCCACATACAATAATCGCATATTCCTTCGTTTTATGAAGTTAATTGCAAAAAGCTTATATTTGAACCAATTAATTAACAGAACTATGAAAAAACTTTTGATTCTATCGCTTTCAACTTTCTTGTTGACTGCTGCATCTTGGGCACAATCGTGTACACCAGGAGCAAACTACGTCGATTCAACTTACGGTGTTTGGCCAGATACGACACAAAATCTACCTCCAGCACTTGTGAACGTTGCTTATTCAACGGATGTAAATTTTAAAGTTCCAGCAACGGTAACTGCTGAATTAGATGCTACTGGACAATTTGTCGGTTCACCAATCCAAGGATTTACGGTAACGGGTCTAACAGGACTTCCTTCAGGATACAATTATGGATGTAACATTACCAGTTGTACTTACGCAGGTGGTGCTAATGGATGTGCAAACATTTACGGAACAACGGCAACTGCGGGAACGTATCCAATCACCATTGATGTTACTGCAACTGTTTTGGTAACGCTTTTCCCAGGATTACCTCCAACTCCAGTTACGCAGTCTGTTTCATTCCCTGGATACAAAATCATCGTTGGTTCTGCTGGAGTAATTGAAGGCATTATCAATCCAATTTCAGTGAGTCCAAATCCGGCAAATTCAAGTATTACAGTAAATGGCATTACTTCTGCAATGAACGCATCAGAAATCGTTTTGACGAATGTTGAAGGTAAAACGATTGAGCGTAGAACAGTATCTGCCAATACGAATTTAACTTTTGATTTAAACGGATTGAATGCAGGCATTTATTTCATCCATGTTTCTCATGCTAATGGTGTAGAAACGGTGAAATTTATGAAAAACTAATTTCATTCTCAAACAATAATAAAAAAGGGGGCTTCGTTGAAGCCCCCTTTTTTATTTGTAAAAATGCATGTCCATGATGTATTTATAGACAGGTTCTGTCAATAAATACCTGACGTCTTTTCCTTCTTTTATGGATTGACGAATGAAGCTCGCAGAAACTTTCATAATTGGCGCATCGTCACAAAAGATTACTTTTTCCGAGTTTCGATATGGATGATCCATCGTTCCTTTTTGCGCAATCACCTCGGCTTCTTCAGAGCTTGTGAGTACACGCGGATACACATAAATCATGTGATTTGCTAAAATCACTTCATGGTTATACCATTTGTGAAAGGTGCGTAGGTTGTCTTCTCCCATAATTAAGGAAAAGGTATGTTGTGGGTATTTCTCTTGAAGATGTGTCAAGGTTGAAATGGTATAGTTTGGTTTTTGCAAATGAAACTCAATATCAGAAGCGCGCAATTTGTCATTGTCCTCTATGGCTTCTCGCACAATGTTTAAGCGATGTGCATCCTTTAAAAGCGTGGATTTGTCCTTCAGTGGGTTTTGCGGTGTCACAACCATCCAAACTTGGTCTAAGTCTGTGTGGTCTGCCATGTAATTTGCAATGATTAAATGTCCGACGTGTATGGGATTAAATGTCCCGAAGTACAACCCTATATTCATGATTCAATGAACGTTAAAATGTGTTGTTTCACACGAGAAATTGCTTCATGCAACTCGTCGTTGACAATGACCAAATCAAATCCACTCGCTTGGTCGATTTCGAAGGATGCCTTTGCCAATCTCATTGCGATTTTCTCTTCACTGTCCGTATTTCTGGACACAAGCCTTCTTTCGAGTTCTTCCATTGAAGGCGGTTTGACAAAAATACTCAAGGCTTTTTCACCCATAATTTTCTTTAAATTCAATCCTCCAACAACATCGACATCAAAAATAACGACTTGATTTTGGCTCCAAATTCTTGTGAGTTCAGACTTTAACGTCCCATAGTACATTCCCTCATACACTTCCTCCCATTCCAAAAATGCCTCTTCTGCGATCTTTTGCTCAAATCCTTCCTTGCCTAAAAAGTAATAATCGATGCCATTCATTTCCTGTCCTCGCGGTTCTCTAGAACAAGCTGAAATGGAAAAAGCGAGTTGGGGTAAGTCCTGCAAGATGGCGCGAACAATGGTTGTTTTTCCTGCTCCCGAAGGCGCTGATATGATGATGCACTTTTCGTTCATGGATAGAAATTTACAAGGTATTAAGAACTTGCTCTTTCATTTTCTCTAGATTATCCTTCATGTCCACCACTCTTTTTTGAATTTCCGAATGATTGCATTTACTGCCTAAGGTATTGATTTCTCTTCCCATTTCCTGACAAATAAATCCAAGTTTTTTACCATTTCGTGGAATCATCATCGTTTTCAGAAAATAATCGAGGTGGTTCGTTAAACGCATTTTTTCTTCGGATACATCTAACTTCTCTAAGTAAAAAATCATTTCTTGTTCCAAGCGGTTTTCATCAATTCGGACATCAGATAAGTCGCTTAATGCTTTGGAAATGCGCTCGCGAATGATTTGAATACGCTCAGGTTCAAAAACGATAATCTCTTGAATTCCCTGACGTATGGATGCTATTTTTTCGGTAAAATCTACTTGCAATGCACGTCCCTCTTGTTCGCGGAATTGCGTTAATTTCTCACAGGCATTGATGCAAAGTTCCATAATAAACGCTTTTTCATCATCGCCAATTTCAGGAACTTGTTGATTTAAAACCTCCGGCATGCGCAATACCAAGGACATATAATCGACTGGAGCTTCAGACCAAGATTCATTGAGTCTTTTTAACTCATGATAGTAGGTTGTTGCCAATTCAACGTTGATTAATCCATTTGACACATCACCTTGGCTTTCCACGTAGATGCCCAAATCAATTTTACCACGATCCAGTTGTTCACCCACTAATTTTCGGATGTCAGATTCTAATTCGCGGTATACGGAAGGGATTCTAAGATTTAAATCCAAGCCTTTGCTATTTAGGGATCGTACTTCTACGGATACTTTTTTTGATTGGAAAATTCCATTGCTTTTTCCAAAGCCAGTCATTGATTGCAACATAGTGCTTGTTTTTACAAAGTTAGGGAATTGACTTGAACTAATCTTCAATCAATAAATCAGCATCGATACCGTCGTTTTGTTCTTTAATGAAC
Source organism: Crocinitomicaceae bacterium (assembly GCA_024643725.1). GTDB lineage: Bacteria > Bacteroidota > Bacteroidia > Flavobacteriales_D > Crocinitomicaceae > UBA952. The sequence goes on along the minus strand of JAHEMJ010000014.1, from coordinate 484,806 downwards.
CAAGCGATTTCACTCATGATTTGACGCTTTTGCTCGTCTTCGGATTTCGCTTCTTCGACGTATTCTTTCAAAAGCAATTGAGCTTCCAATAATTCATGTTCCTCAAATGGACCCTGCATATTTTCAATGATGGTTAAGCATTCTAACGCTTGCATAAAATCTCCCGTTGATGCCAACATGACAAAGAAAGGCAAGTGATTATCGTAAGACAACTTTGAATTCCAAATAGTCGTGAGTAATTTTTGTCGCAGAACAGCATCTTTCTCTTCACCTAAAAAATCAATCATGACCTGAACTGATTCTGGTTTTTGAATGTCTGCTAAAAATCCAAGAATCGCCTTCTCTAATGCCAGATCACAAGACCGCAACTGATTGAAAACAATCGGTAAAATGGAAATGTCGCCATGCTGTTCGAACACTTTTAATGCCGCGAGTGCGTCGGTTGGAGATCCATTTTGAAACTGCTTAATGGCCTCGGAAAGCTTCACTTTTTTTTGTTGCATCCTAGAATTTTAGGCAAAGTTACAAAAACCATGTTACCTCATCGAATCTAGTTTCCATCCATCGAACATCAATTATGAAATTTTCATTGTTTAAAAGTAGTTCTACCCAAAGCAAAATGAACCTCGATCTTTTCGAAATTTGTATCAAATCGATTTATTATGAAAAAACGAACCCTTCTTTTTACCGGAATTCTATTTGTACTAGGCATGAGTGCTTGTGTAGCACCGAAGAAATACAAAGAACTGGAGGCACGCGAAAAAGTGTGTTCGGAAGAATTAGCGAAATACAAAAAAAGCGCTAGTGACTTTGAATCGCTTTCAAAGGATTTACAGTCGAAATATGACCTTGCGTCGCGTGATGTCAATAAATTAAAACAAGATACATCAGCAGCTGGAAATGCCATGCGTTTGTTGCAACGCGATTATGACCAACTTCAATCCCAACATGAATCCTTGGAAAGTTCATTCAACAAAATGAAAAATCTCAGCGCGAAAGAAACAGCTGAACTTCAAGCGGAATTGGAGAACACCAATAAAGAACTTCAACACAAAGCAGATGCGTTACTGAAATTGGACGAAGAGTTAAAAGCAAAACAGAAACTGCTAGAGGAGAGAGAAAAACGCGTGAATGAATTGGAAGAAGCCATTCGCAAAAAAGATGCGGGAATTCAATTGTTGAAAGCAAAAGTAGCGAATGCACTTCGTGGTTTTGAAAACAAAGGATTAACTGTAGTTCAAAAGAACGGTAAAATCTATGTCAGTCTGGAAGCGAAATTGTTGTTTAAATCAGGTTCCACCTTCGTAGAACCAGAAGGAAGAGATGCATTAATTCAATTGGGGCAAGTACTTGAAAGCGAAAAAGACTTGGAAATTGTGGTGGAAGGACACACAGATACTGATAAATTATCTAGTCCAAATTCACCAAAAAATAATTGGGAGCTTTCAGTATTGCGTGCGACTTCCGTAGTTGAGATCTTATTGGCAAATTCTACCATGTCTCCTGCACAAGTCATGGCAGCCGGACGCGGGGAATTTCATCCGGTCGATGTGAACGATAAAGCAAAAAATCGCCGCATCGAAGTCATCATTTCTCCGAACTTGAACGAACTATTCGAGATTATCTCAAACGACTAATTCATCTTGCTTTATGGGATCCAAAGAAAAGAAATTAACCCAAGATTCCGTCATTCCAGCAAATCCAACGTGGTTTGGTAAATCCACACATTGGCTGTTGATGTTAGGGATTGTAATCCTTAGTTACCTCACCTATGCGCCTGGTTTTTCTGATGAAAAAGAGTTTACCAATTGGGATGACCCCGGATATGTGGTGAATCAGCCATTGATTAAAACACAAGACGCCGATAGTTCCGCATTGCTTTGGAAACCAAGTACGGAAGTGATGTTGAATTACCATCCAATTACCATGTGGACCTTGGCAAAAAACTATGACTCGGCAGAGTTGGACATTCAGGCCTATTTCAAAACGAACTTGTTCTTACACTGCCTGAACGCTCTTTTGGTTTTCATTTTACTGTTTTCCCTTGCCAATGGCTCTTTATTTATTTCCTTTTTTGGCGCACTCTTGTTTGCCATTCATCCCATGCATGTGGAAAGCGTCGCCTGGATTTCGGAACGCAAAGATGTTTTGTATACCTTCTTTTTCCTCTTAGCACTGCTCAGTTATATGCGTTATATTCGTTTGGGAAATTACAGCTGGTTGATCCTTTGCCTCCTGCTTTTCGTTGGATCGTGTTTCTCCAAAGCGATGGCCGTTCCAATGCCGTTTGTCTTAATCTTACTCGATCTGCTAAAAGGAAGAACATTCACCTGGAAAACCATCGTAGAAAAAATTCCTTTCCTAGTCATTGCTATTTGGTTTGGATTAAATGCCTTAGAAATTCAATCCAAAGGAGCCATCACCGATTTTGACTTCTTTACTACATGGCAGCGCATCATGTTTGCTTCTTACGGATTTTGCATGTATTGGATCAAGTTTTTTGTTCCTTACGGATTGTCTGCTTTTTATCCCTATCCGAATTTGGACAAGCTGGATGAATTGCCCGTTTATTTTCAAATAGCGCCATTTGCTATAGTACTATTTGCACTTGGACTGCTGTTTTGGACATGGAAGAAAAACAAAGAATCCTTCAAAGTCACTTTGTTCTCTCTCGGATTCTTTACCCTCATGGTTGCCCTGGTTTTGCAATTTATTAGCGTCGGCGCTGCTATTACAGCGGATCGCTATACCTACATTCCTTATATCGGAAGTGCTTTTCTTGTGTTGTATTTTCTCGATAAATGGTCACTGAAAAACCGTTATCCATATGTGATTTCAGGTGTGCTTTTGGTTTATTCCATCCTATTAATGAACCAGGCGTATGAACGGACAAAAGTTTGGACGAATTCCGCCACACTTTGGACCGATGTCATTGAAAAATATCCATTTAAATTAACGGAAAACGGAGAAAAAGTAAAGGTGCTTCAAACCGGTGCTGAAGTCGCCTATAAAAACCGAGGGAATTACTACCGAGAACATGGCGATTCCGTAGCTGCCATGCGCGATTATAGTGTGCTCGTAAAGGCTCGTGTAAAAGATCCACTCATTTATTCGAATGTTGGAAACATGTATGCACTGATGAACCAATATGATTCATCCTTATTTATGTACAATCTAGCCTTAGAGCGAAATCCAAATTCGTTTGACGTCCATTTAAATCGAGGAATCACTTTTGTAAAGATGTCGAATTTCAAGCAAGCTACAAGTGACTTTATTACCGCATTGAAAATGAAGCCAAACGATCTAAATGCGCTAGTGAATTTATGCGCAGCTACCCTGAATGGTAAAATGTATGAGGATTGTATCAAGTATAGCGAGCAACTGAAAAAAATCGCTCCACAGCGCTGGGAATCTTATTTTTATTTGGGAACGGCTTATGTGAATCAAGCTAAATATCAACTAGGTGCAACGATTTTGGAAAAGGCAGTGACCTTGAATCCAAACGATCCATATGCATGGTATAACGCTGGCATTGCCCAACAACAAATTGGCGCAAACGACAAGGCGAAAAGTTATTTATTGAAAGCTAAAGCGCTGAACTATCCAGTTTCAGATCAGCTGATCAATAGCCTTTAGCGAATGACATTTACGTGTCCGGTTAGGTCCTCGAAAATACCTTTGCCTATCTCATACACAAAGTACCAAGAATAGGTGCCAATTTGAACAGGTTCACCTTTGTAGGTTCCATCCCATTTGAACTTTAAGTCGGTGGACTCAAAAATGAGTTCTCCCCAACGGTCGTACAAGTAAAAATGCCCACTCATTAATCCGGTGAATTCGCCATAGAAAAATTCATTACATCCATCGTGATCCGGTGTGAAGGAATTTGGAATATAGATATATCGCTCAGGAATGACATGAATCCACTTACTGATACTATCTGTACACCCTTTTTGATCTGTCGCAACAAGTGTCACTAAATAATCGCCTGGATCCGTGAAAATATGCGTCGGATTCACCATAAAGGAATTGGCAGAGCCATCGCCAAAGTTCCAAACGTAAGCCCACGCATTTTGGGATTGATTTAAAAAGGAGGTGCTAAGGTTTTCGGTTGGATAATGTGTCATCACCCAGAAATCAGCCGTAGGTTTGACCACCTGAACTACTGCTACACAAGTTACGTAAAAGGTCTGGCATTCATCTGAAACCTGAACGAAGAAAGAAGTCGTTGAAACAGGATTGACCCAAATTCCGGTGGTTGTTTGACTTGTTTGTGTCCAGAGGTAATAGTAATTTCCGAATCCTCCACTTGCAGTTACAGATACAAAAGCGCTGTCACCGGGACAAATTTGTATCGGACCATTCGTTTGAACCGTCAAAGGAGGACTCGTAATGGTGTACAAAATTGAATCAATTGCGACATTTCCACAATTATCACTTACGGTAATCACGTAATTTGTGGTTATTCCAGGTGCAACAGAAATGGAATCTGTGGCATTGAATGGAAGCCCGTTTGCGGTCCATTGATAGGTATACGCGCCTGTTCCACCAGATGCGATTACACCGAAATCTTGTGGCAAGTATGGACAAATTTCCGTCACGTCATTACTCACAGAAATGGCAATGGGTGGATATTGAGGCACCGTAACAACAATGGATGCAGTAGCTGGTGAACTGGAACATGCATCGCTCACTTGTACATTGATGGTTTGAGTCGCTGTTGGCGTAAAATTGATGGAACTTGTCGTTTCTCCGGTGCTCCATGTATATTGATATGGCGTAACACCACCAGAAACATTGGTAGATAAATTGATCGGATCTCCCGGACAGGCAATAGTTGCGCCATTGATCGTAACAGCTAAAGGCGGCACATCTTGTATGTAAAGGGTCACTATTAGGGGTGTAATGTTCCCGCACGGATCACTAATTGGAAAAGTCAGCACTACGTTTTCTAATCCTTCGGTTAAATTGTCAAAAAGCGCGTTTAACGTAAACGTGGCGGTTGATTGTCCGGCATTGAAAGTAATGCTTCCAGGTACACCTGTATAATCCTGTCCATTGGAAGCAGTGCCACTCACTTGAACGGGAATGGTTAATGAGGTATTTAAGTTGTTTTGGCGTGTTAAGGTCACATCGGCAGAAACACATCCTTCCGCAAGCCAATCGGGATTGGAATAGACTTGTTGAGATAAGGTGTAATCGATTTCGATCGGTGTTTTAGTGGACAAGCTATTCGCTTCCAAGAACATTCCAGAGTCCCATTGTCCATCACCAGCATCTGCAATGGCGATGATCAAGTGATAGGTTTGTCCACATTGCACTTTCGAAACGGCTTCGAGTACGTGTGTAAATCCATCGTATTGAATATATTGTGGATTGGCGTTATAAGGAGGAGAATTCCCGTCACCATTAAAGTGAAAAAACTGTGGATTGGTTACCGTATTTACGTTATTAATGGATACGATTCCGCCTCCATTTGGCAAACGTGCGATGTTTTGAATGCCGACGATACCAGGACCAGAAATAAAGAAACCAAACACATCGTTGTAACCTGAGTTGTTAGGTGGCGCAAATTCTGGATACTCATCTGAGCCGAAAACGTATTTAAATCGAACGGTGTCAGCATATGGAATGAAATCGAATTCCAAGGTTGCAGCATTATAGGTTTGCGTACCTCCCAAAACCTGCGTCAATAGAGGCGATCCTGGCGCGTTGTTGTCCATTCCTGCGTTGCTTTGATTATTGGGGCCTTGTGGACCACTACTCGTCGCTTGGACGGTCCCCGTGGTCATGATGATTCCTTGAGTGATTCCTAAAGTCGTGTTGTTGGCCGTAAATTGTCCGATGGCACCTGGGCTTCCGTTGTACATGACATTGGAAACGGTCACACCACTTCCCAAAAGTACATTTTGAACGAGTCCTTGAGGCGATAAACTGGTATTCGTAATCAACTGACCTAAGGCCAATGAATGCATCGCAAGTGCGAGCAAAACCATGATTATTTTACCGCTCATAAATATCTACCAAGGATTAAACGTATAAAAGAATAAATCGTTGTGAAAAAGCGCGTTTTTTTTCAAAAAAAAAGGATGCCGAAGCATCCTTTCCATATTTCTTTACAAATTACTTGTTTTCAAACAATGGTTTGAGAGAATACCAAGCTAAGAAAGGGAAGAAATGCATCGGCATTGCATAGCAGTAGAAAATGTACTGATGCGCTTCCGTTGTCTCTCCTTTAAATACAAATCCAAGCACTCCAATTAAACTTGCCGTTGTTAATCCAGCAAATAAAATTCCGAAAATTACCTCACCAAATTTTGGAATAAACTTGGTAAATAACCAGTGTCCAACCGTTGCTAAAATGGTTCCAATTAAACACGAAATGAAAATAGCCATTGTAGGAACTTCTTTCGAATAATCCTCCACTAACTGCGTTTGAATCATATCTCCATAGAAATAGGAAACAACTCCTGCCAAAAGGCCTGAACTAACTGCAAAAATGATTTTTTTTACCATAACTTTTTATTTTTTCTGAACGGGTAAAGTGGCCGTGATTTTAATGGCATCAGCGACGTCATTTCCTTTTTTGCCGACGTTATAATCCGTTCTGTTTACGCTAAATTTAGCAATAAAAGTTCCTTTATTTCCTTTTTTGGAAAAAGTAAATGGAATTACTACTTCTTTCGTTACACCATGCATCTCTAATTTCCCCGTTGCTTTAAAGCCTGTATCCGTCTTTTCAATCTTGGTCGAATTAAATTCAATGAATGGGTATTTTTCAGCGTTGAACCATTCATCACCTCTAGCATGTTTGTTCTGTAATCCATTTCCGGTGTTAATGGATTCCACTTTCAATTTGAAATTGAATTTCGAAGCAGATAGATTTTCTGTATCAAAGATGATGGTTCCTGAAATATCATCAAAGGTCCCACTCACATCTTTATTGGAAAATGCAACCTTGTGCGTTTCCAAGATTTTCCATCCTTGTCCAAAAGAGGACAAGGATAGAAACATAAGGATTATAAAACTGAAACTTTTCATGATGACGTAGGAATCAAGATTAGTTTTTAGAAACCTCTAAATCAGCGATTAATTTCACTTCGTCAGATAAACCTGGTCCTGCTTGACCAACACCATAATCTGAACGTTTCACTACACCTGTTACTTTCATTCCAGCAACATCGTTTCCAGCTCTATTTTTTGCAGAACCTGTATGTGTAGCCGTTAAGGTCACTGATTTTGTCACCCCGTGCATGGTGAAATCACCCACTACAGTGTAGTTATTTCCTTTTGCTTTTTTCACTGAAGTACTTTTGAATGTCAATGTTGGGAATTTTTCCGCATCAAAGAAATCAGCTGTTTTCAAGTGATTGTCACGCATTTCAAGACCTGTATTTACTGAATTAGCTTGCGCAGTCATTTCGATTGTTGCCCCGGTGAAATCTTCGTTTGGTGTACTGATTTTCACGTCAAAATTATTGAATTGACCGTTGATGTCTGTAATGCCCATGTGTGTAATGGAAAATCCTAAGCGTGAGTGAGCTCCGTCCATTGACCAATTAGCTACTTCTAATGTTGCGAAAGAAAACAATGCAAACGCTGCGAATAATGATAAAACTACTTTTTTCATACTTTTTAATTTTTTGATAATAAACAATTATTGAACTGCAAAGTTTGCACTTTTACTTGATTCTTTTCTTGACGTAGGTTAATAGATTTAAAAAATGTCGAATCGGCTATTCTCTCGGCAATTGTAATACGCTCAATTTTTCAAAGGCATCTTTAATGTGACGAATGGGTTCTATTACCAAACGCAATTTGTCGTTTTGTTGAACCAAACGATACCCAGATTGATGCTTCATAATAGCGTTCAGTGTAAAGGTAAATGCCTCTGTTTCGAAGAAGGTGGATTGTGGATTCGCAATGAAATATCCAACTAATTTCTCTGATTTTATCACGAGTCTCTCGAGACCTAATTCTTCGGCTAACCATCGTAATTCGAATGAGAATAGCAATTCTTTTACCGCTTTTGGCAAAGGTCCAAAACGATCGATGAGTTCCTTCGAGAATTGTTCTAACTCCGTTTTATTTTTCAAACTATCTAAGGACTGATATAGGCTTAAACGTTCTGCGACATTGTTGACGTAATCGTCTGGTATGCGCACTTCCATATCCGTTTCGAAAATGCAGTCTTGTACATACGAGGACATAAACTGATCCGTATGACGGTCATCGAACAACTCTTTGAATTCACTTTCTTTCAGCTCTTGCATCGCTTCGTTGAGGATCTTTTGATACATCTCAAAGCCAATTTCCGAAATAAATCCACTTTGCTCGCCACCCAACATGTTTCCCGCACCGCGTATATCCAAATCTTTCATGGCAATATTGAACCCAGATCCTAGATCAGAGAATTGCACCAACGCTTCCAATCGTTTTCTAGCCTCACTCGTCAAGACGCTAAATTTTGGTGCTACAAGGTAACAGAATCCTTTTTTATTTGAGCGTCCTACCCTACCCCGCAATTGGTGTAAGTCACTCAGTCCAAATTGGTGCGCATCGTTGATAATGATGGTATTTGCGTTGGAAATATCAATTCCCGATTCAATGATTGTCGTTGCGAGGAGCACATCGTATTTTCCTTCGATGAAATCCATCATGATTTTCTCGAGTTGCTTCCCGTCCATTTGACCATGTCCAATACCTACGCGAACACCTGGACACAAACGCGTAATCATGCCGGAGATTTCACGGATATTCGATAATCGGTTATTGACAAAGAATACTTGTCCACCACGAGAAACTTCATAAGCAATGGCATCGCGCAACGTTTCTTCTTGAAACGAAATGATTTCCGTCAATACAGGTTGCCTGTTAGGTGGAGGGGTATTTATGATGCTTAAATCCCGCGCACCCATTAACGAAAATTGCAAGGTTCTAGGAATCGGAGTCGCAGTCAACGTTAAGGTATCTACGGTTGCACGAATCGTCTTTAATTTGTCTTTCACCGACACCCCAAATTTTTGTTCTTCATCGATGATCATAAGTCCCAAATCCTTGAATTTCACACGGTCTGCTACTACCGCATGTGTGCCGATTAGAATATCTATTTTTCCTTCTGCTAATTTCTTCAAGGTTTCCGTAATTTCCTTCGCTGATTTAAAGCGATTGATATAATCCACGGTACATGGAAAAGCGGAAAGGCGTTCTTTGAAGCTTCTATAATGTTGCAAAGACAAAATCGTGGTTGGTACTAAAACCGCTACTTGTTTTGAATCGGTCACTGCTTTAAATGCCGCGCGAATGGCCACTTCCGTTTTGCCAAATCCTACATCTCCACAAACCAAGCGATCCATTGGCGTAGACGCTTCCATATCGCGTTTGATGTCCTGCGTCGCTTTATATTGATCCGGCGTATCTTCAAACATGAAAGATGCTTCCAATTCATTTTGCATGTAGCTATCCGGCGCAAATGCGAATCCGGGCTGACTTCTTCTGGTTGCGTATAATTTGATTAAATCGAAGGCCAGTTCCTTGATTTTCTTTTTCGTCTTGTTTTTTAGGGTTGACCAAGCTTGCGTTCCAAGCTTATTCATTTTTGGAATGGAGCCATCCTTTCCGGTAAACTTCGAAATTCGGTGCAAAGAGTGAATCCCAACATAAAGGACATCGCCATCCTTGTAAATCAAGCGAATTGCTTCCTGTGGTTTCCCGTTTACATCAATCGTTTCAAGTCCTGAGAATTGTCCAACACCGTGATCGATGTGCGTGACATAGTCCCCTTTTTGCAGGTTGTAAATTTCCTTCAATGTCAAGGCTTGTTTGGCTTGACGGAAACCTTCTTTCAACCTAAATCGATGGTAGCGTTCAAAAATTTGATGATCTGTGTAACACACCAACTTCATTTCTGGAGCGATGAATCCTTCATGAAGAGCAAAATTCATGGCTGTAAAATTCACTTCCCCTCCAATGTCCTCAAAAATCTGATAAAGGCGTTCAATTTGCCTTGGCTGATTGGAGAAGATTAGGTTTTCAAAGCGATTCGTTTGACGCGCCAATAAATCGCTTTTCAGCAATTCAAAGTTCTTGTTAAAGTTCGGTTGAGGGATGAAATCAAAGTCAAAACTTTTCGTGGATTTGAAATGATACACTGGTCCCCATTCGATGATTCGAGCATTGTCAATGCTGCGTTGTAATTCAACCGACGAAAGATAGAGCGAACTCGGTAAAGTGTGTCGCACCGTTTCGTTTAAACCGCTGTAAATTTCGACGGAGCGATCATATTCTTTGCGGAGGATACTTTCCATGCGTTCAAATGAACTAATCCAACACGTTAATTGTGCACCTAAGAAAGTGAAAATATCTTCTTGCGACTCAATGCTGAGTTGTCCTTGAATATTTGGGATGACATTGAAAAAAGCATGCGTATTTATCGAAAGTTGTGTCGCCGCATCGAAGGTTCTGATGGACTCGACTTCTTCGCCAAAAAATTCGATTCGAAATGGAAAATCATTCGCATAAGAAAAGACATCAACGATTCCACCTCGTATAGAAAACTGTCCGGGTTCGTAAACGAAATCCACGCGCTCAAATTGATATTCCAATAGCAATTCATTGATAAAATCGATGCTATAATTCTTCCCGATTTCAACTTTCAGGGTGTTTTTTACAAGGTTCTTTTGCGTGGGTACCTTTTCAAAAAGAGCTTCTGGATAGGTGACAATCCATGCATTGGATCCTCCAGAAATTCGTTCCAATACCTCCGCACGTGTAACGACATTGGCGTTATCTGTTTCCTCTAATTGATACGGAACGCGGTATGAAGCAGGGAAAAACAAGACCCTTTTATCGTCAGGGAATAATCCTTCCAAATCATTTAAAAAATAAGCTGCTTCCTCCTTGTCATTTAAGATGAATAAATGATTACCCGGTACTTGTTGAGCTACACAAATGGAAGTCAATGACTTAGAAGATCCTACGAGGCCTTTCCAATGGACGCGCACGTTCCCCTGACTAAGAGCCGAAGCCGTTTCATCAATTTGCCGAAGCTTAGCGAAGGAACTCAGGAGTTTTTGTTGGTCCATGAATAGCGCGAAAATAGTGATTCTTATTTGAACGAAACGCGGAAAGTTGAAGGATATTTGAATCAAAACACCATTTTAGAGAAAATGACCTGTACCAAAATGAACTTTGCGACGTTGTCCTTGTATAGGAAAAGTGAAATAACAATTTGATGTGAATATCTAATGAATAAGCATCAAATTAACTTTTAATCATTCTTTACTTTTATCCGACGAAAACTAATAAATCATATGAAAAAACAATTGAAATATCTATTTGCGATCTCTACGTTGATCTCGACAGGATTTATGTACGCTCAGGATCAAGCCGCTCCAGTTGCTACTACTGCAGCAGAAGAAACAGGTAAAATTGTAGAGGAAATATCTGCCTTAGAATTCTTGATGAAAGGTGGATTCTTTTTAATTCCAATCGCTATTCTATTGTTTTACACGTCATATGTGGCGGTGGAGCGTTACTTATACATTAAGCGCATGACCAAGCACAACAAACACATGTTGGCTGAGATTAAAAACAATTTGCAAAATGCAAATATTCAAGGTGCCATGGATACCTTGTCTCATGACCATACCGCTTTTGGAAATGTGGTACGTGAAGGTGTGCAATCGATGGGACGTCCCATTCCGCAAATTGAATCCAACATGGAGAAAGTAGCTAATATCGAGATTGGTAAAATGGAGAAAAACATTGGACATCTTGGATTGATTGCGGGTATTGCGCCAACACTTGGATTTATCGGTACGATTTCCGGGGTAATCAAAATTTTCTATAGCATTTCCGTTACGGAGAATGTATCCATTGGAAATATTTCTGGAGGTTTATATGAGAAAATGATTTCATCCGGATCGGGATTGGTTGTCGGTATTATTGCCTTCACAGCATACCATTTATTAAATGGAATGATTGACAACTATGCATTAGCAATTCAACGAGTAAACTTAGAATTCATCAAATTGAATCGACCTAGCGATGGCAATAAAGCGTAATAGAAGGTTCCATGCTGAGGTAGCTACTTCGGCATTGAGCGACATCATGTTCTTCTTGTTGTTGTTCTTTTTGATTATTTCGACGCTTGCGAATCCGAACGTGATTAAAGTTCCGCTTCCACAAGCTAAAAACAATGAAAAAACGAACAAAGCTCACGTGGCATTATCTGTGGAAATTGATCCTGTGACCAATGCAAAGCGCTATAGCGTAGACAACAAAGAAGTCACATACGATGAGATTGGTCCAGTTTTGGTAAAAGAAACGCAAAAGAAAGGCGACAGCACAGTTGTACTTCGCATTCCTTTCGATTCTAAAGTACAAGAATTAGTGGATCTATTAGAAATTGGAATGGTGAATCAGTTAAAGATGATCATCGCTACGAAAGAACATAGTTAGAACGAGTCCGAAGACTCCAATTACAATTCGCAAGTTTTATGAGTGCTTACATAGACATATTTGAACAGGATTACAGAGAATCGCGCAGTGAAGTGAAACGCTCCATTGTGTATACGTCCATTTCTTTGCTGCTTCTTTTCATTTTGCTGATGATTACGCATTTTAATATTCTCCCTGCGATTCCAGAAGATGTGCCTCCACTCAAATCAGATGAAGTCATTGAGCTATTTGAAATGGAGCACGTAGAATTAATCACAGAAACGAGTGGTAGTCGAGGTGGTGGAACTCCATCTGATGCGCCAATTGACCAACCGCAAGAACAAACGGAGCGCATTGCAACAAGTCATTCGAGCGATTTCACTTCTACGAGTGGAAACTCGAATAATCACAACACCAATAATTCTTCGAATCCAACATCTACAACAGCTCGTGGAACGAACTACTTTGGAGGTGGAAGCGGTGGCGGAACTGGTTCAGGAAATGGGCCATTTGGAGGTGTAGGAAATGGAGATGAAAACGGAGGAGTTGGTCCAGGAAGAGGAGGCGGAAGTGGAAAGGCCCGAACGCGACAAAATAACGTCGTGTTGCCTCAGTATAACATTGATATCGATTGTCGCGTTGGATTGCGCTTAACCATTAACGATGACGGAACAGTTGTTTCTGCCCGAAGCATTAAATCAGTCACAACATGTACGGACCAGTCGATCATCAACGACGTCATTCGACTTGTAAAACAACAGGTGCGTTATAATAAAGACTCGGGTGCTCCTTTAGCGGAAGTCGATTATACCATTGGGATTAGAGCCCGTTAATCATCAACTTATTTTAGTGAAGTAAGCTCATTGCTTTTTCCACCATTAATTTCGATCCCACATAATACGGAATTCGTTGGTGTAATTGCGTTGGCTTAATATCCATGATGCGTTCGCGTCCGGTTGTTGCTAGTCCACCTGCCTGCTCAGCGATAAACGCCAATGGATTACATTCGTACAACAAACGCAATCTTCCTTCTGGTGCAGATGGTACTGCGGGATAAATATAGATTCCCCCTTTGATCATATGTCGGTGAAAATCCGCAACGAGGGATCCAATGTATCTTCCAGAATACGGTTTTCCAGTTTGATTTTCATTGCTTTGACAATAGCGAACATAGGATTTTAATCCATCCTCGAAATCATTGATGTTCCCTTCATTCACTGCATATATGCGTCCATTCTCTGGCATTTTCATATCCGGATGTGACAAATAGAACTCTCCAATGCTTGGGTCTAAGGTAAATCCATTGACCCCATTTCCTGTCGTATAGACAAGAATGGTAGAAGAACCATACAACACATATCCGGCAGCCACTTGCGCCGTTCCCGGCTGTAGCATGTCTTCCAGGGTTGCAGGACCTCCAACGGGTGAAACACGGCGATAAATCGAGAAGATGGTTCCAATGGAAACATTGACATCGATGTTACTTGAACCATCTAACGGATCGAAAAGAACGACGTATTTTCCATTGCGTGCTTGTTCGGATTCAAAGGCAAGAAAATCATCGTTTTCTTCAGATGCGATTCCACATACTTCGCCGCCATTTGCAAATGCACGAATGAAGGCTTCGTCGGCAACGACATCCAATTTTTGTTGTTCTTCGCCTTGGATGTTTTGTCCTCCCTGTGCCCCTAAAATGTGTTCAACGAGTCCAGCTTTGCGCACGTCGTTGCTCACTACTTTTGAAGCAAGAACGATGTCATTTAACAATCTTGAAAGTTCACCAGTCGCGTAAGGAAAGTGACTTTGGTTGGTCACGATGAATTCGTGAAGGGTGATCAATCTCGACATGAAAGCTTAGATTGAGAACATATTCCCGTGCTCGTTTCCAATTTGAATTGGATTGACGATTAAGGTTGGAATTAAGGCATCATTCGTGATGATGTATTGCTCATAATTTGAAGTCAACGCTGACAAGAAATTATTGCGATTTAAATTCATAATGGCAATTAAATCTGCGTCTACACTCACTGCATATTTGACTACTTCTTTATCGAATCCACTGCGAGAAACGATTGCGGAAGTCATTTCGATGTTACGATCCTTGAAGAATCCTTCAGAAAAGGTAATGTTGGAAATCACCTGGTGACGTAAGTATTCATCGCTTTCATCTGGAGTTACCACATGTACTTTGGAATTAAAATACTTCGCCAAGTTGGCAACAATCGATAGTTTTTGTTTGGTTTCTTTGTGAAGATCCATAGGAACAACGATGGAATCGTATCCAGTTGGTTTCACTGATTTTTCTTGAACGATGATAAATGGTACTTGAGAACTTGTCACAACTTTCAATGCGTGACTTCCGGTAATATGTTGCCATCCATGTGCACCATGTGTACCCATAAAAATCAACTCAGCAGTATGCTCTGCTGCAAAAGCACCAATATCTTCAAAAATACTTCCTATGCGAACATTTGGCAAAAGGGAAACACCCTCATTTGCGAAATTTTCAATGACCTTATTTAATTGGGTTAAGGCATCTTGAATTTGACTTTCTTTAGAAACAACATGGAGAAGTTGAACAACCGCGTTTAATGGTTTTGCAGTTGCAATCGCGTGTTGTAGAGCGATATCAGCAACTGTCGTAAAATCATGAGGTACGATAAAAGTTTTTTGTTGCATAGTTGTGTTTTTTACAAAATTAAGACAAAGTGACTAAAGAACGCACTAGTTTTATCTTTATTTTTGTAGGAACGTGATTTAGTTTTCACGACTAAAACCAGAATATGCCAATTATTGGGAAACTCATCCAAAAAACAACCGCTTTAAGCTTTAAGCGAAATGCGAAAAAAGGGATTGATTACCGACATCAATTAGAGGCATTGCGCGCCACCATTGAACGTGCGAAGAATACAAAATTCGGTTTTGTTTATTCGTTCCATGCTATTTTATCGAAAACAGACGTGGTCTCACAATACCAGAAAATGGTTCCCATTGTGGACTATGATGAATTTTATGAAAAATGGCTTAAAGAGTCCATTGCAGGAGTAAAAGACCATACGTGGAAAGGACGAATAAAATACTATGCACTTTCATCCGGAACGACTGGATCTCCAAGTAAACGCATTCCTGTTACTACAGAAATGATTCGTTCTTTTCAGCGGGTAAGTTTACGTCAATTTTCTATTTTACATGAACTGAATTTGCCCGATGCGTTTTACTCTGCGAGTATTCTCGCAGTAGGTGGGTCGACAAAATTGACGAAAAAGAGTACGCACATTGAAGGGGATTTAAGTGGGATTTTGAAAAAACACACGTCGATTATTGCGGCACCCTTTACCAAGCCATCGAAAAAAATCACGAATCTGAAGAATTGGAAGGAAAAACTTCCATTAATGATTGAACAGGCTCCCAATTGGAACATTGGTATAATTGCAGGTATTCCAAGTTGGTGTATTTTGTTGATGGAGGAAATCGTGAAACATTATCAATTAAAAAGCATTCACGACATTTGGCCGAATTTACATGTTTATGTGCATGGCGGAATCTACATGGAACCTTTTCGAGAGCGTTTAGAGAAATTGTGTGCACACAAAGTTGAATTGCTCGATACATATCTAGCCAGTGAAGGTTACTTCGGATATCAAACAAGTCCGGCTAGAAAAGGAATGAAACTCCTAATGAACAATGGTATTTTCTTTGAGTTTGTGCCATTCAATTCTGACTATTTTGATGAAAATGGTGAGTTGATCAACGCGCACAAAGCATTTACCATCAGTGAAGTGAAAGAAGGTGTTGACTATGCGCTCATCATCACTACGAATGCAGGATTATGGCGCTATTTAATTGGTGATTTGGTGCGTTTTGTGGACTTAGAGGCTCATGAAATCATCATCTCTGGTCGGATTAAACAATTCTTGAGTTTATGTGGGGAACATTTATCCCTAGATAACATTAATCAAGCATTAATGAAGGTGGCTCATGAAAAGAAACTTCACTTTTCGGAATACACTTTATTTGCCGATGAAGAGCAGCAAAATCACCATTGGTTTATTGGTTCAGATGTAGCAATTGAAACAAGCAGTTTCTTGGAAGACTTGGATGTAGAACTGTCCAAATTAAATGACGATTATGCTTACGTTCGCAAGTACAACTTGGGGGTCCCAACATTAACAGTCATACCGACGGAGCACTTTTATGGCTTTTTAGAATCGCTTGGAAAACTTGGTGCTCAAAACAAAATGCCACGCGTGTTGAACAAGTCACAAGCGGAAAAATGGCTAAAATACCTTAGCGAAGTCGGCTACCTTTAAAGACAGATTTTTTCGTGAAGGTATATGCTACATTGACTTCAATGGAGTGTTTGTAGGCGCTTCCAATTCTGCCGAAGTCGTAATCATAGGATAATCCTAGATCAATCGCACCAAAAGATATTGCGACATAAGGCGCAAGTGTCCCCATGGATCGCATGTAAAGTCCTGCGACAACAGATTGTGAATTGACCATATTGGTAACCTCTGAATTTCCGCGCAACTTTGAACGGTAAAACAAGCCCAAAATGGTTTCTTTGTGTGCGCCTTGCATCAATTCTGTGATGCTGACCTCCATACTGGAACGATCATCGAATGCATATTTGACCTGAGTGTTCAAGCAATATTTACGAAACAAGCGATCATCCGTCAGGCTATTGTAATTCAAGGTTGGACGATTGGCGTGAGCAATGGAGAATCCCCCTAGAAAAGAAAATTGTCCTGCGCTCAAATTCGGTTTGTTTCCCGGGATATAGCGATAGTTCATCCCCAGTCCAGCATCCAAATAGGAGAAAGAAGTAAAATCATTCACCTCACCAGAATAGACATTTGGATCCAAAGAAGTCCCATTCCATTGCGAATAATAGACTAAGCGCGAAAAATCTGCACTTCGATTACAAAATGCTGTTTGAATACCAGCAGATAGCCAATGTCCCTTGGCTAATGGCAAGTGTCCACTGAAAGAGGTGCCAAAGGATTTTTGTGACATTTTAGAATCTCCACCTACATCGTTGCTAAAAAACACCCCTATTCCGGTATATGCTTTATCGCTTTTTTTGGTTTTCCCGACAGAGAATTCCGCCATTCCGTAACTCGTCATAAATTGAGTTCCTGAACCTAGCCATTGATTTCGGTTTTGCAAGCTCATCTTTTCAAATCCTTGATGCATAGACACCGTAGAGGGATTTAAAATAGACATGGTCTTATCGATTTGTGTCAAATGATAATCTTGCGCCTGAACAAAGAAAAATCCAACAAGAAGGAAACCTAATAGTACAACTCTCATCCTTTCACTTATCGAATTAGGGTAATGTTACCTGTCAATTGTTTGGTAGTTCCTCCTTCGTATGTCACATCAACAATGTATGCATAAACACCCGTATTTAGTGGCTTTCCTTTGTACGTTCCATCCCATTTAAAGAGTTTATTTGTCGATTCGAACATCAAGTTACCCCAACGGTCGAACACTTTGAATCCAATAGATTCAATGTTTTTTCCAACGATGATTTGATAAAAGTCATTGTCTTGATTCCCTACCCCATTCGGTGAGAAAGCCGTAGGAATATAGATTCCATCTGAACATTCCGGAGAACTTGCATCTGGATCACATGGATTCAATGGATCGGATCCTTGTGTCGTTTCCAATAGGTCATTATATCCATCTCCATCGGTATCAGGATTATTTGGGTTAGTCCCTAACACTGCTTCTTGCGCATCGGTCAATCCGTCGAAATCAGAGTCAATTTGGCAACCAGGCAAGGTATCGTCTGGGTCACAAGGATTTAATGGGTCAGATCCGTTGGTAACTTCAGCCGCATCATTTACTCCATCGCCATCTGTATCTGGATTTGTTGGATTCGTTCCTGCAGCACCTTCTTGTGTGTTTGTCAAGCCGTCTCCATCTTGGTCACATGGACCAGCATTTGCGTTCGGTATACACGGGTTTAAATTATCTGGATCTAATTCATCCATTACTCCATCCCCATCCGTATCAATAATGATTGACTCCAGTGCATCAATGATTCCATCTCCATCTGTATCCAACGGTGTTGCCGGATTCGGTCCAAGTTCAGCACAATCATTCTCGCCGTCACCGTCCGTATCCACAACATTTGGATCTGTACCTGCCGCTACCTCCACTGTATTTAAGCAGCCATCACCATCTAAATCTGGAATATCCGGAACAAAAACGGCAACGATGGTTTCTGGACCATTGATATTAATAAAATTAGTATCCTGTGTATTTGCTAATCCCATTGGTCCGGTTGTGTAAGTCCAATGATCAAAAATATAACCAGGATTCGCCTTTGCCGTCACATTTGTTTGAATTCCTCCAAAATAGGTGGTTGACCATGAATATGCCGGTGGATAAATGGAGTTCACTTTGATGATCCCAGCGTTTGCAGGAGAAACGTCAAATGTGACTGGGTAAGGACCAGACAATTGATAACAATCAATGAGTCCTTGGGTTAGGGCCGTACATCGTGTATTAATAAAGTTGTGCAAGGCTGTGACATTCGCCGTATACGTAGCCATTGACCCTCCCCATTTTGCAATCTGACCAGGCATTTCTGGTGCGATTTCTGCCAGCATCGAATCCAGCAATGGGATCATAAATGAGCACGACAACTTCGTATTTAAAAGGTCGATGTAGCGTGCGATGTAATATTGCTCAACGATTGGATTTTCATTGATGAGTTTTTGCAAAATGGATGTGTGTCCTTGTCCACCCGGATTCGGTAAATTTTCCACATTACAAGGATCAGCATTGGGCTGAGTACTTGGAACCCCTGTGTAGTTGATGTAATGACCGAAGGTGGCATCCAAGTCCCACAAAGCGTAGCCCCACTTTCTATGTTCTCCTGTTGTATCTAATCCACGCCACCAAGCTGTATTCCAGTTTAACCAATCCGTTGTCACGGTAACTGAATTCAGCACGAAGTAATCTACAAGCGATTTCCAGTTAAATAAGCTATCGACATAGTTGAAATTAGCAGCAACACCCATGTTGTTTGTAGCAACATAATTTTTCAAACTGTTCCAAGCGGGAAGTGCGTTTGGCGAACCATATTCTTGCCAAGTTCCACCCCATGTTTTCAAATACTGTAAATCATATTTGTATTGGTCGTAATAATAATCTGTGTAATCGTGATCATCTGCTTTTTCTCTGATCTCATAAACGCCCCAATAAGCACCGTTAATGTATAAAATACATGGGCGCCAAGTCCTTTCATCCAATTTTAAATCAGCGCGAATAGAAAGTGTATGAACATACGCATCGCGAATGTGTGCACCCCCCGTTGAAAAAGGATAGTTATCATTTGCCGCTGGTTTCAATATTAACTTTTGAAATCCATCGCGTGTGCTTTCAGGGAAAATTTGGTGGTCAATGTCTCCATTATGGCCATATTGATCGCGACAAACAAAGTCGAATCCTCGTTGTTGATAGGCCCATGAATCGTTCCCATGTTTATTGAAATCCCCTTCTGATTCGTCGATAAACAAACCTGTTTCTTCAAATAATTCAAACGCTCCAATTCGATCGGGTGGATTCTGACTTCCTTGCGCTACAAGACTGTAAACACCTTGACTACAAATAGAAACTACTGGAATCGTATGCGTTACATTGATGAAATAGGTATTGGTTGCTATGAATGAGGTTAGTCCTGTTCCAAATGCCGCTGCACGAAGTACTTTTGTTGTAGCAATGGAAATCGGCCCAGTGTATTGCGTCGATGTGACTACTGGATCAGAACCATCTAACGTATATCTGATTGTTGCAGTTGGATCCGTGCAACTAATGGTAACAGTTTGTGCAGTTGGATAGAATCCAGCTTGCACACTAAAGGTCGGTGTCGGAATATAAAAATTCTGCGCACCTGTATTATTCGCATTGGGAGTTGGTGTGGTGAATAATTTGAAATCTACTGCTGCATTTGTCGAGCGTCCAACGGAATGGTTCGCTTTTGTCATGTGGACAATTTTAAATGAATCGACTACATTTCCGAAGGTGTTTGAAAGAATAATCCAATCTCCATCAGTTTGAGAAAGATTGAAATTTGGATGGTATTCATTTCCATTGACTAAATCGCGTTTTGAGCAAAAGACCATTTTAAATCCATTTGCCGCAATAGAACCGCTTGGAATCATCCATTTGGTTAGATTCGTAGCTTTGTCAGAAAGATACCAACCGGTCAAATCAATTGGCGCTGCGGTTACGTTATAGAGTTCCACCCAATCTTCTTTTTGACCAAAGGCATCAGAAGGACCTGTTACATTGGAACAAGAATATTCATTGATGACTACTTGTGCAAAGATTGTCTGCTGAACGACAAGCAGTATCAAGCTGAGTAAGAGTTGTTTCATAGTTTTTGGTTAAGAGCGACTAAAATTAACGAAAAGTGTTTCAACTTCCAATTTTGTAGACGAGTAAAGTGATGCCAAGTTGTTTTTTTTGTTAAAATTGCATGAAAATAAAATCAACATCATGAAAAACGGACTAATTCTATTTTTTTCCATTCTAACATTAAGCTTGACCAATTCTTGTAAAAAAGTAGAAGGGCCAGGCGGTGGCGCCGTGATTAAAGGGGTTATTCAAGAGCAAAAATACAATGCCCTTGGAAACGTAATTGCAGAA
Organism: Crocinitomicaceae bacterium; assembly: GCA_024643725.1. Taxonomy (GTDB): domain Bacteria; phylum Bacteroidota; class Bacteroidia; order Flavobacteriales_D; family Crocinitomicaceae; genus UBA952. The sequence continues at coordinate 463,701 of JAHEMJ010000014.1, read as the reverse complement.
TATCCGGCAGCAAATCAAAGTGTATATTTGATTTATGGAACGACAGATCAGTTTTATGATGATGACGTTAAAACAAGTTATGATGGGTCATTTGTTTTTAATTACTTGCAAAAAGGAACCTATACCGTATTCGTTTACGAGGACAATGCCAATGAACCAAGTGGGAAAAGTGTCGTAAAAGAAACGTTTGAGATTACCGACAAAGGTGAAGTGAAAGATTTAGGAACCATCAACATTAAAAAGCTTTAATGAAGTCTTTTTTTACCATCAGTTTTCTCCTGTTTTGTTCTTCCCTTCTACAGGGTCAAACTACCGTTTTTCAAGTGTGGAATGAACTTGGCACAAGTGGAAAAATTAACAAGGAATGGTCTTACGGAGTTGATTTAACAACGCGCATTGGAAATGTTGGGGTTGTCACCATTTTCCCTCAAGTTTCCTTGAAATATAAATTGAATAAGTACATTCGTCCATCCATTGATTACCGTATGATTTCAAACAGAGAGTTGAATGGGAATTATTTGCCAAGTCATCGTCTCAATGGCAACCTACAATTTTCGTATTTAGAGAAACGGCATGCATTCGGATTTCGTATTCGTTATCAATATTCATTTAATCGATTGATTGGGACCTATGAGCCTGAATTTGATAAAGCGTTTCGTTTTAAGCCGAGTTATAGCTATGATTTAAACAATAGCATCTTCACTCCAAAAGTGAGCTGCGAATTTTTCTATAATCCAACGAAGGGGATACAAGGACAACAGTTCACCCGTATTCGCTATTACGCAGGAGTTGCACTCGAATTAGAGGGTCCACATCATTTGGAAATCGGTTATTATTATGATCAAAAGATCAATGCTTCCAATCCAGTGAATCGAAGTATTTTAAATCTTTCCTACTCCTACACCCTTGAGGGCAAGAAAAAAGAGGGGGCGAAAAAACCGAGATTAGGCGTTCGTTACTTGTGAGTTTTCTGCTTCTTCGTATGCATCGGCCTCCAGTCGATCAATCACCAATTGCATGTTTTCATTCTTTTTCTCCTGGCGCATTTGAATCGCCGTTTGAGTAAAATACTGATGCTGTTTCAGGAATTTCACTTGGATTTCATCCCATTGTTTACGTGATTGGATTTTGCCCATTTCTGTTAATTCACGACGCAATCTGTCGGCAATCTCTTCAAAGTCATCTGTTCCGAGGTAATCTAAATCGGCATCACAAATGATTTCTTGAAGTTTATTGATTGGTTTATGTGGGAGTTCCGTGGCATGGATTAATTCAACAATTGTTTTCACGTGTTGTTCCGAGTACCCATATTTAGGAAGTATTTCCGTTGCCATACGCGCACCAATTTCTTCGTTATTGTCGTATCGTTCTGTAAATCCAGCATCATGAAGAATGGCAGCGGTTTTCAATAAGAAAAGTCCTTCGTCTGTCACGCCTTCTAATAGTGCAATCCGCTCAACGGATTTAACAACATCTTTGGTATGTTTCAAGGAATGGTAATACAATTTATCAGACAGGTTTTTCTCTAAATAAGAAAGCACATTGTGTTCTGTTTTGTAGTAACGAATGGAACTGTAGTGATGCAGTTTTTTAATTTCTTCAAAACGCGCATTCGGTACGAGTCCTTCCCCATTAACGGAAAGTTCTGGTTTAATTCGATTGACAACATAGGTGTCGACTTTTGCTCTAGACTTTGTTAGTGCTTTCCCTTTGTATTCACACTCGAAATACGGCTCAATAAATTGAAAGGTATGTCCGGTTATCGTGACTTTTCCTGGTTCACCCAACATTTCCATTCGTTGTGCAAGATTCACGGTAGAACCCCAAATATCATATGCCAAACGAATATTCCCGATAATCCCTGCAATCACTGGACCCGTATTGATGCCCAAACGGATTTCCCAAAAATCTTCATGATCCGCGATGGCCTCATATTTCAACTTATCCATGAAAGCTTGGATTTGCAGGGCTGCCGTACACGCATCGATGGGATTTGTTGAGTTCTCGATTGGCACTCCTCCGGCACACATATAGGCGTCACCAATAGTTTTGATTTTTTCCAAATTATTCGCTTGGATGATTTCATCAAATTTTTGAAAAAGGATGTCCAATTTTGACACAATGCGACTCGGCTGCATTGTGTCGGATATTTTAGTGAATCCAACAACATCGGTGAACATGACTGAAACTTGCTTGAATCCTTGTGCCTTTACTTTTCCTGATCGTTTTAATTCGATTACTACTTCAGATGGAAGCGTATTATTGAGCCATTGTTCCGTTTTATCCTTTTCAATTTGGAGCAAAGCTTGTTGTTGCATTACCTTATTCTTTTCCTCTTCGATGAGTCTATTTTGCTCTTCGATTTTCGTTTTTTGAAGGCGTATTTCCCTTGTTCTTTCAGCGATTTTCACTTCAAGACGTACTTGATTTCTACGAGAGCGTTCAATTCTACTTCGAACGAAAATAAAAATGGCAAAAAACAATATAATCGTGGTAAGGACCCAAAACCACCAGGTTTGCCAAAAATGTATTTCACGGGATAATTCAATCATGAATGATGGATTTATTTTCCGTACATCGAACTGAAGTACGCTTTAAACAAATTTACAAAATACCCTGTCTAAATCATCCTTTAGTGCATAAAAAAAGGGGCCGAAGCCCCTTCTACTAGTAGTACCCTTTAGGGGGAACCGGTTTATTGATTGGTTGTTTGCTTTTCTGAACGTTAAACCCAACATTTACTCCTGCAAATCCACCACCTCTTTGTGAGGTATAGAATAGGTTGACAGGGACATTTAACGATCCAGCACGGAAAGTTCTACCAAAAGCGATGACAAAACTTGTGCTCAATTTTGTTGTGCCACGCATATCTAAGTTTTCTTCAAAAGAATAAGAACCATCTAAGGTAACATTATGATTTGACTGGTATTGTGTCCAATCCGACTGAGAAAAATACTGTGAATTTTGCCCGTAAATGTTTTTCGTGTCGAAGAAGCCTTGTGACGTATGTTTTACGCTTAAACGTGGACCGAAGGCAAATTCCCAACCACTTTTTCCAAAACGGAATCCATTCATCAACGTAAACGAAGGCAAAAATCTCCCCTGTTCTAATCCGGAGACATTCACAATTCCTTCAACTAAAGCAGAAAAGTTTTCTGTTCCTACATATTGTCCTTCAAATTGGTAGCCAATCATAGAAACAAATGGTGCAATGTTGAGTCCGCCTTGAGAAGTTGGACGCGTGGCAAACTCGTTCAATGAACCAACAAGAGCTGCCCCACCAATTCGGGGTCCAGAATTATTGATTTTCCCAATGTTATTTGAAGTAATCACTTCGTTTTTAAACGCCAAGCGATCAGATGTTACTTTATCAACAGCAAATCCATGCATTTCAGCAAGGATGATTTCAATCATGCGTTGGATTTCTGTTTCTTGGTTATCGAATTCTTTCACCGAAGATTTAAACAACGTTTGATTTTTTACATCCACAATCTTCATCGTCACGGCAATTTTATTCCCGAGTCCATCGATGCTTCCGCACATCACATAATCCACGTTTAATTCGGTCCCCAATTTAATTAAGCAATTTTGACCATAGCATTGGGTACGGAATTCTTCCTTTGTTTTCAATACATCTGCCATATCGTATTCGTCATAGACTTTATACTTTTGGAGTTTAATGGTTTCTAAGCGCATCATTTTCGCAACGGATTCAGGTTTGAATGTTAATCCATTGACATTCGGATTCGCAATAGCGATGGTAGGCATTTTATCCGTTTGTGCTTGACTGATTATCCCAAAAAGACAAGCGGTAAGAAGTAAAAGTGTTTTTTTCATCTCGTTTAAATTTATACTGCAAATATTTCTGCATTTTTCACGAAAACGAAAACTGAATTCAGCAAGGCTTCAGTAACTATTTGCGTTTTTCGCAACTATGAGTTAAACTCGATGTCCGCTTCGATTTTTTTACGGAACATCTTGATGGTTTTTTCGAATTCAAAGAAGTAATTATTGCGTTCCTTTTCGTTCACCACACTGATTAAACTTGAATTCGCGAGTTGTTTGTCAAGGACTTGCTTGGTATCTGACACATACTGTTCATCCGTCGTTTGCAAATAATTCATAATGTTATGCGTCACGTACAATCCCTTTTTTTCTTTGCTTTCATAATAGAATGCTGCATCAGAATTGATGGTTTCGTTCAAGTACATTTCGAATTGATTACCTTGTTCTGGGGGATGGGTTCCATAAATGAACTTCTTACCACAGTCCGCTTGTGCCTTTAAATGTTGGGAGAACATTATAGCGCGATCACACAGAAATAAGGCATACGACGGATCTTCAAACATATTCGATTTGAAATAGTACAAGATTTGACGCATGAATCCACGCATTAATTCTGGATCAAAGATTTCAATCGAAGGAATGGAGTTATACATCGCAACAATGTTTTTTCCCAGCTCAAAAGCTCGTTCCGTTACCTTTTCATGTTTAAAGAGCATGTTTTGGTATTCTGGAATTTGCAAGTGTGTTTTGGCCCAAAAAAACAAGCGAAAACGAAGTAATTGAGGGACATTAATTAACTGAAAGAAATGGACATTATTGATGGTCAAAATGATACGTGGATCATCCAATGACTTTAAGCGTTGGAAGGACTCTAAAATTCCTTCCAAATAGGATTCTAAACTAAAGTCATATGCATTTAATGGCGTGTATCCAAAAACCACATTTCCAGCTTTTTGTTGGATGAGCGCGTCAAAAGAAATATCAAAGGCCTTACAAATGCGTTGGACCTCATCAATCGTCAGTGCTGTTTCACCGCGTAAGCGTCGGTATGCTGCATCTTGACTGACATGCAAAACATCGCTGAGTACATACCCCATGGAGTCTCCACCATGAAGTTTAAGTCTTACTAAATTCAATAAATCTGATTGCAGGGTTTGCATGCCTTAAAATTTATAAAACCAGGTGCACATTGGGACTGGAAAAGAATAACGATTGACAGTCAACGAACCCACATTTTGTGTCACTGAGCGTCCGATAATTCCAGCTAAAGAAACCTGAAATGCCGTATGTTCTGATTTCTGGAAGCGCATTCCAGGCATGATCAAACAATTCACGGAATGAGTCGTTTGCTCAAAAGAACTAACGGGTCCTACCGTTGTTGCTGCGGGATAACCGGTTGATTGATCGTACGAATTAACGATACTTTGACTTCGGATAACATCCACCTTTTTGCCAAAAACAAACATCATGTCTACGACAAAACTTGCCTTCTTTCCAACCGTTGCAATTCCCGCAATTCCAATTACTGGAGCCTTAATTGTGGGCGTTTTGTAATTAATTGGTGTTAATTGAGGGAATTCCCAATAACCATATTTATTATCCGCCAGAAAGGTTCCCGGCTCGTACATTTGTTCACCCGTGTTCATCCCCGTATTAAGGTAAGCATATCCAAATGATACAGTCACGTTATTTTTACGGTCACCATAGGTCGCCATGGCCCAATGTAATCCTCCGTAACCTCTTCCTTTGTTTAAATAACCAACGCTTCCCATCAAGGTACCAAAACCAAAATTGAGCTTTTCATTTCTTGTTGGTATGGTGTATTTCAAAGCTAAAACGATCGGACTAGCAATCCATGTCGCCATTACACCCACGGAAAACTGCTTTGAAACAGAAAAGTGCACCTCTGGACCGTATAAATTAATTAAGGCATAGTTATCGTGCTTTTCGATGGGGAAAGCATTCGTGCTAAATTGGTATCGTGTAGTAAAGACACCCGTCCCTCTGTATTCATTATCCACCATATCCCTTTCTGGGTGAATGATCGTGATCGATTGAATGTCAGATTTAGGAATGTATATTTTTCCCAATGTATTGGTTTCCAATAGCACTTCGCGTCCATCATCGCTCAGTATTTTCCCGATATACTCTTGTTTGTTTGATTTTACCACACGGTATACATTCGTATCAGCGGAAACAACTTGAGCCGACAAGGAATTCCATTGTGTTGCAAATACGAACAAAATGAATAGCATGAACGTTTTTTTCATCATCATAGATTTTAACAAAAATAAGCTTTATTCCTCTTCCGAATAACTACGGTGCACTCGAGGTGAGATGGATGTAAGTATTTCGTATCCAATTGTATCGCAGGACCTTGCGAAATCCGAAAGTGTTTGGTTTTCTCCGATGATTTCCACCTTTGATTTGACATTCACATTGCGTGCTCCAAGATCAACCATGATCATGTCCATGCAGACTCTTCCTAAGACCGGACAAGCAACATTTTCGATGAAAACACATCCCTTTCCGTTACTCAAACTACGTTTAAATCCATCTGCATAGCCAATCGGTATGGTCGCAATTTTCATGTCTCTCGGCGCAACAAATGTTTGTCCATAGCCAATGCTCTCCCCTTTCTGAATCTGTTTTATTTGCGAAATACTGCTGGTCCATTCGATGACAGGTTTCAAGCGTTTTTGAAAAGACGCATTCGAACTTAAGCCAAACAATCCTATTCCCAAACGCACCATGTCAAACTGTGCAGATGGATAATTCGCCATTCCTTCAGAATTCAGTATGTGTTTCATGAAGGGATAGGACAAAGACTGCGCTATTTGATTGCTCAGTGTTTCAAACAATTGAATTTGTTTCAAGGTAAAATCTGAGGAAGGATTATCGGCATCTGCCAGGTGACTATAAACACTTTTTACCCGGACTTCAGGTTGCGCAGATATTATTTCCATTAATTGTTGAACCTCTGAAGGATGAAATCCCAAACGTTTCATTCCCGTATCCAACTTAATGTGAATGGGATATGCCGTTTTCTCTTGTGCGATAAGGGTTTTTAGTAATTCATCCAATTGTTCAAAATCATAAATCGCTGGTTCCAATTGAAATTCAACACAAGATTCCATGCCTTCTTCCTCTGTATTCATGACGAGAATCGGCGTTTTTATTCCTGCTTTACGCAATTCAACTCCCTCATCTGCATAGGCTACACCAAAATAATCGACACCTTGTTTTTCCAAATAACTCGCTAAGGTTGTTAGTCCAGCGCCATATGACTGTGCTTTGACCATGACCAACATTTTAGTCATCGGACGTAAAGACGATTTGTATTGGTTCAAATTATGTTTGAGCGCAGACAAATCGTAGTTCAGTTGTGTTTTATGCTGTTTTAATTTCAATCGATTCGCGATGCGCTGCATGAATCGTTCACCTTTCACCAAAACAAGTGCATGAGAAATATCAACTGTTAATTCCTCGTCCTTTTGGCAAAAGTGAATTTCCTGAACTCCGAATTCCTGACACAATTCATTTAATTTGGATGTCAATCCTGCCTGTTCAGGTTCCAATCCGATTAAGGTGATGCGTTTTCTACCGTTGGCGATAGCGAGTTGGTAAGACAAGGAACTTTTGAATGCTTCCACATCCATGGTATAGGTATCATTTATGATCAATGAACCATTGATTCCTTCATAAGTCTCTAGGCGCATGGCCAAATGTGGTAAGGATTTGACACGTTCTTTATCCACCGATAAAAACCTACTTGCTGCATGTATAGCCAAGCGCGCATTTTGATGGTTATTTTCATCGGTAAACTGTATTTCCTCTTCAAATTCTGCTAATTCATTCGGTAGAATTGCCAGGTTTTTTACTTGAATTAATCCTTGTTCAACACAAGAAGTAAGGACCCAATGACAGTCACTAAATAACGAAGTGAGTTCATTTGCATACGCATGAATGCTCGTGAATTCTCGTGCATGACTTGGCAAAATATTGGTCAAGACCCCAGCGTCAGGTGCAAGCATTTCTCGCATGGCAGCCATTTCGCCCGGATGTGTCACGGCCACCTCAATGATTCCTAAATCCGCGACTTTGGGTAACTGCAAAATAGAGAGCGCTACTCCCAATTGAGAATTGTAACTCTTAGGACTACGATAGACCTGGAGCTTTCCAGAAAGCAAATGGTACATCCATTCTTTTACTGTCGTTTTACCTAAACTTCCCGTAATCGCAACAATGGGATAATGAATGCCTTTTCGATGGCTTGCAGCTAATTTTTGAAGTGCCTTCAAACTGTTTTCCACCAGAATAAAACTAGCATCCTCCCACATGTAAGCTGGAAGACGCTCGACAACAAAAATGCGCACACCTTTATCGTAGGCATCCGCCAAAAACGATTGTCCATTTCGAAATGCTCCATTTAAAGCAAAAAAGACTAAACCGGGAGCTGAAATTATTTTTCTTGAATCATAAACGATTTCTCGAACAGGTCCTTGTGGAATGGTTCCAACACTTTCGCCACCGAGGTGGGACAAGAATTCCTGATATGTCCAATGTAAGTTCAATTTACTTTTGTTGGTAGCAGGTACGACAAAGTGGACGGTATTTCTCAACCGCACCGACCAAAACCTGTTCGGTTTGTTGAACCGTACGTTGCGAATAATGGGCTAAATTTCCACAGGATACACAAATCGCATGAACCTTTGTCACATATTCGGCAACTGCCATTAATTGGGGCATTGGACCGAAAGCCTTCCCTTGGTAGTCCATGTCTAGTCCTGCAACAATGACCCGAACTCCTTTATTTGCCAGTTCATTGCAAATAGAAATGATCTGTTCATCAAAAAACTGAGCTTCATCAATGGCTACGACCTTTTGTCCTTTCCAAGCTACAAGAATGTCCTGAGAATTCGCAACAATGACTGCTTCAAAGGAACTTCCTTTATGACTTACGACATGGTTATCACTATATCGATTATCGATTTGAGGTTTAAACAATAGAATGGGTTGGTTGGCAAATTCTGCTCTTCGTATGCGGCGAATGAGTTCTTCTGTTTTTCCAGAGAACATCGAGCCACAGATCACTTCGATCCATCCATTTGCCCTGCCCTCTACTGGAAATTGTTCTAAAAACATAGTTGTTCTGTTTGTTAACATTTATTTCAAAAGAATTCACCGCAAAACGTCGTACCAATCAGCATGTTTTCTAATTTTGGTACAGCAACGTTTCAATCAACTCGTTGAATTGATAACGAAGTTACTAACTTATATGTAAAGTCCGAAAAAAGCATGCCCTTATGATGACAACTATCTTATCAAATTTGAATCAAAAACTCGCACAATTAGAGGCTGGGAATTTGACACAAGACGAAATGGAGCTTTTAGTTGAAGATGCCAAAGAATTATATGAGCGCTTGGTTATCTTGCGATATAAAATATATGAAACAAATGTTCTAGGTCCGAGAAAGGTCGAAACACCAACATTCGCTATGCCTACTGAACAAGAATCAACGGAGGAAACCGTAGAAGCTCCATCGTTCGATTTATTCGAAATGGGAACGGAAGAACCGATAGAAGAGATTTCTACCGAAATAATCATGGATTTCATACCTGAAGCGCCCCTCGCTGCAGTGGAAACAGATTTATTTGTGGACTTTCCGGAAGAGGAAGAAGAAGAAGAAGAAGAACCTGTCCAAATAGCGGAAGAAGAAATCCATTCCCCAATTGTAGAGGAGAATTTGACAGAAGAAAGTGAAGAGGAGGAAGAAGAGGAAGAAGCGATGGAAAGTGAAATTCCAAATGAAGCAGCAATCGAAGAAACCTCTCCTATCGTAGAAGAAGAAGTGGCAATAGAAGCATTCGAATCAAATGATGTTCCTGCAGCTGCTCCACAAGACGATAGCATCAACAGTGCTTGGATTTTACAAATTGAACAAACCATCCGTGCTGACCGATCCGTATTTCCTTTGGAAACGTTAATCGGTTCCTTTTCCTTAAACGAAAAACTCCAATTCATCAATGAATTATTTGATGGTTCGAGTGACGCCTTTTCTTCGGCTACGAAAAAATTGGATGCTTGTGCTTCTATGGCGGAAGCAAGAACGATCATGACCGAATATTCTTCCAATTACGAATGGGATTTAGATTCTGAGATTGTCGAAGATTTCATTTTTAAAATTTGCCGAAGATATGCGTAATCTGTTGCTTTGTTTCCTGATTTATTTTTGTTCTTATGCACAAAATGAAACGGGAAAAACAATCGTTGCAACGTTATGCTCTCCTGAATTTCATGGACGCGGATATGTCAACCAAGGAGATTCCTTGGCTAGTGATTTTCTTGCCAAAAAATTTAAAACGCTTGGACTAAAACCCATTGGAAAAAGTTATTTTCAACCCTTTTCATTTCCGGTTCAAACGTTTCCAGGGTCATGCACAGTGCAGATGGATGGAGAAACGCTGATTCCGGGTGTTCATTACCTACTCTCTCCAAATTCTGGTCCCTCTTGTGAAACGAGTGACTGTCAACATGGGAAAACGTACCGAATCATCACCTGTAATATTGAAAAACTTTACAAATCCACCTCCTCGTTTTACCCTTGTCCAGCGAACGTCATTCTAGCTGTACGAACCTTTGGAATAGGCTCTGATAGTTTGAAAGTCATTAAATCCCGATTGCAAGAGTTGAGCAAATTTGCACCTGTCATGCAAGTAACCAATGAAAAGTTTACTTGGTCTGTCAGTCAGAGTGCAAACAACTATCCATTTATTTCTGTACAAGACTCCATCTTTGGAAAGTTGGTGGAATCAACAGTGTTTCTTCACATTGAAACAAAATTCCAGGCACAGCACAGGGCGAATAACGTCATTGGTTATGTTCCGGCATTGAGGCAAGCAAAGAAAAAACCCTATTTATTCATTACCGCACATTACGATCATTTGGGGCGCATGGGTCAGCACACCTATTTTCCGGGAGGAAATGATAATGCCAGTGGCGTTGGCATGTTGGTTTCACTAGCGGAGGAACTTGTAAAAAATCCATTAGCGGATTACAATGTTGTTTTTGTTGCGTTTGCGGGAGAGGAAGTCGGATTACTTGGCTCTAGCTATATGGTTCAACATCCGATTGTTCCATTGTCCAAGATTCAATTCCTACTGAACCTCGATATCATGGGAAGTGGCGAAGAAGGCATCACCGTTGTGAACTCCACATTATTCAAACCAGCATTTGACCGTTTGTTGGCATTAAATGCGACTGGAAACTATGTTTCATTGATTAAACCACGTGGACCAGCTGCAAATTCGGACCATTATCCATTTACCGAAGCTGGCGTTCCCACTTTTTTTATTTACACGATGGGACCTAACAAAAACTACCACGACATTTTCGATACCTACGAAGCCTTGAGTTTTCAGAAGTTTGACGATCTTGAGCGCTTATTCCTAGCGTTTATTCGTGGCTTTTAATCGATTTCACGAGAAAAACAGTTTGTACCACAATGTTGCTTAACGCGAGGGCTAATAAATGAAGGGCTAATGTATCCGGTTGATTGGTGTATATCAGGGCTAAACAAACAGACAAGTAAGAAAGTAGCTGAACTGTAATCAAAATAAGTAAACGAAAGGTATCCGCCTGTGGATCTGACTTCTTTTTCAGGTATAGAATCAACAATCCAATGAAGGAGATAAAAGCTGAGATTCCCAAACAAAAAAGAGTTTGAGTAGCATTTATTCCTTGCGAATTCCATTTAGAATAGGCGAAGAATCCCACCAGAATCAAAAAGTAGCGAAATGCCAAGCGAAAAGCTGGATTACTCTTCATCGTTTTTATTAATTTCCATCACTTCTCGAATGATGAGGTACAATCCTAATCCAACACCCACCAATCCGAGTAATATGGTGCACCAAGGAGTGTCGTTTTTAAAACGTTGATCCAAATAAAACCCTCCATACGTAGAAAGGGTAATGACACCAGCCATTTGAAGACCGGCACTTGTTAATCGCAAATAAGGGGAAGATGAAAAGGTTGGCTTTTTCTTTCGATTATTCATCGAAGTCAAAATCTGATTTCACGCTTGTATTTGAAACAGGTGATTTCATGACACAAGCACCTTCAAAGTAAGCGCCCTCTTCGATGTTTAATTTCAGGGTTTGAATGTCACCTTTGATGCGTGCAGTAGAACGAAGGACCAATAAATTCTCAATGGTTAATTCACCATCCATTGCTCCATCCACTTCCGCATTTACACAAACAAGGTTTCCTTTGATTTTACCTGAAGTTCCAATGAACACTTTTCCAGAGCAAGAGACGTTTCCAATGATTTCTCCTTCAATCAATAAATTTGAGTCAGAAACAATATCACCGGTAATTTCCGTTCCGGATAAAATTTTATTTAAACGATCACTCTGATCGTGTGTTGCATTTCCACCAAATAACTCTTTTCTTAACATAGCGGGCTAATAATTATCGTCGTAAAAAACTTTATATTCATCAAATTTCGACGTTTCTATTAACTTTTTCAAATTTTCTTGATTAATTATATAAATTTTATTGTTTTGGAAGTCATCCAAGTACTCAAATCCAGCCTTGTAGGCATTGATATATTCACCAGCAATTTTCGCAGATTGGAATTCTTGCACCAAGACAAAGTTCTTTTCAGTTAAGGTCATTTTTTGTGAAACTTTCACTTTCGCCAACTTAAATCCTTTGTTCGAGAAATCCGCAACTGCATTTCGCGCTTCTTCAATGTCTTCATCATCATCCAAAAGGACAATTACGTATTGAACAGCGTTAGGGACATCAACGAAGATGGATTTTTTCTCAAAATTCGCTGGTACGGATTTCGAATAACCGTTTTTGATCACGGCAAGCATTTCTTTTGCACGTGTTGCTTGATCCGATTTTGGTTTCTCCTCGATGATTCTCGTCAACTTTGGAACTAACAGTTGTTTGTCCTCATTTAATTGACCAAATGCTAATGCATTCAATAACATATATTCGGCACGATAGGCATTGGATAAATCATTATCGACTATTGCTTGCGTTTCTGTCAATACCTGAGTATAACTTTCCTGGTTATATTTCTCCAGCACTTTCAAATACGTTTGTTGATCTTTCAGTGCACTTTCCTTTTGTTTCACATAAAAGTCTGGGTCACGGAAGAAATTCGCTGCATCAGAATTCGGATACTTCTTTAAAATGTACTTTTTGTACGTTTCCGCCTGCTCATTTCCTTCATTTAATTTATACAACTGAAAGGCTGCAGATAAATCTGTCAGATTGGTTTGATTCATATCAAGAATAGCCTGAAACTGTGCTGCCGCCAATTCCGTTTCTCCAAGTACTTCTTTGTACAAAACACCCGCTGTGTATCTTGCTTCTAACAAGCGCTCTTGAGATTGGGCGAAAGCAGTGTCACTTAACGGTAAATTCTTTCTAAGCTCATCGATGGTCAAAGAATCCTTTGCGCCCGTATTTTGCGCCTGAGTTGCAGAAGAATCGGTTTTACTGGTCGCATTCGCTGCCGTGTTTAAAACGATTTTCTCGCTTCTTCTCCAATCATCTTCATTTTCTCTTTGTCCCCACATTTTACGGAATTCGTTGTAACCGTCCTCACGCAACTTAGGATTATTAAAAATGAACTTATTTGAATTGTTAACGGCGCCTGTATTAGGCTGATTTTGTTGTAGGGCCAACAATTTCGCTGCTTCCTGTTCTTTACGGCGCTGTTGTTCACGCTTCATTTCTTTCAGCGTCTCCTTTAAAAAATCTTCTCGGTCTTTCTCGCTTAATTTCGCAATTCGTTGAACAGAATCCTCAAAATTTGCTGTCTCTATTGCCTTTACAAGATCTGCCAACTTCGTTGCTTTATTTTTGACAATATCTCCATTTGGATAGTCATCATTGATAAATCGTGTACACGAATCGTAATATTTTTGCGCTGCGACATAGTCCTTGGTGGCGAAAGAAAGATCACCAAGTTTCTCATAGGACATTGCTTTTTGTCGTTTGTTTGTCGTTGAATAGAAAGCCGATTCTGTTAAATAGGATTTGGCTTTTGCCTTTTGATTGCGGTTCAACTCCACCATGGCCATGGCATAATAAACCTGGTCTTTAAATCCGGCATTTTTAGCATCCTTTAACATGCGTTGTAAGTCCTTTGCCAATTTATCTCCCCCTCCTACAACGGCACGATTCAAGCGTGCATTAAAAGCAATGTCAAAGGGAGCCGCCGCTTTCATGGCTTTTGAAAAGTACTTTTCTGCTTCAGGCAATTGATTTGCTTGCTGATACAGTTGTGCTAAAATATAACTCAAGCGTGCTTTTTCTTTTCCATTCTTACATTTTTCAATGGCTAAAACGAGTCCATTTATCCCCTCTTCATAATCCTTTCTTTTGATGGATAAATCCGCATAGGTTTTATGAATATCGTATTGAAGTTCCGTTTTCATAATTGGAACATCACTTTTTTCTTTTTTCTTTAGGAATGGAATATAATCCTTAACGCTTTTCTTTTTTTGTTCTTGCGCAACTTCATTTAGTCCATCTAGGATTAACTTTGCATCCGCAAATTTTCGTTGTTCGATGTAAATTTTAGCGATCCATAGTTCAGCTGCGTAAGTGGATGGATCTTTTGCAAAGAAGCGTTTAATGAACTGAAAATTACTGAGTGCTCGGTCGTAATCTCTTCTGTAGAATAATGCTTGTCCGACCGTCAACCATGTTTCGTCCATCCAAGTATTATACTCCGCTTGTTTATAAAACATGTTTTCCGCACTCGGCATGCTATGATTTAAAATCACTTTTGTGCATTTCGAAACCGCCGTGTCGATGGCGGGATACATTCCTTTGACTTCTAGTTCATTCGGAAGTGGATTCACGGGTAGAATGCCGTAAAAATCATCTTTTCGACTGCCGTAATAGGTTTTCAACGAAACTCTTAGGAGTTCTTGCGCATTGAAATGTCCATTAAAACGAGCGGTTGTGTAATGATAAGTTCGATTGACAAACGTATTGCTTTCGGTTGAACAAGCTGCCAAGAGACAAATTGTCAAGAACGGATAAAAAATACGCGTGTAAAAGTTGAACATAATGTAGAATCAAACGAATATAACTAAAATCCAGCGGATTTATTGTGTTAGGCGATATTTGTAAAGACTTGTTGAATGTCGTCGTCGTCTTCAATCTTGTCTAACATTTTTTCAATATCCGTCAATTGTTCTTCCGTAAATTCAACTGGCGTTGTCGCAAGGCGCTTCAAACTTGATTTTTGTACCTCAATTTGCATGTCCTCCAATGCTTTGGCGATCGTACCGAAAGAAGTATAATCTCCGTAAACGATGATTAACTCATCCTCTACGTCGATTTCTTCACAACCAGCATCAATCAATTCCAATTCTAGCATTTCAGGATCCATTTCAGGCGTTTTTAAAATTTCAAAAACACTTTTGCGAGCAAACATGAATTCCATTGATCCATTTGGAACAACCATTCCACCCGCTTTATTGAAATACGATTTAACATTGGCTACTGTACGAGTTGGATTGTCGGTTGCACATTCCACATAAACTAATACCCCATGAGGACCTTTTCCTTCGTAGTTTACTTCGGTAAATGAAGCGATGTCCTTTTGAGCAGCACGTTTAATTGCCGACTCAATGTTATCCTTTGGCATATTTTCCGACTTCGCATTTTGAATGGCAGTTCTCAATTTTGCATTGGTCGCTGGATCCATTCCCCCTTCTTTGGCTGCCATGGTGATGGCTTTCCCCAATTTCGGGAACATTTTAGACATTTTGTCCCAACGTTTTTCTTTTGCTGCTCGGCGGTATTCAAAGGCTCTTCCCATAATTTCAATAATTTAGGCAAAAATAGGGAATTCAGAAGGAATTTTCAAGTGTCGTGCATGGAGTTTTATTCCATAAACAAAGGTTTTTTGAAGTGTTGGAAAATAGTGGTACTTTTAACTTGACAAAACAAAATGAGCCGTATGAAAAAATGGTTGTTCAATCTGTTAGCGCTTTTCTCACTATCACTTAACGCACAAAATTGGTCTCCAACTGGAGCAAATTGGACGTATAGTTATTATGGTTTTTTTCCGGGCTATGTCGATGTTGCTTACAGCGGTGATACGATCATTGATGGTCAGGCGTCGAAAATTCTCAGTAAAACTTTCCATGGAATGGATTGGAGCATGAACGTTATTTCTAATCCCATCGGAAAAGAATATACATACGAAAATAATGGGGTGGTTTATTTACGTTATCAAAATCAATGGGATACGCTTTACTATTTTCATGCGCAACTCGGAGATCACTGGCGCATGGCGAAGCAGCCTTTTACGAGTGTTTGTCCAGAAAATAGTCGATTAAAAGTCTTGGCAACAGGAAACAAAACCATCAACAATGAAACTAGAAAATATGTTGTCGTCGATTTTTGCCAACCAGATTTAAGTTCGTTGGGCGTTCAAGATACCATCGTGGAAAATATTGGATTTATTGGATCGTATTTTCTACCCTATGATCAATTTGACGGGATGGTAGATGGAAATGAAGGAGGGCCATTTCGATGTTATTCTCACAACAATTTTGCAAGTTATGCCCCGCATTTTTCTGAAGCATGTGATTACATTGTCGGAATTGAAGAAGTAGAAACCACTTCAAGCTTCACGACTTATCCAAATCCAGTTGGAAATGAAATTCATATTCCCGTTGAATATACAAAAGCATTTACCCACTACAACATCTATTCTTTGGATGGCGCCCTACAACAAACAGGATCTGTAATGGAATCCATTCCATTAGACAACTTAAGTCCAGGCAATTATATATTCGAGCTGGACAATTCAACCCAAAAGCGCTTTGCTAAACTTATGAAGGTTGACTAGTTAGGCTAAGATTTGACCAATGTAATTTAAAATCGGTTCTTTTCCGAATCCAGATGTAGCAGAGGTGGTGAAAACTGGAGGAAGTTCTTCCCAATATTTGAGCATTTCTTTTTTGTACTTAGCTAAATTCTTTTGAAGTGCTGTACTAGACAGTTTATCGATTTTTGTAAAGACCATGGAAAAAGGAAGGTTTTTCTCACCACACCAATTCATGAATTCTAGATCAATTTTTTGTGGTTCTAGTCTTGCGTCAAGTAGGACAAAAATATTCTCCAATTCTTTTCGCTTGGTTAGGTAATCGGAAATGAATTTCTCCCAATTATTTCGTTTGCTTTTGGACACTTTCGCGTATCCGTATCCTGGTAAATCGACCAAGTACCATTTGTCATTGATCACAAAGTGGTTGATTAACTGGGTTTTTCCAGGTGTGGACGAGGTTTTAGCTAGGTTCTTTTTGCCAGTTAGCATGTTGATTAAGGAAGATTTTCCAACGTTCGATCGTCCAATGAATGCAAATTCAGGTTTCCCATCCGTAGGGCATTTGGAAATTTCCGTATTGGAAATTAGGAATGTAGCTTCTTTAATAATCATGGGACAAAGGTACTTGAATAAAAATATTTTTAAGTACTTTGAACAAAGTTTGTCTATATGTGTTAGTAGTAACCGAACCAAGACATGGCAGACTACAAGATTAAAGATATTGAAATCCTCACTGGGATAAAAGCGCATACCATTCGCATATGGGAAAAACGCTATGGAATCCTTATTCCCGAGCGCACGGATACTCAAATTCGCACATACACAGATCAGGATTTATCCTACTTACTGAACATCAGTTTGCTGAATAAAAACGGACACAAAATCTCAAAAATTGCTGAATTGAGTGAGCAAGAAATTCATCAAATGGTTTGGGACATCAAAATGCAACGAACGGTAGATTTCACGGAAGAAAAGCTCATTCTTGCATTATTGCATTCGGATGAAACCTTGTTCACAGAAACACTGCAAGTACTAATTGATGAAAAAGGGTTGGCTAGGACATTTAGTGAAGACCTCATCCCCTTTTTAGATCGAATTGGGGTGATGTGGCTTGTGAACAGTATTAGCGCTGCACAAGAGCATTTCATTTCCAATTTAATCCGTCAAAAAATCATTTCAGAGATTGACAAACAGGTCATTCCAACAGATAAGTCATTTCCTATCATGCTTTATTTGCCTGAACACGATTGGCATGAAATCGGCTTATTGTTTTACCAATATTTATTGCGAAGTAAAGGATTTCACACTGTCTACCTTGGACAAAGTTTGCCTTATGATTCTTTGATTGATTGTATTCAACGCATCCAGCCGAAAGCGATTATTAGCAGTTGGTTAACGGCGATAGACAAGCCTTTTCTATTGAGTTATTTCAAGCGCTTGAAGAAAGACGCACCCGGTGTTGACCTTTATGCAGGCGGTGCTCAAATCAATTTGAATGCTCCAGATTTAAACGGATTGGTTACCGAAATAAAAAATGCAGAATCCCTGCTTGCTCATTTCGTTAAATAACGAAATTCACAATTCTTCCAGGAACAATGATCGTCTTTTTGGGCGTTTTTCCTTCCAGATATTTCTGAGCCTCTGGCATTGCTAGCACATGTGCTTCAATTTCCTTTGGATTCATATCTACACTTAGGCTTACTTTAAAACGCAGTTTTCCATTGAACGAAACTGGATATTCAAAATCAGATTCTTTCAAGTATTGTTCTTCAAACACTGGATAGGTTTGATCAAAAATACTCGAGTTATCTCCGCTTAATTTCGACCAAATCTCTTCGGTGATGTGCGGCGCATATGGCGCCATCAAAATGCTCAATTGAGTCAATACATGTCGGTTATTGCATTTTTGATCGGTTAACTCATTGACACAAATCATAAAGGAAGAAACGCCTGTATTAAAGGCATATCGATCCAAGTCATCTCGTAAGCGTTTGATGGTTTTATGCAAGGATTTCATCGCATCCTTCGACGCTTCACCCTCACTTACCTCAAACTGTCCATTTTGGTGAAATAAACGCCAATATTTTTTCAAGAATCCATGAACGCCTGTGATTCCTTTAGTGTCCCATGGTTTGCTTTGTTCCAAAGGACCTAAGAACATTTCATACATGCGCAAGGTGTCTGCTCCATATTTGTCACAAAGATCATCTGGTGTCACGACATTGTACCAACGTTTGGACATTTTATCTACCTCGCGTTTTACGATGATTTTACCTTGTTCATTCGTGACAAACTGCATGTCTTCGAATTGAGGTTGCCATTTGCGCAATGCCTCCAAATCGATGCTCTCATCGTCTTGAATCAAGTCAATTAAAATGCGTACTTCGCGGTAATTTGAGAGGTCATTTGCAATCTTATCAAAGGAATGCATGTTTCCTTCGGTATCAAGATAGGCCAAGGCCGATTTACCAAGAATCATCCCTTGATTAATCAGTTTCGCAAAAGGTTCATCAAACGGAATGTATCCTTGATCGAACAAGAATTTTGTCCAAAAACGGGAATACAATAAATGTCCTGTCGCATGCTCAGATCCACCGATGTACAAATCCACATTTTGCCAATAGTCCACCTTCTCCTTGCTCACGAATTCCCTTTCATTTTTAGGGTCCATATAGCGCAAAAAGTACCAAGAACTTCCCGCCCATCCCGGCATGGTATTATATTCCATGCGGTCGCCTTCAAAGTGATTCCAAGCTTCTTTTGTAGCACGAGCTAATGGTGGTTCACCATCTTCCGTTGGTAAATACTTATCTACTTCCGGTAATTCAATCGGCAATAAATCGTCAGAAATCAAGGAAGGAATTTCATTTGTATAGGATACTGGGAATGGTTCACCCCAATAACGTTGTCTGGAAAATACCGCATCGCGCAAACGGAAGTTCGTTTTTCCTTTGCCAATCCCCTTTTCTTCAATGGCTTCGATGGCTTTTTTCATTGCTGCTTTCGCATCTAATCCGTTCAAGAAATCGGAATGTGCAATGACAGCATCTTTTTCAGTATATGCCTGTTCGCTGATGTCAACATCCGCGAAAATGTTCTTAATTTCTAATTGAAAATGTTTGGCAAAATCGTAATCCCGTTGATCGCCGCAAGGCACCGCCATAACTGCTCCTGTTCCATAGGACGCCAAGACATAATCTCCAATCCAAATAGGAATGCGTTCTCCAGTAAATGGATGCAATGCATAAGCCCCTAATGCTTGTCCGGAAATGTTCTTCACATCGGCTTGACGGTCGCGTTCAGATTTTAAAGAGGCTTCTCGTTGGTAGGATTCTACCGCTTCTTTGCAATCTGCGCTTACCAGTTGATTCACCAATGGATGTTCTGGTGCCAATACCATGAAAGAAACACCGAAGATGGTATCGGGACGTGTCGTAAAAACCTCGATTGTTTCGGTTGAATTTTCAATGGCAAAGGTCACACTTGCTCCTTGTGATTTTCCAATCCAATTGCGTTGTTGTTCTTTGATGGAATCCGACCAGTCGATGCGGTCTAATCCTTCTAAAAGTCTTTCAGCATATGCTTTAATGCGCATGGACCACTGACGCATGCGTTTTTGTTCAACTGGATGTCCACCACGTTCTGAAACGCCATTGACAATTTCATCATTTGCTAATACAGTTCCGAGGGCTGGACACCAATTCACCCAGCTTTCTGCAAGGTAAGCGAGGCGATAGGCCTGGGTGATTTCTTCTTTTTGTTGCGCAGAAAATGTGTTCCATTCCTGGGCTGAAAATTGTCCTTCATAATCTGTTACGGCTTGAACATTCGCGTTTCCTTCCGAAGCAAATTGTTGAATCAATGCCGAAATTCGTTCTGCTTTATTCGAAGTTAAGTCGTAATAACAATCAAATAATTGTTTAAAAATCCATTGTGTCCATTTGTAATATTCAGGAGCAGATGTACGCACTTCACGTGACCAATCGAAACTAAAGCCAATTTGATCCAATTGTTGACGGTAGCGCGCAATGTTCTCTTCTGTCGTTAATGCTGGATGTTGTCCTGTTTGAATCGCATATTGTTCTGCTGGAAGTCCGAAGGAATCATATCCCATTGGATGCAAAACATTAAATCCTTGTAAGCGTTTGTAGCGTGCGTAAATATCTGATGCGATGTAACCCAGTGGATGTCCCACATGGAGTCCAGCACCAGATGGATAAGGAAACATGTCCAAGACGTAAAACTTCGGTTTCGTAGCATCTTCTTTCACGTGGTATGTTCCACGATCTTGCCAATTTTTACGCCATTTACTCTCCAGATTTCTAAAATCGTATTCCATATCCTTAATTTCGAAGGACAAAGATAAAAAGGATTCAAGAGTTTACCTATTCTACACAAGTAAATGAAGCAATCCAATGAGTAAAAGGATAAAATCGAAATAACGGTGATTTATGTTCTCGCTTTTTTTCAAGTAAATGAAATAAATCAAGGGTGCGCTTGTGAGGACAATTGAAAGTATTTTGATGTCCAATCTTTCACTAAATAAGTCAATCCTATTGGACAATGCCAAATAACTGAACAACCAGAAGGCAATAAGTGCTTCCGTTTCCATTTTCGTCAGGTACATTGGGATTGTTTTAATGTGGCCTTCATCCACTGCCCTATCCTCCAAATCTTCTACAATGGCTAGAATCATGAATAGGAGGATGTGAGAAAAATCTTGAATTGGAATTTGGCCATACAAGGCAAACTTTGGAATGCCGATGCCCAGAGCAAACCAACACAAGGAAATAAATACTGGTTTTAAAAAAGGAATTTTACGCCATTTGATGCCTTTCTCATAGGAGTAAACTAATAATCCTAGGCAACAATACAGTACGAATCCTATGGAAAATGGCGAGAGTAGGTACACATAAAAAACGCTTGTTACACCTGCAAGAAGGAGGTAAATCCAATGATTGCGTCGCTCTTCTAACCATTGATAGGCCATAAAGATACTCAGTCCAAACAGCAAGGCGAAGTCCCAGTGAGCTTTCCCTAAAATACCCAAGGAAAAGACGCTCGCGTACACTGCAAGTAACAAGTGCGTTTTGGTGGATGTGCTCATTTAGCCAATGGCATTCATAACAGAATCAATACTGATATCTTCGATGCAACGACATTTTTCACCCTTTTTACAGGCTTTGCATTGTTCATCAAACACAAGAAATTGCGCTTTCGGTCCAATGGCTTTCCATCTTCCTGGATCAATTGGACGTCGCATGGAAAAAAGTCCGATGGCATTTACACCGCTCACACCTGCAATATGGTATGGACCCGTTGAGCAAGCCACTAAAGCTTTTGCGTTTCCAATGAGACTTATTAACTGTGTCAAGGATAGTTTTCCTGTCGAATCCATAATATTTGGATGAACGGGGAGCTTCATTCGGAACAGTTGTCCCTCCTCTTCCGTTCCAGTAAAACAAACTTTTGTTCCGCCATTTGCCAGTTGTTCAGCAAGCAACATGTATTTTTCAATTGGCCATTCCAGCGCACTTCCTTTCGATTTAGGATGTAACAGGACATACGTATCCTTTTCCCATTGAAAATCAAGAGGAATGGATTCTGTTGGCCTGTTTAATTTTAAATTGGAAGAAATATCCTCCAAATCTGGAATGGTCGTTATTCCGAGAGGAGCCAACAAATGAAAGTTCAATTGCGACTCGTGGTATGGAGAATTTTTACGTGTAAAATTTGGACGGTGATTACACGTAAACAAATGAAATACGCGGTGAGAGGTGCCTATTCGCATCGGAATCTTCGCTCGTTTTGCTAAGCTAGCCAGGGCTTTATTTGGAAAGACATGAATGATGCAATCGGCTTTCATTTGATCGATTTGCATGGCAATCGGTTGATTCAGTAATGCATCAACATCCCAAAACTCATCGATGCAGTCAAAACAGTTCACGACGGATTCTGTGTATTTTTTTCCAATGTAAATCAAACGCGCTTCGGGAAATTGTTCTCTCAATGCTTGACACATGGGTAGCGTCAACACGACATCTCCAATGCTATCGGTACGTGAAATTAAAATACGATTCATGCAGGAACTTTATAGCGTTTACGAAGGTTTGTATATTTCACGTAAGTGGCATAGGCACTGCGTAGCGAAATCAGCAATCCTGTTTTCCCATCCAACAGACCGAGCTTCACGAGGTAGCTTTTTACGAATTGATTGATGACTTTCAGGTACAGCATGGGGATACTCACCCTTTTCCCTTGCTGGAATAATTCGTTGGCCGCAATAGTTCCAAAAAAGTGAATTTGTTTATAATGATCTTCTTTGGTGTAATACGAATAGTGCAGTAGATCTCCAGATAAATGTAAAACTTGTCCAGCATGGATTAATTCCAAGCGATCATGGGGATTCACACCTTGCCATTCTGCTACCTCTTTGCGAACCAATCGTGTTTTCGTGTCCGGATACCAGCCACAGTATTTCACCCAATGTCCACAATAATTGGTGAGGCGATTGAATGAATACGCGTCTGCTAGTGGTTGCTTTTTCACTTGTAAAATGGATGCTGTTAATGCTGGTGTCAAGCATTCATCTGCATCTAACGACAGCACCCAATCTGTTTGAGCAAGTTGCAAGGCTCTATTTTTTTGTTGGATATGCCCATCAAAAGCGTGTTGAACAAAAGTCACTTGTTGTTCCTTGCAGATTTCCTCGGTACCATCCGTGGAAAAGGAGTCCAATACAATGATTTCATCACATACCATTTTCAGGGAACGCAAACATCGTTCAATGTTTCGTTCCTCGTTATAGGTGATGATGACTCCAGTTATTTTCATACGGACAGGAGGTGCTAGAACGGAAAACTATTTAATTCGGATTCGTTGTCCAACCGAGATGTTATTGATATTCACACCTGGATTTAATCGTTGCAGTTGACCTTGGGATAAATTATTTCGCTGTGCTATTTTCCCAAACGTGTCTCCTGGTTTCACATTGTAGTATTTTTTTGCCGGTGGAGTTGGTCTTGGTGCGGGAGTTGGTGTTGGTGTTGGTGCAGCTGATTGCGTACTGAATAATTTGAGTTTTTGTCCAGCGTAGATATTGGTTGTCTGCAGACCATTCCACTCCATGATTTGTTCAATGGTGACATTGTATCTGAGGGCAATGTTCCTCAGGTTCTCTCCTGCCTTAACTTTGTGGTACTGCAAGTTATCATTTGATGGAACCAAGCTGTCTTCTTCTACATTTGCCACTTGCACGGAATCAATCGATATGGTGCTGTCTTGAGGCACGACCACAATCGGTTTGGGTGCGGGTGGTTTCGGTGCGTAAAGTGCTTTTTCGAGCGCGTACAATGAATCCTCCAAGCTCACCAATAAATTAATTTTTTCCATTGGTCCAGTTAAGCAACGAGCAGGATTCATTTTAGGAATGTAGGCCGTTTTATAAACTGGATTTAATGTTTTGATGTCTTCTATATCCCACAAGGCTAGTTGGGAGATGGTATTCATATGCACACCATCCTTCATGCACATGGTGTCTAATTGTGCATTGTGTACTTTCGCTTCCATTGGAACGATGTTGTGTTCTGCATGGTAAGTTATGAGGTAAGCCGCTGCGATAAAATTCGGAACGTATCCTTGTGTTTCTTGTGGTAAAAATGGGCGAACCTCCCAATAGGTCGTTTTTCCACCCGAGCGTTTAATGGCGTGATTGACGTTTCCTGGACCAGCATTGTATGCAGCTAGAGCTAGGTTCCAATCTCCATAAATTCCATACAGTTGTTTCAAGTAACGACAAGCAGCATCAGTGGCTTTCTCAGGGTCCATGCGTTCATCGATGTAGGAATTTTCTTCCAAACCAAAATACAACCCTGTTTTGTACATGAATTGCCAAAGTCCTAGTGCGCCTGCACGAGATTTTACTTGAGGACGCAAACCACTTTCAATGACTGATAAGTAACGTAATTCTTGTGGCAGGCCGTATTCCGCTAATTTCTCTCCGAACAGATCAAAATACAAGGCAGAACGACCCATGACAACGCGAATAAATCCACGACGTTGAGTGGCGAAAAACTTAATGGTTGATAAGGTAGCCGGATTACAGTCCATATGAAACGGGCTTCTCTTGCTCATTTCTTCCAATCGTTGACAGTACACTTCATCCGAGAAAGTCGGAACCTGATTTGGTTCATATTTCAAGGAATTAATGATGGAATCATAGTTATTTTGATTCGCATAGTCGGCATAGAACATAGTTAGACTTTGCTGAACCGTATTAAAAAAAGCATCTGGATTGAGCGTGTCAGCTGGTCGAACGAGGTGTGCCGGTTTTTGACTATACGAAAAGCCACTGACCATCAAACAGACCAACCATACAAACCTCATAATAGCTCCTCCAATTTTTTTACCCCATGAAATAACAAGTCTTCTTGGAACGAATCGGCCATTAATTGAATACCAAATGGCAGTCCATTTGAATGAACACCAAAAGGAACACTGATTGCTGGATTGCCCGTTAAATTGGCGTGTACCGTAAAGATATCTTGCAGATACATTTGAATCGGGTCCTTCACCGCATTTTTCTCAAAAGCGGTTCCCGGAGTAGTCGGCAACAACAACAAATCAACTTGCTGGAAAAATTCATCGGTGCGATTTTTCAATACACGACGAACTTTTTGTCCTTGTGTGTAATATGCATCATAGTATCCATGAGAGAGCACGAAGGTTCCCGTCATGATGCGGCGCTTCACTTCTGGACCAAATCCTTCTGTTCGCGATTTAATGTAGGTTTGTTCAACGCCTTTCGCTTCTTGGCTTCTATAGCCAAAATGTACTCCATCGAAACGAGATAGATTTGAAGAAGCCTCGGCTGTTGTTAGGACATAATACGTCGGAACCATGTAATCCATAAAAGGAAAACTCACTTCCGTGATTTCGTGTCCAGCATCTTTTAATTTTTGAATCAGTTCAGCTAGTTTTTCACGCACTTCCGGATCTAATCCTTCGTGATGTACGCATTCACTAATTAAACCAATTTTCAGTTTTTGTGGGAAGTCGGTGCGTTCACATTTCACTTCACGTGAAGAAGTCGTTGCATCCATTTCATCCTCACCAGCACTCAATTCATAAATTAATTGGGCATCTGCTGCCGAATTGGTGAAAGAACCAATTTGATCAAAGGAAGAGGCGTATGCGATGAGTCCATAACGGCTCATTCGACCGTAAGTTGGCTTTAATCCATAGGTTCCCGTCCAAGAAGCCGGTTGACGTACGGAACCACCTGTGTCGCTGCCCAACGTAATCGTGCACAATTGTGCACTAGCTGCTACGGCGCTTCCCCCAGATGATCCACCTGGAACATGGTTTGCTTTCCAATTATTTTCAACGGATCCAAATGCCGAATTTTCATTCGAACTTCCCATTGCGAATTCATCGCAATTTAAGCGTCCGATTACAATCGCATCTTGATCAATCAATCGTTGTAGAACAGTTGAAGTATACAAGGAAGTGAATCCTTCCAAGATTTTTGAAGAGGCGCTTACACGGTGATTTTTGTAACAAATATTGTCTTTGATTCCAACAACAACACCCGCAAGTGGTCCAGCTGTTCCAGCCTTCACTTTCTCATCAACCAGTTTTGCATTCTCAATTACGGATTCCGTAAAAACTTCCAAGAAGGCATTTAGGTGGGCATTTTCCTCAATTTTTTTCAGGTAAGCTTGAGCAATAGACAAAACAGATTCGCCTGAAAGCACAGCCTTCTGAACATCACCAATGGTACGATACATGAACTATTATTTATCGTCCGCTTTAATCTCTGTAGAAGAACTTGTTGTTTCTTCGCTTTCACCTTTGGAAGCATCCTTGAATTCTTTCACGCCTTTTCCAAGTCCACGCATTAATTCAGGAATTTTCTTGCCTCCGAAAAACAAAAGGATGATAATTAAAATAAGGATGATTTCTGTTGGTCCTAACTTGCCCATAAGATTTCTTTTATTAGATGAATACACAAAGCTACGAAAAAAGCGAGTAGCAATGTCTCTTCCTCCGATTTAGACTATAATTTTCTTGCGACTTCGACTTCTTCGTAAGCTTCTACGATATCGCCGATTTTAATGTCGTTGTATTTATCGATGTTCAAACCACATTCGTAGTTGTTTTTCACCTCGCGTACATCGTCTTTAAATCGTTTCAAAGATCCAAGAAGTCCTGTGTGAACCACAATTCCATCGCGGATCACGCGGATTTTCGAAGAACGTTTGATGATACCATCCATGACGTAACATCCTGCAATAGTTCCAACCTTCGTAATTTCAAATGTCTCACGGATTTCAGCAGAACCAATGATTTGTTCTTCGATATCTGGTGATAACATTCCTTCCATTGCAGCTTTGATTTCCTCGATTGCTTTGTAGATGACAGAGTAAAGACGGATATCGATTTGCTCGTTTTCAGCCAATTTGCGTGCTGTCAATGATGGACGAACTTGGAATCCAATAATAATCGCGTCAGACGCAGATGCTAAATTCACATCAGCTTCTGTAATGGCACCAACTCCTTTAAGGATGATGTTCACTTGAATTTCTTCCGTTGACAAGTTTAACAAGGCATCAGAAAGGGCTTCAATCGAACCATCCACATCACCTTTCACGATGATGTTCAATTCTTTAAAGTCACCGATAGCCAAACGACGACCGATTTCATCCAATGTAATATGTTTCGTTGTACGTAATCCTTGCTCACGGTACAATTGTTCGCGTTTCAATGCGATTGATTTCGCTTCTTTTTCATCGTCTAGGATGTGGAATTTATCACCGGCATTTGGTGCACCACCAATTCCAAGAACAGATACTGGACAAGAAGGACCTGCTTCTTTCAGTGCCACTCCGTGTTCATCATGCATGGCACGAACCTTACCGAAATAACGTCCAACCAGAACCACATCTCCGATGCGCATAGTTCCAGCTTCAACCAACATGTTTGTCACGTATCCTTTTCCTTTATCCAATGAGGACTCGATTACGGTACCAACCGCATTCTTGTTTGGATTCGCTTTCAACTCCAATAGTTCTGCCTCTAAAAGCACTTTGTCTAAGAGGGCATCTATGTTTAAATTCTGTTTGGCAGAAATTTCTTGCACTTGGTATTTCCCACCCCAATCTTCCACTAGGATATTCATAGCGGATAATTGTTCACGGATTCGGTCTGGGTTTGCTCCTGGTTTATCGATTTTATTGATCGCGAAAATCATCGGAACATTCGCCGCTTGGGCATGTGAAATCGCTTCTTTTGTTTGAGGCATGACATCATCATCCGCTGCCACAATGATAATCGCCACATCGGTTACTTGAGCACCACGAGCACGCATAGCGGTAAAGGCTTCGTGACCTGGTGTATCCAAGAATGTCATTTTACGTCCATCCTTCAAGGTAACGGAATATGCACCAATGTGTTGTGTGATTCCACCTGCTTCACCTTCAGTAACGTTGGCGTTACGAATTCTATCCAATAAGGATGTTTTACCGTGGTCAACGTGACCCATTACGGTGATGATTGGCGGACGACTAATTAAATCTTCAGGTTTGTCTTCAACTGCCTGAATGGCATCTTGCACTTCTGCGCTGACAAATTCTGTTTCGTAACCGAATTCATCGGCCACAATTTGAATTGTTTCAGCGTCCAAGCGTTGATTTATCGATGCAAAAATCCCTAAGGACATACATACCGAGATTACTTGAGTTGGTTGAACACTCATCATTGAGGCCAATTCCGAAACCGTTACGAACTCGGTTAATTTCAAGATTTTTTCTTCCAATTCCGCTGCAGCCATTTCCTCTTGGCGGCGTTGTTGGAAGCTATCACGTTTCAAACGTCTATTTTTAGACGCTTTCGATTTTCCACCTTGGTTGGATAATCTCGCCAAGGTATCTTTGATTTCTTTTTGAATATCAGATGCCGAAATTTCCGGTTTATCTGTTTTCCCTCCTTTGTTTCCAGCGTTGCCAGGACGATTTGTATTATTTCCACCAGCTGCGTTTGGCGCAGGAGTTTCCACTTTTTTGATGCGTTTGCGTTTGCGTTTTGCATCGTCGTTTGAAGAAGCCACAGGATTTCTAGGGCGCTCAACCGGTAATTCGATTTTACCCAAAACGGTTGGTCCACTTAAAACTTGGCGCTCAAAGCGAATCATTTCGATTTCTGCTGGTGCGGCCTTTTCTTCTGGTTTAACCTCTACAACAGGAGCTACTTTCGGCTCTTCTTTTTTCGGTTCAGGCTTTGCTTTTGGAGCTGGCTCTTCTTTTTTCTTGTCCGGACGTGTGCGTTGGTTGATTGCCGAAAGGTCAATTTTACCAATGACATTTACATGGCTACTTTCTACAGGAGTGATTTCTGGAGCATTGGAAGTTTCTTTCGGCTCTTCAGGAGCAACTACTGGTTTTTCAACGGCAAATACTTGACGTTTGATTTCTTCCAAGTTGATTGCATCCCCTTCGTCTTCATCCTCCGATGAATCCGTCACTCTTGGTGTGTCTGCCGGCTTGTCGCTTAATGTCACAGACTCACGTTTTTCTCTACGAGTAGAGGCCTTAGACTGCTCTTTCATAGATTGATCAGCAGCGAATTCTTGGCACAAAAGGTCAAAATGTTCCTGCTCCAAACGCGTGTTTGGATTGGAATCAATTTTAATTCCTTTAGACTCTAAGAACTCTACTAATGTTGGTAATCCAACATTCAGTTCTCCTGCTGCTTTTCCTAATCGAATCGGTTTTCCCGCCATATTTATCCTTTTACGCTTCTGTAAGGGAGATTAAATTTATTCAAATTCTGCTTGCAAAATACGGAATACTTCCTCGATCGTTTCTTTCTCAAGGTCCGTACGTGAAACTAATTCGTCCACGCTAATTTCCAATACAGATTTTGCTGTATCGCAGCCAATCGCTTTTAGCTCATCGATAATCCAGCTATCGATTTCGTCTGCGAATTCTTCTAAATCAACATCTTCTACATCCACTTCTCCATCACGGTATACATCAATTTCGTATCCGCTTAATTTTCCAGCCAATTTAATATTGTTACCACCTTTTCCGATGGCTAAAGACACTTGGTCTGGTTTCAAGTATACTTTCACTCGTTTTTCCTCTTCCAAAATTTCCATGGAAGTCACTTTTGCAGGAGAAAGTGCGCGTTGAATCAACAACTGATTATTCGTTGTGTAATTAATGACATCAATGTTTTCGTTTCTCAATTCACGAACAATTCCATGAATACGAGATCCTTTCATTCCCACACATGCTCCAACTGGATCAATGCGATCGTCGTAAGATTCTACTGCTACTTTTGCACGCTCACCTGGTTCACGAACAATTTTCTTAATGGTAATTAGTCCGTCAAATACCTCAGGAACCTCCAGTTCGAACAATCGCTCAAGGAATTCCGGTGCGGTACGTGAAAGAATAATGACAGGTGTGCTGTTGCGCATGTCAACTTTAGCCACAACTGCACGAACAGATTCTCCTTTTTTGAAGAAATCAGATGGAATTTGCTCCGATTTTGGAAGAATCAATTCATTGTTGTCATCATCCATGACAAGAATTTCTTTTTTCCAAACTTGGTAAACTTCACCGGTAACAATTTCTCCAATGCGTTCTTTGTATTTTTTGTATAGATGATCTTTCTCTAATTCTAAAATGCGAGAGATCAAGTTTTGACGCAAGGAAAGTACATTTCTACGTCCAAAGTCAATGAATTTGAACTCCTCGGTTACTTCTTCACCGATTTCGAAATCCGGCTCAATTTTGATCGCGTCAGAATACGCAATTTCCGTATTTGGATCTTCTACTTCACCATCATCCACAATTTCTTTATTCAAGAAAATCTGAACGTCACCTTTGTCGATGTTAACGATAATGTCGATGTGTTCGTCGGTATTGAACTTTTTCTTAAACATCGCTCGGAAGACATCTTCCAAGACATGTTGCATTGTTTGTTTGTCAATGTTTTTTAATTCCTTAAACTCCGAGAACGAGTCAACTAGTTCCGTACTATTCATAGCGTTTATTTAAAAGATATAACAATTTTAGACTCTTTTATTTCAGTAAAGGGAAGCTCTAGTATTTCTTCCACTTGTATTTTTCTTCTTTTTTCCACTGATTTTTGCAGTGAAATTTGTTTAATCACAATTCCAACCTCATTTAATTTCATCAACTCGCCTTCAAACTTATCTCCATTGTTCATCACCACTTTGAAGCTGCGTCCAATATTCTTTGCATATTGATTGATGTGACGAATGGGTTTATCCAGTCCTGCAGAAGAAACATGTAATTCAAAATCTTGTTTTTCTCGATCTAAATTGTGTTCAATGTTTCTTGAAACTGAAACACAATCGTTGACAGATACACCTCCTTTTATTTTGTCCAATTCCACGTTAATCACGTTACTGGATGAGATGTTTAATTCCACGACATATAAGCCATTGTCTAATTCAGCAATGCGCTCGTCGATTAATTCTAATATGAGTTTTCTATCTAACATTTCTTGTAATAAAAGAGGGGACTTTCGTCCCCTCTCACTGCATTCGTTCATAAATGTGGTACAAATATACAGTCTTTTTATGGAATTTCAAAATCAAATGACGTTATCTTTGTTTTATGTTAATAGAAATTGAAGATAAAATCATCTCTACTGAGCTATTCGAGCGAAAATTCGTGTGTGATTTAAATGCCTGTAAAGGGGCTTGTTGCGTAGAAGGAGATGGTGGTGCCCCACTCACTTTAGAAGAAGTAGAGATCATTGAAAAAAACTATGATGTCATATCCAAACACATGCGTCCGGAAGGAATTGCGAATGTCAAGGAAAAAGGCATTTATTACATCGATGAAGAGGATCATCCAGCGACAACATTAGTGAATGGACAAGAATGTTCCTTTGTCTACTTTGATGAGGCTGGAATAACGAAATGTGCCATTGAAAAAGCCTATTTAGAAAAAGAAATTGATTTCAAAAAACCGATTTCATGTCATCTCTATCCAATTCGTGTCAAGCAATTTAATGAGTTAACCGCCTTGAATTACGAAGAATGGCATATTTGCAAACCTGCCTGTTCATGCGGTGAACAATTAAATGTTCCCGTATATAAATTTCTACGGGAACCGATAATCCGAGCTTTTGGTGAATCATTTTACCATGAACTAGAGCACATCGAAAAAGAACTCTAACGTAGTAAATGTGACTAGTTGACTATTCCTAAATAAAAAAGCCCCGACGTTTCTGTCAGGGCTTTTTTTATGTCGTTGAACGATTAATGCTCTTCTTCTCCTTCAGCTAAAGGAACATCCTGAGGAATAAAGTCCGTATCAGCTCCTGGTTTAGAGTAATCATAAGGCCATCTGTGCACTTCTGGTAAAGCTCCAGGCCAGTTACCATGAACGTGCTCGACAGGCGTTGTCCATTCCAATGTGTTCGAATTCCAAGGATTTTGAGGCGCTTTTGGACCTCTGAAAATACTGTAGAAGAAATTGAACAAGAATAAAAGTTGACCTAAAGCTGCAATGATGGCAAACATTGTGATCACGATATTCAAATCCATCATCATGTCACCACTTGCAGAGTCAAAGTCAGCATATACAGAATAATCATAGTAGCGACGTGGCGCTCCTGCCAATCCTACAAAGTGCATTGGGAAGAACACGCCGTAGGCACCCACCAAGGTAATCCAGAAGTGCGCATACCCTAATCTTGTGTTCATCATGCGTCCGAACATTTTAGGGAACCAATGATAAACTCCGGCAAACATTCCAAATACCGCTGACATTCCCATTACAATGTGGAAGTGAGCTACAACGAAGTATGTATCGTGAAGTGCGATATCCAAAGCAGAATCCGCCAAGATAATTCCAGTTACACCACCCGTAATGAAGGTCGAAACCAATCCAATGGCAAATAACATTGCTGGAGTTAAAATAAGAGATCCTTTCCAAAGCGTAGTTAAGTAGTTAAACACTTTCACTGCAGATGGAATCGCAATTAAAAGCGTTGTAAATACGAATACACTTCCTAAGAATGGATTCATTCCCGTTACGAACATATGGTGACCCCACACAATAAAGGAGAGGAATCCGATTGCTAGGATTGATCCAATCATCGCTTTGTAACCAAAAATTGGTTTACGTGCGTTGGTTGCAATAATTTCTGATGACAATCCTAAGGCTGGTAATAATACGATGTATACCTCAGGGTGACCTAAGAACCAGAATAAGTGTTGGTACAATAGTGGAGAACCACCATGATTTGCTAACATCTCTCCTCCTACAATGATATCAGAAAGATAGAAGCTTGTTCCAGCCAATCTATCCATAACCAACAACAGGGCCGCTGATAAAAGAACAGGGAACGAAAGAACACCCAAAATTGCCGTCACAAAAAACGCCCAAATTGTCAAAGGCATTCTTGTCATTGTCATTCCTTGCGTACGTAAGTTGATTACAGTAACAATATAGTTCAAAGAACCAATCAATGAAGAAGCGATGAAAATCGTCATGGAGAATAACCATAAAGTCATTCCTAATCCAGAACCTGAAACCGCTTGTGGCAATGCAGATAATGGTGGATAAATTGTCCATCCTGCCATTGCTGGCCCTGATTCAACGAACAATGAAACCAACATCAAAATAGACGAAAGGAAGAAGAACCAATAGGATAACATGTTCAAGAATCCTGACGCCATATCACGTGCTCCTAACTGCAACGGAATTAACATATTAGAGAAGGTTCCAGATAATCCTCCCGTTAATAAGAAGAATACCATGATTGTACCGTGAATGGTAACCAAACCGAGGTACATGTCTTCTTTCAACACGCCATTTGGAGCCCATTTTTCACCAAGGAAAAATGATAAGAAATCTGAACTCTCACCTGGCCAAGCCAATTGAATACGGAACAAGATAGACAAGATCATTGCCACGATGCCCATAAATACAGCAGTCATTAAGAACTGCTTACCAATCATTTTGTGATCCTGAGAGAAGATGTATTTTGAGATAAAATTCTCTTCATGGTGATGGTGATCTCCATGATGATCGTGTCCGTGTCCTTCGTGTGCTACTGAAGCCATTTTATTTCTTTTAAAATATTATACGAATTTTAATTTGCCATTGTTGTGTCAGCCATTGCTGCTACAGGAGCTGCCGGTGCTGCTGCAGGAAAATACTTATCCTTGAACGTTTCCTTTTTCTTAGAAGCAATCCAAGCTTTGTAAGCCGCTTTGTCTTTCACAACCACCACCATTTTCATTTTGTAGTGAGCTCCACCACAAATTTTATTACACATTAAAATGTAATTAAAAGATGGGTTATTTTTCACTTTACGCATTTCCTCTGTGGTCATAGAAGGCGTGAATTTCAATCGTGTTGGCATTCCAGGAACCGCATTCATTTGAGCGCGCATGTGTAAGAAATACGCTGAGTGAATTACATCTTTTGCTCGCAATGAAATCTCATATTGCACTCCTTTACATAACACTAACGTATCTTTTTGAATAATGTCATCCCAAGCTGAAGCATCCAATTTCGCATTATGGTTCGCTTTCATTTGAGCTAACAAACGATACAATCTTTCTTTTCTTGATAAATCTTGACGCAATGCATTTGATGTTGAGTCATTCAAAATTGTATCACGGTTATTCAATAATTTTTGAATTTTACTGATTCCGTTCGATCCATTCATCATGTTATTGATCGCTGAATCGATGGTATTCGTCGTTAACAAGGCTAACTCGTTGTTGTCCGTTGTTAATTTGTAATCGTATTTACCCAAAGTATTGTCTTGTCCAGCGTAACGAGCCGTCCAATCGAATTGTTTTGAGAATAATTCCACGCGAATTGCTTCTTTTCCTGTTGGAGCGACAAGATCATTCCAAGTTTTCAATCCAAGAATGATAATCACTGCCAATACGATTGCAGGAACCACTGTCCATAACATCTCTAGTTTGTTATTGTGTGGATAATAGAACGCTTTAACACCTGGTTTTCTTACATATTTATATGTGAAGAAGAACAACAAGAAGTTTGTAAAGAAGAAAATCATAATAATGATTACGAAATTCAAATTCAACAACCAATCTGTTTCTTTACCTTCAACAGAAGCAGCAATACCACGTCCTGTCCAACCGTAAGTTGCCATTAAATAGATGAAGCTTATAAATAACGCAAACATAAATCCAAGCATCATTTTAGCATTGAGATTATTATCTCTGCTTGTAATTTCGTGCTCTCCTGTTTTTCTCAGTTTAGCGGAAATCTCATACACACGAACTAATTGAGCAATTGCTATAGCTCCGAGGATGACAACGATTAATATGATTAATTTTTCCATGATTCTTTAACGATTGTTCTTAATTAAATTTCGTGGTGAATACTTTCATCCAAGAATGGATGGTTAATTGGTGTTAATGGTTGTTTTGTCAAGTTTCTCAACACCATAAATGCAAAGAATCCTAACATCAACAACGCCATTCCAATTTCCAATGCACCAATACTTGCATTTGCACCTAATGTTCCAGCTGATACCATGATGTACACATCTAACCAGTGTCCAGTTAAAATCACCAATCCAACGAATGTCAAAATTCCAGCATTACGTTTTGCATCTCTAGACATTAAAATCAACATTGGGAATGCAAAATTGATAATGAACATAGAGAAATACAACACTTTAAAGTTCGCAATACGCGTCATATAGTAAGCCACCTCTTCACCGATGTTTGCATACCAAATCAACATGAACTGTGAGAACCACAAATAAGACCACAAGAATGACGTAGCAAAAGTCCATTTACCTAAGTCGTGGATGTGAGAGTCGTTTACTTTTTGCAAGTAACCCAATTTTTTCAAGTACAAGGTAGTCAATACTAATACGACCATTGTAGAACACCACATTCCAGCAAATGTATACCATCCGTATAATGTAGAGAACCAGTGAACGTCGATTGACATTAACCAATCCCAAGCTGAAGTCGAACTAAATACAGCAAAGAACACTAGGAACATTGCTCCTTTTTTGTAGTTCTGGAAGTGAAGGTCAGTTCCACCGATGCGATCTTCTTCTGCTGATCTTTTTTGGAATCCACGAAGGAAGATAATATAAGTCGCAAAATAAACTAAGGTTCTAATCCAAAAGAAAACTGGATTTAAATAAGCTGCTTTGTTCGCAATGATTTCATCATGTTCTACGACTTTAGCATCCATCCAAAGGTAGATATGAGCACCATCGTTTAATGTAATTGCTAACAATACCAATCCTAATACTCCCATTCCGTAAGGTAAGAATCCAGCCACACCTTCAATCACTCTTTTTACTGATGCGTACCATCCTGTTTCAGTTGCGTATTGCAATGACAAGAAAAATAATGCACCCAATCCAAGAGCGAAGAAGAAAAATCCGCTGATCAATCCACTTGCTAAGAAACGTGTTTTGAAATGGTGGTCGCCCATGGTAGTAGCGATACCCACGATTGTCAGTAACAATCCAACTGCCATCAGTCCGAAAGTTACATTTTTTGCTTTTTTAGTAATTTGAAATTCCATTTCTTACTCTTGTTTATGGTTTAACCGCAGTTGTATCGGATACAACAGCAGAAGCTACTGCTTTTCCTGATGCATCAAATTTTCCGTAGTCTTTATTTTGGAATTGACGTACGTAGTGTACGAGGGTCCAAATTTCCTTTTTAGAAAGAATCATACCATGTGAACCCATGTTTCCTTTACCGTAGTAAATGGAGTAGAACATTTGTCCATCTGATAAATTCGCTAAAGTTGCATAATTCGGAACACCTTGATAAGCTCCACTAACAACCATTGGTCCTTGTCCATCACCTTTTTCACCGTGACAGTGTTGACACATTGCCGTAAACAATTCTTTACCTTTTGCCATCACGCTTTCCGCATTTTTAGCCGTTAAGGTCAACATGTTTCCGTCTGCTGCAGCCAATGCATATTCATCTGCTGTTGACATATCCCAACCGTATAAACCATGCGATTCTCTGAATGCTACATTTGGTTTTCTGAAGTAAGGCAACATCATTTTCACTTCAGCTGAATCCGTTCCATAATAAGGAATGGTATTTCTTGCTGGAATTCTAGCTGATAAAAGCACTTTTTTCGATTCGTCAATGCGACCTCTTACTTCTCCATAGTCCACATAAGGCTCAATGGATGGCGTACGGTACATATCTGGTGCGTATTCAAAACCTGGGCTATCCGCATCAGATTTACATGAATTGAGCAATAACAACGATAACGTTAACGCAGACGTACCTATAATTGCAAATACATTTCTTTTCATCTTACGTTCGTTTCTTAATTAATTTCTTTTTTGTCTAATTCAAAGAATCCAGTCTCTTTCAACATTTCATCTAAATCTGCTTCAGAAATACCGTGATTTTCGTTCAAACGGATTTCCATCACAAATTTATCATCTGTTGTACGCGGATCAGGATTTTGAGCCGGCATTCCAGGCAATGTTTTATTGCGCAATAAATACGTAATTGCCATACCATGTGCCGCACACAAAACGGTAAACTCAAAACTAATTGGAACAAATGCTAGCATGTTATCCAAATAAGTAAAATTCGGTTTACCACCAATATTCATTGGCCAATCCGTTACCATGAAGAAGCGCATTCCTAATGTAGCAACTGTTAATCCAGTTAAACCATATAAAAATGCCATAATTCCTAGACGCGTATTTTTTACACCAATAATCGGATCAATACCGTGAATTGGAAATGGAGAAAACACTTCAGAAATTTTGACGCCTTTCGAAACGAGTTTTTTCGCACTGTCTTTCAATGCCTCGTCGTCGTCATACATTACATAAATTACTTTATCTGACATACCCTAGGGATTAATGGTGTTTGTGATAATCTGGTGATTCTTTGTATGATTGTCCTGATCCTTTCAAGATTGTTTTTACTTCGTTCAAAGCCAATACTGGGAAGAAACGAGCAAACAATAAGAAGAATACAAAGAACAATCCAATTGTTCCTACATACACAGCGATATCGATGTGACTTGGGAAGTGCATGCTCCATGCTGCTGGAATGTAATCGCGGTGAATAGAAGTTACGATGATTACATAACGCTCGAACCACATACCGATGTTTACAACGATCGAAATGAAGAACGTGAACAATAAGCTTCTTCTCAATTTAGGGATCCACATCAACTGTGGAGAAATTACGTTACATGTCATCATTGACCAATATGCCCACCAGTAAGGACCAGTTGCACGGTTGATGAAAGCATACGATTCATATTCTACTCCCGAATACCAAGAAATAAATAACTCAGTGATATAGGCCGTTCCAACAATAGATCCTGTCACCATGATGACAATGTTCATGTATTCCACGTGTTTTGTGTGAATATATGCTTCTAGACCCATTGCTTTTCTCATGACCAACAAAAGTGTTTGTACCATTGCGAATCCAGAGAATACCGCTCCTGCTACGAAGTATGGAGGAAAGATGGTCGTATGCCATCCTGGGATTACCGATGTGGCAAAGTCAAAAGATACGATCGAGTGAACCGAGAATACCAATGGAGTTGCTAAGCCGGCTAAAACCAAAGAAACCAATTCAAAACGATTCCAATGTTTAGCACGTCCAGACCAACCAAAAGACAAGATCGAATACATCTTTTTTGCCAATGGTTTTTTAGCGCGGTCACGAATGGTTGCGAAATCTGGAATCAAACCAATGTACCAGAAAACCAAGGATACAGATAAATACGTAGAAATCGCGAATACGTCCCAAAGCAATGGTGAGTTAAAATTCACCCACAACGAACCGAATTGGTTAGGTAAAGGTAAAACCCAGTATCCTACCCATAAACGTCCCATGTGAATCAACGGGAACATTCCGGCCATGAATACCGCAAAAATGGTCATCGCTTCTGCTGAACGGTTAATCGCCATTCTCCATTTTTGGCGGAACAATAATAGTACCGCGGAGATTAAGGTTCCGGCGTGACCAATACCTACCCACCATACGAAGTTGGTGATATCCCAAGCCCATCCAATGGTCTTGTTTAATCCCCAAACACCGATACCAGTTCCTAATAGGTAACAAATACTACCAACACCATACAAACCGATGATGAGTGCGATTCCAAAAAGTGTATACCACATTTTTGGTGCTTTGTCCTCAATTGGTCGACAAACATCCTCTGTAATGTCATGGTAGGTCTTATGACCTAATATGAGGGGTTCTCTGATTGCTGCTTCCTTTTGCATTTCAGTTATTTAAATTGATTAATGATGTTGTTTGTTTGATGCGTGATCAGCTTCACTTTGGATAGCAGTTAATAAACTGTTTTCCTCGTTGCGCACTTTCACTTGATACCAAACGTTCGGTTTAACACCTACTTCTTCCAATGCTTGATAAGCGCGGTTATTTTCAGATTTTGAACGAATCATTGATTTCAAGTCATTCCAATCTCCAACAGTGATTGCATGTGTTGGACAAGCGTCAGAACATGCTGTTGCAAATTCACCATCAATGATTTCTCTTGCTTCTTTCTTAGCTGTCAATTTCGTTGCTTGGATTCTTTGAACACACAATGAACATTTCTCCATGACACCACGTGTACGTACAGTAACGTCTGGATTCAACACCATACGACCTAAATCATCTTGTGCTGGATTCACCTCTGTAAATTTCTTGTAAGCTGGGTAGTTGAACCAGTTGAATCGACGAACTTTGTAAGGACAGTTGTTCGCACAATATCTTGTACCAATACAACGGTTATACGCCATTTGATTCAATCCTTCATTGCTATGTGTTGTTGCTGCAACTGGACAAACCGTTTCACACGGTGCGTGGTTACAGTGGTGACACATTAACGGCATATGAACCACTTTTGGATTCTCTGCTGCTAATTCAGCTTTATCGTAAGAGAATGTTTCTTTGTCCTTTCTTGTACCTACTGCAGCCTCTTCGTCTGAAGCAAAGTAACGATCGATACGCAACCAGTGCATTTCACGACCTCTTCTAACTTCATCCTTACCAACTACTGGTACGTTGTTTTCAGATTGACAAGCAATCAAACAAGTTCCACAACCAATACAAGACGATAGGTCAATGCTGATTCCCCAACGGTGACCAATTTTCTCTACTGGATGTGCATCCCACAAGTCAAACTCTGAAACTGGAGCCTCCACGTGATTCCCGTGAGCATCCAATTTTTGCAAGGTATGAGCAGGATTGTACGCCTCTTTATCGTTGTTTTGGTAAATTCCTAAGGTTGTTTCACGAACGATGGAATGACGTCCCATTACCGTGTGGTGAATTTGTGTTGCCGCGATTGGATAAAGTCCTTCAGCAGCACCAACTGTTGCCGCCGCTGAATATTCAAAGGTTGCACCTGTAGTTACCATGGCATAAACATTTGCTCCAATCGGCTTGCGATTTCCAGCATCATTTAATTCATGTCCACCATATTCTTTTGTTTGGAAAGCAGCTTTACCAATTTTCTCGCCATTTGCACCACGTCCGTATCCTAATGCGATACCAATCGTGTTTAATGCTTGTCCTGGCAATGGATAAACTGGAAGTGTTACGCTTTTTCCATTTACTTTAACTGTTGTTAAATTCAAACCATGTTCTTGATCATACGTTGTCACAAAACCTTTCGCTTTCATTTCAACTGGATTCATTGTTACATAGTTGTCCCAAGTCACTTTCGTGATTGGATCTGGCAACTCTTGTAACCATGGATTATTTGCATGAGCACCGGTTCCAATACCCGCTTTTTGATAGAAGGAAACTTCTACATCAGCTGCTTTAGGAAGTGCGGCAATTTTAGCGTCTGCGTATACCAATGTACTTGGTACAATTGCTTGAGGCATCACACTGTTGTGAACGGTCATAGCGAAATCAGCTGTAGGGAATTTCGCTGCAAACGTTGCTTTGATATAGTCATAAGCAACAGAAGAATCTTTTCCACCACGAACAGCTGAACCGTTCCATACCAATAAAGATTCTAGTGCTGAAGCTGTGTCCTCACCTAATGGACGAATGGTTGGTTGAGAAACCGCATATTCGCTTGCTTTTGCTTCAAAATCAGACCAAGATTCCAATGCGTGGAAACCTGGACATACATAAGAACAAAGAGCTGCTGTTTCATCTGCGTATGCTGAGATCGCAACAGATGTTTTGATTTTTTTCAATCCTTTTGCAAATGCATCACCATTTGGCAATGTATATACTGGATTAACATCCATCATTAACAATACATCTGGACCATTTCCAGCAACCACGTCTTTCACGAACTTCGCTACTTGCGCATCTTCAGATTGGAAAAGATTGATTGGATTAGAAAGGTCGATCGTTGTTCCGTATGCTTGCAATAAGTTATTCAACTTATTTGTCAATTGTTGAACACCAATGTTATTCGAACCAGAAACCACTAAGGATTCTTTTTTCGATTTTTTCAAGGCTTTGATTGCTACATCCGCTGCTGCTTTTGTAGATGGATCTGCCTTGCTTAAGTCTGCAGAAACACCTGGATTACCACCAAGTCCTTTAATGATATAAGCAAGTACTGTTGCTTGTTCGGATGGTTTAATCATTCCGCGGTAATCAGCGTTTGATCCAGTAATAGACATCACTGTTTCAAATTGAATGTGTTTTGACATCCAAGCTGCGTCTGGATTACGTGTTGCTGCGTATTGACCAGTAAATTCTGTAGATAACAACCAAGAATTTAAGAAGTCTGCATCCACAGAAACGATTGTTTTTGCCTTAGAGAAATCGTAACTAGGAATGATTCTAGCTCCGAAGTTCGACATGTTTGCCTCACGCATACCAGCGTAAGAAACTGCATCGTATTGAATGTGTTGGAATTTACTTCCAGCCTCACCATTCATTGCCACTGACATTTCAGCAATTGCACGCTTCATCGAAGGGCTAATTACCGTGTTTGTCAATAAGGTCACTGATTTGGCAGATTTTAGCGCTGAAGAAACCGCTTTATCAATGGATGACCAAGAAGCAACTGTTCCACCAGCTGTCGGTTTAGTCAAACGTTCGCCATCATACAATCCAAGAACGGAAGCAACAATTTGTGGATTCACTCCACCTTTTGTAAATCCAAAGTCCTTGTTTCCTTTGATGAAAATTGGTCGTGCTTCACGGGTTTTCACCAAGATGCTCGCGTATGAATTACCATCATAATACGTACTTGTATACCAAGTTGGCATTCCAGGAGTTACGTCTTCAGGTTTGTTCACGTAAGGAACAACTTTCGTTACAGGAGCTTCACAAGCAGCCAACGTTGCCGCCGCTACTGAAAATCCTAAAAACTTAAGGAAATCTCTTCTTGCTGTAGATGTTTCACTTAGTTTATCATCAGATAAGAATTCCTCAATCGTTTGTTGATTCGGAAACTCTTGTTCTTTGTGCTTAATGAATTCAGGAGTCTCCTTTAATTCTTCAAGTCCTTTCCAATATTTTCTAGTCATTCCCATAGTCTTTTCTTCGACAAGAATATTATTAATTTATTAATAGTGGCATTTCGCACATTCCCAACCGCCTAGTTCACTTACCGACACTTTACCGTCTTTGTAATATTTTTTATAAAGTGCTGGATCTTTTTTCAAGCGACGGTGAATTTCGTCGTAGTATGCATTTTTACCGTTTCCGATTGTCACATCTTTTTTACCGTGACATTCGATACACCATCCCATTGTAAGAGTTGGTTTTGTCAATTGAACGTTTCCTTCGATTTTGTTCAATTCTGAAACTGGTTGAACTTTCGCTGTTTCATTCATGGTTTTCATATCACCGTGACATTGTTTACAATCTACCCCACCTACAACAACGTGTTGGGAGTGGTTGAAATAAACGTGATCAGGAAGGACGTGAACTTTGTTCCAAACGATTGGTTTCGTGTGTCCGGTATATTTACCAGCTCCTGATGATAAATCCCATCCTGCTGCTGCATAAATTTTCTTAATCTCACCAGCAAATGGTTTTCCTGTTCCATCAATTTGTTTGTGACAATTCATACAAACGTTTACAGAAGGAATTCCAGCTGACTTGGATTTTGTTACAGAGTTGTGACAGTATTTACAGTCGATGCCATTTACC
The DNA here is from genome assembly GCA_024643725.1 of Crocinitomicaceae bacterium. GTDB lineage: Bacteria > Bacteroidota > Bacteroidia > Flavobacteriales_D > Crocinitomicaceae > UBA952. The sequence goes on along the minus strand of JAHEMJ010000014.1, from coordinate 420,900 downwards.
CCAGCGTGACGGTCATGCGGGAAAGCAATTGGTTGAGATGGTTGATATTCTTCCATCACGTTAATACGGTATAAGGACTGGAACAATGTTACTACGATCGCAATCACTGTCACCAATGAACCTAATCCAACCCACAATCTGTATTTCCAAGCAATGCTACGTAACTCTTCAGCATACGTTAATTTCTCTTGCGTTTCTGGGTTGTCAGAAGTTGCGATTTTTAATTGACGACGAACACCACCAACTGCAAGAATCACAACGATGAATATGACACCCATTACAATCCAAATCCATCCAACTGAACCTTCTTCCTCTGCAGGATCCATTTCTGTTTTACTCGGATCCATTGGCCCACCAGTGTTCGTTACTGTAGCCGGATCTGGCTGCGCGTCAATCCAATCGAAGATGGCTGTAATGTCCTCTTTTTTCAAATCTGGGAAAGCCGCCATTGCTGTCGGAGACCATTTGGAAACTTCAGCAGCATAAGGATCTGCCGCAACTGCATTTTGCCAGTTGTTCACCCACATGAAGATGCTACCTTCCTTAGCGCCACCAGCAGCCCATTTATCACGAACTTGGAACAACTTTGGTCCAGTACTGTTCTTGTGGGTTTGGTGACAAGTTGCACATTTTGATTTGAAAAGTGCCTCTCCTTGAGCTTTCGTAAAGTTGGTTAAACCAACAAAGCCAAACGTTAACGTGACGAATGCCAATGATTTTAAACGCTTAAGCAATTGAATTCTAGATATTTCCATGTAAAAACTACTAATTCACTCTTAAAAATAGTGCGGTCAAACCGCTTTTTATCGGGAACAAAATTAGGAGAATCAAGGCATTTTATGACACTTTCATGACAAAAAAAGAGAAAAATGTGCTAATTTAAAATCATTCTAAATAGTCTCTGAATGTGGATGCTTGAAAATCACTAATTTTGACTCATGAAATGTTCAATTGGCCTATTTATTTTATTTATTGCGCTACTCTTTAATTCCTCAACAGTAGTTGCCCAAATAACCATTGACGCAGATCCAAGATTGGAAGAAAACATAGCAAAAAAAGCGAGCAAACAAATTGGTGGCTACCGCATTCAAATTTGCTTTGATTCTGATAAGAGCATCATTGACGAAGCGCGAAATCGATTTATTTCGATGTATCCAAAAATTGATACCTATGTCACGTTTGAAGCGCCGAATTTCAATCTAATGGTTGGTGACTTTCGCACACTCATCGATGCTGAAAAAATTCAAGAAGAAATTGCAGGGAAATTTACGGTGGTGATTATCCACAAAACACAAATCAATTTACCAAGAATCGATTAAAAGTGTCTCCAGCCTTGTGCTTTAAGTGTCACAGCTGAACCATTTTTATCAACGAAATATATCCCATCTGCCGCATTGGTCATATGTCCAATGATCGAGAAATTCGGATTGGATTGGATGATTTCAAAATCACTTTGCTTAATGGTAAAAAGTAATTCATAATCTTCTCCTCCGTTCAAGGCACAGGTACTCGGATCTAAGTTAAAATCAATGGCTGTCATAGATGTCTTTGCATCAATTGGGATTTTCTCATCGTAAACATGGCACCCTACTTGACTTGCTTTACATAGGTGTAATACTTCACTCGCCAATCCATCGGAAATATCAATCATCGAAGTCGGTTTTACTCCTAATTCTTTGAGGTATTTAACGATATCCACACGTGCTTCTGGTTTTAGCTGTCTTTGCATGATATAGTCGTGTCCATCTAAATCCGGCTGAATCGCTGGATTCGATTTGAACACATCCTTTTCACGTTCCAACAATTGAAGGCCCATGTATGCACCACCCAAATCACCTGAAACCACCAACAAATCAAATTCTTTAGCGCCAGAACGATAAACAACCTCTTCTTTTTTAACACGTCCGATTGCTGTAATGCTTATCATCAGTCCTGAAATAGAACTCGTTGTGTCACCACCAACTAAATCTACTTCATATTCCGTACAAGCCAATTTAATCCCAGCATACAACTCCTCCAAAGCTTCCAAGCTAAATCGATTAGAGACCGCAATAGAAACGGTAATTTGCTCCGCTTTTCCATTCATGGCACAGATATCCGAAACATTCACTGCAACCGCTTTATACCCCAAATGTTTCAAAGGCATGTACATCAAATTAAAATGAACACCTTCTATTAATGCGTCCGTAGAAACCAGTAAAAACTCATCATTCCCGGCATCGATTACTGCTGCATCATCCCCTACTCCAAAAATAGAGGACGCATTTCGAAGTTCAATTCCTTTTGTCAGTTGATCAATAATGCCAAATTCACCTAATTCTGAAATGTCCGTCCGTGTTTCACTCATGTTTCTTTGATTTGTGCAAAGATACATTTTATCGCAGGAATCTAGCTTGAAAAATGGCACGGTTATTATGGCCCACATTGGACAAATATGTAACTTTGGAAAAACCTTAAAACATGAATCGTTTTTTATTCTCCATCTTCCTTTTCGCACAAGCGTTGGTATATTCACAAGGAACAACAAGTCAAGCGGGCATCTACAGGGTAAGGCTGTATGTCGATAAGGAACTGACCAATCAATTTTTAGTGTCAAATGTCAATCAATCCAACATCTATTCTGGATTTCGATTTTCAACGATTCAACGAGATTCCATCATGGCCTTAATTCAGGAAACGGTAAAACGGCAACTTTTTAAGGATGCTACTTTTATTTACGATATGAAAGGAGATGGCACTCCGCGTAAAACGATTGAAACGGGAACGTATGCCGGTGGATACCCGAAAATGACCAAGAGAAGAGCCATTTATTCGTATGAAGAAGAAGTTTACGTGAAAGTACGCATTTTGGTGGAGGCCTTTAAAGGTCCAGGAATTGGTGTTGCAGGCGTTCAATATTCGAATATTCATCCAAGTGTGAAACTAAAAATCAAAGCGTATGATGCCAGTAGAAAGAAAATTTACTCTCGAAAAATCAGGCTTTGGGACTTTGACAAGATTAGTAGTCTACAGTTCTCTAACGCGATTACCACTGTTACACAAACGAATGCATTAACCTCGGAACAAATTTATCAAATGATCAAGCATACCATTCGTGTTTTCAATGATGAAGAAGAACGCAACAGGTAAAAAGTAGGAAGAAATCGGAAATAAAAAACCCTTGATGACGAATGTGATCAAGGGTTTTTACTTTTTTTTGTTGACCCACTAGGGCTCGAACCTAGACTCTTCTGAACCAAAATCAGACGTGTTGCCAGTTACACCATGGGTCAGTCAACATTTTCTCAAATGCGGAGGCAAATTTAACAACATTTTTTCTTGTTATCAACTAGATTTGAAAAATAATTTCAATGTTCTCACGTAATTGCTCTGCATGAGTGCTTTTTCAATGCGAATATTCTTAAATTCGCGTTACAAAAACAGAACCAATTCGCATACCTATGAATTATACTAAATGGAACACCCTACTTGGATGGCTTGTTTTTCTTATTGCAAGCACGGTGTATTTAATGACGATTGAATCCACGGCAAGTTTGTGGGATTGTGGGGAATATATTACCGCAGCATATAAGTTAGAAGTTGGACACCCTCCAGGCGCACCATTATTTATGGTTCTTGGGCGCTTGTTCTCCTTCTTTGCAGCGCCAGAATCAGTAGCAGTTTGGATCAATGCGTTATCTGCGATATCGAGTTCACTGACGATTTTGTTTATGTTTTGGTCTTTGACTTTATTGATCAAAAAAATCATTTTATCTCAACAAAAAGAACTAAGTGGCGGTAATCAAGTGGCGATTTTCTCTGCCGCTGCCATTGGGTCTTTGGCTTACACGTTCTCGGATTCATTCTGGTTTTCAGCGGTTGAAGGTGAGGTTTACGCCATGGCATCCTTATTCACGGCTGTTATTTTTTGGGCTATTTTGAAATGGGATGAGGAAATGGGCTTGTTAGCTTCCGGACAACTAGCAGATAACTATCGTCCGAATCGATGGATTTTGTTGATTTTCTTTATGCTTGGACTAGCGATTGGAGTCCACCTTCTAGGAATTCTTGTCGTGCCTGCCATTGGATACATGATTTACTTCCGTGTGAAAGAAGAAACCAACCTAAAAGGTATTATCCTTACTGGAATCATTTCTATCGTTGCCTTAGGATTTATCCAAGAAGGTATTATCCCTGGATCTATTGCCATGGCATCGAACTTTGAGGTGGCTTTTGTCAACAGTCTTGGTCTACCTTTCTTCTCCGGTACTGTTTTCTTTTTCATTCTCTTGATTGCTGTATGTGTATACCTTGTTCGCTGGGCAAGAAAAAAAGGAAATGCGCTATTGTATAATGCGATGATGGGCTTGGTGTTCTTGTTAATTGGGTATAGCTCTTTCGCTGTCATTGTAATTCGTTCAAATGCCAACACGCCTTTAGATGAAAACGATCCTGAAAATTTAGTGACACTCCACTCTTACTTGAAACGTGAACAATACGGTTCAGCTCCGATTTTCTTCGGAAATTATTGGAACTCTTTCCGAAACGGGGAAGAAATGACAGAAAATGGAGCAAGAGTATTAAGTAACGATGCTTGGAAAGATCTTTCTCCTTATTATTTGCGCCGTTTTGTGATCACTGAAGGAGATGTAGAAGTAAAAGCATTCACCAAAGAAGCAGATGCGAACAAATGGATTGCAGAACACAAAGGAGCCTTTTCCGTTGAAGAAAAATATTACGAGAGTAACGCTTCCATTCGTCATGGTGCGGTTGCTACCTATGCGCAGTCAACTATTTTTCCTCGTATGTATTCCGGCGATAGTCCTGTTCACCAACAAGGATATGCGAAATGGTCAGGATATGATGCAAATGACGGCACTAATACTGAAATTGGACGCGATGGAAAACGTTTGCCAAGCTTTGGAGAGAATTTGACATATTTCTTCCGTTACCAAGTAAATTGGATGTATTTACGTTATTTCATGTGGAATTTTGCCGGACGTCAAAATGACATTCAAGGACACGGTGATAATTTACATGGAAACTGGATTTCGGGAATCTCCTTCTTGGATGAAGCACGACTAGGTAGTCAAGAATACCAACCTCATTATACAACGAATAATCCAGCACACAACAAGTTCTTTTTGTTGCCATTGATACTTGCTATCATCGGATTGGTTTTCCATTACCGAAAAGCACCGAAAGATGCGTTCGTTTTGACATTAGCATTCATTTTTACAGGATTAGCTATTGTCGTTTACTTGAATCAAAAACCAATGGAGCCTAGAGAGCGTGATTACGCGTATGCAGGATCCTTCTACTTCTTTGCCATGTGGATTGGTGTTGGTGTCTATGCCATTTACGACTTTATTCAGCGAAAAATCAGTTCACAAGTCAATAGTGCAGTAATCGCAAGTGCACTTGGTGTTATTGTCCCTGTTCTTATGGGTGCACAAGGATGGGACGACCACGACCGCAGTGGAAAAACGTCAGCTCGTGACTTGGCTACAAATTACCTCGAATCTTGTGGTAAGAATAGTATCCTCTTTACAAATGGTGACAACGATACCTTCCCACTTTGGTACTTGCAAGAAGTTGAGGGTAAAAGAACAGATGTTCGCGTATGTAACTTATCTCTCATGGGAACCGATTGGTATACAAATCAGATGAAAATGAAATCATACGATTCTGATCCATTGCCAATTAAATTCCGTGAGGATCAAATCCTTATGTATGCTGGGAATACCGATCAAGTGTATTTCATGCCGTTAATTCAATTATTCTCGATGAATGCAAGTGAAGAAATCTTGAATAAAGTACTTTCCATGCGCTTGAAAAACAATCCAAAAGAAGCAGTGACCGCAGCGCGCTATTTCGATCAAGAGGTGCAGAAGATTTTTGCCAATGTGAGCATCACTGCCCCTGAATTTGAAGCAACACGGGCAGCAATTGCCACTACCGACACGACCAATTTAATTGAAGCAACGGTACAAAAATACCTGGGTGTATTTAAATTATTCGAAGGAGCAAGAAGTGGATCCGTTGAATTCAAGAACGGTTCAGCGGAACAGCTACAGGATTTGTTAGAGAAGTATGAAAACATTTGGTCTGCTGTTGATTTAACAGAAGCGATGGCCTTTGTTCGTGATGACAACAATATGTTAGTTGACGAAGGGAAACGTTATAGTTTCTTCCCTTCCAATCGATTTACGCTGAAAGTCAATAAAGAGAATGCATTGAAATCAGGAACAATTACGCAAAAAGAAATGAGTAAATGTCCAGAGAAAATTCAGTTTGAATTCAGTACGGATCGCGATCCAGCATTAGCTAGGGATGAAGTAATGATGATGGATGTTGTCGCAAACAACGATTGGAAAAGAGGAATTTTCTTCTCAAGTAGTCGTGGGTCATCATTCTCTGTTGCTTTACTCTCCGGAGGAAATGTAAAACAAGTTGGGATGGCGTACGAGCTAAGTCCAGTGAAAGAAGAACCAATGTTCTACAACGTTGCGAAAATGGTGAAAAACATGATGGACGTATATGAATACGGTGACATGGCGAATCCACATGTCTTAACCGATTACTATGCGCGTCGTCACACTGTTCAATACCGTTCCAATTTCCTTTTATTGGCAGAACAATTGTTGAACCGCAAACAAACAGCGAAAGCGATCCAAGTGTTGGATTATTCGCTTAAATTGATGCCGTTGGAGAATGTGATCGATTTTGGCGAAGTGAATTCATGTGATCCTTTTATGTCCTTGAAGTACAATGAGCCTGACATTGAATATGATTACCAAGGTCAATCATTGCGCGCAAAATGCAGTGGTTCCTTGCATGAATACGTTCAATTGTATTACCTGGCAGGACAAAAAGCCAAAGCAGAAGCATTGGGTAATAAGTTATTGGAAAACTTCCACAGCGTATTTGCTTATTTTGATCACAGTGATGCAGAATTTGCGGGAAATACTGAAAATGCAGAAGACTTAATTGCAGCGATGGATGCCTGTTTAAAAATGAATGAACTTGCTCAAGATGTGCGTTACGGGAATCCGAAATCATCATTTGCGAAACGTTTAAAAGCTGAAATTAATCATGTTTACAAAGTAATGATGCCAAGAATTTACCGTGAACTCGAGCAGTTAGCTGCAGAAAATGGTGAAGGAATGGGTAGCGAAGGAGCATATACTTCGATGTTGATGAACCTTCAAGTATACATGGGCGCCATGGCTGAACATTACGGCTTGATCAAACCAAGTGTTAGAAACGCTGCACCGGCAGCGCCAACAACATCGACGATTGATCCAAGCGCGTTACTTCAAGGAACGAAACCTACGGATACGATTCGTTGATGCGCATCTATCGTAGCCCTTTACTTTTGCGCTGGCTTTTTCCAAGTGCCATTTGGAAAGGGGATGATAAACATGCCGTATACTTAACTTTCGATGATGGTCCAAGTGAGTCTTTAACACCCTGGATCCTGCAAACATTGAAGGACGCAAATGTACAAGCTACCTTTTTCTGCGTTGGAAATAACGTAAAAAAACATCCTGATTTATTTCGTCAGATCATAGCGGATGGACATCTCGTAGGGAATCACACCATGCATCACGAAAATGGACTGAAAACGGCTGCATTTGACTATTTGCACTCCGTAGATCAGGCCAACACGCTGATTCAAAGCAACTTGTTCCGTCCACCCTACGGGAAACTGACAATGAAACAGTATTTTCAATTAAAAAAACGCAATTTGCAAGTTGTTTTTTGGAGTTGGCTATCGTATGACTTCGATCCAAAACAATGTTCGGATAAATTGAAAACGAAAGCTCAATCCATTAAAGGTGGTGATATTCTCGTTTTTCATGATAATCCCAAAGCGGCAGAAACCTTAACCGAATCACTTCAAGAAGTCATTCGTTTATTAAAACACAAACAACTTACTTTTAAAACGATTTGACATGATTGATCTTCCAAAATTTGAATTGCCCTTTTTTGCCGCACTTCTTCTTTTATTGGTTCTAGCACGTTTTTTTGGGGAGATCTTTGAACGCATGAAACAACCTGCCATGATTGGCGAAATCATTGCTGGTATTATCTTAGGCCCAACCCTTTTGAACTTCATTCACCGTACAGAAGAATTGAAAGTAATCTCAGACCTAGGGGTCTTTTTATTAGTCATTCTTGCCGGCCTTGAAATCAACTTCGACGACATCTTAAAATCCATGAAAGGGCGTAATATTGTCATATCCATGTTGGCCTTTGTTCTTCCGATTATATGTGGCTTTTTAATTGGAAAACTGTTTGGTCAGAGTGTCATGACCACAGTATTCATTGGACTCTGCGTTGCCATCACCGCCTTGCCCGTCAGTGTTCGAATCCTCATGGACCTTGGAAAATTAAACACAGAGGTTGGACAGAAAATCATTTCAGTGGCCATATTCGATGACGTACTTGCGTTGACGATTCTTGGAATTTTATTGGACATGAAACACATTGACAAGTCCTTTTCCGCTGTAACCACTGCGACAATCATCACAGGTGTTAAATTAATCGCATTTATCATTGTTGCTTACATTTCTTATCGCGTCATCAAACATTTTTCCCAAAAGGAGAACTTTGTTGAAAATCAAATCGACAAACTTCTCGGTGTTCTTAAAGGAAAAGAATCGTTGTTTGCCTTGTTATTTATGTTCATCTTGCTTTTCGCCACGATGACAGAAAGCATTGGCTTGCACTTTATCATTGGCTCTTTCTTCGCGTCGATGCTGTTGAATAAAAAACTCATTGGAGAGAAGAACCTTGATTTATTCCAAAAAACAACAAGCAGCATGGCGATGGGCTTTCTTGCACCTATCTTCTTTGCGGGTATCGGACTCGAATTCAAGTTCTCCGCCATCGAAAATTACCCCTTGCTTTTTTCCATTATTGCCGTTTCATTCCTGTCTAAAATACTCGGTGGATATATCGGTGGGCGCTTTGCACACTTAAGCCATCGTCAGTCGGTTACCCTTGCCTATGGACTAAACGCACGTGGAATCATGGAGCTTGTAATTGCTAACATTGCTTTTCGTGAAGGATTCATCAATGTAGAGATTTTCTCTATGCTGGTCATTATGGGATTGGTAACCACCCTTTCCACTCCTTTCCTTTTGAAATACTCTTTTCAACGCCTAAAAGCATAATCACATAATGAAAAAACAAGCGAATTTTTTTCTCATTGTTCTCATTATTTACGTTTTCCTTCAATTCATCTGGTGGGGTAATTTACTCATACGCCTCAGTGGAAAGTTGGCCATTTCAGATTCAGATTATCAACGAAGAGTTTGGATGATTATTGGTGAAGGTTCCGTGTTCATGATTTTACTGTTTCTCGGGATTTTAAAAATGCGAAAAGTCATTCTAAAAGAAATTGGTCTTACCCAACGTCAATCCAACTTCTTGTTGTCTGTTACCCATGAATTAAAAACGCCCATATCATCGGTGAAACTCTTTCTTCAAACCTTATTGAAGCACGACTTGCCGGAGGATAAAAAAACGGACTTACTCAAAAAGGCGATGGATGAAAACGAGCGTTTGAGCTTACTCATCGATAACATCTTGCACGCTTCACGCGTGGAGAATAAGTCACTCCAAGCGGTGAAGAGTGAAATCGATTTTAGTGCATTGGTCCAATCCGTTGTGGACCGATTCCACAAACGCTATTTACAAGAGTTTATTTCGCTAGACATGCCTCCAATGATTCAAATCCATGGTGATGCCTTTATCCTCGAAATGATTTTAGTAAATCTATTGGAAAATGCATGCAAATACGCTGGAATTGATGCACACATTGGAATTTATGTCCGTCAAGAACAACAAAAACTCATTTTTGGGGTGAAAGATGAAGGTCCAGGAATCCCCGTTTCTGAAAGAGAAGCCATTTTCTATAAATTTTACCGAGTGGGGAACGAAGAGACTCGCCAAAAGCAAGGAAGTGGACTCGGTTTATTCATTGCGGCAGAATTCGCACAATTACAAGGAGCACAAATTACTTGTAAAGAAAATAATCCAAGAGGAACAATATTTGAGGTAACTTTGTCATTATGACAAATCAATTTGGACTCATCATTCTAGATGGTTGGGGGATTGGAGACAAATCCGCCTCTGATGCTATTTCAGCCGCACACACACCGTTTATGGATTCCTTATGGACAAAGTATCCACATGCCACATTGAAAACCAGTGGTGAAGATGTTGGATTACCTGATGGACAAATGGGGAATTCAGAAGTTGGGCATTTAAATATTGGCGCTGGACGCATTGTCTACCAAGAATTAACACGAATCAATAAATCGATACGCGATGGGGAATTCCAAAAGAATCCCATCTTGATCGACGCATTCCGCATAGCAAAAGAGCGAAATTCGAAAATTCACTTTATTGGCCTTGTTTCGGAGGGCGGTGTTCACAGTTCCCAAGCACATTTACACACCCTTTGCGAAATGGCGAAGGCGCAACAATTAGAACGCGTGTTTATTCACGCATTCACAGATGGACGTGATTGTGACCCTAAAAGTGGACTCGGATTTATTCAAAAGCTAGAGGAACAACTCACCTTGAGCACTGGAAAAATTGCCACGATTATTGGACGTTATTTTGCCATGGACCGAGATAAACGTTGGGAACGTGTTCAAAAAGCATATCACTTACTGACGCAAGGGGTCGGTGAAAAAGCACATTCTGCAGCAGAGGCCTTGATCCAGTCATACCAAGCTGACATCACGGATGAATTCATTGAACCACATGTCATCGATTCAGATGGACGCATTGAAAATGGAGATGTTGTGATCTGCTTCAACTTCCGAACTGATCGTCCAAGAGAAATAACAACAGTGTTAACGCAGGAAGCATTTCCTGAATTTAACATGTCTCCGCTTGATTTGCATTATTGTACAATGACGAATTATGATGCAACATATAAAGGAATGCATGTCATTTTCGAAAAGGACAACCTAGTCAATACATTAGGTGAAGTGATATCCAATATGGATCGCACACAGGTGCGCATTGCAGAGACAGAAAAGTACCCACATGTTACGTTCTTTTTCAGTGGTGGACGTGAAACGGAATTCCAAGGAGAAAGTCGTCTTTTAGTCAATTCACCCAAGGTTGCTACATATGATTTACAGCCGGAAATGAGTGCCCCTGAAGTGCGAGATCGCATCATTGCGAGTATTCAATCGGACAAACCAAATTTCATTTGCCTGAACTTTGCGAATCCAGATATGGTTGGACATACCGGCGTTTTTTCTGCCATCGTTAAAGCGGTTGAAACAGTGGATTCCTGTCTACAAGCAGTGGTTGAAGCAGGAAAAGCTTTGGGGTATGAATTTTTGATCATTGCCGATCACGGGAATGCAGATTACGCCGTGAATCCGGATGGTTCGCCAAATACCGCACATAGCTTAAATCCAGTTCCCGTTATACTGGTAACAGATGATGAAGGCATTGAATTAAACGATGGAATTTTAGCGGACGTAGCACCAACTATTCTCAATCGTATGCGCTTAGCTGCACCGATTGAAATGACCGGTAAATCGTTACTGAGAACGAACTCTTAAGATCAAACATATTAGGATTCGAGGATCACTCCTTTGTAACCAAGGCGATCAATCATTTTAAATTCTTTTTCATTGATGCTTCCCGGCACGAACACGAATCGTTTGTCGTACATCACGTCATTGACCCAAAAACTCACCCAAAATTCATTCGTTAAATCGAATAAATCCGGCATGATTGGCTCAATTCGCGCCGCTTCATTAGGCAACATAAGTTCAATTCCCTTGCGTAGAGTTGACGTTTTCACTTGCTCTCCAGTCGTTGGATTTTCACCGTATCCAGTGGAGGCAACAATGATTCCTTCCATAATGTCATCTCGCAAGTTCAAGAGGTAAACGATATACTCTTTCTCATTATTTTCTAGCGGAATCTCCACCAAAGCGATGGCAACATTCTCCACTTTAGGACCTTTTAATTCTTCTCTCATTTCAACGTATATTTTCCAATTCGAATCCAAATACCACCGACATATGGTGCATTAACTTTTGTTTTACTTCTTCCATAGGGATTTTTCTGCCGAGTTCTTGTTCTAAAGAAGTAACGGCTTTGTCATCAATGCCACACGGTACAATATTCTTAAAATAATTAAGATCTGAATTGATGTTAAATCCTATGCCGTGCATGGTGATCCATCTAGAACACTTCACGCCCATAGCGCATATTTTTCGCGCTTTTTCTGTTGTTGGATCAATCCAGACTCCTGTGAGTCCATCATACCTTCCCGCTTGCACACCGTAATCATTCAAGGTATGAATCACCGCTTCTTCCAAATAGCGCATGTATTTATGGATATCGGTAAAAAACTGCTCCAAATCTAAAATGGGATACATGACTAATTGCCCAGGTCCATGATACGTGATGTCACCTCCACGATTAATTTTATAATAGGTTGCGGATACTTCTGCTAATTGCGCATCATCCAATAATAAGTGCTCCTGTTTTCCACTTTTCCCCAAAGTATAAACATGCGGATGCTCGCACATTAAAATATGATTAATGGGAAGAAAAGCTGTCTCATTCGTTCGATTCGCCACCTTAAGATCGACACCTTCTTTCAGCAAAGACTCTTGTAAATCCCAGGCTTCTTTGTAATCGATGATTCCAAGATCTTGTACTTGAACGCGCGGAGTTTCCATTAACATTGAGCCAATTGGTCTTTTAGGTAATCGACTATTTTCATATCATTGATATCCGCCCCATTTAAATCACTTAAGTAATAAGAAGCCCAATCCACAACATGAATGAGGTATAACGATCGTTCAATCAGTGAATCCCCTTTTGCGTGTAATGTAAAGATAGACCCACATTTTTTTTCAACGGCATCCATGGTGATTTCCAAGCGTTTTTGATTTCTAGGATGCAAATCTCCTGTACTGAAGAAAACAGGGGCAAAACGAGTATCTCCTCCACTCCATCCAACGAGTTCGTTATGATTCATTTCAGGAATGGTATGATGCCATCCAAGGTACTTGGAATTTTCATTGAATTGTTGTCGTGCTCGAACAATTACGCCTTCGTATTTTGTCTCTGCGTAATAAACACCCACTTTACCAAATAAATGCGCTGCCAATTCTTTTGCTAACGCTTGAATTTCAGCTAACTCATTTGTTAAAACACTCGAGGCTTTATTCATGGTGGACATATGCGCTGAAGAAATGAACCCAAGTTCAGCCAACATGTGTACCAATTGAACAATTGAATAAGCCAATCCACTACGAGGCGCATTCCCTCCTGGTACCAGCACACAATCATAGCCGTTTTCACGACAGAATGAAGCTAAATTCCCACCACTAGTAATTCCAATGATGTGACAACCTTTGGCATGAGCTTCATTGATACTGCTCGCTGACTCCTCCGTATTTCCAGAATAAGATATGCCAATGACCAACGTATTTTTCCCTACAAATGCAGGCAGTACGTAATCATTACAAATGACAAGCGGCACTTGAATCTCATCTTGAATCCAATTTGAAACGATCTTCGCTCCGATTCCTGAACCACCTAAACCACAAATAACAATCTGATGAATCTGATTTTGAGGTTTTTGAAAATGACATGCATTGGCAATTGCTGTAGCATCAACGATATTCTGTGGAAATAACTCAATTAACTCCTTCATTCACTTTTTTTTCTTCCAGTGCAAAGTTAAAAGAATGATCTAATAACCGAGTCGCATTCACTTACCTTAATACGGTAACATGTCCGACCAAGGTCCTCGCTTCACCTTTGTTATCCACATATCTAATCTTCCAAGTGTAGACTCCGAGTTGTACATCTTTGTTATCCTTGTATCTTCCGTTCCAGCCCTCTGCGATCTCATCCGTCTCAAAGACTAACTGACCCCAGCGGTTGTATATCCATAAATCATAGTCCTTCACTGCGTCTACATTCGAGAAGACCGGTAAGAACACTTCATTCAATCCATCATTGGTCACTGTGATGGCATTCGGCACATACACATTGAGCATCTCATTCAACCAGAACAAGTGCGTAACAGTATCTGTACATCCGTTCGTGTCTGTCACCATCAAACTCACGATATAAGAGTCTACTGTCTCCTCTGGATAGTAGTGGATTGGATTCTCCAACGTTGAGTTCGGACTTCCGTCTCCAAAGCTCCACATGTAGTTGGTAATCGCACCTTGTGATGTATTCACTAATTCCAATTGGCCCGTGAAGTAATCAATGTCTGTTGTCGTTGCCGCAAAGCCTGCACTTGGTCCTGTTACCACACATACCAAACTGTCGATACTCGTTGTGGCCAAACAGCCCGTTGGGGACATCACCGTTAAACTAATGCCATAGCATCCCCCTTGCGTATAGGTGTAACTTGCGTTGTTACTTGTGCTCACTGATCCATTACCAAAGTTCCACGTGCTGCTTGCGATTGTGCCAACGCTTGTGTTCAATAAGTTCACCGTAAGTGGTGCACAGCCAAACGTTGCATCGATGTTAAAGTCGGCGATTAAGGCTTGTGGTTGACTGATGATCGCATTGATTACTGCATCACAGCCATTCGCGTCCGTGATTTGTGCACTATACGTTCCTGCCAACAACGAGTCGATAAAGTTCGTCGTGTCACCATTGCTCCATAAGATGTCATACGACGGCGCACCGCCTGTAATGTTGAGCATCACCGTTCCATCTGCGTAGCCATAACATGAGGCTGGTGTTGCAAAGTATGTCACTGTCAATGGACTTGATGGTTCGCTCACCGCTACAACAATCGATGTCACACAGTTATTGGCGTCCGTAACTGCTAAGCTATATGAGCCCGCTGCTAAGTTGCTCAAGTCTTGTGTCGTGGCACCCGTGTTCCAATAGTATACATACGGTGCTGTTCCGCCACTTATCGTGATATCGATTGCTCCTTCTGGTACTCCGTAACAGATTAAGTTGGTAATCGTTGGGGTCGCTACTAGTGGTGCCAATGGTTGACTCACTACGATGCTTTGTGTGTAGCTACAGCCAACGTTATCGGTAACAAGCACTGTGTAAGTACCTGCAATTAAACTTGTGATGTCTTGTGTTGTGGCTGTATTACTCCACAAGTAGCTATACGCTGGACTTGTACCCGGTGTTCCGCCACTTGGGGTAATGTCTATCGATCCATTGTTGGCGCCATAACACGTGACATTCACATGTGTCTCTTGAAGGCTGATTCCTGCTGCTGGTTGGGTAATCGTTACTTGGGTAGACGCTGTACAGCCATTTAAGTCCGTTACATCAACCGAATAGGTGCCTGCTAGCAAGTTAAAGATGTCTTCTGTCGTAGCTGCATTGCTCCATGCGTAGCTATATGGACTTGTACCGCCTGTCGTTATCAAGTTGATAAAGCCACTTGCATTTCCATAACACAATACGTTCACTTGGCTTGTATTCAAAGTCAATGGTGCCGATGGTTGTGTCACTACGTAACTATGCGTAGATACACAGCCATTCGCATCGGTAATCGTTACCGTGTAAGTGCCCGAAACTAAACCTGAAATGTCTTGGGTCGTCGCTCCTGTGTTCCATACATACGTGTATCCTGGCGTTCCACCTACTACACTCAAATCAATCGAACCATTGCTGAATCCATAACAACTCACCGCACTAATCACCGTACTTGGTGTCACTGCCTGAATCGGTTGATTCACCGATATCGTTGCCACTGTCACACAGCTTGAATCGTCATAAACGTTCAAGGTATAAGAACCCGCACCAATGCCAAATAAATCCTGAGTCGTCGCTGCATTGTTGGTCCAGAAATACGTGTATGGTAGCGTTCCGCCAACTACATTCACGTTGATTGATCCATTCGTGCCACCATTACAACTTACGTCTTGTACGTTGTAACTGATTACTGCACCTGAACTAGGTTGTGTTATCGAATACGTGCCACTTGTTGTACAACCATTGAAATCTGTGATGGATACGGTGTAAACACCGTGAATCACACCGATCAAGTCTTCTGTCGTTGCATTATTTGACCATGTATAACTATATGGGAAAGAACCTCCTGTTACTGTAATATTCACTGCTCCAGTCGCAGCACCAAAACAAGAAACATTCGTTGTAACACCACTTACTAGTAGTGGCGCAGTTGGACCTGTTAACAATAAACTTCCCGCAGCTGTACAACCATTTGCATCAACTACGTTTACAGAATAGGTTCCAACTGGTAAGCCGAAAATATCCTCATTTGTTGAACCTGTATTCCAGTTTATTTGATATGGACCAACTCCACCGGTTATTGTCATGTCAATTGATCCAGTCACTCCATTGAAACAGTTAATGCCCGTTCCAACCAAACTAATTGCCAATGGATTTAAAGGAACCAAAATGGCAAACGTATCTGTTGCGCTACATCCATTCGCATCAAACACATTCACAAAATAAGTTCCGTTGGTAACGTTAGATAAATCTTGCGTTGTTGCTGAATTATTCCATTGATAGGTATACCCAGGAGTTCCACCTGTCACCGTAAGGTCAATGGCTCCGGTGGAGGTTCCAAAACAGCCAATGTTGGTGATTGCTACACTAAGCGTAATCGGATTGGCTGGTTGTCCCACTGTCGCTAATTGCGTATGGGTACATCCATGGTTGTCTGTGATCGTTAATGTATATGTGCCTGCTCCAACATTACTCAAGTCTTCTGTCGTTGGTCCATTTGACCATACATAGCTGTATCCCGGGCTTCCGCCACTCACCGTCACATTCACCGAACCATTCGTCCCTCCATTACATTGTGCCGATAAACTCGTGTAACTTGAACTAATTGGACTTGGATCCACCAATTGAATCGAGCTTGTAGCACTACAACCATTTGTATCTGTGACCGTCACAAAGTACGTTCCTTCCAATAAACCGCTGATGTCCTCGGTCGTTGCTGTGGTGTTCCACAAGTACGTATATGGACTCGTTCCGCCATTCACCGTTAAGTCAATCGAGCCATTTAAACTATCTGTACACAATGGATTGATCGTTGTGCTGCTCAAGGTCAATACTGATGGTTGGGTAACCGTTGAACTCAAGGTATTCACACAGCCATTTGCATCTGTGACGGTAACCGTATAGGTGCCTGCTCCTAGGTTACTAATGTCTTCACTTACTGCTTGGTTATTCCATAGGTATGTCAGTCCAGTGTTTGCACTTACAACCGTTAAGTTGATCGACCCATTCAAGCCTCCTTGGCAACTTACATTGCTCACTACGGAACTCAATGTCGTTGCAAAACCTGGTTGTGTGATGCTTACAGTGTCATGTAACGTACAGCCATTTGCATCTGTTACCACAACTGAATACGTTCCTGATAAAATGCCGCTTAAATCTTGGGTCGTTGTTCCGTTATTCCAGTTGTAAGCATATCCCGGTGTTCCTCCATTCACCGTCAAGTTCACGGCTCCAGTGCTGTTTCCAAAACAATCTACGTTCGTAATCACATGACTCAATGCATATGCTGCCGGTTCACTCACCGTATCACTCAACTGTGCACTACAGCCGTTTACATCCGTTACCGTTACGTTGTATATCCCTGTGTATACATTCAAAAGATCTTGAATTGTAGCTGTATATCCAGATGGACCCGTCCATGCATACGTAAATGGACTTGTCCCTCCTACTACACTTAAATCTAATCCTCCATTGTTACCACCATAACAACCTTCTGGGGTCATCACCGTACTTAACGCTAATGGCTGGGTTGCTTGGGTAACTTGGTAACTCGTTTGACTGAAACAACCGTTATCGTCATACACTTGTAATACATATGTTCCAGCTAATAAAGTGTCAATATCCTGATCATAAGCGCCATTACTCCAAATGTAATTATAAGGTGCCGTACCTCCAGTAGCCGTTACATCAATAGAACCGTTTGCATTGCCAAAACAAGAAACATTTGTGACAATACCACTAACTAATAACGATTGAGCTGGTTGGCTTAAGGTTGTGGAGGTTGTTGCAGTACACCCATTAGCGTCTGTCACTACAACAGAATAGAATCCAGCAGGGACACTTGCTAAATCTTGAACAGTGGCATTGTTTGACCAAGCATATGTATAATTTACCGTTCCACCTGAAACGATTAAGTCGATGGTTCCCGTTGCTTGAGAATGACAAGCAATTTGTGTAGGATTTAACAATACAGATAAAGCACTGGTAGGTTGTGTGATTTGGGCGGTCATATTTGCCTGACACCCTTTAGCATCCGTCACAATCACACTATAGGTTCCCGCGATGACATTTGTCAAATCTTGTGTTCCATTTCCGTTGCTCCAACTGTAGAAATACGGTGTGGTTCCTCCATTGACAGTCAAGTCTATCGACCCCGTGTTGTTTCCTGTACACAATACATTGGTCACCAAGGATTGTAAACTCACACTCGTTGCCGGTTGTGTAATGTTGGCTGACATACTTGTAGTACATCCACTATTATCTGTGATCGTTACGCTATACACTCCCGGTACTAATCCACTGATGTCTTCTGTGGTTGATCCGTTGTTCCATAAATACGTGAACGGTGCGCCTGTTCCTGTCGCCGTTAAGTTGATCGATCCATTGCCGCCTCCCAAACAACTCACATTTACTTGACTCAAGCTCGATACGATGCTAATTGGTGGTTGGGTTACTTGTAAACTGTTATTCAACAAACAGCCATTCGCATCCATTATCGTCAGCACATAGGTGCCTGCTAATAAGTTCGTTAAATCCTGCGTCGTTGCAGATGTATTCCATTGATATTGGTATGGGCTCGTTCCTCCTGTTACTGTATTATCGATGGAGCCTGTTGCTGCTCCAAAACAGTTGTTATTTACGATGCTCGTGCTCAATGTCAAGGCTGTCGTTGGTTGATAAACCGTATCGGAGAATGTCGCACTACATCCGTTCCCGTCCACTACCGTTACAAAGTATGGTCCTGCTGGTACATTCAAGATGTTTTGGCCTGTCATTCCGTTGGTCCATGTGTAGGTGTATGGGGTCACTCCGCCGCTTGCTTGGCTCGTGATACTTCCTGATGATTGTCCGTAGCACAAGATGTTGGTGTTGGTGCTTTGTAAGCTTAACGCGCTTGGCTGGGTAACACTCCATGTCTGATTGGCTGTACAGCCATTCGCATCACTCACCGTTACGGTGTATAAGCCGGCACTTAATCCTGTCACTTGACTTGTTGTCTCGCCATTGCTCCATGCGTAACTATATGGACTCGTTCCGCCCTGTCCAACACTGGAGATGCTTCCTGTTGTTCCACCGTAGCACAATACGTTACTTACCGTACCGCTCACGCTCACCAAGGAACTTGGTTGGTTCACCAATACACTCAAGTTCGAAGTACATCCATTTGCATCAGTCACTACAACGCTATAACCACCCGAACTAATGTTACTTAAATCCTCCGTGGTAGCAGCATTATTCCACAAATAACTATAGGCCGGTGTTCCTCCTATCACGCTTAAGTTAATGTATCCATTGTTGCCACCATAGCAGCTTACATGGGTCGTAGTTTGACTCAACGTCAAGGCGCTTGCAGGTTGACCTACAACGATTGAACCGCTCATCAAACAGCCATTCTGATCTTGAACTGTAACTGTATAGGTACCTGCTCCTACATTCGCTAAATCTTCCGTCGTCGATCCATTGCTCCAACTATATGTATAGCTAGGTACCCCGCCATTTACCGTTAAGTTTACACTGCCACTTGTACCGCCAAAACATAACGATGGTGTCGAGGTGAGGTTTAACGAAATAGCTGCTTGCGGTTGATTTACAACGCCTACATAAGTTGCGGTACAACCGTTTGCATCTGTAATCGTTCCAGAGTATGTCCCTGCTGGTAAGTTGTAAATGTCCTCAGTTGTTGAAGCGTTACTCCATGAATACAAATATCCAGGTGTTCCACCTGTCACATCTAAGGTAATGGCACCTGTATTCTGACCAAAGCAATAAACAGGTAGAACATTAGCAACATACGTTAGAGGAGCTGCCGGTTCTGTGATGGTATACGTTTGAGATAAATCACATCCAATGGCATCAACAACGGTTACCGTATATGTTCCAGGAAATAAATTCACTAAATCTTGACCTTGGGCATTATTTGACCAAGAATAGGTAAATGCTGGAGTTCCACCAGAAATACTCACATCAATCGCTCCTGTGGCACCACCATAACAATTTATATTCGTTACAGCGCCAGACAATACAATTCCGTTGATTGGATTTGCAATGGAGACCGAAAGGTTCGACGTACAATTATTGAAATCAGTAACCTGAACTGTATACGGTCCGAATGGTAAATTGGAAATGTCTTCAATCGTTTGACCATTGCTCCAAGAATATGCATACGGTGCAGTTCCACCATTTGGTGTTATATTAATTGACCCAGTGCTATCATTCACACAGACCAAGTTCACGTGTGTTTCTGTTACAGACAATGCACTTGCTGGTTGAGTTATTGTGACAGACTGTGTGGCTGTACACCCATTGTTATCGGTCACATTGACGGAATAAGAACCTATGGTTAATCCACCAATATCTTGAATAGAAGCACCATTTGACCATGAGTATGAGTAAGCGGGAGCCCCACCATTCACTGATAAATTGATGTACCCGGAAGCATTACCGAAACATAAAACATTAATGTGTGTTTCCGTCAAGGTTAACGGAGCATATAATTCTGACACAGTCATATTTCCGGTTGAAACACATCCGTGTCCATCGGTAACGGTCACTGTATAGTTCCCAGCAAAGATATTGCTCGCATCTTCCGTTGTAGCACCATTGCTCCAAGAATAACCATAAGGACCTGTTCCACCTGTTACGGTAATATTTATTAATCCCGTAGCCGTACCTGCACAAAGGATATCGTTGTGTGTTTCTGAAATAGTTAAAGCAGAAGAAGGTTGAGATACGACATATGAATTTGTATAAACACAGCCGTTCGCATCCGTTAAAATTAAATTATACGTACCTGCTGAAAGGTTAGCAGGGTCTTGATTAACTGCGCCATTTGACCAGTTGTATGCATATGGAGCAACACCTCCGGTAACCGTTAAGTCAATCAACCCGGTACTTTGTCCGAAGCAATTCACATTCGTAATGGTCGAATTCACGACCAAAGCAGTTGGTCCTGAAGAAATAACGATCCCATTCAAGTTTTTCGTACAACCATTGGCATCTGTCACTAAAACAGAGTAAGTTCCAGCCGCCAAATTACCAATATCTTGTGTTGTTCCTCCATTCGACCAAGAATAGGTAAAAGGAGAAGTTCCACCAGTAACTGTTAAGTCAATGCTTCCTGTTCCACCAGAACAGAGAATGTTGACATGTGTTTGAGTAAGAACAATATTTTGAGGTTGTGTGATGGTAAAGACTGTATTTTTTGTACATCCCAATTGATCGGTGATGGTTATGGAATATGTCCCCGCACCTTTGTTACTCAAATCTTCAGTAGTTGCACCATTTGACCAGCTGTAAGTGTATGGTCCAACCCCTCCGGTAGGTGTAATATTGATTGCTCCATTCAACAATCCAAAACAGGTCACATTGGTTACCGTTCCCGCGATTTGAAGTTGCGTACTTTGAGTAATGGTTGCACTTCCCGTGGATGTACATCCATGTGCATCTGTGATGGTAACATTAAAGGTTCCCGCTGCTAAATTTGCTAAATCCTCTGTTGTCGCGCCATTTGACCAGTTGTAAGTGTAAGGACTTGTTCCTCCCGTTACTGTTAAATTGATACTACCCGTACTATTTCCAAAACAATTCACATTGACTTTTGTAATTGTATTAGCTAACACAAGTGGTTGTGTAACGACAACTGTTCGACTGGTTGTACAGCCCAATGAATCTACAATATTTACCGTATACGTTCCTGCAACGACCCCATTGATGTCTTCTGTTGTTGCCCCATTTGACCATGTAAAATGGTAAGCTTGAGTTCCACCAGTAACAGATAAATTAACGAATCCATTCGCTTGACCGAAACAATTCACATTCGTATGAGTCTCCGTTGTAGCAAGAACATTTGGTTGCGTGATTACTTCCGTGATCGATTGAGAACAGTTTCCAGCATCGGTTACAACCACTGTAAAAGTACCAGCTGATAAGCCTGATAAATCTTGAGTGGTAGCAGTATTGCTCCAACTATATGAATATGGTGTTTGACCACCATTCACAATTAAGTCAATTGCACCGGTGTTATTGTTAAAACAGCTCAAGTTTGATGTGATGGCATCCAATTCTAAAACTGGAGGACTTGTAATGCTTGTGGATAAGGAAGCGACACATCCGGACGCATCCGTGACAGTCACCGTATAGGTTCCAACATTCAAATTAGAAAGATCTTCTGTCGTAAATCCGTTCGACCAAGAATAGCTATAGTTTGGCGTTCCACCGGATACACTTAAGTTAATGCTTCCTGTTGTTTGTCCACTACAACTGATATTTGTATGTGTTTCAGTGAGAACCATCGCATTTGGATCTTGTGTAATTGTGACTGAATTGGTCGTTGTACAACCTTTAGAATCAGTAACGGTAACTGAATATGTTCCAGCAGCAAGACCTGTCAAATCTTGGGTAAATGCGCCGTTTGACCAAGCATATGCATATCCCGCTGTTCCCCCTGTTACTGTTAAATCAATGCTTCCAGTTGGGTGGGTACAATCAATGTTTACATGTGTTTCTGTTGTGCTTAATGGAGCAGAAGGTTGTGTAATCGTAGCGTTTGCATTTGCGGTACAACCATGAGCATCCGTCATCACAACAGAGTAAGCCCCTGGACCCAAATTCGTTAAATCTTCCGTGGTTGCAGCATTACTCCATACAAAAGTATATGGGGATGTTCCACCAGAAACCGTAAGATTCAAAATTCCATTTGCTGCTCCGAAGCAAGTTACATTTGTTGCGACAACCGATCCACTTAATACAGCGGGTTGAGAAATCGCAACACTTAAATTGGCTGTACATCCTAATGCATCTGTTGCAATTAAGTTATATGTTCCTGCGGCAAGATTACTTAGGTCTTCGGTCGTTGCTAAATTGCTCCAACTATAAGTAATTGGTGCCGTACCACCGGTAGTAGTGACGTTAATCGCCCCATTAGATTGACCGTTACAATTAACATTTGTATGTGTTTCAGTTAAAATTAGGGTACTCAGCGTTTGGGTAATGACAATTGAATTTAATGTTGTACATCCGTTGGCGTCGGTAACCGTTACAGAATACGTTCCCGCCACCAAATTGGATAAATCTTGTACACTTGAACCGTTGCTCCAATTATAAGTATACCCTGGGGTTCCTCCTGAAACGGATAAATCGATGCTTCCGGTTGGATGAGTACAATCAATATTTACATGGGTCTGACTTGAAGAAAGTGGTGTCAATGGTTGAACAATGGTTCCTTGTGCTGTGGTCACACAATTATTCACATCCGTTACTGTTACGTTGTAAGTTCCAGGGGATAAATTAGATATTGTTTGAGTTGTTGCTCCTGTATTCCATAAATAAGTATAAGCCGGAGTTCCACCTGAAACTGACACTGAAATCGATCCGTTATTTAATCCAGTGCAGGTCACATTGTTGACGGCTGCCGTTGCTGTTATGACATTCGGCTGAGAAATGGTTACCACCAAGGTATCTTTACATCCCAATGCATCAGTTCCAATCACTGTATAGGTTCCTGCAACTAAATTTGACAAATCTTGAGTCGTTTGACCTGTTGACCATGCGTAAGTAACCTGAGGTGTTCCTGTGACGACGGAAACATCTATTGATGCAGTTGCGTTGCCATTACAAAGTAAATTTGAGTGTGTTTCGCTTAATTGCAACATCGTCGGACTTTGCGTAATATTTACAGACAATGTTGCCGTACATTCATTCACATCCGTTACAATAACCGAATAAGTTCCAACAGCCAAATTCGTCAAATCTTGAACAGTGGCATTGTTGGACCAAGCATACAAATACGGAGCTTGTCCACCTGAAACAGTTAAATCTATATTTCCAGTTGGGTGAGCACAATCAATGTTTTGATGCGATTCAGTCAAAACAATTGGAGTTGGTTGTGAAACGGTAGCTTGCGTATTTGCAGTACATCCGTTTACATCCGTGATGGTAACCGAATAGATGCCAACCGGCAGGTTGAAAAGATCTTGGGTTGTTGCTCCATTTGACCACAAATAGGTAAATGGTGCAGTTCCACCAGTTATCGAAAGATCAATTGCACCGTTTGCTTGTCCATTACAAACCACATTTGTGACTAAAGTAGTGGGAACTATGGCAGGAATTTGAGTAATGGTCACTTGCAAATTATCCGTACATCCAAGAGCATCGGTTGCTACTAAATTATACGTGCCTGTTGATAAATTACTCAAGTCTTGTGTAGTGGCATTGTTAGACCATAAATACGTTATTGGATTTGTTCCACCAGTCGTGGACACATTGATTGAACCGTTATTCGAACCGATACAAGAAACATTGACATGAGTTTCTGAAAGAACTAGAAGATTTGGATCTTGCGTAATGGAAATATTCCCAACTGCTGTACATCCATTTGCATCTGTTATTGTAACTGAATAGGAACCAACATTTAGATTTGTGATGTCCTCTATCGTAGCACCATTGGACCAGCTATATGTATAAGGAACAGTTCCCCCAGATACGTTTAAATTAATACTACCCGTTGGATGATTACAGTCTATGTTCACATGAGTTTCCGTATAGGTAATTGCCGGTAATGGTGGATTTACTGTCGCTGATGCCGTACTTTGGCATCCGTTGGCATCCGTAACTGTCACGCCATAATTTCCAGGTGCCGGATTCGTTAAATCTTGTGTTGTTGCGCCGTTGGACCAAGCGTAAGTGTAACTCTGCGTTCCTCCATTTACGGTCAAGTCAATCTGTGAATTTGCCCCTATACAAAGTGCATTTGTAACCGTTACGCTCGATGTTAAAATAGACGGCTCAGTAATAATAATTGTCAATTCTCCTTGACAATTTTGAGCATCAACAGCTGTAATCGTATAGGTTCCAGCTGTTAGGTCCATTTGGTCCTCTAATGGAAAGCCATTTGACCAGTTAATGATGTACGGATCCAATCCACCTGTTATCGTCACATCAATTGCTCCATTGTTCAACCCATTACATGTTACATTCGTTTGAACAGCGGTAATACTTACCGTTCCTGGTACTTGTATCACCGTAAAATTCTGAGAAAACGAACATAAATTGTCATCTAATATGGTAACCGAATAGTTCCCTGGTACTAGACCAAGCGCATCTTGTGTGGTGAGTCCATTCGACCATTGAAATGAATAGGGTGTCGTTCCTCCGAATACATTCAGATCAACTGCTCCAGTTGCATACTCACAATCCAAATTTTGCACATAGCTTGTTGTTGTAATTGGATCCGGTTGTGTGATACTGGTCTGCGTTACTGCAGAGCAACCTTGGGAATCCGTTACCGTAACTGAATAATTCCCAACCGATAAATTTGAAAGATCTTGGGTTGTCGCATTATTAGACCATAAATAATTGTAGTTTGGAGACCCTCCTGTAGGAGTAAGATTCACAGCGCCATTTACCAATCCACTACACGTAATATTCGTTGCTTGGATTGAAAGTGACAATGCCGTAGGTTCTATAATAGAAACGGAAAGAGAAGATGTACAACCCGTTGCATCCGTTGCAGTTAAGGTATAAGTTCCCGCCACAAGGTTTGTCAAATCTTGTGTTGTGAAAGAATTGGACCAACTGTAACCAATGGGCTGTGTTCCTCCCGTTGCTGTTACATCGATGGCCCCATTGGATTGCCCATGACAATTTACATCCGTATGAGTTTCTGTTAATTGCAAATTATTCGCATTGGCGGAGATTGTTGCAATTTTATTGGAAATACATCCATTTGCATCCGTAATGATGACAGAATACGTTCCCGCTGATAAATTTGTTAAATCCTCCGTTGTTGCGGCGTTAGACCAAGAAAAGGAATAAGGATTCACTCCTCCAGTTGGAGTTAAGTTTATGCTTCCTGTTGGATGGGTACAATCAATATTGGTGGCAGTTATTGTGCTAGCTAAGGCGCTCGTAGGTTGTGTTAACTGTACAGAAATTGAAGCTGCACAACCATTTGCGTCAACCGCATTTAACACATAACTTCCGGCTGAAAGATTCGATAGATCTTCATTTTGTGAGCCATTTGACCAACTATAGTTTATTGGATTTGCACCATTTGTTGCGGATACATTGATGGCTCCAGTATTTTGTCCGAAACAAAGAATGTTTGTATGTGTTTCTGAAAGTTGGAAGTTGCTTGAGACTTGTGAAATCGTAATTGAATTTTGTATTGAACAACCATGACTATCCGAAATTGACACGTTGTAAATTCCAGCAATCAATCCTGTTAAATCTTGGTTTGTGTTGCCGTTACTCCATAAGTAAGTGTATGGCGCGGTACCACCGTTGACCGTTAAATCAATGCTTCCCGTTGGATGGGTACAATCAATATTGGTATGAGTGGAGGTAGAACTTAATGCTGCAAGTGGTTCGTTAATATTCACTTGAATTGTTGCCGAACATCCGTTTGCATCGGTAACGGTTAACGAGTAATTTCCTGCGATTAAGTTTTGTTGATCTTCAGAATTCACATTATTCGACCAAGTATAATTATACGGTTGAGTTCCACCGTTGGTTGTTACATCGATTGCGCCAGTCGCTTGACCAAAACAAAGAATATTGGTATGTGTTTCCGTTAGGGAAAGACTTGATGCACTTAATGCTACGGTGAATGGTTGTGTTGTAATACATCCATTGCCGTCTGTAATGGACACCGAATAATTCCCTGGCCCCAAATGAACCAGATCTTCATTTGTTTCTCCATTTGACCAACTGTAATTATATGACGGCGTTCCTCCTGATACCGTTAAATCTATCGACCCATTGTTTGCGCCATTACAGGACACATTTCCAATGGTCGATTGAACAGATAATTGATTCGGTTCATTCACGGTGAAACTACTTGTGGCTATACAACCAATTGCATCCGTCACAGTAATCACATAATTCCCACCTGAAATATTTATTAAATCTTCATTTGGACTCCCGTTGTTCCAACTATATTGAACTGGTTGGGACCCTCCATTAACTGTAATATCTATTGCTCCATTATTTTGACCATTACATATTAAATTCGTTACCGTACCGGAAATTTGCGGTCCTCCGATATTACTTACATTATATGTGAATTGGGATGAACAACCAACAGAATCTGTCACCGTTACAGCGTACTGTCCAGCTGATAAATTAGTCAAATCTTCCGTTGTTTCACCATTTGACCATGCAAATGTATATGGATTATTTCCACCCGAAACAGTTAAATTAACGGCACCATTATTCTGACCACAAGAAGGGTTTACTAAAATAACTTGACTTGTAATTGGACTTGAAAAATAAACACGGACATTATCACTAAACTCTGGACAAGACCCATTTTGAGCTGTATTCAAAGTTAAATCTACAAAACCTGCATTAAGTTCATTCGTAGAAGGTACATATCCTGCATTTAAAAAGTCATTGGAAGGATTAAATACCCCATTTCCACCGGTCCATATGGCTCCATTCGAATTTTGTGTTGTACCATTTAATGTGACTGAACTTAATAGGGTTGCATCACAAATTACTTGATCAACACCAGCGTTTGCAGAAGGCGGAACTAATTGTTGCTGGACTTCTGTTCCACGCATTGCTGGGGGACAACCACTTTGATCCATCACTTGGATGACATAATTTCCAGCGGAATTCACAGTAATGGAGGTTGTTCCTTGTCCTGAAATTATTCCTGCACCATTCCACGTGTACATATAAGGTGGTGTGCCACCGTTTATAATGGCCGTCAATGAAGTTGAACTATTACCGTAACAGATAATTGCTCCTGCATTTGCAAATCCAATTTGTATTTCAGGATTTACATTGATGATAACTTGTCCAGTCCATGGTTGACCTGTACTACAGCTAATTCCAGATGCTTGAAAAATAACCTGATTTCCAATTCCAGATGGTGGTGTAAAGGTAGTTGTTGAACAAGCATTTGCACAACTTAGGTTTGCATTGTAATCACCAATGGCTCCCGGAAAAATAGAATTCCATTGAATTGTTGATTCTACTAAACCGTATACCGTTAGGTCTTTTGGACAGTTTTCGTTCGTAACCAAAGTTGCTGTAATTCCCTCACTGACACACTGTGCAAAAGAAGTCGTATTAACAGCAAAAATCCCCGACAATAAAATTGTCAGGGAAATAATTCTAATTCTAATTTGTTTATCTAAGTATTGTAACATGCCCTACTATTGTTTTTGCAACTCCTAAATTATCCACATATCTAATCTTCCAAGTGTAGACTCCGAGTTGTACATCTTTGTTATCCTTGTATCTTCCGTTCCAGCCCTCTGCGATCTCATCCGTCTCAAAGACCAACTGACCCCAGCGGTTGTATATCCATAAATCATAGTCCTTCACTGCATCTACATTCGAGAAGACCGGTAAGAACACTTCATTCAATCCATCATTGGTCACTGTGATGGCATTCGGCACATACACATTGAGCATCTCATTCAACCAGAACAAGTGCGTAACCGTATCTGTACATCCGTTCGTGTCTGTCACCATCAAACTCACGATATAAGAGTCTACTGTCTCCTCTGGATAGTAGTGGATTGGATTC
The DNA here is from genome assembly GCA_024643725.1 of Crocinitomicaceae bacterium. Lineage (GTDB taxonomy): Bacteria > Bacteroidota > Bacteroidia > Flavobacteriales_D > Crocinitomicaceae > UBA952. The sequence goes on along the minus strand of JAHEMJ010000014.1, from coordinate 392,132 downwards.
TCCAACGTTGAGTTCGGACTTCCATCTCCAAAGCTCCACATGTAGTTGGTAATCGCACCTTGTGATGTATTCACTAATTCCAATTGGCCCGTGAAGTAATCAATGTCTGTTGTCGTTGCCGCAAAGCCTGCACTTGGTCCTGTTACCACACATACCAAACTGTCGATACTCGTTGTGGCCAAACAGCCCGTTGGGGACATCACCGTTAAACTAATGCCATAGCATCCCCCTTGCGTATAGGTGTAACTTGCGTTGTTACTTGTGCTCACTGATCCATTACCAAAGTTCCACGTGCTGCTTGCGATTGTGCCAACGCTTGTGTTCAATAAGTTCACCGTAAGTGGTGCACAGCCAAACGTTGCATCGATGTTAAAGTCGGCGATTAAGGCTTGTGGTTGACTGATGATCGCATTGATTACTGCATCACAGCCATTCGCGTCCGTGATTTGTGCACTATACGTTCCTGCCAACAACGAGTCGATAAAGTTCGTCGTGTCACCATTGCTCCATAAGATGTCATACGACGGCGCACCGCCTGTAATGTTGAGCATCACCGTTCCATCTGCGTAGCCATAACATGAGGCTGGTGTTGCAAAGTATGTCACTGTCAATGGACTTGATGGTTCGCTCACCGCTACAACAATCGATGTCACACAGTTATTGGCGTCCGTAACTGCTAAGCTATATGAGCCCGCTGCTAAGTTGCTCAAGTCTTGTGTCGTGGCACCCGTGTTCCAATAGTATACATACGGTGCTGTTCCGCCACTTATCGTGATATCGATTGCTCCTTCTGGTACTCCGTAACAGATTAAGTTGGTAATCGTTGGGGTCGCTACTAGTGGTGCCAATGGTTGACTCACTACGATGCTTTGTGTGTAGCTACAGCCAACGTTATCGGTAACAAGCACTGTGTAAGTACCTGCAATTAAACTTGTGATGTCTTGTGTTGTGGCTGTATTACTCCACAAGTAGCTATACGCTGGACTTGTACCCGGTGTTCCGCCACTTGGGGTAATGTCTATCGATCCATTGTTGGCGCCATAACACGTGACATTCACATGTGTCTCTTGAAGGCTGATTCCTGCTGCTGGTTGGGTAATCGTTACTTGGGTAGACGCTGTACAGCCATTTAAGTCCGTTACATCAACCGAATAGGTGCCTGCTAGCAAGTTAAAGATGTCTTCTGTCGTAGCTGCATTGCTCCATGCGTAGCTATATGGACTTGTACCGCCTGTCGTTATCAAGTTGATAAAGCCACTTGCATTTCCATAACACAATACGTTCACTTGGCTTGTATTCAAAGTCAATGGTGCCGATGGTTGTGTCACTACGTAACTATGCGTAGATACACAGCCATTCGCATCGGTAATCGTTACCGTGTAAGTGCCCGAAACTAAACCTGAAATGTCTTGGGTCGTCGCTCCTGTGTTCCATACATACGTGTATCCTGGCGTTCCACCTACTACACTCAAATCAATCGAACCATTGCTGAATCCATAACAACTCACCGCACTAATCACCGTACTTGGTGTCACTGCCTGAATCGGTTGATTCACCGATATCGTTGCCACTGTCACACAGCTTGAATCGTCATAAACGTTCAAGGTATAAGAACCCGCACCAATGCCAAATAAATCCTGAGTCGTCGCTGCATTGTTGGTCCAGAAATACGTGTATGGTAGCGTTCCGCCGACTACATTCACGTTGATTGATCCATTCGTGCCTCCATTACAACTTACGTCTTGTACGTTGTAACTGATTACTGCACCTGAACTAGGTTGTGTTATCGAATACGTGCCACTTGTTGTACAACCATTGAAATCTGTGATGGATACGGAATATCCGCCTGCTGGGATATTCAATAAATCTTGAGAAGTTGCATTATTTGACCATGCATAACTGTATGGGAAAGAACCTCCACTAATGGATAAATTGATTGATCCAGTTGATTGATTAAAACATGTGACATTGGTTAAAACCGCTGATGTAATTGTCAATGGTTCTACTGGTGCAATGAGCACAATAGACGCATTCATACTACAGTTATTCGCATCAACCACGGTAACGGAATAAGTTCCTGCAGTTAAGTTGATCAAATCCTCAGTTGTTGCATTCGTATTCCAATTAATCGAATATGGCGCTTGACCTCCATTTATGGTTAAATCTACCGAACCATTATTACCTGCATAACACGTAATGTTGTTTCCAGTAATGGATAACGTGAGTGGATTAGTTGGCTGACTGATCGTATAAGTTGCATTTGTAAAACATCCATTTGCGTCGTACACCATGACATCATATGAACCAATATTCATGTTCACAAGGTCCTGTGTCACCATTCCATTTCCCCAAGAATAAGTATAATTAGGAGTTCCACCTGTCACCGTAAGGTCAATGGCTCCGGTGGAGGTTCCAAAACAGCCAATGTTGGTGATTGCTGCACTAAGCGTAATTGGATTGGATGGTTGTCCCACTGTCGCTAATTGCGTATGGGTACATCCATGGTTGTCTGTGATCGTCAATGTATATGTGCCTGCTCCAACATTGCTCAAGTCTTCTGTCGTTGGTCCATTTGACCATACATAGCTGTATCCCGGGCTTCCGCCACTCACCGTCACATTCACCGAACCATTCGTCCCTCCATTACATTGGGCTGATAAACTCGTGTAACTTGAACTAATTGGACTTGGATCCACCAATTGAATCGAGCTTGTAGCACTACAACCATTTGTATCCGTGACCGTCACAAAGTACGTTCCTTCCAATAAACCGCTGATGTCCTCGGTCGTTGCTGTGGTGTTCCACAAGTACGTATATGGACTCGTTCCGCCATTCACCGTTAAGTCAATCGAGCCATTTAAACTATCTGTACACAATGGATTGATCGTTGTGCTGCTCAAGGTCAATACTGATGGTTGGGTAACCGTTGAACTCAAGGTATTCACACAGCCATTTGCATCTGTGACGGTAACCGTATAGGTGCCTGCTCCTAGGTTACTAATGTCTTCACTTACTGCTTGGTTATTCCATAGGTATGTCAGTCCAGTGTTTGCACTTACAACCGTTAAGTTGATCGACCCATTCAAGCCTCCTTGGCAACTTACATTGCTCACTACGGAACTCAATGTCGTTGCAAAACCTGGTTGTGTGATGCTTACAGTGTCATGTAACGTACAGCCATTTGCATCTGTTACCACAACTGAATACGTTCCTGATAAAATGCCGCTTAAATCTTGGGTCGTTGTTCCGTTATTCCAGTTGTAAGCATATCCCGGTGTTCCTCCATTCACCGTCAAGTTCACGGCTCCAGTGCTGTTTCCAAAACAATCTACGTTCGTAATCACATGACTCAATGCATATGCTGCCGGTTCACTCACCGTATCACTCAACTGTGCACTACAGCCGTTTACATCCGTTACCGTTACGTTGTATATCCCTGTGTATACATTCAAAAGATCTTGAATTGTAGCTGTATATCCAGATGGACCCGTCCATGCATACGTAAATGGACTTGTCCCTCCTACTACACTTAAATCTAATCCTCCATTGTTACCACCATAACAACCTTCTGGGGTCATCACCGTACTTAACGCTAATGGCTGGGTTGCTTGGGTAACTTGGTAACTCGTTTGACTGAAACAACCGTTATCGTCATACACTTGTAATACATATGTTCCAGCTAATAAAGTGTCAATATCCTGATCATAAGCGCCATTACTCCAAATGTAATTATAAGGTGCCGTACCTCCAGTAGCCGTTACATCAATAGAACCGTTTGCATTGCCAAAACAAGAAACATTTGTGACAATACCACTAACTAATAACGATTGAGCTGGTTGGCTTAAGGTTGTGGAGGTTGTTGCAGTACACCCATTAGCGTCTGTCACTACAACAGAATAGAATCCAGCAGGGACACTTGCTAAATCTTGAACAGTGGCATTGTTTGACCAAGCATATGTATAATTTACCGTTCCACCTGAAACGATTAAGTCGATGGTTCCCGTTGCTTGAGAATGACAAGCAATTTGTGTAGGATTTAACAATACAGATAAAGCACTGGTAGGTTGTGTGATTTGGGCGGTCATATTTGCCTGACACCCTTTAGCATCCGTCACAATCACACTATAGGTTCCCGCGATGACATTTGTCAAATCTTGTGTTCCATTTCCGTTGCTCCAACTGTAGAAATACGGTGTGGTTCCTCCATTGACAGTCAAGTCTATCGACCCCGTGTTGTTTCCTGTACACAATACATTGGTCACCAAGGATTGTAAACTCACACTCGTTGCCGGTTGTGTAATGTTGGCTGACATACTTGTAGTACATCCACTATTATCTGTGATCGTTACGCTATACACTCCCGGTACTAATCCACTGATGTCTTCTGTGGTTGATCCGTTGTTCCATAAATACGTGAACGGTGCGCCTGTTCCTGTCGCCGTTAAGTTGATCGATCCATTGCCGCCTCCCAAACAACTCACATTTACTTGACTCAAGCTCGATACGATGCTAATTGGTGGTTGGGTTACTTGTAAACTGTTATTCAACAAACAGCCATTCGCATCCATTATCGTCAGCACATAGGTGCCTGCTAATAAGTTCGTTAAATCCTGCGTCGTTGCAGATGTATTCCATTGATATTGGTATGGGCTCGTTCCTCCTGTTACTGTATTATCGATGGAGCCTGTTGCTGCTCCAAAACAGTTGTTATTTACGATGCTCGTGCTCAATGTCAAGGCTGTCGTTGGTTGATAAACCGTATCGGAGAATGTCGCACTACATCCGTTCCCGTCCACTACCGTTACAAAGTATGGTCCTGCTGGTACATTCAAGATGTTTTGGCCTGTCATTCCGTTGGTCCATGTGTAGGTGTATGGGGTCACTCCGCCGCTTGCTTGGCTCGTGATACTTCCTGATGATTGTCCGTAGCACAAGATGTTGGTGTTGGTGCTTTGTAAGCTTAACGCGCTTGGCTGGGTAACACTCCATGTCTGATTGGCTGTACAGCCATTCGCATCACTCACCGTTACGGTGTATAAGCCGGCACTTAATCCTGTCACTTGACTTGTTGTCTCGCCATTGCTCCATGCGTAACTATATGGACTCGTTCCGCCCTGTCCAACACTGGAGATGCTTCCTGTTGTTCCACCGTAGCACAATACGTTACTTACCGTACCGCTCACGCTCACCAAGGAACTTGGTTGATTCACCAATACACTCAAGTTCGAAGTACATCCATTTGCATCTGTCACTACAACGCTATAACCACCCGAACTAATGTTGCTTAAATCCTCCGTGGTAGCAGCATTATTCCACAAATAACTATAGGCTGGTGTTCCTCCTACCACGCTTAAGTTAATGTATCCATTGTTGCCACCATAGCAGCTTACATGGGTCGTAGTTTGACTCAACGTCAAGGCACTTGCAGGTTGACCTACAACGATTGAACCGCTCATCAAACAGCCATTCTGATCTTGAACTGTAACTGTATAGGTACCTGCTCCTACATTCGCTAAATCCTCTGTCGTCGATCCATTGCTCCAACTATATGTATAGCTAGGTACCCCGCCATTTACCGTTAAGTTTACACTGCCACTTGTACCGCCAAAACATAACGATGGTGTCGAGGTGAGGTTAATTGTTAAAGAGGAACCTGGTTCTGTAATTTGACCAACATAACTTTGCGAACATCCATTCGCATCATGAATGGTTCCTGAATAGGTTCCAGCTGTTAAGTTGGACAAATCTTCCGTTGTTTGACCGTTTGTCCAAATGAATGAATATCCTGGAGTTCCCCCAGAAACCGTTAAATCTATCACTCCATTTTGCTGACCAAAACATATAACATTATTATTTTGACCTGTCACCGTCAAAGGACTAGATGGTTGTCCAACCGTAAACGTCATGAACAAACCACATCCAAGAACATCGTCAACATTCACAAAGTAATTTCCAGGAGATAAGTTGGTTAAATCTTCAGCAATTGCACCCGTACTCCAATCAAAGACATAACCAGGCATACCACCAGAAGGGGATAAATTAATGGATCCATCCGCACCGCCAAAACAATTCACAGAATCTACAAGTGCAGTTACTACGACGGTGTTTGAAGGGTCAATGACAATTACCGTCAAATTGGATACACACGCATTATTATCCGTTACTTGAACAACATACGTTCCACTTGACAAGCCTGTGATGTCTTGTGTGGTTGCTCCATTATTCCATGAATACACATAGGCTGGAACACCACCTGTAACGGTTAAATCAATGGAACCACTGACCGTGCTCATACAAGATGCGTTGGTATGTGTTTCTGTTAAGTTCAATCCTGAACTTGGTTGAACAATCGTTGTAATTAAGGTATCAGAACAGTTATTTGCATCATACGCAATGACAGAATACGTTCCTCCAGTTACATTAGCAATGTCCTCAAGCGTTGAACCGTTATTCCATAAATAGGTAAACGGCGCTGAACCACCTGAAACGGTCAAATCAATTGTTCCGGTAGTATCTCCATAGCAAAGTACATTTGTATGTAACTCACTCATCAGAATTGGATTCGTCAGATTAATCAATGTTACTGTCAGCGAGTCTTGACATCCATTTGCATCTTCCACTTGAAGTTGATATGATCCCGCCGGAATGGAAGTAAGGTCTTCTGTATAGACAAAATTGCTCCAAGCAAAAGAATAAGGAGTTGTTCCTCCCACAGCTGTTACATTAATGTTTCCAGTTGCGGCGCCAAAACAGTAGATATCGTTATGCGTTTCAGAGAGAACCAATGGAGATAATGGTTCAATAATCGTATAGGAAGAGGTTAAAGTACAGTTGTGGCTATCTGTAATGAGAACGGAGTAATTTCCAGATGGAAGCGCAGAAATATTCTGTAATGAACTACCATTACTCCATGAATAAACATAAGGCAATGTTCCTCCCGAAACACCGATATTAATGGCCCCTGATGATTGTCCTAAACAACCGATAGGTGTCACCAAACCAGAAATTGATAAAGGCGCGACAGGTTGAGAAATCGACACAGTATATTGAGATGTACAGTTATTCATATCGGTAATCACCACCTCATATGAGCCAATAGGTAAATTAGATAAGTCTTGAGTTGTTGCGCCTGTATTCCAGGAATATGAATAAGTAGGGGTCCCTCCCGAAACCGTTAAATCGATGGAACCAGTGGATCCCGCATAACACAAAACATCGGCATGCGTATCTTGGCTATTTAAAGGCGCAGAAGGCTGGGTTACCGTTGTCTGTATGGTTGTCAAACAACCATTGACATCTGCCACTTGAACAGAATATGTGCCAGCTGAAAGTCCATTTAAATTTTGGGTGATTTGTCCATTTGACCAGATATAGGTATATGGAAATGTCCCACCAGTTGCTGATAATGAAACTGATCCGGTCGAACCACCAAAACAAAGGACTGGAGTGAAACTTGTATTTAGTACAATCGCTGTAGGCTGGGTTAATGTGACTGATTTAGTAGAGACACAACCATGAGCATCTGTTACCGTAACGGTGTACGTTCCTGCAGCAAGTCCGGTAGCAGTAGCACTAGTCTGTCCATTGGACCATAAATAGGTATAAGGCAAAGTTCCTCCAGTAGCGGTAGCCGCAGCCGAACCATCCGTTGCGTTGTAACACGAGATATTTTGACCGTGATAGTTAGATGTAATACTAATATTTGAAACAAGGGTGTCCGGTTCTGATATAGGAAAGACCGTGTCATTGACACAAGTATAACTATCTTGCACTGTAACAGTATATAATCCTGGACTTAAATTATTGACAGTTGTACTTGTGTTCCCATTTGACCAAGTATAATTAATGGGTTGTCCTCCTGTTGCTCCAACCGTTATTGTTCCGTTATCTGAATTGTAACACGTACTATTGGTCAGATTGATTAAATTGATGAGCGGAGTTGGATGAATGACAACTGGTTCGGTTAAATTACTAAAGGTACAAGTAGACCCTGTAAACGTGATATTTAATGCATAGGTTCCTGCATTGTTGTTTGTCAAATTGGGAATTGACGGATTCTGTACAGTTGACGAAAATCCATTTGGACCAGTCCATGCGTAATTTGCCCATTGCGAATAGAGCGTTGTGAGGTGTAGAGTATCCCCTATACAAAGTGGTGGATTCGATCCGATGTCCACCACAGGACAACCTGTTGTATTGATCGTCACTAAATTATTTGCAGAAGTTGCACAACCTAAGGCATCATATACATCGGATGCACCCCCATTGTTTACAGTACTTCCCGAAAGAACCCCCGTTCCATAAATGTAGGCTTTGTTTTCAAGGGTACTATCACAGGCCAATATGAGGCAGTCATTTGCCACTTGGACTCTAAATCGAACGACAGAACTATCTGCTCCATTCACAGAATTTAGCATTTGTCCTCCAAGTGTTGCAGTCGCACCAGTTCCAACGCGCATTTTCACTACACGGTTTACAGCATCATATTCCGCTTGATCATCACTTGCTACATCTGTTTTTGATCCAATGAATGGGCCGTTTAAGTAGGTGATGGAATTCGGAACATATGTGGTACGAATATCTAAGGTATCTGTAATAAAGGTGTTTATAGAAACGTCGGAACCAATGTTTTTTCCAGTTACTGTGTATTCCAAAATATCTCCAGGTACGACCGCACCCCCATTCAAGTCATTTACGGTTACTGAAGCACGTAAATCTGGTTCGTAAATATCAATTGCGGATGTAAGTACCCGCGTTATAATGGTTTCAGAGGAAGTCGTTACACGAATATTAGCGGAAGTTGCATTGTTGCCTAGATAGTTTTGAGTCGCGTTATTAGGCAAATAAATAGACGCATCATAACCAAGGTTGTTATTATTACTCGGATTCCTAAACGGCGTTATAACTCCACCATATGCAATGGTACTGTTGAACATGTCGGTTGCATTGTGTAACGCATCCGTCACTTGAACATAATTCGTTCCAACCCCATTAAACAATAATTGATCTCCTGTTTGATTGCGGTCACCATCATAAGCAACTACACCAAGCTCGAAGTTCACCGCGCCGCTGATTGGCGTTAAAAATCCAGAGACGGGTATCGTCACCGTGTTGGAACCCGTTCCTTGACTAACATTCGCTAAACCATCGAAAACTGTGATGTTTTTATACGATTGGGCCGTATTTTTATAAGCAACAACAATCGTCCAACCACCCCAAAGGTTGGTTGAATTGGTCTGAGTAACTAAATCAGCAACAGTAAATCGAGCTTTGATTCCCGCAGACTGAACAATACTTGTGATATTCTTGAAACAGAAGTATGAAACCGTCCCGGAATAGGAAAGAGTTTGATCAGCAGCAAGTGTTTGATAAGTTCCATTATTTACTTTCAACTTCACATTACTACGATTCGCATAATTCGTCGTAGAGGTTGTAATTTTTGCTCCCCAGTATAATCCGGCCCATAAAATTTCACTACAATTTGCTAAATTCAAACTATCCGATGAAGACATATACGTACTTGCATCCCCATCGATATCGATGTAGCTCATCGTGAAATTATTATTTTGACCCGTTCCTGCTGGTGGAACTTCTGCTTTAGCAGTGGTACAAGTTGTCGAAGAATTACAGGTTACTGAGGCATTTGAAATAAAGCGAAGTCCTCCTTTTTGCGAAGTTTGGTAACGGATAGCAAAAGGATTAATTACTTGTGCGCGAACAGTACAATCCAATAACCCGCCTAGGATAGCTAGCGAAAGAAATAAATAGTTTAGATTAAAAAAAGTAGTTTTTTTCAATTCATTCATAGCTTTTAGGAGAGTTTATAGCTTGATTATAACGAAATTGGAGCGAAAAGGTTGCCAAAAGTTAGATGCACTTTACATCTTTTACTTGTTGTCGTTTACAATGGAATATTTCCATGTTTTTTTCTCGGTAGGGTCTCGGCCTTTTTCTCCAACATTTTATATCCTTGAATAAGCTTTTGACGCGTTTCTTCAGGTAAAATTACATCGTCAATAATTCCTCGTTCAGCAGCACGATAAGGGTTAGCAAAAGTATCTGCATATTCCGCCTCTTTTTCTAACCATTTTTCTTGTGGATTTTCAGATGAAGAAATCTCACGCTTAAAGATGATTTCCGCGGCACCCTTCGCGCCCATTACTGCGATTTCGGCTGTTGGCCAAGCGAAATTTAAATCAGCACCTAAACTTTTTGAGTTCATCACGCAATAAGCCCCACCGTATGCTTTTCTGGTAATTACCGTAATTTTTGGAACGGTCGCTTCAGCAAATGCATACAATAACTTAGCACCATGCGTAATAATTCCCCTCCATTCTTGATCCGTGCCTGGAAGGAATCCTGGCACATCTTCAATGACCAATAATGGAATATTAAATGAGTCGCAGAAGCGAACAAAACGCGCACCCTTGCGTGAAGCATCAATGTCTAGGACACCTGCCATAGAAGCTGGCTGATTGGCAATGATTCCGATTGTTTTTCCTTCTAAACGGCCAAATCCAACGACAATGTTTTTTGCAAAATCTTCTTGGACTTCTCTAAAACTTAGGTCATCGACAAGCGCATCAATCACTTTTTTAATGTCGTAAGGTGTATTTGTATTCTCCGGTAAGATCTTTCCAATATTCGATCGTTTTGACGGTGTATATTCAAACACACTAGGTTCCGGAGCTAATTCGTATGAATTTTGCGGTAGGTAGGTAATGAGGTCTCGAGCTTTCTTAATGCACTCCATGTCATTTGCCGCGGTGAAATGATTTACACCAGACTTTTCAGCATGTGTTTTCGCACCGCCAAGGTCTTCTGAGGTTACCTCCTCATGCGTTACAGTTTTTACCACATTTGGCCCTGTCACGAACATGTAGGAAGTTTCTTCCACCATAAAAATGAAATCTGTTAGAGCCGGTGAATATACAGCACCACCAGCACACGGACCCATAATCAATGAAAGTTGAGGTACCACACCAGATGCACGTGTGTTGCGAAAGAAAATGTCCGCATATCCACTCAAAGAAACAACCCCTTCTTGAATACGCGCACCTCCAGAATCATTCATGCCGATAATTGGCGCACCATTTTTCATGGCTAAATCCATCACACGGCAAATTTTTGCAGCCTGTGTCTCGGATAAGGATCCACCCAAAACAGTAAAGTCTTGTGAGTACACATAAACCAATCGTCCGTGAATAGTTCCGAAACCGGTAATGACGCCATCACCCGGATATTTTTGTTTTTCTAAACCAAAGTTTGTGGAACGGTGTTCAACAAAAGCACCAATTTCATTGAAGGAATTTTCATCTAACAACAATGTTACACGCTCTCTTGCGGTTAACTTGCCTTGTTGATGTTGTTTTTCGATGCGTTCTTTACCACCAGCTAAATGTAACTCTTCTCTTTTTTGAGTTAAAAGTAAATTTTTGTCCATAATGTACTACTAAGTACACAAATTTAAGGGAAATTACCTCGGGAAAAAAGCCCTTAGTTTATCTGCAAAAAGTGTGATGCATGTAAAGCCAAAAATGAGGCAAGAAAAACTCACTGTTTTGGACATAGAGAACATAGTTAATTCTAGACTCAACATAAGAAACAAGACAAAGTAAGAAAGCAATTGAATCGCGTGATTTTGCCAAGATTGAACGTGCATTTCATCCGAAAATTGTTTCATATTCATTTTAAATCGCATGCGTTCGCTAAAAATCACAAGTGGAAATAGAATAAATCCTTGCGGAATTCCCGTGTCTTTGTACCAAAAAAATGCCGTCATTTCGCGCTCAAAATTTATGGTTGGATGCAACATGTAATTGTATACATGAACCATGGTAACAAAGCCGATAAAAATCAAAATGTTCAGCAGATAGGATATCGGGCGAATTTGAAAGCGACTTTTTAGGTAGCGCATTCGAAACAAGTGAGATACCTCACGGGATAGTTGGTCCAAGAGGAAGAAAAGACAAATAAAATAAATGCTCCAATGCCAGAGAAAAAAACCCAAAATCGGAATTAAAATATCCCCAATTAAGGCGGCTATTTTTTCTTGTCGTTTCATCGCTTATTCTTCAAAATCGCTACACGTTCTTTCGTTAACACATAATCAGGATCGATTTTCAAGACTTTCGCATACGTGAAAAGTGCATTCGTGATGTCATTTTTTTCTTCGTAAATCAAACCAAGATTGTGGTATGATGGAATGTGTTCTTGATTGGCTTTAATGGCTTTTTTATAATAAATGATGGCAGAATCTAATTGCGGTTTGTCGAATTGATAAATGCGTGCAATGTGGAAATAGGCATCAGCATAGGTTGAGTCAACTTTCGCCATGCGGCGATATAACGACAATGCTTCATTCGTTTTTCCATTATTTTCTTTGGCAAAAGCCAAGGCATAAATGACCTCTGTATTTCGCGGTTCTAATTGATACGCCGTGGTGTATTTTTCCATGGCTACATCTGGCTTTCCGTTTAGTTCGTATAGCACTGCAAGCGATAAATAGGCGGTGGTACACTTCGGGTCAATTTGAACGGCTGTTTCGTAGGAGGAAATAGCCAAATCTAAATTTTGTTTTAAGCGGTAATTGGTTCCTTTTAGGATATAAGCATCGCGGTAACGTGGATTGATGCGCAAGGCTTTATTGATGTATAAAAAAGAGTTGTCCATGTCCTCGAGCATCGTATAGGTGTTTGCAAATCCAACCAAGGCTTTTTCACTTTTTGGATTTGCTTTTACCAAGGCTTTATACATCAGGTGTCCACGTAACATGTCATCAGCTGTTCGACTCGGTTTATTGATCAGTGCTTCCGCGTAGAGTACACGAGTATCGAATTTCAAACTATCCAATCGATAGGCTCTTGCAGCTACTTCTAAAGCTTCTTGGTACTGCACTTTTTCCATTAATTGATTGCCTTTTTTCACCAATAACTCCACACTATCTGGATAAAGCACGATTAAACTGTCTAAAGATAATTTGGACGTGTCCACTTTTTTGGCATTGAAATCACAACTAGTCAATGGCACGAAAAGAAGTCCGGAAATAAGAATTAAAATAAATCGCATAAGCAAAAGTAAGTATTTTGAATTGGAATTAATCTTGACTACTTTTGTTAACGAATATTTTAGACATGAAGGTTAAATTACTAGGGCTGTTCATCGCAGTTATTTCCGTTTCTCAATCGGTTTTTGCACAAGGATGCTCCCAGTGTAAAATGTTGGCGGAACAAAATGCTTCATTGGATGAAGATTCCTTTGGAAGTAACATCAACGGAGGAATTCTTTACTTGATGATTATTCCCTATTTACTTTTGATGTTTTTATTTCGAAAACAAATTATTGGATTTCTTAAGTCTTTATTTCAGTCGAAAAAAGTCTAATCCCACTTCACGGTAATTTTACCCATTGATTTTCCACTTTCCAATAAAGCATGTGCCTCGCTCATTTGTTGCACGTAAAAAATTCCACCAACATACGTCCTGATTTCGTTTTTTCGGTATAAATCGAGTATTTCTTTCATGCAATCTGCGATGATTTCTGGATATTCATCTGCGATTTTTAGCATATTGACACCAATGATACTTTTAGACTGCATCATAAGTCCTATGGGTAGAAGGACCCCCATTTTCACAATAAAGTTAAGTTTAGAGAAAAGTCCGTATTTCCCTCCAACCATTTGCGATCCACCAAATAGAAAAAGTCGTCCGTTCGGACCCAACAAGGACAAATCCTTCTTGGTTGTATCTCCTGCCACCGGATTAAAACTTGCACTTAATCGATGTGAACCAAGGAGTTTCAAAAGTTCTTCCTCGTAATTGCTTGTTCGATAATTTACTACGTACTCCGCCCCTAACTGATGTGCTAGTTCCCGTTTGTCCTCTGATCCTATTTTTGCATAGACAATCGCTCCTTTGCGTTTTGCTAACTGAATGAGCAAAGACCCTACCCCTCCCGCAGCCGCATGAATGAGAACATGCTGGTTTTTTCGAATGGGAGAAACCACATCTGACATATAGTAAGCCGTTACACCTTGAGTGGACAGGGACATCGCTACTTCAGTTGGAATGTCTTGAATGTCCACAATGGCTTTTTCCTTTGTATGGACTTTTCTTGCGTATCCACCAAAACGAGCGAATGCCAAAACGCGTTTTCCAATCCAATCTTGTGACACATTTTCACCAACATTGGTAACGATTCCAACGAGTTCGTAACCTAATACACATGGCAAAGGTGGAGCTTCTTTATAGAGTCCATGTCGTGCCATGACGTCGGCATAATTCAGTCCAAATGCCTCACTTTCAATACAGACCTCATCAGAGCCAAGTGCTGGCAAATGCACTGTTTTTCGTTCAAATGCATCGGATGCAGGGCCGATTTTTGTGAGGACAATTGCTTCTGTTTCCATTGTTAGAAACGAGCGGTAATTCCACCCATTACTTGGAATGGTTGAACAGGATAATTATACCAACGGTTGTAGCGTTGTGCTGCCACATTATTCAATTGTAAAAAGGCAGAAACTCTTGGACTATAGCGGTATTCGACACCTAAATTGACATCAACAATGGTCCCAAGATTCACAAAGTACTGTCCATTTTCCTCTTTTACTCCTTCGCCAGCCGCGTAAACCAAGGCATTTCTACCCGTTTCCAAGGTTCCATCCAGGTTAATCAAGAATTTATCGTACAAGTTGTATGAGCCGCGAATCAAACATTGCAATTGTGGCAAATTCCATGCGCGTGCTTGATTGTACATTTCGTATGAATAGAAGCGAGCAATTCCGTCGATTTTCAGTTTTTCATTCATTTGATAACTCAATGATCCTTCAATTGTTGTCAAGTTAAGTGTATCGTAAATGACATGGAACTGATTGCGGTAAAGCCCGAACGTATCTGTCACAAACAATGCCTTGTTTTCAATGTGTGCGAAACTAGCTCCAATGTTAAAGCTCATTCGTTTACTTAACGTCCCTTTGAATCCACCATAAATATCGAAAGGATTATGTTCATTCAACAACTGTTGATTCGTACGAATAAATGGATTTTGAGCCGATAAACTTTGGAAGGTATTTTGTTTCAATCCACCACGAATGCCCAAATAAGGGATAAAAATGTCGTGGAACATGGAGTATTTAAATTCCGCATGCGGATACAAGTAAACCACATTTTTATCCGTGTGTAAATCCGCTGTTATTCCCACACCAATTTCAATTTTCAAGCGATTGTCTAGCATTTGGGTCCAAACGCCCGGTTTAAAATCAATGATTGTATTTTGGTTCGCAATTCCTGTATCGCCGGTTGACATCACCGAATCTAAAATGCCGTATTTGTATCCATTGTATCGGACACCAATGTCTCCATAAAAACGCTCGTTTCGGTTATTGTACCACAGGCGAGATTTTAGATTAAAATGATTTTCAACAGCACGCCAATCCGCAAGAACATCAGACGGTTTTCGGGATTGAAAATTGGTGTAATCTGTTTTAATTTTTAAGTTTAGACGGGCACTATCTCCCCTATTTGCTACGTATTCCGCTGATCCATTGTACAATTGAAAACGTTGAGCGATGGAATCTTTAGAAATGCTATCATTCTGAATTCCGTAATAATGAAATCCATTATTTTGGTAATTAAAATCACCCGACAAATTGTAGTTGCGTTCATTTATTTTCCCGAAAACATTTGCGCTTGTGCGGTCATATTGAGCGGGTGCATACACCACTTTATTTCGGTCCTTGATGTCGCCAAAAGAGCTCAGGTGTTTGACGCTCGCCCCGTATTGATATGCTCTGGAACGCGTAGAGTTAAAATACAATTCCCCCATTGGCATAATGGTTGAACCGACCCCCACTTTTGCATAGAATGGATACAATTGTTTCAATTTCTCGGTTGTTTCAACACTTGCCGCCTCGATGGTATCTAAAGAGATTTTTGTTGGCACTTGAAAAAACAACAAGGGATACGCTTTTACTTGCGCAGCCTTCACTGTATCGATAATTTTCGGGTGAGCCAAAATTCTAAAAGCTGGTTCAACGGTTCGTTGAGCACGCATTTCGAATTCAATATCATCTCGCTGAGCGAGAAGTTGAGAAGCGAAAACAAGTGTTAATATGGTGAATACGAATTTCATGCGCTTAATTTTCATTGATTTCAATTTTCATTTCAGGTTCCTTTTCTTCCGTCGCAGGTGGATTCTTCAACTGCATCAATTCATCCCACAAATCTGTTGCTTCCGACTGAATGCCATCATTCGAATCCGGATAGAAGTCAATGACTGATTTTAAGGTTTGTTCTGCTTGGAACAAGTCATCGTTCAACATGTGAATTCTCGTTTGCAACATGAGTCCTTTCGCTACCCAATAGTTGTAACTAGGTTTCATCTTAACCAGCGCTTTGATTTCTGTTTCGGCCAAGGCTAGTTCTTTGTTTTTAAAATAAATATCCGCCAACAAATACTTCGCTTCAGATCCCATTGCAGTGGTGGTATTTCTAACCAACCATTCCAAAGACGGCTTCGCGCTGTTGTATTCTTTTAAGTTGTAGTTCGATAATCCAATGGAATATTCAGCCTCTACTTTAATTTGTGGCGTAATCGCTGCGTTTTCAAGGACAAATTTTGCATTTGTAATGGCACTTGCAAAATCTTCCGTTAAGAAGGAACAACGCATTTGACCAAGTTTTGCTTGGAAAGTAGTCGTTGGTTTCGACGCCAACTCATCCAACTTTTTATAATATCCATTCGCTTTTGCATAGTCTTTTTTGCTGTAAAAATGCGCCGCTAATTTCGCCGCAGCATACTCAGAATAAGCGGTGGTAGGTGTCTCTAAGAACTTGGCAAAATACCCCATGGCATTTGTCGTGTCCTTGATTTTCAAATAACTATTCCCTAGATAAAAATACGTTTCATCCACAAATCTTCCAGTTGGGAATTTACTCAAGTAGACTTCAAATTTTGGCGCAGCTTCGGCATAATTACTATCCAAATAGCTGTTCCAAGCTGGAGAGTAGAACATGTTTTCTTTTTCCTCTTTGGACACATTGGCACATGGATACTGGTCTGCGATGCTTGAAGCCAATTCCGGATTCTTTTGTGCGTTGTACACATCCATAAGGGACTTCACGACTTTCTCGCATACCTCACGTTGCTGTTCAAATTCGGCCAAGATGCTTTTATAGGCAGATTCTGCTTTCACATAGTCCCATTTTTTATAGTAGGCATCCGCCATATCCAAACGAACATCTAAAACGAAGCTTGAATTCGGGTATTCTTTTAAGAAATTATCAAAGGTGCTCAATGCTTGGTCGAATTCACGTTCCGTCATATACGTTCGTCCCAACTCGTAAGAAGCTGTCATGCGGTATTTAGACTTTTTGTAATTCGTAAGTAGGTCGTTCAACGTGTTGATTTTTTCTTTCGGTTGACCATTAAATCCGTAAGCTTTTGCGAGGTAATACATGGCTTTGTCGTTCAAGCCAGAATTCAACGCTAATGCATCTTTGTAAAATTCAACAGCCAATAAATTTTGGCGTGTTAAGTAATAGCAATCTGCTACGCGGAAGGTAGCATCCAATACTTTGTTTTTGTCTTTCGGAGCAAATTGTAAGTATGTTCTAAAGGATTCAATGGATTGATCGTATGCTTCTTGATCCAAATAAGCGTATCCGATATTGTAATACGCATCAATTTTCTCTGGTAAGGAATTCGAAGCTGGTGAAGAAATAAATTCACGGTACATGGAAATGGCTTCTTTCAATTCTTTTTGACGGAAGTGAATGTCCGCCACCCAATACCTCGCTAATGCGACCATTTGCGGGTCCATTGGATATTTCTCAACGGATTTAAACGCTGACATCGCTTCGGTAAAATTGTTCTTTTGGAACAATTCAACTCCATAATTAAAGGCGACTGTTTGATACACACGTTTCAATTTTGCATCCATAGATGGTAACTTATCCAAACTTTCTAAGGCCTTGGAATAGTTACTGGTATTTGTGTAAACGTTCACCAAGTATTGGAAAACATCAGATTTTCGTTTGGTATTTGGATAACGGCTTAAGTAATTTTCAAAGGCACGAACAGACTCATCGTACGGATTGATGTCCACTTTAAAAGAAATGACAGCAAATTGATAGAGTGCATCTTCCTGAATGTTCGGAAGACTGGTCATATCTGAGGCACGTTCGAAGGCGCTTCTCGCGGGCAATAATTTATCTGCTTTTAAATAGCAATCCCCAATTTGATACATCGCGATGTGTCCAAGACTATCGTCTACACGAGTGACTTTATCAAAATTCTTAATTGCTTTTTCGAATTGATTCGACTTGTAATATGCAAATCCAAGCTCATAGAAATCATCGCGTGTTCCTTTTGATTTTGAATGGAATTTCTCCAAGTAGCTAATGGCTTCCGCATATTTTCCCAATTGATAATAGGCATCACCAATAATGTGTTGAATGTCTGATTCATTATTGACAATGGAACAACTTAATACCGTTGGAGCAAAATCAATCACCTCTTGGTATTTCCCTTGTTTGTGTAAAATTTGAGCGATGTAATAAGGTACAACCCCACAGAAGGTAGAGTCTGTGCGCAATTTTTGGAATCCTTCCAATGCCACTTGCAAGGCATTTCTTGTATAGGAAATGTGTGAATAAAAGTACAAGCTTGGTTTGGCATATTGTGTACTTCCATCTTTCACGTCTCTAAATGCATCATAGGACGTCTCCATGTCGCCAATTTGAAAAGCAGAATAACCCAGTTTGAAAAGGACCTCTTCTTTTTCTTCGGGTTCTACTTCGCGGATAGGCACTTTCGCGTAGGCCAATTGAGCGGACTCATAATCTTCGTTTTGAAAATGATAATTTCCAACTTTAATGGCAATTTTATTCTTGTAGAGATTGTCTGGATATGCCTTGTTGAAGGCATCTAACAATGGAATAGCATCATTGTTATACAATTCCAACGCAGAGATTCCCTCGTAATAATACGCTTTGACTAAAAGCGGGTCATTTTGATTTTTATTGGCAGAAATACTCCCATTAATAAAGCTACGGAATTCTTGTTTTGCCGCACTGTATTGGGCTTTTTCAAACAATTCTTCTGCTCGGTAATAGTTGGCATTTTCACCGGCATATTTTGCCGATTCCTGAGCCCAAAATTGGATTGGGAGCAAGAATGCAAAGACGAGATGGCGCAAGTTACGATTCATAGAATGTAAAATTACAATTGGGGACGTGCGGGAAAGAAAGGGTCTTTAAAAGTTTTAAACCTGAAAGTGTTAAGATATTATCGGAGTAGGATTTAAATGGTTACAGCAAAATGAGCACTTTTGTTCCAAAGTATATGCCGTGTCAAAAGTAATTACCCTTGCAAATGCCCAAATCTATCAACAGGATAAGTTGATTTTGAAGAATGTTTGGTTTGATTTAGAAGAAACTGAATTTGCCTACCTCATCGGTAAAACTGGAAGTGGGAAGAGTAGTTTATTAAAAACGCTGTACGGTGAATTGCCGCTAACCGAGGGAGAAGGACATGTGTCTGGATACAACCTTAAGCGCATTTCCAAAAAGGAAATTCCTTTTCTTCGAAGAAAAATCGGCATTGTGTTTCAAGACTTTCAATTATTGCCGGATCGCTCCGTCATTGAAAATTTAAAATTCGTATTGGGTGCTACGGGATGGAAGGACAAAGACTTGATTCAAAAACGAGCATTGAGTTGTCTCCAATTAGTAGGCATTGAACAAAAAGCAAATAATTTTCCGCATACCTTATCCGGAGGGGAACAACAACGCGTTTCCATTGCACGCGCCTTGTTGAATCAACCTTCACTGATATTGGCAGATGAACCAACAGGTAATTTAGATCCAGAAACATCTGAAGAAATCATGCAACTTTTAATCGCGGTTGCGAAAGAAGAAAACACGGCTATTTTAATGGCTACGCACGACATGAACATGGTGGAAAAATATCCCGGTAGAATCGTGAAAGTGGAAGAGAGCGAATTGATCGAAGTGAAAAAACTTTAGTCCATCTCACCGACTAGGGATTCCTGTAATTTTTGCGTTAAGGTTGCGGTCGATGTTTGACCGAGTAGATACATTAATTTTGTGATAGCTGCTTCAGAAGTCAGGTTTCTGCCACTAACCACGCCCACTTTTTCAAAGAAAGAACTGGTTTGATATGCTCCTTGTTGAACTGCACCGGATCCACATTGCGTAATGTTTAACACCACACCACCTCGTTGAATGAAATGGGTGATTAACGCTTGAAACTTGGCATCTGACGGGGCATTTCCAGATCCATAAGTCTCTAACACGATCGCTTTAACCTGAGAATTAGTAAAAATCGTTTCATACACATCGAAATTGATGCCCGGGAACAAACGAATCAAGGCAAGTTCATTGCTGAATTCAGTGAAAACTTCTAGTTTTCCAAGAGAACTTCGGTATAAACGATCTTTTTGCCATTCGATCTGAACACCAGCTTTTGCCAATTCTGGATAATTCGGTGATTGGAAGGCCTCAAATTGATTGGCAGATATTTTACTACTGCGATTTCCGCGGTACAAGGAATATTCAAAGTACACAGCCACTTCCTGTAGAATCGGATGTCCATCCTCATCCTGCATACCGGCAATTTCAATGGCTGTAATCAAGTTTTCTTTTCCATCCGTTCGTATGGTGCCAATGGGTAATTGCGAGCCTGTGAAAACCACTGGTTTCTTCAATCCTTGTAACATGAAACTTAACGCAGATGCGGAAAATGCCATGGTATCTGATCCATGTAAAATCACGAATCCATCATATTTATCGTAGTGATCCCGCACCAATTCAGCCATGTTTTTCCAATGGCCCAAGTTCATTTCGGAGGAATCAATGGGTTCTTCGAAACTAATGCTTTCAATGTGAACATTCAAGCGTCCCAGTTCGGGAACATGATCGTGTATATGCTTGAAATTAAAACTTTCTAATTCTCCTGTCAATGGATTTTTAATCATCCCAATGGTACCACCGGTGTAAATAAGGAGAATGTTAGTCATGGGATAAATTTAGGAATTTTTGCAATTGAAATAATTCGATGGCATTTGAACTCGTTGTTTCCTTTACCTCATCCATGGAAATCCCCAAGATGTCTACTATTTTTCCTGCAACCTCAGCGACATAACTAGACTCATTGCGTTTACCTCGGTAAGGAACAGGGCTCAAATAGGGAGCATCTGTTTCAAGGACAAGTCGATTCAATGGAATGTGTGGAAGAACTTCTTGTAAACCGGCATTTTTATACGTTAACACACCGCCGATTCCGAAATAGAATTGTTCGTATGTCAATATTTTCTTGACTTGTTCAATACTTCCCGTGTAACAATGAAAAACACCTTTTAAGTCCGGCGTCCATTCTTCGTCCATAATGTGAAACAATTCATCAAAAGCCTTACGCACATGAATCGCAATGGGAAGCTTTAACGCTTTCGCCCATTGAAGTTGTCTACGAAAAACGATTTTTTGTTCTTCGATAAAGGTTTTATCCCAGTACAAATCCATGCCAATTTCCCCAACGGCACAATATTGATTTGGATTAGCAAACAACTTTTTCTCGATGTGAGACAATTCTTCTTCCCAGTTTTCTTTCACATAAGTTGGATGTAGTCCCATCATTTGAATGCACTGCGGATAAGCCGCAGCAATTTTTTCCATGGGTTCGATGGAACTCACGTCGATATTGGGTAACAATACAGCGCGCAGTCCGGCATTTTCACCACGTTGCATCATCTCAGCTAAATCTTCTGCGAATTCTTCCGCATACAAATGTGCGTGTGTATCAATTAAAAAGGACATCTTATGCTTGCTGATTTAAGGCCAATTCCCAATTCCATGCATCGCGCACAGCGTCTTCGATGGTACGCGTAGCTTTCCAAGATAAAAGTGTGTTCGATTTTACTGCATTGGCGTAAATCTCGATCACATCCCCTTCCCTTCTTGGACCGATTCGGTAGTTCAATTTTTGATTGGTGATTTTTTCAAAAACGCGAATGACTTCTAACACCGTTGTTCCTGTCCCAGTACCAATGTTGACCGCTTCCAAGCATCCATTTTCTTGTTTTTCCAAGAATTGAATAGCTTGTACATGAGCTTCTGCAAGGTCCATGACATGAATATAATCTCGCACACAAGAACCATCTCGCGTTGGATAGTCGTCTCCGAAGACCGTCAAACAGTCTTGTTTTCCAATGGCAGTTTGAGTGACAAATGGCAATAAATTGTTCGGTTTTCCAATCGGGAATTCACCAATTTTCGCACTTGGATGTGCACCAACCGGATTGAAATAGCGCAAGTTCATCAAGTGAAATTCTGGTGCAGATTTGAAGAAATCAGAGATGATCTGCTCCCCAATCCACTTTGTATATCCATAAGGAGATTCAGGTAAACTTTTTGGCGTTTCTTCGTGCACTTCTTTTGTTTCTTTTGGCTCTCCGTACACCGTACATGAAGATGAAAACACAAAGTTCAAGACCTTGAACTCTTCCATTAATGAAAGGATATTCACCAATCCAGCTAAATTGTTTTGGTAATACATGAGGGGTTTTTGCACGGATTCTCCCACTGCTTTATAGGCGGCAAAGTGAATCACACCATGAAAAACATAGGATTGAAAAATCGCTCTCATGGCACTTGGATCACATATATCCACTCGATGAAGAATGGGTTCGAAACCTAAAATAGTTGAAAGTCCGTTCAGTACGACTTCATTCGCATTTCGAAAGTCATCTACAATGACGGGTGTGTATCCTTTTGCCGTTAAGGCCAGTACGGTATGAGAACCAATGTACCCTGCTCCTCCAGTAACTAAAACATATTTACTCATGACACAAATTTAGGTAGGATTATGGGGAAAATGGCATTTTATTTCCTTGAATCGAAACAATTAATTGTTATCCTTGTTAAGATTTTATGAAAATTATTTACCTATTTCTTACTTTCGGCATCCTCTCTTTCACTTCGGAACATCGGTCGGAAGATGCGCGATTTGACTTAACAGTTACCGTGACAAATATCCAAAACGCCAAAGGGAAAATTTCTTTTGGTCTTTTTAGAAAGCAAGATTCTTTTCCCATAAAAGGAAAACAATTTAAAGGTGTGTTTATCGAAACAACGAAATCAAAAACAAAATATACGTTCCAGAATTTGGAAAAAGATGACTATGCCGTAGCAGTTTATCATGATGAGAACAACAATGGTATCTTAGATAAAAACCTTGTTGGCGCACCAACAGAAGCGTATGGATTTTCAAGAAATGCACGAGGCATGTTTTCAGCACCTAGTTTTGACGAAGCGAAAATTGAACTGAAGGACAATAAGTCCATCGAAATTTGGATCAAATAGCTCAATCAAAAGAAACCAACACGGCTCCTTTTTCTACTACATCTCCTTGAGCAACATTGATTTGACTCACCACACCCACTCCTTCGGCCTTCAATACATTCTCCATTTTCATGGCTTCCAGCGATAAAATTTGATCTCCCGGTTCAATGGCTTGACCTACTGCGACATGAATGTTGGTCACACGTCCAGGCATCGGTGCTGCCAGTTCTTTTAATTTGCGAATTTTCGGCTTATCAAAGCCTAATGAAGCAATGATTTCATCTAATTCACCTTTTCGTTTCACTTGAAAAACGCGGTGATTGATTTTTATCGTTAAGGCGCGGTTTTCAGAATCATCAACCATTATTTCACCATGAAAAACGACCCCGTTGTGCGTGATATCAAAAAAGCGATGATCGTGCCAAGTGATTGCCGCTCCGCCTGCTGTAGCGACATCTTTTCCGTCAAATATCCAATTCATAGCTTAATTCGTTTTAATTAGTTGAATCATGGTGTCTCCTTCTGATTCGATGTCTTCTTTTTGTCCTTCTTTCAATTCGTGAAAGATTAATTCCGTTGCGAGTACTTCATTGCAAATATACGTTTCAAACTGTTTACATGCTACTTGAATGGCATCCGTTGTATCTATCGTAACCGCAATGCGATCTGTCACCTCCAAGCCTGCGTCTTTTCGCATATTTTGAATTCGGTTTACCAATTCGCGGGCGATTCCTTCCGCTTTTAATTCTTCGGTGATGGTGATGTCCAATGCAACCGTGATTCCACCTTCGCTTGCCACCAACCATCCTGGAATATCTTGGGCATTGATTTCAAAATCTGCCATATCCAATTCAATGTGCGTTCCATCCACTTCGCCGGACCAACCTCCTTGTTGTTCAACGGACGCAATGTCTTCTTGCGACAATCCAGCCACCAAACTAGCAATGGACTTCATTTGTTTTCCGTATTTCGGTCCAATAGTTTTAAAATTCGGCTTTATGCTTTTCACCAATATTCCTGCTCCATCGGTTAATAAATCCAACTCTTTTACATTCACTTCGGAAAGGATCAATTCCTTCACGTGCGTAAGCTGATCTGCAATGTCTTGATTCAAGACTGGAATCATGATTTTTTGTAGCGGTTGTCGCACACGAATCATGTGTTTCTTTCTCAATCCAAGGACCAAAGAACACGATTTTTGAGCCAGTTCCATTTGACTTTCCAAGCGTTTATCAATATACGCTTCATCTGCTTTCGGGAAGTTCGCCAAATGCACAGATTCCAATCCATGTTTACCCGAAACAGCGGTTAAATCTAAAAACAATTGGTCCGTGAAGAACGGCGCAATTGGGGATGCCAAAATAGCCACTGTTTCCAAACATGTATAAAGGGTTTGATATGCGGCAAGTTTATCCTTCGGATCGTCATTTTTCCAAAAACGGCGACGGCATAAGCGCACATACCAATTGGATAATTGTTCCGTAACGAAATCTTGAATGGCTCGTCCTGCTTTCGTTGGCTCGTATTCATTGTACGCCTGATCCACTTCTGCTACAAGAGAATGAAGTTTAGAAAGTACCCAACGGTCAATTTCTGGACGCTCATTCAACGCAATTTCTGCTTCTGAATAATCGAATTCATCTACATTGGCGTACAGGGCAAAGAAGGAATACGTATTGTAAAGCGTGCCGAAGAATTTTCGTTGTACTTCGGTAATTCCATCCAAATCAAATTTCAAATTATCCCAAGGTTGCGCATTGGTGATCATATACCAACGGGTGGCATCAGGGCCATATTTCTCTAGCGTGCTAAATGGGTCAATTCCGTTTCCAAGACGCTTGGACATTTTTTGTCCGTTTTTGTCCAACACCAATCCATTTGACACGACATTTTTATAGGCAACAGAATCAAATACCATGGTTGAAATAGCGTGTAACGTATAAAACCAACCACGTGTTTGGTCGACTCCTTCCGCAATAAAATCTGCTGGATATCCCGTTCGATTTTCGATGAGTTCTTTGTTTTCAAATGGATAATGCCATTGTGCATACGGCATGGATCCTGAATCAAACCAAACGTCAATCAGGTCTGCTTCGCGTTTCATCGCTTTACCAGAAGGTGAAACCAAGGTAATCGCATCCACACGGTGCTTGTGTAAATCGATTTGTGCATAGTTTTCTGCGGACATATTTCCACTTTCAAAGTCAGCAAGTGGATTTGTCTCCATGATACCTGCGGAAACTGCTTTCTCACATTCCGCTTTCAACTGCTCCACCGACTCGATGCAAATGCGTTCGTCACCTTCCTCGGTAGACCAAATCGGAATTGGAATTCCCCAGTAACGCGAGCGAGAAAGGTTCCAGTCATTGGCATTTTCCAACCATTTCCCGAAGCGACCAGTTCCGGTGGACTCTGGTTTCCATTGAATCGTTTGATTCAATGCTACCATGCGGTCTTTTTTGTCTGTCACACGAATAAACCATGAATCCAATGGATAATACAATACTGGTTTATCGGTTCTCCAACAATGTGGATAGTTATGCTCGTATTTTTCGACTTTGAAGGCCTTGTTTTCTTCTTTTAATTTGATGGCAATTTGGACATCCGCAGAACGTTCCGGCTCTTCACCTTCGTTATAATATTCGTTTTTCACGTACATCCCAGCGAATTCTCCCATTTCTGGACGAAAACGTCCCTGCAAATCGACTAATGGCACTAAGTTTCCTCGGTCATCGTGAACCAACATTGCTGGCACTCCGGCATCAGCAGCTACTTTCGCATCATCCGCACCAAAGGTTGGTGCAGTATGAACGATCCCCGTACCATCTTCCGTTGTCACAAAGTCGCCTGGAATCACCACAAATGCTTTTTCTGGGTTTTCCGCAGGAAGGGCGTATGGTAATAATTGCTCATATGAAAACCCAAGTAAGTCTTTTCCTTGAACGGATCCTAAGACGACATATGGAATCACTTTTGAACCCGCTTCGTAACTTGATAATTCCGCGATAGATTCTTTCGCTTCAAATCCTTTACTGAACTGGTAACCAATTAAATTCTTGGCAAGAACTACGGTGATTGGTTCGTAAGTATATTGATTAAAAGTTGAGACTAATGCGTAATCAATCGCTGGTCCAACTGTAAGCGCAGTGTTTGAAGGAAGCGTCCAAGGTGTCGTAGTCCAAGCTAGAAAATGAATATCTTTTGTGTGCGCACTCACCTCATCACTCACCTGAAAAGTAGATGCAATCGTTGCAGGATTGTTTGCTTTGAACATCGCAACAACGGTTGTGTCTTTGACATCTTTGTAGCATCCTGGTTGATTCAATTCGTGAGAAGAAAGTCCAGTTCCCGCTTTCGGTGAATAGGGTTGAATGGTGTATCCTTTGTAAATTAAGTTCTTTTGATACAATTGGGACAACAACCACCAAACGGACTCCATGTATTTCGGTTCATAGGTGATGTATGGATTTTCCATGTCCACCCAATAGCCCATTTTCACGGTTAAGTCATTCCAAATATCGGTGTAGCGCATCACCGCTTTGCGACAAGCATCGTTGTATTCGTCGATGCTGATTTTTGTTCCAATGTCTTCTTTGGTAATGCCCAATTCTTTCTCTACACCAAGTTCAACTGGTAATCCGTGGGTATCCCAACCCGCTTTTCGTTTCACCTGTTTTCCTTTCAAGGTTTGATACCTACAGAAAATATCCTTGATGGCACGTCCCATCACGTGGTGAATACCTGGCAATCCATTCGCCGAAGGAGGTCCTTCGAAAAAGACATAGGAATCATTCCCCTCTCTTGTGGAAATTGATTTTTCGAAAATGGATTGGTTTTGCCATTTTTCTAAAACCGATTGAGCCACATTGGGCAGATTTAATCCTTTGTACTCTGGATATTTCGTGTGCATCTTTTTGGAACTTTTGAGTCGCGAATTTACGATAAATGACGCAAAGGCACAAGGCTAATTGAGAAGACCGAAGGATGGTAATTCTATGGATAACTTTCAAGCACTTTTTCGCAACCTTCAATTTCGTTACATTTGTTTAAACCAAGTTAAACTGAAACCTATGAAGAGAGGCCTACTATTCATTTGGAGTGTCTTTGCATTTCATGCTGTTTTTGGACAAACGCCATCCGATACAGGTTGGACACGTGAATTTCAAAAAGCCCGCGTTTTCATTGAAAACAAAGGACAATTTGATGAATTTTCAACGAATGAAACTGGAAAAATCCTCTACGGCGTTGACTTCGGTTCCACCCGCATTTTCTTTGGGAAAACCGGGATAAACTATTCATTTTTAGAAGCCGTTAAAGTCCCAAAAGCAGAACGCGATGCGTTGAGGGCTTCTTTGGCACAGGTTCCACAGCAGTACAAAGAACAAGAGCGAATTGTCGGAAAATTCAAGTTTAAAAGCGATGAAGTAGCGATGAGCTATGTCCATGCAAATGGAAAAGTGAAACTATACGGATTGAAACCCACTGCCGATGACCACAATTATTCAGTTCAACGAGTGGATGGAAGTTACGAAGGGATTTCACATGCCAAGGCTTATGAAGAACTCATTTATGAGAACATTTATCCATTGATTGACCTCAAATTTACCGTTCATCCAGAAATTGGATTGAAATATGTCTTCATTGTTCATCCCGGTGGAAATCCAGCAGATATCGAAATGGAATACGATCGAAATGTGCAATTAATACAAGGAGAAATTCACATTCCAACGTCCTTCGGAGACATCATCGACCATGCGCCCTTTTCATTCCAAGGCACGAAAGAATCTGAGTTAAATAGCTCCTTCCGCGTAAACCAACGCACCATTAAATTTGATGTAGCGTCTTATCAAAAAAATGCGGATTTATTCATCGACCCTTGGATTCAAACACCGGTTTTTGCCACAAATTGGGATGTGGTTTGGGAATGTGACCGCGACGGCGCTGGAAACGTGTATGCTCTCGGAGGAATTATGCCCATGCAAATCTTAAAATACAATGCGGCCGGAACCTTGCAATGGACCTACAACACACCGTATGACACCTCCAATGTTTGGCTAGGAACTTTTGCCGTGGATAATGTCGGTAATTCTTACGTCACAGCCGGTTCAGTGGCACAAATTCAGAAGATCAGTCCCAGCGGAACGTTGCTATTGAATAATGCAAGTCCAGGTGGAATCCTTTCCAGCGCTGAATTTTGGACCATCGCCTTTAATTGTGATGAAACAAGTTTGGTGATTGGAGGAACAGGAGGTGCTTTGTTGCAATTGGATGCTGTCATTTACAACGTGAATACCTCCACCCTAAACATTACGAATCAACAGTTTATTTCCAATGGTCCAACAACGAGTATTCCGCCAAATGTGGAGGAAGTTCGGTCCATCACTTCCGCAAAAAATGGGAAGTATTACTTCATGACGCAAGATACGCTGGGCTATGTAAACGACAACTTCACGCTCTGTCCGAATGGAACATCGAGTTTTTTCAAAATGAATCATGGCGCAGGTTGGGGATATAAATTGGAAAATTACCGCTACGATAACTCTGGGATCTGTGCACTTGCTGCGGATCAATACCATTTGTTCATTAATCGCGGAAATAAAATCGAAAAACGTTCTTTACAAAATTGTGCTTTCATACAAGATAATACGATTCCTGGTGGACAATACAACAGTGTGTTCCTCGGGGGTTACACTGTTGGGAATTCTGGAATTGCCATTGATCAATGTGGGAATATCTATGTCGGGTCAACTACTGGTGTGGTGAAATACGATCAACTTTTAATTCAACAAGCTTTTTATCCAACCACCTTTGCTGTTTATGACGTTGAAATAAATACAAATGGGGAAGTTATCGCCGTAGGTGGAACAGGTACCTCCACCTCAAGTACGCGAAGCGGAGCAGTTCGATCTATTGCCGTTGGCGCTTGTCAACCGATTTCCACCACTTGCTGTGATGCAACGATTTGTCAACCGACTTCGGTGTGTGTCACAGATGCTCCAATCACCCTAACGGCTGGAACCTCAGGAGGAACATGGTCTGGACCCGGAGTAAATGCGAATGGTGTTTTTAATCCGACTACAGCTGGCGCGGGTGTTCAAACGATTGTGTATACACTACCCTGCGGAGCGGACTCTATCCAAATAACGGTGAGTCCTTGTGCTGGATTACAAGTATGTGTGGAGACAAATGGACAATTCACAGTGTCCGGTGGTGTTGGTCCTTACACGTGGCAAAATTATGTACCGGCAACAAATACACCGATTACGAATCAAACGGAATGTCAAAATTGTGGCTATACCTGGTTTTTTGGACAATGCCTGAATGGATTCACCCCTGTTACTTCGTGTAGTTCACCAGCTGCTTACGTGAATTTCGCCACAGGAACAACGGTTACTCCACCAGCAGGATCCACACAATTCCAAGTGACAGACAATGCCGGAACGGTCTATCAGTTTACGGGGGCGAATTTGGTTCCGTGTACAACAAGTCCATGTACTTCCTTAACGGTCACCAGTAGTAACGTAACCAATGTTTCTTGCTTCGGAGGAAACAATGGTTCGGTCACTGTCTCTGCGAGCGGTGGAATTGGACCATATACTTATACCTGGACACCAGCAGTTGGAAATGGGGCAAGTGTAAACAACCTAGTAGCTGGCACCTACTCTGTTTCGGTCCTTGACGTCAACAATTGTCCGGGAAGTTTAACCGTGAACATTACTCAACCAGCAGCTGCATTGGCCGTAAGCACCAGTTCTGTCAGTACCTTGTGTGGGACCTCGAACGGTTCTGTAACTGCCGTGGCGAGTGGTGGAACGAGTCCATACGGCTATGCATGGACCCCAGGAAATGCCACTACATCCACCATTTCAAATTTAGCCGCTGGGATTTATTCAGTGGTCGTCACAGATGGGAATGGTTGTACGAGCAATGGCACAGCAACAGTGAGTAATTCGAATGGGCCAACAGTGACCTGTGTGGTTTCAAATATTTCTTGTTTTGGTGGAACAAACGGCGCTGCTATGGCCCAAGTTTCGGGCGGAACAGGCCCATACACGTATGCATGGACACCAAGTGGAGGAACGAATGCGACGGCGAGTAATTTGAGTGCTGGAACCTATGCGGTTCAGGTGACAGATAATACCGGTTGCGTTGGAACGACCAGTGTTACCATTACAGAACCAACACAAATTATCCTAACAGAAACCATTATTCCCTCCTCTTGCACAACGGATAATGGATCTGTTTCTGTTGTCGTTACTGGCGGAACTGGACCTTATACGTATACGTGGAATCCATCTGGACAAACCGGTACAAGTCTTAACAATTTAGGTCCAGGAAGCACACCAACTTTATCCGTGAGCGACGCCCATGATTGCGCGACCTCAGAATCCTACTTGATTCCAGGAACGGGTGCGATAAACGTGACCGCAACTCCGATTTCCACCTCCATTTTAGCAGGACAAAGTGTCGTCATCAATGCATTTGGTGCTTCAAGTTACCAATGGAGTCCACCAGACGATTTGAGTTGCGCAACTTGTGCCAGCACAAGCGCAGCTCCAACTGCCACAACACTGTACACCGTCACGGGGACTGCTCCCAATGGTTGTACTGGTCAAGCCGAGGTGATGATTTACGTTACCGAAGTATGTGGAGACATTTACGTGCCCACCATCTTTTCGCCAGGGAGTTTAAACAACGAAAATAAGCAAGCCTGTGTGTATGGAAACTGCATTGCGGAATTGGATTACTCGATCTACGATCGATGGGGACAATGCGTCTTTCAAACCAAGGATCAAAACGCTTGTTGGGACGGAAAATACAAAGGAAAAGAAATGAATGCCGGTGTATTTGCTTATAAGTTAACCATCAAACTCCAAAGTGGTGATTTTGTCATCCGTTCTGGAAACCTAACCCTTTTGAAATAAGTCATGAAGAAAGCACTCATCTATTTTTGCCTTTCATTCACTCAAATTGGGTTATGGGCACAAGATTTACACTTTTCACAAGTCGATCAAATTCCACTGCTTGTCAATCCAGCTTTAACGGGAAGTGAAGCACAAATTCGCGCAGGAATTAATTACCGGAACCAATGGAAAAGTTTGGCCAGTCCTTTTCAGACGATGGCAGCTGGATTCGATGCGCGACTTCAAAAAAACAAGCGTCGAAATGACGGCTTTTTTGCACTTGGATTACAGGTGTACAATGACCAAACAGGCGATTTATCGATTCGCACTTCGCAAGTTTCCTTGAGTGGCGCGTACCACTTAAGTTTGGGACGAAATTCCACCTTAGGACTCGGTATTTACGCTGGATTCGGACAACGTAGCATCGACGGAAATAACGGTCGCTGGGGAAATCAATACAATGGATTGGCGTATGATCCAAGTATTTTGAACGGCGAACCCATGCCCTCCGCCCAATTTTCCTTTAAAGACGCGGGTGCCGGTGCGTTATACCGCTATCGAAAAAACAATGCTGGGAGTCAATCATGGGTGGTTCATAGTGCTACCGTAGGACTCGGATTTTTTCATGTGAATCGACCGATGTATTCCTTTCTAAGCAATGATAGTGAACGACTTTGGATGCGTTATTCTATTTTTGGATCAGCAGAAATCTCCATGAAAAATACCAAAACAGCTTTGATTCCATTGGTATTTTATCAGCAACAAAAAACCTCGCATGAATTGGTTTACGGAGCCTCTTATCGCTATTACCTGAAAGGAAGTCTTTCTGGAAAATCAGCTAGTAACAACTTCTTGTCGTTTGGATTATATAATAGATGGAAAGATGCGATGATTGGAAAAGTCGGGGTACAACTAAATCAGTACCAATTCAATTTATCCTATGATTTCACCATTTCTGGACTCTCCGATTTAGCGAAAACACAGGGAGCTTTTGAATTGTCATTTTGCTATTTACTTGGAAAATAATCCCATGCTGAAATCCTCCGTTCACGAAGCGTTAACTCAAAACCTTCTTCAAAAACACACTGATTTAACTGCCATTCAAACGGACGCTTCGGATGGGAAATCGAATGATGCCAAAAGTTCTGCCGGTGACAAACACGAAGTTGGTGTTGCAATGGTTCAGCTGGAACAGGAAAAACTCGGGAAACAGGTACAAATCATCGAAGAGCAACTAACCTTATTGTCTCGCATTGACCTATCCAAAAATCACGTAAAAATCAGTTTAGGATCCTTGGTTCAATGTGAAAATCAGTGGTATTATTTCTCCATTGGACATGGGCTTTTACAAGTAGAAAACGAGGCTGTTTTTTGTTTAAATCCACAAGCGCCATTAGGAAAAGAGATGCTCGGAAAAGCTGCAGGTGAGCTCGTTTCTTTTCAAGGACGGAAAATGGTCATTCAATCCATATTTTAGGCTAATTTTGCCCTTCATATGTCCAAACATCACATTGTCATTATTGGAGGAGGAGCTGCCGGATTTTTCGCGGCCTTAAGCGCGAAGAAGCACCATCCGTCGGCACAGGTAAGCATCCTTGAAAAGTCATCTAAATTACTCGCAAAAGTGAAGATTTCTGGTGGTGGACGTTGCAATGTAACACATGCTTGTTTCGACAATAAACAACTTGCTGGATATTATCCGAGAGGAGAAAACTACCTGAAAAAAGCGTTTGAACAATTCAATGCGCAATCGACCATCGACTGGTTTTTAGAACGAGGGATTCGCATGAAAACCTATCCGGATGGCTGTTTATTTCCGGAAAGCAATGATTCACAAACGATCATCGATTGTTTTATCAACGAAGCGAAAAAACGAGGGATTCACATCCTCATGAACCAAGGGATAAAGAAAATCGAAGCGGTAAAAAACGGATTTAAGCTGCATGCCGATCAAAAGGTATTTGATGCCACACGGGTCATTGTGACTACCGGCGGACAACCAAAGCGAAGTAATTTTGACTGGTTGGAACAACTGGGACACGACATCATTGAACCACTTCCATCGTTGTTTACATTTAATATGCCCGAAAATCCCGTGCGTGAGTTAATGGGAACGGTCGTAGAAAAAGCGAGTGTCAGAGTGGAAGGAACGAAACTGCTCGGACAAGGGCCATTACTCATTACCCACTGGGGAATGAGCGGTCCAGCAGTACTTTTGCTTTCCGCTTGGGGAGCACGGATTTTAGCGGAAAAGGGCTATCATTTTCATGTCCTAGTGAATTGGTTAAATGAACTAAAGGAGGCGGAGTTGCGAGAAGAAATAGACACAACTGCACACTTGCACGGAGCTAAAAAAGTACAAAACTTAAATCCTTTTCCCATTACGAACCGGCTGTGGCATTTCCTGTTGAGCAAAGCAGAAATTCCGAGTGAAATACGTTGGCATGAACTCGGAAAAAAGAATACGAATAAACTCGTAAATATCCTCTTAAACGATCGCTACGAAGTAAAAGGTAAAACGACCTTTAAAGAAGAATTTGTTACCGCAGGTGGCGTTTCTATGACCAACATCGATATTCGTAACATGGAAAGTAAACGCGTTCCAGGATTGCATTTCGCGGGAGAAATTCTCGACATTGATGGTGTGACGGGTGGATTTAATTTCCAAGCCGCTTGGACCACCGGTTTTATTGCCGGGAAAAATTGCTTGGATTAAAATTCAGCGTTCAACGGTGTACGAGGGAACGGTATGACATCACGAATATTCGACATACCTGTCACAAACATCACCATGCGTTCAAATCCAAGACCGAATCCAGCATGTGGAACTGTACCGAATTTACGTGTGTCCATGTACCACCAAAGTTCTTCAGCAGGAATATGGAATTCTTCACATTTTTGAAGCAATACATCGTAGCGTTCTTCACGTTGAGATCCCCCAACAATTTCGCCAATTCCAGGGAATAGAACGTCCATCGCAGCAACTGTTTTTCCATCCTCATTCAAACGCATATAGAATGCCTTGATTTTCGCTGGATAGTCTGTTAAAATCACTGGACAGTTGAATTCTTTTTCGACCAAGTAACGTTCGTGTTCGCTTTGCAAGTCAATTCCCCATTCTACTGGGTATTTGAATTTTTTCTTTTTGTAATGATTGGAATTCATCAAAACGTCAATGGCCTCTGTGTATGTCAAACGTTTAAATGGATTGTCAATGACAAATTTTAATCGTTCCAACAAGCTCATCTCATTTCGTTCGTTCTGTGGCTTTTGTGCTTGTTCTTGCGCGTCGCGCTCACTTAAAAACTTCACATCCTCGGAACAATTGTTCAAAATATACGAGCAAATGTATTTCAAGAAGTCTTCGGTCAAGTCCATGTTGTCTTTCAAGTTATTGAAAGCAACTTCGGGTTCGATCATCCAAAACTCAGCAAGGTGGCGAGACGTATTTGAATTTTCCGCTCTAAACGTTGGTCCGAAGGTATATACTTGTCCAAGAGCAGTCGCAGCCAATTCCGCTTCTAATTGTCCGGAAACCGTCAAGTTCACTGGCTTGCCAAAGAAATCCTCTTTAAAGTCAACGGAGCCATCCTCATTTAGCGGTGGATTCTTTGCATCCAAGGTTGTCACACGGAACATTTCGCCAGCACCTTCTGCATCGGAACCTGTAATGATCGGTGTGTGTAGGTAATAAAATCCACGGTCGTTAAAAAACTGGTGAATCGCAAACGCCACGGAATGACGAATACGGAACACCGCACCAAATGTATTTGTTCTAAAGCGCAAATGTGCTTGTTCACGTAGGAAGTCCAAGCTATGGCGCTTTGGTTGCATGACGGTTTTTTGCACCTCATCTGGATGCGCATCTCCCAAAATTTCGATGTGTTCAACTTGCAATTCAACCTGTTGTCCAGCACCTTGAGATTCCACCAATTTTCCCGTAAGTGAAAGAGCAGAGGCAGTTGTGATTCTTTTTAAAATGGATTCATCCCATTGTTCAAAATCAACGACAGCTTGAATATTAGCCATGCATGAACCGTCATTCAATTGGATAAAACGGTTACTACGGAAGGCGCGTACCCACCCTTTTACATTGATTTCCTCTCCAATTTTTAATGGAGAGTTTTCTGCTAAAATCTCGGAAATTCGGTATCTTTTCATGGTGGCAAAGTTAGTTGATTTCAGCTAAATAGCCGAGTTCGACACTCAATTCCTCCAAGAAATTCCTAGTTTTTGAAGCTCTTCCTCTGAAATCGTTGGTGGAAAGGTTCCCTTTTCCATTTTCGAGCGCACCAATTCAGCGACTTTCAGCGCCTCTTCGGACGTTTTAAATCCTTGATTTCCTGGTACTCCAGGAATAGTCTGCTGGTTGATGATTTGCTTGCCATTTTCGCTGATGTAATATCCCCATCCCTCGGGCTGCAGAAAGGTCGCTACGGAATATTTGGATACGGGTGAAGGCATGGTCGGCTTTACGACTGATTGTTTTTTACGTGGCAACACTTTTTCAACGACAGGCGAAGGAGACGGTGATTTAGGCGACTTCTCAGAATCCGAACAGGAGAAAAGGGAAATCAATAAAAGGAAGGGCAAGATTAATCGCATTTAACAAATGATTTCACGTGTTTTTTGCCCTTGATTTCACTTTGAAAGAGATAAGTGCCAGCCGGCCACTGAGACACATCTAATTTCAGTTCATTTGCTTGGTTTAAGGAGGCAAAAAGTTGTTTTCCATCCATCGAAAAAATGCGCAACTGTTGCATCATCTCGCTAGATTGAATCTGTAAATAATGTTGTACTGGATTGGGAAATAACTGCAGGGTTATCGTTTCAAGCGGATTTATTCCTGCCGTTCCTGAATAGGCCCAAAAATCCTCTAAGAAAACTCCATTGTATCCGGCACCGACATAGGAAACCCCATCGATGTAAAAAGCAAAAGCATTTTTTCTTCCAGGAGCCGGCATATTTGCACGTTGCACCCAAGCGTTTAAGAAATAGTTGTACTCGTACAAATCATTTTTAAATGCCCCTGAGTCGTCCTCTCCTGTACCCAAATACGCAACTGGGAATGCGCCCCAAGCAACAGCTCCCGCACGAGGTGTTCCTGGAAAGCTGGCTTTGTCAATCCATGTGTCAGATTGAAAATCGTACATCCAAAGGTCATTTTTCAGCGTGCCATCATCACCAGTTCCAACGAATCCATATCCATTTAATTCAAACGCAACAGCATCGCGTCTAGCGGTACCTGCAAAATCGGCCACTTGTGTCCACGAGTTTGATTCGGGATCATAGGCATAAAAGTCTTTTTTCAATCCAGAAGCATCCTCTCCGGTACCGACGTAAGCCACATTTGTCGCGGTAAAGCAAACCGCTTGTCGTCTTGGTGTCCCAGAAAAATTTGCTTTTTGGGACCATGTTTCGGTCTGTGGATTAAACTCCCACAAATCCTTCATATACGGAACTGTTGGCGTTTGTCCAAGACACACGTATGCTTTCTGCATGTTTTCATGATAAAGGGTAAATGCGCATGAGGAACCACGTTCTAATCCATCCCCGGAAGGCCCACCCAAAGAAACTTCTTCGTCCCAATCATCTTGAAAGGGAGAATA
Source organism: Crocinitomicaceae bacterium (assembly GCA_024643725.1). Classification (GTDB taxonomy): domain Bacteria; phylum Bacteroidota; class Bacteroidia; order Flavobacteriales_D; family Crocinitomicaceae; genus UBA952. The sequence continues at coordinate 355,262 of JAHEMJ010000014.1, read as the reverse complement.
GGAGTACATTTTGCGTTTGAATCCAAATTCATCTAGGCCCCCGATGATTAGCCCAATGTTTTGAAATGAAGTAGCAGCCATAGCTGACTTCGGCGAACCTTTTACCGTATCGCGTACAAACCAGTAATCCTGAGCGAAAAAGTCGAATGAGAGACTGATCAGTATGAGTAATGTTAATTTATGCATTGCCTAATCTATCAATAATTGTTTTTGAATGGTCTCTCCGTTCAATGTCTTCAAAAGAACATGGTATACACCCATATTTAAGTGCGATAAATCTATCTGATTCAAGGCAGCAGGGACCTGTTGTTCAAACGCTAAATTCCCCGTTTGATTATACACTTGTATGGATTGTAAAGCGATCGTTGTTTTCAATTGAACCAGGCCATTGGATGGATTTGGGTAAATTTCACAGGCATTCTCAAGTGAGGATAACTGTGCATAATTGGGTGCAGCATATTCTTGAATACTTGCCTTTTTACCCGAATACCCCTTGCCTAATCCTACGAATGCGCGACCATTCACCACAAATGCGACCGCATTTTTTCGTTCACTTCCACCATATGCGCAACGTAGCTCCCATTCGTTTGATGTTGGATTATATTCAATCAAATCTCCCAAGAGTCCGCCGTTTGTTCCCAAACAAACGAAACCATGGTTGTTCAACACAAAAGTACATGCACTACCTCTTTCACTTGCGATACAATCAGCTATTTGGGTCCATTGATTTGATCCCGGATTATAGCGGTAAAAATCTTTTTTAAAGACGTCTTGACTAGCTCCTAGTCCGACATAGCCTTCGTTTCCAATACTAAAGGAGCTCAATTGGTAACGCACACCCGGCGGAAAATTTGCCCGTTGAATCCATTCGTCATTACTTGGTTTATATTCCCATAGTTGATTGGAATACAAACTTGGACCCCACTTCCCTCCACAGACGTATCCTTTGTTATCGACCGTGAAAGCTGTTGCAAAATAAATTCCATTGGCACCAGAACCAGGAAAATCGGCTTTTTGCGTCCAGGCATTTGTGTTGGGATCATATTCCCAAAGGTCTTTTAATTTGTTTCCAAGTAAAGCATTGGCGTTGTCCATTCCAGTACCAACATATCCCTTCCCATTGACAGAAAAAGCAATCGCATCTCTTCGGGCAACACCAGGCAAATTCGCTTTTTGAGTCCACGTGTCAAGCTGCGGATTATATTGCCATAAATCGTTTAATAATGTTTCTGAGGTGTCAACTCCTGTAGCAATATATCCATAATCACCAATGGAAAAAGCTACGGCTCTTTCTCTTTTTCCAGCAATAAAATCGCTTTTCTTTGTCCAGGTATTGTATTGTCCATGGACTAAAAGTGGAAAAAAGATGGAAATAAAAATGCAAATGTTTGTTTTCATATTACCAGATTTTAAACATTTTATTGAGCACTTTATCTCCGTATGGAATAGACAAAAAATAGGTTCCAGAAGAAACTTGGGATAGGTCTATAAGTGTGATTCCAGGAAGAAGTTCTACCTGTTGAATGACTTGTCCATTCAAATTACGCACTTCCCCTATCAGTCCAGACTCGTATTCGGAAGGAAGTTCCACTTGAAGAAAGTCGTTGGTTGGATTTGGGAAAATCCGGCATTGGACATCTGAGTTTTCAGGTAATCCCGACGTGTTCAGTGTTGGATTGTATTGCCAGAAATCATTCATGTTGATTCCATTCGTTCCTGTTCCAAAATAGCCGCGATTATGAATGGCGAAGGCCACAGGGAAACGTCTACTAATTCCAGGGAACTCAAGTTCCAATTGCCAAGAATTGGTTCCGGGAAAAAATGACCAAACTTGACTTGTGACAGTGGCTAATCCACCAACATAGCCACAGGTAACAAATCCACGTTGTAAGATGGAGAATCCACTGCTTCCGCCGGTACTCGCTCCAGGGAAATCTGCGCGTTGCGTCCAAGTATTGTGAATTGGTTTATATTCATAAAGTTTCGTTCCAGCTTTCACATAGCCACTTCCTTCAATCGTGAAAGCACATGTCCAAGAACCAAATGTCACGGGTGGATTCGCTGTCAAACTCCAACTATTTGAACTTGGATCATACGCTGCCATTTGCTGAGCGACATATACGTATCCTTTGTTATTTACCGAGAACCCTTGTGTATCCCCTGGATTAAAAAATGGACAAGGCGCAATGGCTGTCCATGTGTTTTCGAGTGGATTGAATTGATAAAATTGACCGTCGAGGGCCGCACCTCCTCCAACACAAGGATGTCCGTTAACCACAAAGCTTGTCGCTCCATAATTGGCTACCGGATAATTTGCGCGTTGAGACCAAGAATCCGACGATGGATCATATTCCCACCAATCTTGGTATGAGTAATTGACTCCCGTTCCATTCACATGTCCTAAACCTAGGTACCCTTTGTTTTCTGTAGCACATCCAACGGCACGGTGACGTCCCACCCCAGCAAAGGATGCCTTCTGAATCCAATATTGAGCTTGTCCGCCAATGGATAGTAGGCAAAAAAGCAAGGCGAATACACTTCTCATTTTACTACATTTATTTTCACCGTAACTGCTCCGTCTTCAGATTTCAGGAAGTAGCTTCCCGATTGAAAGGGCGTTAAATCAATCGCCTGTGTTGCATTGGTGTCGTAACTTCCTAAAAAAGTCCCATTCACGTGATACAAGCGCGCTTTTCCAATGGACTTATTCAAGGAAATCACTCCGTTTGTTGGATTAGGGAAAACCTGTAAATCCGATAAATCATTTTCTGATATTCCCACATAATCCGCGTCAATCGTCAAGGTATAATTCCCCATCTCAATTCCCCAACCTTCCACAATGATGTAGACGGATCCAAGTCCTGTTGTTTCGAACGTTAAGGCAGACTGACTTCCGCAATTCGTAGCGTCATCATTAAAAGCAATGACATTTCCATTCATATCAACCACACTCATAAAGGTATCAAAGGACGATCCACAAAGTGAGGCATGAATGGAATGCATGAGTGGATTTGGGGATAGTTTATAATAAATGTCAGGTGACGGGTAGACGTAATTGTTATTTGAATAACAATAAGAATTATCTCTTGTATCCGTATATGGAAATGTACTTACAAGAATTGGATCATTTTGATCGTCCCCAATGAATCCAGTACAATCAATCCCATTTCCAATGGTAATGCCAAAATCCATAACGGAACCCCAAGTATACGATGCACATGGATTTAAGGGCAAGGTTCCCGCTTCGTGTTGCATAACGCGCATTCTTGTGGCTCCATTTTGCGCATTTGCAGGCACAACAAAATTCATGGGTGTGATATTCGCAGGAGGTGTTCCTGTCCAGGTTCCGATCGATTCATATGGATCAAAGTTGCCGTTTTGATCAAAGTCAATCCATACTTCACCTGCTCCGGCGTAATTTCCTCCACAGGTGCCAAATTTCACATTTAACAAATAGGATCCCCCTGCGTTTAAAGCTACAGAAAGCGTGGTCAAGTCTTGCACGCCTATCACACCAGGACAACCAGTGTAATTTATATTTCCAGAAGCGCCAGAGATTTGAACCAATTCAACATTTGAATCAGCTGTTGAAGTTGGTCCAACATTTAGCGTACAATATTGCGCAAATGCGACCGAAAAATAACAGGAAAATGCCGTGAGTAAAAATTTAATCATGTAGTAGTATTTATCCGAATGTACGAATAATACTTCATTCATAAAAAATTAACATGGGGTTAATTTACTTTCCATTCCAGTGCGTCATCGTCATATCTAGTCCGACAAAGGCAAAACTTTTGATGAATTCCGTTGCGACTTGAATGCGTTCAGGCAGAGCAAGTTGCTCCTCTTTGTTCCATTCACCGAGGACGTAATCTGCTTGTCGACCTTTCGAAAAATCATTACCAACACCAAAACGCAAACGCGCATAAACTTCGGTTTTCAGCACTGCTTGAATATCTTTTAAGCCATTATGTCCTCCATCACTACCCTTACCTTTCATGCGTAATTTACCAAAAGGAAGTGCGATATCGTCTGTGATGACCAGGAGGTTTTTTTGTTCGATTTTCTCTGCTTGAAGCCAATAATTGACTGCTTTCCCAGAGAGATTCATATACGTAATTGGTTTAATGAGAATCAAGGTGCGTCCTTTGAACTTCGCTTCAGCACGAAAAGCCGCCTTATCCAAAGAAAAAGAAGCGCCTAATTCTTTGGCGATTTCGTCGACCACTTTAAAGCCAATGTTATGGCGGGTTTCTTCGTATTCTCTGCCCGGATTACCTAGACCAACAATCAAAAATTTCATGGCTTACCAATTTGGACATCCACCACATTTATCGCCTTGATTCAAATAGAATAAAGCCCCAACAACAATGTTTCCCTCGCCGTAAGCGAAGACTTGTTTCGCGTGAGAGTCGTAATCGTTCGGACGCGTTTTCACACGAGCCTGATCAATGAATCCAGTGCCTACATTCGCTTGAACGAAAACACGTCGAAAGAATTCTGCTCTAAGTCCTGCATGGGCAGAAACTCCGAATCCAGACAAAGATACTGTTGCAACATCCTTTTGTCCCGCAAAGGTGAAATCATTAAAAGATAAAATGGGTCCTGTTCCAAATCCCCAAAGGGTTGTCAAGGCAAAACGAGCTTTATCCGATTGATATACTTTGAACACATTGGAAATATCCGCATGAATGTAATTTAGTCCATTTGTATTTTCGTAATGAAATGTGTTCGACTGAGTGACAACCGGTTGATTCGTATAGGTTCCTGACCAATTCGTTACTGGATCTACCCCTGGATTAATGGTTCCATTTAAGGAATAGGTTCCATCCGCCATGACATACTTCATGTGGTCGTATCCCAATGTAATTGCCCAGTTTTTTTTGATGTTATACCCAATTCGGAAATTAAATTGCGGAACGGTGAAATCGGTTAAACTCACATACGTTTTGATGTCCTGAGACGGACGATCGTGTGCCACAACACCTTTCAACGTGAAGTCATAACCTGGTCCAATAAACCGCAAGTTACTTTTTGTATAGGCACTGCGATTATATCCCCAATAAAAAAACATTGCACCTTTTGCGGTTGATCTTTTATTGTTTTTGGAAGGCTGTTGCGCTTGTGCCAATGAGCAAATGAGCACTAAGCAAATGAGAAGTAATTTTTTCATCGTGTAATTATTTTTATCCATTCTTGTTGGGTAAGTACTTGTTCTAGGCGGTAGTGAACTTTTTTATTGATACTGTGCCACTCTACTAATCCATATCCATCCGCAAAATAACTGATTCGCGTGGTCTGTTTCGCTTCTTCTTTCTTTGTAAACGGATTTAAAACGGTTAATCGCATCAAGTCAGAGAAAACAAGCGTTGGTTCTTCATCCTCCATGACCAAATGGTTTTCCTTGCGTTTAAATTGGCGTTTTACTTCGCTGAGCATGACCGTTGAATCGACAACTCCTTTAAATTTTGCAGCAAACCATGTTCGTTCATTTAGGTGCATTGGGAAAAGTTTGTCCTTATAAAGCAGGGCCTTTTCTTTTTCTTGATTGACATCCACCACCATGTAATCCTGCAAATTTAGCGAGTCAATGTTGTAATTAAACGCCTCCTTAATGCGCCCATCACTTGCGTATATTTCAACAATAAGGTGAGGTCCTTCCTGATCTTTCACTGTGTAAATACGGTGAAACTCCTCATCCAATCCACCAGAAACATCGCGGTACAAATAGATTTTAGGAATGGAGTCTAACGGATAGAAAAATGCTGCATTTGGATTCTCAGAAGTATAATCTGAAGCATTTGAACAGCCATAAATTCCCAACACAGTAGGTAAAAGCAACAGTAAAAAAACGCCTAGACGCATCATTATTTTGTCATTTTTAAAAAACTAATTTCTTGTTCTGTCAAGTGACGATAATAGCCTCTTGGCAAGTCTTTTTTGGTCAATCCGGCAAATTGAACGCGGTCCAATTTGACTACGACATACCCCATCGCTTCAAATAAGCGTCGAACGATGCGGTTTTTTCCGGAGTGGATTTCCACGCCAACTTCGGTTGATTTTCCGTTTTCAATATACGAAACCTCATCCACACGTGTTTTACCATCTTCCAAGTCCACTCCTTTTAACAAGCGTTCCATGTCCTCTTTAGTAACGGATTTATTGAGCTCAACGTGGTATATTTTTTTCGCTTGATAACGTGGATGCGTCAATTTTTTAGCCATGTCACCATCGTTGGTAAACAATAAAAGCCCTGTCGTTTCACGGTCTAATCTTCCTACAGGATAAATGCGTTCACGGCAAGCTTTCTTCACTAAAGTCATGACTGTTTTTCGTCCACGAGGATCATCCATTGTCGTAATGAATCCTTTCGGTTTATTCAACAAAACATAGCGCTTTGTTTCAGCATTAATGGTTTCCCCATCGTATTGAACCACATCTTCCGGTGCGATTTTATATCCAAGTTCTGTGATGATTTTTCCATTGACGGTAACAACACCCGTTTGAATCAACACATCTGCTTCTCTTCTTGAACAGACACCTGCATTCGACAAGTATTTATTTAAACGCACTTGATCCTCATTGAAGGATGGAAGTGGATCTCCCTTTTTTACCTTGATTTTATAATCAATGTATTTTCGTTTGTCACGTTCAGTGACTGTTTTTTTATCTGCTGGACTTTTTTTATCCGTTGGACCCTTCTTGTCTGTAGTTGCTCGTTTGGATGTTGCCGGCTTTCTACTTGTAGAAGCTGGACGTTTGTCCGTAGCTTGAGTTCCTCTCGATGTTCCGCGTGTATTTTTCATAATTCAAGCAAAGATAGAGAAAAGTGTTCGGTATTCCTTTCAATCACTCCGATTGCAAACGTTTGATGTCCGAAATCAACTGATTTACTTCTTTTTGAGAGGTTCCATCGTAGTATCCACGAATACGCAATTGAGGATCGATGAGCACAAAATTATTGGTATGAATAAAATCACTTCCCGCATCACCTAGGTTTTGGGCTTCCGCCGGTTTCAGGACAAAAAACGATTTTCGCGCTAAGGCATACAGGTCAGCTTTTTCACCTGTCAAAAAATGCCATTTGCCTGGCGTGTAAGCATGTTCAGAAGCGTATTTTTTCATTTGCGCGACCGAATCGGTTTCGGGATCAACGGTAAAACTGAAAATTTGAACATTTTTGTTTTGTTGAAAAGCATCATTCACGCGTTGCATTTGACGGTTCATGATGGGACAAATGCTTTTGCAAGTGGTGAAAAAATACTCGACGACTGCTATTTTACCCTTCATGTTTTTATCGCTAATCCAAGCACCATCTTGATTTTGAAAAGAAAATTTCCCTACGTGATGTCCGAAGCCTAAGCGCAATAGTTCAGGGTCCACCATTTCTTCATTGACATCGATGGGATTAATAATTGGCAAAGGTTTTTCCTTTTTTGGATTCATTAAGTAATACCCAATGGGCACACAAATCAGAAATAAGAGGGCTAAAAAGAAAATGCGTTTCATGTTACAAAGTTAGGCATTAACTAGGCTCTTCCATACCGATTCACAGACTTTTTGACGCTCCGAAACACTCCCGTAAAGAATGGTAAATGGACGATTTAAATCATTCAATTCGTGTAAATAGAGGTCAAATAACTCATCGCGATTCGTTGCATTCTCTCGAAGCGGATCCGCTTCCCAAGGAATATCAGGAGCACAGAGGAAATAATGATCAAAAAGTTGTTCCGAATAAGCTTGTGAAATAAGGGGCGAAACTTCTTTATATCGGTAATTCGACCATACTTTTAGGACCGTCATTTCCGTATCTGCAACAAAAGTATTTCCCAAGGACTTCCAATGTTCGAGTTGACCTTCACAAATTCGGTCCAAATCTAATTGTTCGTAGCTTGATCGAGTGGCAAGGTATGTTCTGGCAAATTCCTCACTTAAGGAAAGTTGAAATGCGGAGGCAAACCAAGTCGCCATGGTAGACTTTCCACAAGATTCCGGACCAGTAAAAGCGATTTTCATTCCTTATTCTTTTTTATTCCATTGAATCAATCCGTAAATTCCCAATAAGAAATAGCTAAGGTATAGCAGCGCTGTCGGATACAACCCTTGCTGTATGAATAAGCAAATACAAGCGAAATTGATGAAAAGCCAGTACAGCCAATTCGTTTTTTCTTTGAGGATGCCCAGCGTGGTAGCGAAAAAAGAAAACAAGGCGATGTACAGATCCAAAATGAAGGTTTCCTTTTGAGCAAAGCTTTGAAATTGATCCTTTTGAAGATACAAAATGAGTCCACCAATCAATAGAATGGACATCATTGCTTGAAGATGCTGACTTGTTGTCCATTTGATGAGTTTGACCTCTCCTTCCCTACTCCAAGACCAAAAGGCGTAAATGCTCATGAAAACATAGGCAATGGACAAGTAAGCTTGCGCATACACTTGGGATTGATAAAAGACGAAAATATAGATGAGGGAACTCACTCCTCCTGCAAACCAAGCCCATCTATTTTTTTTAGCAATGAGCCATAAGTAAAGTGCGCCCAACAAGGCAGCGGTCCACTCCAGGAAGACGTGTGTGTCTGTCATTTAGTACAACAGTTGTTTTTTCGCGGCATTTCTCCATCCAGCCTGACTTTCATACTCAACAAAGTAAATTTTCAAATCGGCTTGACTTTCATAATCAACAAAGTAAATCGATTTTTTAGCTTGACTTTCGTACTGCGTAAAAAACCACTTTCCGTTGTTATCACCTGCCTGACTTTCGTATTTAACTTTATACACTTTCAAATCAGCTTGGCTTTCATATTTTACGACATATACTTTAACATCTGCCTGACTAGCATAATTCACAGAGAATACTTTTTGAGAGAATCCAAGGGTAGAACAAAGCACAAAAAAGGTGCAAAGAACAAATTGTTTCATGACGTTTTTTTATCAAAAATAGGAATCCTTCTTGAGATGAACTAGCGAATCACCATCACTTTTCCAACTTTGCGATCACGCCCATCGGCATTGGTAGTTGTCCAGAAGAAATATACCCCGGTAGGCACTTTTTCTCCTTGAAGATTTTGTCCATTCCAAGTTGCCGTTCCTCCATTGGATGTCGTGCGGTAAATCAAATTACCGGCTACATCGGTGATTTTAACATCTGAATTGTAGCGAATCCCTTGGATTGTAATCGGCCCAAAATAGGTTGGCTTCACCGGATTAGGGAATATTTTCACATCGGAATATTCTGGGTCTTCATACGAAGCGTTGGTACGATAAGAGACTAAGCCCTTATCCGTGACGATGTACAATTCCCCTGTTTCTTGATTGAGTTGCAAGTCGTAAATTGTGTTCGAGATGATGGGTGAATTTTCCATCGTATGTTGTTCTAATATCTCAGAACCATCTGCCGACATGAGAATAATTCCTGCGTTCGCGGTTGCCATCCATTTGCGATTTCCTCCATCCACTTCAATATCGGTGATGTGCGTTTTACCGAGAACGTATTCCACATTGCCTTCAAAATTCACCTTGATTTGTTGTGCATTATAGTCCCCCGGTTGTGCATCGAAAGCAGCAGCGGCATTGTACAAAATAGCAAAACCAGATTCGGTCCCGATCCACAATTCTCCATCAAAGTCCGCCGCAAGCGCTGTTACCGCAATGGAAGGCAAGTTGCCTGATAAAGGTCCATCGTTAATGGATACATATTGATCATCACTAGGATCTGAAATCGTTCCGTTGTGTTTGTATCCGACGATTCCATCTGTTTTTGTTGCAAACCAAAGGATCTCGTCATAATCTTGAATCATCTTCGTCGTAAACTTATTTTTTCCATCGCTTCCGCAGTCAAAGGCATACCAATTTCCAGTTTTATCGCGAACAGTTAAAGGTCGATCGGAATACCCGTTCAACGCCCATAAATTTCCGCGATTATCAAAGAGCACATCTGAGACAAGGGTCCAACCATTGCCAATGGATGTCGGCTTGATTGGGGAATTCGACCCGTCAAAAACCATGGTGTCAGTTGCGTTCATTAACGTTAATGGACGATAGGAATAGGTTGCCATTGCGACCTCATCAGTGTTATTTGGATTTATTGCTACGTCAATGAAATCCCAGGTGTCGGATTCAGGCCATGCTGTCACTTGTTTTACGTTCAGTAAACTCCACGATCCTTCTTCGAAAAAATGCACCCCGTTTCTCGTGAATCCGGGTAAATTATCGTTCAAACGTCCTGATGCAATCGCCAATTTCCCTTTTTGAGCATCCATGGCATAGAATTGATCGTTTTTGGTTCCTTCAACGGGATAAAATTTGACGGCTATTTCCGATGGATACATGACTAATCCAGCTTTTAAATCAGCCGACCAAAGTCCTACTTGATTGCGTGCAGTGCGTGCGGAAGAAAACCATGTATTGAAATTTCCCGCACCATAGGCCTCAGGAATTTGGAGGTTGTCATTATACATGTTGATGACTCCGTCAATGTTGACAGAGAGGTATTCTCCGGCCACATTTATCGAATTAATTTCCACCGTGAATGGCAGGTTTGTCACCACTTCTAAATCAGACGCGTTGATTCGGTAAACCGTATCCGAACCATAATCTTCTGATTTTTTCAATACAACCAGACGGCTATGAAATAAGTCCATCTCAGTGTATTTATTGGCCGTTTGATAAGGAAGACGGATGTCGCGAACCCATTGAGAAAAATCTGGTAATAGGGGATTTGTTAGAAAACCCTTTAACAATTGCGTTGGGGTCAACGCGTAGATGGAATCTTGATAAATGGCCACATCCACCACTCGTTCTGTGGCATTCGTAGGATAAAATGTTTCCTTCACCTCATCTTTATTCGCATCTAATTGAATGACTGAGAAATCATTGGCAACATACAAATAAGACCCATGGCGTTCAAAACGATTGATGCGTTTAGAGGCGGAAATCTGAGCAAGGTTAATGGCTGGAATGTTAGATATGTGGCCATTTTTCAATTTGTCGATGTTTCCATTGGTGTAACCGATGTACACGGCATCTTGAATCGAATCATAGTAAAGGCATGAAATGTCAATGTCTGAAAGTCCATTAAGGGCAGTCATGAGCGCATGTTCATCGCTCGCTATGTCATAAATGGAAAGCCCATTGACATAAGCCGTGTAGACTTTAGATTCCGAGGCAACCACATCAATGGCTTTGGCTGTCGCGACATGTAGTTTCCATGTCCCCATACCGATTTGAGCCTTCGATTGAAGGGCAACAAAAACGAGGAGGATGGAGAGAAAGAGTTTCATGTCGAGCCTATAACGCATATTTTTCAATTAAATTGGCTTACTACCTTTATTTTTTCGCTTATATGGTCTTAAATCAAACAAACGAACATTTCCTTTTTGATAAAGGGGATAATGTAAAAACACTTCCCAATCTTTTCGCGGTTCCCAATTCGCCTCTGTAATGATCAGTGCAAAATTAGCTCCTTTCTGCATCCATTCTGCCAATTGTAATGTTTCGTCATCGAACGGTTCATGGAAACTGTATTGTGAATACCCCACTCGATTTAACGTGTATAACTGAATGTTAGGTGAAGGGTCTGATAAACAAATCACCGTGTCAGATTCCGGAATTATCTTTTGAAGATCCTTTACTGCTGATTGCAATTGTCCGAGGTGTTCTTTATGGTAAAAGTGAAAATACCCCCAGTTCCCTTTCACAAATTGACTAACAAATGGCGTGTTTTTCGTAATGAAATTCTCTTTACCAAATGACCAATGCGCATATGAAATGGCCTGTAAAAAAACCAATGCAACCCAAATGATTGAGAAGCTAATTCTGCTTCTTTTTTCGATTCTCAAGCGGTCCATTCCGATGAACAGTAGGTAAAAGAGCAACAAAGGGAAAAACAAGATTTCAATGAGGTAATAATCATGTACATCAAATACCCAGAACCAAAGGATAAAATAGGAAAGGCACCCGATAAATCCGATGATAACGAGGCAAATTATGAATGGAGACAACCATTTTTTCCATGCCGCATAAAAAAAGAAAAGGACAGCAATAAGCAGTAAACTTGGGTGATACAATCCCGGCAACATGTGCCTCCAAAACTGTTCCCATATCGCTTTTCGTGTGTCTGCATCCACTTCCCAAATTGGACGAATGGTTGTCGAAAATAAGTCGGAACCCATTGCTTTATTGTAATGAATCGCATAGCGATACCAGAGGAATGTCGCAGTAAATATCAATGCAAATGACGATATGAAAGCAAGGTAAAAGAAAGCATGTTCTTTAAAGGATTTGCGATGATACAAGATGCTATAAACCACCCATGCACCTCCAAAAGTCAGAATAGAAATAAGCGCTGTAATTTTCAAGAGAACGGCCAATCCGAGAAATAGGGTGAAGAATCCAAGCCAAAAAACTTGTTTGGATTTCAAAAAATGAAAAACGCCATACGCTCCAAGAAGGAGGAACGAAAACGCAAAGATATTCGGCAAAATGGTATCCGCATAAAAAATAAGTACTGGTGAACTCGCCATCATCAAAGAAAAAAGCAAGGCCTTTTGCTTGTTTTTAAGTACAAATTCCATGACTTCACTGAAAAGCGAAATGGACATAAACAACAAGGACAACGAAAGTACTTTTGATATCCATTCGTGGTAACCAACAATGTTCCAGATGTTTCCAAGCAAGTAATAGATGATTGGGAATTCCGCAGCTGCATTGCGATTTCCATTCGCAGAAATCCATTGTGTCTGTGGTTCTAAAAAGGAGGCGCCTTTGGCGTAATTCAAGGCAATGGAAAGGGAATCTGTTTTGCGCCATTCGTGGATGGGCAATATTCCTGAAAAAAATTGACTAAACACCCCGTACAGACTGAACAAGATAACCAACAACAGAAGTGTTTGAAACTGAATGGGCCATTTGCGCACAGCAAGGATCATGCTTCTAGTTCTTTTTCTGTAATCAAATAATTTGGACGATTCTTGCTTTGAATAAACAATTTACCCAAGTATATCCCGACAATTCCTATCATGATCAATTGAATGCCTCCAATAAACAAGATCGATGCGATAATGGAGGTCCAACCAGTGATTGCCTGATCTGTAAATGCCGCAATGTAAATCGCATATAACCCATAAAGGAAAGCGAGCAGAGCAAAAAACAAGCCTGTGTAGATGGAAAAATATAAGGGTTTCGCACTTGAGGATGTAATCCCATTCAAGGCAAAGCGAAGCATTTTCGAAAAGGAGTATTTTGTCTGTCCGGAGACACGTGCATTTGGGATGTAAGGAATCCCTATTTGTTTAAATCCAAGGGAAGGAATGATACCGCGTAAAAACAAATGGGCTTCCGTGTACTGACGTAGTGCCTCAATGACTTTACGATCCAGTAAACGGAAATCTGCTGTTCCTTCCTCCATTGGAATTTCTGCCAATTTATTGGTGATGCGGTAAAATCCTTTGGATGTCCATTTTTTCAATAATGGTACTTTTTGATCGTCTTTGCGAATCGTATATACGACTTCAAATCCTTGTTTCCATTTTTCCACAAGGACCGGAATGAGCGCAGGTGGATGTTGCAAATCGGCATCCATGCTGATGACAGCCAATCCTGACGCGTGATCCAACCCAGCTTTCAGCGCATTTTGGTGTCCAAAGTTTCTACTTAACTGAATGAACTTCACGCGACTGTCCTTTGCACGCAATGTTTGCACATGAAACAAGGATTGGTCGGTACTTCCGTCATCGACAAAAATAAACTCGAAATGAGGGATGTTTATTTCGGCCATGACAGCGCACAATTGCTCGTACATCGGGACAATATTTCCTTCTTCGTTACACGTTGGAATGACCACCGACAATTCGATATGTTTGGAATTCTGTTCCATGTGAAGCGAAGTTACACAATTATCTGTAAGTATCCGAGTGTCTTGTTCGGCCTAGCGGACAAAATCGATTGCTTTTCGTATATTTGCCGAAAGATTTAGAAATGTCAAATCAAAATCGTATTTCCACAAATAAAGCACCGAAACCTGTTGGATTGTATCCACATGCGCGTCGTGTAGGAAACCTACTTTTTTTATCCGGTGTTGGTCCAAGAGTCGCAGGTTCAGATGATACCGATTCCGCTGTACCCGGATTAAAATTAGACAAAAATGGTAATTTCATTGAATTCGACTTTGAAGCGCAATGTCGAAGTGTTTTTGACAACGTTCGCATCATCCTGGAGGAATCTGGTTCAAGTTGGGATCAACTGGTGGATGTGACGGTATTCTTGGTTCACATGAAACGTGATTTTCACGTGTATAATCGGGTGTACGCTGAATACTTTAAGGACAATTTACCTTGTCGCACAACTGTGGAAATCAATTCGCTTCCAACGCCTATTGCGATTGAATTAAAGTGTATTGCTGCCATCGATTAACATTGATTTAAAAAATAACTTATGATTGCTTTTATTATCCGCATTGTTTTAGCCCTTGTTGCAACAGGATTTAACGTTTATTTATTCACTTCTGGACATTGGGGATGGGGTATTACCTTCCTATTCGTTACAGCGTTGATTATCCTTTCTTTTTTCAGAAACGAAAATGTATTGTTAGCCTTAAATCAGATGCGCGTTGGAAATACGGATAAAGCGAAAAAATACATCGACCGAATTACACAACCACAGTATTTACCGAAGAGACAGCATGCATATGTCTTGTTTTTAAAAGCGGTGATGGGCGGACAAGAACTTGGATTTGCACAAAGTGAAAAATTATTGAGAAGAGCAATGGAGCTTGGATTAAGAACAGCAGAAGACAATGCCGTTGCACGGATGCATTTAGCAGGAATTTGCGCACAAACAGGCAGAAAAAGCGAAGCAGTTTCATTATTAAATGAAGCCAAAAAATTGGATAAAAACGGCATGATGCGCGACCAAATTAAGATGATGCAAAGTCAACTTCAGATGGCGCCTTCAAAAAACCAAATGCGCATGGCCCAAATGATGGGTGGACGTAAGAAAACGCCAAAAATGCGTTAATGAATGAGCGATATTCCTAGAATTTACGCCCAACCTTGGGCAGATTACGAGTTACTTGATGCAGGTGGTGGTAAAAAGCTAGAACGATGGGGATCGATCATTACGATTCGTCCCGAAGTTCAAGCATATTTCCATAGCGGGAAACCATTCACAGAGTGGCGCGAGATAGCACATTGGGAATTCATCGAAGGAAAAGCCCAACAAGGGAAATGGAAGTGTTTGAAAAAAAATGTTCCGAGTGAATGGACCATTCGGTACCACCGACTTCAATTCACACTTTCGCTGACGAAATTCAAACACATTGGATTATTTCCAGAACAAGAAGCCAATTGGCGATTCATTGAAGAACAGATCTCCGCAGATGAACGTTTCTTGAACCTTTTTGCATATACCGGTGCGGCGTCGTGCATGGCTCGATTAAAAGGCGCGGATACTTTCCACGTTGATTCTGCCAAGTCTACATTGAACTGGGCGAAGCGAAATATGGAAGAAAGCAAATTGTTAAACATTAAATGGGTGCATGAAGATGCTTTGAAATTTGCCGCGAGGGAAGTAAAACGAGAAAATCGTTACAAAGGAATCATCATGGATCCACCAGCATGGGGAATTGGTGCCAGTGGTGAAAAATGGAAACTCGAGGATAAAATCGATGAACTGATGATGACAGCGTCCAGTTTATTGGAAGACGATGGATTCTTAATCATGAATACATACTCCCCGACCGTCGACAGCGACTTTTTACGCGAGTTAATTGACATTTATTTCCCTAACAAAACAAGTAGCATTTCCCAACTTTACATGGAATCCAAAACGGAAAAAACCATGTACTTCGGCGAATTGGTTCGTGTTCAGTAATTACTAAAGCAAGTCGTTGGCTAAATTGGCCAATTCAGAGCGCTCTCCCTTTTCCAATTTTACGTGTGCAAACAAGGACTCTCCTTTCAAGCGATCTATCAGATAGGCTAAACCATTGCTGTTTTCGTCCAAATAAGGTGTATCGATTTGATGGACATCTCCTGTGAAAACAATTTTGGTATTTTCACCAGCGCGTGTGATAATTGTTTTGACCTCATGGGGTGTTAAGTTCTGAGCTTCATCGATGATAAACATGATGTTAGATAGGCTACGTCCACGAATAAACGCAAGTGGCGTAATGATAATTTTCCCGGATTCTTGCATTTCCAAGATAGCTTTATGTTTCTTTTCATTTTCTCCAAATTGGGCTTTAATAAATTTCAAATTATCCCAAAGCGGTTCCATGTACGGTCCAATTTTATCATTTGCATCGCCAGGTAGAAAGCCAATTTCTTTATTCGAGAGGGGGACAATTGGCCGCGCAAGGATTACCTGATTGAATAATTTTTGCTGTTCTAACGCTGCCGCCAAAGCTAATAACGTTTTACCCGTACCCGCAACTCCTTGCAAGGCAACTAATTTGATGTCGTTATTCAACAGCGCATGAAAAGCAAAGGCTTGTTCCGCATTTTTAGGTTTAATTCCGTAAATAAACTCCTTTTCAATGCGATCGATTTTGTCTGTCAGGTGATTATAAAAAGAGAGCGCGGATGTTTTGCCATTTTTCAAAATGTAATAGCCATTCACCTCTTTTTTTTCTCCTAAAATCCCTTCTTCGGCAACACTGCCTTTGGTGAATATTTCGCGAATGACAGATGATTCGAGTCCATCAATATTGTAGGTGCTCGAAGCTTGAATTTCATCTGAGTGCACTTTTCCTGTTTGATAATCCTCCGCAACAAGTCCAAGTGCTTTGGCTTTAATGCGCAAGTTGATATCCTTTGTGACCAGAATGACTGATTTACGTTTTTCCTTTTCTTTTAAATAAAGGGCGGCGTTGATGATTTTATGGTCGTTTTTTTGGGAGCCATAAACCACCTCCGCATTGATTTGATCCAAAGGCTGTTCCATGATGATCTTAAAACTTCCCAATCCCGGGCCGAGTGGAATCCATTCTTGAAGGGACCCATTTCCAGAAAGACGATCGATGAAGCGAATGACTTCTCTTGCAGAAAAATTCTTCGTGTCATTACCCACTTTGAATTTGTCCAATTCTTCTAGCACGGTAATCGGTACTGCTACAAAATGTTCATCGAAATTTGATATGGAATCAAAGTCGTGTAATAGAACAGAGGTGTCTAAAACGAATATTTTTTGAGATTTTGCCATTCCTTTTTTCTTTGAAAATAGTTTTTTTTATTTTTCAAAGCTTCATTTCGAATGTTAAATTTCAAACAATTTATTTAGAAAATAGTGCCTTCAAGGCTTTGTTGAGTTGATCGTACTTGAACGTGAATCCAGCCTTTTTGATCTTATCATTGGAAACGCGAAGATCTGATAATACCAAGCTTGCTCGCTCACCTAAAAAGAACGTTAAGATAAAACTTGGGACGGACGGCATGAAGAAGGGACGGTTCATATATTTAGCAATTCCTTTCATCATGGTTTTATTGGTATCACAATGAGCGACAGCGTTGTAGGTTCCATCTAAGTTTTGTTCAATACCGAATAGAATCATACGGCAAAGGTCTTCGATGTGAATCCAAGGATGGTATTGCGTTCCCGGTCCAATTGGGGATCCTAGTCCGAAAAATACAGGTCTCTTCATCGCATTCATGGATCCCCCACGATTTGACAGGACCATTGCGATGCGTAATTTAAGGGTGGGGCAAATTGCTGAAAATCGCTCACTAGCTTGTTCCCAGTCCTTCACCAGCGTGCTTAGGAAATCACTTCCGTACGCATCCTCTTCCGTGAACACTTTATCCACGTTTAAGTCATAGCAATTCACACCAGAAGCTCCAACGTAATAACTTAATTTGGGCATTTTTGCTGCAATCTCATGCAAGAATTCAGTAGATTCAACTCGTGAATCGATGAGTTCCTTTTTGCGCTTTGTACTCCAGTTTTTATCGCCGATACTTGCTCCTGCGAGGTTAACTAAGATATTGACGCGACTCAGGTATTTTTCGTCGACTTGTTTCGTTTTCGGATTCCATTGTACATGACCTTGTTTTCTCGCATTTCGAGAAAGCTTATATACACGATAGCCACGTTCCTTGAAAACTTTTGTTAATTGTTTTCCAATGAGGCCTGAACCACCAGCGATTAATACCGTTTTTAATTCTTCCATGCTATTGACAATCCGCTTTCAAAGCCATTAATTCTTCTCCATTTTTTGAGGCATACTCCTCGCAGAGTTGGTTCTTCGATGCAATCAGTTTTTTTAAGCGCAGGCTATCTTGAGCATTGCCCTCATTTTGCCAAATCTTTTCACTCAATTGATTTACTTCCTGACTTTTGTCCATGCAAGAACAGAATTTCTGGTCTTTATTGTGACATGCACTCAGCGCGAGCGTTAAAAAGATAAAGGAAGGAACGGTTAATTTCATGAATGATTCGTAATTATACACCTTCAAAAGTAACATTTATTCAAGTAATTCCGTTAACTTCGAGACACTCTTCATGCAAAAATATAGCATCATCTTCCTCTTCGTCACCTTGTTTCCACTAATCGGATCAGCACAAGGGTGTCTTTCCTATTTTGATTATAGTAAAGATGACGTGAGTTCCGCTATTCTTTGTCCTGAAGCGATGAAAGCCGATATTGAACAATTGCATGAGCACATATTAGAAACGCATCCGAATCCAACGCTCTATTGTGGTGTAGAGGCATTTGTCAATGGTTATAAGCAAGCCTTGGCGGCTTGTTCGACCGAGAAAACAATGATGCAATTTATTCAGATTGTGAATGCGTATTTGTCCGTGATGAAGGATTCACATACCAATCTAAACGCACGTGATTTTCTTTACTTAGGTCCAAAAGACCGAGCCGTTTTACCTTTTTTCACGGTGAAAATAGACAACAAATTTTATTTGGAAGGCATCTACAAAAACGAGTTGCCGATAGGAAGTGAATTATTATCCATAGATCACATTTCCATGGATAGTTTGTTTGAACTGAGCAAACGATTGAGTTTTTCAGAAGGAAATGCCCTTCAGGCCAGAGATGAAATTGCCCAGCGCATGATGGGAGCAAGTTATAATTTGATTCATCGAGCCGCTTTAACGGATAAAGCACTGATTAAGCTTGTGAATTTAAATGGCGACACGGTAGAGTTTCAAGCCAAGTACGTCAAATCTAAATCGTATTTACGTGACCGCAGTGGTGAAAAAGAGCGTCCGATTCGGTATGTAATCGACCAACAAAACCGATGCATTTTAACGATCGAATCATTTGATCCCTATTCCTTAAAAAAATTCAAAAAGCATATTGATGCTTGTTTTAAAGAGATACAGGAAAAGCACGTCCAAGAATTGTACATTGACCTGCGCGACAATTTGGGGGGCATGTTACGGGCACAAGAGTATGTTTTAAGTTACTTAAACACCAAAGAGGAGGCCATACAAATGAACTATTTGTATAAGCGAAGTCGTTATGATCGATTTGCACTTTTACCTTTTTATCAAGAATGGCAATTCGAACAGCGTGCAGAGCGCGTTTATCCGAATGGACTGATCAGTCAAGAATATGACTTTTACAAATCTCCATTGGGTACGACAAGAACAATTTTATACGATTACATTCCACAAAACAAGTTGAATTTCATCTATACCGGAAAATGTTACTTGTTAACGAATGGATTCTCCATGTCAGCTTCTGTATTATTTGCGGGTTGGTTCAAATACATGAATCGAGGAAAGATCATTGGGACTCCTTGTATGGGTAGTGTTTGTGGGACATTTGGGAATAGTGCACCATATTCCTTGAATCACTCGCATATCCATTTATCCGTTTCTACCCTAAAGTTCACGCCAAAAAACAAATCCAAAATTGAATTAAATCCCATTCAACCAGATCAAGAAATTTGGATTAGCAGACAACAATTGATTGATCACAAAGATCCTGTTTTCGATTTCTTGAAGATTGATGTTAAAAAATAAAATACAGTAAAATTACGGCGCCATAGCGTAGGAGTTTCCCAATTCCGAAGAAGGCAAAGGAAGGGAGCATTGGAGCACGGAAAAATCCTAACACCACACCAATAAGATCTCCAACTATTGGTAACCAAGAGAATAAGGCAAGCCAAATCCCATAGCGTTGAACGCGTTCCCTCCACTGATCAATTTGTTCCAAGGAGACACCAATTTTCTTTAACCAGTTTGGATGACCAATATAACCAATGAAATAATTCAAGATGGCACCAAGTGTATTTCCAATGGTAGCAATGATTAAACACAAAATCGGATCATAGCCTAATCCAAGCATACTAAGCAGTACTACCTCAGAGGCAACCGGAAGTATGGTTGCTGCCAAAAACGCGCTTAAAAAGAGTCCTAGATAGCCTAATTCAAATTCCCACATGACACAAAAAAGGCCGGTTAATACCGGCCTTTATTAAAATAGGTTGTTGTTTATTATTTCTTAACGAATTTTTTCGTCAATACAGTACCATTTGAGGCGATGTTCACAAAGTAAACACCACTATTCCAATTAGCAGATTCGATCGCCACTGAATGAGCACCGTTCGACAATTGATTCATTGTTACGTTCTGAACTTCTTTTCCAGTAACGTCAACAACAGACACAGTTACATCAGAAGCATTCATCAATTCAAATTGTAATTCAGCAACTCCGTTAGATGGATTTGGCATAATTACCGCTTGTTGTACTTGTTCTAAATCTTCTGTTCCTAATACTGGATCAAAATTCAAACGAACATATGGAGTTGAAGTTTGGTAGTACAATGTAGAAGTTGCAATATCGTTTCCATCTAATAAGAAAGATGTTTGAGCTGGCGAAGATCCAGCGTTAGAAACTTTTAATCCACTTGTATAAGAACCAACTACCGCCAAATACGTTGTACCAGCCGTAACGTTTACATAAGGATCTAATTCAATCACCAAATTCGTGTTCAAGTTGTTTGCAGCTAAAACCAATGGAGCTGATTCAGACTCGTAAACGAAATCTCCTGTAGAAGGATCGATTGAATACAAACGTGCATAGATTTCCGTTCCAACAGTTGCGCCACTTGTTCCATTTGGAAGACGTGTGTTGATTGCTTTCAATAAAGCATCTTGATAAATGTCGTACAAGTTTCCTGTTTCAAATCCTGTTGTGCCATTTGATGTACTTCCAGAAATCGTATTGTTATCACGTGCATAAATAAAGTCCGTCACGTTGAAGGTAATGTCAGACAAGGCATTGTTTGCTGGAACATCGTCTGTTGAGTCAGCAGTGATGTTTCTTGTTACTGTGTAAGAAGCAATCGTCGAAGCAGGTGTAAATTGTGTAGCAAGAGTTACGCTCATGGTATCTAATGAAACGATTGTTGCCGGTGCGCTTGAACCAACAAAGGCTCCACTGTTCACGTTTGCATTTAACTTGACATTCGTTTGATTGTTTACTCCACCGTTGAAGATATCAGCTGTGAAATCAATTGGTGCAATTTGCGCGGTAGGAATTTGGTAGTAATGTAAACCTGCAGATCCCCAATCAGAACCAGTAATTGCCAAATCATTCGTTGGATTTGTTACTAATTTCACATCGTCGATGTACCATCCGTAAGTAATCCAAACGTTTGGATTCGTTGCAGAACTTGGGTAGTTCGTTGTCCATTGAAAACGAATCCAAAGTTGCGTTGGCGCTCCAGTTAAGAATGGCGCTAAGTTTAATGTTTTCGTATCTGGATTTGTATAAGCGGATCCACCTGAAGCAGACAAAACTGATTTGTCTAAGTTGTTTCCAACAGATGTCCAAGTTGTACCATTTGTACTAATGAACATTTCTTGCAAGTCGTTAAAACGTGCACCGTATTGTTTGAATTGCAAAGAGATTTGGTTTGACCCTCCCAAAGATGCAACATTGATTGGATTCGCAGTAGTCAACGTATAAACTACGTTTAATGCTTGCGTTGCAGGTGAAGCAGTTGGATCACCATTCACTAATTCTGCATAATTTCCACCTGATGTAGAATTGATTCCTGCTGTTGACCACCAACCATCAGAAACATTGTTGATGTTCCATCCGAAGTCAATTCCTGTTTGGCCACTATTGTCGATTGTCCAATTCGCTGGAGTGGAGAAGTCATCAGACCAGATCGTTACACCAAGTGTTTTCTCATTTGATTCTACTGGACCAGCATGGTTTGGCGCTTTCACTAAGTCTTGGAAAGTTTCCAATCTAGGCGCTTTTTGAGCAAATGCGAACATCGATGATGTCAACACAACAGCCGAGAGTACAATTTTTTTCATTTTTTACAATTTAACGTGTTATCAAATATACAAACTATTTCCTATCCTTCAAAAAAGGCAGGTTTAATCTCCAATTTTGCATGGATTCATAGGACAATGTCACTGTAGAAGTATTTTCTTGGTCATTCATTAGTAACTTGGTTTCTCCGAGTCCATCGTATATGGCGGAAGCGCCTGAATAGACTAAGTTGTTTCCATCAGTTCCGATTCGGTTCACCCCAACGACAAAACACTGGTTTTCGATGGCGCGCGCCTGGAGCAAAGTCGACCAATGCAGCACACGTTTTTGCGGCCAATTAGCCACATAAATCAGAACGTCATATGCCGGATTCCCGTCCGAATTGATGCGGTTGCGGATCAGTTCAGGAAAACGCAAGTCATAGCATATTTGCAAGTTAATTTTCCACCCTTTATAATCCACAATGACCTCTTGATCCCCTTGAGAAAATACACGGTCCTCTCCACCAAGTCCAAACGATTTTCGTTTATCATAGTATTGAACTGAGCCATTCGGTGAAACAAATACTCCTCGATTATAAAACTGATGCTGTTCTTTGACCATCAAAGAACTATAGATTGCCGCTTGACTTTCCAAGGACCATTGTTTTAATTTTTCAACAATTGGATTATCCTCCCAATCTTTAGCCAAAGAGGTATTCATGGAGAAAGAAGTATGAAACATTTCTGGCAAAACAATCAAATCAGTATCTGACTGTTTTTGGATCAATGACTCAAACTTCGTCAAGTTGGCAGAAACATCCTCCCAACATTGATCTACTTGAATTAAGCTAACTTTTAAATCTTGCATAAGCGTTCTGTTGCGCTTGTTAGTGTCTCATCGTCTTTGGCATAACAAAATCGAATCAATTTTCGATCCGCTAAGTCCGCATTAAATACAGACATTGGAATACTAGCCACCCCAAATTCTTGTGTGATTCGTTTGCAAAATTCTACATCTGATTCATCCGAAATGTTGGCAAATGACGCGACTTGAAAATAGGACCCTTCAGCCGGCAACAATTCAAAGCGACTTTCTTTCATTTTACTGCGGAAGAAATCTCTTTTATGCTGGTAGAATGTTCCTAAGGAATTCAAATCCATTTCTGGTAAATAAAGTGCCAACACAGCTTGAGCTGGGCTGTTGACACAAAAGACCAAAAACTGATGGACTTTTTGAATTTCGGTCATTACTTTTTCAGGTGCGAACAAGTAGCCTATTTTCCAACCCGTGATATGGAATGTTTTTCCGAAGGAAGAAACAATGATGCTTCTTTCTTTCAGACCATCTATTTGATGAGCCGAAATATGTTTCTTCTCAAACGTGATAAACTCATAGACTTCATCCGACAGCACCCATAAATTCGGGAAATCGTTGATCAGGGAAGTTAATTCGTTAAAATCTTCCATGGACCAAACTTTTCCGCTGGGGTTATGTGGATTATTCGTAATGATCAAACGTGTTTTATCCGTCACCGAGGATCTAATGCGATTCCAGTCAGGTAAGAAAGATTCGTTTAAGGGAATGCGTATGGATTTAGCGCCAGAAAGTAACACTGGGCTTTCATAACAATCGTAACTTGGGTCCAAAATAATTACTTCTTCCCCTGGATGAACGAGTGCTTGTATGGTCGCGAACATGGCCTGTGTTGCTCCCGCAGTGATCAAAATGTTCTGATCCGAAACTTCACGTTTATAATGCGTCTTTATTTTAATCGCGATTTCCTGTCTCAACGCGGGCAATCCAGACATAGGAGCATACTGATGTACATTTGCATTGATTTGCTCCTTAAATAGTTCCAATAAGCGCCCATCAACAGGGAAATTAGGAAATCCTTGGGATAAATTGATGGCATTGTATTCGTTTGCCATTCCTGACATCACCGAAAAAATGGTTGTCCCAACGTGTGGTAGTTTAGATTTCACGAATGAATGGAAATGAACCGACTATTGTTGCGCCAATTTTTTCGCTTGTTCAATGGTGATTCGTTTGCCTTGATTAAATGCAATAACGAAAGCCTCAGCATATCCATTTTGACGCATTTTATCTTGGAAAGCGATCGCTTCTTTCAATGTCTTAAACGCTCCACCAAGACAGTATTTATAGGAATTGTCCTGCTGGTATTCGTATACATTTTGAGTTTTGTATTTCACCGTTGCATTTGGAATCTGTGTTGGTGAAGACTCTACTTGCACACGGAAAATCAACCCTTCATTTTCTTCCGTTACCGGAGTAATTCTGAAATCAGCTTGATCATCTTCATTGAAAGTAAAGTTTCTGTTTCCATCAGACGGTAAAGCAACGCCTACTTTAGGTTTTACATTTTTTCCTCCTGTTGAGATATTCAAGCTTTTAATCGTGAATTCAGTTCTACGATTTAATTGGTTTTCTTCTTCCGAACATTTTGAACGAATGCGTCCTTCACATGGACAATCGACTTTCATCATCGTTTCACCATATCCTTTGTATGAGATACGGTCTGGATTTGAAATACGCGCTTTGATGTAATTTGCAGCAGATTGAGCACGACGATTGGATAAATCCAAGTTGTAGATTTTTGGACCACGACAATCGGTATGTGAACCTAATTCAATTTCAATTTTCGAGTGTTTGTTCATGAAGGCAACCACTTTATCCAATTCGATGATCGCATCGGAGCGCAAATCTGCTTTGTCGAAATCGTAGTAAATGGATTTCAAACCTAACAGTTCATTGATAATCATATCAATAGAAAGAGGTTCCAGATTCAAATCAACCAAATCAGCCACATTGATTTTATTTGTGTCAAGTGCTGTGATAGAGAAGACTACTTCTTTCGATACATATCCATCTTTCTCCATGGATATTTTCAACTTCTTTACAGCATTTAATGGAATGCTATCCATTGTTTGCAAGAAGTAACCTAATTCATCTGTAGAGCCTTGGAAAAGAATCATTCCGGTGGAATCATCTACTACCTTTACTGCCACATCTTGAATTGCTTCTCCAGAATTTTTATCCTTGACCACATATGCCAATTGCACATCAACAAAAAGATCGATCAGTTTAAACTCATAAATGTCATCGGTAACTCCGTTGTTCGCACGATTTGAGGTGATATAACCTGATTTTTTATCATTAAACATGATAGCTAGGTCATCGTATTTCGTATTGAACTTATCACCCATATTTTTCACCTCGAAGTTTTCCATGACAAATAAGTCATATCCACCCAAAGTAGTAAATGCGTTTGATGAAAAATACAATTTGTTATCAAACATGAATGGGAAACAGTCGTGACCTTTTGAGTTCACATAACGAACAAGTTCTTTGTCACCAAATTTCTTTCCGTCAAAGTTTGCGCGATAGATATCCATTCCACCTAAACCTCCAGGCATGTCAGAAGCAAAGTATAATACCTTGTTCTTTTCGTCGTAGAAAGGATGGGTCACATTGTAATTATCATTATTAAAAGGAACAGGAATCGGTTTAGACCACTCCCCTTTTTCGTTTTTCGTTGAATAATGAATGGTTAATTTTTCATATTCATTGGAACCAAAGTTGTTGGTAAAGAATAACAAGGTACCGGCAGCATTCGAGCTAATAGGGCCATCAAAGTAACATGAGTTTACATTTAATAATCCTTTTGTTTCAGCACTTAATAATTTTGCGTCTTTTGTTTTACACCCATCCACCTCATATAAATCAGAATAGGGTTTTTTGGTGTAAGGGTCCATCATGATATCCTCACATGGATCTTTTGACGCAGACAAAACATACAATTTATCGCCCAACTTTCTCGTTCCAAAATCATCAAAAGATGTATTGAAACAAGCTGGAGTTAATTGTACATCCTGCTGAGCTAGAATAGATCCTGTAGCAAGGAAAACAAGAATGGTAGTTAATAAAAAGCGCATCTGCAGAGTTCTATATTATCAGTTGAAGAAACGTGGTCCTTGACAACGACTCGTATTATTATTGAATTTCCAACGCAAAGCAATCTCGTGAGACTGAACCGTTACTTTATTCATGTTTGTCATTGGATAAGTGTATGAATAACCCAAGTAGAAACGATTATTAAAATCGTATCCTACAATCGCACCAATGGCACTTTTCAATTGATAGCTTACACCAAAGTCCAACCCGATTTTATGAGATGCAATCGCATTGATATCAACTGTCCAAGGAAGTCCTTGCATGTAACGAGCAACAACATTTGGGCGCAATTGTAAAGTTGAATTTAAAGGAATGGTACCACCCATATATCCTAAATAACCACCTTTTGTATCCACATATAAGTATGAATTACGATCCACAAAATTCATTTTACCTACGCGTGGTTGAGACGCACCGATATAGAAGTTTTTGTGGTACAACAATACACCCCAACCTGCATTAAATGCAAGTCCTGTGGTTAGATTTGACATCATATCCGGGTCATATGGCTGTGTAATATCCAAGTCCATCAAGTTCACAGAAGTATTACCTGCAATTGCACGGATACCCAAGGACAATCTCCATGTATTTGTCAATTTCAAATGATAGGCTCCACTTACAGAGAATTGAGTCGTTTTAACTGGACCTAATTCATCTTGTAACAAGGTTCCACCTAGACCGAAATTTTTCAAAATATTGAAATTCCCAGAAAGCGTCATTGTTCTTGGCGCCCCCTTGAATCCACCCCATTGCGCATTCGCTAGGGTGGATATATCGGAGTAAGAGTTTGCTCCTGCTTGTGCAGGATTCAGCATCAAAGCATTGAACTGATTTTGTCTGTAGTTCGGGTCTTGCCCTAGTGCTTGAAAAGAAGCAACTACAATTCCCAATGCGACGATTATGCTATTTGTCTTTTTCATATCAATTGTTATCTATGAAGTTTATTTTTGAACTCGGTTGATATATACATATCCATTTACAATTACACCATTATCAAATGTGAAGATGTAATAGTAAGTTCCATCTGGCACTTGTTTTCCTGTATTCAACAATGTACCATCCCAATCGTTATTGTACATGTTACTTTCGTATACAAGTGTTCCGTAACGGCTATAGATAGATACTTGACGAGTTTTGTATCCTTCAATTCCTGGGATGACGAAGTTGTCATTGAATCCGTTTGCGTTCGGTGTGAATGCCTCTGGAATAACTGGACCACAAAGGTCTGTATCTAAGAAGTCATAAACACCATCGTTATCGCAATCCTGACCAGCTTCACCAAGTCCTCCGAAGTCCCATTCGAAGTCATCGCTTAGACCATCACCGTCACTATCCGTATCAAGGTAGTTCGGAATACCGTCTCCATCTTGATCACCAGTACCTTCGATGATTGATGGAATACCATCACCATCATCGTCAGAGTCAAGGCTATTTGGAATACCATCTCCGTCTGTATCACCTACAACTTCATTTACATCATCGATACCGTCACCGTCATCATCTGTATCACATGCATTCAACATTCCGTCGTTGTCTGTATCTGTTCCAGAAGTAACAACTGTTACCAGAATCGTTGTTGTTGCCACATTACCATTGTTATCTGTTACTGTCACAGTGATGTTGTTCTCACCGATATTCGAACAGTCGAATGTGTATTGGCTCAATGTCATGGAAGCGATACCACAGTTATCTGTTGTTCCATTATCCACATCATTGAATGTAATTGTTGTTGAACCATTATCATTAATAACAACAGTGATGTCATTTACATTAATTGTTGGTAGAATGTTATCAACCACGTTCACCAATTGTGTCGCTGTTGAAATGTTTCCAGATCCATCGACTACTGTCCATGTTACTGTTGTCAATCCTAATGGGAAGATTGCTGGTGCATCGTGAGACACCATAGCTACTGAACAGTTGTCTGTCGCTACTGGCGTTCCTAGATTCACACCGATTGCATCACAACCGAAGTTAGGAGAGATTGTCACATTTGCTGGCGGAACAATCACTGGATTCGTGTTATCACCAATGAACACACTGATCGGCAATGACGTCGCTGAACATCCACTTGCATTCGTTACCGTCACCGCGTAGTTTCCTGTTTGGTTCACTGTAATGAATGGCGTATTAGGACCATTTGACCATTGGTAGTTCGCACCATTTGAAGCGAATAGGATCACTGTTCCACCTGGACACATTGTTGTCGCACCACTTGGTGTAATGATTGGAACAACTGGGTTGTTCAATACATTTACAACCGCTGTTACTGCGTTTGTACAAGCTCCGTTTGTTACTGTGTAAGTGATGTTTGTTGTTCCTGCATTTAATCCAGTAACAACCCCTGTATTGGATACTGTAGCGATGAAGTTATTCGCACTTGTCCAAGTTCCATTGATTGTTGAACTAGTCAAGTTGATCGTACCGCTCTCACATACGTTATTAGGTCCAGTAATTGCCGCTACTGAAGGCATTGAACTAACAGTTACCACTGTTGTTGCAGAAGTTGTTTGACAACCACTTGCACTTGTTCCAACCACATAGTAGCTACCTGCCGCACTTACTGTAATACTTGATGTGATATCACCTGTATTCCATTGGTAAGTTGCTGCTCCTGTAGCAGTCAATGTTACGTTACCACCCTGACAGAACAATGTAGGTCCGTTTGCAGTCACTGTAACTGCTGGATGTGGATTCACTGTTACTGTTTGAGAAGCAGTAGAAGAACATCCAGAAGCGTTCGTTACTGTTACTGTGTAAACACCAGCCGCATTCACCGTGATGTTTTGAGTAGTAGCAGTCGTTACACCATTGCTCCATAAGTATGTCAATCCTGTTCCTGCTGTTGCTGACAAGGTAACGTTAGATCCTAAACAGATTGCTGTAGGACCATTCGCTGTAATCGTAGCTGTTGTTACAGGAAGTACCGTTACGATTGTATTCGCTGCTGCAGAAGTACATCCGTTTGCATTCGTAACATCTACTTGAATGTTCTCACTTGTAGACACCAAGATAGATTGCGTTGTCGCTCCTGTTGACCATAAGTAGCTAGATCCACCAGTTGCTGTTAACAATACACTGTTTCCTTGACAGAATGTTGTAGGACCATTCGCTGTTACAACTGCATTTGGAAGTGCATTTACCGTCACAGTGATTGTGTTGGTATTTGCAGAACATCCAGCTGCGTTTGTGATTGTTGCGAAATACGTACCTGCCGTATCAACTGTGATACTTTGAGTAATTTGTCCATTATTCCATAAGTAGTTTGTACCTGCTGTTGCTACAAGGGTAACTGATGCACCTTGACAGAATGTCGTTGCTCCGTTAGCTGCAATTGCTGCTGAAGGCAATGCATTCACCGTTACCAATGTTGAAACGCTAGCTGTACAACCGTTTGCGTTTGTTACTGTATAAGTCATTGTCGCTGTACCTGCTGTTACAGAAGTAACTAATCCAGCTGCATCTACCGTTGCTACGTTGTTGTTAGATGATGACCAAACACCACCTGTTGTTGCATCCGCTAATTGCGTTGTTGCACCAATACAAACGTCTGTAGTTCCTGTAATTGCTGCTACCACTGGAAGCGGATTCACAACTACTTGAGTAGAAGCTGAAGTTGCCGTACAACCTGACGCATTCGTTACATTCACATAGTATGTACCAGAAGTAGCTACCGTGATGCTTTGTGTCAAGTCACCTGTACTCCATGCGTACGATGCTCCTGGGCTAGCTGTCAATGTTACACTGCCTCCTGCGCAGAACGTAGTTGCGCTTGATGCAGAGATTGTTGCTGTTGTACCTGCGTTCACTGTCATTGCTGCTGTAACTGCATTTGTACATCCATTTGCATTTGTTACTGTGTAAGTCAAGACTGCATTTCCTGCAGCTACACCTGTCACAACACCCGTTGCACTTACAGTTGCTGCTGCTGTGTTACTTGAAGACCAAGTACCACCAGTCGTTGTCGTTGCAAGAACGACTGTTGACCCTTCACAAACTGCATTCGGACCAGTGATTGCTGCTACCGTTGGCAATGGATACACTACTAGGTTTGTATTAGCTGAAGTTGCTGTACAACCTGCAGCGTTCGTTACTGTTACAGAGTAAGGTCCATCTACATTCGCGATGATCGATTGTGTCGTTTCGCCTGAACTCCATAAGTAAGATGCTGCCGCACTTGCTGTTAACGTTACGTTAGCACCTTGGCAGAACGTTGTTGCACCACTTGCCGTGATTGTTGGTGTTGGCAATGCGTTCACCGTCACTACTGTTCCCGCTGAAGTAGCACTACATCCTGCAGCATTTGTTACTGTTACCGTATAGGTACCAGCTGTTGATACCGTGATGCTTTGTGTGTATTGACCGTTGCTCCATAAGTAAGATGCTCCTGTCGATGCCACTAATGTTACGCTACCACCTGCACAGAACGTTGTTGAACTGTTCGCTGTGATTGCAGCAACTGGTAAAGCGTTCACCGTTACCGCGATTGGTGCCGATACTGCCGAACATCCGTTCGCGTTAGTTACAGTTACTACATAGTTTCCAGATGCATTCACCACGATAGACGCAGTTGTTGCTCCTGTACTCCAAACATAACCTGTTCCCGTGCTAGCTGTTAATGTTACACTTCCACCTTGGCAGAATGTTGTAGCACCGTTTGCTGTAATTGCCGCTGTTGGAAGGGCATTAACTGTGAAGTTCGTAGTCACAGCATTTGTACATCCATTTGCATTTGTATAAGTATAAGTCAATGTTACGTTTCCTGCACCTACACCAGTCACAAGACCAGTTGATGGATTAATCGTTGCAATCAAGTTATTTGCACTTGACCAAGATCCACCTGTTTGCGCATTTGCCAATGTTGTTGTTGAACCTTGACAAACGGAAGCCGAACCAGTGTTAGCAGCCAAGATTGGCAATGCATTTACTGTTACCGTTGTAGCTGCCGAAGTTGCCGTACAGATGTTATTTGCTGTAATGGTTACTGTATAGTTTCCAGATGTAGAAGCGACATACGTATTTGCTGTTGCACCTAAAATTGCTGTACCATTTAAGCTCCATTGATAAGCATATGTTGAACCAGCTGGTGCATTTGCAGCTAACAATGTTACGCTTCCACCTTGACAGAATGTTGTATTACCAATGGAAGCAATCGTTGCTGTTGGCAATGGATTTACTGTCACAGTTGTTGAAGCTGTGTTTGAACAACCATTTGCATTTGTCATGCTGTAAGTAATAGTAGCTGTTCCAGCTGTTACACCTGTCACCACACCTGAGGCACTTACGACAGCAATTGCTGCGTTCGAAGTTGACCAAGTTGGATTCAAGCTCGTTGTAGCCAATGTTGTTGTTGAACCAACACATACTGAAGTTGTTCCTGTGATTGCATTTGCAATAGGTAATGCATTCACTGTGACAACTGTTGGAGCTGATGTTGCTGAACAACCATTCGCATCCGTTACAGTTACGGTGTAAGTACCAGCAGTTGTTGCAACCAAAGATTGGTTGTTTGTGTTGTTACTCCATTGGTAAGAATAACCTGATCCTGCGTTTGCATTCAATGTTACGTTACCACCTTGACAGAACGTTGTTGCTCCACCTGCAGTAATTGTTGCTGTTGGTGTAGCAAAGATTGTTACAGCCACTGGTAATGAAGTTGCTGAACATCCACTTGCATTTGTCAATGTCACTGTATATGTACCAGACGTTGTCACACTGATTGACTGTGTTGTCGCGTTGTTGCTCCATAAATAAGAAGCACCAGAACCTGCAGTTAAGGTCACACTTCCACCTTGACAGAATGAAGTTGGACCATTCGCTACAATGGTAGCTACTGGCAATGGATTCACTGTTACAGTTGTTGCAGTTGACGTTGCTGAACATCCACTAGCGTTGGTAACTGTTACGTAGTATGAACCACCTGTTGTTACTGTGATGCTTTGTGTTTGTGCTCCATTTGACCATAAGTAAGAAGCTCCTACATTAGCTGTCAACGTTACACTTCCACCTTGACAGAATGTTGTTGCTCCACCTGCTGTAATGGATGCTGTTGTACCAGCATTCACATTTACACTTGCTGTAGCAGTTGATGTACAACCGTTTGTATTCGTTACTGTATAAGTAATTGTTGCATTTCCAGCAGTTACACCAGTAACAACACCTGTAGCAGAAACTGTTGCTACAGCAGTATTACTTGATGACCAAGTGCCTCCCGTTGTCGCTGTTGCTAATTGCGTTGTCAAACCAGAACATACATTTGTTGCTCCTGTGATTGCAGCTACTGTTGGCAATGGATTCACTGTCACTGTTGTTGCTGTTGACGTTGCTGAACATCCACTTGCATTCGTTACTGTTACGTAGTAAGAACCACCTGCAGTAACTGTGATGCTTTGTGTTTGCGCTCCATTAGACCATAAGTAAGTTGATCCAGCATTTGCAGTTAAGACTACGTTTCCTCCTTGACAGAAAGTGGTTGCACCACCCGCCGTGATTGAAGCTGTTGTACCTGCATTTACATTCACTGTTGCTGTTGCTGCATTTGTACATCCGTTTGCGTTTGTTACAGTATAGGTAATGGTAACGTTTCCTGCCGTTACACCTGTTACCACACCTGCTGCCGATACTGTTGCCACTGCTGTGTTACTTGATGTCCAAGTACCACCTGTTGTTGCTGAAGCTAATTGAGTAGTTAATCCAGAACATACATTCGTTGCGCCAGTAATAGCCGCTACTGTTGGTAATGGATTCACAGTTATTGTTGTAGCTGTGCTCGTTGCTGAACATCCACTTGCATTTGTAACAGTTACATAGTAAGAACCACCTGCAGTTACTGTAATGCTTTGTGTTTGTGCACCATTAGACCATAAATATGTTGCTCCAGAATTCGCTGTTAACGTAACACTTCCACCCTGGCAGAAGCTTGTTGCACCTACTGCGGTAATGGATGCTGTTGTACCCGCATTTACGTTTACAGTTGCAGTTACTGCACTTGTACAACCATTGACATTTGTCACTGTGTAAGTGATTGTTGATGATCCAGCCGTAATTCCAGTTACAACACCTGATGTTGAAACCGTTGCAACTGCAGTATTACTTGAAGTCCAAGTTCCACCTGTTGTAGCAGAAGCCAATTGTGTTGTCAATCCTGAACATACATTCGTTGCGCCAGTGATAGCTGCTACCGTTGGCAACGCATTTACTGTTACTACTGCGGTCGCTGTGTTTGTACAGTTGTTTGAGTTTGTATAAGTATAGGTAATTGTCGCTGTTCCTGCGCTTACGCCTGTTACTGATCCTGTTGATG
>JAHEMJ010000014.1:0-321665 GCA_024643725.1 Crocinitomicaceae bacterium | reverse complement strand
ACTGTTACTGTGTAAGTAATCGTTGATGTTCCTGCACTTACGCCCGTTACTACTCCGGATGCATCTATTGTCGCAACCGATGCGTTACTTGATGTCCATACACCGCCTGTGGTTGTACTTGTTAACGTTGTCGTTGATCCTGCACATACTGCTGTTGTTCCGGTGATCGATGCTACAACTGGTAATGCTGTTACGCTTACAGCTGTTGCTGCACTTGTGGATGAACATCCGTCTGCGTTTGTTACTGTTACTGTGTAGTTTCCTGCTGTGGTTACCGTGATTGTTTGGTTGTTTGAACCGTTACTCCATTGGTACGTTAAGCCTGTTCCTGAGTTTGCACTCAAGCTAACACTTGATCCTGCACAGAACGTTGTTGCTCCTCCTGCTGTGATTGTTGCGGTTGGTAAGCTGTTTACCAATACCGCTGTCGCTGCACTTGTTGCACTACATCCGTTTGCGTTTGTTACCGTTACACTGTAGTTACCCGTTGCGTTCGCTGTGTAGCTTGCTGATGTTGCTCCACTGATCGCTGTTCCGTTCAAGTTCCATTGGTATGAACTTCCCGTGCTTGCTGTCAATGTTACACTTCCTCCTGAACAGAATGTCGTTGTTCCTCCTGCTGTAATCGCTGGTGTTGGCAACGCATTTACTGTTACTACTGCGGTCGCTGTGTTTGTACAGTTGTTTGAGTTTGTATAAGTATAGGTAATTGTCGCTGTTCCTGCGCTTACGCCTGTTACTGATCCTGTTGATGAGTTAACAATCGCTGTCGCTGTATTTGAACTTGACCATGTTCCGCCTGTTGTTGTGTTCGATAAGCTTACGCTTGATCCTGCACATACGGATGTCGTTCCTGTGATTGCCGCTACCGTTGGTAAGGCATTCACCGTTACTACTGTCGCTGTACTTGTTGCTGTACATCCGTTGTTGTTGGTTACTGTCAATGTGTAGTTTCCTGCTGCACTTGCTGTGTAGCTTGAACTTGTTGCTCCACTGATTGCCGTTCCTCCCAAGTTCCATTGGTAAGAGTACGTCATTCCTGCTGGTGCACTTGGACCTACCAAGTTCACACTTCCTCCTGAACAGAACGTCGTCGATCCGATTGTGGTGATCGTTGCTGTTGGTAAGGCATTCACCGTTACTACGGCTGTTGTACTGTTGGTACATCCTCCTACTGTTACTGTGTAAGTAATCGTTGATGTTCCTGCACTTACGCCCGTTACTACTCCGGATGCATCTATTGTCGCAACCGATGCGTTACTTGATGTCCATACACCGCCTGTGGTTGTACTTGATAACGTTGTTGTTGATCCTGCACATACTGCTGTCGTTCCTGTGATTGAAACTGATGGAATCGTGCTGATGGTAATGGTTGCATTATCTGAGTTTGTACCACATGCGTTTGTTGCGTAGTAAGCAATTTGAACCGTTCCTGTTTCACCATTTGCCGGTGTATAGTTCACATTGGTATTGGTCACGTTTGGACCAATGATACCATTTCCTGTAGTTGCCCAATATCCCGTTTCCGCACTTACAGTTGAAACAGTATAAGAAGCAGATCCATTTTGACAAATGGTTTGATCAGCACCTACGTTCACTGAAGGCACACCACTTAACACATTCACAGTGATTGTAAATGGCGTTCCAGAACATGTTAATCCTGCATTTGTGTATTGAGGAGTAACATTGTAAACTAATTGTTGTGTTGATGCTGCATTGTTCGCCAATGTTTGAGAAACATTTACTTGCGGTGAAGATTGGTTTGAACCACCAGCAATTGATGCATTTGGTGTGATTGTCCAAGTATACAAGGTTCCTGCTGGAACTAAATCCGTTAATGCACCATCTACTGGCGTAATTGCGAAAGTAGAACCTGTACAGATTGTTGTACTTACATTCGCAACAGACATCGTCGGATTCACTACCACTGTTATTGTGAAGGTTGCACCTGTACATCCGTTGATGGAAGGTGTTACCGTGTAGACAACTGTACTTGGAGCACTAGTTGGGTTAGATAAGGTTTGTGAAATACTTCCATTAGAAGAAGTTCCCGCAGACTCACCGATTACCGTTGGATTATTTACAACTGTCCAAGTGTAAACAGTACCAGCCGGAACGATTTCCGTTGGTGCATTGTTTACTGGAGTAATTGTAAATGCAGTACCCGTACAAATTGTTTGTGTTTTATTTGCAATAACTGGAGTTGGTTTTACCGTTATTGTAAATGTTTGAGAAGTCCCTGTACATGTTACCGATTGATTCGTATACGAAGGAGTTACCACAACTGTTGAAACGATATTTGCATTCGTATTATTCGTAGTTGTGAATGTTCCAATGTTTCCTGTTGAACCAAGACCTAAACCAGTGGCTGTATTATTGTTTGTCCATGTGTAAACTGTACCAGCTACATTCAGTGGACTTGTAAATGTTACTGATGTAGCAGTACCTACACACATTACTTGATCTGCCGGATCTGCCACATTTGGAATTGGGTTCACCGTAATCGTAAATGTTTGAGGTGTTCCTGTACACGTCACCGATTGATTCGTGTAAGAAGGAGTTACCGTTACAGTTGAAGTAATGGCTGCATTCGTTGTATTTGTTGTTGTGAAAGATGCAATATTACCTGTTCCTGAAGCAGCAAGACCTGTAGTTGTATTGGTGTTTGACCAAGAATATACCGTTCCTGCCACATTCAATGGACTTGTAAATGTAACTGATGTAGCTGCTCCAACACACAACGTTTGGTTCGCTGGAATTGCCACATTTGGCACTGGATTAACTGTCACAACGACATTGTTCGTTGCAGAACATCCGTTTGCTGTGACTGTATAGCCATACGTCACATCAATAGCTGCATTTGTTGTGTTTGTCAATATTTGACTAATTCCACCTGTACCAGAAGTTGCGTTGTTCGCTGTAATTCCTGATGGCAAGGTAGTTGTCCATGCAAAAGATGGAGAAACCAGGGTTCCACTTGTTGGTGTGTATGCGAATGTAGATCCTGAACAAATTGCTGTTGGTGTTAAAGTACTTGACAATGCAGGTGTAGGATTTACGACTACCGTAACGTTGTTTGTCGCTGAACATCCATTTGCCGCAATGGTATAAATATATGTTACTGTAATTGGAGCATTTGTCGTATTTGTCAATACTTCGCTGATTCCATTCGTTCCTGAACTTGCCGTTTGTGAAATTCCCGTAACTGCTGCTCTTGTCCAAGCATATGCCACAGCTCCTGAAGTAGCTACCGTGTTACTTGTAGGAGTGTATGAGAACGTCGTTGAATTACATATTGCAGCTGGTGTCAAGGTACTAGATAAAGCCGGAGTTGGATTAATCGTAACTGTCACCGTGAAAGAAGCACCTACACAGTTACCAGCAGCACCTGAAGTTGGTGTCACTGTGTAAACTAAAGTTTGCGCTGTATTTGTATTGTTTGAAAGCGTTTGTGAGATTGATGAAACACCTGTTGTCACATTTGACTGACCTGTTACATTTGCATTTGGAGCCACCGTCCAAGTGTAAGTTGTATTCGCTGGTACGATATCCGTACTATTTGTAGGAGTTACTGTAAACGTTCCGTCGTCACAAATAGTCGCCGTTTTATTTGCAATAACTGGTGTTGGATTTACAACAACAGAAACTGTGAATGGAGTACCTGTACATCCTGATGTAACTGCCGCCAAACGCATTGGGCGAATTAAGAATTGTGCACCCTTACCAAATCCATTAGATGTGGCATTACTAAAGTCAAAATAATACGCATTTGCATTATTATATTGACTTGATGTCCAGTATCTCGTCAATTGAATACCACTTGCCACTAGAATATTTTGATACAACTTATTCATTTCGTTACCGTTTGGCAAATACCAATCGGAATAACCATTGATTACTGCATCATAAGCCGCTAAGGCAGCATATCCTGTTTGAGGACAAGAACCATTTGCTGTAATTGCGTTTACAATGTTATTTGTTGCTACTAATCCATTTCCAATTCCCGTTGGAGTTGAAGGAATTGTAAAACCATAACAGCCCCATTCTGCCGTACTTCCCAAATCATTTGGCGCAGTAATTAATGCGGTAATTTGACCTGATACATATCCTGGATCACCAGCTTGTAAAATATAGGTAACAATACCACCGCCGTAAGTTGAACCAACTACTGGTGTTACAGGCGCTGAAGGGGTAACCGTATAAGTCACTGTAATCGGCGCATTCGTTGTGTTTGTCAAGGTACCTGAAATATTCGCCGCATTTGTGCCCGAAAGTGTACCAGTAATACCTGTGACACTTGGCGCGCTCCATGTATAATTTGTACCAGAAGGCACGATATTTCCACTTCCATTTGTAGGCGCAACTGTAAATGTTGTACCCGAGCAAATCGTAGTATTTTGTGTTGTTACCGATGGCGTTGGATTCACTGTCACCGTCACCGTAAATGTCGCACCTGAACAAGCAGGTGTTGTTGGTGAAGTTGGTGTTACGGTGTAAACCACATTGATCGGAGCATTTGTTGTATTTACTAATGTTCCAGAAATAGATGAAGCATTTGTTCCTGCTGCTGTTCCTGTTATTCCAGTGACGCTTGGTGCTGACCATGTATAGTTTGTTCCGGTAGGAATGACATTTCCTCCTCCGTCTGTTGGAGTAACTGTAAAGGTTCCATCTGAACAAATCGCTGTTGTTTGCGCCGTAGTTACGGAAGGAACCGGATTTACAGTTAATGTAAACGTTTTCGGTGTTCCCGAACAAGCAGGGCCATAGGCTAAAACGACTGCTAAGGATTTCGTTCCTGAACAAACCGTTGTTCCAAATACTGCATCTGTCGCTGAAATGGAAACAGATGATTGTCCTAAAGCCAATGATGATACAACAGATGTTGAAGTTGTCGCATTACAAGAACCTAAAGTATAATTACCTGAAGTTCCTATTGGTGTACCATAACTAGCAAAATTTACTGAAGTGAAAACTGTACCACTTGGAGCGTTTAATGTTATAGTTCCATTTTCATTACACTCACCAAACACCGTTCCAGTTGATCCCAAGGTTGGTGTCACCGTTACTGTTGTTGAAATCGGAGCATTCGTTGCATTTGTTGCAACGAAAGAACCAATATTACCAGTTCCACTTGCCGCTAAACCAACAGCTGTGTTTGAACTTGTCCAAGTATAGGTAGTTCCCGTTGTAGCTGATGTGAAGTTTGTTGCTGCAAATGATGTTCCTGCACAAACAGTTTGTGATGTCGGTTGTGCAACAACTGGCGTTGGGTTTACAGTAATTGTAAAGGATTTACTTGGGCCGGCACATGAAGCAGCAGAAGGTGTAACTGTAAGCGTTGCTGTAGCAACCGAACTTCCAGTGTTGATGCCATTAAATTGCGCAATATTACCAGTGCCGCTAGCAGCAAGGCCAATTGATGTATTTGTATTTGTCCAAGTATAAGTTGTTCCAGCAACTCCGTTACCCATAAAACTTATGGCTGTAATTGGACTTCCATTACAAACTACTTGGTTTATTGGAGCATTTACTGTTGGAGTAGGTTTAACTGTAATGGAGAAAGATGTAGCCGTTCCCGAACAACCATTAGCTGTTGGTGTAACCGTTACAGTTCCTGAAGTATTCGCATTTGTTGTATTCGTTGCCGTAAATGCCGCAATATTACCAGTTCCGTTCGCAGCTAATCCTATCGTCGTATTGGTATTTGTCCAAGCGTAGGTAGTTCCACTGACGTTAAATGCACTTGCAAAAGCAACTGCTGTTGTTGTTTCACCCGCACACAAAGATTGGCTGTTGATTGTGTTAACAGTAGGGGATGGATTTACAGTTATTGTGTATGACATTGGACTTCCATAACAGCCACTTACGTATGGAGTAACCGCTATTGTTCCAGTAATTGGAGCATTCGTAGTATTCGCTGCTAAATAAGTATTTTGGAAATCTCCTGTACCTGAAGCACCTACACCGATTCCTGTATTGGTATTTGTCCAAGTTACTGTGGTTCCATATACGTTACTCATGAAACCGTTTGTCATTGGCGCACCCACACAGAATGTTTGGTTGCTTACTTGAACCAATACCGGAGTTGGCATGATCGCGAAATCAAAACCAATAGTTGTTCCAGCACAACCATTTGCACTAGGTGTTACTGTAAAATGTACATTGACTTGGTTCGCTGTGGTATTCACTGCCGTAAATGATGCAATGTTACCCGTGCCACTCGCTGCCAGTCCAATTGAAGGCGTGTCATTTGTCCAAGCATAAGTAGTTCCAGAGATACTTGTTGTACTTGAGAATGTAATCGCTGTCGAATTTGATCCATTACAAATCACTTGGTTATTTACTGCATTCACGTCTGGTCTAGCATTCACAACAACTGTTGCTGTACCAGAAATGTTATTTGTACATGTTCCGTTCGTTGCAGACACTAAGTTTATGATTGAGTTAGCGGTAACTCCAGTAGCTGTTACCACCACTGTTCCATTCGAACCAACGGTTGCCGTTGTTGAAGAACCGCCATTTAAGTTATAAGTGATCACATCGCCTGCCGTTCCTGTAATCGTAAACTGTGCATTTAAATTCGCACAGATAGGTGTTGTCACTGCCGCAACAGTTGCTGATAGTAATGGAGGTTGTGTAATCGAAATGCTTGAACCGGTTAATGTACAGCCATTGTTATCTACAACAGACAACACATACGTTCCAATTGTTAGACCAGTAATATCTTCTGTTGAAGCAAATGCAGATCCATTTTTCGTCCATGAATATGTAAATGGCGTAGATCCACCAGTCACAGTTGCATCAATGGAACCATTTGAATTTCCGTAACATAAAACTTGTACGTTTGCACTTGTAATCGCAATTGCTGCTGGCTGAGAAACTGTTGCGCTTGCCGTTGCTGTACATCCATTCGCATCCGTAACTGTAACAGCATAAGGAGTTGCAGATGCTGCTAAGCCTGAAATGTTTGCTGTTGTTGCTGAATAAGTTCCAGGTCCTGTCCATGCATATGTATAAGGCGCTGTACCAAAGATGGCATTTACACCCGTTGCACCATCTGATAAACCGTTACAAGAAACGTCCGTTGTGGCAGCTGCCGTTGCAATCAATCCAATGGAAGGTTCAGTTAATGTAGATGTTGTGGTTGTTGTACACCCATTTGCATCTGTCACGCCAACCGTATACGTTCCCGCTGTTCTACCACTGATAACATTTGCTGTTTGCCCAGAAATTGGAGTTGTTGTTCCTGAACCCGTGTACCATTGGTACGTGTATGGGCTAGTACCACCAGCTGGTGTTGCTGTGATGGTACCATTTGATCCACCATTACAAGAGATGTTTACTCCGTTAAAGTTGGATAATGCGTTTGTATTAGTTAATAATGTTGGTTGTGTTAGAGTTGTCCCAGCAGAACCATCTAAATCCTTCACACACGTAGTGTTGTTCGCATCACGAACGGATACTTGATACGTTCCAGCTGCTAAACCTGTAAAAGTATTTGACGTTTGCCAAGTAGTTCCATTGATGGAGTATTCAAAAGATCCAGAACCACCAGTAGCTCCATTCACAGTGATGGAACCATTTGTGTTACCGTTACATAAGCTTACATTGACAGCTGCCACAGTTGCAGCTAAAATAGTTGGTTGAGAAATGGCAGTACCTGTTGAACCGTCTAAGTCTTTCGTACAGGTTGGATTTGCCGCATCGCGCATCGATACTTGATACGTACCTGCCACCAAACCTGTAAAAGAATTTGAAGTTTGCCAAGTAGTTCCGTTGATGCTATACTCGTATGTCCCTGCACCACCTGATGCTCCATTAATCGTAATTGCACCATTGTTGTTTCCATAACATACTGTCACGTTTGTAGCCGCAACAGTTCCTGCCAATACCGCTGGTTGTGTAATGGTAAAGGATGCTGTTGCCGTTTGATTACATGCATTTGTTGCCGTTACACTATAGGTGCCAGCTGCCAAGTTTGAAAGGTCTTCCGTAGTTGCTGCATTGCTCCATAAGAAAGCAACCGGAGTAGCTGAAGTAGATCCTGTTGCATTCACTGTTAAATTAATTGCTCCAGTAGAAGCACCGTTACACACCACATTTGTTTGTGTTCCAGCAATTGCCAATTGAGAAGGTTGTGTAATCGTAACAGTTGTTGACGGATTACAGCTGCTTGTTGCATCTGCCACTGAAACCGTGTAGGTTCCCGCTGGTAAATTTGAAAGAACAAAAGTACGATTCGGTGAAGCAAATGTGGATACAGTTTGTGTATAGGTATTCGAACCGCTCACCGCTGTAGCAACTTGACTTGTACCACCTCCCGTAGTTACCACAGAAATAGAACCAGTAGAAGCGCCATAACAAGTAACATTTGTTGGTGTTGCCGCTATTGTCATTGCCGTCACCGAAGAAACTAAAATCGCTGAGGAAGTCACTGAAACACCACAGGCATCGGTTACTGTTAAACGGTAATAGAAT
Source organism: Crocinitomicaceae bacterium (assembly GCA_024643725.1). Taxonomy (GTDB): domain Bacteria; phylum Bacteroidota; class Bacteroidia; order Flavobacteriales_D; family Crocinitomicaceae; genus UBA952. Next base: position 313,184 of record JAHEMJ010000014.1, on the reverse strand, counting down.
CCTGGGTAGAGGTTAGTTGGTGATACACTTGGAGAAGGAGTTGCTAAAGGAGAGGCAAAGGTTGTGCTCCATGCACCTGTAGAAGTAGGTGCCCAAGCCCATTGATAAGATAATCCAGATCCACCTGTGATCGATGTTGTTAGCGAACCTGTCGTTGTTGATCCACAGGCTAAGTCATTGATGACATTAGAGACAGCCGAAAGGCCAGAACCAGTTACTGTAATCGTAAACGAAGAAGTAGCTGTTAACCCTTGTTCATCTGTAACAGTCAATGTCACCGTTGTTGAACCAGATTGTCCCGCCACCGGTATGTAAGTAAGTGAAGCCGCACCTGAAGCATTCGGTTGCGTTAAGGTAATATTTGCCAATGGCAACAAAGTTGTATTGGTAGAAGATACACTAACAACCAAATTGTTCAACAAAGATTGAGCGTCCCCCACAGTAAAATTAACAGGAGAAGTGGTAGTTCCACAAGGCAAGTTAATATTGGGTGGTGTGGTAATTGTTGGAGCAGTATTTGTACTGAGCACCGGTGTTGGTGTAGAGGCATTTGTATTATCAGCTAAATATGAGCATATCCCCACTTGATTTCCTGTTGCTGGGTTCACAAATTTCAATGAGTAATTTCCTGTGTTTGGAAGGTTGACCGTATAGAAACAATATTCAACCAAGGTATACCCACCTTGAGTACTCACAACAGATGGTGGCCCAACCTGAGCCGCCGAGCCCACCCCGTTAATCCATACGCTTGTAATCGCTGGGAAAATAGTAGGAACATCTGTAGCTGCCCATTTGAAACGAATTGACCCTGTTTTTGCCGTTGTAGGAACTGTTGCATAAGGTGTCCCCGTTACACTTGCATTGTAAGGTGTTCCACTAACTCCTGGACATGTATTTGCTCCTCCATTTCCATTGTTTCGTTGATCGATTAATCCACAGACGAACAATGTTGTAAAATCAGAAGAAGAAATAGATGAGGTTGTCAATACACTATTGTTCATGTATTGAGAAACAAAATAAGTGGTGTAATTCGTTAATGGTTTTAATCCTGTCATGGGCAAATTGGTTGTTACACCGGCCGATAAACTTCCATTACCTGCAGCTGCAACGGTAACAGTCCCATAATTTGTCCCTGCCATAATTTGCGCAGCAGTTGGTGCTGTAGCTCCAGCAGGCACGGTAAGATAATATCCGGTTGCCGCATTAGATGAATAAACAGCCAAATTGGCGCTATTTGTTGCAACATTAGTCACATTGATGCTTGCAGAAGCGACTTGAGAAATAACTTGAGTAATTTCAGAATTGGCTCCAGCAGCGTAATAATAATCGAACGATTGGGTTTGACCAACACCAATATCTGGTATACGAATAAACATCGCATACGAACCATCATTGAAGTTAGTAATAGGAACTGTATTTGGATCCAAACTTGTAGCATTGGCAAAATCACAGCACCAATCATGTGTCATGTTTGCTAAATTCGATGTTGTGTAAAACAACACGGCTTCTGATCCATTCCAAATTTTCAGCGCCTGAGCTTGTTGAGTTATTGAAGTATTATCAACCCATACACCATTAACGATGTTTCCTTTTGTCTTATTATTCTGATCGGTTGTTCCAACATAATCATCTCTGGTTCCAATCCAATAACGTACATTGGTGGCTGTAGCGCTACCAATATTTTTAAAGGAGGCCGTAATTTTACAATAATTATCATTTGCTGTTGCAACGTAATAGGTGAATGTTACTTCAAACAAATCTGTTCCAACCTGAATGTTTCCTTTCACCTTAATCGTACCATAACCAGTGTTTCCACTTGTTGTGATAAATCCAGTGTTATCGAATACTTGGTTCGTCATAGTTGGATTCAACAAAATTGTTCCATTTCGATTCCAGTTTGAGGTTCCCACACCACCTGAAGCTAATTCAAAATCCAACGGATAGACAGAATAAGTTAATTGATAAAAAAGATTATCAATAGGACTTCTGTAAAATGGCTGTTGCACATTCCCTGTCGAATTAATAGATAATTCAGTTCCATTTCCAAAGCGTAAATCACCTGAATTAATCGTTTTATTGGTACCTGTCCAGGTTTGACCAAAAACAAGAGTGGATAATAATCCTAAAACTGCGGTTAAAAATAACTTTCTCATGTTCATCTTCTTGATTATTTACGCCAAACGGCATTTTCTTTAGTTAGTAGGTATTCGTGGTGTGATGTGTTCTTTTTACTGTCTGTGTAGAAAAACTCAATATGAGCGTTTTTTGAATCAATATCCATTCGCCAAAATGCAATCACAACTCCATTGTTTAATGAGACTTCAGGCTTCCCTCCAGAAACAAAATTGATTTGATTGAAAGTGTAACTTTTATTTACTAAGTCCTTATAACTATCTAATAAAATAATTTTTGAATTATTTTGAGACGTTAAATTAGAAGCAAAATCCGACAGAATCAATTGTAAGATTTGATCTGCATTCGTAGCTTTAGAAATAGGCGAATTAACCGTTGAATTTGGCTCGACCGTGCTCACCTGATTTTTACCACGTTGTGCAATACTCATCGTGCTAAAAAGACAAAATAATACAACTAGATGCTTCATTTATTTAAAATTTAGTAAAATTAAACGTTTTCAATATGCATTAATTAATATGGCTAAGACCATGTAAATCAATTCTTTAACTGATTTAATGGCATTTCAAAACCATTGATTTCCTTAAAAATCAGGGTTTCCTCATTTTAATTAAGTCCCAAATGTATGCAAATTAAAGTAATTTACAAAAAAATTAATTTCAGATTACAAAGTTACAAACAAAAAAAGGGAGGCCATTTGCCCCCCTTCGAATGAGAATGATTCGTATTATTGTTTTACCACTCGATTCGTAATCGTTTTATCCAAACCATTTAAACGAACAATATAAATCCCTGTTTGAAGGTTTTTCAAATTTAATTGAATGGTATTGTTTGCGAAACTTCCTTTTGGCATCGTAACAACAACTTTTCCTTGCATATCCAACACTTCAATGGTTTCAATGGTGAAATCCATTCCGTTCATGATGTTCAATACATCGCTTGTTGGATTCGGATACATGTCAAATGATCCGGAAAGGTCTCCGATTGACGCGGTAAAGTCACAAGAACCGTCTACTGTAACAAGCACATTGGACGTGTCATCCGGACATACACCATTCCCTACAATGTAATCATAATTGAAGAATCCCGGGATGTTTGCAGCAGTATCTATGTTGCCCGCAAGTGGATTGTTGCTTGGGTCGTACCAAGTACCTCCTAGATCAACGATTCCTCCTAGTCCTTGTAATAAGTTAAATGGTTCGTTTTTACATACGGTGAAGGTGCCATCTAAACCAGCTTGAGATGGAGGATATACATCTACTTCAGCAGGTGATGAGTCGTTCGCACAACCATCCGTCAAGGTATATGTAAAGGTAAATGGAATGGAAGCCAAGCCGATTGTATTAAACATGTTTCCTTGCAAGCCCATTGTTGGGATTGTTTGTGTCCAAACACCACCCGTTTGGTAATTCGCAATACCATTAAATAAATTCACTGTATCACCATAACATGCTTTTAGCACTTCCGCTTGAACACCTGCATTTAATACAATCTCTTTGATGGAAATCCCGTAATTTCCTGAGGTTCCGTCAAATGCATCATGCAAAAGATAGTAGGTATTTCCTGGTGTTAATCCACATGCGGTAAAGTTGGGTGCAACACTTGCTCCCATCATATCGTTGTCATTCGCTGATATCATTTGGAACGAAGCAATGTTGTTACAAGCTGAAGCGCTATAAACTGCTGCTTGTCCATTGTATGTCATTCCAGTACAGTTCACCCGCACACTTCCTGATGGAGGCGCAATGAATTTAAACCATGTCGTTAAGTTCAAGTTTTGATTCTCCCAGCCTGTTTCTGTTTGTGCACCTGTAGCTGGTGGAACCATAGCAATTTCATTTGCATCAATGGAAGCACCGTTGTTGTTGAACACATACATGGTATTATTCACCGGTAGCATTTGAGCGCCACATATGGTATCATTTGACAAAGGCAGCACCACATTGAATGGCCCGATGAAGTATGAAGTATCTTGACCACAAACCGATTGTAAATACATTTGGAAGGATTGACCAGCCATGAATTCAGAATCAAATAAGGTATCGCTAAAGTTGTTGTCTAACACATAGGTTGTTCCTGTGTTAAATGCGCTTCCAGCCACAACTAACTGCATGTTAAATCCTGTCACCGGCAAAAGCGTTTGGTTCCAAGACCACGTAGTTAAGATGCTATCAATTGCCGTATTCGCCACAATGTTTGTTGGATTCGCACAATCTGGTGCCGGCAAGATGTTGATGATATAATCCTCTGTCTCCCCTGAGCCCATGTTTGTACATGCGTCACCTGCACCGTTGATGTTACCTGCACCACGAGAACGGATACGCATTCCTGTATTTCCTGTTAAAGCGGTCATTGGGATGGTAATATTCACAGAACCTGTCGTTGCCGAAGCAATGTTGGTCCCTACTTGTGTCCATTCCGTTGGCTCGTAAGCCCCGTTATGATCATAGTCAATCCACACAGAAACGATGGCACCTGTATACACAGATGGAGCATCAATTGTTACGTCCAATGTATAATCCATCCCTTGAATAACAGATGGTCCATTCGGGAAAGAAGAATAATAAGGACTTGCTGTTGGATTGGTAGCAGCCGTATTATTTACAAAGCCATTCATTCCCACTTCATTCATCAATGATCCAGCTCCACCAGCGTTTACTGTATTACAGTAACAATTGAAGAATGGATTTGACCCAACCATCACTGGTGTAGACGTTGCTGACATTCCAGATGCAGTACAAGTTAAAATCATTTGGAAATAAGTATCCACCCCTACTGTTGTTGCATATGTGTTACTTGTTGCACCTGGGATATTTGTCCATGGTCCAGTTGCGGAAGTAGCGCTTTGCCATTGATACGTTAATCCCGAAGCCAATGTTGAACCTGTTGTACTTAATGTTACGGTTGTTGAAGGACAAACTGGCGTTGCAGAAGTTACCGTTGTTCCACCTGTTGGCATACCGTTACATGGATTTGCAGGAACGATGTTGATTAAATAATCTTCAGTTTCTCCATATCCATAGGACAAACAAGGTGAAATTGGTGTAAATGATGTTGAAGAATATCCTTCCGCACAAACAATGCGCATCGCTGTGTTTCCAGAAACTGCATTCACCGGTACGTTAAACGTTCCAGTCACTGTTCGTGGTCCTGTCGCTGTCGTTGATTCAACAAATACATCTTCTCCTGGATCCGTAAACAATCCATTTTGATTGAAATCTACCCAGATACCGATACCATTTCCATAATATGTTGGTCCATCACATTCATCTTGCACGATGGAGAATGCCACACTTTGTCCAGTGGTTACTGAAGTAATCGCTGGCAAGGTTTTAAAGTTTGAATATCCACCCAAAATGGATCCTGGGCCTGGCGCTGCTGAAGCACAGCCATTCGCATTGGAATACAATGGATCCGTTGATCCACCGTTCACAGTCACATTGTAAATTTCTTCGTCTGCTGTAGGAACCGTTGCTGCAGAATTGCAATAACAGTTATAAAAAGGATTCATGGTAACTAAAACCGGTGTAGAAGTTCCCGTAGAACCTGCGCTACATGTTACGATACACTGATAATATGTTGCAACTGATTGTTGTAAGCTATAATTTCCAGCTGTCGCTCCTGGGATATTTGTCCAAGGACCACTCGCTGTCGGAGCACTTTGCCACTGGTAAGTCAATCCCGTTCCAATTGTAGCACCATTTAATGCCAAAGAGAAATTTTGTGATGGACACGCAGCAGCTGGGCTTGCAGTTGTAGTTCCAGCTAAAACTGGATTCGTACATGCCGATGCCGGGCTAATGTAAGTAATCGAAGTAGTGACACAGTTGAATGCTTGCGTACACGCTGCATCAATTGTCCAGTGCGCATAGTATGTTCCTGCAACAGTTGAATTCCACTGCAACGGGCTATTACCTGATGCGATTACGCTTCCAGTTGGACTTCCTTGTGTAATCGTAATGTATCCACCTTGTGCGATGGCACATTGATAGATTGTTGCGGCATCCACGTTATTTAACTGTGAATATTCCGCCTGAAACGAACAGGTAGAAATTTGTGTGGTAATCGTTGTAGCTGTAGGCGCTGTTGCCCCACCAAAAGGATAGGAGCTTGTATTAAAACATTGCGCATGAGCAGCACCAGCGAAAATCATGGACAGTACGAATGTACATACCGTCATAAATGAGTAGATTTTTGTTTTCATTGAACGTTGCTTTTGTTAATTTTTAATCATTCGTCGGACCAAAGTCACATGGTTAGCCTCAACTTGAATCAAATATACGCCATTTTCATACTCGTTTAACGAGAAGTTCATATGATTTTCAAGTTTTTGTGTTGAAATCAACATTTTTCCATGAATGTCGTAAATCGTGATTGTTGCACCTGGCAAACCATTCAATTCAACTGTAAATAAACCAGTTGTTGGATTTGGAAAAACATTTAATCCTTGTGCTAATTCCTCTAGATAAGCTGTATAATCACAAGAGCCATCAACGATAACTAACACATTTGAAGTGTCGTTTGGACAAATTCCACCGTTACCAACGATGTAGTCATAGTTAAATTGACCGGCAATATTCGCCGCCGTATCCAAGCTTCCACCTAAATTCACATTATTAGGATCATACCAGTTTCCGTTCATGTCAATGTTTCCGGACAAACCTAACCATAAGTCGATTGGTTCATTCAAGCAAACATTCACTGTACCATCATTTCCTGCACTTGGTGCTTCATGGACATTGACTTGCGCAGTTGACACATCAGAGGCACAGCCATCTTGCATAGTATAATCGAAGTTAAATAACATCGTGGCATATCCATAGGAATCAAAGGTGTTTCCATTAACGTTCACCAGCGATAATTGAGCATCCCAAATTCCGCCCAATTGGTAATTAGCAATGCCGTTGAAAAGATTCACCGAAGCACCATAACAGATATCAATTACTTCACCTGGTACACCTGCGTTTAAACTAATTTCAGAAATAGCAATCGTGTATGCCCCGGTAGCATTTGTTGAACCATCGTGAAGTACGTAGTAAATTGTTCCTGGTGTTAATCCACACACCGTGAAATTCGCAGCCGAACTACCACCCTCTATCGCATCGTCATTTGCTGCCAATAAATTAAATGTGGGGAAGATGCTGCAATCCGTACCGAAATACACGGCCATTTGACCGGTGTAATTCACTCCTGTTGCATTGATACGCACATTTCCGGAAGGAGGAGCGATGAAACTAAACCATGTTGTATTGTTTAATGTATTCGTTGCCCAGCCCGTTGTTGTTTGTGCTCCAGTCACTGCAGGTGCAATGGTGTTTTCAGATGGATCCACAGTTGCTCCTGTGTTATTATATAAGATGCCCGGTGCATTCACAGAAATCGGTTCGGCACCACAAACGTTATCATTTGTAATTGGCATGATTAAACTTATTGGCCCCACATATGCGGATGTATCTTGTCCACAAACGGCTTGAAGATACACATCAATAGCTTGCCCTGGATACCAATTCGCATTCCAAGTGGTATCATTGAAATTGTTATCCACCGAGTATACCGTTCCTGTGTACAATGCAGAATCCTGCGAAACTACTTGAATATTAAATCCAGTTGCTGGGAACATGGTTGTATATGGTGTCCAGAACCAAGAAGACATTAAGCTATCTATGCCAACATTCGCTGTAAACGCTGTCGGATTAGAGCAAAACGGAGGCGCCGTGAAAGTAGTAAATAACCCATCACTTGTTAATCCTGCCGAACATTCTGAGTATACATATACATCGTACGTTTGAAGCGGAGTTAAATTTGCCAATAATATATTATTGGTGTTCGTTGTTAATGTTGTTCCCCCTGTTGTTGGATCAAATCCAGCCGGGCCATAAATCACGGTCCAATTCGTTTCATTCGCAGCGCTTGCAGTCCAAGTGTACATCGCCTGATCCGGTGCTATGTAACTGGCAGTTAAATTGGACGGTTTCGGACAATTCGTGTAGTAAAAATGGACACAGCTATTGTTTTGCAAATAACTCGAATTGTTCATTGAAACATTGATGTTTTGTGTTCCACGAACGCCAATTTCGGCATCTTGACCATAGTCCCAAAGGGCACTACCCATCAAGACATCGTCATAAACATAATAGATTTCGTTAGTTGTTTCCTCGATGATTAATTCAAAACTTGCTCCATCAGGGAAAACCGGGGAATTATAATGCGGTAAATTCTTCCATTGAACGATAAACTTGCTGTTTGGGCTTGTTCCCACTTGTTGGTAAAAGACTCCCCCACTTCCAATTGGGTAAGATGTGTACAATGATTGGATAAATGGATAGAGTCCATTCCCTGCTTCCATGACTAGATTCACTTGAGCCGTTGTTGTTCCTAATTTCATTCCCCCATTGTTTCCAATCGTGGCCGTATTTATCAGCGTTCCTTCGTATAATAATGGGAACGGCAAGGTAATGCCCACTTCACCCAAATAAGCCAAGTTTGCCGCTGTTCCCGTTGCCGATATATCCTGGAATCCACCTGTTGGACAATCCGCATTCCAATCTATGTATTCTCCCTGATTAAAGGTATTAAATGACAAGACAGGTGTCCAATAAGACGAATCCCCTGCGGAACAAACCGCACGAATATAAGCTTGATAGAATGAGTTCGGTGTTAGACCTGTTATCGTGTATGGGTTGGTTGTGACATTTAAGGTCGTTCCGGAACCCAAAGCAAATCCTTGTAAACCATACTGAATTTGCCATTGCGTTTCACTTCCCCCTGCTGTCCATGACACTTGAGCATCTACCAAAGTAGCTTGATTCAAGGCAAAGTTAGTTGGCTGTGGACATGTTGGAGGAGCGGAAATATTTACCATATAGTCCTCTGTTTCACCCCATGTATAGGTGCCACATGGAGAAGGAGTCGCATTGGATTCAACAATAACAATGCGCATACGGGTCAATCCCGACAAAGCAGTTGGCGGTATGGTAATATTAAATGGCACATTTACCGAAACAAGTGATGGAAGTGAATTATACGAATCTTGTAGCAATTCATAGGTGTCAAACAAGCCGTTATGATCACAATCTATCCATACTCTGGTACCATAGGAATAAGTCCCGCCAGTGCAATTCATGAGGTCTAACTGCATGGGATAGGTTACTCCAGGTACAACCAACGTGGATAGATTTGTATAATCAGAATATGTTCCCGTACATCCAGTTGAACTATTATCAATAGTATTTAATTGAACCCGCTGAATATCACCATATGTTGTTGATGTGGCGGTACTCGTACAATAGCAATTTAAATAGGTATTCGTTGTAACATATAATGCGGAAGAAGTATCCACTTGTCCGCTCGTCGCACAACTTACAATGCATTGATAATACGTATTCATCACCTGACTTGCTGAATATGTAGAGGTCGTTGCTCCTGCGATGTTCGTCCAAGGACCTAAAGGATTCATTGAGCTTTGCCATTGATAATTTAAGCCTGATGTAAACGTTGCATTTGCCAAGCTCAAGTTAAAGGGAACAGAAGGACAGACCGGATTCACACTGGCTGCGGTCGAACCTGCATTCGGCGTTCCCGAACAATTCGTTCCTGAAATAAAACTTACTGAACCTATGAACCCGCGGTTGTTAATACCACTTGTTAACGTTCCACCAAAACCAATATTTGTTCCTGTCAATATATTACAACCACCACCTGTAAAAGTATATGATCCTGCAGTTATGGTTGAATAACGCAAACTACTTGTCAATGAAAGACATAAACCATAAGTAGCACCAGCAGGGACAACTAAATTCAAACCGGTAAGCATTGGCTGACCAACATTCGTTGTGGTATTTGCCACTCCGGTAAAAGGTTGAGAAGCTACTTGTGTCCAACCTGTACCTGTATTCACCGCCATGGTCGTTTGATTAATCGGAACTGGATTATACCATAATGTTGCCGTATTAGATCCTGACAAACCTGTTGCCGAAGCAATTTCAGTTATCACCACATCCGTTGCATTGGTATTTTGGAAATTGAAGGTTATGATACTCGAACCATTATTATTGGTAAAGTTGGTTGAAATGGTCGATTGCGAAAATGAAATGGCCGCATATAGACTCATTAAGACTAGTAATAATTTTTTCATAAGTAATGTTTAGGTACTCAAATGTAAACATTTATAAACAAAAAAAGCCACCCGAAGGTGGCTTTTGAATATTGAAAGGATTCTGATTAGTTTTTAACTACTCTGAATGTTTGTGTCGCGTTTTCTGCTGTCAATCTCACCATGTAAACTCCTGGAGTTACGTTCGAGATGTTCAACTTACCGTTATTACTTACATTCATTTGCTCTGCCACTAATTTTCCTTGTGCATCGAAGATGGATACGTTCACTGATACATTCTCAGGTAATGAAAGATTCACCTCTCCGTTCGTTGGATTCGGGAATACATTCATGTCTGTGATGTTCAATTGCTCTAATCCTACTGCATCAATCGTGATACAATCTGATACATCCTCACAACCTTGTAAGCTTGTTACGATTACTGCGTATGATCCATTCGCTGTTGCCGTAAATTGTGCTGCCGTTGCTGTTGGGATATCCGTACCTGACGCACAGTTAATCCATTGGTAGTTCATTCCTGCTGGAGAAGCTGCAACTGTTACATCATTCACAACCGATACCAATGCAACTGGTGTTGCGTTAACAGTTACCAATACTTGGTCTGTTGCTTGACATCCGTTCAAGGCTGTTCCTGTTACCGTATACGTTTGTGTTGTTGTTGGTGCAAAAGCTACGTTATTGACAACACCGTTGTTCCATAAGTAACTGTTTGCGCCTGATCCATTCAATGTAGCTGTTGATCCTGAACAAATTGTTTGATCAGCTCCTGCATTTACATCTGGTAATGCCAATACTGTCAATACCATTTGATCCGTGTTTGTACAGTTGTTTGCTCCTACTGCCGTGACAGTATACGTCGCTGAACTTGATGGTACAAACGCTACGTTGTTCGTTACGTTGTTGTTCCATGTCAAGAATCCATTTCCTGTTGCAGTTAAGGTTACTGGTAATCCAGCACAAGAAGCGATATCAGGACCTGCATTTACAGTTGGAATAGGCAATACAGTTACTGTAGTAGACTGTGATGCATTTCCACAAGCATTAGATGCTACGTATGTCAAGTTCACAACTACTGGATCATTGGTTGTTGGTGTATACGTCACTGTTCCATTAGAAACGTTTGGTGAAATTGTACCTAAACCATTCGTTGTTGTCCAGAATCCACCCATGCTGTTTGTAGAAGCAGCACTTAACGTTGCCGGTGCGTTCGCACAAACAATTTGGTTTCCTGTTACTGTTACATTCGGACCTGTACTTACGTTCACAACCACTTGATCTTGGTTTGAACATCCGTTTGCGCCTGTACCTGTAACCGTGTAAGTTGTTGTCGCATTTGGATAGAATGGAATCGCTTGAGAGATACCATTGTTCCAAGCATAAGAAACTGCACCTGTTGCATTCAATGTTGCACTTAATCCAGCACAAACCGTGATATCATTTCCAGCATTCACGTTTGGCAATGCCAACACGTTCACTACTACTTGATCTTGATTTGTACAACCATTCGCACCTGTAGCAGTTACTGTATACGTTGCAGTCGCTGTTGGTGTAAATTGTTGCCCGTTTGTTACGTTGTTATTCCAAACGAAACCTGTCACCGCAGTTGGTGTATTAGCCGTTGTTTGAGCAAACAAGATCACTGGTGTTGTCGCACAAACCGTTTGATCAATACCACCATTCACAATCGGTTGAGGCAATACGTTCACCACAACTTGGTCAACATTATGACATCCATGGATATCCACACCATCAACTGTATACGTTGCCGTAGTTGATGGGAAGAACGGTGTTGCGTTTGTTACGTTGTTTGTCCAAGTGTATGTTAAGGCTCCAGAACCTGCAAGAATTGCTGGTGAAGCGTTACACACTGTTTGGTCTACACCTGCATTTACCACTGGTAAAGCCCAAACGGTTAATTGTACTTGATCATCGTTCGTACATCCCACAGAGTTACCAACCCCTACAGTATAGGTATACACTCCAGCAACTGTAGGTGTTACAACCAATGTTGGATTCACCACTGGTGCTGAAATTCCACTTCCTGGGTAGGCAGCGATGTTCCATGTGTAAGGAGCCAATCCAGCAGCAGTAAATGAAGCTGTTTGACCTAGACATATTTGTTGATCATTTCCAGCATTTACTGGAGGAACTGTAGAGAATACTACTTGTAACGTATCGTAGTTTACACACGTATTTGCGTCTACTCCTGTTACAATGAATTGTGTTGTTTGAGTTACTGTGTATGGCGTTCCGTTGATGGCACCATTGTTCCATGTATAAGAACCACCCACTCCTGCACCTGTTCCTGTTGGTGTAAAGTTTTGAGATCCGTTGTTTGTACACATTAGGATATCATTACCCGCACCAATTTGAGGAAGCGCATAGATGGTAATTGGAGCAGATGTTGCTGTATTCGAACATCCAGTTGTTGTATTCGTTGCTTGAACGGAATACGATGTTTGGATATTTGTTGTACCTGCATTAATTGCCGTTGTTGTATTCGTAGCACCATTGATGTTTTGTGCAGGCCATGACCAAGCTAACGTTGGTGTCCAGTTTGTACCTGTTGTACCACCGAACATCATGTCAGTTCTGTTGTTTGTCAATGTTCCACCCGTTGTCAAAGCACAAACTCCGGCTGCATCTTGATTAATGTAATGCGCTGCACCTGCAAACGTAGTACAATAAGAAGCTGCCGCGTTGTATGTATAAGATGAGTTATTGAAACAAATTTCAACTACCACATTCGAAGTTCCATCCCAAGGGAAAGAAGCAACATTAAAGTTAAATGTGTTATTCGCATATCCAGTCAAAGAGGATGGAGTAAACGATGCTGAATAAAATACTGTTGTCAAACCTGTTTCAAATGTTGTTGTTAACGCAGTAACGTTAGAGTTACGCATTGAAATCGTATAATCCGACAATGTTGTTGTTTGAGGAGTAGTCACGTTAAATGCTAGAGACGAAATATTTCCTGCAACCAATCCTGCTGCTTGTAATTCCGCAGCTGTAAACAAGAACTGTTGTTTTGCTCCCCAGTACCAGTTACCGAATGGTGAAGGATATCCTGTATTTGCATTTGATCCCGTGTTACAACCAATCGTTGCCGACAAAGGTGCAAACGTACTACTTGCCGCAGCTAAGTTCACTGTTGTTCCAGCACATGTTGCAGCTGGACCAGCTGTTGTACTTGTAATCAACGGTAAAGCATTTGTAGAAACAACGATTGATGTTGTATTCACACAAAGTGAACCTGTTGTTTGAGCTGCTGTTAATGTATATGTTGTAGTCGTCGCTGGAGAATTCGCTACCAAGTTTGTTGGGTTGAATGTATATCCAGCAGCTGACGTACCTGCTACAGTTGAAGAAGGAGACCATGTGAAGTTATCAAAGCTTGATCCACCTGCCGCAAGCGTCACAACCGGTGTAGGTAAACCAGAACAGTTTGTTGCTGTTGCATTTGACAATGTCAATGCTGGAGGAGCAGAAACGGTTACAGTAACCGGTGTACGAGCACTTTCACATCCTGTAGATGGATTTGTAGTTGAAACGTAATAAGTTGTTGTTGTACTTACTGCAGAAGTTAAAGTTGCTGACGTAGTTGCTTGAACTGCTGTACCACCTGTTGGTGTTGTAAACCAATTGTAGACAGGAGAGGTAAAGGCATTAGGATCCGCTACCACAGCCGTTGGCACTTGTACACCACAATGTGCACTATTCGTTGCTGTTGGCGCAGTAAAGAACTGATTGATCGTTACTGGAGCCGTTGTCATTGTGTTCACACATCCCGTTGCAGCTTCCACAGCTGTAATTGTCCAAGTTTGTGTCACTGGTGCACTTGTAAAGTTAGTCACCAAAGTTGATCCATTTAAGGTATTGATTGCCGGTGTACTATTCCAAGTATATGAATAAGGTACAGCAGGAGCAGATTGAATATTCACTAAATAATCTTCTGTTTCTCCAGAACCGAATAATGTACAAGCATCACCCGCACCGTTTACGTTACCATTTCCACGAGAACGAATACGCATTTTCGTAAGTCCCATTTGAGCTGTTAAAGGAACAGTAACGCTAATCGTAACTGTTGTACCACTTGCCCCAAGAACCGCAATTTGTTGCCATTCTGATGCAGCTAATACACCATCACGGTTGTAGTCAATCCAAACAGACATGATTGCACCCGTGTATGTTCCCGCTGGACTTACTGTAACACTTAATGGATACGTTTGTCCTGGTTGAACATTGGTCGTTAAGTTATAGTTTGTATAGTATGGTGCAGCTGTTGGATTCGTTGCTGCTGTATTGTTATTAATTGTTCCAAATACTACGTTGTTCATGAAACAACCCGTACCACCTGAATTTGTTGTTGAACAATATCCACTTGGTAGCGTTTGTGGTCCTGAAACGATACTAGAAGCATTCAATGCCACTTGAGAATCGTGACAAGCTGGAGTTGGTGTAGCTGTTGCAGATGTAATAACCGGTAAAGCATTAACTGTTAAGTTCACTGTTTTTACTTCCGTACAGATTCCATTAGTACCAGTAACTGTAAATGGATACACACCAGCCACCGTAGGCGTTGTTGCCAATGATGCTCCTGAAACTGGAGCAGAAATACCACTTCCCGTATAAGATGCGATGTCCCACGTAAATGTATACGCTGGAGATGCTGTTGAACTGGCTGTTGAAGCAAATGCTTGACCTAAACACAATGCTGGAGATACACCAGATGTTACCGCAATTGGATCTGGTTGTGAAACCGTCACTAATACTGGAGTTGTAGCACTCACACATCCATTCGTTCCAACCTCAGACACATAGAATGTTGTTGTTGCTGAAATAGGCGTGTTATAAGTTGTAGATCCAGCAATTTGCGTAGCTGTTTGAATGACCAAGTTGTCGATTAACATTTGCATGGAAATACCACCTGTTCGTCCAGCGATCACATGTTTCCATGTTGCTTTATTCGCATAGACATAAGATGAAGGCAATGCTACGTTATTAACAAGGATTGTACCATTCAATGTCAATGTCAACCCGCCTTGAGCGTTGATATCCACTGTAACATGATTGTTTGCAGATCCTACCCAAGAAGTATTTGCTACATATGCTAATACTCCTGGAGATGTCGCGTTGAAAGACGTTGCTGTATTGTTGTATAGCACGTAGATACCAGCACCGTTTGGCATCACACCGTAAGAATCGAAACTGATTTTTACTTTCGAACCTGAACCCATTTCTGCTGTAGGAGAAACAGATGAAGCATTCACGTCATCACCAAAGCTATAGCTGAATCCGTCAGCACCACCGATAGGTGTTGTAGTTACATCGAAGTCTACTTTGTACACTTGTGCGTTGATACCCGCATCCACGGTAATTCCACCCAATTGAGACGTTAAATTCGGAGTGATTTGTAATTGTCCTGGGACTGCAGATAAACTTGCCACACCAGATAATGTTGCACCCGTACCAATGGTTAAATTGGTAAAGTCATTTGAGTAAAATGTCGTGTATGCACCAATTGGCGGAGATTGTAATAAGTTACCACCCGTTGCAGCACTATACCAGTAGAACTGTCCATTACCTGCTGTACCAGCACCTGTTGCTACAGTTGCGGTTGGAGCAGAAGTACCACATTGTGAACTGTTTGTCGCAATTGGAGCCGTTGGCAATGGATTTACCGTTACTGTTGTTGGAGATGAAGTTACCGTACAACCAGCAGAAAGAACTAATCCTGTATATGAATCTGTTACAGTAGGATTAATGGTTGCAGGATTTCCTGTCGCTAATCCATTAACCGTAGAAGAAGACCAAGTAACAGACGTAATTGCCGGTGGATTACCTCCTCCAGGTACCGCACTTGAAATGTTCAACATGTAATCCTCATACTCACCCCAAGATGATGTATTTGCCGTTCCTGTGATTAATAATTCCAAACATACCACACGCATTCTAGTTAAACCATTGTAAGCAGTTAAAGGAATTGTAAATGTCCCTGTTTCTGTATGTGGTCCAGTTGTAGTTGCTGCTGGTGCATAAGCCATTTCTCCTGGATCATTAAATGATCCATTTCTGTTGTAATCAATAAAGATTGCCATTGAATTTCCAAAATTACCCCCTTGAGTAATACTAGTTAAAGAGAATCCGTATGAAGTACCTGCTGTCATTGCATACGGTCCAAAAGCAGTAAAGTTAGAATAGCTACCTGGAGTACCTGTTGCAGTACCAATTGTTCCTACCAAACTTCCCCCTGTTGTTGTATTTGATAAAATCGTAGTTGCGCCTTGTGTAATCACAACCGCACCGAAATCTTCATCCGTTGTTGGCGCACCAACACTTGGAATGTTATAACCAACTGGCGATGTAGTTGCCGGTAAGTTTGCTGACAAATTAGCCATCAAACCGGATGGAGTTCCAGCACAAACTGGACTTGCCGTATTCCATGCAAAAGATGTTACACCTAATAAAGGCTCATCTGCGTATGATCCAGTAATGTTCGTAATGATACCATTTGATCCAGTAGCAGAAATAGTCCAGAATACGTTCGCATTTGCCGGAGTGGATGCAGGAATAACTCCTGACCAGGTATTTCCAGTTGTATTTGTCATAGCAACTGGTGTTTGAGCAACACCGTTGAATGAATATCCTAGCATAACCGTAGAAACAGTACCCGTATTGATTGATACGTTACATGTTACTGTTCTTGGTGCTGTTGTACACAATTGTGATAAAGCAGGAACAGAAGCCAATGCTGTAATAAGAGGTGCCGGTGTTGTACCATTGAACTCATCCGCACCGATGTCATATGTTCCACCAGTACCAGTATATCCTGTATTTCCTGCACGGATATCACCATCAAAGTCCGTTGTATAAAAAGTTGGCATGTTTTGTCCGCCACTTTCCAACTGAGTTGTTGTTGCTGGGTCAATGTGCAAATAGTTCGCATTTGCTACTGCTGTTGATAAGAATGTCGGAGCTACAGCAACAGATGAACCATCAGTTAAAGTCAATGCTGCCATGTTCAATACAGTTAATGCTGTATTCGTTCCGTCATAATAAGTCAAACTTGAAGAACTAGTTGCCCCTGTATACAAGTTGTTGTTATTTGAGGTACTAGCATAGTTTGCAGTCAATGTTGACACGTTTTGAACAGCGATTCTTAATCCAGAACCAGTTGTTGTAGATGTGTTCACTACATTGTTATTGCGGAAGTCCACAATACCAACACCAGTTGCACCATCATACAGACCTGCTGTACTAAAGTTTGCACCAGTTGAAGTTGCATTCAGGTAAATCGTATTGTTGTATACTTTGTACTCAGAAGTTGACACAAGGTAAAGACCCGCAATTGCCGGAGCCGGCATTGTTGTCGTCATAGCACCTGATGCCGTAAAATTACCAAAGTAGTTGTTATGAATTCTGAATCTGAAAGCACCACTCACTCCGTAGAATCCGTAGATTTTACCTGTAGTTGTCGCTGTTGTGAAACCAGCAATTTTGTTATTGTAAAACTCAACATAAGGAGCAAGCGTTGACGAATATCCATAAACACCATACATACTTGAAGTAGTACTGTTGTTTGTGATATTCATTACTGTATTGTTGTAGAACTTCGCCGGTTGATTAGGTGAAGCAGTTGAACCCATGTAAATACAGTAGTATGTTTGAGATCCAGTAACGTTCGAAACTGTATTGTTATAAATACGAGAACCTTGGCTTGTGGATCCATCACCTAAATACGATACGTACAAACCGTAGAATGTACCTGTCGAATTGTAGGTAATGTTATTAAAGGTATTATTAAATACATTTTTTTGTGGGTATGGAGACGGGGAACCATCACTGTTGTACATTCCGTAGAATGAACCTGTACCCGCAGTTGCCGCTGTAATGTTGGAGAAGTTGTTGTTGCTCACTGTATGGATACATGTACCTAATGAAGATCCTAAGAAATACATACAGTACAAGCTTCCCGCTGCACCTAAACGTGTGAATCCTGTTGTGATTCCATTGTTGTTAAAGTTAAACGTTGACTGAGTTACACCAGTCACATAGAAACCATAGATTGTACCAGTACAGTTCCATGAAATGTTATTCCATGTGTTTCCGTTAATTGCTGTATTGTTAAATCCTCCTGTGTTGTAAAATAAATATGCCGTAGTAGAACTTAATGTTGTAAAGCTAAAGTTAGCCCAAACGTTGTTGTTCATGTTCGCATTGGCTGTGACTGTAGCACCAGTGTTACGAATTCCGTAAAACGTTCCAGTTTGAGCTACCGCCGCATTGAATCCATGTGACAAGTTATTATTCGAAATAGACAATGCCGTAGTTACTGTACCAGTATTATAAATCAATGTTACTGTACCTGAAGTGTGTTTCGTGACATTTGAAGAGAATGTGTTGTTATTGATATTTAAGGTTGCAGGAGCACCTGTATTATAAATACCATACCAAATAGAAGTTGTTGCAAGGTCATTTGAACAACCTGTAATCGTATTGTTATTTACGTTAATCGTATTCCCTGATCCTGATGTACCAGCTGCTAACTCAATGACTGAAACTTGAGAAGTAGTCACCGCTGTTTTCAAAGTAATCGTATTGTTATTAATGTTCATAGATGCGCCTGTTCCCGCATCACAGTAAATACCACGGAACGTTGTAGCGTGATTCACACCTGTACCATTGTTATTATTAATGGTATTATAAGAAACATTAATACCATATTGATTACTAAAGTAAATCGCTGCAGAAGGGTTCGTTGCTGCACCACCACCAAAGTTCAAAATGCTGTTTCCTGTCGAAGCTGCGGTACCACCCACATCGTTGCCTGTATCAGAAAGTGCAAAAGGAATCAAATCAGCATAACCTTTAAACACGATCCCAGCGTTACAGTTTTGAATTGTATTTGTATAGAATTTATTATTTGAGTTTGTTCCACTCGCTGCTGTTGGTGTCACTGCACCTGTTGCCGTATTCAAAGAGTTTAAAACAGCAATACCAGTCGACCCGTTGTATCCAACACCAGTCCAACCTGTATTTTGCAAACGGTTTAACGTTATGACACAATTTTTAATGGTATTGTTTTGAGCACCATCCGTAGCAGAAGCTAAAAACAATCCGTATCCAAATTCCATTACCGTAGCGGTAGTTGTATTGGCTGCGCTCTCTTGAAGGTCGATTCCATCAATCGTCACATAATCACTTCCTGCCAAAACGAAGAAACCATCCGCCAACACGGAAGGTGTTGCAACTGTTCCCACGTAGGAAGTTAATTTAGGATTCGCACCAGCACCACTTTTTTGGATGATGATTGGATTTGCCGCTGTACCTGTAGCAGTCAATGTGATTTTACCTGTCAAGGTTTCAGTATAACCAGCAGGGACATTTAATGTCACACCACCAGCTCCTACACCTTGTGTATTCACATCCGTTACAAAAGCTGCAATACTCGCATAGTTTGTTGGAATGGTTTTAATCCCTGACAACTGAGCGAAAACATTGTTTGTTAAAAAGAAGACACAAGTGGCTAAAAAGGCCGTGTACACTTGCTTTTTTGTAATTCTTATTAATGTCATAATCAGAATATTTTTAATAATTTGGAGTCAAAGTTAATGAATTAAATCGAATAGTCGATTTTTCCACTGCTATTTTATCTTTGGAGCCGAATTCTAGGTATCCAAATAAGAAAAATATTCAAGTGATGAAAACAAAAAAAGCCACCCGAAGGTGGCTTTTGAATATTGAAAGGATTCTGATTAGTTTTTAACTACTCTGAATGTTTGTGTCGCGTTTTCTGCTGTCAATCTCACCATGTAAACTCCTGGAGTTACGTTCGAGATGTTCAACTTACCGTTATTACTTACATTCATTTGCTCTGCCACTAATTTTCCTTGTGCATCGAAGATGGATACGTTCACTGATACATTCTCAGGTAATGAAAGATTCACCTCTCCGTTCGTTGGATTCGGGAATACATTCATGTCTGTGATGTTCAATTGCTCTAATCCTACTGCATCAATCGTGATACAATCTGATACATCCTCACAACCTTGTAAGCTTGTTACGATTACTGCGTATGATCCATTCGCTGTTGCCGTAAATTGTGCTGCCGTTGCTGTTGGGATATCCGTACCTGACGCACAGTTAATCCATTGGTAGTTCATTCCTGCTGGAGAAGCTGCAACTGTTACATCATTCACAACCGATACCAATGCAACTGGTGTTGCGTTAACAGTTACCAATACTTGGTCTGTTGCTTGACATCCGTTCAAGGCTGTTCCTGTTACCGTATACGTTTGTGTTGTTGTTGGTGCAAAAGCTACGTTATTGACAACACCGTTGTTCCATAAGTAACTGTTTGCGCCTGATCCATTCAATGTAGCTGTTGATCCTGAACAAATTGTTTGATCAGCTCCTGCATTTACATCTGGTAATGCCAATACTGTCAATACCATTTGATCCGTGTTTGTACAGTTGTTTGCTCCTACTGCCGTGACAGTATACGTCGCTGAACTTGATGGTACAAACGCTACGTTGTTCGTTACGTTGTTATTCCATGTCAAGAATCCATTTCCTGTTGCAGTTAAGGTTACTGGCGAACCGGAACATACGGACACGTCCAATCCTGCATTGACTGTTGGAATAGGCAATACAGTTACAGTCGTAGACTGTGATGCATTTCCACAAGCATTTGATGCAACATATGTCAAGTTTACAACTACCGGATCATTCGCAGAAGGTAAATATGTGACCGTCCCATTCGAAATATTCGGTGAAATTGTTCCTGTTCCATTCGTGGTGGTCCAATATCCACCCATGCTATTCACCGCTGCTGCACTCAATGTCGCTGGCGCGTTCGCACAGACAATTTGGTTTCCTGACACGCTAACAGTTGGTCCAGTTCCAACATTGACAACCACTTGATCTTGGTTCGTACATCCATTTGCACCTGTACCAGTCACTGTGTAGGTTGCTGTCGCATTTGGATAGAATGGAATCGCTTGTGTGACACCATTGTTCCAAGAATATGAAACTGCACCAGTCGCATTCAAGGTTGCGCTTAATCCAGCACAAACAGAGATGTCATTTCCAGCATTGACATTTGGTAATGCCAATACTGTTACCACAACTTGATCTTGGTTTGTACATCCATTTGCACCCGTTGCAGTCACTGTATAGGTAGCGGTTGCATTCGGTGTAAATTGCGCTCCGTTAATCACACTATTGTTCCATTGATATCCAACCACAGGTGTTGGTGTTGTCGCGGTAGTTTGAGCGGATAAAATGACTGGTGTTGTCGCACAAACTGTTTGATCAATTCCAGCATTCACCATCGGTTGAGGCAATACGTTCACCACAACTTGGTCAACATTATGACACCCATGGATATCTACTCCATCCACGGTATACGTTGCAGTAGAAGTTGGGAAGAACGGTGTTGCATTCGTCACGTTGTTTGTCCAAGTATATGTTAATCCACCTGATCCAGCTAAAATTGCTGGAGATGCATTACAGATTGTTTGATCTACACCTGCGTTAATGGTAGGTAAAGCCCAAACGGTTAATTGAACTTGATCTTGGTTCGTACATCCAACACCATTCACAACACCTACCGTATACGTATATACACCTGGAGTGGTAGGAGTCACCACCAAAGTTGGATTTACCACTGGTGCTGAAATTCCACTTCCCGGATACGCTGTAGCACTCCACGTAAATGGAGCAAGTCCTGTAGCCAGTAAACTTGCCGTTTGACCAATACAAATTTGTTGATCTACTCCTGCATTCGCTGGTGGAACTGGAGAGAACACCACTTGCATGGTATCATAATTGACGCATGAATTGGCATCAACACCTGTTACAACGAACGTTGTCGTTTGCGTAACAGAATAAGGTTGAGCATTAATTGCACCATTATTCCATGTATACGTTCCTCCAACTCCCGCACCTGTTCCTGTCGGCGTGAAGCTTTGAGATCCGTTGTTGGTACACATCAGGATGTCATTTCCGGCATTCACTAGAGGCAATGGATTTACCACTAATGTTGCCGTTCCTGTTGCTGCACATCCCTGGGAACTTGTTGCTGTTACACTATACGTAGTTGTTGCAATCGCATTACTGACTATCACGGAAGTTCCTAATGTCGTGTTTAAGTTCGTGTTTGGAGTCCATGTGTAAGTTAATGGGTCCACACCACCTGTAATGGTAATGACATAGTCTTCTGTTTCACCAAAAGTAATGTTCGTACAAGGACCTATTGCCGTTGAAGATGGATTCGCGTTATACGCACATCTTACACGCATTCTCGTTGTTCCGTTGGTTGCACTGAGAGGAATCAAAATCGTACCTGTATAGGTAGCTGGATTTGTTCCAGCGAAGCCATTCAATACCAATTCACTTGCTTCGTAGGTTCCGTTTTTATTGAAGTCAATCCAAACAGCTGCACCTTCTATGTCCCCGCCTGTTGAAACAGAAAGTGGAAGTGTGGACCCAGCTGCAATTGTTGGGTTAAACGTAGAGAATAAAGTGAATCCCCCTGTCGCACCACCATCACAAAGCGTGGTGTTGTTAATTGCTCCAAATGTGACATTTGTAATCATATCTGGGAAGGTACACGATGTAACTGGCTGACAATATGAACCAGGTGCAGCCGTTGCCAAAGCAGATAAGGTCGCATTTTGATTAAAACAAACTGCTGCAGGAGTCGCGGCAACACTATTTATTGTTACCGAAGATGCCAGGTTAATCACCGCTGTAGTTGAAGATGAACATCCGTTGACATCTGTTCCTGTTACCGTATAAGTAGTCGTTGCACTTGGACTCGCTGACACACTCACTCCACTTGTTGCAGATAATCCTGCTGCTGGAGCCCATGCATACGAAGTCGAAGTTCCAGAAGCTGTCATGGTCACTGCTGATCCTCCCGGTTGACAGAAAGGAGCTGATGTTGGTGTGACACTGATGGTTGGAAGGGCGTAATTGGTAACCGTTGCAGCTGTTGAATAAGACGGAGTACCGTTACAAGCAACCATTTTCAAACGATAAATAGCTGTTGCAGACATTAAGGTATTGTAAGAGGTAGAAGTTGCTCCTACAATATCCGTATAGGTAGTACCTCCATCCACAGACATTTGCCATTGTAGCGAAAGGCCATTTAATGATCCTGTATAATCCGTGGTTAATGAGAAGTTGCTTCCGTTACATACTCCCGGAGGGGCAATTGTATTGACACCTGTTGGAGCGATGTTACTAAAGATGACCATTTGAACATTTGCCGATCCTGGCGCATTGGTACATCCGGTAGTTTGATTCGTGTAAGAGATATTATATGTGGTTGTCTCTAATGGAGAAACCGACTGACTAAAGATATTCGTTCCTGTTGCCATGGTCGTGGTTCCAGAAGAGTTCGTTGCTGTCCAAACAGTCGTATAATTTGAAGGCGGAACAAATCTCCATGCTTCAGGGGTAATTACTCCCCAAGGAGTGGCTGTACCAGTCAGTTGATCTTGTGTTGGACGTCCAGGAGCAACTGCTCCAATTGTTTTTGTAACATCTTGCAAACCAACCACATTTGAATACGTGTTTTGATTGTTATTCAAGATATGAATTTCAACCGTACCAATCGTTTCAAATAATCGAGCATAGGCGCTAAAAGTTGGATTCGCTGCTCCACAACAACGATTGACATCTTGGTACAAGATATTGAACACACGGTTCGGCGCGTAGCCACTTGTCCAATAAATCAAATCACTCGTTGCTGAACCAGCTGCTCCCGCTGTTCCACTTCCGAAATATTGATCTCCTGCCATCAAGGAAATGACATTTCCTGGATTTGAAGGATTCGGGAAATATTGGTAGGATCCTGCAACAGGTCCACCATTAAATGAAAACTGTCCTAATTGTCCAGCTGCAGTTCCGTAACCAGGAACAGCACCAAACATCAACAATCCATTTGTTCCAGCCGCAAGCGTTGTAAAGTTATTTCCGAAGAAGTTAAATGTAAATCCGATTGGAATATTTCCCCAACCTCCATCATCTAAATTTCCGCCAGATAATGGCACATTTGGCACTCCATTACTACAAATAACCGTTGCATTTGCAGGAACGGTATAAGGAACATATGGAATTGAACTCACTGCAAAATTACTTGAGCTCAGTCCTGAGTTAATGGTTGCAGAAGTACCCGGACAAACACCAGATGCAGATGTGGTAACCGTAGCCGTTGGCAATGGATATACCCCTACAGAGAAGGCATTTGTTGCAATACAACCATTGACCGTACTTGTTAAATAAATTTCAGAAGTTTCACTTAAGGTTGCTGAAACGGATGGTCCTACAGTTGTTGGAATAATTGCTGATGCAGTATTAGAAGACCAAGTATAAGTGACATTAGGATCAACCGGTGAAACACTTAAGGTCGTTGTTCCACCCGTACCACAGAAACTTGCTACTGAGGAAGTCGCTACCATTGGAATGGTATTCACGTTAATCGCCGTTCTCACACCCTCACAAGAGCCGTTACTTTCTCCTACGTAGTATGTTGTATTAGAACAAGCAGGTGGAGTTGTAAATGAACTTCCAGTTCCTAATGCTGTTCCACCATTCGGAAATAAATACCAATTATATGTTCCTGCACTCGCTGAAGAAGCTGTAAAAGAAGCTGTTGAACCAAATGCAACTGTAGCAGATGCTGGTGTCACGCTAGGCGCAGCAGGGGAAGGATTCACTACAACCGTTTGAGTTCCTGAGTAGCTCACCCCATTTTTCACAACGGACACAAATCCAGTTGTTCCTGGTCCTGCAAAAGCGTCTATTTGTGTCGCTGAAATGACATTAAATGCAGACACTGGTGTTCCACCAATGCTCACCGCTGTCACTCCCAATAAATTTGTACCTGTTATCGTAAAGGTTCCCGAACTTGCACACACAATCAGTGGCGCTACGTTGGTAATTGTTGGTGCTAAACCTGCCCATGCATAGAACACATCTCCTGTAAAGGCAACAGGTCCGGGAGCCGCAGTTGGTGTTGTAAGTAATCCAGTAACTGCTAAAGCTCCACCCGCTCCAATAGCAGCACTTTTAATGTTCCATTGTCCGGCTAAAGATGCGCCCTCAGCCACGAATGTTTGATCTTGGGTAGTTGTTAAGTTATCTTGTGAATTATAGCGTAAAGTCACCGTTGGATTCAACCCTGATGTACCTGTGGTATTAAAAGTTGATTTTGTTTGCACTCTAAACGCTCGGGCGCCAATCGCCGTTGCGTCTCCGCCTAATACAGTATTGGTTGGCGCTGCTGTTTCTGTAACGGTTGTTTTGGTAATATCAGACCCCGCCGTAATGGCAGTTCCACCTCCTGTAAAACAAGAGAATGTTCCACTGAAAGGGAAATTATAAGTACTACCAGTTGCTCCACCACCACGTCCATAGATGGTCATTCCACCATTCTTAATGTAACAGTTTGTCGCTCCAAAGGTACTTGCAATTCCCGCATATGCTTGCCAAGTACAAATAAAGTTGTTTCCACCAAGATTCATCACGTTTCCTGGTGTGTTACCACTTGCTGTCAAAACAATCGGAGTAGATCCGAATGATATTAAGTCTGAATTTAAATTCAATCCATTTCCATTTCCAGCGAGTTGTAATTGCACTAATTTACGGTTTGTCGGAATCGCTGCATCATCTGGATTTGCAACGGCCGATGTTGCCGGAGCAAAATAATTCAGAACAAGCAAGTATAATCCACAACGAGCCGTTATTCCCGTGGCAACTGTCGTAAAAGTTCCACCTGCAGCAGTTCCCGAAGTTGTTCCTACTCCAACTGTTGGAGCAGCAACGTACCCATACCCGCTGTTGGTCATTGTAAAGCTTAATAATTGTCGATTGCTTCCAATATTTGCAGTAGCTGTTGGCCAACATCCAGCTGGGAATGCTAATGTGGCATTACCCGTAGAGAATGACAATGTTGGTGGGGTTGAATATAAAACCGTATTTGCTACTAAATAAACCGAAACTACTTTTCCTTGGTTTACCGTAACCGTAAAATTCGCGCTTGTTAAAGGTGTGCCCGAAACCAATGTACCACCAGTAACAACTACTGTTGGTGCTGCCGTGTAACCGGATCCAACATTAGTCACTAGATTCAATGCCGTCGGACCTGTAAATCCAACTAATGGAGCAACAGTATAATTGAATCCGCCGTTTGTGGCATAAACACTACTTACTCCTGCTGAAGCTTGAGGGTCAGAACTTAATAATCCCGCTCCTGAATCACTATTAATATTGATGCCACCAGTAATTGTTGCAATCCCTGATTTTTGGGTAGCACTATTTGCAGGACCATTTAATACATATAATATGACAGGAACCGCAGCAGCACCAGATCCATTTCCACCAACTCCGTTGCTAAACGTTAATGTCGGAGCGGTTGAACTATTGTATCCTGAACCATTGGTAACAATAGAAAGACTACGTACCGTTTGGGTCGCGGCATCATAATTCACAGATACTTTTGCAGCTGTTCCCAAATACAAGAAGTTTCCAACAACACCAGATGTATGTGTTGGCATTACTGTTTGAGCCGTTGTTGTTAATGCCTGATAAATGTTATCTCCGTAAAAATAAGGAGTTGCGATACTCAATACTTGATTGTATGGTAAATTAGTACCAATGGTGCCTAACGTACCGATCCAAATTAAAGATGGACCACTTGAGGTAAATACGGTAGTGGCCGTTGATGTTGGAGGAGTGGTGTTGAACGTTCCATTTGCCGTACACAAATACACATTGTTTCCATAAAAATAACGTGTATTTACTGTCGCTGCAAGCCCACTTGAATAAGGCGTAACTGCGCTACCAAAAACAACCGGAGACACATTATAGTTCGTCCCCATGTTGGTCATGTGCACGCTTTCCACTCTTGTGTTAATTGGTAATCCATGAATCAACGCGCCATTATCGATTTTCAACTTACCATTCGTGTTTAATGACCCCGCTGTATGAACAAAGCTATACGTTGTTAAAGGCTGCGTAGTTGTGATCGAATTCGCACCAATATTGGTAAAAATGAGCGTTCTGATAATACCTCTTGTTCCATCACCCTCAAATGTTCCAGTCCCGCCTAAAACTGACCCGGCTCCATTGAATGTGATAGACGCACTTGTTGTTGTTCCAACAGCAAAATTTGCATATCCATTATTCGTGAAGTTACCTCCAACTGTCGTTGGTGTTCCTGTAGACCCCCCTACTGCGGAAGTATACGCCAAGTATTTTCCTCCCGGATTAATTGTGATGTTTCCGCCTATTGTCACCGGATAAGAGGTAGATCCCCACTGTAGTGTTCCCCCAACGACTAAATCAGCATATGCAATTGCTTGATCGATGGTTACCACAGATCCAGCAGGAATGTTAATAAGGTTTCCTCCCGCTGGAACAACTCCGCCAACCCATGTAGCAGGTGAGGACCACATCCCTCCAATTGCGGAAGCAGTGTACGTAGCAGGAACTGCTGAGGTTAAATTAATGTTGTCAATTGCAATCCCAGGAGAAGTACCAAATGAGTTGTCGTTTTGCCAAGTAAAGATCAAACGAAACGTAGTTCCAGCCAAAGAGGATGGAAGTGTTACTGTCGCATTGGTATACGTGGCTTGCGCAGCATTTGCTTGGGTATATAATAATGTTGCTCCTGGATACGCGCTCGTACTAGACGCCGGATAACCAGAAAATGGCGTTGTCGTAACTGGGGCAGCATATATTAAAAGTCGATCCCAACCGGATTCACCATTTCCTTTCCACTGGAAACTTAAAGTAATGACACTTTCATTTGCCGGTACAGTCACGTCTCGGTAAAAGTGTGTCGTTGCGGCAATCGCTGGATCATAGGCCCAAGTGGTACCGCTTGAATTTGAAATATATCCAGCATTCGTTCCAGCAAATGCCCCCGGCACGTTTCCAACGTACCAGTTATTACTTGCCGCGTTGGCATCATTGACAACTGTCCAACCATTTGCCAAAAAAGAAGCTCCGTTTTCGAAGCCCCCGTTTCCGGTAGGATTTATCAAAGTTGTTTGGGCTGAAATGCTATTAAAAACGAACGAAGAGAGGAGAAATATTCCATAACGGAATAGCCTCTTTACAGGTGTAAAGTTTTTCATAGTAGTATAGTTTTTAGGTATCAAATGTATTATAAAAAGTTTAAAAAACAAAAAAGCTCGAAATCAACTTTTTTTTACAAGTTCAACAAATGAAAACAAAGCGTATCTTTGCTGATAGTTAAATGATTAGGAGAGATGGACAGTAGAAGAACAGCCCTCGTATGCGGGAGCACTCAAGGAATTGGTTTTGCAGTTGCGAATCAACTGGCAAAAAATGGATTTAACCTCATTTTGATTGCTCGAAATGAAGAAAAGTTACATGCCGCACTGACACGTTTAGATGTGAGTCAAGGACAGCAACATCAAATTTTGGTGGCAGATTTTTCAGATCCAAGTGGATTAAAGTCGGTTATTGAATCATTCGTGAACGAAGGAAATCGCATTCATGTGTTGGTGAACAATACAGGTGGACCGAAAGGAGGACTGATTAAAGATGCCGCTCCAGAAGAATTTATTCAAACTTTCAATCAACATTTGATTTGTAATCACATCCTGATGCAAGCCGTTTATCCAGGAATGATAACTGATGGGTACGGACGAATTATCAATATCATCTCTACTTCCGTGAAACAACCTCTTCCAAATCTGGGAGTGTCAAATACCATTAGAGGCGCCGTCGCAAATTGGAGTAAAACTCTTGCTGGGGAACTTGGACAATTCGGAATCACCGTGAACAATGTGTTACCAGGAGCAACAAATACCTCAAGATTAGCAGAAATTGCCGGCGTAAAATCTGAGAAAACTGGTCAGACTGTTGCCGATATCTTTGAAGAAATGGGTGGAGAAACACCAATGAATCGCATCGCTGAACCCGAAGAAGTTGCTGCTGCGGTTTGTTTTTTAGCTTCGGAAGAAGCTTCCTACATCAACGGAATTAATCTTCCTGTCGACGGCGGACGCACAAAGTGTTTGTAAAATATTTTACTTGCTATATAAATAAAGGTATCAAACCGGAAAATTTAAAGTCCTTTTTTTGCCAAATATGAGCGATAAGCCATGAGGGATGGAAATCCAATCAGGAGACAACTCGCTAAAAAATATCCACTTTTGACAAGGCGAAATCCTTCAATGTCTTGCATATCAGCTGGATCTATCCCAATACCAATAAAATAAGACAAACTTAATTTTATGGGCAAGGCAAGCTCTTTTCCTCCCTCTTGAACAATTAGTTCTCCGTCAAAAATGCTCACGTTGAAAAAAAACAAGGGAATGGCAATGAGTAAAAAGGTCAAGCCAAAAACGAGAAATGGTTTTGTAAAAAGTGTCTTCATCATCGGACAAAATTAATCGTTTTATCTATATTCGCCGACGAATGTTAGACTCACATCAAAAATTCCATATTGCCTATTTGTGCAGTTCACTCGGATGGGGAGGGTTGGAAATGAATCACCTGCGAAATGCCTTGTGGATGTCCGAACGTGGACACGATGTCAGCATCATTTGTACAAAGCAATCGCCGCTTCATGAAGCTGTAAAAAAAACAGACTTGAGGGTGATTGCCATTCGCAAACCCAGCAAACATTATGCTTTTTTTAGCGCGTTTCAACTCAGGAAAAAACTGTCAGCACTGAAGGTAACAGATCTGATGATTCGCAGTAGCTTCGACATGAGTATTGCTGCGAGCATTTCTTTCTTTTCGGGCAGGAAAATCCGAAGTCATTTTTTCATGGAAATGATGTTTCTGTCTAACAAACAACAGTTTTTTCGCACCATTCGTTATTCCTTTCTCGATTCCTGGGTCTGCTCCTTGGAATACATGAAAGAGTTGGTTTCTTCTGCGACAAGAATCGATGCGAAAAAGCTACAGGTCATTCCTTCTGGATTGGATTTTCGCAAAGTAGCGTTGATGCCAAAAGAACTTGCCCGTGAACAACTTGGATTTCTTGAAAATCATATTTTATTTGGCATGATCGGACGGATTGACCGAAAAAAAAGACTCGATTTGGCTATTTCTGCCTTAAAAATGTGTCAAAATCCCCATTTCCAGTTGTTTTTCATCGGAGCAGTTACTCCGGATACACGGGACAGCTATTTAGCTGAATTACAGCAGTCCATTAACGAATTTGGACTTGAAAAACAGGTCCATTTCCTTGGATTCCAAGAAAATACCAGTGTGTATTACAGGGCCATGGACGCCGTCATCATGGCTTCCGATTTTGAGACATTTGGGATGGGCACAATCGAAGCAATGGCTCAAAAAACACCGGTGATCGCGACAAATGCCGGAGGATCAAAGGAGCTGCTTACCCGTTTTCCATTTGGAAAACTAATTTCTCCGCACTCGAAAGAAGAACTTGCACAAGCGATGGTAAACATTCCCAAAAGTGAATACCCAAAATTCGACTTTGATGTTTTTCAGGCTCATTTTAACCACGAAAACATCTGTGAAAAAGTGGAAAGGAATATACTAAGCAAGGAAAGAACGCGTTAACTAGCGAAAACTCCTTAAATTCGTCCTGAATGGATTTGTATTCTGCCAAACAACGTTGGAAAGTCGTTCTGATTTTCATATCATTACTCATCATTGGGTCCTCCCTCTTTGTGTCCAACAATATGATCCAAAAAATCGCTGAACGAGAACGATCCAAAGCGAAAGAGTGGGCAACAGCGTTAAAAAAGAAAGTTGAATTGGTCGAATTGAATGCACGCATATTCAAATCCCTTCGTGAAAAAGAACGCGAAAAAATCCAATTGGTCGTTGAAGCACAAAAAACCTTGCTAAATCCCTCCGATTTATCTCTAAATCAAGACCTTGCATTCACGCTCAACATCATTGAATCAAACAAAGATATTCCGGTCATTCTTCTGAATGATGATGGTACGTTAGCGCAATACCGAAATTTGGATACCAATGTGCTGGTGAACAACAGCCAAGAAGGCATCCTTTCCTTAGCGGGTCAATGGAGAAAAGAGGGACATGAATTCAAAATCAATGTGTTCGGAGACATGCACATGTCTTTTCTCTATGGTGAATCAGCCGAATACCTGCGCCTACAAAAACAAAGTGACTCACTCATAACCTCTTTTAACAAAGACCTTGGCAATCAATCGAATCTGATTCCTGTACTATTCTTTGACCCGGCAAAACAGCGCGTGATTTCAAGCAACTTACCACGAAAAGAAGTAAGTCCAAAGCACCTAAACAAAACCATCGCCAATTTAAGCTCACAAAACCCTCCGATTCGCATCAATTTTGGCTCAGGTGAAAAACTCCTATATTTCAGTGATAGTCCAGAAGTGAAACAGCTCATTTGGCTGCCATACATACAATTTGGCGTGGTTGGATTAATCGTCGTCATTGGATATTTGTTGTTCTCCACCTACCGAAAAGCTGAGCAAAATCAAGTGTGGGCAGGAATGGCCAAAGAAACCGCACATCAATTGGGCACTCCCCTATCCTCACTCATGGCTTGGGTTAGTTACCTTGAAAACGAGGACATTGATCCAATGGTTCCTAGGGAAATGCACAAAGATTTACAGCGCTTGGAGAAAATTACGGACCGCTTCTCGAAAATCGGATCAGGTGCCAAATTAATTGAAGAAGACTTTGTTCACACCATCGAACACAACTTAAATTACCTAAAAGCAAGACTTTCGGATAAAATTGACATTGAATTCACGGTGGATGGACAACGTCCAATGATTGTGTTGCATAATCCATCCCTCATGGAATGGGTTGTCGAAAATATTTGTAAAAATGCCGTAGATGCCATGGGCGGCGTTGGAAAATTAAAGGTCCACATCCAAGAAGTTCCTGAATGGGTACATGTGGACATCACAGATACGGGCAAAGGACTGACCCAAAAACAATTCAAAACCATCTTTCAACCAGGCTATTCCACTAAAAAAAGAGGCTGGGGATTAGGATTAACCCTTGTGAAACGCATTGTGGAAGAATACCATAAAGGAAAGGTGTTTGTGGTGACTTCTGAATTAGATAAAGGAACCACTTTCAGAATCAGCATCCCACATTAGAAAAGCGAACGAAAATTTCTCGCTATCTTTAGCGGACAAAATCAAGTTATGTATCAATTTATCCTTGCCGAACGTAAAGAACACATTGGCTACCTGACGATTAATCGTCCAAATCAATTAAATGCCCTGAACAAGGACACGATTGCTGAATTGCATCACGCCTTCAACGATCTTAACCAAGATCCACAAATCGGTGTCATCATTTTGACAGGTTCAGGTGAAAAAGCATTTGTGGCCGGTGCGGACATCAAAGAATTTGCTGATTTTACGGTAGCTCAAGGAGGAGAATTAGCCGTAACGGGACAAACCACATTATTTGATTTTATTGAAAATTTAGCAACGCCAGTCATTGCCGCTGTCAACGGTTTTGCCCTGGGTGGTGGACTCGAATTAGCCATGTCTGCGCACATACGTGTTGCCTCTAGCAACGCGCGTATGGGCTTGCCAGAAGTTTCCTTGGGTGTGATTCCAGGATACGGCGGAACACAACGACTACCTCAATTAATTGGCAAAGGAAAAGCAAACGAAATCATTTTCACAGCCGGCATGTTAAAAGCCGATGAAGCACTGCAATGGGGACTGGTTAACCATGTTGTTGAACAGGCAGATTTAATGGCAAAATGCGAAGAAATTGCCCACAAAATCATCGCGAATTCACCCATGGCCATTGCCGCTGCAATTCGCTCTGTCAATGCCGGATTTAAAGCAGGCGTAAACGGCTATGAAACAGAAATTGAGGCGTTTGCACATTGTTTCGGTACCCCTGAATTCATCGAAGGAACCACCGCCTTTTTAGAGAAACGAAAAGCCAACTTTAGAGGCTAAGATGAGCAATCCCATTCGCAAATTAATTAGTCAAACCGCCGTTTATGGACTTTCCTCCATCGTAGGGCGCTTGCTAAATTATTTGCTCGTTCCATTGTATACGAGTGTCTTTACTGATCCTGCGCACTACGGAGTTGTGTCGGAATTGTACGCTTGGGTTGCCTTTTTGATTGTCATTCTGACTTTCGGAATGGAAACTGCTTTCTTTCGCTTTATTCAAACAAGTGAAAACAAGGAACAAACCTATTTGAATTCATTGGCAACAGTGCTTGGACTGAACGTCTTCTTTTTTGCCATTTTACTGTTCTTTAACAACGACATTGCTTCGTTTATGCTCTACGAGGGACACAATGAATACATCATTTTGTTGGGAATCATTGTCTGTATCGATGCCATTTCAGCCATTCCACTCGCCAAACTTCGAGTGGAAGAAAAATCGCTTCGCTTTGTCACCATTCAAATCACCTCCATTATTGTGAATGTAGGACTCAATTTGTTCTTGATGCTTTACCTATTCGATCCTGCAAGGCCAGAAGAAGGAGTTTTGTTCATTCTTTTGGCTAATTTGTGTGCGTCCCTGGTGAAACCCCTGATGTTGTACGATTCCTTTAATCTTGGCGGTCTCATCTTCAATTGGAGCGAAGTGAAACTCATGTTGTTGTATTCCTTACCTTTAGTGGTTGGGAGTTTTGCCGGGATCATTAACGAGACCATTGATCGTATTTTATTGAAACAAATCATTTACAATCCAGCAGACATTACCACCTTGCATACGGCTGAGGCAGAAGTCGGTATCTACAGCGCCTGTTACAAATTGGCCATGTTAGTGACCATTTTATTACAAGCATACCGTTACGCCGCAGAACCATTCTTTTTTAATCAAATGAAAAACGAAGACCGGAACATCATTTATGTGAAAGTCATGAATTTATTCATTGCTACTGTTTGCCTCGTCTTTCTTTTTGTGAGTTTGAACATCGATCTTTTCAAGCATTTTATTCAAAATGAAAGTTATTGGAAAGGACTTACCGTTGTGCCTATTTTACTTCTCGCAAACGTTTTCCTTGGCATTTACTACAACCAAAGCATTTGGTATAAACTGAGCGGGAAAACACAATTTGGGGCATATATTGCGTTGATTGGCGCGGCTTTAACCATTGGCATCAATGTCATCTTTATTCCGCGTTACGGATACATGGCCAGTGCGTGGGCAACGTTTATCGTGTATGCTGTGCAAATGGTGATTTCGTATTTTCTCGGACAAAAACACTATCCAATTCCTTACAATATCAAGAAATTCGGACTATACCTCGGATTGGCGCTCGTGTTGTATTTTATCGGATCGAAGATACAATTTGAACGATA
Source organism: Crocinitomicaceae bacterium (assembly GCA_024643725.1). GTDB lineage: Bacteria > Bacteroidota > Bacteroidia > Flavobacteriales_D > Crocinitomicaceae > UBA952. The sequence continues at coordinate 278,624 of JAHEMJ010000014.1, read as the reverse complement.
CTTCGTTCAGTTTGTCTTACAGAATGCCCTATTACTATTTTACGTGTTGTTCATTTTCAAAATGGAGCGACACTCCTTTTCGAAGAAACTTAGCCTGTAATCAATTTGTGTTCTAAACTTTTTATTCGAAAGATTGTTATTAATCATCGAATCAGCTTAAATTTGTTAAATGGCATCTCATAACTATCAAGCAGGACCCTTTTTGGAGCAAATTGTCACTCCTGAAGACTTGCGTGAAAAATTCACCGAGGATCAACTACCTCAAGTAGCTGACGAATTGCGTCAGTACATTGTAGATGTTATCTCCGAAATTGGGAACAGCCATTTTGGTGCAAGTTTAGGAGTTGTTGAACTTTCCGTGGCTTTACATTATGTGTTTGATACACCGAAAGACCAACTTGTTTGGGACGTGGGACACCAAGCCTATGGACACAAAATTCTAACAGGTAGACGCGATCGTTTCCATACGAATCGATTAAAGGGTGGCATTTCCGGTTTCCCAAAACGCTCTGAAAGTGAATACGATACGTTTGGTGTGGGACATTCATCCACATCCATTTCAGCCGCTTTAGGCATGGCGGTTGCCAATCGATACAAGGGAGAAACAGATCGTCAACATGTGGCAATCATCGGAGATGGTGCGATGACAGCAGGTTTAGCCTTTGAAGGAATGAACCATGCTGGATTCGAAAAAGACGCAAATTTATTGGTGATCTTGAACGACAATTGCATGTCCATTGATCCAAATGTAGGTGCGCTGAAAGAATACTTAACGGACATCACAACGTCCCACACTTATAACAAAGTAAAGGATGAAGTATGGAAATTACTTGGTAAAGTATCGAAATTCGGTCCTGATGCACAAACCATAGCTTCCAAAGTTTCCAATGCTTTGAAAGGAACCTTGTTAAAACAAAGTAACCTATTCGAATCCTTGAATTTCCGTTACTTTGGCCCAGTGGATGGTCACGATGTCGTTGGATTAGCCAAAGTACTGGCTGATTTAAAAGACATTCCCGGTCCAAAAATTTTACATTGCATTACCCGAAAAGGTGCTGGATACAAGTTTTCAGAAGAAGGGAATCCAACAAAATGGCATGCGCCAGGAGTCTTTAACAAAGAAACAGGAGAGATCGTTAAAATCACTCCGAAATCCCCGCAGCCGCCGAAATACCAAGACGTATTCGGTCATACCATTGTAGAATTAGCCGAGAAAAACGACAAAATCATGGGGGTTACTCCTGCGATGCCGTCCGGCTGTTCGTTAAACATCATGATGGCCGCAATGCCTGAACGAAGTTTTGATGTCGGAATTGCCGAACAACATGCAGTAACGTTTAGTGCAGGACTTGCTACACAAGGACTTGTTCCTTTCTGTAACATCTATTCCTCGTTTATGCAACGAGCATTTGATCAGGTTCTACACGATGTTGCTTTACAAAATCTAAATGTCGTTTTTTGTCTAGACCGTGGTGGTTTAGTCGGTGCTGATGGTGCTACGCATCACGGTGCATATGACCTCGCGTACATGCGTTGCATTCCAAACATGGTGGTTTCTGCGCCAATGAATGAAGAAGAGTTGCGCAATTTGATGTACACCGCACAGTTAAAGGACCAAGGTCCATTCTCTATTCGTTATCCAAGAGGAAACGGTGTGATGACCAATTGGAAAACACCTTTGAAAGAAATCAAAATTGGAGAAGGACGAAAAGTAAGCAATGGAGAAGATGTTGCGATTTTAACCATTGGTCATCCTGGAAATTTTGCGCAAGAAGCCATTTCTGAATTGAGCGAAATGGGAATCTCTGTTGCACACTACGATATGCGTTTTGTCAAACCAATTGATGAAGTCATGCTACATGAAGTATTCACGAAATTCAAACATGTCATCACCATTGAAGACGGATGTTTGATGGGTGGATTCGGCTCCGCAGTCATTGAATTTATGGTAGATCAAAAATACCAATCAGAAGTCGTGCGTTTGGGTATTCCAGATGAGTATGTGCACCATGGAACGCAAGAAGAATTGTGGGCTGACTGTGGTTTTGACACCACTTCCATTGTGAAAACCGTTGCAAAAATGTTCGGGAAAGAAGGTCAAATCTCGGACGTTCAGAAAGTTGGATAAACGCTTTTTTCTTGATAATACCGTTTCATTTCACAGATAATTTCTATTTTCGTTCGCAAAATAATTGAAAAAATCCATCCGGTTTTTTTAATTATTGTAATTTGGACAATAATTTAAATCTGCTATTGTGAAAAAAACGAATTTCGGTGCCTTTGGGACATTAATCACTATTTTCTTCTTTTGGGGATTTGTTGCCGCGAGTAACGACATACTAATTCCCGTTTTTAAGAAAGCACTTAACTTAAGTCAATTTGAATCTCAATTGATTTCATTTGCCTTTTATGTGGCATATACCGTAGGATCCATCTTATATTTTATGATTTCTGCTGCTTTGAAAAAGGATGTGTTGAATAAAATTGGTTACCGCAATGGATTATCACTTGGATTGTTAATTTCAGCAGCTGGTACATTATTGTTTATTCCAGCATCAAATAACGCCTCTTTTCCATTACTTATTTCGGGTTTATTTATTGTCGGACTCGGATTTTCATTGCAACAGATTGCTGCAAATCCTTTAGCTATTCAAATGGGAGATCCTTCGAAAGGGAATATTCGACTTAGTATGGCCGGTGGCATCAATAATGTCGGTACAACGATAGGCCCAGTAATCGTCTCCTTTGCCATCTTTGGTGGATTATCGAATGGAGATACTGTACTTGATCTGAAAGCTGTTCAAACACCCTATTTGTGCTTAGGATTAGCATTCGTTATCGCAGCCATCTTTTTTAAGTTTTCGTCCGTGCCTGATCATATTGAAGGTTCTTCTTCGGAAGGAGCAGGTAAAATCATGGAAACGATTAGACATCCACAAGTTTTATTGGGGATGTTAGCCATCTTCTTGTATGTTGGTGTTGAAGTAGCAACGGCAAGTAATTTGCCAGAGTTTATGAAACAAAAATTAGGCACACCCGAAAATGCCGTTGCGCCTTTTGTTTCCTTGTATTGGGCTAGTTTAATGATTGGCCGTTGGACATCCGCCGCGGGGGTTTTTGACTTAAGTAAATCCATGAAAACCTTATTGGGCATTATTTTACCGTTCGTTGCGTTTGGCATTTTTGCAGGTGCAAACATTATCGGAGGACACGACATTCAAGATCTTTACCCCTATTTAGGAATCGTTGTTCTATTGATTCTGGCAGATTACATTAGCGCCGGTAATCCAGTCAAACAAATCATCATTTATTCCTTACTAGGCGCATTGGGGCTAGTCATTGGTATTTTCAGTACTGGAATGACCAGTGTGTTTGCCTTTATTTCTGTAGGATTGTTCTGCAGTACGCTTTGGCCGTGTATTTTTACCTTATCCATTGCTGGAATGGGAGAAAACACCAATACGGCATCCAGTTTATTAATCATGATGATCATGGGAGGTGGATTTATTTCCGTCCTACAAGGTGCGTTAGCAGATGATAGCATTCTTGGCATTCAACAATCCTACTGGTTAGGCGTGGCTTGTTTTTCCTACTTAGCCTTTTTTGCATGGAGTGTCAACAGCATACTACGCAAACGTGGCGTTGATATTTTCTCCACCGAGAAAGTTTCTGGACATTAAATTGTTGAACCGTGAGCATGTATCGCATAGAATTCAATGATTTTTTCACTTCCGCTTTTTCAGTGGATTGCATCATCTTTGGCTATTCACAAGGGGAAATAAAAGCCTTGCTCATCAAGCGTGCGATGGAACCATTTGAAAATCTTTGGGCGATCCCCGGAGACCTCATCTATCCCGACGAAGACCTAGAAGAAGCAGCAGAACGCGTTTTGTTTGAACTCACCGGATTGAAGCAAATTGCCATGCATCAATCACAAACATTCGGTAAACCAAACCGACATCCGCAAGGACGTGTCATCACTGTTTCCTATTTTGCACTCATTCGAATTGACGATTTTGAAGTGAAAGCATCTTCTTGGGCCGGCGATGTACAATGGGTTTCTTTGAAAAACATGCCTGAATTGGCGTTTGATCACAATCACATTTTGTCGAGCACATATGACATGCTCAAATTAAAACTGCAGAATGAACCTGTGTGTTTCGATTTACTGCCGGAGCGATTTACCCTAAATGAATTGCAGCAATTGTACGAATTTGCCTTTGATCAAGCATTCGACAAGGCTAATTTTAGAAAAAAAATCAAGTACATTCCGTTGATTGCGCATGACGAAAAACAAAAAAATGTAAAACACCGTCCTGCAAAATTGTTTTCATTCGATCAAAAAACCTACGTGGATGCTGTTACTAGCAATCACTACACCTTTAAAATGTAAATTCTCAAAAAAAACATTACTTATTGTATTTTGTACAATTATTTATATATTTACACTGAAACTAACGAACATTTCGGAAAGTCAATGGTTAAATACTTAGTAAAGAGGCTTCGGCCTCTTTTTTTTATTAAAGTTCATTCTAAAAAAACTTATTGTTCTTTTTACAATAATTAATAATATTTTTATATTTACGCAACTAACTACGCTATAATGATTAAAAAACTATTCTTTCAACTACTCATTCTTGGAATTAGCGGCTTCGCTTTTTCGCAAGAAATGTTCGTCACGGGAACTGTTAAAAGTGAACAAGGTTTAGGCCTTCCATTTGTGAAAGTACAAGTGAAAGTACAAACAACCGGTGTGACCACTGATGCCACCGGAATGTATAAACTGAAAGTGACGGAAACGACAAACGCCATCTTGCTTTTCACCTTAGGTGGATATGAAAAACAAGAAGTGGCCTTGAACGGACGAATGAACCTCGATATAACACTCCTTGAATTAGTTAATAATCAACAAGAAGTCGTTGTTGGATACGGATCAGCCAAAAGCAAGGAAGTGACAGGAGCTACGACAAGAATCAACGGGGAAAACGTTGAAAAAATGAGCGTTGCGCGTGTGGACCAAGCACTACAGGGACAAGTAGCTGGTGTAAACATCGCAACGAATTCTGGTTCTCCTGGTGGTTCTTCGAGCATTCGCATCCGTGGACTCTCTACATTTGGAGATAACGATCCACTTATTTTAGTGGATGGAGTTGTTTACGACTCTGAAGGATTAAACGCTTTAAATCCGTCGGACATTAAGTCAATAAACGTTCTAAAAGACGCAACTGCAGGCATTTATGGAGTTCGAGCAGCAAACGGGGTCATCATTGTTGAAACCAAAAAAGGAAACATTAATAGCAAACCTCAAATCGAATACAACGCTTATTTTGGACAACAACAAACATCTAGAAAACTAGATTTATTAAACGCTCAAGAATATGCCGTTATTAAAAACGAAATGTTTGCGATGGGCGGACAAGACATGCCATTCAACAATACGAATTTAGGCGTTGGGACGCCTTGGCAGGATTCTGTATTTCAAACAGCACCTATTCAAAGCCATAACTTGAGTATCAGTGGTGGAACAATGAATACACGCTATTCAATTGCCCTTGGATACTTTACACAGGACGGAATTGTAGGTGGACCAAAAGCAAATTTCTCTCGCTACAATGCCCGCATGAATTTCAGTACGGATATGTCCACAAAACTGAAATTAAATTCCGTATTACTTTATTCAAATGATGCACGAAGCACACTGCCAGAAAACGGCATTGGTTCTGTACTTTACAATACGATTAATGCATTCCCAACGGTTCCTATTCGCAAGCCAGATGGACAATTCTCTTACATGGAGCAAGTGAGTGACATCATCAATCCAATTGCACAAATTCAAAACCAATACAATTGGAATACGGCCAACAAACTTGTTGGAAAAGAAGAGTTTATCTACGCATTCAACGAGCATTTATCCTTTACAAATCGTTTCAATTACAACGTTGCATTTGTGGATGGCAAGGTGTTTTCACCACTTGTTTGGTACGGTGAAGGGAAATATGCAAATACTGCATTGAACGATCAATTGGCTTCCCCGACCGTAGAATTAGCTCCTGGCGTGGAAATTAATCGCGGTGCTGCCGTGTACGAAGAACGTTCGACTTTTGTTGATTTAACCTACGAAAGCTTCATGAACTACGAACGCACATTCAACGAAAATCACAAAGTAAAAGGTACCGCAGGTGTCTCCATTTTCCAGCGAAAAGGAAATTCCTTGAGCGGTACAGGATATGGCATTCCGAACAACTCCGTGGAATACGCTGACATCTCAGCAAATACGGCTCAAGGTGGCTACTTAAACAACGTCGGTTCTTGGCAATTTACAGAACGACTTGTCTCTTCATTCTTACGTGCAGAGTACAGTTTCAAAGAAAAATACATGATTTCTGGAATCCTTCGTCGAGATGGATCAAGCAAATTCGGTCAGAACAGCCGTTACGGGTTCTTCCCTACTGTTTCGGCAGGATGGTTGCTTTCAGACGAAGCTTTCTTTAAAAACATCAAGTTCATTAACTATGCAAAACTGCGCGTAAGCTACGGTGTATCAGGAAATGACCAAATTCCTAACTTCGCTTACCGCGGTCTATTAAACGGTGAAGGTGTGTACGTCTTTGATGACTTAATCACGCAAGGTGTTGCCATTGGACGTCCATCTAACCCAGACTTAAAATGGGAAACTACGCGTCAATTAAACATCGGGGCTGACTTGACATTATGGAAAAAATTAGATTTTACAACAAACTACTTCATCAAAAACACCTTCGATTTATTGTTTCAACCGGATGTAACGGCAATAATCGGTTCTTATGGACCTGGAGGATATCCACCAGTAATCAATGCCGGAAACGTCTCTAACAAAGGGGTAGAATTGGAATTTGGATATCACATTCGCAAAAAGAAGAACTTTTCAGCTGACTTAAACTTCAACGCAACAACCATAACCAACAAGGTAACCAAAGTTCCAAATGGTGTAGATTACATCCCAGGAGCAAGCTTTAGTGTAGGTGGAGATGTTGCTACTCGTTTCCAACAAGGATATGAAATTGGCTATTTCTTTGGTTACCAAACAGCTGGAGTTTACCAAACGCAAGCGCAAATTGACGCTTCTCCTGTTGTGCAGGACGGTGCGAAACCAGGAGATTTAATTTTTGTGGATCAAAACGGTGACGGAAAAATTAGTTTTAATGACGATTCCGATAAAACGTATTTAGGATCTGCTATCCCTGACTTCACTTTTGGATTCTCATTCAACATGCGCTACAAAGGATTCGATCTTTCAGGAATGATCTATTCAGCGATTGGACAAGAAATCATTCGAAATTACGAGCGTCAACAACCTTACGCAAATCAGTTAGGTTATATGGTTGATCGTTGGACTGGGGAAGGATCTACGAACGTAAATCCTCGTGTGACCACAGAATCAACACACAACAACGTGTTCTCTTCCTACTACGTGGAAGACGGATCATTTGCACGATTGAAGAACATTCAACTTGGGTATAATTTCCCGGGGGCTAAATTGAAAAAAATCAAAGTAGATTCATTCAGAGTTTACGTTTCTGCCAATAACTTAATCACATTAACACGATACCAAGGATTTGACCCAGATCTCGGCTCGTCCAATGCGCTGTCAGCAGGAGTTGACTACGGATTCTATCCGCAAGCTAAAACATTTATGGGTGGTGTTCAATTAAAATTCTAAACCATGAAGAGACTAAATAAATACCTCGTCCTCACTGCGATAATTAGCTTATCTCTTGTTCAAACAGGATGCGATAAGTTCTTATCCGTCGATCCTCCATACACACAAGATGTGGAGAATTTCTTTCAGACACCAGAAGACTATGATCGTGCTTTAACAGGAGCATACGACATGCTTCAAGGATCCTTCATGACGCTTTGGATAGGAGAAATTGCCTCTGATAACGCCATTGCTGGAGGAGAAAGTGTGAACGACTCGCAAGGACTACACCAAATTGATGCAATGACGCACGGAGGAGTGAACAACGAATTGAGAAATGTATTGCGTTGGAACTATACGGGAATAACTCGCGCCAATTACATTTTGGAACACAAAGACAACATCAATTTTCCAGGAAAAGCACACATTCTTGCCGAAGCAAAATTCTTACGTGCCTATTACTACTTTGAGCTGGTGAAATACTTCGGAGACGTTCCATTAATCATCGACCGTCGCATTGGTATTGATGAAGCTTTGCAAATTCCACGTTCACCAAAAGCAGATGTGTATGCACAAATTGAGCAAGATTTAATTGATGCAGCTGCCGTATTGAATCCAGTTGCTAGTCAAAAAGGACGTGCTACCAAAGGAGCTGCTTTGTCATTCCTTGGAAAAGTTTACTTGTACCAAAATAAATTTACAGAAGCAGCTGCAACATTTGACGAGGTCATTGCCAGTGGGAGTTACAGCCTCATTCCGAATTACAACGACCTCTTCTCAGTAGTAAATGAAAACAACAGCGAAACTGTTTTTGACGTGCAATATACCGGATTAGAAGGAGGAAGCTACGGCTGTTTAATTTGTTTGGAAGGAAATGCCGCGGTTGGATTCCAAGGTATTCGTCAATACAATGGCCCTGTTTATGGAGATGGAAATAGCTACAATTTACCCACACAAGAATTGTACGATGCGTTTAGCTCCATCGACCCAAGAAGAAATGCTACGGTGCTTGATATCGATGCGTTCATCGCCTCACAACCGAATCCAGCGTCTATTACATATGCGATTGGAGCAGGCGGTCACACCGGATACTACAACAATAAATACATCAAAAGACAAGGTGAAATTGGATTGCCGGATAACGATTTAACTAGTCCAGTGAATTACCGAGTGATGCGTTACGCTGATGTCTTGTTAATGGCAGCTGAAGCCCACTACCAATTAGGACATACCTCTACTGCTCAATCCTTGGTGAATCAAGTAAGAGGTAGAGCAGGAGTACCAGGCATACCTGTAAATTCAATCAACGTTATTTACAAAGAGCGTCGTTTTGAATTGTCAGGAGAAGGACTTCGTTTCTTTGACTTGGTTCGTACCGGACAGGCCGCTACTTACATTAACGGTTTCGTTACAGGAAAACATGAACTATTCCCAATTCCACAAGTAGAAATTGACCTTGCAGGTGGAAATTGGTCACAAAATCCAGGATACTAAAAACGCACATTATGAAAATGAAACTTCTATTTTCTGCATGCATCATTACCTTGCTTGTTGCTTGTAAAAAAGACAATCCACAATTGGGTGCTGCGCCAACTCTTGCCGATGCTTCTTTTACTTATGCACCGTCTGCCAGCAATGCGAATATCATCGAATTTACGGCGAACAACCCAAATCTTCAATGTCTTTGGGATTTTGGAAATGGAACAAAGGCAAAAGGGCCAAGCGTTTCTTCTCCTTATCCATATGCTGGGACTTACACTGTTAAATTAACCGTTTTTGCTTCAGGAGGCAGTAGAAGCACCTCTCAACAAATCACGATTGCACAAGACAATTTAGGATTATTAAACAATCCTATTTTCATTATGTTAACCGGAGGAGTGAATGGACCTGGCTATAAAACATGGGTGATTGATTCAACTGCTGACGGACACATGGGTGTTGGACCAGATCCAGTGAGTGCACTTGGAAACATTCCTGAGTGGTGGTCTGCAGGTCCTTTAGATAAGGCTGGAGCTGGTTTATACGACGATCGCTATGTTTTTCACCTAAACGGATTTAAGTTCGACATGATCAATCATGGAGATGTGTATGTACACAACTCACTTGCCGCGAATTTCCCAGGTTCCTTCCAAAATTTAGGAGATTTTACGGCGCCATATACCGATCAAATGGATGAATCATGGACCTTGCTCGAAACAACGGATACGACCATTACCATTTCAAACAATGCCTTTATCGGATTCTATACTGGCGTTCATACCTATCGCATACTAGACATTACAGACTCTACTCTATCGTTGCAATACAAACACCATGCTGGTGGATTGAATTGGTATTTACGTCTGAAAGCAGAATAAACTAAACCCATTATTATGAGCATCCATTACCTTTTGATTTTCGTTTTTGCTGGGCTTGCGGGCTGTGACAAAAAAACACCCCCTGCCGTAGTAAAACCTACTAACTTAGTAACAGCTGTAGATGTAACATCCGGATTAGTTCATGTACAAGCCTCTGCAGATGGTGCGAATTTCTATACCGTGACATTCTTCCACAACAACGATTCCACCGTTGTAGAATCCAATGATGGACAAGCAAGCTACACATACACGAGCAATGGAAGTTATTTAGTAAAGACGAAAGCGCATACGACCTACGCTGATTACATCCAAAAAATCGATACCGTTGTGATCAATTTGACCGGAGGAAGTACATCAGGTGCGCCCACAACTGGATACAGCACGCCTTTAAGTTATGCCAACTATTCCTTGGTATGGAATGACGAATTCAACGGTACTGGTTTGACATCGGACTGGACATTTGACATCGGAACCGGAAGTGGTGGATGGGGTAATAATGAATTACAATATTACACGAATCAAAACTATGCTGTCAACAGTGGCTATTTGGAGATTACGGCAAAAAATCAACCCTTTAATTCCTCCTTATATACGTCAACTCGCTTAAAAACACAAGGCATTAAATCATGGAAATACGGACGCATTGACATTCGTGCTGCGCTTCCTTATGGACAAGGGATTTGGCCTGCTTTGTGGATGCTTGGTGATAATATTTCCAATGTTGGATGGCCCGCATGTGGGGAAATTGACATCATGGAATTAATCGGTGGAGCAGGTGCAAATGACCGAACAGTATATGGAACAGGACATTGGAGTGATAACGGAAGTCACGCTCAACAAGGCGGAAACACCGTTTTACCAACGGGTAAATTTGCAGATGAATTCCATGTATTTTCTATTATTTGGACACAAAACAGCATCACCTGGTTGATGGATGATGTTCCATACAACACATTGAACACAACACCAGCAACCTTAAGCGCATTTCAAAATAAATTCTTTTTGATTTTCAATGTTGCCGTTGGCGGAAATTGGCCAGGTAATCCTGATGGAACAACGGTATATCCGCAAACCATGTATGTTGATTACGTGCGCGTTTTCCAATAATACAGTCGAGTACTTCTATTCTCAAATACCATGAAAAAACTCATTTACGTTAGCAGTGGGGTGCTTTTGCTTTTGTTTTCATGCAAAAGTGTACAAGAGCTTTCTACGCCCACTTATTCCATCGAAGAGAAATCATTGAATGCCCGAATTGCACAAATGTCCATTGAAGAAAAGGTCGGACAAACGTGTCAAATCACCTTAGATGTTCTTTCAAAAACCGATGCCAAAGGAGCTGTGCTTGCACCCTGTGAAATAGACTCCGTTAAACTTCAAGAAGCCATTCTCAAATACCACGTTGGATCCATTTTAAATGTGGGCGCGCATACGCTGACATTGGATGAATGGAAACACATAATTCCTGCCATACAAAGTCCATATGTGACTGGTAAAACACATGTGCCAATTATTTATGGAATTGATGCCATTCACGGCATGAATTATACCGTCAACGGAACACTTTTCCCTCAAGAAATTGGTTTAGCAGCCACATGGAATACCAAACTTGCCAAAGAATTCGGGGAAATTACTGCCTACGAAACGCGTGCTTCTGGAATTCCATGGAATTTTTCACCTGTTTTAGATTTAGGGAGACAACCTTTATGGTCAAGAACATTTGAAACGTTAGGAGAGGACCCTTATTTAGTGGCACAAATGGGAGCGGCCATCATCGATGGGTACCAAGGTGGGAAAACCATTGATGACAAGCATGTGGCAGCCTGTATGAAACACTTTGTTGGCTATAGTGGAACGAACAGTGGACGCGATCGAACACCAGCGTGGATCCCTGAAAAATACATGAAGGAACTGTACTTGCCTTCCTTTAAGGCAGCTGTCGAACACGGTGCATTAACCGTGATGATCAACAGCGGTGCGGTCAATGGCATTCCAGGACATATCAATCATCATTTAATCACAGAAACACTCAAAGGAGAATGGGGATTCGAAGGATTTGCGGTTTCTGATTGGGAAGATTTCATCATGTTGCATTCCGTTCATAAAACAGCCGCATCACTATCAGAAGCATATGTTCAAGCTTTCAATGCTGGGGTAGACATGAGCATGGTTCCATTGAGTCCACAGTACAAAGAATATTGTGATATCATGGTGAAAGCCGTTAAATCTGGTGAAATTTCGATGGAACGTTTAGATGATGCGGTTCGAAGAATCTTACGCGTCAAAAGCAGGCTGGGTTTATTCGAACAACCTATTCCGAATTTCAACGCTTATCCAAAATTTGCCTGTCAAGAATTTAAACAAGCTTCGCTAAATGCCGCATTAGAGTCCATTACCCTGTTAAAAAATGAGGGAGCGATTTTACCCTTAAAAACGGGACAAAAAATACTGATTGCTGGTCCTACATCAGACAATATGATTTATTTGAATGGTGCATGGACACATACCTGGCAAGGTGTTGATCCCCAATATAACACCAAAGGATGTTTGACTGTTCGAGAAGCATTTGAACAAAAAATAGGCAAAGAAAATTGCTTGTTTTCCAAAGGGGTTGAATTGTACAGTGAAGGTGACTATGAAAAATCGCGTTTTGTGAATTTGGAGGACTATCAGCAAAAACTAACGCAAGCAGATGTCGTTGTTTTATGCCTTGGAGAACTTCCTTCCACAGAAAAACCCGGAGACATTCATTCATTAAACTTAAGTTCCGAACAACTTGAACTTGCAAAACTGGCCTACGCTCAACACAAAAAAGTTATTTTGGTGTTACTAGAAGCAAGACCGAGGATCATTCATGACATTGTTTCTGGAGCAGCAGGAATCATTCAAGCTTACCTTCCGGGAGATTACGGAGCAAATGCATTGGTTCAATTGATGTATGGCGATCAAAACTTTAGCGGGAAATTACCTTACACCTATCCAAAATACGATGGTGTGATCGAATTTTACGATCATCCGAAAAGTGTAGACCGCTCAAAATCTGGAGATTTCTCCGCGTACAATCCGGAGTGGGATTTTGGTTTTGGACTTTCCTATGCTCAATTTGAATGCGAAAGCTTAACACTTTCCACAGATGAATTACACGGAAACGATAGCATTCAGGTGACTGTGCGCATTCGAAACAACAGTCCTGTGTGGGGCAAAGAAATTATCCAACTTTATGTCAGTGATGATTTTGCAAGCCTAATTCCTACCGGAAAATCGTTGAAACGTTTTTTGAAAATAGATATTCCTGGGAATGATTTTATCGTTAAAACGTTTACGTTGTCAAAAGAGGATTTAATGTTTGTTGGTCCTAATGGAAATTTCATTGTAGAGGATGGAACATTTACCATTGGTGTTGGTCCGCTCCGAAAAACTTTTCGCTACCTCAAAAAATAACCGCTTTTTTAAACCAAAAAGGGATTTTATTGTTATTGAATAAAACAATTTGCTTTGCTTATTGTATTTTTTACTATATTAGTTCGATTTTCCAATGGAAATCAACTATTTTTGAATAATAAACCAATTTAATTAACTGATTATGAAAAAACTGTACTTATTTTTTCTTTTGCCATTTTTTGGCTTGAATGCCCAAGTAGAAGGTACTTGGAAGCTTGCTCCACAAGCGGGAGCATTGGGAGTAGGTCCAAACTTAGGAGACATTTCTTGGTGGTCTAACTCAACAGGTGATATAACAACACGCGCTTGTTTATTCGACGATTCAGTTCGTTTTGACCCAAATGGAACATTCAACAATTACATGGATGGAAATACCTGGTTAGAAGCTTGGCAAGGAGCGAATCCAGATGGTTGTGGAACACCAGTTGCTCCACACAACGGATCAAATCCAGCTACTTGGAATTTCGATGCTGCTACAGGAACATTGACTGTAGTTGGTGTTGGTGCACACATCGGATTACCTAAAGTAATCAACGGTGCTGAAATTACAAGCCCTGCGAACGCAGCTTCATCCATCGCTTACCATGTTGAATTTTCAAACGGGGGAAATACGATGACAGCTACCATTAATTTCGGTCCTGGATACTGGCAGTTTGTTTACCAAAAAACACAAATCGTTCAAACAGCAACACCATTGATTACATTCCAAGTGAATATGAATAATTACACTGGACCGGCATTCACAAATGTTTACGTAAGTGGAACATTCAACGGGTGGAGTGGAAATGCAAATCCAATGACGGATGCAAACCTTGATGGAATTTGGGAAGTAACATTGCCAATTAACCCAGGTGCTATTGAATATAAATTCTCTTTAGACAATTGGGCAAATTCTGAGCAATTTGTTGGTGGTGAGACATGTACCATTACAACAGGTGGTTTCACGAATCGTTCTTATACCGTTGTTGGCGATGCTAACTTAGGCGCTGTTTGTTATGAAAGCTGTTCGGTATGTACTTCAGATGTAACGTTCCATGTGGACATGAATAACTACACTGGGGCTGCATTTACCGGTGTATTTATCAACGGAACGTTTAACGGATGGAACGGAACATCAAATCCAATGACGGATGCAAATACTGATGGTGTTTGGGATGTAACATTGCCTTTACCAAACGGAGCGATTGAATACAAATTTACATTGGACGGATGGAATGCTTCTGAGCAATTCGCAGGTGGTGAATCTTGTACAATTACAACAGGTGGATTTACAAACCGTGCGTACACGGTAGCTGGAGTAGCTGATTTAGGAGTTGTTTGTTACGAAAGTTGTTCTGCATGTGTTGCTGGAATCAACGAACAAACAGGTTCAACATTAACATTAATGCCAAATCCAGCACATTCTTCCTTCAAAATCGTTTCTTCAGAAGTGATTTCAAGTGTTGAATTAGTTGACTTAAGCGGAAAATCAGTTCGCAAAGTAGCTGGTGCATCTACAGAAATGAACGTAAACGTTGCAGACTTAGTACAAGGAATCTACACAGTAGTTGTTCGTTCTGAAAACGGAACAACAACATCTCGTGTGATTGTTGACTAATATGTGATTTGATTGATTGATGAAAGAAGAGGGGAATTATCCCCTCTTTTTTTTTGTCCAAAAACAGCTATTTAAATCCCAACCGCCTTTTTCTTTGCGTACTTTTGTTCCATGGACCATGACATTGAACTCAAATTTCAAAAATTAAAGACAAGCCTAGAAAAAGACTTCGGTCCCGGACTTGATGTCCCTTCCCTTTTATTCCTCATAGGAGTAAATGAATTGGGAATTGGCTATAAAAATTTCAGCAAACAAGAAAAGACTGAATTGATGCATATCGCAATTTGTACTTTGCTAGAACCCTATGGATATTATGAATTTGAAGGACGCGATAAAGATCAATGGCCACATTTCAAATTAAATCAGTTGATTCCGGCTCTAGGTCATCAAGCGGAACAACATTTAATCAAAGAAGCCATGATAGACTACTTCATTCAAAATGACTACTTCACACCCGATGCAGATTTTTAATAACTGCCCTGGAAGTGACCTGGCCTTTTATCTTTCTAAAAAGGCTGAAAATAAATCACCTTTGAAAGACCTTAATTCGTAATTTTGCGACATGACACAAGAGAACGATCAAGCGCCTTCCATTCTAAAAACCTACTTGATATTTACCAAGTTTCGCTTGTCCTTCTTGGTGATTTTATCAGCCCTCTCCGGATATTTATTTGCCGGAGGAAAGGATGGATTAACAATCTTTTACCTCATGCTTGGTGGTACTTTGGTTACTGCCGCATCCAATGGTGCAAACCAGATATGGGAACGCGATTTAGATAAGTTTATGAATCGCACCAACCGTAGACCTTTGCCAACAGGACAAATGTCTCTAAGAGAGGCCTACATTATTTGCACTTTAACACTCATTATTGGAACGTTCTTATTGACCCTGATTAATTGGAAAAGTGCTTTACTCGGTTTAAGCGCATTTATTAGCTATGTGTTTATCTACACCCCTTTAAAACAGAAAACACCATGGGCTGTCTTCGTTGGTGCCTTTCCAGGAGCCATACCACCCATGTTAGGAGCTATTGCTCACACTAATGCCTTTGGTTTTGAACCTGGCGTTTTGTTTTTTGTCCAGTTTACGTGGCAATTCCCTCATTTTTGGGCGATTGCTTGGGTTCTTTATGACGATTACAAAAAAGCTGGATTCTCATTGTTGCCATCAGACACCGGAAGATCTAAACATTCAGCGTTTCAGATTATGTTGTATGCCTTAGCATTAATACCCTTTAGTTTGGTGCCATGGTTACTTGGTTGGACGGGTACTTACTCCCTAATTATCGCGAGTGTTCTAGGAATCGGATTCTTTCTGTATTCCTACAAACTCTATCATAGTTTAGAAGTTGCAGATGCGCGAAAACTAATGTTCGCTTCATTTGTTTACTTACCGATCATTCAATTTGTCTATGTGTTTGACCGATCATTTTAACATTTATCTAATTATCTATAATTGATCCTATTATGAGCAGCGAAAACGAAAAAAAATTCACAGAAAAACGAAATTTCGAAAACGAAATTAGTCCAGAAGTGAAAGAAAAAATGAAAAAAAACCTCGTATACGTGGGGATTTTTAGCATCATTATGCTCTTTGCTGGATTTACCTCTGGCTATTACGTATCGATGGGTGACTCGTTTTGGTTAAAATATCCAATGCCATTCTTCTTTTGGGTAAGTACAGCCAGTATTGCATTCAGTAGTTTAGCCTTTACTTTAGCCATTCGTAGTGCTAAGAAAAACCAACAAGGTCCATTAAGAATGTGGATGGCGACGACATTGATTTTAGGCGCAGGTTTCATCTACTTTCAATTTAAAGGTTACGGAGAATTGGTGCGAAATGGGTTTCATGCAGTCAATAATTTAGTGGTAACTGATGGGCGTTATGGTGACTATTTCGAAGTAAAATATCAGGGTGACTTCATTGATGTGGATGGCAACAAATTTGTGTACAGAGGAAAAGAAATGAATGCGTATGACTTCAAGCTTTTTCAGGACTATATGACTCAATTTAAAACCGTTAAACAGGATAAACCACTGACATTGACTTATCCAATGCCACAATTCGAATTGTATTTCAATCACCAACCAATCCTGATAAAAAACAAAAAATTGTTTGTGAATGACTCCACTCAACTCTTGTTTACGGATGAGATTCGACTTAGTCAACTTGCCGTGAATGTGATGGATGGACGAGGTGATTTCTTTGCTCGTGGAGAATACGGGAAAGATTTTACCATTTTCTATAAAAAACAGCAATTAGATTACAAAGACAGAAAGCTCTGGTACAAAGGAAAACCGATTAAACCGCACCTTCAAGTGAAAGCCATGGAATCGGCTGATTCCGCCTCACAATACCTGTACCTCATCACATTTGTACATCTACTTCACGTACTCATTGCTTTACTTTATTTGTTAAAAGTCGTAACCGCTTCATTCAGAGGTCGTTTCAACGCTGAAAACCACTTGTCATTGAGATTAAGCGCCATGTTTTGGCATTTTTTAGGTCTTTTATGGTTAGCTTTACTCTTATTTTTCATATTTATTCACTAAACTTGCAAAAAATTAGTTAGAATGGCTGGACATACAACTCAACTAGACGCCAAAACGCTATGGGGCGGAAAAGAATCCCCTTTTCAAACAAGCTATGGTAAATTAATGATGTGGTTTTTCCTAGTGTCAGATGCCCTGACATTTAGTGGATTGCTTATTGCATATGGGTTTACGCGTCACGACGCGCAAGATGCATGGCCTATTGGAGAAGAAACATTTAACTCTATGCCGTTCTTAGGACATGGATATCCGTTACTTTACGTTGCCTTAATGACCTTCATTTTGATCGTTTCTTCGGTAACCATGGTACTCGCTGTTGAAGCTGGACATCGCATGGACAGAAAAGGAGTTACGAGATGGATGATAGCTACCATTATTGGTGGATTCTTCTTCGTGGGTTCTCAAGCATGGGAATGGTCTCACTTTATTCACGGGTCCGAATTCGGTAAAATTGAATTAGCAGACGGTTCTCAAGCAATCGTAAAAGGACACTTTGGAGAGATCGCTAACTTTACCGTTATCGAAGCAGGGAAGCACCACAAAGTAGGTGAAGTAATCAAAGAAGACTTGATGCACGAATTCCAACATGCTGCTGAAAAAGGGCATTTGGAAGGTGGAAACATTCACTTAGCAGATGGTTCTGTTGCCAAAATTAACAAGGCAAAAGACCACGAAATGAAATTAATCATTAAAAAATCTGGCGCGGCACATAAAATCGGTGATAAAGCCATCACAGGTGCAGCTGCAGAAAAAATGTACTATGAAGCACTTTACAGTGGTGAAGCAAATCGTGTAGTTTACGGTGCAAACATGAAACAAAACGAATACGGGCCGCAGCAATATGCTCAGTTTTTCTTCTTTATCACAGGTTTCCACGGATTCCACGTATTCTCAGGGGTTGTCATCAATATCATCATTTTATTAGGTGTAATTGCTGGAACTTATCACAAGAGAGGACACTACGAAATGGTTGAAAAAACTGGACTTTACTGGCACTTTGTCGATTTAGTTTGGGTATTTGTCTTTACATTCTTCTATTTAATCTGATTCAATCACACTAAAATATATTCTCATGGAAAGAGATGATTTAATTGAATATTCTTTACACAATCACCACAACGAAGAGCAAGGAAAATCGATTCGTAAAAAAATTCTTCAAGTAACTGTTTTATTGACAATCATTACAACAGTTGAGGTATTTTTAGGTGCAATGATCAAACAAAGTAGCGATGCTTGGGCATATGTGAAATGGTCATTTATTATTATGACGCTTGTAAAAGCAGCATACATTGTCATGGTATTTATGCACTTAGGCGACGAGAAAAAAGCACTTAGAAACGTTATTTTAATTCCATACGCGATCTTTATCCTTTACTTAATCTTTATCGGATTATGGGAAGCGACAGAAGTATCTGAAGCTTGGAAAACTTTCGGATTCTAACGAAATGACCTCTACACAGCAGCCCAGAAGTCGCTCAAAGTCGATTTTGGCATTGCTATTGGTTTTTGGACCAGCTTTATTTCTGATTCTTATTTCCACACGACGCTGTGATCACCGATTCAAAGAATTGGCTGATTATGGACTTGTTAAAGCTCCTTCATTCGAAGTGTTCGAAAATGGCTCCTATCAAACCAAAAACCTTTCCGATTACAAAGGCGATTTGGTGCTTATTTCAACCATTCAAACAACATGTCCGAAAGAATGTGGCATTTCATTGTGGCATTTTAATCAAATTCTTTACCAACACATCCGTAAAAACAAGCGTAAGAAATTAAAGCAAGTCCGTTTAATTTCGTTTGCTACCGATGAATTTGGACGTCCAGCTAGTGACGCTCAAATCGCAAACATTAGAGAAATGCTTCAAGATGATGTTGAAGGATTTGATCCATCACTTTGGATCATCGCGAAGGGAGATCCTTCGAAAGTATACGACATCAAACACAACAACCAAAGTCTTTACCGCAAAGGCAAAAAGTATTTTGGTGGTGTCAGTTATTCATCTTTAATGTTGCTTCTTGATAAACAAAATCACCTCCGAATGGTTTTAAAGGGCGACGAAGAGGGCATGATTCGTAGAATGAAAGAACACCTAGCCCTGCTCCAAAAGCAATATGACAAAGAACGGGCAAAACATGGCTAAGCTACCGCTTTTACTTTCCATCATTATCCTTGTTATTTCCTGTGGTGAAAAAACACCGCCTAAACTTCCTATTTTAGGGAATGTTGATTTGGTTTACAAAACCGAACATGGTAAAACAATCACCGACACCATCTATCCTAGCATCCCTTATTTCACCTATTTCGACGAGGACAGTAATATCGTTCATAACGATACATATAAAGGTAAAGTCTGGGTTGTTGAGTTCTTTTTTGCTACTTGCCGAACGATTTGTCCCGTTATGAATTCACAAATCAAGAAGTTAAATAAGGAGACTGAGAAATATGCAAAACATCTCCAATTTATTTCGTTCAGCATCAACCCCAAAAATGATAGCCCTTACATCCTTCGTCAATACAAAAAGGATCACGGAATAACAGCCAATAACTGGGCTTTTCTAACCGGTAATGAAGCAGAAACGCATCGCCTTGGCATCGAAAATTTCCTAACCTTCGCCGGAAGAGACGAAGAAGCTGAAGGTGGATATGCGCATTCGGGATCATTTACATTGGTTGATAAAGCTGGTCATGTTCGTGGCGTTTATGCCATAACCAATCCAGACCTCAGTGTCAACAAGAAAGAATACACGCGATTAAAAACAGATATTTCCAACCTTTTGAACTATGAATACCATGTCAAGTAACCAAACCCCATCATCCAAATACAGAAAA
Organism: Crocinitomicaceae bacterium; assembly: GCA_024643725.1. GTDB lineage: Bacteria > Bacteroidota > Bacteroidia > Flavobacteriales_D > Crocinitomicaceae > UBA952. The sequence goes on along the minus strand of JAHEMJ010000014.1, from coordinate 258,168 downwards.
TTAGTTGTCGCAGTATCCATCATCATTCCCGTTGCAGTTGCCGCATTGTTTGGAATCAAAATAGATGGTGTTGATTTATCCTTTTTACCGCCGTTTTACGCAGCCTTAAATGGAATAACCGCTATTTTGCTTATTATGGCCTTAGCCTTCATAAAACAAGGCAACATGAAGCTTCATCAACGCACTATCCAAGTTTGTTTAGGCATAAGCTTGTTGTTCCTTGTTTGTTACGTAGCGTACCACATGACATCTGACACGACGTTATACGGTGATATGAACCATGACGGAATCGTTGATGCAAATGTTGGTTCCATTAAATACCTCTATTATTTCATATTAGCATCGCATATTCTGTTAAGCATCGCCGTTATTCCACTTGTATTATTTACCTATTTATTTGCTTTAGAAGGAAATTACGCGAAACACAAAAGATATACGCGCTTCGCATTCCCCATTTGGTTGTATGTTGCCGTTACTGGTGTGGTCGTTTATTGGATGATTTCTCCTTTTTATGTGCACTAAAACCCATTATTTAGCGTAATTTTAACTGAAAACTACCTAAATCAGACGCATGGATCAGACACATTTACACCTCATCACAAATCATGTTGCCATCATTGGGACATTTTTTGCCGCAATCGTTTTAATTCTTGGGCTTTTATCCAATACCGTTCAGACCAGAGTCGCTTCATTTATCTTGATGCTCATTTCCAGCATTGGGGCTTTTATTACGTTTCGAACAGGGCACGAAGCGGAAGAGTCCGTTGAACACATCAAAGGCGTGAGTGAGTATGTCATCGAACAACACGAAGAATTCGCTGAAACAGCCCTGTGGTTTATCGCTTTGCTTGCTATTGCCTCCATTATTGGATTGTACGCTGCAAAAAAGAACTTGTCCGCCGAAAAGAAAATATCTTGGGTCATTTTACTGATCAGTCTCATCAGCTTCGCTATTTTTGCATGGACTGGTTACCTAGGTGGTAAAATCATGCACGCTTAAATCCATTTTAATTCCAACTGATGAGTTCATCCGACAAACAACTTCGCTACGACAAAGCCTATTTAAGACTGGCGCTAAGTTGGGCTGAACTTTCCCATTGTCAACGAAAAAAAGTTGGGGCAATTATCGTTAAAGACGCCATCATTATTTCGGATGGATACAACGGAACCCCTGCTGGATTCGATAATTGCTGTGAAAACGATGAAGGAAATACGCATTGGTATGTCCTACACGCGGAAGCGAATGCCATTTTAAAAGTTGCCAAATCAACAAATAATTGCAAAGACGCCACGCTATATTTAACCCATTCTCCCTGCAAAGATTGTAGCAAATTAGTGTTGCAATCAGGAATCAAACGTTTGGTATATCAAGAAGCGTATAAGGACACATCCGGGATAGAATTTCTGAAAAGTGCCGGGTTAGAAGTTGTACAAATTACCGATTGTGACCATGTCTGAATCACCTAAATCCTCCTACCTACTTCCACTTTTGCTGTCCGCCTTATTAGCATTGGGCTTCATCGGTGGATCCATGTTAGAACACGTAGATCAAAAATCAAGTAGTGAGCTGCAAAAACTGGAGGACATCCTCACCCTACTGGATCAAAATTATGTCGACAAAGTAGATAAAGATGCCATTTTCGAAAAAACCATTTCGGATATGTTGCATGAATTAGATCCACACAGCAATTACATTTCCGCGAAGGACATGAAGTCCGTCAATGAGTCCATTACTGGTCAATTCGGTGGAGTTGGTGTTCGTTTCTTGTTGCTCCGCGATACCATTTGTGTCACAAATGTCATTGAAGGGTCTCCATCCGAAAAAGCAGGTGTAAAAGCAGGTGATAAAATCATCCGAATCAATGGCAAAAAAGCGACTGGTAAGCAAATGACCAACGACAAAGTACTCGCTACGTTAAAGGGTCAGCCCGGAACGAAAGTTCAGGTAACAATGTTGCGTCAGAAGAAAAACCTAAACATCACTTTAGAAAGAGGAATTATTCCAATCCGTTCCATTCCTTGTGCTTATATGCTGGATAAACAAACCGGTTACATACTCATTTCCGAATTTTCTCAAATGACATCGGAAGAATTTTATCAAGCCAGTATAACCTTGCAGTCACAAGGTATGAAAAGGCTTGTACTAGATCTTCGCAATAATCCCGGTGGCGTTATGTCCTCAGCCATTGACATTGTGGACGCATTTTTACCAAAAAACAACCTGATTCTCAAATCAAAAGGCAAGAAAGAAGGCGAACATGCATATTATTCAACTGCTGGCGGACATTTGGAAAAAACAAAATTGGTTGTCCTCATTAACGCCCATTCGGCATCCGCTAGTGAAATTGTTGCAGGAGCAATTCAAGATAATGACCGCGGTATCATCGTGGGAAGAAGATCCTTCGGTAAAGGCCTGATTCAAAAAGACGAAGTATTAAGGGACGGAAGTAATTTACGCCTGACCATTGCCCGTTATTATACACCATCCGGAAGATGCATTCAGCGTTCATACAAAGGAGGATATGAGGCTTATATGCAGGATGAAGAGCGCATTGCAAACAATGAATATTTCCAAGCGGATAGCTCCATTTTTGTCGACTCTTTGAAATACAAAACAAAACATGGTCGAACGGTGTACGGGGGAGGCGGAATTATGCCGGATGTTTTTGTTCCGGGAGATACTCTTGGCACCTCCTTTTACTTAACCGAATTACAATGGAGTGGCGCATCAAGGGCATTTGCCTTTGATTTCATGCAAACATCCCGCAATAAATGGAGCAGCGCAGCACAGTTTAATGCCAATTTCGAGGTGAGCGAACAATTATTAGATAAATTCGTTGCCTTCGCTGAAAAAGAATTTCATGTGAAAAAAGATCCATACGGACTTCGTGTGAGCAAAGTGCTTATTAAACGAATGTTGAAAGCAGAAATTGCTAGTCAAGGATGGACAGAAGAGGGGTATTATCGCGTACTCAATCCTTTTGATAAAGAACTGAACAAAGCGATCTCATCATTCAAGTAGGCGACTACTTTTTTCTTTCGGAAAGGAATAGTACAACAAAAACCCCAACCATTCCTAAAACAGTCCAAACCGCCACCCAAAATGTGCTTCCAAAAGCCAAAGGTAAAAGTACGTTCATGTGTTTTTTTAGGAAATATACCTTGAAAATCAATACGTCATCCAAGGAATGAACATTTCAGTTTAAACAACGAACATTCAGCAAGTTTAATTGACTATTGTAATTATTCTACTGGAAATCAGAGAATAAACGCGTTTTCCAATTCAGAAGCTCATCGCTCGTGACTAATCCGAGTGAACATAAGTTCTCTACCACCTTTTCAAAGGCAGAAAAATCTATGTCGTCGCCATCATTCCATTCCGTTTGGGCCAACCACTCGGCAACCTGTTCTACTGGCAACGCATAACGCCAAGCAAATTGCTCTACGGCATTAGCAGAAGTCTTTAATTTGCGTGCTTCTCCTTGTACAATCTGAACAATTTGATGCAACAAATCTGAATTCTCCACTAAAAGATCAGCTTTCACCGCAATGACAAAACATGGCCAAGGCGTGTAGACCTCATCTAATAAACGACAGTTTCCTTTTGCTACAAATGGAGACGTGGTGTATTTTTCCCATAAAAAAGCATCTGCCTCCCCATGATTTAAAGCCCAAATTCCTCCGTATACATCCCCCACTACATTGAATTTCAAAGAAGATAAATCCCACTGCTCTTGTTGTGCTTTAACGTAGGTCATCAAATGAGACCCTGATCCTTCCCGAGAAATGGCGAAGGTTCCATGGGATAATGACTCCACTTGGGCAATGGAACCATCCGTTGGCACATGAATTCCCCAGCACAAAGGACTCTTGACATAAACACTGAGGATTTTAGCGTCCAGTCCTTTTAAAATGGCACGGGTGATTCCCTCCGTTAATAATACCGCAATATCCAATGAACCAGCTTGCAGTCCTTTGATCATTTGTCCTGTTCCACCCGTCATGTCGGACCAATGTAATTCAGCGCCAATACGTTGAAAAGCACCATCTTCAATGGCGTTTCTCCAAGGCAAATTAAAATGTTCAGGCACTCCGCCTATCTTAAATCGTTTCATCTTTTTCAGCCTGCTGATTAAAAAACTGCATATCGTAAAGACGCTTGTAATAACCATCCTCCAATACGACTAACTCCTCGTGGGTTCCCATTTCCACTAGCTCGCCTTTTTCCATAACCACAATGCGATCCGCCTTTTGAATGGTCGATAAACGATGGGCAATAACAATCGATGTTCGACCATCTGTAATCTTGTCAATTGCACGCTGAATGAGCACTTCGCTTTCACTATCTACATTGGAAGTCGCTTCATCCAAAATCAAGATTTGAGGAGCGTATAAATACGCACGAATGAACGCTAATAACTGGCGTTGTCCTACGGATAACATGCCCCCCCTTTCCCCTATTTCATGATCGTAAGTATCAGGAAGTTTCATGATGAAGTCATGAGCCCCAACAGCCTTTGCGGCTTCCATGACATCCGCTCGACTATATTGAGGGTCGCCCAAAGTGATGTTATTGTGGATCGTGTCTGAAAACAAGAAAACATCTTGCAGGACAATCGCAATGTTCTTTCTTAACGTGTACAATTCAATCTGCTCGATGGGAACGTTACCCAAGAGGATTTCTCCCGAATTATGCTCGTAAAATCGTCCAAGTAAATTGACAATTGTGGATTTTCCCGCCCCAGTTGCCCCAACAAATGCGACAGTTTCTCCTTGATGAATGGTTAAATTCACGTGTGATAGTACACTTTGTCCCTCGACATACGAGAAGGAAACATCGCGGAATTGGACATCTGCAGAAAAATCTACATCGGTTAATGTCCCACCTGTTTGGATTTCCTCTTCCTCATCTAAGACGTCAAATACACGCTCTGCACGAACGGTGCCGCGCTGCAACACATTAAACTTATCGGCCAATTGTCTGATGGGACGATACAATTGATTGATCCATAAAGTAAAGGCGAAAATCTCCCCATACATAGACCGTATCTCCTTATCCGTTTTTCCAGAGACATGTAAAGCTCCCCAAACTAAAAGAAACGCAATCGAAACAGAGCTGAGTATTTCGACGACGGGGAAAAAAATGGAGTTGGCCCAAACAGCTTTAATATGCGCTTGTCGATGTCCCTCGTTAATTTTTTCAAATCGTTGGTATTCTTGCTTTTGTCGATTAAACAATTGTACGATCGCCATCCCGCTTAAGCGCTCCTGAACAAAGGTGTTCAATTTTGTCACTGCCACACGTTCTTGTTGAAACGACTCCTTCATAGAACGAGCAAAAATACGGGTAGCGATCAATAAAAAAGGTATCGGAACAAGGGTCATCCATGCCAATTCCCAATTCTTCCAAAACATCAAAGCTAAAATGAAAAGGAGCGAAAACAAATCCGAAATGATTTCCATGATTCCAGAAGAGAAAACCTCCGTAATTGCTTCCATGTCGGAAACCACTCTCGTCACCATAGCCCCTACTGGATTCCGGTCAAAATAGGACATGCGGAACGTTAAAAAATGTTGAATGATTTTTTGTCGCAAATCGCGAATAACAGACTGAGCCAAGAGGTTAGAAAAATAGGACGACAACAATTGAAGCATTCCTTCCAACATGAGTACTCCAAGTAAGACCAAGGAGGCAAAGAATAACATGGTCGGATTGTGTGTTTCAACAATGTATTTGTCCACCATCTTTCCAATTAACAGCGGCCTCAACGGACCCGGAAAAGAAAGTAAAATCACCGACAACATAGACAAAACCAAATACTTTCGGTAAGGTTTTGCGAAATAAAACAAGCGTTTGAATAGCTTTTTTTTCTGTGGAGATGTTGGCGTCATATGATTTAACAAAATTAAGCCAAATCGCGTACATGGAACTCTTTTTCATTAGAGGTTTGTGCAGATATGCGGCGGCTTTTGGTAGAAACTTTTATTTTACCTAACTTTGCAACCAATTTTCTAAGAACGTGGGAGTAAAAATATTTGCCGGAAGATCATCTGAAGCGTTGGCTGCGAAAGTAGCAGACAGTTTTGGTGTTAAACTTGGGGACGTAAAAGTAAGCGTATTCAGTGATGGAGAATTTCAGCCTTCATTCGAAGAAACGGTTCGTGGACAGGATGTTTTCATTGTTCAGTCAACCATGCCTCCAACTGAAAATTTATTTGAATTACTCTTGTTGGTGGATGCTGCTCGCAGAGCATCTGCACGAAAAATCATCACTGTTATTCCATATTTTGGATTTGCGCGTCAAGACCGTAAAGACAAACCACGCGTTGCAATTGGTGCAAAATTGGTGGCAAATATGTTGATGGCGGCGGGTGTTGATCGCATCATGACCATGGATTTACATGCAGACCAAATTCAAGGATTCTTTGAAGTGCCTGTAGATCATTTGTATGCATCTACCTTGTTTTTGGGTGAAATAGCAAAATTAGACACATCGAATTTAGTGGTTGCAGCGCCAGATGCTGGTGGAGCAAAACGTGCTAATTCTTACGCGAAAAGTTTAAATTGTGGATTGGCTTTATGTCATAAACACCGCAAAAAACCAAATGAAATCGCTGAAATGACGGTCATCGGTGACGTCGACGGAAAAGATGTGATTATCATTGACGATATGTGTGATACGGCAGGAACATTAACTACCGCGGCAGATTTATTAATCGAAAAAGGCGCAAAAAGCGTTCGTGCATTCTGTACGCATGCTGTTTTAAGTGGTCCTGCGTATGAGCGCATTGAAAATTCTAAATTAACCGAACTAATTGTAACAGATACGATTCCTCAATCACGTCACAGTGATAAAATTCGCGTCATTACAGTGGCAGACTTATTTGGAGACGTGATTAAACGCCTAATCAATAATGAATCCATTAGTTCTCATTTTGTAATCTCTTAATTAATATATACATGAAAACAGCACATTTGAGCGGTTCGCTTAGATCGAACGTAGGGAAAAAGGATGCTGCCAGTTTAAGAAATGCTGGTTTAGTTCCTTGTGTGCTTTACGGACAAGGTGAGCAAACTCACTTCGCGGTAAAGCGAACAGAAATTGACAAAATCGTTTATTCACCAGAAGTTTACCAAGTTGCTTTGGATATCGAAGGTAAAAAAGCGATGGGTATCATTCGTGAATTGCAACAACACCCAACAAAAGACACGATTCAACACGTTGACTTTTTAGAGTTAAGTGATTCTAAACCAGTTCGCGTTAAACTTCCAGTGAGATTGACAGGTTCTTCTCGTGGTGTAATGGCCGGTGGTAAATTAATGACCGTTTTCCGTACACTTCAATGTGTCGGATTGGCAAAAGATCTTCCAGATGCAATTACGTTAGACATTTCTAAATTGCGTATTGGACAATCTATCCGTGTAAACAGCATCGAAATTCCAGGTGTAACGTTGTTAGACCCTGCAAATGCAGTTGTTGTTTCCGTTAAAATGGCTCGTGGTGCTGTTAAAGGTGCTGATGCTGACGACGAGGAAGAAGAAGAAGAAGCATAAAAAGCGATATGAGTTTCACTCATTTCAACTAAATAAGCTCGAAACCGCCCTAGTGGCGGTTTTTTTATGTCCAAAAATCAAGATAATGATCTCGTTCGTTTTCGTTTTGACAATTGTTCCTTAATTTCGTTCCAAGCATATGGAAACGAAATCGATTATCATCATCCCAACATACAATGAACTTGACAATGTCGGTCCAATGGCACAGGCGATCATGGCACTCGAAAGTAATTTCGACATTCTTTTTATTGACGATTCATCCCCAGATGGCACCGCACAAGCGATTATGGCCTTGCAAGAACGCTTTCCAAATCGAATTTTTTTAGAAACCCGTTCCGGAAAACAAGGACTAGGAACCGCATACATTCACGGATTTAAGTGGGCTTTGGCGCGTAACTACGGATTTGTTTTTGAAATGGATTGTGATTTTTCTCACAACCCAAAAGACCTTGTTCGACTTTTAAGTGCTTGTCAACATGGCGCGGACGTTTCCATCGGCTCGAGGTATTGCCGAGGAGGGAAAGTGAAAAACTGGCCCTTAAAACGCATTTTAATGAGTTATTTTGCGAGTGTTTACGTGCGCATTATTTTATGGATTGGCATCCGAGATACAACAGCCGGATTCAAATGTTACCGTTCCGAAGTGTTGAGAAACATTCAACTAGATCATATTACCTTTAAAGGATATGCTTTTCAGATTTGCATGAAGTACGCAGCTTTAAAACATGGATTTAAGGTAAAAGAAATACCCATTACATTTATCGATCGTGTCGTGGGCGAATCAAAAATGTCTACCGGTATTTTCAAAGAAGCCTTTTTTGGTGTCTGGAAAATGCGAAAAATGGATTTATGAATAACTACTTAATTAAAGCAGGGACGATTGTTAACGAAGGGAAGCAATGGGTGGGTGATGTGTTGGTGTTAAACGGACGGATCCATAAAATCGCTTCTTCCATTGATTTACCAAGTGGCGTGAAGGAAATAAGCGCAGAGGGAAAATTTGTCCTGCCTGGTTGCATTGACGATCAAGTTCATTTCAGGGAACCAGGTCTCACACACAAAGGAACAATTTACACAGAGTCTCGAGCAGCTGTCGCTGGTGGAATCACCTCGTTCATGGAAATGCCGAATACCGTTCCAAATGCATTAACACAGGCGTTATTGGAGGATAAATACCTCATTGCATCCAACAGTTCTCTTGCCAATTACTCCTTTTTCATGGGTGCATCCAATGATAACTTAGAAGAGGTGCTTCAAACAAATCATCAAAATGTCTGTGGGATAAAAATCTTCATGGGATCATCAACCGGAAACATGTTGGTTGATAAAGCAGAAGTGCTAGAAAGTTTGTTTTCACGTGTTTCTATGCTCATTGCAACCCATTGCGAGGACGAACATACTGTTCGAACGAATTTAGCGCTATTCAAGGAAAAGTACGGAGAGAAGATTCCTGTAGAAGCACATCCGCTCATTCGTAGTGGAGAAGCGTGTTATTTATCCTCTTCTCTCGCTGTATCATTGGCGAATAAAAACCGCTCTCGATTACATATTTTGCATATTTCCACAGAGAAGGAAACGCATTTATTCGACAACACATTACCGTTAGAAGAAAAGCACATTACTGCTGAAGCTTGCATTCACCATCTTTGGTTTTCGGACCAAGATTATGCTGAAAAAGGAAACTTTATCAAATGGAATCCTGCCGTGAAAACAGCCGAAGATCGGGCAGGAATATGGGAAGCATTATTAGATAATCGCATTGATGTCATCGCCACCGATCACGCTCCTCATACGCTTGAAGAAAAATCCAACACGTATTTAAATGCCCCTTCCGGAGGCCCACTAGTACAGCATGCTTTAATTGCCATGCTCGAAAAAGTGAAAGAGGGTAAGATTAGCATTGAACGTGTGGTTGAAAAAATGGCACATGCTCCAGCCGTACTATTCCGTGTCCAAGAGCGTGGATTCCTGCGCGAAGGATATCATGCGGATATTGTGATTGTTGACCCAAATCGTCACACGAGCGTTTACAAAGAAAATTGTTTATCCAAATGCGCTTGGTCACCTTTTGAGGGACACACATTTGAACATGCGATAGATAGCACGTTTATCAATGGACGATTAGCTTATCATCAAGGAGAAATCTTAGAAGGAAAAAATGGTGATCGACTCCTATTCAACTTAGCTTAATGAAATTCATTCTACCGTTTTTACTTACGCTTTTCGCTGCCGCTTGTGGAAACATTTCGTCAGAAAAACCTGCTGGACTCATCGATGCAGATAAAATGAGCGTGATTTTGGAGGATGTCTTGTTATTAGAAAGTCATTACCAAAGTAAATATGGTGTGCCTGGTGTTTATAAGGATGCATTGGACGAATCCGTCAACAAAGTGTTGAAAAAGCATGGTGTTTCAACAAAGCAATTTCAAACAAGCTATCGTTATTTTGCAAGTCATCCGGAGGAATTCAAAGCGCTTAATACGCGTATAATGGACCGATTAAGTCGAGAAATCCCTTAAAAACTGTGATGCTTTGCTGCCACTGGATAACCAAGAAAACGCGCTGCTTTCTCATTGAATACAATTTCAGACTCTGAACTGTAAAACACTTGGGAGGCATTTTTAGTTAGTTTCCCTTCCATTTCTGGATGCGCTACAAGGTATTGACCTAATTTATCAGCAACTATTGGACCCTGAGACACTACTTGAATGTGTTTTCCTGCGATTTCCTGAATTTTATCCTTAATTACTGGGTAATGTGTACAAGCTAAGATTATCGTGTCTATAAGCGCATCTTTTTCCAACAGCGCGCGAACATCTTCTTCGATAAACTGAATTCCCGCTGAATGATCATATTTCTCATTCTCAATCAACGGCACCCACATTGGGCATGCATGCTGGGATACCTGTACATCAGGCGCAAACTTTTTTAATTCTATGAGGTAAGATTCGCTTTGAATCGTGCCCGTTGTACCCAACACACCCACATGTCGCGTTTGACTGAGCGCACCGATTTCTTCGGTGCTTGGTCGGATTACGCCGAGGACCCTTTTATTAGGATCAATGTTTGGAAGATCCTGTTGCTGAATTGTTCGCAATGCTTTAGCAGAGGCTGTGTTGCAGGCAAGAATTACTAACGGGCAGCCTTGATCAAACAAAAATTTGACTGCTTCCAAAGTAAATTCATAAACGACATCAAAGGATCGGTTTCCATAAGGAGCGCGGGCATTGTCTCCTAAATAAATGTAATCGTATTCCGGAAGCGCCTTTTGAACTTCCTGAAAGACGGTAAGTCCACCGTAGCCGGAATCAAAAATACCTATGGGCGCATATTTATTCATGGTTCAAAACTAAACAAAAAAGGCAATCACTAGGATTGCCTTCTTGTATTTTGATGATGGTCTTATTTTTTAGATGCCGCAGCGTCCAAAATTAATAGTTCCGTAATCACTTCATTTGTAATGTCCATTCCACCTTTGTAATACATAGTCATGGATGATTGGTCTAATACGTAACTCAATTTTTTACGTTCAGCAACCAATTCGATGGCTTTTTGAACTCGATCTAAAATAGGTTGGTTCAATTGTTCGCTGTATGATTTCAATTCCTGCTCCAGTTCTGTTTGACGCGTTTCCAAATTCTGTTGCATACGCATCAATTTATTTTGCTCATTCTCTTTTATCATCGGTGGCATTTCTCCAGCCTTGTCTTTTTCAATAAAAATTTTATACGCTGATTCAAAAGACTTTTGCATCTCTTCTAATTCAGCAAAGCCTGATTTTTGAATTTCCTCCAATTGCGCCATTGCCGCTTTACGAGAAGGCATCGTGTCCAATAATTTTTGAGAATCTACGTGTGCTACTTTTGATTGAGCCGCAGCTCCAAATCCGATAAATAAAACCAATCCTAATAATAACTTTTTCATTCTTTGTTTATGTTACTTTGTTATACCCATTTCTTCGAGAACAGAATCACTCATGTCGAATTCCTTCTCTGCATATACCAAATTGCTTTGGTTTGCCTTATCAAAAACGAAAGAATACCCCTCTCGTTTTGCTACTTTTTTCATGGCTGTGAAGACCCTATCTTGAATCGGTTTCACAAGCTCCTGACGCTTTTGAAAATAATCACCTTCAGATCCAAAATGTTGTGTTTGAAGATCAATGGCATCTTTTTCCAATTTTTCTATTTCCAGTTTGCGTTTTTCTCTTTCCTCTTTTGGAAGAAGCACTTCTTCTCGTTCGAAGTTTGATTTTTTTGTTTTAATCACTTCGTATCGATCTTCAATTTCCTTCGTCCAACGCTCCGCCATTTTATCTAAGCGTTCTTTTGCTTCTACGTACTCAGGAACATTTTTTAAAATGTAATCTGAATCAATAAATGCATAGGTCTGTGCATTGGCAAATCGCATGCCAAAAAACAAGATGAAAAGAAAACAATACTTTGCCATAAAAAAAATTGTTTCTAAAGAACGACGAAGTTAAACATTTATTATAATAATCTATAATTCTCCCAAGTTCATACCGATGGTGAAACTTAATTTAGGATAGAACCCTTTTTTCGCGATGGATGCATCAGAACCCGAGGATGAACCGGATGCGCTTGACCAACTATCTAGTTTATCAAATCCAAAACCATAATCGAGTCCTAACATTCCAAACATTGGTAAAAACACACGAATTCCTACACCCGCCGCGCGCTTCACATTGAATGGATTGAATTTATCGAACGTAGGATAGGTGTTTCCAGCTTCTAAAAAGCTCAACGCATAAAATGTTGCTTGAGGGTTCAATGAGATTGGATAGCGCAACTCAAGGGTATATTTCGCAATGATTGGATCTCCACCATTCGCAGATATACTTTGGTCATCGTAACCTCTTAACGCAATAATTTGACGTCCACCCAATTGATTTACCCCAGAAAGTCCACTTCCACCCATCGAGTAACGATCGAATGGCGTTAATCCTTTTGATTTATTGTACATACCAATGTATCCAAATCCAAAACGAGGCATTAACACTAATTTTTTATCCGCGGTTAATGGCAAGAACCATTCGCCTGTGAATTTGAATGAGTAATATTCCAAGAATAAAAAACGCTCGCGATCCGTCATGGAGGCATAGTCTACGTCTTTCGTGAAATACGAATATGGAAGCGTCGCTTTAGTTGTTAACGTAAAATTAGAACCGCTTTGTGGATAGATTGGGGCACTTACAGAACTACGTTGCAAGACATATTTAAAAGCAATGTCATTTGCGTATCCTTCATTAAACAGAGGAAATCGAGAGTCCTTCATCACATCGTAATACTGATAACTTAATTCGTAATACGCTGTGAAGTAATCATCTGGCCATCTTTTACGTCTTCCCAAACCAACACCCGTACCTGTGATTGAAAGCCCTGTATAATTTGGGTCTGAACGCAAGAATCCGGTTGTAGAAAGCGCTGTTCTATTCACCCAGAAAGACAAGGAATTTGGTTTTTTCCCCCCAAGCCATGGCTCCGTAAAAGAGAAGTTATAACCTTGATAATACCTTCCGTTTGATTGTGCGCGAATGGACAAACGTTGTCCGTCTCCCCCAGGAAGTGGCGACCACGCCTCTTTTTTGAAGAAGTTCTTTGTCGAGAAATTATTAAACGAAAGACCTACTGTACCAATAATTCTACCAGGTGTTGATGGTCCAGCGCCACCGTATCCACCAGACAATTCAATTTGATCACTTGATTTTTCTTCGACGACATATTCAATGTCTACTGTTCCTTTGGCTGGATTTGGCATTGGATTCACCTGAAAACCTTGGTCATTGAAGAAGCCTAATTGTGACAGCTCACGTTGGGTTCTCATGATGTCTTCTTTATTAAAGACATCCCCTGGTTTGGTGCGCACCTCCCGAAGAATCACATAATCATTTGTCTTAGTATTACCGCGAATCGTAATGTTTCCATTCGTTGCAATTTTTCCTTCGATGATACGAATTTGGTGATTAATGTAATTATTAGTCACATTCGTTTCAACAGGAATTACCTGAAAGAACAGGTATCCTTTATTCATATACAGTGCGGAAATGTCTCTTCCGTCCGGACCTCCAAACAAGCGCTGAGTGAATAATTCTTTGTTATAAAGGTCTCCTTTGTGAATTCCTAAAACGGTGTCCAGAAAACTCGAGCGGTATTTGGTGTTGCCTATCCATTCAATGTCTCCGAAATAATATTTTTCCCCTTCATTGATTCGAATCTCGATTTTCAAGTTTTTTTCATCCAACAAATAAACGGTGTCGTGGATAATTTGCGCGTCTCGTAAACCTACTTTATTGAATTTCGCTAGCAACGCTGTCTTATCGGTTTGATAACTTGATTCGGTAAATTTAGAGCGCTTAAAGACACGAACAATTCCTTTTTCTTTTGTGTCCTTCATGGCCATTTTCAATTTCCATAAAGGCACTTCTGTGCTCCCAACGATTTCTATCTCCTTGATTCCAATTTTTGGACCTTTGTCGATGTTAATTAAAAAGATTTCAGAGTCGTTGATCAAGGTGTCTTTCATGCGACGAATGTTCACGTTGGCATGGTAAAATCCTTTCTCGCGAAAATACCCACGGATTTTACTTTTTGTTTGGAATAACAGGTTTTCTGTGATCGTTTTTCCTGCGTAGAGTGAGATTTCCTCTCGTACTTTATCCGCTTCTCGTTTCGTAATGCCTTCAAATTTGAACTTCGATAACTTTGGGCGTGGAACTAACTCGATGACCAAATAAACAACCCCAGCTATTTCTTTTTCAGCGTAAATGGAAATATTCGAAAACAATCCTTCGCTCCATAAATTTTGAATGGCTTTATTGATTTGCTGACTTGGCAAGGTGATCATTTGACCTTGGCGTAATCCTGCAATCATTTTAATTCCCTGGTGATCATAATTATCAGCACCAATGACACGAACTGGACCAATCTCATACTCTTTTGGAGCAGAATAATCAAAGTCCAAGCCACCCAGCGTTGTTGGTCCATTCTGGCTAAATGAAGCAAAAGAGAGTAGTAAGAAAATAACTAAGTATTTCATTTAGTTTCGTTTAATTGTTCAGAGGTCATTCCAAACCGTCTTTCACGTTGCTGGTACGAGGTTAAGGCCTTCAAAAACTCTTCTCTTCTGAAATCTGGCCAATGCACCGGCGTAAAGTATAACTCTGTATAAGACAATTGCCAAAGCAAAAAGTTACTAATGCGGCATTCACCACTTGTTCTGATGAGCAATTCAGGGTCTGGAATACCCGCCGTGTTGAGCACATCACTAATCGATGACTCGGTGATTTCTTGGGATAAAAGTTGTCCAGATTTTACCTTTTCTGCCAACATTTGACAAGCATTTGTTATTTCCCATCTAGCACTATAGTTTAACGCTAGAACCAATGTTAAATCGGTATTGTTCGCTGTTTTAGCAATGGCATTATTCAGGGAAATAATGCAAGACTCTGGCAAAGCGGAAATATCTCCAATGGTAAGAAGGCGCACGCCGTTTTTGTGCATTTCATCCGTTTCATTCGTTATGGCTTGTACGAGCAAATCCATCAATCCCATAACTTCCTCTGGTGGTCTATTCCAGTTTTCCGTGGAAAAGGCATACATTGTTAGGTATTCTATTCCTATTTCTCGTGCCGTCTTTATGATTTCTTTTACAGACTCTACTCCAGCGGCATGACCGAACAATCGATGTTGTCCTTGTTTTTTGGCCCATCGTCCATTCCCATCCATAATAAAAGCGACATGCTTTGGGATGTTGTTTTGTTCTAATTGGGTTAATTCACTTGTCATTTCCATCTTCCTTAACGAAGTTAATCAAAGAATCTTGTCTTGTCCATACAAATTTGCACAAACGTTTTATCAAAAAAAAAGGGACTGGTTAACCAAATCCCTTTTTACATTCGTTTACACCTTGTTATTCAGCAAGAATAATAAGGCGATTATTGTTTAATTCTGCCACACCACCTTTGATCGTAACGCTCACTTTTGATCCTGATTGAACTAATTTATCGCTCATTTCAGCTTCTGCAGCATTTCCATCCAAGTCAAAGATGACTTCGCCGCCTTTCAAGGAGGAAATGATTGGTGCGTGGTTATTCAACACTTGAAAAACGCCATCTAACCCTGGAAGAGTTACACTTGTTGCCTCTCCTTTGAAAAGACTTGCTTCTGGTGTGATGATTTCTAATTTCATGTGTCAATAAATTAAGCTTCTGACAACATTTTCTCTCCTGCAGCAATCACATCTTCGATGCCACCTTTCAAGTTAAATGCTGCTTCTGGATATTGGTCAAATTTACCATCCAAAATGTCGTTAAACGCTTTGATTGTATCTTGAATATCTACTAATACCCCAGGGATACCCGTAAATTGCTCAGCAACGTGGAACGGTTGAGACAAGAAACGTTGTACACGACGCGCTCTGTGAACGATTAATTTATCTTCTTCAGACAATTCATCCATTCCTAAGATCGCGATAATGTCTTGAAGTTCTTTGTAGCGCTGTAGTGTAATTTTTACACGTTCAGCGCAGTTGTAATGCTCTTCACCAACGATTTCAGGTGTTAAAATACGTGAAGTAGAATCTAATGGGTCAACCGCTGGATAAATTCCTAATTCGGCAATTTTACGAGACAATACCGTAGTTGCATCCAAGTGAGCAAATGTGTTTGCTGGCGCTGGATCGGTAAGGTCATCCGCAGGTACATAAACCGCTTGTACAGAAGTAATGGATCCATTTTTTGTAGATGTGATACGTTCTTGCATTGCACCCATTTCAGTTGCTAATGTTGGTTGGTATCCTACCGCTGATGGCATACGTCCTAACAAGGCAGAAACCTCAGAACCTGCTTGTGTAAATCGGAAGATGTTATCTACGAAGAAAAGGATGTCTTTTCCTTGTCCTTCACCATCACCATCTCTAAAATATTCTGCAATAGTCAATCCAGAAAGGGCAACACGTGCTCTTGCTCCTGGAGGCTCATTCATCTGACCAAAAACGAACGTCGCTTTTGATTCTTTCATTTCTTCTAGGTTGATTTTTGTTAAATCCCAACCACCTTCTTCCATAGAGTGCATGAAGTCATCACCATATTTGATGATACCAGACTCCAACATCTCACGAAGCAAATCGTTTCCTTCACGTGTGCGCTCTCCAACTCCTGCGAATACAGAAAGTCCACCGTGTCCTTTAGCGATGTTATTGATCAATTCCTGAATTAATACGGTTTTACCTACTCCGGCACCACCGAATAATCCAATTTTTCCTCCTTTTGCGTAAGGCTCAATCAAGTCAATTACTTTAATTCCCGTGAAAAGAATTTCTGTTGCCGTTGATAATTGATCAAATTTTGGCGCTTCACGGTGAATTGGCAATCCATCAGAATTGTCTACCACGTTGATTCCGTCAATAGCTTCACCAACCACATTAAACAAACGACCTTTGATTTTATCTCCGGTAGGAACTTTGATTGGAACTCCTGTTGCAACCACTTCCATTCCTCTAGTGAACCCATCTGTTGAGTCCATAGAAATCGCACGAATAGCGTTTTCACCAACGTGTGATTGAACTTCCAAAACTACACGAGTTCCATCTGCCTTACGCACTTCTAGTGCGTCGTAAATGTTTGGCAAAACTGTTCCTCGTTCAAATCGTACGTCCACAACTGGACCGATTACTTGTGAGATTTTTCCTTTAACTGATGACATTATAAGCCTTTTTGAATTCGGGCGCAAATATACATGATTTTATTTGAAATTCCGAGTATACTTCTTATAATTGTTTTATCTGCTTTTCATTAAAATTCGCACTGGAAAATAAGAAAACAAAAAACTTAGGGCGGAAACCGTAAGTGTGATGGAAAATAAATCGAACCAAGTGAAAACAATTGGGAAGGGGATATTTGCACCAGGAATACGCAATAAACCAACGTTTAACTGAAGCAGTCCAACCCCGTAACCCAATATTAAACCGAGTAAAATTCCCCATCCGGAAATTAATAATCCTTCGTAAAAGAAGATGTTAAATACGTCTTTTTTGCTCATCCCGATTGCGCTCAACAAATCGACACTCTCTTTCTTTTCCACATACAACATGGTCAGTGAGGCCACCAAGTTAAAAGCGGCCAAGACAAAAACAAATAAGAGAATAATGAAAACGACTAATCGTTCTGACTTGCTCGTTCGAAAGATTAATTCATTTTTTTCCACATTTGTTTTCACGGAAAATTGATTTTTCCCAAGTTTGTTTTGAAGGATTTCCTTGACTTCTTGTGCGTTGAATCCCGGTTTTAATGAAAGGTATATTTTACTTATTTCATGATCGTATCCCAACAGGTTTTCTGCGGAAGAAAGATCCCAAATCAGCGCTCCTGCATTCACCTCTTGATTGAAGTTCATTGCGCCATCAATCGGAATGCGGGCTGAATGAAACGGCGCTTTTCCTAAACGGATTTTTACGTTGCGTTTTGGGGCATAAAGTACAACTTGTTCTTTTTCAGTAGGACCCAAAGCCATTTTGAGGTTTTGCATTAAATCAGCTCCTAAATACGCAAAATGACCATCCTGAAAATCAGATGCGCCATATCCATTTATGAGGTGTTTGGATAAGTGACAATCTTTCAAGTAATTTTTCTCCACCCCATAAAGTGTCGCGTTAATCCATTTTTGTTCATGTCGCAACACAACTATTTCTTCCACTTGTTTTGAAACATGTTGAATTCCCGGCGTCGATCTTAAGTCAGAAAAATTGATTTCGTTTTCAAAAAAGGTTTTGCGTTGAGCGTGTTGAATCGTGATTTGAGGGTCAAACTCACTATAGAGTTGTTCAATCATTTTTTCAATACCATTGAATGCTGAAAGCAGCACAACGAGCGCTGCAGTAATAATCATGACGCCAAAAAGAGAAATTCGGCTGATCAGGGTGACGATATTCCGCTTTCCCTTAGACCACAAATACCTTTTTGCTATGTAAAACGGGGTGTTAATCACTTCTTTTTCAGTAACTCATCGATTTTCATTGCGTAATCAAGAGAGTCGTCAATTTGAAAAACAAGGTCTGGAATTTTACGAAGGTTTTTTAAACGATTACCCACTTCATACCTGATTTTACCTTGATTTGCGCGGATGTTTTCCAACACAACAGTTTTCTCTGGGCCAGCAAAAACACTCAAAAAACAACGAGCTAAGGATAAATCCGAAGTTACCCGAACGACTGTAACTGTGACCATCGCGCCAAGGCAAATTTCACTTGCATTTCGTTGAAAAAAAGTGGATAATTCAGCTTGAATGACCGCTTCTATTTTGTTTTGTCTAATTGAACTCATGCTTCAAAGTTAGGAATTTAAGAAGGATTTGCAGCAGTTTGCCTCTTTTCCTCCATCTTGTGCATCCGTTTTTGAAGATCCATCAAGTTGAATTTTTGTTCACCGCGATTAAATTTCCTGCGCTCATGGATTAAATCCGGTAGGGCCTGATAAAATTGTTTGACAGCTTTTCGGTGAATACGCTGTCCAAACAAGGATTGAAAAATGGCTTTGATCGATACCTGCAACACATAGGCCCAATGAAATCCATTTGGTAAATGTAAAAAATGTAAAAAATGTTTGTTTCGCTTCGCGATTGTTCGCACATGAAGCGGTGGTAGTTTGTTGATGGTGGTCGACTGCGCGTGATAACAATGTGATTCTGGTTGGTACCACAAAACCCACCCCCGTCGCCAGGCACGGATTCCAAGATCCACATCTTCGGCATAATATGGATTGAACAGCTCATTGAATCCACCTATTTCTTTCAAATAGGAAGAGCGAATCAAGGCATTTGCTCCAGAAAGAAACAAGGTTGGAATCCGAGCATTCGAAAATTCATTTTTGTTGCTTTCAATTTTCCACCTGCTGATACTTGGGAGTTTCGCTCCGTCTTGTAAAGCAAACGTTCCTTGTTCTTGAATGAGTCCCATTACTCCAAAGGTTTCTTCAGAATCAAACAAGGGTGTTTGGGCAGTAAAGTAAGCTGTACCTAAATGAACATCTGAATTAAGAAGACAAATTAATTCCTTTGAACTTCGTTGAATTCCCCGATTCGCGTTTCCAGAAAATCCCGTGTTGCGTTCACTTTTGACTAATACCACCTCTGGGAATTCTTGTTCAAGCAAAACAAGTGAACCATCCGTTGAGGCATCGTCCGAAACAATGATTTCATAGTCTGTGATGCCACTTGTTGTAAGTGCTTTAAGTGCGCTTTCAATTGTTTTTGGAAGCAATTCAACTCCGTTATAATTCGGAATAACAATCGAAATACTTGGGGTTGTTGCGTTCATGTAACACGTGTGAGACGACAAAATTAATCAAATAATCAAGGAAGAAATGCCCCGGGTTGGCATAGCGAAGGAATCCGTATCTTTGTTCCATGAAAACCTTTTGGGAAATTTTTGGCTTTGCCTTTAAATACCGCTTATTAGCGCTACTAACAATCATCGGAAACCTCTTGTTTACGGTTTTCAACTTGCTTTCTTTGGTGTTGTTTATTCCTTTTCTACAATTGATTTTCAGCTCAAAAGAATTAAAAACAGTGGTGAAGGCACCACATTACTCTGGTCATTTGAAAGACCTAGCGTCTCATTGGGTAGACCTTTACAATTACGAAATGCACCACATGGTTGTTTCAGATCCAAAACGCGCATTAATCACGGTCTGTTTCATGGTTTTTGGCGCTTTCTTCTTCAAGAATCTCTCCCGTTATTTCGCTGTTTGGTTTCAATCAGAATTGCGCGCAAGAGTGGTGAGGGACATTCGGAATCAACTGTACGATAAAGCCATTAAATTACCGCTTGGATTTCATGCCAACGAAAGAAAAGGGGATTTATTAACCCGAATGGGACATGATGTTGGGGAAGTAGAAAACGCCGTGGTTTGTACATTAGAATTGGTCTTTCGCGACCCAATCTCCATTATGATACACGTTGGAACCCTCTTATTCATTAGTGCAGAGCTTACCGTTGTCTCCTTTTTTCTTTTGCCTATTTCCGCTTTTGTTATCTCCACAGTTGGAAAGAGTTTAAAACGAACAGCCAAACAAGGGCAAGAACAGTTGGGCTTATTAACTTCGTCCTTTGACGAAAGTTTAAGTGGTGTTCGTATTATAAAATCCTTCAATGCATTACATTTTATGTCCGGCGTATTTCAAGGACTTAATTTAAGACACCAAAAATTAACAACAAAAACCATCCGAAAAAAAGATGTCTCCTCCTTGTTGAATGAAACCATTGGTGCGGGTGTAATGATGTGTTTGGTTTGGTTCGGGGGAAAACAAATACTCGATGGTGACCAAGGTGGACACGCATTGACAGGAGAATTATTCATCACGTTCATCGTGGTTTTTTCGCAGTTACTTCGTCCCATTCAAGCGGTTTCAAGTGGTGTTGCGGTCATCAACAAGGGCAAGGTTTCTCTAGATCGCATCAATGAAATTTTACACAGCGATGAGAAAATTTTAGAAAAAGAAAACGCAGAATCCATCACAACTTTCCAGCATGCAATTGTATTTGATCGTGTTGGTTTCAAGTACCAAAATGAGCCAATTATCAAAGACTTGAGTTGGGAGGTAAAAAAAGGCTCTGCGGTTGCCATTGTGGGTGAATCAGGAAGTGGAAAATCGACCTTAATGGACCTGCTGTCTCGTTTTTATGACGTGGAAAGCGGAAGCATTCAAATTGATGGACACGACATTAGAGATTTGAAAATTCATGACTTAAGGGGTTTAACCGGGATTGTTTCCCAAGAATCAATTTTGTTCAATGTGACGGTTACCGAAAACATCGCGTTCGGGGACGAAAACCCAAACATGGAAAAAGTACTGTATGCGGCGAAAGTAGCGAATGCACATGGATTCATCACGGAATTAGAACAAGGATATGACACCATTATTGGTGAACGAGGAAATAAATTATCTGGAGGACAAAAGCAACGATTAAACATAGCCCGAGCAGTATATAAAGATCCAGCGATTTTGATTCTGGATGAAGCGACTTCTGCGCTCGATACGGAATCAGAAAAACTGGTACAAGACGCACTTGAAACATTGATGGAAGGCAGAACGTCATTTGTGATTGCCCACCGATTAAGCACGATTAAAAACGCTGATGAAATTGTGGTTTTATCAAAAGGAGAAATCGTTGAAAAAGGCAATCACGACGACCTTATTGCCGCGAAATCCCATTACTATAAATTCTGTTCTTTACAGGGACTAATTTAATTCTCCGATGAAATAAGTGTTCCGTAGACACTTTATCACTAAATTTGTACATTAAACCAAAAGCATGAACCATCAAACTGTTTCTTTTTCAAAGGACACCAATACAGAGTTTTACAAAACACTGAGGTCAAGGGTAAACAATTACTTTAAGGAAAACAACATCTCTCGCCATGCGAATGCCGCTATGGTGATTAAAACTATTGCCATGCTTGGAATTTATTTAGTTCCTTTTGGTTTTCTGTTTGTTGATGGATTGGATTCTTGGGTTTATTTCCTTTGTTGGGTGCTCATGGGTGTTGGAATGGCTGGGTGTGGATTGTCTATTATGCATGACGCCAACCATAGTGCTTATTCACGAAACGAAACGATTAACAAAGCGATTGGAAACGTTTTGATATTACTAGGAGGAAGCGCTGTGAATTGGAAGATTCAACACAACGTTTTACATCACACCTTCACGAACGTTACACATTTGGACGAAGACATCGATCCACCAGCATTTTTACTTCGTTTTACTCCACACAAAAAACGTTATGCAGCGCATAAATTCCAGCACTTATATGCTTGGTTTTTCTATGGCATGATGACCATGATGTGGTTTTCAACCAAGGATTTCAAACAAGCTAAACGCTACAAAGAGAAAGACTTAATTAAAACCCAAGGCACAACATACGCCCGCCACATGAGTTTTATCATTCTTTTCAAAATCATCTACGTTGGGTTATTTATCGTTTGTCCTTTCATGTTAAGCCCTGCTAGTTGGGTGCTTACGTTATCGGGGTTCGTGACCATGCATTTCATCGCTGGATTTATTCTTTCTATTATTTTCCAACCAGCACACGTTGTGCCAACATCGAACTTCCCTATGCCAGATGCATCAGGAAACATTGAGGCGGACTGGGCTGTTAATCAACTTTACAACACAGCTGATTTTGCACCAAAATCAAAATGGTTTTCCTGGTATGTTGGAGGATTAAATTTCCAGGTGGAGCACCATTTGTTTCCGAATATTTGCCACATCCACTACAGTAAACTTGCGGAAATTGTAAAATCTACAGCAGAGGAGTTTAACTTGCCCTACTATTCATATAAAACATTTGTTGGGGCATTGGCTGATCATACAAAAATGCTTTACAACCTTGGTCATTACGATCAAGCGCCAGCTATTCACTAAGAACACCCCATGTTTTTGGAGGAATTAAGAAGCTATTGTCTTCAAAAAAAGGGGGTAAGCGAAGGGTTCCCTTTTGATCAAAACACACTCGTTTTCAAGGTTTTTGGTAAACTATTTGCCTTAATGGATGTTGAGTCTTTTGATGGTGTAAATTTGAAATGTGATCCAGAAAGAGCCATTGAATTACGAGAACGTTATCACGCCGTACAAGCCGGATATCATATGAATAAAAAACACTGGAACACCGTTCGGTTGTTTGAAGATGTCGATGATTCATTATTACTAGAACTTGTAGATCATTCCTATGATTTAGTTTACAATAGTCTTCCGAAAAAAGTTCGAGATGAAAATCCGCGTTGATAAATATTTGTGGTGCGTCAGACTGGCTAAAACCCGTTCTCAAGCAAGCGAGTTAATTTCTAAGGGAAAGGTAAAATTGAATGGAATAGAGATTAAACCATCCCGTGAAATCCGCCTAAACGATATCATCGGAATACAAAAACACAGTGCTGTTTTCGAATATAAAATACTTGGCTTTTTAGACAAAAGGGTTGGAGCGCCTCTCGTCTCTCAATTTCTAGAGGACATTACAAAACCGGAAGAAATGGAGAAGTTAAAAGAATACCAGCTTGCTCAAAAAGGATATCGAGAAACAGACGGAAAACCCACAAAAAAAGACAGGAGGGAATTAGATAAATTTTTAGATGAATGGTCTGACTAACGTTGTTTAAACCGAATAAAAGTCGATGATTTTATCCGCCAAAACATTGCTTAATTTGAAGTAACTTTCCTTTGTCCACCCGCCAACATGTGGTGATAACAGCACATTCGTTGCCCGCATTAAATAACTAAAATCCTCGGGGAGTTCACCGTCAAAAAAGGATTCAAAACTCGTCTTTTCGTATTCCAAAACATCCAAGCACGCACCTTTAATTTTTCCTTCCTTCAAGGCTTTTACAAGGGCTGATGTTTGGACAATTCTTCCTCTGGATAAATTCAACAAATAAAACGGTTTGCTACAATTTTGAATGAAAGATTCATTCAAAAAGTGAATGGTTTCTTCATTTTGTGGAATATGAAAACTGATGATATCAGCTTGTTCTTGTATGGCTTCTAGGGTACATTCTTGAACAAAATGATCTCCAAATCCCTGTTTGTATCGATCATAGGCCATAACTTTTACTTCAAATCCGCGAAGTTTACGTGCAAATGCCCCACCATTATGACCAAAACCAATGATGCCGATTGTTTTTCCATCTAATTCCTCGCCTCTGTTTCCTTCACGGTCCCATACACCATTTCTTATTTCTGCATTTGCTTTAGGAATCTTGTTTAATAAGGATAACAACATACCTAGCGCTTGCTCCGCAACAGCATTTCTGTTTCCTTCAGGGGAATTAAATAATTGAATCCCCTTTGACGCACAATAATTCACGTCGATGTTTTCCAAACCAGAACCAGACCTTGCAACAAACTGTAAATCAGTTAGTTGGGTGATATTTTCTTCGTTTAGTGTGAATTTTGATCGAATGACCAAGCCAAAAGCATCCTTAACATAAGAGATCATTTCGTCTAACGGAACATTGGTTGCATCAATGCACTGAAAACCGAATTTTGATAATCTTTCAGCTAGTACCTCATGTACTGTGTCAATAAAATAAACTTTTCGAAGCATCGGAGATGTTTTGTCAAATGTAACGAAATATCACCATCATGTAATCGCAAGCGAAAAACTGATCGAAAATCGAAAAACGGACAAAAAACGGCTCTCAGAAATGGGGGTTTAAGAAACAAACGCTCACACATGTTGGTGTTCGCTTATTTGCAGGGTTAAAAACGCATTAAAAGCGCTTAAAATGCATTTTTAACGCCCTAAATGGATCAAAAGGACAGAAACATCGCTCGGAGAGACACCAGAAACCCTAGAAGCTTGTCCAATGGTACGCGGTTTTATTTTACGGAGTTTTTCCTTCGCTTCTAGTGAAATACTTTTTATCAAGGAATAATCGATGTGTTCCGGAATGATTAAATCTTCCAATCGCGCCAATTTTTGAGCTTGTTCTTGTTCACGATCAATGTACCCTTCATACTTTAATTGAACCTCTGTTTGAATAAGCACATCCGTATCAAACTCCGCGGCCTTTTCTGCTGCCATTTTTGCCTCGCTTGAAACCATCAACAAATCCGTTAAATTGATATGTGGACGAGTTAACAAGCTGGTTATTTTTACTTGTTGGTTGATTGGTGTTGATTCCTTTTCTGCTAATAAAGGGTTTGCTTGATCAGGAGTAATCCCTATTGTTCGAAGTTCTTTTTTCAGCCAATTTGTTTGTTGTATTTTATGCTGCACTTTCTCGAATCGTTCTTGTTCGGCTAACCCTATCTCAAATCCGAGTGGAGTTAAGCGTTCATCTGCATTGTCTTGTCGCAACAGTATTCTGAATTCCGCTCGACTGGTAAACATGCGATATGGTTCATTAGTACCCTTTGTTATTAAATCGTCGATTAATACACCAATATACGCATCACTGCGTGACAAAATGAACGGGTCTTTTTCTTGAATTTTCAAGTGTGCGTTGATACCCGCCATTAATCCCTGGCAAGCCGCTTCTTCATATCCCGTTGTTCCATTTATTTGTCCAGCGAAATAAAGGCCTTCCACCAGCTTTGTTTCCAGGGTGTGTTTTAATTGAGTAGGGGGGAAATAATCGTATTCAATCGCATAACCTGGTCTAAACATTTTCACGTTTTCAAATCCTGGTATTGTTTTCAATGCAGCTAATTGAACATCCTCCGGAAGCGAAGTACTAAATCCATTCACATAAATCTCAACCGTTTCCCACCCTTCAGGCTCCACGAAAATTTGGTGTCTATCCCGATCAGCAAATCGATTTATTTTATCTTCAATGCTTGGACAATACCTTGGCCCTGTACTTTTAATTGCTCCATTAAACATTGGTGAACGATCGAATCCAGTTCTCAATAATTCATGCGTGCGCTCATTTGTATACGTAATGTAACAAGGTATTTGTTTGCTTAATGCTGTTGTGTCGGCATAACTAAATTTAGATGGGTTCTCATCTCCTGGTTGGATTTCCATTTTTGAATAATCCAAAGAGCGTCCATCGACACGTGGAGGTGTTCCTGTTTTCATTCTTCCCGCTTCAAATCCAAGAGATATTAAATTCTCTGTAATTCCTGTCGCCGCTTTTTCTGCCGCTCTTCCTCCGCCAAATTGCTTTTCACCCAAATGAATTAATCCGTTCAAAAAAGTACCATTCGTTAAAACAACCGCCTTACCGCATATATCCAAATCCATGGATGTTTGGATGCCAACAACCTTGTTTTCTTCCACAAGAATTCCAGTACACATGTCCTGCCAAAAATCCACATTTGGATTTCGCTCTAACAACATACGCCATTCCCATGAAAACATCATACGGTCATTCTGTGTCCTAGGAGACCACATTGCAGGTCCTTTTGACATATTTAGCATACGAAACTGAATCGCGCTTTTATCACTTACAATTCCAGATCCACCACCTAAAGCGTCAATTTCTCTTACGATTTGTCCTTTCGCCACCCCTCCCATTGCTGGATTACAACTCATTTGTGCAATCGTATTCATGTTCATTGTGACCAATAACACTTTACTACCCATTTTAGCAGCGGCATTCGCGGCCTCACAACCAGCGTGACCCGCACCCACAACAATAACATCGTAATTTTCTAACATAGGGATTTGTTTCACGTGAAACACTTTTTTAATCTTTATTTGTTTCACGTGAAACAAACTTGGTTAAATATTCATTTTCCTTTGAGCGCATTAACAATATATCCTTTTCAGATTTATCCTTATATCCACACAAATGTAAAAGTCCATGGAAAACAACGCGATAAAACTCATTTTCTTCACCTGTATTCTCCAGTATGCTATTTTCTAAAACCCGTTCATATGAGATTAACAAATCCCCAGAAACAACATCGTCATCACAATAATCAAACGTAATGATATCCGTGTAGTAATCGTGCTGTAAAAAATCTTGATTCACCTTTAGCAAATACTCATCCGTACAAATAACAACAGACAAATCACCAAGATGTTTACCCTCATCCCTCACAAGAACCTTTAAAAAGGACTTGAGTTGATTCATTCTTAAAAAACGAGGTTTTTTTAAATCGATAAATTGGAAAGAAATCATTTACTAAAATAAATCGTCACTTCATTCCCTTTTTCATTGAATTCAACTTCATCAGCCAAACTCTTCATTAAAAAGATTCCTCTTCCATTTTCTTTTAGGATATTTTCGGGAGCTGTTGGATCCGGAAGATTATTGTAATCAAATCCATTTCCATCATCCTTCACATGAAAACAAAAAGACTCAGAGTTCTCTGCCACTGCCACCTCGATGTACAATGATTGATCATTTCCGTTACCGTGGCAAATGGCATTATTCACAGCCTCTGTGACCGAAATGAGAATATTTCCGAATGCATCCTCCTGGATATGCAACGTTTGGCAAACGCGCTCAACCAGATTCTCAACATCCACAAGAGATTGATAATCAGATGGTAACGTTGTTTTCTCTATAATATTAAATCCTTCTTTCATATGACCTTTTACAGGAAATGCTACTTAATTTAAATTGAAATATTGATTCGCCTTTTCTTTGTAATACTGACGTAGTGAAGGGTCAGCAGACTTCAATAGTTCCAATTCCTTCAATTTTGATTTGTTATACTCATCAAAACGGATTTTGTTACCATAATCTTCATCTTTTCCTGATTTAGATTCTCTTTTTTCTTCATATCCTCTTTCCATCAATGCTTTTTCACTTTCCAACAGACGAGTTAAGATTTCCTTTTGACGATTGACCATCTCCTTATTAAAGTTCTGATTGATGATGTTCTTCTCTTGTTCTTCCAATTCTTTTATCAATGGATTCAATTGATTACCCAATCCCTTTCCATCCTTATTCATTTCGTTTCTAAGTTGTTCTAATCGTTGACGAATAGCTGTTTGTTCAGCCGCCATTTTAGCCATTTCTTTATTACCTAATCCCAACATGCTTTGTCCCGATCCGCCCGGTTTTCCTCCCGGCTTATCACCTGGTTTATCTCCCGGTTTGTCACCTGGTTTACTACCGCCTGGATTCGGGCCTTTTTGCATTTGTTCCAATTGTTTTTTTAACATTTCTTTCATGTCACCTGTTGACATTGATTGTCCAGGTTTTGGCCTTCCCTTACCAGGATTATTACAACTGCCACTTCCAGCCATTTCTGATTGCATTTGATTTTGCATGCTTTGCAATGCCTCGTTTAATAATAAAGCTAAATTATTATAGGAAGTCATGACTAATTGCTGGTGTTTATTCAAATCCTTTTTTCGGTGATCATCAATATCTTCTACCGACATCCGTTGATTATTTTCAATGGAATTCAATTCCTTATCAATAAACGATGCTATCTTAGGTTGGCGTTTTGCAAGCGCTAATAAACTGTCCTTTACTATTTTCGTTTCATCAATAATACGCTGTTGTCTTCTACCCAAACGACGATACATTGGATCTTGAGTGGTAATTTTTGTAAACTTATTCATTAAAGCTTCTTGATCAAAACTGAGTGTCATCAAGCTTTCTAAAATATTGCGCAGTGATTTCATATCTTCTTCCTGCTCCTTTTTATTCGACTGTTGTTGCTTCGCATTTAGTTGATTAGCCATCGAATTCATTCCTTCCGCTGCTGATTTTTGACTTTCTCCCGCCTTCTTTTCTTTACCCTGTTCAATGCCTTCTTTGGCTTCTTTTAAATCCTCAGTTACCCCTTCTTTTAACTCTTCTAAATTTCCTAAGTCCATTGGTTTTTCCAATTCTTTATTCAATTTATCTAAATTTTCAAGGTCTTTTTTTAATTCTTCAAACTTCTTATTTAGTTCCTCTTGCTTTTTAAGTAATTCCTCTTTTGAAGCATTTTCCTTTGTTTCTTCTCTTAATTCTTCTTGTTCTTTCGCTAATTCCTTTAATTCCTTCTCAACATCATCTATTCGTTCATTCAACTGCATTTTCTTCAACATTTCAAGGCTACGGTCCAATTGCTTTTTCATATCCTCACTGGATTGATTCAATTCTTCCATTTTTTCCTTTAACTGTTCCTTATTATTTTGTTGTAAAAGTTTTTCTAATTCATCTAATAACTTTTTCAGTTCATCATCCATTAACTCATCCAGTAATTTTTCAATCATTTCCTGTTTTTCAAGGAGTTCCTTATCCATAGGAGATAATTGGTTTTTTTCTTCCAAACTCTTCTCCATTTCATTTTGAACTTTCTGAAGTGACTCCATAAGTGTCGATTGCTCCTCTTTCAATTGCTGAACTTTATTTAATTTATTCCAGTCCGATGATTTAGCATTCAACGCCTCCTTTTTTAATTCAGAAATGTTCTTTTGAAATTCTTTGGTTTTCTTTAATAATTGATCTAGTTCTTCTTTAGTTTGCTCTTGTTCTTTATTTCTAGTATCATTTAATTCCTCTAAAGAAGGAAGTTCATAAGTAAATAATTGACTTTTACTTGCCTTACTTCCATTAACTCCATCATTATCATATACCACAAAATAGTAGTTTATTTTATCGTTCAATTTCACATTTTCCCGATTAAAATCCACCGCAAAATTGAAATTCATTTGAGAACCAGCTACCTGTTGAACAGGCATCCTTACCTCTTTACTTTTCCCGTTTTCCTGGGTAATTTTATATACGAATTGAAGGTTTTTCAACCCATAATCATCAGAAATCACTCCATTAAAGAATTTTAATCCTGCTGAAATAGAATCTGATTGTTCCGCCACCTCTATAGAAGGAAATGCATCTTTTAACACATTGATTTTGTAGTTCACTGTATCTTTTTGTTTTTGAAATTTATTTTCAAGAATAAAAGTCAACAGCTTATCCTCCTTACAATTTTGTTTAAACTTAAACGATTCCTCCGTAAAATAGGAAGACCACTTCAAACTACGAACCTCTGTTCGTTTCGCGTTTTTTGTTCGAACGCGATATTCTACAACAGTGCCTTCCGGAAGTGTTAAATCACCTACATTATCAATTGTTTCATTTGTTTTACCTAAGTAAGCTGGATAAGTACAAACTGCTTGAATTTTTCCAATCAATGACTTTCCAATCACATTTAAGTGAAAGCGCTTACTATCAAATTCATTCGTTGTAAAATAAAAAGAAGTGTTTTTACGTGGTTTTTTAATCGAACCTATAAAGGTGTTTTTGGTTTTGCGTAATAATAAAAACTTCCCTTGTTCTGAAACAATGTAAACTTGATTAGGAAGTACCTTTTCACCTTGTTTATTTGGACTAATTTCTAGATTGACAAGAAAATCTTTACCTTCCTCTAACACCAAGTCATCTGTTATCAACTTAAAATCAAACGGCGCGGGATCTTTGAATTCCTGATTATAATATACCACATGTTCTGTTCCTTGCGTTATGACTGATGGAATAAATATCGCAATCAGAATAAAACATAAAAACAAAGGAATTAAATACCTTAAGTATTTTTTATTCTCTCCTATTTCGATGGCATTTTTAAAAGGAATGATACTTAGTGCATTTGAGCGTTGATTTACACTAGCCCTTAATAATTCCATATTTCCTTCCTGGTGAACTAAACTTTGTTGTAACTGGAGTGTGTTTTTAAGTCGATCTGAAACATTCGGGAAAAATGTCCCGATAATTTCAGCAGCTTGAAGGCGACTGATTTGTTTTCCAAACGAACTAAGTTTACTCAAGGGGATTACAAAGAATCGAACGAGAACGTATCCATTCAATCCAATAAAACCAAAAAAGAAAACAGCTCTTACCAAGGAGTTGAATCGACCCACATATTCCAAACTCGTCGCTAACAAGAACGTTAACAAGAAGATGACAAAAAACAGCAAAATTCCTCGAATCATTTGATTCTTGTAGTACTTTCGTATAAAAGCATCAATTTGAAGAATCAGTACGTCAAAGCTATTTTCCATGAGATAAAAGTATTCAAGATTTTGATACAAGGCAAATTTAATCTGGATCTCCTTATTTAATATAATATATTTCTTTTTTTAAATTATTTAAAATCTTTATTACTCTTATTAAGACTGTTCATTTGTGTAAAAGTTATCCGTTAAAATTTGCAGAAGACGATATAAACAAAAACTCCAAGTTAATGAACAAGTAATAATTATTTAACTTATTGAATATAAGATGAATATAACCTTATAAACAATCCACAAAAAAGGAGACTTGTTGAAAATTAAACGAAGAAAGACAAGAAGAAAAAGTGTATAACCACATGGATATCTATATATAACAACACGAAACTTATCGTGCTTATATTAAATAAATGTGCAATTCGAATTTCGAATGACTTATGCAAGTAAAAGTTATGATAGCTTATACACAGGTATTAACAATTCAAGAGGAAAATCGGTGGACAACTAACCAAAACATTTTCAATAAAACAAAGGGTTTAGCTCTTTAACAAAATCATCAAAGTGAATAACTCTCCCTATTTGTGAATAGTGATTACCTTTGTGAATAAATTGAAAATACGCTATGATGATTCCAATCGCATGTGACCACGCTGGATTTAAAACCAAAGAACTTATTGTGAAATACTTAACAGATAAGGGAATGGAAGTAAAGGACTACGGATGTTATTCTGAAGAAAGCATAGATTATCCAGATTATGCTCATCCGGTTGCAACCATGGTGGAAGAAAACAACGGAATGCTTGGTATTTTGTTATGTGGATCAGGAAACGGAATTAACATGACAGCAAATAAACACCAAGGTGTTCGCAGTGCTTTGTGTTGGACAACGGAAATAGCTGCTTTAGCGCGCAGTCATAATGACGCAAACATCATGGCTATTCCTGCGCGATTTGTATCAGAAGAGTTGGCGTTAGAAATGGTCGATACATTTTTATCTACTCCATTTGAAGGCGGAAGACATCAAAACAGGGTGAATAAAATCCCTTGTTAGTTTTTACGTATTAGAATTTCTACGCGTCGATTAGCTTCTTTTTCTTCCTCGTTTTGCGGATTTTTGTAAATAGGTTTTGTGTTTCCAAATCCAATAGCTGTTAATCTTTTAGGATCAATACCTCCTTCGACAAGATAATCCACTACTTTCTGAGCACGTTTTTTTGATAATTTCATAGACACGATGTCCTTGTCGTTATCCTCGTTAACATGTCCATGAATTTCAATAGAAACGGTAGGATTTAAAATCAAAAAATCCCGTAAACGCTTTAATTTTGGATATGATTCTTCTAAAACCGTTGCTAAGCCAGCGGCAAAATAAACATCATCCAACTCCGCTAACATTCCTTCTTGAATGGGATTTAACCAAATGGTATCGTGAAATGTCGTACTCATTGGAATCGTTGCATTTTCAAAGTCAGCGGACAAATATCCTTCCGCATCCACTCTTAATAAACCACCTTTCACTTTTTTGGCCATATTCATTTCCAAATCACTCGCTCGGTAGATGCCGTTGATTTCATTTGATCCCTGAAGCACAATGCGTGCTTCAATTGGATTTTTAGAAAGCTTATCTCGAATGAACAGGTGGTAGACAGGGATGGATTCGTTGTAAACAAGGTTCAATGGCCAGGACTTATTTTTCATTTCTTCATCCATCAGAAAATGAAATTGACAATCAATGGATTGTTTAGATTTCTCTACACCTAAAAGCACGATAAAATAATGGTCATTTTCGTTTACTTTTAGTTCGGTTTCTAACTTGACGAGGGAATCAATCGAACGCTCGACAATCACCTGTAAATTCTGTTCTTTCAGCGCGGAGCATAAATCTTCTTCTTTTTCTTTTAAAATCAACAACTGAATGGGTTGATTATGATGTAAAAAAGAAATGGTCAAGCTTCCTTTTTGACTTGTGGTAAAGTCCATCCAAAGTTGATTCTTTCCTGGATTTTTAGCATGTTGGAAGACCCCTTCGCTCGGAATCAAGCCTTTTTTTCCTAGAAATGAAACGGTATAATTTCCTGTTGGAACAATGGTTAATGCATGTTCACAACTCGAAAAATCTCGCTGTTGTGCAAAAGCAAGTGTCGGTAGAATTAATAATAAGATGAAAGTTCGCACGAGGCGTTTAACGAATTATTTCATCTTTAGTTTCACGTTACCCGAAACAATCGTCATCATGTAAAACTCACCAGCCCCTAAAACAATGTTAGAAACAGATAATTCATCGACTTTTCCCGATAAAAAAACACCATCCGTCAAGGTTGTGTTGAGTTGTTGGTTGATACTTATTTTCGTTTCTTCTAATAACGGGGCGAGGTCATAATCTGCAGCCTTACTCAATTCTTCTAAAATACGCTTATCGAACATCCATTTGGCGGTCTTTAGCAAGACGCTTTTAGAATTCAAATCGTAGGCAACATCAGACATAACGAAATGTTGATTAGGTGTAATAGCCGGTTTTCCTTCAAGGTAAAAAACGCCTTTCTTCGATCCAGAGAAATGAACCTCCACCAATAATTTTTGATTTTGTTGTCCAAGCACATGAAGAGAGTCGATGACGATGTGTTTATTATGAAAGGGGATGTCCATTCCCTTTATCGTTTTATTCATGAGTGTGTTAATGGAATCATAGGAAGCTTTCACCGAAATGGACAATTCAAATCCATCTTCACTTTTGTAGGTAGATTGATTCGGCAAAGGGGTGTGTTTTTGTTGAATGTTGTTCGTTGAAATAAGCGGTTGAACGGTTAATAGTGCATTTAAACTTGCTTTTTTTCCATTATTTTCAAAACTCACTGGACTAAGCGCCATGCTTTTCGGGTTTAAATAAAGCAAGCCGTATCCACTTAAATCCATAGGTTCTTCTAGTTGTTTCCACACATCTTGAAGTGATGAACGAATATCCACGTCCTCGATTTGTTGATCGATGTCTTTTTCTAGTGCTTCAAGTTGAACCCGAACTTGTTTTTCTACCTGGCTCGTTGCATCATATTTAAACACCGTAATTTCGCAGGGATCTAACACATCAAATTTTTTCAGCTTAGTGGAGGTATTAAATCGATATCCATCGGTAATACTGACGGTTGTAGCATATGCAACCTTCACTTTTCGCATGGGCTCTCCATATCCACAACTTGCATAAAGACGAGGAACCGTACATGATCCTTTTTCATCCCATAACTCATGACATTTTGGACAATAGTTGAGTTTGAGTTCAAATTTACCATCCACTTCGTAATATAGCATGTTTGGTTTAAACTGAAAGTCAATAGGCTCACGAAGAAATTTATAAGAAAAACTCACACCCTCGCATTGTTCTTGTTTTCCCTCGAATTGTTTTGGAAGTGATTTTTCCACGTCCTTCAGTTGACTTGTCAAATCAATTTCAACGGGAATATGAATGTGAGAAGGGGGTCGGTTAAAAAAGGTTGAGTCAACGGTTGAAATTGTAGGTTGAGCTATGTCGATCGTTTTGCAGGAGCACAAGGCCCATAACAAAGAAGCTATTAGAAAAATCTTAATTCGCATGTTGAAAGATAGGTGATTTTTCGTTGTGGAAAAACAACAGCACAAAAAAGGGGGCCGAAGCCCCCTTGTCTTATGCGTTCATTTTAGCAATTAAGCCTTTGTCTAGGGCATCTAAAAATTCTTCAGTGTATACATAGTGTTCACCGTGGTTCACTTTATTTCCATGAATACACACAGCTAAATCTTTGGTCATAATACCCGATTCAACCGTTTCGATACAAACGCGCTCGAGGGACAAACAGAAATCAATCAATGCTTGATTGTTGTCAAGTTTACCTCGGAATGCTAATCCTCTAGTCCAAGCAAAGATGGAAGCGATTGGATTTGTTGACGTTTGTTTACCTGCTTGATAATCTCTGTAGTGGCGCGTCACGGTTCCGTGTGCTGCTTCAGCCTCCATGATTTCTCCATCTGGAGTAATTAACACAGAAGTCATTAATCCCAAAGACCCAAAACCTTGTGCCACTGTATCGGATTGAACATCCCCATCATAGTTTTTACAAGCCCAAACGAAATTACCATTCCATTTTAGAGCAGATGCCACCATATCATCAATTAAACGGTGCTCATAAACAATCCCAGCAGCTTCAAATTTAGCTTTGAATTCGTTTTGGTAAATTTCTTCGAAGATATCTTTAAAACGACCGTCGTATTTTTTTAAGATGGTATTTTTCGTAGAAAGGTAGAGCGGCCATTTTTTAGAAAGCGCCATATTAAAACAAGATTGAGCAAATCCACGAATAGATTCATCTGTGTTGTACATAGCCATTCCAACACCATCACCTTTAAAATTGTACACTTCAAAATTTTGAACCTCACCACCATCTTCCGGTGTAAAAGTCATGGTTAATTTCCCTTTTCCTTTGAACACAGCATCTGTTGCGCGGTACTGATCACCAAAAGCATGTCGACCAACAATGATTGGAGCGGTCCAGTTTGTCACCAAACGAGGAACGTTTTGCATCACAATCGGCTCACGGAAAACGGTTCCATCTAAGATGTTACGAATCGTTCCATTCGGGGATTTCCACATGGATTTCAAGTTGAACTCTTTCACACGCGCTTCATCTGGCGTGATGGTTGCACACTTGATACCCACTTTATATTGCTTGATTGCCTCTGCAGCATCGATGGTAATTTGGTCGTTGGTTTCATCGCGTTTTTCGATGCCCAAATCGTAATATTTAATATCAAGATCCAAATAAGGAAGAATCAATTTATCCTTAATGAATTTCCAAATGATGCGGGTCATTTCATCCCCATCTAACTCTACTACTGGATTGGCAACTTTAATTTTTGACATAGGTACATTTTTACCCTACAAAATTACGCAATTTTTTATGAATTATTGGAGTGAATTATTCGTATAAAAGCTTGGGTAAAACAGGTGGTAAATATACTTAGAAAGGAAGGATTGTTTGAAACGATGATTTTCTTAGTCAAAGAACCAAGTTGCTAAAAGCACCAAAATAGACAAGATGAAACCTAAGGATAAAATGGTTGGGATGAGCTTACTTTCTTTGTGTTCCCCTTCAAGAAAAAACCGCCATAAGACAAAGCTGATGATTCCAAACGGATAGGCGATCACTAATGCTGCCCCATATACCCAAACACTACCAGCCAAGGAAAACCAAACAGCTAAAAGTAAAGAAATGAGTGCTATCCAATCGTTCTTTGTTCTATGCATCACCGAAATAATTAGAAAGGTAAAAGTACTATTTTATCACAAAAAAAAGCGGTGAGAGTCCCACCGCTTTTAACTTTTTTAATGATCTTGATTAGTCTAATGAACCAATCATTTTAGATGGATCTACGTATTCATCATATTCTTCTGATGTCACATGTCCGAGTCCAACAGCTGCCTCTTTCAATGTTGTGCCATTTTTATGTGCATACTTTGCAATTTCTGCCGCCTTGTAATATCCAATTTTTGTGTTTAGCGCTGTTACCAACATCAAAGAATTGTCCAAGTGTTTTTTCACAACAGGTAAGTTTGCTTCAATACCAGCAGCACAGTTATCCGTAAATGACACACATGCATCACCAATTAATCGTGCTGATTGTAGCACGTTATAGGCAATAACAGGTTTGAAAACATTTAATTCAAAATGTCCGTTTGAACCCGCCACAGAAACGGTGACATCATTCCCCATCACCTGAGCACAAACCATTGTTAGTGCTTCTGGTTGCGTTGGATTTACTTTTCCAGGCATGATAGAAGATCCGGGCTCATTGTCTGGAATAATGATTTCACCAATTCCACAACGTGGACCTGAGGACAACATGCGAATATCATTTGCAATTTTCATTAAGGACACAGCCGATCTTTTCAAGGCACCAGATAATTCAACCATGGCATCATGAGCCGCGAGCGCTTCGAATTTATTGGCGGCTGTGACAAATGGAAGTCCGGTAAATTCAGCAATTTTTTTCGCTACCAACACATCGTATCCTTTCGGTGTATTAAGACCTGTTCCTACAGCTGTTCCCCCAAGGGCAAGTTCACTTACAACAACTAGCGCATTGTTAATCGCACGAATAGAGTAGTCAATTTGTGCTACATATCCACTGAACTCTTGTCCAAGAGTAAGTGGTGTTGCGTCCATGAAGTGTGTTCTTCCTGTTTTCACGATGTCTTTAAACGCTTCCACTTTTTGTTGTAGGGCATTGCGAAGGTGCAATAATCCCGGAAGTGTTGTTTCAACTGTCATTTTATAGGCAGCAATGTGCATAGCAGTTGGATATGTGTCATTTGATGATTGGGACTTATTTACATCGTCATTTGGATTTAACACTTTTTGTTCGTCCATGAGGTTTCCACCTTGTAGTACGTGTCCACGGTTTGCAATGACTTCATTGCAATTCATATTGGACTGTGTTCCTGAACCTGTTTGCCAAATTACTAAAGGAAATTCACCGTCGTGTTGACCTGTAAGAATTTCGTCACAAACACGGGAGATTAAATCTCTTTTTTCTAAAGTTAGTACACCAAGATCGTGATTGGCGTGAGCAGCAGCCTTTTTTAGATAGGCAAAAGCATGAATAACTTCAATAGGCATCGAACCTTCAGGTCCAATTTTGAAGTTGTTTCTCGAACGTTCTGTTTGTGCTCCCCAATAACGATTTGCTGGTACTTTAACCTCGCCCATCGTGTCTTTTTCAATCCTAAATTCCATTTTTTAGTGTATTGTAAATTAAATTGTTTAATTTTGAACTGTTTTCAAACACAAAAATAATAGAAGATGAGCACTTTCGGCATTGTATTGTTTCTTTTAATTTTCGGGATGGCATTTTGGATGCTTTTATTCCTTTTAGGATTCATCCTTCCTTATTGGTTAACACTTGGATTATTCGAGCAGTTACGTCCGAAAAGGATTTTTGAAGACAAAGAAGAAAAATAATGCAAGATTGATATATGAAAAGCGTCCATTGGACGCTTTTTTTTTGTCTAAAAGTTCGGTGCTGTACTCAAGAAAAAAGAGGATAACGCAAAAAATATGTAATTTCGAATATCAATCAAAACAGCGCATATGGAAATCACACCTGAATTACACGAAAAATTAGAACAACTCAACCTAAAGTATGCGTCATTAGGAGAAAATTTACAATCCTATTTGGAGGGTTTGCTTTATGCAGATGTCACCACTTATTGGGATTATATCCAACTTGACACCTTATTAACGCTTCAAAAACCAAAAACCAATTTTCCCGACGAAACGGTTTTTATTATGTACCATCAAATCACCGAGCTATATTTTAAATTAGCCCTGCGCGAATTTGAACAACTAGGTGCAAAAGCGGATTTGACAAAGGCATTTTTTATTTCTCGCGTTACACGCATTAACCGTTACTTCGATGCATTGATTAAGAGTTTTGAAATCATGATTGAGGGAATGGATAGAGCTGAATTTTTAAAATTCCGCATGTCGCTTTTACCAGCAAGCGGATTTCAATCGGCACAATACCGTCAAATTGAAATATTTAGCACTGATTTCCTTCAACTTGTTGCGAAGGACCGTCGCGAAAGCTTCTCCTTGACATCCGACATTAAAGATATGTTTGAACACATTTATTGGAAAGAAGGAGCAACTGAAGTGACAACCGGTAAAAAAACACTCACCTTAACTCAGTTTGAAGAAAAATACCGCGATTCATTTATTGCGTTGGGGGAGAAATGCCGATCAAAAAACCTTTGGCAAACATACCTTCGTTTAAGTCCAGAAGATCAAGCGGATGAAACCGTGAAGCAAGCACTTCGTGAGAACGACACCAATGTGAATGTGAATTGGCCATTGGCACATTATAAATCTGCGGTACGCTATTTAGCGCGAGATCATGAAGATGTCGCAGCAACTGGTGGAACAAATTGGCAAAAATATTTACCTCCTCGTTTTCAAAAACGCATTTTTTATCCTAGTTTGTGGACCACTGAGGAACATGAAAATTGGGGAAAAGCCTGGGTAGAATCCACCTTAAAAACAAATTAGTTTTTATTCTTCAGTTCTTTCAAGAAAATTTTCGCAAAATCAATGATTCCGGAAGAGTTCATCTCGAATCCACGCACGCGTAAATTGATCATTACAAAGAAATCCTCGGAATAAACGGGGATAATTGCGCAGTCATTTGCTACGATTGATTCACACATTCTTTGAAGGGCTTTTTTCTCTTGAGCGTTTTTAGTTAAAGTGGATTTCAAATACAACTGATCAAAATGTTGGTTTTCGAACTTTACTAAGTTCTCCTTGTTGTTCGGTCCATGATAAAACAGTCGCAAGTAGGATTCTGCATCGGGATAATCTCCAACCCAACCTGCTTTCCAGAGTAGAGCGCCTCCGTTTATTATTTTTTGATCGCGTTCTTTTGTGCTGACGTTTACCACAAAAGCTTGAATGCCAATTTTAGCGAGTTGGCGACAAACATCTCGACACCATAAATCCGAAGTGCTTCCTAGTTGCGCGTTCACATAAAAGGGAATTTTTGGAAACGAACGGGAAGGAAAATATCCTGCTTTTTGCATCAAGTTTTTAGCCGTTTTTAGGTCAACTTGAACATCAGACAAAAAAGGATTGGAATAGAAGTTGCTTGTTGGAATAAATCCGTGTGTGATTGCTTGACCGTCGCCACTCAACACCTCATTACAAATCCTATTTCTATCGATTGCCAATTCAAACGCTTGACGAACATATAAGTTGTTAAATGGCGGCTTACTCACATCCCAACCAATGTAATTGATTTTAGATGCTTTTTGGATGTGTACACGGTGCAAGAGGTTTTTCCCTTTTTTAGCTTCGGACAAGGTTCCAAATGCAAGGTCAAGTTGATTGGCGGGTAAATCAAACAACAGATCCACTTTTTTTTGAGAAAACAATACGTATTCATCGGACAATGCTGTTTGTGTATTGATGTTTATTTCATCTAAAAAAGGAAGTTGATTGCCAAGCTCATCAAAAGACCAGTAATCGTTATTCCGATAAAGTTTCACCCCCTTTTCACTTATTGAACCCAAATAAAACGGCCCAGATCCAACCGGGTGTTTTTGGAATGCATCTTTGTAATAGGCACAGGCCGTTTTAGAAATGATTCCTAGGCTGGGGTGGGAAAGTAATTGAATAATATTGTTATACGGCTTAGTCAACACAATTTTTACCAAAGACGGATGGATGACTTGCACTCCAATAACCAACTTTTCCAATGGATTTTCATTGTTTTTATAAAATTGCTCGGATCCAACGATTTTTCCAACTAACAAATTTGAAGACTGATTCTGCTTATTTTTTGAGCAAGCAAAACTTAGCGTAAATGCTACGTCATACGCGGTTAATTCACGGGACTCTCCCGCAAAACAATCGTCTTTATGGAACAGAACACCCTTCCTAAGGCGAATATAAACACATTTCCCATTGTCTTTCAGCTCGATTTTTTCCGCCAAACAATTTTGAATGGTCCCCTTTGAATCGGATTGTTTGACCAGTGGATCAAAAAGTTGACTAATGACACGAAGGTCTGACAAGGAGTTTGTTTCCAGTGGAAACAGGCTAGTTAGAGGTTCGGATAGGGCATAGGAAAAAATCCCACCATACATTTTGTCTCCTTTGGCAACACGCGTTGATTGCGAATTCCACAGATAGAAAAAAAGAACAACAAAAAGCCCTAACGCGAGAAAGAAAAAAACAAATTTAGACGACTTGAACGGATTCTTCATAGCCATTCGTATTCGCTCATATTGCCATAAGACAACATGCTATTTCCGCACTAAATGGAAGAATCCATGACCAGTAACCTCTTGACCTGAAATATTGTATCCCACATATTTGTAGAAGTAAACACCTTCATTTGCGAGTACGCCATTTACTTTTCCATCCCATGTTGGATTGTCAGTTACTAAATTATCACTGCTCTTTTCAAACAAGACATTTCCCCATCGATTCATGATGACTAAGTCTAATTTCACGACGTTTTTCGTACTTAAGAAATACGTGTCATTAACACCATCCCCAGAAGGAGTAAAGACATTTGGCGCCTCCACAACTGGAATTGGATAGGTACATGAACCATCATTAACAATCGCATTTGGATCATAATTCAAGGCGTTTGGATCGGTACAACCGGTTTGGTAAATACAAGAACCATTATCGACATTTGCTCCAGCATTGTAGTTTAATGCAACTGGATCCATACATCCACACACATCCACTTGAATTAAGTAGAATGCTGTATCCGAGCACTGTGCACTTTGGAAAGCAATTAGTCTAACGGTGTACATGCCAAACGGACCATTGTAAGTATGCGTTACGTTGTTTAAGTTTCCGCTTGTTGTAGTTTGTGAATCTCCAAAATCCCAAGAATAGTTGTTTGCGTTAACACTGGTGTTTTGGAAAACCACGTCAAATGGCGCACAGCCTTGAATTGGTGTTCCTGAAAACTGAGCGTCCGGCGCATTTTGAATTCCCACGAAGGCACTGTCTGAAATGGAACAAACATTATCTTCCACGGTAATATAATACCATCCGGATGGAATGTTTTGCCAAACGGACGCATCAATAAAGCCATTTGGTCCTGGTCCAGTCCATGTATACGTAGGAACACCCGTTAACCCGCTTGCCATGACCGAAACAAATCCGGTTGGTTGACACGTCGCAGGTCCGGTGAAAATCGTATCAATTGCGATGGTTTGATTTAAAGTAAGTGTAACCGTGTCGATTTGAGAGAAGTTACAGTTGTCTGTTGCTGTTACCAAGAAGTTAATCGATCCGTTTTGACTGATTCCTTGAATAATCGTGTCATTGGTGCCGAGAGGCGCGCCGCTCATGGTTGTCCATTCGTATTGATATGGAGCATATCCTCCAAATGCAGAAGCACTAAGAACAACACTATCATTTGCACAATAAATCGTTGGGTCTGTTTCGGTGATATTAATAATAGGACCTTCTCCTATATAAATGGTTCCAGAAGAAATAATGGTATCACCACATGGATTAATGATTTCAACAGAAATAACCACGGATTCGAATCCTTCTGTAATGTTATCTTGAATTGGCGTTAAGTTGATGACAACGGAATCTTCACCAGGTAAAAATGTGATTGGATTCACCAAGTTGTTGTAGTCTACACCTTGTTGTGCTACTCCACCAATAGTATAGTTAATGATTAACGTGTCATTTGTTTGTCCTGCTGGACGCGTAAAAATAAAGTCAGCAAACGTACACCCCTCCACAATGGTTGTGTCACCAGATACTGTTGCTACAGCCACGTCTACGGCAGCTGAACTAAAACTTCCTGCTTCTAAGAATACGCCAGAGTCATAAGATTGATCACCCACATTTGAAATAGCTAATTTAATGTGGTACAATTGATTACATTGAACAGCTGAAGCAGCTGTCAATTTCACTGTTGTTCCGTCGTATTGAATGGCATCTCCATAAGTTAATGTGGAGGCCGCTTCATTGAAAACATAATAATTGGTATTCGATGCATCACCAACATTATTAATGGTAACGGGTGTTCCTCCTGGGATGGTCGCAATGTTTATTCCGCCATTTGGATAACCAGCTTGTACATATGGACCAGCAATACCAGGCCCCCAAAGGAATAATCCAAATGCATCGTTGAAAGATGATGGTGAGAATTCAGGATATTCGTCAGAACCAAACATGTAATTAAAAATCACCGAGTCTCCTTGTGGAATAAAGTCGAATTCCAACACAACACCATTTGTAACGGATCCTGCTGCAATGTCGTTCAAATGCGGATCAGTTGAAACAGAGGCTGTGGGAGGATTATTGTTGGTGAAGGAAGTGGAGCTGTTTGGACCAATCGCACCAATCGCATTTCCTGTTGTTAGAATTAATCCACTATCGATGGGGAAAGCTGGATTACTATTCGTGAAAAAACCAACGTTTCCTTGCGGTGTATTGGCTAAAAGTGGGTTCCCGTTTATGGTGACATTCAAGGCTGTTACCCCAAATCCAAGTAGTACATTATCTACTAATTGTTGCGGCGTTTGAACAGTGGAAACTGTAATTGGCTGAGCAAAACTAAGGGTGTTGAATAAGGCAAAAGCCACAACTAAATATACGCGTAATGATTTCATCATAATCTATCGAATTGACACTAAGACACATTGATATACACAATGGTTGCATTACAAAATTAATATAATGTTTGAATTACCAAAAACCAATGAAATTTCGCAACTTTGAGTCTTAATTTAATCGCATGAAAAACACACAGAATTACATTCAAGAAAACAAAGAGAAATTCCTTCAAGAATTACTGGATATATTGCGCATTCCATCGATTTCTGCAGACCCAGCTTACACAAAAGACGTCGCGACTTGTGCGGAAAAATTGGCCGAACACATGACGTCCATTGGCTTGGATAATGTGGAAATTTGTCCCACAGCTGGTCATCCCATTGTTTATGCGGAGAAAATCTTCGATTCCAACCTGCCTACCATTTTAGTATATGGACATTAC
Source organism: Crocinitomicaceae bacterium (assembly GCA_024643725.1). GTDB lineage: Bacteria > Bacteroidota > Bacteroidia > Flavobacteriales_D > Crocinitomicaceae > UBA952. The sequence continues at coordinate 214,639 of JAHEMJ010000014.1, read as the reverse complement.
GATGTCCAACCAGCTGATCCCATTGAATTATGGACCTCTCCACCCTTTGAACCGGTCATCAAAGAAACACCGATTCATCCAATGGGAGCGATTTTTGCGCGTGGTGCGTGCGACGATAAAGGACAAATGTTCATGCATGTGAAAGCGTTCGAAGCAATGATGTCAGCGAACGAACTTCCTTGTAATGTGAAATTCATGATTGAAGGCGAGGAAGAAGTGGGTAGTCCAAACTTGGCCATCTATGTGAAGGAAAACAAAGAAAAACTTGCCGCTGATATTATCCTCGTTTCTGATACGGGAATGTTAGCAAATGATACACCGTCCATTACAACTGGACTGAGAGGATTGAGCTATGTGGAAGTCGAAGTTGTTGGGCCGAATCGAGATCTTCACTCTGGACTATATGGTGGATGTGTGGCAAATCCAATCAACATTCTAACAGAAATGATTGCGTCGTTGCACGACGAAAATGGTAAAATCACCATACCAGGATTTTACGATACAGTAGAAGAGCTTTCTATTGAGGAACGAAGCGATATGGCGAAAGCACCATTTTCAGAAACAGCTTATTGCGAAGCTTTGAACATTAAATCAACGCATGGCGAGGCTAGTTATTCAACGATGGAGCGTGGATCAATTCGCCCAACCTTAGACGTTAACGGAATTTGGGGAGGCTACATTGGGGAAGGCGCTAAAACAGTTATTGCTTCCAAGGCGAACGCGAAAATTTCCATGCGTTTGGTTCCACATCAAACGTCGGAGGAAATCACGGAATTATTTGTCAAACATTTTGAATCCATTGCGCCGAAAAGTGTGCGCGTGAAAGTGACACCACATCATGGGGGAGAGCCTGTTGTTACCCCAACAGATTCCATCGCCTATAAAGCAGCGAGCCTCTCGTATGAAACCACCTTTGGTAAAAAACCAATTCCTGTGAGAAGCGGCGGAAGTATTCCGATCATTGCTATGTTTGAACAGGAACTCGGATTAAAAACCATGATGATGGGCTTTGGTCTGGATAGCGATGCTATTCACTCTCCGAATGAACATTTTGGGTTGTTTAATTACTACCGTGGAATAGAAACGATTCCTTACTTCTTTGCAAATTACACTCAATTAATGGCCAATGAAAACGCTTAGTTTTCTATTTCTCCTTTTCTGTGTGGCATCTTGTGCTTCCTTTGAAGAACCTGTTGAATTTGTTAGTTATGATGGTTCAAAATTGGAAAAGCTAAACATGGATGAAGCGGCCTTTCGCATTCAAAGTACGGTCCACAATAATACATGGCTTCCCATTAAAATAAAACCATCTACATTGGAAGTTTATGTGGACGGAAAAAAATGGGGAGACCTTTATTTGGATGAGAAAATCCGTTTAAAGGCGAATAAGGATAATCAGTTGAATAGCCTATCTCACGTGACTTTTGAAGACGAAATCATGGCCAAGTTAATGGTCTATCGTTTTAAAGATTCCGCACAATTACAATTGCGGGGAAAAGTAAAGACTGGACTGTTATTTATCCCCATTAAAATACCGGTGAATTACACAAAGACGATTTCACCGAAAAATTTGAATTTTAACTTAGACCAACCGTAATGCTCTCAGCCGAACACCCAAAAAAATTATTTTTACTAGACGCATATGCGTTGATCTACCGTGCGTATTTTGCATTTTCGAAAAACCCACGTGTGAATTCAAAAGGTCAAAACACCTCTGCTGCCTTTGGATTTACCAATGTGCTCATCGATGTGATCAAAAATGAAAAACCCACACATCTGGCGGTCGTATTTGACCCACCCGGTGGATCGGCACATCGTCAAGAGGAGTTTGCCGCATATAAGGCTCAACGAGAGGAAATGCCGGAGGATATCCGATCGATGATTCATCCGATCAAACAAATCGTGGAAGCCTTCAATGTTCCCATTTTGGAGGTGCCTGGTTTTGAGGCAGATGACGTGGTTGGAACCGTGGCAAAAATGGCTGAAAAAAGAGGCTTTCTGACTTATATGATGACGCCGGACAAGGATTATGCACAATTGGTGAGTGAGAACATTTTTATGTTCAAACCGGGTAGAGGAGGAAATCCGCCTGAAATCATGGGAGTAAAAGAAGTCCGCGAAAAATTTGAAGTGGAACGCCCAGAACAAGTCATTGATATTCTAGGACTTTGGGGAGATGCTTCAGATAATATTCCTGGAATTCCTGGAATAGGGGAAAAAACAGCCAAAACGCTCATCGCTAAATACGGTTCTGTAGAAAACCTCATCGATCATGCACATGAATTGAAAGGAAAACAACAAGAAAACGTGATCAATTTTGCGGAACAAGGACGCATTTCAAAAATGCTGGCTACGATAATTTGTGACGTTGACGTCGAGTTCAAGGAAGAGGAATTGATTATGTGTGATGTCAATCCGGAAAAAGTGTTAGACATTTTTACAGAGCTCGAATTTCGCACATTAGCGAAACGAGTTATTGGTGAAGAAATTGTTGTGTCGGCACCGGCCGCAACTACAACGAAAGCGTCACCTGATTCTTCGCAACTTGATTTGTTCGGAATGCAGAGTATGATTGAACCACAAGAAGCGACACCGACAGCTAATTACAAAACGATCGCGACTGAGCGCCCAAGTTACCATTTGATTTCAACGGCAGAAGAACGTAAGGAACTCCTTGAAATTTTATTGAAGCATTCACAAGTTTGTTTTGATACGGAAACAACGGACATCGATGCATTGCACGCAGACTTAGTGGGATTCTCTTTTTCTTACAAAGCTCGTGAAGCGTTCTATGTGCCTGTCCCTGCAGATTTTCAAGAAGCAAAGAAAATCGTGGAAGAATTTAATCCTTTATTTCAAGACCCTTCCATTGAGAAAATCGCACACAACATTAAATATGATTTAAAAGTGTTGCAACGCTACGGAATTGAAGTGGCAGAACCTTTGTTTGATACGATGATCGCGCACTATTTGATCAATCCTGAGGCGAAACAAAGCATGGACTTCCTTTCCACTTTTTATCTGAATTATCAACCAGTTTCAATTGAAACTTTAATCGGAAAAAAAGGAAAGGGACAAGGAAATATGCGTGATTTGAAACCAGAGGAAATCTGTGACTATGCTTGTGAAGATGCGGATATCACGTTCCAACTAAAACAATTGTTTGAACCCGAAATTCAAAAACCCCATCTATCCGAGTTGTTTTACAAGATGGAAATGCCATTGGTAAAAGTCCTAAAAGACATGGAATACGAGGGGATTTCCATTGATGTTCCAGCGCTTATTGACTATTCGAAAGAATTAGACCAGACCTTGATTCGTTTGGATTCAGAAATTAAAGCCGCAGCTGGAGAAGATTTCAATATCGATTCACCAAAACAATTGGGAGAAATATTATTCGAAAAATTAAAAATATCTAGTAAGGCAAAGAAAACAAAAACAGGTCAATACGCGACCTCAGAAGACATTCTTCAAAAACACGAACATGACCACCCAATTATTCCGATGATTTTGGAATACCGTCAGTTGAGAAAGTTAAAAAGTACTTATGTCGATCCACTTCCAACCATGTGTGATCGCATCGATGGACGCATTCACACCAACTTTATGCAAACTGTTACAGCAACAGGGCGCTTGAGTTCAAATAACCCGAATCTTCAAAACATTCCGATTCGCTCCGCGAAGGGACGAGAAATTCGCCGGGCATTTGTGGCGCGGGGGAAAGATTTTCAATTAATGGCCGTAGATTACTCTCAGATTGAGTTACGTATCATTGCGGCATTAAGTGAGGACCCAAATATGATTGAAGCCTTTCAACAAGGACACGATATTCACGCAGCAACGGCAGCAAACGTATTTCATACGCCAATTAACGAGGTCACACGAGATCAACGAAGTGCGGCTAAGGCAGTAAATTTCGGAATCATCTATGGTCAATCCGCATTTGGGTTATCACAAAATTTATCAATTTCACGCACAGAAGCAAAGGGAATCATCGATGCTTATTTTGAACAGTATAGCACGATAAAAAAATACATGGAAAACGTCATTGCTCAAGCGCGAGAAACGGGCTATGTGGAAACCATTATGAAGCGAAGAAGGTATTTGCCCGACATTAATTCTGCCAATGCAGTCGTGCGAGGATTTGCTGAGCGAAATGCAGTAAATGCCCCCATTCAGGGATCCGCTGCAGACATTATTAAATTGGCCATGATCTCCGTTCATAAAGCAATGCATAAAGAAAATGTTCAGTCGAAAATGATTTTGCAAGTGCATGATGAACTTGTGTTCGATGTCCATGTTTCTGAAGAAGCCCGCATGCAACAGTTGGTCAAAGAAGCAATGGAAAGCGCTGTTCAACTCGTCGTTCCAATGGAAGTAGAATTAAAGTTGGCGCCAAATTGGTTGGAAGCACATTAGTTCTCAATCCTCAAGCCTATTAAGCGTATATTTGTTATTCATAAAAAAAGAACATGGATTTTTTCACAATTTTAATCAAAGCGGCACAGCTATTTTTATCCTTGGCTATTTTAGTCACACTTCATGAATTTGGACATTTTATTCCTGCACGATTATTTAAAACGCGCATTGAAAAGTTTTACCTGTTCTTTAATCCTTTCTTCTCGGTTTTTCGCAGAAAGAAAGTGAATGGGGTGACAAAAACAGCTTGGTTTACCAAGGATTCCCCGAAAGAATGGAAAGAAGATGCCGACAGCACTGAATGGGGCTTTGGTTGGTTGCCACTTGGTGGATACGTAAAAATTGCCGGGATGATTGATGAATCCATGGATACGGAGCAGCTGAAACAACCTGCTCAAGCGTGGGAATTTCGTTCTAAAAAAGCATGGCAACGACTCATTATTATGATTGGTGGAGTTGTTGTGAATCTCGTGTTGGGATTTGTAATATACATTGGAGTTGTCTTCACTTGGGGCCAAATGGAGTTGAAACCTGTGAATTTAGCACATGGATTAAGTGTTCATCCCTATTTAGAAAAACACCACTTGAGTTCAGGGGACAAAGTACTCACGTTGGAAGGAAAGGAAGTCTTGAATTTAGACGAACTCAATAAAGGAATCATGTTCCGTGATGCGCGAAATTTGACCGTTCTGCATCCAGACGGAACAAAAGAAAGCATTCGATTACCAAAAGACATTGACAAAACCTTATTTCAAGTTGGCGCCCTTCCGGCTTTTGGACTAAGGTCATCTGCGCATAGTGTGGGCGAGGTCGTTAAAAATTCACCAGCAAAAAAAGCTGGATTGAAAAAGAACGATGTGATTTTAGCCGTAGGAAATGAACCGGTTCATTATTTTGATGAATTATCGAAAGGATTATATGAGTCAAAAGGAAAAAGAACCGACTTGACTGTTTTACGCGGAAAAGACACCTTGGAATTAACGGCAAAAGTGAAACAAGATGGAACCATTGGATTTCAAACAAGTGGCAAAATCCTGATCGATTCTTCTGCCATTCAAACCAGACACTATGGACTAGGTAAAAGCATTTCCATCGGAATGACATATGGAAAAAATACGCTTTCGGATTATATCGCTCAATTTAAATTCGTTTTTACAAAAAAAGGAGCGACATCCATTGGTGGATTTGCGGCAATTGGAAACATGTTCCCTCCAGTTTGGGACTGGGAGTCGTTTTGGCTTTCAACAGCGCTTTTGTCCATTATTTTAGCCTTCATGAACATCCTGCCAATTCCAGCATTAGATGGTGGTCACGTTGTTTTCTTGTTGTACGAAATGATTACAGGTAAGGAAGCTCCACAAAAAGTATTGGAATACGCGCAAATGGTGGGAATCGTATTATTATTAACCCTAATGGTATATGCCAACGGAAACGACTTAATTCGTTGGATATCTTCTTTTTAAAAATTTCTGTATGGTGACTTTTCAAAATTATGTCCTTGGCAAGTGGATGAATGGAGATGGTGTAGAAACACAATTGTTTAATGCCATCGATCATTCCGAAATAGGAACTGTTTCAAGCGCGGGAATTGATTACGAACAAGTGCTGGACTACGGACGCCGAGTAGGTGGACGCGCACTTCGTAAAATGACTTTTCAAGAACGCGGAAGAATGTTGAAAGCATTGGCGCTTTATTTAATGGAACGCAAAGCCCGTTACTATGAAGTTAGTGCATGGACCGGGGCAACAAAAGTGGATTCTTGGATCGATATCGAAGGAGGCATCGGAAATTTATTCGCAAACGCGTCACTTAGAAGACAGTTCCCCGATTTACCTTATTATGTGGACGGAACAGCGGCTCCATTATCCAAAAACGGAACATTTATCGGACACCATATCATGGTGCCGAAAGAAGGGGTAGCCGTTCATATCAACGCCTTTAACTTTCCTGTTTGGGGAATGCTGGAGAAAATCGCTGTGAATCTAATGGCTGGAGTCCCGGCATTAGTGAAACCATCTGAATATACCTGTTTCTTAACAGAGGTGGTGGTGCGCGACATCATTGCTTCCAACATTTTACCAGAAGGATCTTTACAATTGATTTGTGGATTGGGAAGAGGAATTTTGGATCATGTGGACACACGTGACATGGTCACATTTACAGGAAGTGCAGCAACAGGAAAATTATTGAAAGGTTTGCCTCGTATTTCTGAACAAAGTGTTTCGTTCAACCTAGAAGCAGATTCACTGAATGCGACAATATTAGGTAAAAAAGCAGTTCCCGGAACGGCGGAATTCGACTTGTTTATAAAAGAAACGGTTAAGGAAATGACCATAAAAGCCGGACAAAAATGTACAGCTGTTCGACGCATTCTTGTGCCTGATGAATTAATCGATGAGGTACAAGTGGCGATTTCATCTAGATTAGCCACGACCATTATGGGGAATCCTTCGGAGGAAGGAGTGCGCATGGGACCATTGGCAACTCGTTTGCAAGCGGAACGTGTTCGCGCATCTGTAGATGAGTTAGCAAAATCGCAACAAATTGTTTTTGGTGATTTGGATCATTTTGAACTAAAAGGATCTACCGCAAAACGAGAGGCCTTTTTCCCTCCTGTTTTGTTTAGAAACAATCAGCCATTCCAACAAACTGCAGTCCACGATATCGAGGCATTTGGGCCTGTTGCGACAATTATGCCGTACAAGGAAATAGATGATGCGATTGAATTAGCTAAAATGGGTAAAGGTTCCTTGGTTTCTTCGATCGTAACACCGGACAATCAAGAGGCACGTGATTACGTTGTTGGTGCGGCAAGCATGCACGGACGCATTTTAGTGTTGAATGAACAATGTGCGAAAGAAAGCACTGGACATGGATCGCCAATGCCATTGTTAACACATGGTGGACCAGGTAGAGCTGGTGGCGGTGAAGAAATGGGTGGAAAACGCGGAGTATTGCATTATTTGCAACGTACAGCCATTCAGGGACATCCTACAACGATTACAGCCATTACTGAACAATTTCAAGTAGGCGCAGAAATGCCAGAAGCGAATCCTCATGTCTTTAGAAAACACTTCGAGGAATTAATTGTAGGTGAAACAGTATTTACACACAAGCACACGGTAAGCGATGCGGACATCGTAAACTTTGCGAATGTATCCGGAGACAATTTCTATGCACACATGGATGCGACCTCATTGGAAGGAACCATTTTTGAGCGCAGAGTTGCTCATGGTTACTTCATTCTTTCGAAAGCGGCAGGGTTATTCGTGGATCCTAAAAAAGGACCTGTTTTACTTAATTATGGTATTGACGAAGCACGTTTCACCAAACCGGTATATCCAGGCGCAACGATCGGAGTTCGTTTTACAGTGAAAGAGAAAATCGATCAAGAGAAAAGATCTGAAGACGACATTCCAAAAGGCATCGTTAAATTCCTAGTGGATGTTTATGATGAAACAGGAGAAACGGTTGCGTTAGCAACTATTTTAACGATGGTGAAGAAATTAAATGATTAATTCAGATTCCAGATAAAAGAAAAAAGGCAGCGTTTAGCTGCCTTTTTTATGATGTCAGGATTTTTATTCCCCTTCAATTTCTTTGCGGATACCTTCAATTTCAACCTCAAGTTTGTCGGTGTCATAATCCGTTTCTTCGTCGTAAATGTCGAAATAAGGCTCTTCAAATGACTTCACAAATGATTTACGCTCGAAAGTTAACAAGAGCGATGGAAGGATGATTAGATTTGTCACCATTCCAACTAAAATAGTAATAGAAACCAATAGACCCAGTCCTTTTGTTCCACCAAATTGAGAGAACACGAACATAATAAACCCAAAGAATAAAATCACGGAAGTATAAAAAATACCCAAACCTGTTTCTCTTAACGAGTGTAAGATAGCATGCTTCACATCCCATGAATGTGCACGTAATTCCTGACGGTACTTCGCTAAGAATAGGATGGCATTGTCTACCGTAATTCCTAATGCGATACCGAACACTAAAATCGTTGAAGGTTTCAATGGAATTTTAAAATAACCCATAATTCCAGCAGTAACCAATAAAGGAATGATATTCGGAATCATGGAAACGACGATGATTTTAAACGATCTAAACAAAAAGGCCATCAGAATGGCAATGGAAATAATGGCAAACACCAAACTTTGCAATAAGTTGATGAACAAATATTTTGTTCCTTCCGAGACAACAACTGCAGTACCGGTGAAGGTAGAAACATAATACTCTTGGTCAATAGCGGTGCGCAACACATCTTTAAATTTCGCTTTTGTCAAATAAGGACGAAGGTTTTCTGGGTCTAAATCAAAGGACATTTGCAATTGATTATTGCCTTTGGAAAGGAGTGAGGTGACGTTGTTATAAATACTGGAATAATTAAATACCAAGGAGTCTGCTGCTGATTTATCTCCTTTGATGTATTTCGTATACAAACGTTCGAAGTCTTTTTTCTCCGGATTGAGAATGCTATCGACTTTAGCACGAAGAACATCCACTTTATCAGAAACTTTGTACGAGCCTAGCTCTCTCATCTGCATACGGATACGCAAGGTGGTATTTGTGGTATCGATGAGGTTTTTCAGTGAAATATTACCACCATTTAAACTGCTGACATCAAATTTATCAAAGTAACGTTTTAGTCGAAGCTTGTCTCTATTGGAAATCATTCGGTAAAATTCCGGGTTATTTCCATGGTAACTCATGTTGATGGATTTCAAGAAGTCAACATAAGATAAACTCTTCGAGAACAATGTGTCTTTCGCAAAGGTTTGTTGAATTTCCTCCACTTTTTCTAACGTTTTTTGGGAAAACAAACGTGCCTTTTGCTTGTAGTTTACCGTTACTTCAAACGGAATAGATCCACCAAAGTTCTTTTCGATAAACTTCAAGTCAATTAAAATTTGATCTTCATCTGGAATGTCTCCGGTAATATTTCCAGTCGCGATGATCTTCGTCATTCCGTAAATACCGATTCCAACGAGAGCGACAGAAGCAACGTATACCCATGTCCGGTATTTCGTCACGATGATGACAACATATTCCAAGAATCCTTTCGAATAAACACGATAAAGGTGTTTCAAATGACGTGGTTTAGGCGGTTTCGAATAAGACGCCATGATCGGAATAATGCAGAGTGACAACACGAACACCACCATGATATTCAAGCTCGAAATGATTCCAAATTGCGCTAATTTATCAGAACTTGTAAACGTTACGAATCCAACAGCTGTGGTTAAGTTTGTTAAGAATGTAACCGAACCAATGCGACGAATCATGATGTAAAGCGCCTTGGTCTTCATGTTCGTTCGAACATATTCTTGGTGATAGCGCGTAATTAAGAATACACAGTTAGGAACACCAATCACAATCAATAATGGCGGAATTAAAGCCATCATAATGGAGAGTTTGTAGCCAATTAACGCAATGCTTCCAAGTGCCCAAATCACCGATACAAATACCACAATGTTACACTGAATCATCACACGGAATGATCGGAAGAACAGGTATAGTAAAAGGGAAGAAGCGATGATAGACAAGGCCAAGAAAATGTACATTTCATTAACAATGCGTTTTCCCATGACCACACGAATGTGTGGAAGTCCTGCGAAATATGCTTTACCAAAATAAGGAGAATAGGAAGCTGCTAACTTCTCAATTTCGAAAACGACTTTTGATTTTTTGGGATTCGAAAGACATTTCTCATTCATGCTAATCAACAACAACGAAACATTCGTTGAGTCGTTATAGAGCATTCCTCGGTAAATCGGATTGTGGCGAATTTCCTTTTTTAAAGAATCAATGGATTTTTCTTGAAAGGCCGTTTTTGGATCTCCAAATATTTGATACGGTTCGAATTTTTGCTCCTTGATGTTGTTTTTCAAGCCCCACAAGGTGGCTTCAGAAATGACGTTTTCAACCCCGTCATATTTTAAAATTTTATACGATAACTCTCTCCACTTGGTGAAATTTCGTTTCGTATAAAGGGAATCTGTTTGAATCGCCACCACAATTGTTGAGCCATCTTCACCAAATTCAAGCTTGAATTTTTCGAAGTCCATTTGAACAGGACTGTCTTTTGGAAGTGTATTTCCCAACCGATTATCCACCTTCAAAGCGGTGAAGGCAAAGTAACCAAAGAAAACGGTCAGCAAGGCAATAATTGCCATGATGTATAATCGATTTCTTAAAATGATACTTGCAAATTTACCCCACATAGATTGTTTCTCTAAAAATCAAGGGGTGAAGTTAAGAAATATTTAGGAGAAACGAAGAAAACCGTCAAACACGGCAGCTCAATTGGCGCTCGTTTGAACCATTTCAGGCTGGTTTTAGTGAACTTATCTGACTTTAAAGTGTTTATTTTTTAGGAATTCACCCAATTTGTAAGCGCAATGTTAGACTTGTTTAGCGAACATCGTCAGGATTCGTCAGGATTTGAAAAATTTATCTTCGAAGATGGGGAGTGTTGGTTCATGCGCGATTTTTTAACTCCGCAAGAAGCGGTAAAAATGGAAACGTACTTACTGAATGCTATCGCATGGAGGCAAGATGAAGTGGTCGTGTTCGGTAAAAAATATTTAGAACCAAGAAAAACGGCTTGGCATGGAGATGCAACGTGTGTGTATGCATATGCCGGAAAATTGAATCGTCCGGAACCATGGACAGGACCATTAATTCAATTAAAAAACAAAATACAGGAGGTAATACAAGGTGTTCGTTTCAACAGTGTATTACTGAATTTATACCGAGATGGAAATGATAAAATGGGATGGCATTCGGACAACGAAAAGGAACTAGGTGAAAAACCAATCATCGCTTCCTTAAGTCTCGGTGCGGCGCGTTATTTCGATTTAAAACACAAGAAAATAAAAACACTGAAAAGACGATTTGAACTCCCTTCCGGCTCGCTCTTCGTTATGTGTGGAGACTTACAAGAAAATTGGTTGCACCAAGTCCCACAGCAAAAAAAGGTCAGTCGTTCACGCATTAATTTAACATTCCGAGAGGTATTCCCTTTAAACGAAAAATCCTAAATAACCGAAGCCATTTAGGATTTAACTTTCTCGTGAAAGGTGGAAGCCCATTCACAAGTTTTTCAAAAACAAAAAACCCTGACGGTAAAGTCAGGGTTTTGTACTCGAGGCGGGACTTGAACCCGCACGCCCAGATGAGCACAGGATTTTAAGTCCGGCGTGTCTACCGATTCCACCACTCGAGCATAGACGAGCGAGAGACGGGATTCGAACCCGCGACCCCGACCTTGGCAAGGTCGTGCTCTACCAACTGAGCTACTCTCGCTTATTTTGTTTTCAAGAAAACCGCTGTCCTCTTGCTCCTCACAATTTCAGTTTCCTTTCCTTGCTTGGGGTGGCAAATTTAAAGTTTTTTTTCGTCTTACAAAACACTTCGCGAAAAAAAGCGCTTATCCTTCCTTTCTAGCAAAGCAATAAAACAACCAAGTCAGGGGCAGTAAGAGGTCGTAATTATAGAACAAATCTTCAAAAGGAATAGTCCCCATCCGCCAGCCAATAATGTGTTGCTCTGAATACCAGACGATTGGTTCCTCGGTAATTGATCCGGTTAGAATCCCATTTACTATAAAAAAAGGCACTAAACAGACTAAATAAGCGATTACAAAATCCCCAAACCATGCCTTTTTGAACGTAAAAAATGTAAGGATTAATGACATGAATGCTGCTGAAATCGTATAATAATGATCCATGTCTATCTTGGAGAAAAACAATGCCCCCCCGCCATACACAAGCACCATTATCAAGGAGCTGATTCCAACTATCCAAGTGAACAGTTTTTTTGTCACATCACTTTTCCGTTTCGGAAAATAAGCCTGAATTACACGCAGGATAAAGATGAAATTATAAGGAACGACTAAAAAGAAAAGCACCTCTTCAATGGGAAGATGTCCGATATACAACTTAGCCAAATACCGTGGATTAAAGCCCCAAACACCAAGTTGTGTAAAGGCTTCATCCCAAAGAATAAATCCTAAGCCGACAATAAAAATACTGGGAAACAGGAAGCGCCAAGACTTATAAAAAGCAACCTTTTGATCAAAACTTAGGGCAAGTGGACCAATAAACGAACATAGAATAACCCATCCGTATGCACTCATCAGTTTCCTTTTTTACGGTAGAAGGCAGTGCGGGCATCCTGGTAAAATTTAGGAGAGACAAACAACATACCAAAGCTCTCGCTGTGTTCTTTACCTAGGTGCTTGTGGTGAATTTTGTGTGCTTTGCGAATCGCATAGAAATATGGATGATCGATGTCTCGTAACCATTTAAAGCGTCGGTGAATGTACACATCATGAATTAAAAAATAAGTAAAGCCATAAGCCGCAATACCAAATCCAATCCAAACGGGAACGTACAATTGATTCATCATACCCAACATGATGCACAACCAAGATGGAATGGCATATATCAAAAAGAACACATCATTTCTTTCAAAAAATCCGGGTTCTTCTTGGTGGTGATCCTTGTGAAAATACCACATGAATCCATGCATGACAAATTTATGCGTTGCCCACGCCATGAACTCCATACCTAAAAAACTGGCTAATAATACAAAAGGTCCCCACCAATACATGACTACAACATTAAGAGTGTAAAAAAGATGAACATCATTAAAAACAAGGATTCCGCTACTTTGTTCACTTCTGGTAATTTCATCCGCTGATAAATGTGCTGCAACACGTAAGATACAACGAGCCAACACACAAAATTATAAACAGGAATCACACCATTGCTCCAGTGCCAATAATCCAATTTCATGGCCACGGGTTCCAAGATATAATCAAAGAGTACCATCAGCAAGGCAGCAACGATTGCTTCGACATGCTTATTGAGTTCAAAGCGATGAACAACAGCAGCTGAAGTAACCACCATAATTCCCCAATTAGCCCCAATGATTAATGGAATTCCGTACCATTTTATTCCAAGGTTATTGCCATAAAAATACGAACCGAATAAATAAGATGTGTGCACGCCAATTAATTCTACTGCCACACCAATAACGAACGCAATTCCCAAGAAAGCGATGAAACTAAGTTGTTTGGATTTTCTACTGAAAATGAGTCCTAGAAACGAAATGAAAAGGTTTAAAGCAGATAATTTTACAAACCACCCTCTGGTTGAAGGCAGCAACATTCCTACGGCTCCGACCAGGTATAAAATCAACAGAATAACACGGATCCATCGCTCACTCATGGTATGCGGTTTTCGGTTAGGCATTTACTTCCTTGGATCACATTGTGGATGGTTTCATCTAACGAATAATAGGATTGTGAAACGATTTTATCCAATTTTTCTCGGTTATACGTGATGGTTTTATAACCGGAATGAACAGATTCAATGCTCACCCCTGTTCTCTTACCTGTTATGTGTCCTAGTAATTCATTCATCAAGGCATAAAATAAGGCAACGAATTTTGGCGCCGTGAATTTTGGCGAATTTTTTCCAAGTGCTTTGCAAAGAGATTGAAACAAATCATGGAAACGAAGATTTGGACCAACACATAAATACCGTTCCTTTGAAATAGTTGATTCTGTTAATTGAATCATGGCCGTTACCACATTTCTTACATCCACAATTGCATTTGCGCCTGGAGGATAAAAAGGCATGCCTTTTTTTGCTGCTTTAAAAATCGCAAGCGAACTATTATTCCAATCACCCGGTCCAAAAATGACACATGGATTAATCATGACGGCATTTAATCCCTCTTCGATACCGCGCCAAACTTCTTTTTCAGCGAGAAACTTTGAAACGGAATATCCGCTAACTTCATTTCCAGGCTCCCATTTATTCATTTCATTGGTTGCACCTTTTACATTCACTCCAATTGCCGCTGTTGAACTCACGTAGCAGAGTTTTTTTATTTGATGTTTCAGCGAATAATTGACAATGTTTGCTGTGGCTATTCGGTTGTTTTTAATGCATGATTCAAAATCCGCTTTGAAAAACGAAACCAATGCCGCACAGTGATATACATAGTCGACACCAGTCATTGCCTCGTCTAGCTCCATTAGATTCAATAGGTCGCAGTATACCCATTGAATACCATCCCATTTTTCACTTGATTCCTCTGGGTAATAATAGTGATAAAGTGCTTTGACATCCTTGATTTTATCGTGATTTCGGTATAAAGCTTTACAGGGATGTCCTTGTTGCGTCAATTGAATCAACAAATGACTACCCACTAAACCTGTTGCACCGGTAATTAAAATCATATGGTAAAGCTAGGTATTAAACTCCATTATTGGTAAATGGCGCTCAATCCCTCTTTGATTTGTGACGCCGCAAAGGATAACTGTTCGGGACTATGTGCACTTGAAACGAATCCAACTTCATAGCCACTTGGACCGAAATACACTCCTCGATTTAACAAGAAGTGATGCAATTTGTTAAACGAGGTCATATCAGCATCGATTTGATCCGCCGCGGCAATGCGTTTTTTTCCGTTGAAAGAAAACCAAAAGATGGAACCAATACTTACTAATTCCACCGGTAATGCGTGCGCGTTTGCAAAGTCATTAATGTCGTTCACAAAGTTAGTCGTCTTCTTTTCCAAGTCTTCATAGAAGTTCTCTTGCGCACAAAGTGATAATTGTGCGAGTCCCGCTGCCATTGCTACTGGATTTCCAGAGAGCGTTCCTGCTTGATAAACGGGTCCATCCGGAGAAACGAAGGACATAATTTCACGCTTCGCTCCATAAGCTCCAACAGGCAAGCCACCACCCATGATTTTTCCATAAGTTACGATATCCGGTGTAATGTTGTAATGTTCGGCAGCGCCACCAAACGCCACACGGAATCCGGAAATGACTTCGTCGAAAATCAACAAAATGCCATATTCAGTGCACATCGCACGTAGCGACGTAAGGAAACTTTTATCTTGTAATAACAATCCGTTATTTGCTGGAATAGGTTCGATAATCACACACGCTATTTCGTGGGATAGTTTTTCGAAACAAGCACTCAGTGCTTCCAGGTCATTTAAGGGAAGGACAATGGTTTCATTGGCAAATGCTTCCGGAACACCTGCGCTAGATGAGGTGCCAAAGGTTACCAAGCCACTTCCTGCTTTTACTAATAGCGCGTCGACATGACCGTGGTAACAACCATCAAATTTGACGATTTTCGTTTTATTCGTATAGCCTCTTGCCAATCGAATAGCTGACATGACCGCCTCTGTCCCAGAACTTAAAAAACGCAATTTATCAATGAACGGAATGCGCGCTAAAATGAATTTTGCCAATTCACTTTCCTTTTTGGTCGGCGCGCCAAAACTAGCACCGTTTTGTAAAGTTTCAACGATTGACTGAAAAACATATGGGTGATTGTGTCCATTGATTAACGGACCCCAACTCCCACAAAAATCCAAGAATTGATTTCCATCTTCGTCCCAAATTTCCGCACCATTTCCTTTAGCGATAAATAGGGGAGTGCCTCCAACTGATTTAAATGCTCGAACTGGAGAATTGACTCCGCCGGGAAAATAAGTTTGAGATTCTTGAAAGAGTTTTTCAGATGTGCTTCGATTGATGGAATGTTCGATCTTCATTTCTTGCGTATATTTGTCGTGCTACAAAAGTAACAATAAAGGATGGATATGGTTTTTGAGAATAGCTTGGAATTTGCACGAAAAATGGATCAACAAGATCCTCTTCGCGCATTCCGCGATGAATTTTTGTTCCCAACTTTTCATAGTGAGAACCCAATTTACTTTACTGGGAACTCCCTTGGATTACAACCAAAAAAGGCAACTGTTTATTTACAGGAGGAATTAGCTGATTGGGCGAAATTCGGAGTGGAAGGACATTTCCTATCGAGAAGACCTTGGTTTTCCTACCATGAGCAGTTGACAAATATGGCAGCCAACGTGGTCGGAGCTTTGCCAATTGAAGTGGTAGTGACACACTCCTTAACAACGAATTTACATTTGTTGATGGCATCCTTCTATCGTCCGGAAGGAAAACGAACAAAGATTTTATGTGAAGCCAAAGCTTTCCCGAGTGATCAATACGCCTTGGAATCTCAATTGAAAATGCATGGATTGAGCATGGATCATTTGGTGGAAATTTCACCAAGAGAAGGCGAACAATTAATTCATGAAGACGACATCTGTGCGAAAATACAAGAAGTGGGTGATGAATTGGCATTGGTGATGATTGGCGGGGTGAATTATTACACTGGACAATATTTTGATTTGCCAAGAATTACCGAAGAAGGACATAAGGTTGGCGCATATGTTGGATTTGATTTGGCACATGCTGCTGGAAACATCAATTTAAAATTACACGATTGGCAGGTAGACTTTGCCGCTTGGTGCGGTTATAAGTATTTAAACTCTTCCCCAGGAGGAGTTTCTGGAATGTTTGTCCATGAAAAACACGCACACAACAAGAACCTTCCAAGATTTGCCGGTTGGTGGGGTCATAACAAGGAAGAGCGGTTTTTAATGAAACCAGGATTTGATCCACTTCCGGGAGCCGAAGGATGGCAATTAAGCAATGCGCCAGTTTTAGGGATGGCTGTTCATTTGGCTTCATTGGAATTGTTTGAACAAGCAGGAATGGACCGAATTGGCGCAAAAAGAGACCTAATGACCGCTTATTTGGAATTTGTCATTGCTGAAATTTCCAAGCGAAATGCGGAAAAGTGCACGTTTGAGGTCATTACTCCAGCCGATAAAAACCGTCGAGGCGCACAACTTTCAATCATGGCAAAAGGGCAAGGACGAAAATTATTTGATGCCTTATCTGATTTAGGAGTTATTGCCGATTGGAGAGAGCCCAATGTTATTCGCATTGCACCAGCACCGTTGTACAATTCATTTGAGGACTGTTACTTATTCGGAGTGCATTTGGAAAATGCTATTCAGTAACGGTAGTTCGAATAACCTGTTCTATAACGGTTGGAAAATGCTTGATTTCCAAGTAGCGAACTTCTTGCTCAATTCGTTCAGCGGACGCAAGATGAGGCAAAGCCACAGCAAACTGGGCCAATAATTTTCCTTTGTCAAATTCCTCATTCACGAAATGAATGCTAATTCCTGAGAAAGGCATCCTTGCTTCAGCAACGGCTTTGTGCACATGAGCACCATACATTCCTTTTCCACCAAAGTTTGGAAGAAGAGCGGGATGAATATTAATCACCCGATTGGGATAAGCTCCGACAAATGCAGCAGGAATCTTCTTCAGAAAGCCAGCGAGAATTACCCAGTCAATCTGATGCGTGCGACAAATGCTTAAATACGTTTCCGAATCGAAAGTTCCAGATTGTTCAAATGCGATACCACGTTCTAGACAAAGTTGATGCATCTCTGTGTTTTCCACTGTCGATAGCACAAGAGACACGGAAATATCAGGGTGATTTTGGAAATAACGCATGATATTTCGGGCATTACTGCCTTTTCCGGAAATAAATAGGGCGATTCGTTGAAATTTCATTCTAAGCGCAAAGTTACACATCTGTTGGGATTCACGTGTATTCAAGAATGTTAAGTTGATAAATATTACCAATTAAGTTTTGTTAATTGGATGTTTGTTTTTTTCTTTGCAGGCTGAAACCTTTAAATTAAGAAAAGATGTCTGAAATCAAAGCTAAAGTTATCGCGATCATCGTTGATAAACTGAATGTTGAAGAAAGTGAAGTTACAAACGAAGCGAGCTTCACAAATGACTTAGGTGCCGATTCATTGGATACCGTAGAGTTAATCATGGAATTCGAGAAGCAATTCAATATTTCCATTCCAGACGATAAAGCAGAAGGTATCCAAACTGTTGGAGACGCTGTTGCTTATATCGAAAGCAATGTGAATTAATTTTTACTGAATCCAATTTAAATAGGCATGCAATTAAAACGAGTAGTCGTAACTGGCCTTGGTGCATTGACACCAATCGGTAATAATTTGCAAGAGTATTGGGACGGATTACTTGCAGGGAAAAGCGGTGCTGCTCCCATTCAGCAATTTGATGCGTCCTTGTTCAAAACTCAATTTGCCTGTGAGTTGAAAGGGTTCAATGTAGAAGATCACATTGACAAAAAAGAAGCCCGAAAACTCGATCAATTTTCGCAGTATGCCATAGTTACCGCAACGGAAGCTATGGCAGACTCTGCATTGATGGAGTCTAATCCAAATTGTGACCGTATTGGTGTGATTTGGGGATCGGGAGTCGGTGGACTTAAAACATTTCAAGAGGAAGCACGCGAATTCTTCGCTGGAGATGGAACGCCTCGTTTCAATCCCTTCTTTATTCCGAAAATGATTGCAGATATCGCCGCTGGACACATTTCCATCAAGTATGGATTGCGTGGCCCGAATTATGTGTGCGTTTCTGCTTGTGCTTCGGCAACAAATGCCATTATTGATGCCTTTAACTTGATTCGTTTAGGTAAAGCGGATGCTATCGTAACAGGTGGATCAGAAGCAGGTGTAAACGAAATGGGAATGGGTGGATTTAATGCATTAAAAGCGTTGTCCACGAGAAACGATTCGCCAGAAACGGCTTCCCGACCATTCGATTTAGATCGCGATGGGTTTGTATTGGGAGAAGGATCAGGGGCATTGATTCTCGAAGAATACGAGCACGCAATTAAACGCGGCGCTAAAATTTACGCCGAGGTAATTGGCGGTGGAATGTCTGGTGATGCATATCACATGACAGCCCCACATCCAGATGGTCTTGGTGCTCGCAATACAATGCTTGCTGCATTGGAGGACGCGGAAATTACCCCAGACCAAATCGATTACGTAAATGTACACGGAACATCGACTCCATTGGGGGATATCGCTGAGGTTAAAGCGATTCAAGCTGTTTTCGGTGAACACGCCTACAAGTTGAACATTAGTTCCACAAAATCGATGACTGGCCACCTTTTAGGTGCTGCTGGCGCCATTGAAGCAGTGGCTTGTGTGATGTCGGTGAAACACGATATCGTTCCGCCAACGATTAACCATTTTACAGACGATCCGGAGTTAGATCCAAAGTTGAATTTCACATTCAATACTCCTCAAAAACGTACCGTGAATATCGCCTTGTCCAATACGTTTGGCTTTGGTGGACATAACACGAGTATCATTGTCAAAAAATTTAATTCATAAGCGCTCTGAAACTTCCTTTGTTTTCCACGAAAAGAACAGAGGATGAATTAAAAATCATTCGGTTCATACTCAAACAATTTGGGTATAAGCCTATCAATGTTGCTTATTTCACGAGAGCCTTAACCCATAAATCTTTTTTACCGGAGGATAAACACGATTTCGCAAATGAACGATTGGAATTCCTTGGTGATTCCATTTTAGATGCCGTCGTTGCTGAGTATTTATATACGAAATATCCAGATGATGACGAAGGATATTTAACCAAATTAAAATCGCGCATTGTAAACCGAAAGTCCTTGGCTGCAATCGGTGAAAAAATGAACATTCGCAGCATGTTGATTTATAATCAAGCACGCAGTATAAATCTTGCTACGCTGGAAGGAAACGCCTTCGAAGCCATCATTGGAGCCATTTATTTGGATGGCGGATTTGAGAAAACTAAAGCGACATTAATCAAACACGTTTTTCGTAATCATTTAAACTTTAGTCAGTTATTGTCGGAGGAACTCGATTTTAAGTCAAAGTTGTTTATTTGGTGCCAAAAGAAAAAATTACCTTTAGATTTTGATTTAGTGAGTGAGACGCACGTCAACGGACAGTGGAATTATGAGATGGCCGTTTTTGTCAATCGAACAGAATACGGACGAGGAAAAGGTTTTTCAAAGAAGGAAGCTGAACAAGCTGCAGCCCGTGAAACCCTGCAATTAATGGGAGAAATTTAGACAGATGCTAGTATTGCGTTGATTTTTATTATACATTTGTTCATCAAAGTTCAATAACATGACGACAACAGAAATTATTTACGCAATTGGTGACCTTTTTCAATGGTCTTTTGGTTTCTTCGAATTGGTAGGAAATTACTTTAATACGATGTTGATCCTTTTAGGATTCTTCGGATTCGGATACTGGATGAATACGCAACGCAAGTTAAGCGCGAAAGCGAATGTACCAGTGAATGTAAGCGAAAATGTAGGTTGGTACAAAAAAGAAAATCAACAATTAAAATAATAAATCATTTTATGATTTGAATGTCCACTCAAAAGGTGGACATTTTTTTGATTCAAATTATAAGCAAAAAAAAACAGGCTTCAAAAGCCTGTTTCTATTTTTAGGAAAATCTTACTTCTAAGATTTCGTTAATGCTCCTTTTAGGAATTCTCGATTCATACGAGCAAT
Source organism: Crocinitomicaceae bacterium (assembly GCA_024643725.1). GTDB lineage: Bacteria > Bacteroidota > Bacteroidia > Flavobacteriales_D > Crocinitomicaceae > UBA952. Next base: position 193,905 of record JAHEMJ010000014.1, on the reverse strand, counting down.
GTTTTCAATAGAAATTCCTTTTGGACATTCCACTTCACAAGCCCCAGTATTTGTACAATTTCCGAATCCTTCTTCATCCATTTGACGAACCATATTCAAAACTCGGTCAGTTGCCTCTACTTTTCCTTGCGGTAACAAAGCATATTGAGAAACTTTCGCTCCAACAAATAACATAGCTGAACCATTTTTACATGTAGCAACACATGCTCCACAACCAATACAAGCAGCAGCTTCGAATGCTTTGTCGGCGTCAGCTTTTGGAATAGGAATCGCATTTGCATCCATCGTGCGACCAGAGGTATTTACCGAAACAAATCCACCCGCTTGTTGAATACGGTCGAATGCACTTCGATCAACCATTAAATCTTTGATGATTGGAAAAGCACGCGATCTCCATGGCTCTACGTAAATGGTATCGCCATCCTTAAACATACGCATATGCAATTGACATGTAGTCGTACCCGTATCTGGACCGTGAGCACGTCCATTGATGTACAATGAACACATTCCACAAATTCCCTCACGACAATCGTGATCAAACGCAATTGGATCTTTTTTCTCGTTAATCAATTGCTCATTCAATTGATCCAACATCTCTAAGAAAGAGCTATCCGTAGAAACGTTGTTTAATGCGTACGTTTCTAATGCACCTTTGGCATTGGTATTTCTCTGTCTCCAGATTTTCAATGTGATATTAATGAACTTAGAAGCCATAATCTCTTTCTTAATTATTTGTAATTTCTTGCTGCAATTTTAATAAACTCGTAATTCAAGTCTTCTTTATGAAGGGTTGCATTTTTTGCATCACCTCCGTTGTATTCCCAAGCGCCTACATATTTGAAGTTTTCATCATCACGTAAGGTTTCCCCTTCAGCATCTTGGTATTCTTCACGGAAATGTCCACCACACGATTCTTTACGATGTAACGCATCAACTGCCATCAATTGACCTAATTCAAGAAGATCGGCCACACGCATTACTTTCTCCAATTCTGGATTCATTTCATCAGCGTTTCCTGGCACGTAAACATCTTTATAGAATTCTTCGCGCAATTCAGCAATTTCTTCGATGGCTTCTTTTAAGCCTTGCTCATTTCTAGCCATTCCAACTTTGTTCCACATGATTAAACCCAATCGTTTGTGGAAGAAGTCAACAGATTTGCTTCCGTTGTTGTTTAAGAATTTCTGAATGGATTCTTTCACTTCGTTTTCGGCAGCCTCAAATTCTGGGGCATCTGTAGAAATTTTACCTGTGCGAATCTCATTTGCTAAGTAATCGGAAACAGTATAAGGAACTACGAAGTATCCGTCCGCTAATCCTTGCATTAAGGCAGAAGCTCCAAGACGATTCGCTCCGTGGTCAGAGAAGTTTGCCTCTCCAGTCACAAAACATCCCTCAATTGTACTTTGTAGGTTGTAATCTACCCACACACCACCCATTGTGTAGTGAACAGCTGGATAAATTTTCATCGGTGTTTCATACGGATTATCATCCGTAATCTTTTGATACATCTGGAATAAATTCCCGTATTTCTCTTCGATCCATTTTTTACCAAGCTCAATCATGCGCTCTTCGGTTGGATTATGATCCCCCAAAGCATAAGCGGCTTGTTTTCCTTTGCTTTTAATTTCAGAAGCGAAATCCAAATAAACACCTTCATTGGTATCATTTGCTTCAATTCCGTATCCAGCATCACAACGCTCTTTCGCCGCACGTGATGCCACGTCACGTGGAACTAAGTTCCCAAAAGCAGGATACCTTCTTTCCAAGTAGTAATCTCTATCTTCTTCTGCGATTTGTGTAGGTTTTAATTTACCAGCACGAATGGCTTCTGCATCTTCTTTTTTCTTCGGAACCCAAATACGTCCGGAGTTTCTTAAGGACTCCGACATTAACGTTAATTTGGATTGATTTGTTCCATGGACAGGTACGCAGGTAGGGTGAATTTGAACGTAACAAGGGTTCGCGAACAACGCGCCTCTTTTGTGCACTTTCCATGCGGCTGAAACGTTACTTCCCATAGCGTTGGTTGACAAGAAATACACATTTCCATATCCACCTGATGCAATAATCACAGCATGAGCAGAATGACGCTCGATTTCTCCTGTTACTAAGTTACGGGCAATGATTCCACGTGCTTTACCGTCAATTTTAACCAAATCCATCATTTCGTGACGGTGGTACATTTTCACACGACCTAATCCAATTTGACGAGATAATGCTGAATATGCACCTAATAACAATTGTTGTCCTGTTTGTCCAGCAGCGTAAAATGTACGTTGAACTTGTGTTCCACCAAAAGAGCGGTTATCTAACAAGCCACCATATTCACGTGCAAAAGGAACACCTTGCGCGACACATTGGTCGATGATGTTTCCGGAAACTTCCGCTAAACGATGCACATTTGCTTCACGCGCACGATAGTCTCCTCCTTTAATGGTATCGTAAAACAAACGGTAAACGGAGTCACCATCGTTTTGATAATTTTTCGCCGCATTTATACCTCCCTGTGCCGCAATGGAGTGCGCACGACGAGGAGAATCTTGAAAACAGAATGCTTTAACGTTATATCCCATCTCACCTAGAGATGCTGCAGCCGACGCTCCGGCTAATCCTGTTCCAACGACAATGACGTCAATTTTTGGACGGTTGTTTGGAGCAACCAATTTCATGTGATTTTTGTGGTTAGTCCACTTATCAGCAATTGGTCCTTCTGGAATTCTTGAGTTTAATTTTGACATAATCCTGTTTTTCCTAATGGTTCATGTAAATAATAACGGGAATAATTGCGAACAAGAAAGGCACGACAATACTGAAGGCCATCCCAATTTTCTTAATAATCGGCGTATACAATGGGTGGTTTAATCCGAGTGATTGAAATGCAGAAGCAAATCCATGCCACAAGTGGTAACCTAAAACCAACATCGAAATCACATAAAAAATAACTCCGAACAGTGCACTTGAATTTTCTTTGCTAAAGAATGTCATAACAACCGTGTGCAAATCTTTGTATCCTTCTCCAATTTTCACACCGGAAGTAATGTCGTAAAATTCATGTTTGTTTTTAATCTCAAACAATTTTTGTTCTTGACCAGTGCTTGGATCCTTTACTTTGAATTGTTGGTATGTTCCATTTGTATTCAAGTAATGAGTCACCTCAATTGGTTTGGTAATCATTTCACCAGTAGCTGGGTTTTGTCCAACTGGATAGTCAACCGTTTTTACCAATGAATGCATTGGAATTTCTTCCGTGATTTTTGCTTTCCACCAGAAATTCGCCATGTGCGTTGCCAAGAAAACCAAAATCAAGGTTCCTAAAATCGCCATGTTTCTGGAGGCAGTACTTGAATTTGCTTTTGGATTATTGTAAGCGTAATTCACCGGACGCGCTTTTTTATTTTGAATCGTCAACATGATGCCATCCACTGCGTGGATGATGATCGCGATATACGTGGTATACGATAGCACTTTGATGAATAAATTATGCCCCATGAAGTAAGCATATTCATTGAATGCACGTCGCCCTTCTTCTCCTGTCTTAAATATAAGTTGAAGGTTTCCGAGAAGGTGACCGATGAGGAATGTACATAAGAACAGTCCCGTCAAAGCCATGAAGTATTTCTTGGCGATGGATGATTTAAATAATACTGAGTTACTCATAATTGTTAACCATTAATGTGCTGCAAATTTACTTCTAACTAACAAGAAAATGGGAATTTTGTTTTTATTTAGAATGAATTTAGATAAGATAGAGAAGCCCCTGTTTCGTGAACGTTTAATTTTACTTCCGCCCCTACGATGACGGATCGATTATCTTCAAAATGCCCAATCGGAAAATCATAGCAAATCGGAATCTTGGAATACTTGAAATGATAGGAAACAATTTCATCAATCGTTAATCCAGTTGGATTATCGGTGTCCTCTAAATCAGTCATTCCGCCAATCATTAATCCCTTAATTTTCGAAAGGGCTCCCGCTTTTTTTAAGGCGAAAAACATACGGTCAAGGTGATACAATTGTTCGGCCAAATCCTCCAGAAATAAAATTCCGCCATCAAATTGTAAGGCGTCATCTGTGCCTAACAGACTAAATACAATACTTAAATTTCCACCCATTAATATCCCCTCGGCCGAACCAAGCTGATTCGCTGGATTTGCTTCGCACTGGATGACAGGTTTTTCTCCTTGAAGAAGCGCGAGCATGGTTTCTAAAGCTTCGGGCGTATTCTTCTCAAAGTTCAAAGGCATCGAACCGTGAATACTTTGCACTCCGAGCTTCATTAACCGGTGATGAAATACGGTGATGTCACTAAAACCAATCAACCAACGTGGTTCACGTAACATGTTTGCCCAATTGATTTGATCTACAATTCGCACACAGCCATAACCACCACGTGCGCACAAAATGGCTTTCACTTCTGGATGGTCGATCCCAAACTGCATGTCAGCAGTACGTTCTTCATCTGTTCCGGAAAAATATCGGTACGAGCCTAAGCAATGTTCACTTAATAAAACCCGAAATCCGTGCGATTCTAGAAAGGACTTCGTATAGGAAACGGAAGCGACATCCGTGGCTTTTGCTGGTGCAGTTATGTAAATTAAATCACCTTTGGATACGTTTGGCGGAATAATCATTTTGAGTTCATTTGTTGCATGTATGCGTCCGCGATCAATAGGTCGCTGTTTGTGGTAATTTTAATATTCTCTTCATTACTATCCACAAGAAATGCTTGGATACCCAAGGCCTCCACGACACTGGCGTCATCGGTCATTCCTGAATGATAGCTTGTTTGATAGGCTTTTTTTAACGTTTCTGCATCAAAACATTGTGGAGTATGGACTAATTTGAATTCACTTCGATTGACCATTTTTGATCCGTCGGAATGTACCGCTCGCAAGGAGTCTTTTAACGCCAATACGGGAACCACACTTTTAGCATGAAGTAACGCAGTAAAACAGCGTTCAATAGTTTGCTCACTGACTAATGGACGCACGCCGTCGTGAACAGCAATGAAGGATCCTTTGCAGGAGTCAAGCGCCAATTGAATGGAATGAAATCGTTCTTCTCCACCGACAACCACTTCATGCGGAATATCACATTGGTGGGTCTGCAACAGCTCTTGCCAATAACCCAACCAATCACTTGGCAAGGTCACAATGAGTTGTAGTTTTGGATCGTAGTGGTGAAATTTCTCCAAACTATGGAGTAAAATAGGTTTGCCATGAAGGGATAGAAATTGTTTGGGTAAATTTCCCCCCATGCGTTTCCCAATTCCACCAGCAGTAATGATTACAGTGCCTAACATATGGACTCAAAAATAAACATTACACTGGATTTAATATGGAAGAATGTTAATTCTTTTTGGGAGTATGGAAATTTCGAAACATGAGCCACTCAAGTATTCACCATCTGTTTCGGCGTGTAAAATAGTTCCATCTGTTTTCAAGCGCAAATGATTACTCTCGAAATAATGTGCTTCGGGATGTTTGATTCGTTTCCCCCTCTTAACTTTTAGGACATTGCGCAGGTAATCGAATAAGGATACTTTTCCGAGAATGGTCATGTTTAATTTACCATCGTGAATCGTTGCACCTGGATGGATGTGAAGTCCGTTTCCAAAAATGGCTCCGTTACATCCTGCGGCAAGTAATAACTCGCCACGATATTCAAAGGAGTCTGAGCTTATCTGAACCTTTGGACGCTCATAGCTAAAAAAAGTTTTTAAAATAGCTAATCCATAGGAAAATCCGGGTCCGAATTGTTTTCGAAATTGATTCAATGAAAGCACCACCGCTCCACCAAAACCGATATCTGCCACATTCATGAAATAGCGAATTTCTTCATCTGCTTGAATCCTTCCAACATCACAGGAAATGGTTTTATTCTGTGAAATGGCGGTCATGAATCTGTTGATGTTAAAGGAATTGAATCCAGCACTTTGATAAAAATCATTCCCCGTCCCATTTGGGATAATCGCCACCGTTGGGAGTTTTTCTACGCCGGAATCCATCAGTCCATTGATGATTTCGTTTAAGGTTCCATCTCCTCCTATGGCGATGACAATATCCACTTTGGAAGCATGTTCTTTGGCTATTAAAATCAGTTCTTTTTCAACGGTTGATTCAAGAATGGTGAAATCACGCTGCCATGTGGACTGACAAAGTTCAATTAGTTCCAAGATGACAGCACTTTTTTTCTTGCTGCCATTCAGTAAACAGAGTAGTTTTGACATCTACCAAAGGTAATGAAATAGACGTTGATTTTTCATAAATGCAAAAAGGTGATGAACTCCTTTTCGTACATGAAAAAGCAAATCACTATCTTTGCTGTATGATTATCGGGTCTGATTTTGAAAAAATGAGCGTAAAATGGGGAGATCTCATTATCCTCGAACCAAATACGTTCTTGACAGATACGATGATGGCATTGATCTGTTTTTACCTAGCCATAAAAGTTTGGAAAAGTCAAGCTAAAAATCCTTTTGTCAATTGGTTCTTAGCCTTTTTTATCATGTTAGGCATAAGCACCTTTACTGGTGGACTAGGACACGCGTTTTACCATTACTGGGGAACACCCGGGAAACTATTTGGATGGTATACAGGAATATTATCGGTTTATTTTATTGAACGAGCAATGATTTCGTTTGTCCATGATCAAAAAAGAATGAAAGCTTATCGATTCATTTCATTGAGTAAAATGATCTTGATTTATGTCTTAGTGACTTGGTTGTGTTTAACAAAAAATGTGATGCATAAACCAGATATTGGATTTTTACCTGTCGCAATAAATACGATTGTCGGAACGATTTTGAGCGCAGGGATTTTAGGAATGGTATTTTACAGAAAACACCAAGCGCCATTTCATTATTTTACACTAGGAGTCTTGGCAATGCTGCCTGCAGCTTTCTTTTTCTTGATGAAAATCAACTTACATCCATGGTTTGATAAAAATGATGTAACGCATTTATTACTATCCATAGGGAATGTTTTGTTTTACCTAGGAATATCTAAAGTAGCAACTGAATTGGACAACAAATTCAATATTGAATTCGCAAGTTCGAATAATTAGTAATGGTTTTTCCTTCGCTGGTTTTTCCTGTTAAATAATACACGTAATTTCCAGGTAAACATAGTTCTCCATCAACGGTTTTACCATTCCAACTTTCAAGTGGATTATTGCTTTTAAATACAACGTGATTGTTCATGTCAAGAACGACTAAACTATAGTCTGTGAATTCAAAAGCACTTAAATCAATGCTGAACACATCGTTTTTACCATCCGCATTCGGAGTAAAAATGTTTGGTAAAATGATGGTTTCTTCCTGTTCTATGGAACTTGGTTCGTTGTCAACTTTATCTGCCTGTAAAGCCTGGGTATTTTCAGAAATCGCATGAATGCTTTGATCAGAAACCATCGTTTGTAATGGAAGAATTGGCATGACCTCATTCTCCCGATTCTTCAAAGAAATGTCAGGGCCGCATGAAGCACTACCATAACCGCTGTGTAGGATCCCTGGACCAAATGCTGGGCCATTGTCTGTTAATTCTTCTGCTTGGATCGACTCATGAGCTAAACTATTTTGAACGTCGTGAGGTGTACCATCAGTTCGGAAATGACTTCTTTTGCTTTCATTCGAAGTTTGAACGGAATGATGTGCACTTTTAGATGTCGTAACATGTTTATTTGCTGGAGTAACGGAAGGGCGACTGATAAACCAAACACTACCGATAACGGCTGCGGCACTTAGTCCACCGATAATGGATTTAGCAATAAAAGATAAGCCACTACTAGTTATCGCCGAACTAGTAGAAAGCGAAGAAGAAACCGAGGTCCAAAGTTCTGGATTAACCGGAACCTCATGGACGCCTAGTTTCTCTTGAAACAATTCTTTTATGAAATCTTTTTCTTCCATGTTATCTTTTTTCTATGCGGTCTTTCAAGTATGCCCTAGCCCTTAAATACTGCGATTTAGAGGTGCTTTCACTAATGCCTAAAGCTGTTGCGATTTCTTGATGAGAATATCCTTCGATGGCAAACATATTGAATACAATTCGATAACCATCTGGCATGGCTTGAACGAGTTTCATTAAATCGTCCGCCATTAATTTCTCAGCAATGTATTCATGTTGTTCGATGCGGTAAGTGACTTCTTCCACTTGAATTTCTCCAAGGGTTTTTTGATCTTTTCGAAGTTGATCTAGACAGGTATTGACGACGATTCGTCGAATCCATCCTTCGAATACGCCTTCAAATTTATATTCTGGTAATTTAGAATAAACTTTGACCAACGCATCTTGCAGCACATCCTCCGCGCGCATCTTGTCTTTCATATAACGAAGACAAACGGAAAACATTTTAGGGGCAAACATGTCAAATAACGCTTTTTGAGCCTTTGGATTCCCATCAATACACTGTTTAATTAATGTAATTTCCTCCATGCTCACGTTCATTGACTGCATTCGTTTTGAAAAAGTTGCACTCCCTGTTTAAATTCATACGAATTAACGTAAATTCGTTAGCTTAAACAAATCCAGCAATGAAGAATACCATACTTTTAATCGTATTATTTAGTTCCTTCTTTTCTCAGGCGAAAATTGCTTTAAAAGATGGGATGTGGCTAGGACAACTAGCCATGAATGATCGTTTGACTATTCCGTTTCAACTTCTCGTCAGTCAAAAAGGCAAAAACGTATGCGTTGTCAATGGCGCTGAAAAGATGCAGATGGATGTCCTTCATAAAAAGGATAGTCTTTATTTAGCGTTTCCATTTCAGGATGCTGTGCTTGTCTTGCATTTGGAGGAAGGTGAATCTTCCGCACGTGGATATTGGCTGAATCGAAATAAAAAAGTGCGCGTAAAAATCCCACTTACTTTGACGTGGAATGTCGAAAAACGATTCCCATCGATGGTGGAAACGAAACCAATGGATGAGGTGTTTACAGGAATATGGAGTGTCACGTTTCAACCTGGAACCAAAGATGCTGAACAAGCCGTGGGGATCTTTAAAGCTGAGAATGGTTCACGCATCACAGGGACTTTTTTAACCGAAACTGGTGATTACCGATTCCTCGATGGAAATCGCTCCGGATTGAATTTTTCTATGTCGACCTTTAATGGGTCATGGGCAATGCTTTTCGAAGCAACGTTGGACTCAGATACATTAAGAGGATCGTTTTATAGCGGACCTTCCTATGTGACTCAATGGATCGCGGTTCGAAATCCAAACGCTCAATTGCGCAATGAAGCATCTTTGACATACGTAGTGAATGATCAGGCATTGATCACGAAGGACATGCAAAAATTAAATGGAAAACCATTTTCATTGAAGGAATATGAGGGGAAGGTGGTCGTTCTTCAAATCATGGGAACTTGGTGTCCGAATTGCCTGGATGAAGTCCAATTTATGGAAAAACTAAATCAGAACTACCATGAAAGCGGATTGGAAATTGTTGCCCTGGCTTATGAAGTGGGGACAAATACAAAAGAGCAACGTAAAAAATTGATAACATTCAAAAAACGAATCGGGATGTCCTATGATTTGATTTTAGCGGGAACTTCCTCGAAGGATGTGGCAGCAGCTCAATTTCCCATGTTAAATGGGATTATGAGTTTTCCAACAACGGTGATTTTAGGTAAAGACGGAAAGGTACTTCATGTTCATACGGGTTATAGTGGACCGGCAACAGGGGAAGCGCACAAAATATTGACAGACAAAATTCAACTGGAAATTGAACTGGCGTTGGATTTACTGAAGTAAAAACCAAGTGAAACAAAAAAAGGACGGTAATTACCGTCCTTTTTTTATGTTTGATCATTCGCAGATTAGTCTCTAATCAAGAATTGATATTTATCGATATTTTTCAATGCGATACTTGTTCCCCTTGCAACCGCACGAAGTGGATCTTCGGCAATGTGTACAGGAAGTTTTGTTTTTGCAGAAATACGCTTATCCAAGCCTCTCAACATGGAACCACCCCCGGCTAAGTAAATACCAGTTTTATAGATATCCGCTGAAAGTTCAGGTGGCGTTAACTCCAATGCACTTAAAATCGCTTCTTCAATTTTAGAAATGGTTTTGTCTAATGCATGTGCAACTTCCACATAAGAAACCATGATTTCTTTAGGAATACCAGTCATCAAATCTCGTCCGCGTACGGCAAAATCTGCTGGTGGATTATCTAACTCAGGTAAGGCTGCCCCTACTTCAATTTTGATTTGCTCTGCTGTACGCTCACCAACCAAGATGTTGTGTTGACGACGCATGTATTCTTCAATGTCACTTGTGAAGTCATCTCCGGCAATGCGAATGGATTTATCACAAACGATTCCTCCCAATGCAATGACAGCAATTTCCGAAGTACCACCACCTATGTCGATGATCATATTTCCCATCGGTTCTTCCACATCAATTCCAATTCCAATGGCAGCTGCCATCGGCTCGTGAATCAGGTAAACTTCTTTTGCTCCGGCGTGTTCAGCTGAATCTCGAACGGCGCGCTTCTCTACCTCAGTAATTCCTGAAGGGATGCAGATAACCATTCTCAAGGTTGGATTGAACAAACTTTTTCCTGGATTGATCATTTTGATCATTCCACGAATCATCTGCTCTGCACTTTGGAAATCGGCGATTACTCCATCTTTCAATGGACGAACCGTTTCGATTAACTTATGGGTTTTACCGTGCATTTGTTGCGCCTTTCGTCCAATGGCAACTACTTTGCCTGTTTGAATGTCTTTCGCTACAATAGACGGCTCGTCAACGACCACTTTATCATTCCAAATGATCAGTGTGTTTGCTGTCCCTAAGTCAATCGCAATTTCTTGCGTTAAAAAACTAAAAAATGCCATGTTGAATCCAACTAGTGATTAAGTTGTTCCTTTTTCGAGAGAATCGGTGAAAAGGTTACAATTTAATGTAAATATATGTAAAGTTAATGTTTAAAGTGGCGCACGCCGGTAAATACCATGCGCATTCCATGTTTATTGCAGTAGTCAATGGACAATTCATCCTTAACGGATCCTCCTGGTTGAATGACCGCATCAATTCCTTCTAAATGAGCAATTTCCACGCAGTCTGGGAAAGGGAAAAATGCATCACTTGCCATGGCCGCTCCTTTCAAATCGAATCCAAATGTTTTTGCTTTGTGAATGGCTTGGTTCAAGGCATCTACTCGGGATGTTTGTCCTGTACCACTTGCCAATAATTGGCCGTTCTTCGCCAAAATGATGGTATTCGATTTTGTATGTTTCACCAATTTATTCGCAAATAATAAATCGGCAATTTCTTGCTCAGAAGGAGCAAGGGTTGTGCGCACTTCTAAATCTTCTTTGGTCTCTGTTTTTGCATCTCTATCTTGAACTAAGACTCCGTTCAAGATAGATCGAACCTGTTGTTGAGGCAATGCTGTTTCTTTTTGAACCAAAATGATGCGGTTCTTTTTGCTTTTTAATAAGGCCAATGCTTCATCCTCGTATCCTGGTGCAATTAACACCTCACAAAACAAGTCATTAATCAAGGTTGCGGTCTCCAAATCAATGGATCTATTGGATATTAAAATTCCACCGAAAGCACTGACAGGATCAGCAGCTAAGGCCACTTCATATGCTTCTTTTAAGGTAGGCCGAGTTGCTAGTCCACACGCATTGTTGTGTTTTAAAATCCCAAATGTAGGACCATCGTTTTTAAATTCTTGTAATAGATTCACTGCGGCGTCAACGTCCAATAAATTATTATAGGAAAGTTCTTTGCCGTGTAATTTGTCGAACAGCGCATCTAAATCACCAAAGAATTGTCCTTTCTGATGTGGGTTTTCGCCGTAGCGCAATGCTTCACTTTTTTCAATACTTACTTTCAAGTAAGGACTATTATTTTGAAGAAAGTATTGGTGAATCATGGTGTCGTAATGCGACGAAACATGAAATGCCTCTCCTGCAAATTGTTGACGTTGCGCAAGTGAAGTGGCCCCATTTTGTGCTTGTAATAGCTGTAAAAATGATGCATACTGCTTCACAGATGGAATGATAACAACATCCTGGAAATTTTTAGCCGCCGCTCGGATTAAAGAAATACCACCGATGTCAATTTTTTCAATGATGTCTTCATGGCTTGCTCCGGACTGAACGGTTTCTTCGAAAGGATACAAATCAACAATCACTAAATCTATGCTAGGGATATTGTGTTTAGCAATCGCTTCTTGGTCTTCCGCTAAGGCACGTCGATTTAAAATCCCACCAAAAACGGTCGGATGTAGCGTTTTGACACGTCCTCCTAGAATTTCTGGAAAGCCTGTTAAGTCTTCCACGGCAATAACGGGTATTCCCAAATTTTGAATGAAGGCTAATGTCCCTCCAGTTGAATAGATCGAAACGTTATGTTTATGTAATTCACGAACAATTTCGTCCAGCCCATCTTTGTAATATACTGAAATTAAGGCGCTTTTGATGTTTTTTAAATCTGTCATGAGGTGTAAAAGAAAGTGCAAAATTAGGGTTATTTTTTTGAATTCGCAGAGAAAAAAAGAGATCATTTCTTGGAAAATGGAGTGATAAAAAAACCCCGCAAGAGGCGGGGCTTATTTACCACAAAGACTTTCATCTTGTTTTTTCTTTTCGAATCGTTTTTTGAGCGAAAATGTTTATTCTGTCTATCACCGACTAAAGTCGCTTCTACCCAGAACACATTTAGCGAGACGAGCTCGTGAATTTACGTTCTGTCTATCACCGACTAAAGTCGCTTCTACCCAGAACACATTTCACAACTGTCTGGATTGTCAAGGGAGCATGCAATTGCAGCTGCTTGTTCTTCCAATGATTTAGCAGTTGGTTCTTCCACGACTGTTTTTTCAACAGTAAATTTGATGGCATCTGTTGCTGCTTTTGTTCTAAGGTAATACATACCTGTTTTCAATCCTTTCTCCCAACCATAGAAGTGCATGGAAGTTAATTTCCCAAAGTTTGCATTTTCCATGAAGATGTTCAAAGACTGACTTTGACAAATGTATGCTCCGCGATCAGCTGCTTGATCAATGATGGCTTTTTGAGAAATTTCCCAAGCTGTTTTGTATAAATCTTTTAAACGTTGAGGAATTTCATTAATGTTTTGAATGGATCCGTTTGCTGTCATGATTTTTTGACGCATGTCTTTGTTCCATAATCCTTCGCGAACTAAGTCTTTAAGCAAGTGTTTGTTCACGATGATAAACTCTCCTGAAAGAACTCGACGGGTATAAATGTTCGATGTGTAAGGCTCGAAACATTCGTTATTTCCTAAAATCTGTGCAGTCGATGCAGTTGGCATTGGTGCTAATAACAATGAGTTGCGAACGCCGTGTTTTTTCACTTCTTCTTTCAAGATATCCCATTCCCAACGATTTGTTGGTGTTACACCCCACATGTCAAATTGGAAAACTCCTTTTGATACAGGAGAACCTTTAATTGTTTCGTATGGACCTTCCACTTTTGCTAAATCTTTGGAAGCAGTCATGGAAGCGAAATAAATCGTTTCAAATACTTCGCGGTTTAATGCGCGTGCTTCATCAGATTCGAAAGGAAGTCCCATCATGATGAACGCATCAGCTAACCCTTGCACACCAAGTCCAATTGGACGATGACGTAAGTTTGAGTTTTTCGCAGCTTCTACAGGATAGAAGTTTTCATCAATGATGCGGTTCAGGTTTAACGTTGCTTGGTAAGTTACCTCGAATAATTTATCGTGATCGAAGTTTCCGTCTTCTGTTACATATTTAGGCAATGCAATGGATGCAAGGTTACAAACTGCTACCTCATCTGGCGCTGTGTACTCAATGATCTCCGTACACAAATTTGATGATTTAATCGTCCCTAAGTTTTGTTGATTAGACTTCGCATTTGCGGCATCTTTGTACAACATGTAAGGTGTTCCAGTTTCAATTTGAGATTCTAGGATTTTAAACCATAAATCTTGTGCTTTAATGGTTTTACGTCCTTTGCCTGCTTTTTCGTATTTGGTATACAATGCTTCGAATTCTGCACTATGCGTATCAGAAAGTCCTGGACATTCGTGAGGACACATTAAGGTCCAGTCACCATTTTCTTTCACGCGTTTCATGAATAAATCTGGAATCCATAATGCGTAGAATAAATCGCGTGCACGCTGCTCTTCTTTCCCGTGGTTCTTTTTCAAATCAAGGAAATCGAATACGTCTGCGTGCCAAGGTTCAATGTACATCGCGAAGGATCCTTTTCTTTTTCCTCCACCTTGATCAACGTAGCGAGCGGTATCGTTGAACACACGTAACATAGGAACAATTCCATTGGATGTACCATTTGTTCCTTTAATATAAGAACCTGTCGCGCGGATATCGTGAATAGCTAAACCAATTCCACCAGCTGATTGTGAAATTTGCGCACAAGATTTCAATGTGTCGTAAATTCCTTCAATACTGTCTTCTTTCATGGTTAACAAGAAACAAGATGACATTTGAGGTTTTGGAGTTCCGGCATTGAACAATGTTGGTGTTGCATGTGTGAACCATCCTTCTGACATCAAGTTATATGTTTTGATGGCAGACGCGATGTCCTGTTTGTGGATACCCACTGCTACACGCATTAACATTTGTTGTGGACGCTCAGCGATTTTACCATTTAAGCGCATCAAGTATGAGCGTGTCAATGTCTTAAATCCGAAATAATCATAACGGAAATCACGGTCATAGATAATGCTCGAATCTAAAGCCTCTTTATTTTCTTGAATGATCGCATATACGTCATCAGCAACTAACGATGCATTTTGATTTGTTTTTGGATCAATGTACAAGTGAAGATCTTCGATCACTTCTGAAAACGTTTTTTTCGTTTCCTTGTGCAAGTTTGACACAGCAATGCGAGAAGCCAATAACGCATAATCTGGGTGATCAATCGTTTTTGCTGCTGCAACTTCTGCCGCTAGGTTGTCTAAATCAGATGTGGACACACCATCGTAGATACCTTCGATTACCTTCATTGCTACCGCTTCTGGCGATACTAATGGATCTAATCCGTAACACATTTTAACAATGCGCGCTGTGATTTTATCAAATTTCACAGCTTCTTTTCTTCCGTCTCTTTTTACTACGTACATTGTAATTCCGTAATTATATAATTAAAATTCTTCGTCCAAACTGAATGTCTGGTTTTCTTTACCCGCTAATACTCCTGCTTTTTGGTATTCACCAACACGTTTCTCAAAGAAGTTGGTTTTTCCTTGAATCGAAATCATTTCCATGAAATCGAAAGGATTCGATGTATTATACACACGTTCGTTCCCTAACTCAACCAATAATCGATCAGCCACAAATTCAATGTATTGTTGCATGAGGTCACTGTTCATTCCAATCAACTTAACTGGAATGGCATCTGTTACAAATTCCTTCTCAATTTCTACAGCATCCATGATGATTTCGCGAACTTGATCTTTCGAGAGCTTATTTACCAAATGGTTGTTGTAAAGCAAACAGGCGAAATCACAGTGCAATCCTTCGTCGCGAGAAATCAACTCGTTCGAGAAAGATAGACCGGGCATTAGCCCACGTTTTTTCAACCAGAAAATGGAACAAAACGACCCAGAGAAAAAGATTCCTTCTACCGCGGCAAAAGCAACAAGGCGCTCAGCGAATGATCCTTTGTCGATCCAACGAAGAGCCCAATCCGCTTTTCTTTTCACACAATCCAAAGTTTCAATGGCATTGAACAAGTGATTTTTTTCAGCAGAATCTTTGATGTAGGTGTCAATTAACAACGAGTATGTTTCCGAGTGGATGTTTTCCATCGCCACTTGATTCCCATAGAAAAACTTCGCTTCTGTGTATTGAACTTCTGACAAAAAGTTTTCTGCAAGGTTTTCGTTTACGATACCATCTGACGCGGCGAAAAAGGCAAGGACATGTTTGATGAAATGACGCTCGTCATCATTCAATTTATTCTCCCAATCAATTTGATCTGGAGATAGATCAATCTCCTCAGCTGTCCAAAAACTAGCCTCAGCCTTTTTGTAAAAACTCCAAATATCATCGTGCTGAATTGGAAATAATACAAATCGACTTTTATTTTCTTCAAGAATAGGTTCACGTAAAGATGTTGTCATAAGCGGCTTAAAATTTATCGTTCATTTAGGGGGAAAGCACATGGCAAGTTTGCTGGAAACTTGTGATACTAGTCCTGTAAATGTTTTGTGTTACCCAATTGCCTTAAATGTTTCGTCATTTTGACTTAACACTGGCAAAACTTGAGACTACAAAAATTGTCAAAAAACTTTCTTAAATCAACTAAAGAAATTAACATTTCCGCGATGTTATTAACACCGAAAATCACAATCCTTTCACCAACAAACCCTTCAGCAATTTTCAACACCAATTGGAAAGATATTCACATCGATTTTTAACAGTCATGGATAACTATTCATGAAAAAAAATCCGATAAAATGAAATAATTTCCTTATGTGATTAAGTCCTATAAATTTAAGGCGGAAAATAATTTTTTCCAGAAAACAATTCATGAGTTTTTTAACACGTTAATGTTCATATATGCAAAAGGCAACATGGACAAAAGAATAGAAAAATATTTCGAAAAATCTACCCATTATTTTGATGGCATCACGCATCTTATTTTCCCTCATACATGTTTGCAATGCCAGGTGGAATTATCGAGATTCGAAAAGTATATTTGCGTGTTTTGTTGGGAAAAATTGCAGCGCACATATTTTGAGTCATACGCGGAACCGAGTTCCATGGACAAGTTGTTTTGGGGGCGCTTACCACTAAACGAAACCTTTTCGCTCTATTATTTCGAAAAGGAGAAACCAATTCAAGAAATGCTACATGCATTGAAATATGATTTTAAAGCATCACTCGGAAAATACTGTGGAGAGAAAATGGGGAAAGTCATGCTGCAAAGCGAAAAATACAAGGACATTCAAGCACTAATCCCCGTGCCCATTCATCCCAAAAAACGCTTTACTCGGGGCTATAATCAAAGTGAGTTATTGGCTGAGGGAATTGCTCAAATATTGAATGTGCCCATCTTGTTGAATGTCGTGCAAAAAACATCCCATAATGGAAGTCAAACAAGAAGAAACCGTTTCTTGCGCTGGGACAATGCCATGGAGCAATTCAGTTTAATGAATGAACTTCTAAGTTACACACACGTTGCCATTGTCGATGATGTCGTCACAACAGGAGCTACGTTGGAAGCAATGGCACAATTATTACTAAGCCGCCACCCAAATCTTCGAATAAGTTTGCTTAGCTTCGCTATTGCAAAATGACAAAAAATAACATTCTTATTATTGGTGCAGGTCTTTCGGGGACCTGTTTAGCTCGACAATTGTTAAAAAAAGGACATGCGGTACAATTGATTGATCGAGGGGAAAATCACTCCACAGCAATCGCGGCAGGAATGATGAATCCAATGGTCTTTAGAAGAATGAACAAGTCTTGGCGTTTGGATGAATTTGTGAAAGAAGCGAAAGCGTTTTACCTCGAAATGGAAGAACTGCTCCAACAGCCTCTTTTCCATCCATTGGTCATACGTAGGATGCTCTCGTCAGAACAAGAACGAAATTATTGGTTGGAAAGGGAGAGGCTTCCCGAATTCCAGGAATATTTAACACCCATAACTCCGGAAGACGAGGCTTATTCACAGGCGGACAATCCATTTGGAAGTGGACGCGTAAACGCAGCTTTTTGGATTGATGCACATGCGTTCTACCATGCTAATTTGAACCAATTTTTTGATCAAAACATGTTGTTGAAGGAGTCGTTCGATGCAGCACAATTTGATGCTGAGCATTTATCATACAAAGGAGTGAACTACGATAAAGTTGTATTTTGTGTGGGGTATGAACAAATGAATACACCCTTTTTTTCAGAGTTGCCAATTCAACAAACGAAAGGACAAACGCTGCGCATTCGTTCCAATGAAATTCCCGAAAATGAATCGCTCAATCGAAAATGTTTCGTGTTACCTTTGGGTGACCAGGTGTTTCGAATTGGCGCGACTTATGAATGGGATAATCCAGACTTAACACCAACGGAAGAAGCGAAAAACGAATTGGTCAATCACCTCAGCGTTTTGGGAAATTACGACTATGAAATCATCGATCAACAAGTGGGCATTCGTCCAACAGTACTCGATCGTCGCCCTATTCTTGGGGAACACCAGCACTATAAAAACATCTATCTCTTTAACGGCCTAGGCACAAAAGGTTATCTCATGGCACCGACTTTATCCCGCGAATTGAGTGAATGTATGTTGGAAGGAACACCACTCGATAAAGAAATTTCCATCGAACGATTTTACAGAAAAAGTAAGTAATTGGATTTTTTAGTAGTTTTAAAAAAACTAAAACGAAAAAACCATGGAAAGTAATACCGTAAATACAAGCTTGGAAATATCAGAAAACAGCAAAGAGTTTTTAATGGAATCAGCCAAATGGGCACGGTTTCTTGCCATCGTTTCTTTTGTTGGATTAGGAATTATTGCATTGGTAGGAGTTTTATTCCTATTCTCAATCATCCCAATGACATCGTCTAATTCCGAGGCCGCTCAATTTATGCCTCCGATCGTTGGTGTATTGTATCTCTTGATGGCTGTTTTGTATTTTTTTCCTACAATTTACCTCTATCGTTTCGCAACATCCATTCAGACAGCACTTTCTGAATCCGAAAGCAACTCCCTGGAATTAGGTTTCGAAAATTTGAAGTCCTTGTTTCGTTTCATCGGAATATTAACCATCATCGTTTTATCATTCTACGTTCTCACTATTTTATTGATGGTAGTGGCTGTGATCCTTAAATAATTCTTGCCGTATTTATAGTCAGGTTTTTCGACTGAAAATCTTACAGAAAGTCGTATTTTTGCTGCTGCTATGAATCACATTCGAAATTTTTGCATTATTGCACACATCGACCACGGAAAAAGTACACTCGCGGATCGACTACTACAAACAACCGGGACCATTTCAGACCGGGACATGCAAGCGCAAGCGCTTGATGACATGGACCTCGAGCGAGAGCGCGGAATTACCATTAAAAGTCATGCCATTCAAATGAGTTATAAGTTTGAAGGCAAAGACTATATTTTAAACTTAATTGACACCCCGGGACACGTTGACTTTTCATATGAGGTTTCTCGTTCCATTGCTGCCTGTGAAGGAGCATTGTTGATTGTGGATGCATCACAAGGCATCGAGGCGCAAACGATTTCTAATTTATACCTTGCTTTGGAGCACGATTTAGAAATCATCCCCATCTTAAATAAAATGGATTTACCTGGCGCAATGCCGGAAGAAGTTTCAGATCAGATTGTGGAATTAATTGGTTGTGATTACGAGGACATTATTCCTGCTTCTGGTAAAACAGGACTGGGAGTTGATGCGATTTTAGCAGCCGTGGTAAACCGTATTCCGGCTCCGAAAGGAGATGAGGCGGCACCACTTCAAGCAATGATTTTTGATTCAGTATTTAATCCATTTAGAGGAATCATCGCTTATTACCGTGTGAAAAACGGAGTCATTAAAAAAGGACAAAAAGTTCGTTTTTTGAATACAGGACGTGATTACAACGCGGATGAAATCGGAATTTTAAAAATGGACCTTTCTCCTCGAAATGAGGTGCGAGCAGGGGATGTTGGATACATTATTTCAGGAATCAAGCAGGCGAACGAAGTAAAAGTTGGAGACACCATTACGTCAACCGAAAATCCATGTGAAGTCGCTATCAAAGGATTCGAGGACGTCAAACCAATGGTATTCGCGGGAATTTATCCAGTGGACACGGAAGACTATGAAGAATTGCGTTATTCCATGGAAAAACTGCAATTGAACGATTCTTCTTTGGTCTTTGAGCCGGAGTCATCAGCCGCTTTAGGATTTGGATTCCGCTGTGGATTCTTAGGAATGTTGCACATGGAAATCATTCAAGAACGCTTGGAACGTGAATTCAACATGACGGTTATCACTACGGTTCCGAACGTTTCATATAAAGCCTACATGAAAAAAGATCCAGAGGATGCATTCATTGTAAATAATCCTTCTGAATTGCCAGATCCTTCCGGAATGGATCGCATTGAAGAACCGTACATCAAAGCACAAGTCATCACAAAAACGGAATATGTTGGTGCCATCATGACTTTGTGTATCGAAAAACGTGGTGAACTGCAAAATCAGGTTTATTTGACACAAGATCGCGTAGAGATTACGTTCGAAATGCCTTTGGCAGAGATTGTCTTCGATTTTTATGATCGTCTAAAATCGGTATCGCGAGGCTATGCTTCGTTTGATTACCATCCAATTGGATATAAAGAGTCTGATTTGATTAAAATGGACTTACTGTTGAATGGCGAACAAGTGGATGCATTATCGGCTTTAGTGCACAGAAGCAATGCGTATGATTTAGGAAAACGCATTTGTGTCAAATTGCGTGAGTTAATTCCGAGACAACAATTCGAAATTCCAATACAAGCGGCAATTGGCGCGAAAGTGATTGCACGTGAAACCATCAAAGCCCTGCGCAAAGACGTAACGGCGAAATGTTATGGAGGAGATATTTCTCGTAAACGTAAATTATTGGAGAAACAAAAAGCAGGTAAAAAACGTATGCGTCAGGTGGGACGAGTTGAAGTTCCGCAAGAAGCATTTTTAGCAGTATTAAAGTTAAACGATTAAACCTATACATATGAACTCAATTTTAACTCATGCACATTCTGGCTTACGTTGGGTAGCCATTATTTTATTGTTGTTGGCTATAGTAAACGCCTTTACCGCGAAGTCTTTTGAAAAGAAACATAAGATGATCAACTTATTTACCATGATTACCTTGCATACGCAATTGATCATTGGTCTAGTACAGTATTTCTTCACCTCAAACAAAACAAATTTTGCTTCAGGATGGATGAAAATTGAAATGTATCGTTTCTACGGAATGGAGCACTTATTGGGGATGTTGATTGCCATCGTGTTGATTACCATGGGATACAGCAAATCCAAAAGAGGAACGACGGATGAAGAGAAATTTAAACCGATCAAGTTGTTTTACCTGATTGGATTCATTTTAATTCTTGCTTCTATTCCTTGGCCATTTAGAACTGCACTTGGAGGATCATGGTTTTAACACGCTTTCTTTTGTTTCTTTTTGTCCTTTGCTTGGGATCTTGTGGCACGGGGAACGCATCCAAAAACGAGGAGGCATTACCGAGTGAAACTCCGGCAGAAAAGGGAGCCTCTTTGTATACTGTCAATTGCGCCAGTTGTCATGGCGAAGATGGAAAATTGGGTGCATCAGGCGCGAAGGATTTAACCCTTTCCAAATTGAGCGACAATCAAATCAAAACCATTTTGAAAAAAGGGAAGAATGCCATGCCGCCTATGGCTGACATCTTAGAAAACAACGAAAACATCGATGTGGTCATACAACACATCAAATCTTTAAGAAAATAATGCAAGAAGGTCACGTAACAGTCGATGCCGTTGAGGAATCGTGCGTATTGGTTGGAGTGATTACTTCTGAGATTGATGAGGTAATTGCCAATGAACATTTAGATGAATTGGAATTTTTAGCGGAAACGGCTGGAGCAATTACGCACACCAAGTTCTTGCAAAAATTACCTTATCCAAATCCAAGAACTTATGTGGGTTCGGGAAAATTGGAGGAAATTAAACAATACATGAAGGCAATGGACATCGAAATGGTTATTTTCGATGATGAATTGTCTCCTTCACAATTGAGAAATATTGAACGCGAATTGGATTGCAAGGTCCTTGATCGCACCATTCTAATCTTAGATATTTTTGCGAGTCGAGCACGCACGTTTCATGCGAAAACGCAAGTGGAATTGGCACAGCTTCAGTATATGCTTCCCAGGTTGACGCGTATGTGGACGCACTTGGAACGACAAAAAGGAGGAATTGGTTTGCGTGGACCGGGAGAATCTCAAATCGAGACCGACCGTCGAATCATTCAAATGCGTATTTCATTGATGAAGGAACGCCTGAAGGAAATTGATAAACAAATGACAGTGCAACGAAGTAATCGTGGACAGTTGGTTCGTGTTGCATTGGTTGGATATACCAACGTGGGCAAGAGTACCTTAATGAATTTGTTGTCGAAATCGGATGTATTTGCTGAAAATAAATTGTTCGCTACACTTGATACAACCGTTCGAAAAGTGGTGATTGATAATATGCCAATGCTATTGACGGACACCGTTGGATTCATTCGAAAATTGCCTCAACAGTTAATGGAATCGTTTAAATCGACCTTAGATGAGGTGCGAGAAGCGGATTTATTGGTGCATGTCTTGGACATATCTCATGCGAATTTCGAAGATCATTTTAATGTAGTCAATGAAACCTTGAATGAAATTGATAAAACCGAAAAACCAACCATTGTTGTCTTCAATAAAATCGATGCGTATCAACCACCTTTGAATGAACTGAATGAAGAGGAAGAAGATGTGACTTCCTTAGAGTCTTTGAAAAAATCGTGGATGGCAAAAATGAATAAAACAAAATGTGTTTTCATTTCAGCTCAAAACAAGGAAAATATCGATGAACTGAAAGAAGTGTTGTACGAGGAAGTGAAAACTATTTTCCGTGTGCGCTATCCTTATAACAACTTCTTGTATTAGTCTATGACTAACTCCAAGTCGATTTGACGTTTTTTCGGATTGACTTTTGCAATTTTCACACGAACCTTATCCCCAAAATTGTACGCTTTTCTAAAACGAGCGCCGGTAATTTTGAAATTTTCTTGATCAAAATAGTAGCGATCTCCCGGAATCTCTGACATCGGCACCATCCCTTCGCAATGATTTTCGTCCATGCGAACAAACATACCATGTTCTGCAATCCCTGAAATAGTCCCTTCAAACACCTCGCCTAAATGATCCATCACAAACATCGTTTGGAAGTATTTGGTCGATTCGCGTTCGGCCTCTGCTGCTTTCCGTTCGTTTTTAGAAATTCTCGTGCAAACGGCTTTCAGTTCGCCTCCGTATCGATGTTGTTTGTTCGTTAATTCTTCTTGTAAAATGCGATGAACCACTAAATCAGCGTAACGTCGAATCGGCGAAGTGAAATGGGAATAGTATTTAAATGCTAATCCGTAATGACCAATGTTTTCTGTCTCATAGGATGCTTTTGCCATCGATCGAATGGCCATTGATTGCACCAATGAAAATTCATTTTCCTCTCGAATTTCTTCAAAGAGCGCATTTAAATTCTTTGCAATGGATGCCGTATCGTGTAAGTCGATTTTATGCCCAAACTTTTCAATAAAGACTGCGAAAATGTCCATTTTCCCTGGATCCGGAGAGTCGTGAACGCGGTAAATCATTGGAATAGGATCTTTCCCTTTCACAGGCTTTGACAAGAAAGTAGCTACTTTTCGATTGGCCAATAACATGAATTCTTCAATCAGTTTATGAGCATCCTTCGATGTTTTAATCACGACCTCAGAAGGATTACCATCCTCATTTAAGCGAAAACGCATTTCCTCTGACTCGATACTCAATGCCCCGTCTTTTAAACGTTGCTTTCTCAGGATGTGAGCAACAGAATTTAATTTCAAAATGACTTCTTGATGGTCGCCAGGTGCGCCCTCAATGATTTCTTGTGCTTCTTCATAGGTAAAGCGACGATCCGAGTGAATCACGCCTTTTCCATACCATTCCTTGTATACCTTGCCTTTATCATCCATTTCAAAAACAGCTGAAAAAGTGTATTTGTCCTCATGTGGGCGCAATGAACAGGCAATATTAGAGAGTTGCTCTGGCAACATGGGAATTACCCGGTCCACCAAGTAAACGGAATTAGATCTGAGCAAAGCTTCAGCATCCATGGCCATCCCAGGACGCACGTAATGACTCACATCAGCAATGTGCACGCCTAATTCGTAATGACCATTGTCTAATTCTTCATAGGATATTGCATCGTCAAAGTCTCGTGCATCAAATGGATCAATGGTAAAGGTGAGCACTTTTCTAAAGTCTCTTCGAGTCGCTATTTCTTTAGCGTCTAATTCAACGGGAACTCGCTCTGCTTCCTCTAATACAGCATCTGGAAAAATAGGATTGATTCCTTGGTTATATAGAATGGAGAGCATTTCCGTATCATTGCTACCGGGCATACCAAGAATCGCCACAACCTCTCCGTAAGGTTTATCGGCGGATTTCGGCCAAACGGTAATTTTCACCAGTGCTTTTTCCCCATCTCTCGCACCATTCAAGTTTTCTTTCGCTACGCGAATTTCAAGTCCACTGCGGTTATTATCCGGAATCAAAAGTGCATTCTTGTCGCCATATTTAATGGTGCCCACAAATTGAACACGTTCGCGTTCTTTTACCTCAACAACCGCTCCTTCATCTCGGTTAGGACCAGATTTGAAGACTCGTACTTTTACCGTATCACCATTCAATGCTTGTCCAATGTTTTGCGGTGCAATGAAGACGTCTTTTTCTTTTCCTTCCACAACGACGAATCCGGCTCCGCGTTGCGTTAACTGGATAACTCCTTCCACGAGGTTGCTTGTTCCGCTCAAGCAGAATGTAAAATGATTGACGCGTTTAATGGCATTTTTTGTTGCCAGCGAATTTAAGCCTTCGAAAACCACTTGTCGACTCATTGGATCGCGCGCTTCTACAAGGGTACAGATTTGTTGATGCGTGAGTTCAACACCTGGATGTTTTTCAAATACGCGTATCAGAATCGCATTGATTCCCGATTTCTTTTTTCCAGATGATGGCTTGGAATTCCTTTTTTTGGACATAGCACGAAGTTAGACAAATATCTTGTCCTAGGCATTTTAATAAAGTGGAAAGAGGTGAATTAGTGGCGAACGACTAATTTTTTGGTGATGGTTTTTCCGTTAGCTGTTTCGAACACTAAAAAATAAACGCCATTGCTTAAATCGCTTACGTTCAATTTTTTACTGCCATGAATGGTTTCTTTCATGATAACATTCCCAACTGCGTCCATCATTTTTAAATTTGATTGATCCATTCCGGCCAATTGAATGCTAATGGATTCAGAACTTGGATTCGGGTAAATGGTAACAGCTGCATCCTCTTTGATTGGTTTTACAGAAGCTAAATAGTCAACAACAACATCAATGGAATCACTGTAATTAACACCATTTGCAGAAACGTAATAACGGTAATGTGCTGTTCCGTAAACACCGTCTGCAGGATCAACAGAAGCTTTCAATTTTCCGTATTCCCCATCATTTAAAGTAAACAATACGGCTTGAGAACCAGGAGTGGTCCATGGGTTGGTATTCATTTGTGCGGAAGAATAACACGTTCCACCGAATGGATCTGTTGCGTGTCCCCAACATAATGCGTCTGTCCATCCAGCTGGAGCGTCAATACGCAAACGTGTGATTCTCCATTGTCTCGGAGCACCAGTGTGATTTTCTACATCAAGCGGAATATCAAAAGATGCATTTGAAGGCGCGACTACATTATAGGTCGCACCAGACAAATCGGTTGTTTGTCCATCAACGTGAATGACAATTCCATTTTGAGCAAAGGAAATTACACTAACTGAAAGGGTTAAGATAAGAAATAAGGACTTCATCATTGGAGGTTCAATTTTATCAAAAATAACAAAATATTCTGTAGTTTCAAAATCTCAGAAAGTTTTTCAGGTCTTGGTTTTTTTATACCTTTGAGTTCGGCAAGGTTTTTGAAAGACCGAGCGAAAAATAAAAACTATGAAAGCTATCCTTACCTTAACATTTGTCTTTTTTACAGCAATAAACGCTTTTTCTCAAGATGCGAATAGCACAGAAAATCACCTCAAGAAATTACCTTCTGTCAATCTAAAGGACATCAAAGGAAAATCCGTGAATACGGCAGCTCTTGGTGTGGAAGGACCGATTATTATTAGTTTTTGGGCAACATGGTGCGCACCATGTAAAAAGGAATTAAACACCATCCATGAATTATATGAAGATTGGCAAGCTGAAACGGGAGTAACACTGGTTGCTGTTTCGATTGACGACGAAAAAACGAAAAGTCAAGTTCCGGTTTACGTGAACGGAAAAGCTTGGGATTACATGGTTTTAATGGATCCAAATGGAGATTTTAAACGTGCTATGGGCGTAAACAATGTGCCACATACCTTTCTGATTGACAAGGACGGAAACATTGTTTATTCTCACAATAATTACGCACCGGGTGATGAAGATAAACTATACAAAGAACTTCTTCACTTAAGCGGAAAATAAACCGAATGAAAAGATTTTTACTCGTCTCGATTGGGACTTTCATCAGTTTTTTGAGCTTTTCACAAGGCTCAGTTACTGGAAACATTGAAAGTACATTTCAATATTTAAATGCGGATTCAATTATCGATGCCAAACAGCCAGCTCAAAAAGGGTTGTTGAATTCGTACATGAATGTGTTTTACACGCAAGGAAACTTCAAGGCTGGAATGCGTTTGGAATCTTATTTACCTAGAATTCAAGGATACCCAAATCGCTTTGATGGAACGGGAATAGGCATGCGATACGTAGGATATTCAAACGGATTTGTTGACGTTACATTGGGGTCGTTCTATGAGCAATTTGGTTCAGGATTGTCCTTCAGAGCATATGAAGACCGTGCCTTGGGCTATGACAACATGATGGACGGTGTGAGAATTGTCGTACGTCCAACTTCTGGACTCGTGTTGAAAGGTGTTTACGGTACGCAACGTTTGTCCTTTCAAGGAGGAAGCATAATTCACGGCGCTGGAATTGTCCGCGGTATCGATGGTGAGTTCCACCTGAATGAAGGCATTAAAAAGATGAACGAATTTCCCTTGGATGTTGTATTGGGCGCTTCCTTTGTAAGTAAATACCAAGAGGATAATAATCCAGACCTCATCTTACCCCAAAATGTTGGAACCTATGGTGGACGCGTAAAATTGCGTTATAAAAATTTCTATGGAGACATGGAATATGTTCAAAAAGAACAAGACCCTTCCAATGACAATAATTACATCTACAACTACGGACACGCATCCGTATTTAATTTGAGTTACACGAAAAAAGGACTGGGAATTTTAGTTTCGGGAAAGTCAGTTGATAACATGAGTTACCGCTCTGATCGGACGAAAGATTTACAAGATGTGTTCATTAATTACCTTCCGTCCTTAAATAAAACGCACACCTATAATCTTGTGGCAACCTTGTATCCGTATGCAACTCAACCAATGGGAGAGGTGGCTTATCAAACGGATGTATTATACACGTTTAAAAAGGGCACAAAATTAGGTGGAAAATACGGCACAACCATTGGTGGAAATTTCTCCACAACGTATCGTCCGCAGAGAAGTACAGCTGGAATCAATCCGTTGGATTCAACGGGTGTGACCTACACATGCAAACCGTTTCATGCAAGTGATAGCATGTATTGGCAAGACATCAACTTCAATATCACTAAAAAAATCAACAAGAAGTTTAGCACGATTTTGAGTTTTTATTCCATTAAAATCAATAACGATGTGGTGAAAATTTCCAATGATGCTCACGGAATTATTCACGCAAACATTGGCGTTGGTGAATTCTCTTATAAGTTCAACACCAAACATTCCTTGCGTACAGAAATCCAAGGCCTATTCGTTCAAAAGGAAAATGGATTGATTAAGGATAAAGGAAATTGGGCGACCTTGTTATTGGAGTATTCTATTTCTCCAGGATGGTTCTTTAGTTTCATGAACCAATACAACTACGGCAATCCTGATGTGAATAAACGCGTGAATTACCCAATTTTGACATGTGGATACGTGCGTGATGCTACTCGATTCACGGTTTCTTATGGACGTCAACGCGCAGGACTTTTCTGTGTTGGAGGTGTGTGTCGCTTTGTTCCTGCATCCAATGGTTTAACGCTTAGCTTTACTCAAAGTTTTTAGTATGAAAAAGTTGATCTTTTTGTTCGTGGTTGGTTGGTCCTTATGGACTTATACAGCATGTGATCATGTCACAAATCCCTTTCCTCCCCAAGCTCCTTTGGATTTGGATTCCACGCTTTACCCAGGAAATTGGGCGGATTACGTAGCAAATGAATGGCCAACGTTTACCGCTAACACCAATGTGGATCGAAACATTTTAATCGAAGATTACACGGGACACAAATGTATTTTTTGTCCGGCTGCTGCGGATTTAGCACACCAAATGGAAACCGCTCATGAAGGAAGAATTTTCGTTTCCTCTATGCATGTTGGTCCATTGGGAATCGGAGACTTTCAAACAGTGAGTCCACCGGAATATCCCGTAGATTTTACCAATCCACAATGTGTAGAAATCGGAACCTATTTTGGCGCTCACGATGGTGGATTCAGCGGTAATCCACGCGGGACGATCAACCGTTTTACATATGGCGGGAATATATTTCAGAGTCCAAACGCATGGACTAGCATGGTGAACACCATGCTCGCAGAAAACACCTTGAAAGTGAACATGCAGTCCGCATTGAATTATTATCCGCAAACACATGGTGCGTTTTTACATGTTGAAGTAGATAAGTTAGATGCAACTTTAACAAATGAACTAGGAATTGTTGCTTACGTGTTAGAAGACTCGTTGGTTGGAGATCAGAAAATGAGCGATAACTCACATAATACTAGTTACATCCACCGAGATATCCACCGTGGTAATTTGAACGCGCAGGCATTTGGACGAGTACTGGGTCCAAATGACATCCAAAATGGAAAGTACTATGTGAATTACAGTTTTGTGGTTCCAAACCAATTAGATAATAATTACAATGCAGCAAACATGCATGTGTTGATTTATGTGTATGATCGAACAACTTGGGAAATTTACCAAGTCATCCGCCAGAATATCATTCCATAGCTTCTAGTAAATCGGGCTTACTTTATGGCGTTAAGACAACATCTTGCACAAAAGCTAGAACAACGGCTATCTCCTCAACAAATCCAGTTGATGAAATTGTTGCAGGTTCCTACCATGGAATTGGACCAACGGATAAAACAAGAATTAGAGGAGAATCCGGCGTTGGAGGAAGGAAATGACGAGTTCGAAGACGAGTTCGAACAAGAAGATGATTACGACGAAAACGATTCAGAAGAAGAATTTGATTTGTCCGATTATCTGGATGATGATGTCGCCGATTACAAAACACAAGCAAATAATCATTCCAAGGATGACGAAGAACGCGTGATTCCACTTTCCGGCGAACAATCCTTTCAAGAGAAATTAACCGAGCAATTGCATTTGTTGTATTTGGATGACAAGCAATTTACCATTGCGGATGTATTAATCGGAAATTTAGATGAATCAGGTTATTTGAATCGAAGCATTGATGCGATTGTTGATGATTTGGCCTTTTCAATGAATTTGGATGTACAAGAAAAGGAAGTGTTGGAGATCTTGCAGTTAGTGCAAGAATTAGATCCAGCGGGAGTGGGCGCAAGAAACCTTCAGGAGTGCTTGCTACTTCAAATTAAACGTAAACAGGATGGCGACATTTCACGATATACCGCCAAGAAAATATTGGAGGATTACTTTGAGGAATTTACGAAGAAACACTACGAGAAAATCGCCAAGAAATTGGAAATCGACGAACAGGATTTAAAAGAGGCCATCGATGAAATTTTAAAGTTGAATCCGAAACCGGGTGGTTCAATGATTGAATCGGCGAAAAACTACCAACAAATCATACCAGACTTTACCCTGTTCGAAAGCGAAGGACGTTTAGAATTAACACTGAATGGACGCAATGCGCCGGAATTAAAAATCAGTAGGGAATATGAAACGATGTTGCGTTCCTACGCGGAAGGAGCAAAATCGTCGAAATCAGACAAGGACGCATTGACTTTTGTTCGACAAAAATTAGACGGGGCAAAATGGTTCATTGACGCCATTAAACAGCGTCAGCAAACCTTGTTATTGACCATGAGTGCCATAAAGGATTATCAAGAAGCTTATTTTTTAAGTGGAGATGAAACGAAATTGCGCCCCATGATTTTGAAAGATATAGCTGATGTCATCGGCTTAGACATTTCGACCATATCTCGTGTGGCCAATTCAAAGTTCGTTCAAACAAATTATGGTATCTTTCCACTAAAGTATTTTTTCTCTGAGTCCCTATCGACAGATAGTGGGGAAGAAGTATCGACCAGAGAAGTGAAAAAAATCTTATCCGATGCCATTGAAGCAGAAGATAAACACAATCCATTAACCGACGAGAAACTAATGGATTTATTGAATGAAAAAGGCTATAATATTGCCAGAAGAACCGTTGCTAAATACCGAGAGCAATTGAATATTCCGGTGGCAAGAATGCGCAAAGAATTGTAAGTATGAAAAGAATTTTGGCACATTTTTTTTCTTGGATCTTTTTACCATTGTTTATGCCAACCTATGGCATCCTGTTAACAATGTATGTCACATCGATTCCGAAGGATTTATCCCATGCATCCATGTTTTTTATGGCTCCTGAAATGAAAACAAGGTTGTTATTGTTGTTCTTCCTTTTTAGCGCAGCCGCTCCGGGCTTATCCTTCCTAGCATTGCATCAAAAAAAGGTCATTAGTACCATTGACATTGAAAACCAACGAGAACGTAATATCCCTTTATTGGTGATGATGGCTTATTCCTTGGTGTTGTTTCTCTTGTTTTTTGTGAAAGCACCGGAAAGTGTTTTGCCGATGGCATTTTATGCCCTTCCGTTATCAGGACTTTTGGTGACATCCAGTTTTATGGCCATCAATAAATGGATAAAGATCTCCTTGCACGCTGGCGGAGCAGGAATCCTTGTTGGATTTTTATTTGCCTTTTACTTAGAACAACAGCAATTTAATCCGTGGATCCTTCCAGCGGCAATTTTTGCTTCAGGATTAACCATTTCATCGAGACTTTATTTGAACAAAC
Organism: Crocinitomicaceae bacterium; assembly: GCA_024643725.1. Classification (GTDB taxonomy): domain Bacteria; phylum Bacteroidota; class Bacteroidia; order Flavobacteriales_D; family Crocinitomicaceae; genus UBA952. Next base: position 163,015 of record JAHEMJ010000014.1, on the reverse strand, counting down.
ATCGTCCAATTGAGGTTTATACTGGCTGGATCCTTGCCGTAATCATCACTTTTTGTACACATGTCATCTATACAGCATGCATATGAAAACGCTCACTTTTTGTTTGTTCCTACTTGGCTTCACTTTCAGCGCTTGTGTTGACTTGAAGAAAGATGAATACACCCAACGCATCACTAAATTAGAAACGGCTTTAGGCAAGATAGAGCACAAACTTCTTTTCAATAAATTGGGCTCGCTTCCGGAATTAAAGCGTCAAACAGAGGCTGTCGAATTAAGAATCAAAAATTACCTTGTCTTAGATACAATTGATCTTATAACTGGAAAAAAAATCCAAGCCTATAAAATTATGATCAAGAATTGGACGCCTATTTGGAAACAATTTAGTCAATTAAAAGATGGAATCAAAGAGGAAAGCCGGACGCTTAAAAACTTGAGAAAGGACATCGAAGCAGGGGCTGGTGATCGCGCTTCATACGAACAATACCTTCTATTTGAAAAAAATAAAGTGACGCAATTGGATGTGCTACTTCAAGATTATCTGAGATTGAAAAAAGAAAACCTCCAAACCTATCAGTCCTTGCACAAGGATTTAAACCTTTTTTCGCTGGAATTACTCCGAAAACATAATTTAAGACAATGAAAAATAGCCTGATTCTCGTTTTTTGTTTTCTTTCGTATTTTTCTTGGGGTCAAACAGAGACCGACCTTCAACTCGCTCAATATTACTATACCAATGGTGCGTTTGACAAAGCGGTGATCTATTATGAAAAGATCTATCAGAACGATCCATCGAAAATCGTATTCAATCGCTATTATGAGTGCTTGTTAGAAGTAAAGGACTTGAAAACAGCTGAAAAGGTCATCAAAAAACAGGTGAGTCAAAATCGCGGTGATATTGAATTACGCGTCACTTTCGCACAGTTTTATGAAGAAACAAATGAGCCTGCCAAAGCAAAGAAAATTTACGATGAAATCATAGATGAGGTCAATAATAATCCTGGTTATACCATTCAACTTTATCAGGCGTTTGTCGCACGCGGAAAGTTTGATTATGCCAAGATTTGCTTGGACAAAGGCCGGAAGTTAGCGCCGAGTTATCCCTTCAATTTTCAATATGCTGATTACTATTCCCTTGTTGGCAACAAGCCGGAAATGATGCGTGAGTATGTGGAATATTTGGAATTGCAACCGAGTATGAAAGAGTCCATTCAATTAGCCATTAACAGTCGAGTGGACTTAAGTAAAAGTGATTCGCCAGACTTTATCGCCTTGAAGGAATTACTCATTGTGAAAACACAAAAACCGAATTCACCATTGATCTATTCCGATATGTTGATTTGGTTGTTCGTTCAAAATCAAAATTTTAATGGCGCTTTTATTCAAGCGCAAGCTTTGGACAAACGCGTTCAAGGGGATGGATCTCGTGTCTTTGAACTGGGACTCGTTTGCGTAGAAAATAAAGTGTATGACGTCGCACGAAAGTGTTTCGATTATGTCATTGCACTTGGCTCGAGTCAACCCTTGTATTTCGAAGCTCAAAAATCTTTGTTGAATACCCGTTTTATTGAGATCACGACCAATCGCGCTTATTCATCACAAGAAATCACGGCTACCATACAAGATTACAAGCAAGCCTTAGAACGCTTGGGAAAAACAAGGTTTACTTTTCAAATCATGCTTGAGCTTGCGCACATCAATGCGTTTTATGGAAACCAAATAGAGGAAGCCATCACCTTGTTGAAATTCGTTTTGCAACTTCCAGGACTCACCGATATGCAGAAGGCGCAAGCCAAAATGCAATTAGCGGATGTAAATGTGTTGGGAGGCGATATATGGGAGGCGTCCCTGTTATATATGCAAATCGATGCCGACTTTAAATTTGAGCAGATTGGCAATGAAGCAAAGTTCAAAAATGCACGTGTGTTTTATTTTGATGGGGAATTTGATTTTGCGCAGGGACAGTTAAACGTTTTGAAAGAATCCACTTCCAAAATGATTGCGAACGACGCATTGCAGTTATCCATTATGATTACGGATAATTACGGTTTGGATAGTAATTACCAAGCCATGCTTTGGTTTGCTACTGGTGAGCGTTTGATTGAGCAGCACAAATACGATTCAGCATTTGTCCTTTTCGACAGCATTCAAATCAATTTCCCGATGCATGCATTAGCAGATGAAATTCTTTTCCGGAAAGGCAAAGCGATGGAACAACAAGGGAAATGGGTAGAGGCTTTGACGTATTATAGTGATGTGTTGAAATTCCATGCCGACGACATTTTAGGAGATGACGCGCTTTATCGCATGGCAGATATTGAAGAAAATCAATTAATGGACAAAGAAAAAGCGCTTGAATATTACAAGCGCTTAGTGATTGATTTTAAAGGAAGTCTATTTTCAACGGAGGCAAGAAATCGGATTCGATTCCTAAGAGGAGATGCGAATATCGAACTTGACTCTGAAGAACTTTAATTTAGTTCAAATCGGGCATTTCACGTGTAAATGCAGGAATACCTGTCACATCCATCCCCGTGATTAATAAGTGAATGTCGTGTGTTCCTTCGTACGTTACAACAGACTCTAAATTGGCCATATGACGCATCATAGAGTACTCACTCGTAATTCCCATTCCACCGTGAATTTGTCTCGCTTCGCGTGCAATGTTTAAGGCAATTTCGACATTGTTTCTTTTAGCCATGGAAATTTGAGCGGAAGTGGCACGTCCCTCATTTCTCAATTGACCTAGTCTGAATGTTAACAATTGCGCTTTCGTGATTTCTGTAATCATTTCAGCTAATTTCTTTTGAATTAACTGGAAAGACCCAATTGGCACATTGAATTGTGTGCGTTCTTTTGAGTAGCGCAAAGCTTGATCGTAACAATCCATCGCAGCACCTAAAGCACCCCATGCAATTCCGAATCGAGCTGAGTCAAGGCAACTTAATGGTGCGCCTAATCCAGATCTTCCTGGAAGAATATGTGTTTTTGGCACTTTAACATTGTCAAAAATCAACTCTCCAGTTGCCGATGCACGAAGGGATAATTTCCCGTGCATTTCTGGTGTAGAAAATCCTTCCATACCTCGCTCAACAACAAGTCCATGAATGCGACCTGTTTCATCTTTTGCCCAAACAACAGCGATATCTGCAAACGGTGCATTGGAAATCCACATTTTCGCTCCGTTAAGAATCACATGATCACCAGCATCTTTGAAGTTCGTAATCATTCCACCAGGATTTGATCCATGATCTGGTTCAGTTAAACCGAAACATCCCATCATTTCACCAGTAGCCAATTTTGGAAGGTATTTTTGTTTTTGCTCTTCAGATCCGTATTTCCAGATTGGATACATCACAAGAGAAGATTGAACCGATGCAGTTGAACGAAGTCCAGAATCGCAGCGCTCTAATTCTTGCATAATTAATCCGTAGGAAATTTGATCCAAACCAGGACCTCCGTATTCCTCAGGAATGTAAGGACCAAAAGCGCCAATTTCTCCAAGACCTCTTAAAAGGTGCATAGGGAATGTTGCATTTTCGTAATGTTCATCAATGATTGGAGAAACTTCTTTTTTTACCCAAGCTCTTGCCGCGTCGCGAACAAGTTTGTGTTCTTCGGAAAGAAGGTCATCCATTCCATAATAATCGGGATGTGTAAACAAATCTGTTTTCATATAATTACTTGTTTGACGACAAAAGTAAGTAAATATTAAAATGTCCACCCCATTCATTTTTGAATTAATTTTGTGAACAATGCAATTAAGCCTACTTACTTCATTTCAATTAATCGAACGCGACACGCAATTAAATAGTTATTTGCTTTTAATTATTCTATTGTGTTTTGCTTTTGTTGGTATTGCACGCGTAGCACAGCCGGATTTAATCACACAAACTTTCGTGGGATTTTTCAAAATGAAGCGGATCGATAACTCCGGATTTGAAGGAAATAAATTGCAACCGAGTATGACAGCTTTGATCATTCTGAATTACTTGGTCTCGCTTGGAATGGGAGCCTTTTTAATCTTGGCAAAGGACAATAGTGCTTGGCTCGCGGTGAACTTCTCGTTCTTAATTATTCTCACATTGACTTCGCTACAAGTGATAAATTTTCGGCTAGCCTCCTTACTTTCGGGGGAGAAACCTATTCTTGATATGATGAGCGCAATTAATAAACAAGTGTGGTCATTTGGAGGGTTTTTACTGTTGGTATTGTCCTTGTTTTGGGTGCTCAACCAAGAATCGCACATTCATTTCGAACGCCTGTATGTTCTAATCGTGATGGCCTTGATGATTTGGCGCATGGTTAAAGGACTTCGCTTGGCCTTGCAATTAAGATATAAATGGTATTATTTAATTTTGTATCTTTGCACCCTAGAAATATTACCCTTGTTCATTTTATCAAAATTGGCCTTGGAATATTTCGCAAAAATGGTGTGATTTTTTATTACGTAAAAACAACGGAACTTGGCCATCAAGACAATTTTAGTTTCGCAGCCTAAGCCTGAAGGGGAGAAGTCTCCTTACTATGACTTGGCTGAAAAGTACAAGTTGAAAATCGACTTTCGTCCGTTTATCAAAGTAGAAGGCGTAGACCCAAAGGAATTTAGAGCTCAACGTGTTAATTTAGCTGATCATACGGCGATTATTTTAACTTCAAAGGTAGCAGTTGATCACTTCTTTCGTATCGCAGAAGCAACGAGATTTGAAGTTCCGGATACCACAAAATACTTCTGTATAACCGAGGCAGTTGCACTGTATCTTCAAAAATATGTGACTTACCGCAAGCGAAAAATTTTCTTTGGAAAGCAAACCATTGATGAATTGGCGGAAATGATGAAAAAACATAAGAATGAGAAGTTCTTATTGCCGTGTACAGACATATTGCGCGATAACATTCCATTGACACTTGAACAACATAACGTCCCTTTTACAAAAGTCATTTTGTATAGAACGGTGGCTTCAGATTTGTCAGATTTGGAAGACGTTTATTATGACATGTTGGTCTTCTTTAGCCCTGGAGGGATTGAATCGTTGTTTAAAAATTTCCCAGATTTCAAGCAGAATGATACGGCGATTGCAGCGTTTGGTCCTACAACCGCAAACGCAGTGATTAAGAACAACTTGCGCTTGGATATTCATGCACCCCACCCAAAGGCGCCTTCTATGGTTGGAGCTATTGAATTGTTCATCAAAGATCAGCTTAAAAAGAAATAGCATTTCTAATTAAAAAATGTCGCTTTTCCCCTTTTTTCTTTGGGGGATTCTTTCTACATTTACGCAAACTTAAATTTTAATTCATGAAAAAACTATTATTCTCAGCTTTGTTGCTTGTGTCAGGAGTTAGCGCGAATGCACAGTTAGCGAATGGAAGTGTTGCTCCTAACTGGACCTTCACTGACTTGAATGGTACTACTCAATCTTTGTATTCTTACTTAGATCAAGGTAAAACCGTTTTTATCGATGTATCTGCTGCTTGGTGTGGTCCATGTTGGAACTACCACAACACGCACGCTTTACGCGATTTGTATGAAAACCACGGTCCAACAGGATTGCCAAGTGTTGTTGCTGGTACAACAAACGATGTAATGGTATTCTTCTTAGAAGGTGAACTTTCTAACACAGAAGCTCAATTACATGGTCCAGCTGCTGCAACAGGTGCTGCTGCAACTGCAACACAAGGTGACTGGGTAACTGGAACAACATATCCGATTGTTGACCTTCCAAACAATACTGCAGGTCAAGCATTCATGTCAGGATATAACATCGCTTATTTCCCAACAATTTACAAAATTTGTCCTAACCGTATCATTACTGAAGTTGGACAATTAACAGCAGCTAACTTGTATGCAACTGTAGCTGATTGTCCAGCACCAGCTTCTCAACCAGCTGACGTTGCTGCATTGGCTTATACAGGTGCTTTAGTACACTGTGAAGGTGCTTATACACCATCTGTTCAAATCCAAAACAACGGTACATCTGCGTTAACAAGCGCTACTGTAACGATTACAGTTGGAGGAACAACAGTTTCTACAGGTTCTTACACTGGAAACTTAGCTACATACGGTGTAGCAAACGTAACATGTACACCAATCGCAAACTTTACAGGTGCAACATTGTCTGTAACAGTTACGACAACTGGTGATGCTAGTGCAACTAACAATAACGTTTCTGCAACAATTGCTCCAGCAGCAAATGCAGCTTCTCAATATGTTACAGTAAACATCACAACTGACTACTATGCTTCTGAGACTTCTTGGAACATTAAAAACAGTGCTGGTGCAGTAGTTGCACAAGGTGGTGGTAACTGGGCTGATATGACTACTGGTGCTGCAGGACAAACTGTTCAAACGCCAGTTCAAGTTACATTGAACCCTACACAATGTTATACATTCGAAATCTTGGATGCATATGGTGACGGTATCTGCTGTAACTATGGTAACGGTGCTTACTCTGTAACTGACGCTTTAGGTGCGGTTGTAGTTTCAGGTGCTTCTTTCGCTTCTAGCGAGCAAAAAGCATTCAAAACAGGAGTTTTAGGATTGAACGAAATGGAAACAATTGCATTGAACGTTTACCCTAACCCTGCATCTGATGTATTGAACGTAACTTTCGAAGCAAACAATGCTGATTTCGTTATCACGTTAACGGATCTTCAAGGACGTGTAATTTCTTCTAAAGAAATGACAAACTTGAACGGTACTCAATTGGTATCATTTGCTACGGCAAATGTTGCTGGTGGTAGCTACATCGTAACTGTTGCTTCTAACGGTACAAAAACAACTAAAAACGTTGTGATTAAATAATCACACTCACGCTTTGGAAACGCCCTCAATTGAGGGCGTTTTTTTTTGACTATACTTTATGTTTATTCCTTTCCAATCAGCGCTGAACTTTCCACTTCCAGAGAAGTTTACATATCCATTTTATTATCAACCTCATCCTATCGCACTTCTTGCTTCGAAAGAACTTCAAGTCAGATTACTAGAACAGGAATTTCAACACGATTTCGGTATCAATCAAGTTGAACGCAATGGTGCCATTGGTAAGATGTTTGGCGTTTTAGTGGTGCAAAATGAACAAGGCGAATTAGGATACCTAGCTGCATTTTCTGGTAAATTGGGAAATTCTAATGAGCATGATGGATTTGTGCCGCCCGTCTTTGATCTACTAGATCCAACAGGATTCTTTCGGAAGGAAGAAATAGAAGTCAATGAGTTGACATTGCAGCTCGAAGAGTTGCTCAACGATAAAGAATACATCCTTCTTCAATCAAAAGTCGCGCAAGTGAGAATGGACTTTCAACAATGGAATGATGCAGAAAAATCCGAATTGAAACGCTTGAAAAAAGAGCGTCAACAAAGGAGAGATGCATCCGATAAAAGCAATGCTACGGCATACGAAGGCCTCATTGAACAATTGAAACAGGAAAGCATTTCACAGCAAATTCAATTTAAACATGAACAAATTGCCAAACGAAAAGCATTATCAGAGCTTGAAGAAAACTTGGCCTTTTGGGAAAAGAAAATCGGCGATTTGAAAGAACAACGTGCCCTCATGTCGGCAGATATTCAGGCACGCATTTTTCAAGCGTATACCTTCTTAAACAAGGACAATCAAGCGAAAAGTCTATTGTCGATTTTCGAAAATACTCCTTTCAAAACACCGCCAGCAGGTGCCGGAGAATGTGCAGCACCTAAGCTACTTCAATATGCATTTCTTCATCAACTAAAGCCAATTGCTATGGCTGAATTTTGGTGGGGAATATCTCCCGACTCAGAGGTGAAGGTTCACAAAGAATTCTATCCAGCCTGTCGGGGAAAATGCGAGCCGATTTTGTCACATATGTTAGAGGGAATTGAATTGGATGTCAATCCAATGAGCATTAATCCTGCCGAAGGAAAAGAGCTTCCGATAATCTATGAGGATGAATATTTGTTACTAGTGAATAAACCAGCGGAATTTTTATCTGTTCCAGGAAAAACCATTGATGATTCAGTTCAAACGAGAATTCAATTAAAATATCCAAACGCCACCGGACCTTTATTGGTGCATCGGCTAGATATGTCTACTTCTGGAATTATTTTAATTGCTAAACAAAAGGACATCCATGAATCCTTACAAAAACAGTTTCTAAAACGTACGGTTGAAAAGAGGTATATGGCATTGTTAGATGGTTATGTGAAATCGAGCGACGGAGAAATTTCTCTTCCACTTCGCGTAGACTTAGAAGATCGTCCAAGGCAATTAGTGTGTTACGAACACGGCAAACATGCACTTACAACGTATGAAGTTCTTGAACGGAAAAATGGACGAACACGAATTCACTTTTATCCACATACGGGACGAACGCATCAACTTCGTGTGCACGCGGCCCATTCAAAAGGACTGAATGCACCAATTATTGGGGATGACTTGTATGGACAAAAAGCGGATCGTTTGCATTTGCACGCCGAGTACTTAAGTTTTTGGCATCCCATTACGAAAGAACGGATGGAAATTAACTGTCCAGCTCCTTTTTAAAATTAGACTTGTTCAACCCAATCACCGTGCTCTTTAATGAGCTCGATTAATGCATCAACGGCTTCTTCCGCCACCACGTTTTTTCGGACTACTGTTTTTTCTTTGTACAAATTGATTTTGCCAGGACCTGTTCCAACGTAACCATAATCGGCATCGGCCATTTCACCTGGACCGTTTACAATACAGCCCATAATGCCAATTTTGATTCCTTTTAAATGGGAAGTCCTTTCGCGAATTTTTGCAGTCGTTTCTTGTAAATCGAACAGTGTTCGGCCACAAGATGGACAGGAAATGTATTCTGTTTTGGAAATGCGCGTTCGAGTAGCTTGGAGTATGCCAAAAGCCGTCGAATTAGAGAGCGTCAATGGTTGACTAGAACGAATCCACAATCCATCACCATATCCATCGATCAATACAGATCCAGCGTCACTGGAAACATTCAATTGAAATTTCTCAGTGTCCGTTTCATTCGAAGCGATTTTTAAAATAACTGCGTGCGGATGTTGCAGTTGTTTCAGTTGACTGAAAAATCGTCGAAATAACTGTGTTTTATTGTCATAGGTGGTAGATAATACCAGGATCAAGTTCTTGTAGTTCCCAAGTTCAGATGGAATCGAATCCTCCGCCTGTATTTGCAAGAAAGCACGTTGATTAGTTGCTATTTCCTCCAATTGTGCAGCGTGAATCAGTGGATAAAATCCAGCTCGTTCTGCATAATTTGTTTTCCAATGTTCAAAGTCACAGATAACACCTAAGGTACCTGGAACTTCAAAAGTGAGATGATTTTCACCAACATAAACGTAGTCTGCGGCCAAGTCTTGTAAATTCCATTTATCCAAGCTAACAGAATAATTGTAGCCAAATCCGAAAAAGTTGGCGGGCGAGATGTCTGTTTTAGTAGATAAATCAGCAACAACAACTGGGACATGTTTTCCCCCGATGTTATGAACTTCCATACTTTCTCTGCGGTGGTATTCAAATGGATTATGCGCTAAGCTTACTTCAGGTGCATTTATGGGAAAGGTGTTTTGTCCCGTATATTTCTCTGCAAGTTTTCGCGCAACTGGAATTTCGAATTCTGGCTCCTCCGTCAATGAAACACGAATGGTGTCCCCGATTCCGTCTTCCAACAAGGCTCCGATACCTACAGCCGATTTAATGCGTCCATCTTCTCCGTCTCCAGCTTCCGTCACTCCTAAATGTAGTGGATAACAACGTCCGTTTAACATCATGCGGTGAACCAACAAGCGATAAGCTTGAACCATGACCAACGTATTGCTCGCTTTCATGGAGATCACCAAGTTGTGGTAATCATTCTTTTCGCAAATGTGGATGAACTCCAGGGCAGATTCTACCATTCCTTCCGGGGTATCTCCGTAACGACTTAGGATGCGATCGGAAAGAGAACCGTGATTGGTTCCAATGCGCATCGCTGTTCCATGTTCTTTACACAAAAGGACAAGCGGAGTGAATTTATGTTCAATGCGCGCTAATTCCTCTTGATAACTTTCATCGGTATAATCTAGCTCTTCAAATTTCTTTTTATCCGCATAATTCCCTGGATTCACACGTACTTTTTCAATTAATTTGGCGGCAATTTCCGCTGCATTTGGCGTAAAGTGAATATCTGCTACCAAGGGAACGCGGTACCCTAATTCGTTCAATTTTTGGTGAATGACGCCTAAATTTTCCGCTTCGTTTTTACTGGGAGCGGTTAATCGAACCAACTCACAACCGGCATCGATCATGCGGATACTTTGTGCTACTGAAGCATCTGTGTCCATTGTATCGGTAGTGGTCATCGATTGCAATCGAATGGGATTTGCACCTCCCAAATTCAACGTTCCAATGCGCACTTCAAGCGTGGGAAGTCGTTTGCGGTTAAATGGGTCAATACAATATGTTGAATTCATGAATAGGGTGTAAATTAACATAACAAAAGTACGGATAGTTTGTTTTTTAAATGGGGAATTTGGTGTGATATTTGTTACGAAGAAAAGTAAAAAAAACAATGCGTAAGATAAATGGTGTTTTACTCGTAATGATGTTGTTGATCAACATGTCTTGTGAGGAAGTAGAAAAAAAGTCATCGCAGGTAAATCGTCAAACAAAGGGGGCGATTCAGCGAATTCCCGACACGACCGATCATCATAAAACGGATAAAAAAAACGAACGCATTATACCACAAGAAATTCCAGTTGTACGATTAGATCCTGGACCACCAGACCCCGGACCCTTTCCTTATTACTGGGGTGAACCACCCATTTCTTGTCCGACAATTGAACCAATCGCGTTAAAATCAGACACTATTTTTGATTTCGTTACCAAAATGCCTGAATTCCCCAATGGAATGTCGGAACTTCAAAAATACTTAAGTAAGAATTTAGTTTATCCATCCGTTGCGATGGAAATGGGTATTGAAGGAACCGTTATTATTCAGTTTGTTGTTTATGAGGACGGAAGCATACATGCTGTTCGCGTGTTAAAGGGAATAAATGAGGGTATGGTGGCTTGTGATAAGGAAGCGGTCCGCTTGATACAAAGCATGCCTAATTGGAATCCGGGAATAAACGAACAAGGTCAAGCCGTTAAAGTCCGTGTGAATTTACCTGTTCGCTTTCGTTTAATTTAATCTTCGCAAGGAAGCTCTATTTTAAAGGTCGTTCCTTCATGCAGAATGGATGTGAAGGAAATGTTTCCACCATGTTTTTCGACAATTTGTTTGACGAGTGAAAGTCCAATCCCGCTTCCTGACGACTTGGTGGTAAAATGCGGAGTGAAGATTCGGGGTGCTTCCTCCTCAGAAATGCCACAACCATTGTCTACAACTTTGACGATACAGCGATTCTCAACTTTTCTCAACGAAACTTCGATCAATCCATTTTCTTTTTCCACCAATGCTTGTTGTGCATTTTGAAGTAGGTTGACAAAAACTTGAATCCATAAACTACGATCGATTTGAACGAAAACAGGTGTGCTTGGCGCGTCAAATTGAACCGCAATTTGTGTTTCGTTTTCGTAAAGGGAATGGACTTTTTCTACAAGATCGACCATGTTTTCGCGCTGTAATACCGGTTCAGGCATTTTAGCAAAATTCGAGAACTCATTGGAGATGCGCGTTAATCCATCGATCTGTTCGATGAGTGAATCCATGACACGTTGCAGGTGTTTCTCGCTGTCGGTATTACTTGGATCATAACTGCGCATCAAGTGTTGAATGCTCAGCTTCATAGGGGTCAGTGGATTTTTAATTTCATGTGCAATCTGCTGAGCCATTTCGCGCCATGCCATTTCCCGTTCTGATGAAGCAAGTTTTTGTGCGGCCTCCTGAAGTTCTTCTAATTTTTCGTTATACGCTTGAACGATGGCACCGATTTCATCCTTTTGTTGGTAAACAATGCGTTTATTTTCTTTCCCAAATTGAATATTGGACATATGTCGCTTCAAGACATTTAATGGAGCAATTAACCAGTTGGAAACGAGAAGACCAATTATCACTGATAATGCAAGCAATAAAATAAACACGTTGATCATGGAGGTCACGAAGGTCTCTATCTGATTTTCGTAATCTTGTTGTTGTCCGAAATGCTGTAAATTGATGTACCCAATTTCTCGATGATCTTCATTGAAAACAGGAAGATAGGAAGAAATAAATGCTAGTTTCCCAATTTCTTCTGTATGCGAAAAAGAGCTGGCATGTTGACCAATCATTTTACGCATAGCGTCTGGATTCATTTGTTCGCTGACTAATCCTAAATCAAATATTTTTGGACGTGAACTGGCCACGAGTAATCCATGCAAGTCGTAAATATTCACATCCGTTTTAAATATGGCTGAAATTTTCTGTAGAGAATTTTGTAGCTGTTCTCTGTCCCGACTAACAATTAGACTCGTTTTTTCGGTTAATTGTAAGCTCAATTCTTCCTGAATGGAACTTAATTTTTCCTGAATGTTCTTTCGCGTAAATCCTTCGTATTGTTTCCCAACAAAGACTCCGCTTCCGACACCATAAAGTAATAAGGAAAGAACGATCACCATTACAAAGGCAATTTGAATTTTAAACGCAAATGACAAGTCGATTCCGTTCAAAACTGCTCCGCCGTTAATCAGGTAAATGACAATAAGTAAAATACCCCAGAAGCAAAAGATGTAAGCAAAGGAGGTAACGTGATCAAACCAAGAGCTAGATTTTGCGGAAATAACAATCGCATTTTCTTTGGATTTCCGGTAGTAATAATGGTTGAATCCATCTAAACGAAAGGAACCTTCTTTTAAGTGATTTCCTAAAAAGGACTGTAAGTTTACGGGAAAGTTAAATGCGCCAGATTGATGAATTAATTGCCCCTCGGAATACTTCGCGATGGAATAATTTTCCAAAGAATTCATGACATTTGCCTTGTCCGAAATTAACAAGCGTGGAAAACCAATCTCCTCAGGAATGCGTTTCGATTTCAAGCAAATACTGAGCATTAACGGAATCTTGGACGCGTAGATTTTTTGTAGAATGACATACGACAATCCATCTTCCTCATGTGGCATAAAATGAATGGATGCGTCAATGTCCGATTGCTGTCCGTGCTTATCAATGAGCGCTTCTAATTGGTCTAAACGATCCGTTGAATAATAAGAACTTCCTGCTGGATGATAGACGTTAAATTGTAAATCGTAGCCATCCCACAATCCATGGAAGTATCGTTTTTCTAGAATTGCCGATAGCAAATGTCGATCGATGCTTGTTTTGGTGCTATCTCCAAATTGTCGAAATAAGCGATCTTGCCCAACGTTTTCTTTTAATTCAAGGTATTCCAATTCTAAATTCACATCTCGCTCTGTCGCTAAGTTTTGTGTGTAAATGGCACGGTTTTCTACATCTTTTTGTTCGTTATGTTGAATTAATTCATGAACGAACACAAAGGAAAATGAGCACAATAAAAGCAGTTGAAATGTAAATTGTTGAAGGCTGTTATTCCGCGTGGAAAAGATTAAATGAATGCAAATAACGCAAAATGGGAAGAGATAAGATAGCAACGAGAATGTGGATTTTTGTTGGAAAAACCATATAAAGATGAAAACAGTACTGGTAATGAGAAGTCCAACAAATAACATGTTTAAACGTCCTTGAAAAGAGGCAATCATTCCGAACACCATTTTTTGGAAACTCAAGAACAAGAGACCAATTAAGGTGAAAAAGACAAAGGATAGACTATTCAAATCAAAAAAGTGTTCGAAATTCAAGGGAATAGTAGAATGTAACAAGAGGATGTTCATCAGGGAAAGAATCATCCACCAAGCTCCGAATACCCCAATGAGTTGAATCCATTTTGATATAGGATGCTCATTTTCCTTAAAGGATTTAAAAAGCATCATAAAGCCAAAGGCGATAAAAATGGTGTTGATGCAATAATCAAAAAAGCAAGGAAACCATTCATTGAATGCAAATAAATTGGCATCCATAAAATTCGCTTGTGGAAAAATGGAAGTCAATGGAAGATCAAATGAAAGCATCCTGACAAAGACCAATGCCATAACAAAGACCCATCTTCCCCTTGGATTGGATTTCATTCGCTCATAACAAGCATACAATAAACTGATTATTCCAGTCAAGAAAAGGGGTAATAGTAACCAATGACTCGATGGTTGTTGATCTCGGATAGGAAGAATGGAGAAACAATATTCCTTGGCTAGATTGTAAATTGGAAATCCTTGGTTTTGGTCAAGTCCAACATGAAAGGGAACTGAACCAAAAATTGGATTTGGTGTGGCACTGATAAATTCATTCGAATAAGGATATTCGCTTATGATGGAAAAAGAAGCCGAACAACTGAGTGTTCCTTTTCTCACGAAGGAGCCATAATACCATCCGTTTTGTAATTTAAAAATACCGTTACATGGAAATTGTATCGATGAAAAATTCGTGACAGGAACTTGGTTTGTGTTCCATTTGATTAATTTATCGTTCTGATAAACGTGAACATAGAAATGCTCGTTTGATGGGATTTCGCCTTTTTTCTCAATGGACTTCAGCGCTGAAGCTGCACTTTTTGTCAGTTTTTTTTCTTGCTGAAGAAAGTTTGCTTGGACTTTTTTTATCGAAATGAATCCATCGTTTGCTTGATTAAGCAGCAGCAATAGAAAACACATAAAAGAAAGGAAGGCAAGTAAAAAATACTTGTATTTCAGGGAAATATGCACCCACTTCCTCATCCTTATACGACGCTATTGGATAGATTTGAAAGCGCTTCGTGAAGCTGCACAAAATCTTCATCCGCCCGATGGTCGTTTCGAAAGATAAAATGTGCTTGATCTTTGTAAGGTTCAATGTAATTTTGATAACATGGCAAAACGTGATTGTCCCATTGGTAGATGATTTCAGAGCGTTTGTAACCTCTAGTTTCTTGATCTCGGTAAATGCGACGATCTAATTGTGTTTGATGGTCCACATCGACAAAAATGCTAAAATCTAATTTTTCGAATACCTTTTTATAATGGAACAAAAACAAGCCTTCCACAATAATTACCTCACTCGGATGAATGGTTAACAATACATTTTTGTTCGGCGGGGCATTGAAAAAATACTCTTTTACTTCAATTGGATTTCCAGTCACCAAATCGTGTAAGTCTTGTTCCAACTTTTCTTGATTTAAGGCCGTTGGCAAGTCGAAATTCACTTTGCCGTTTTGATCCAAGGACTGCATTTCAATCGGATGGTAGTAATTATCCATGGAAAAAACGGATGGAGTCACTCCATCAAAAGATTCAGATAATCTTCGCAGTAACGTCGTTTTTCCAGCGCCACTTCCCCCACAAATTCCGACAACAAATGGTTTATTTTTCATGTATAATCCTTCCTACAAATATACAACATGTCACGTAGGTTTTTCATGCAAATTTTCATCCAACTGAAAGAAAAATCGTAACTTTCCTCTCACTATTCATCGCCTTATGAAAAACTTCACTCTTTTACTGACACTGTTTATGTGTAGTTTCGTACTACATGCCCAAATGAAATTGGGAGACAAAGCCATCATGTTAGATGACCAACTGCAAAGTTCAATTGGTGAAACAACTTCCCTAAATGACTCCAAAAAAGAAAATGGATTATTGGTTGTGTTCTCTTGTAATACTTGTCCGTTTGTCGTAGGGACAGAGGATTTTCCAGGCTGGGAACGTCAGTACAATGCGTTGTATCGTTTTGCTGATAGTTTGAAAATCGGGATGATTTTAGTGAATGCTAATGAAGGAAAAAGACAGGGAGTAGATTCCTATGCTGAAATGATCAAACGTGCAGCGGAACAACAGTATCAAATGCCTTATGTAGTCGATGTGAATTCAACCATGGCAAATGTATTTGGGGCAAAAACAACACCGCATGTTTTCCTGTTGAACGATGAAATGAAATTGGTGTATATGGGATCCATTGACAATATCTGGGACAAAGAACGCAAAGCAGACATTCCTTACGTGAAAAACGCGATGGTGGAATTGTCCGGAAACAAAAAAATTAAAATGAACTCAACCCCACCGAAAGGGTGTGGCATTAAACGCATTACAAATTAATCATGTCTATGAAAACAACGCTTACTCTTATTCTCGCACTTTTCGCATTCAATGGTTTCTCTCAACAAGGCGAAGGATGGAAAAAGACCTATAAGGCTTCCATTAATCTAAAGGAACTGACAAGAATCAATTTTCCACAACCGGACATTCAAGCATTAAAAGCAGAAGATGCATTGGTGGATGGAACTGGTTCCGCTCCTTGGCGTTTTGGTTGGAACAATTACACCAATTTAAATACGGATAACACGGGAACGTGGACAACCTTGCCAAACGGTGACCGTATATGGCATTTAGTGGTGCATTGTGAAAATGCCTTAACGATTAACTTAACGTTTGATCACACCGTGATTCCAAGCGGAAATGAGTTGTATGTATTCAATCCTGAAAAAGATTTCATTTTAGGAAATTTTACAGCGAACCATTTATATGAAGGACAATTGGGAACAGAATTGGTTCCGGGAAGTACGTCAATCGTGGAGTATTTTGTCCCTAAAAATAATCCGCAAGGACATGTTCAAATTGGAATTGTTACACATGGATACCGCACAGCTGCAGAGTTTCAGCAAAAAGCATTTGGTAGTTCGGGATCTTGTAACAGAAATGTGAATTGTTCGGAAGGGCTACCTTGGACACAACAACGTAATGGAGTAGTGATGCTCGTTTCTGGAAGTAGTGGCTTTTGTTCAGGATCTTTGATCAACAATACCTTAAATGATGGAAAACCATATGTATTAACAGCGGATCACTGCTACAGCAATCCAGCTTCTTGGATTTTCCGTTTTCAATGGCAATCCCCAGATTGTAACAATCCTGCGGCATCGCCAACTTTTCAATCCCTGTCAGGTGCTGTGTTACGCGCAAGAGCAACGGCTTCCGATTTTTGTTTAGTTGAAATCACAGGCGGATTATCGGCTGGAACTGTTCCAATCGCGTATACACCTTATTTCGCTGGTTGGGACCATTCTGGAAATACCCCAACTTCTGCCGTGGGCATTCACCACCCATCAGGGGACATCAAAAAAATCTCTTTGGAAAATGATCCGTTGATTTCTACCACGTTTGGTAGTTGTCCGGCAAACAGTCACTGGGGAGTAACCAATTGGGATAGTGGTGTAACAGAAGGAGGTTCTTCTGGCTCTCCTTTGTTTGATCAAAATCACCGAATCATTGGCCAACTTCATGGTGGCGCATCTGCTTGTGGTGGCGCAAACTTATCGGATGAATACGGAAAATTAAGTGTCTCTTGGGAGCCGGCAGGGAGCAATACAACCAACCAATTGAAATGTTGGTTAGACCCAAACAATGCAGGAGCACAATTCATCGATGGATTTGATCCAGCGAATGCGACAGTTGCGCAATTAGATGCTGGATTGTCAAGCCCAATACTAGAGGCAACAGCATTTTGTGGAACCAACTATGCACCAAAAGTAACCATTGCAAATTCTGGAACTACCACGTTAACTTCTGCGGTTGTTACTTATTCGATTGACGGTGGTGCGAATCAAATCTACAACTGGAGTGGATCATTGGCACAGTGGCAAACAGCACTAATTACCTTGCCAGCACTCAACTTAAGCCCAGGGAATCATACATTTACTGCAACGGTATCCAATCCAAACGCCGGAACAGATGAAAATGCGGTGAACGATGCGGTGAATACGGCTTTAACGATTGATCCAATTGATCAAACAATGGGCGTATTGAAGGTAACTTTGTTAACAGACAATTATCCGGATGAAACATACATGGAATTAACTTCTAGTAACGGAACGGTTGTTTGGTTTGAAGGAAATGAAAGTTTTGTTGGGAATTATGGAACAGGAAATAGCCCGGCGCCAACAGATCCAACAAGCCCGCTTGCAGGAAATACAACGTATAACTATGACATTCCGATTTCTGTAACGGATTGTTACACTTTCACAATTTATGATTACTATGGCGACGGATTAGGAGCATCTCAATGGGGAGGTTCGAATGTGGACGGCAATTTGACTTTATTGGATAATGCTTCTGCCGTTTTATACACGCTTTCGGCTGCTGATTTCGGGGCTCAAACTTCTGATGTGGTAAAAAACACAGATAATTCGGGTGTGGAAGAACTTGGAATGATCCAGTGGAATGTGTATCCGAATCCAACAAAAGGGAACTTAACGCTTGCCGTTCAGCTCGGACAAGCAACAGATGTAGTGATCCTTGATTTGTACGGAAAAACAATTTTACGTCAATCTGTTCAAAACAACCAAGGAAATATCAATACGGAGTCCTTGGCAATCGGAACGTACTTTGTACAAGTGAATTTTGCGAATGGAGCAACTTCCATGAAGTCCTTCATTAAACAATAAGAACCGAAGGGAATGGCAGGAATCTATGTGCACATTCCTTTTTGTAAAAAGCGGTGTTCTTATTGTGATTTTCATTTTTCAACGACCTTTTCGAAGTATCGTAGCCAGTTGATTGATGCTATCTGCTTGGAACTGGCCTTGCGAAAAAATGAATTGAACAATGAATCCATTGAAACAATTTATTTTGGTGGAGGTACGCCGAGCCTTTTGAAGAGCGAGGAACTTAGTCAAATTCTCAATGCTATTCGGTCAAATTACCTTGTTTCAACGGGCTTAGAAATGACCTTTGAAGTGAATCCAGAGGATGCAACCGAGGACAATTTAATCAACTGGAAAAAACAAGGAATCAATCGCTTGAGTATCGGACTTCAGTCGTTTCAAGAAAGTGATTTAAATTGGATGAATCGGTCCCACACCCTTCAACAAGGAACAGATGCGGTTCGACTAGCACAAGTTCATGGTTTCACGAACATCAGCATCGACCTCATCTATGGTTTACCAGGATTAGCGAATGAACAATGGATGGAACATTTAGAACGTGGGCTGTCTTTAAATGTACAGCACATCTCTTCCTATTGTTTGACGATAGAACCGAAAACAGCTTTGTTGAATCACGTTCAAAAAGGAGTACTAGAAAGACCTAGTGAAGATCAACAAAGTGAGCAATTTGAAATCATGGTCAGTGTCCTCCAAAAATCGGGATTTGAGCAATATGAAATTTCCAATTTTGCGAAGGATGAACACTACGCGAAGCACAATTCAGCCTATTGGAATTTAACGAAATACATCGGCGTTGGACCCAGTGCACATTCCTTTAATGGCATCGAACGCCGTTGGAACATTGCGAATAATACGAAATACTATCAACAGGTGGGAAACAATGATCACTGGTTTGAAGCTGAAGTATTGAGTGTTGCCGCACAATGGAATGAGTGTTTTTTAACAGGACTGCGCACTAAATGGGGAGTTTCCCAAGACAAAATACAGGGTTTCGGTGGATTTCATCCCACGGAAAAAAGGCAATTAGAAAGCTATCTTTCTGATGGTTTAATGTGTGAAGAAGAGGGATTTTATTCCTTGACAGAAAAAGGTAAATTACAAGCCGATGGAATTTCAGCCTCGTTTTTCCGTTTGGATTAGTCGCTTAATTTTCCAATAAAGATCTGTTGACCATCGATCCGCACTGGGCGTTTCAAAAAGGTATACTCATCTAAAATGAATTGCCTCATCTCTTGCTCGGTGAGTTGTTTGTCTTTTAATCCTAAAGTTTTGTACTTGATGGCGCGTTTAGAAAACAGGGCCTCGTAAGACCCTGCTCGTTCTTTCATAGAATCAAGTGACTCAGCTGAAATTCCAGCTGATTTGATGTCAATGATTTCATAGTCGGACGCCTCCGAAAATGCTTTTAATAATTTGCGACAGTTGTCACAGGTGTTTAGCTGATAAATGCGTTTCATTAACAAAACTCATCATAAGCGGCAGCTAAATTTGCTGCAATCATTTGTGCGCTTCCACCTTCGATATGGTGACGCTCTAAAAAGTGCACCAATTTACCATCCTTGAATAAAGCAATGGACGGAGAAGATGGAGGATAAGGTAAAAAGTACTTTCTTGCTTGTGCTACTGCCTCAGTGTCAACACCGGCGAAAACCGTTGTTAATTTCGAAGGTGTTTTGTCGTGGTGCAAGGATAACTTCACACCTGGACGCATATTTCCTGCGGCACAGCCACAAACAGAATTCACAACAACCAACATGGTCCCTTCGGATTCATTGATTGCGGCGTCTACTTCTGTACTATTGGTTAACTGTTCAAACCCAACGGATGTTAGGTCGTCTTTCATGGGTTGTACTAATTCTGCTGGATACATTTCTTGCGATTTTAGAATACAAAATTACGGAATAGATTGCTTCCAAACGGAAACATAAGTGACAATTCTTAAAGTGCCTCTAGAATTTTTTTCGCCGAAATATAGCGCGCCTTTTTTTGCTGTTTAAGTGCCGATGGCCGCATACCAAAGCGTCTTAAAAAACGTGCATTTTCAGCATGCTCATTCCAATAGGAAAGGAAGCGCTTGGCGAAGGGATAGTGCTTTGCTTGAGGCACAATGGCAAAACCAAAATAATCGACATACGTTTTTGTCGGAAAGACAACCACACGTTTTTTGGATCTGACCAATTTTGCGTTGCTCAGGTAATCGTGATAAGTCAAGAGCAGTAATTGCGTACTTGCTGTACTATCTCCTTCTACATAATTGATGCGGTGGTCTTTCAGCCCACGACTCCATTCTTTGAACGTAGGTGTTTTCTTCCTATTCTTTTTTGGAATGGACTGCAATTGCAATTTTGCCTGCGCTTTTAGCACAGTCAAGGAACGAAAGTTGGGACTTGTCCAAAGGAAGTCCTTACTCAACTCGCGGTAAGATGCTGGCTTGTCCAAACTATCCGGCAAATAGGAAATCACAAAAGGATCAACTCCGGCAGCAAACCAATGATCTATGATGGGATGTAATCGAATGCCCTGTTCGGATAGAAATGCGGGCTCTACTTCTTGAAACGATTGATGTTCCAGTGTTTTAACACCCATAAGGGAACGGATAAACACCAAGTCTATATTCGCATTAAATCCTGCTTTCTTCAAGTAAGTACTAATGGAATCTGCTGTCATGTGACGTATTTCTACTTTCACGTGACTTTCCTTTGAAAACGCACGAAATAAGCGCACATCTTTTTCTTTTAAAAAGTCAGAGGCGATGACTAATTTGCGGTCAGAAAGTGGTTTTGCTTCTTCAATCGCGCACGAAAAAAGGAACGAAGATACCAGTGCAAAAAGGACGTAAAACTTGATTTTATCCACCAGTTAATTTTTTAATTTCGTTCAACTTCATTAATGCTTCAACCGGAGTTAAGGTGTTAATGTCAATACCAATCAATTCTTCGTGAATTTGTTCCAAAACAGGGTCGTTTAATTGGAAAAAACTCAATTGCATGTTTGGATCTTTATCTTTTTTCGATTTTTTACCTGAATCTGTGCTCCCCACGTTGGCGTGTGAAAATTCTAAATCTTTGAGAACCTGCTCCGCACGTTTGAGGACCATTGGAGGCATACCGGCCATCCGTGCAACGTGAATTCCAAAGGAATGCGCACTTCCGCCGGGTGTTAATTTTCTCAGAAACAAAACACGGTCACCTAGTTCTTTCACAGAAACGTTATAGTTCCGAATCCGCTCGAAACTCTTCGCCATTTCATTCAATTCATGGTAATGGGTTGCAAAAAGCGTTTTGCATTTTGCTGTTGGATTTTCGTGAAGGAATTCGGCAATGGACCAAGCAATGGAAATTCCATCATACGTACTTGTTCCACGTCCAATTTCATCTAAAAGAATTAAACTTCGTTCCGAAATATTGTTCAAAATACTTGCCGTCTCGTTCATCTCCACCATGAAGGTAGATTCTCCGGAGGAGATATTATCAGAAGCACCTACACGCGTAAAAACCTTATCGATTAATCCAATTTTTGCCGAATCGGCAGGGACAAAACAGCCCATTTGCGCCATAAGAACAATTAGCGCCGTTTGACGTAAAATGGCACTTTTACCACTCATGTTTGGACCGGTAATCATGATGATTTGTTGGTCGTTATTGTCTAATAGTACATCATTGGCAATGTACGATTCACCCAATGGCAAGCGTTTTTCAATCACTGGATGACGACCATTTTCAATGCGTAAGCACAATCCATCATTGATCTCTGGACGCACATACTTATTTTCAGTAGCAGTTAACGAAAACGAATACAAACAATCTAGTCGCGCAATGAGTAGTGCATTGTGCTGGATTGGCTGAATGTAATCTGCCATGCTAAAAACCAAATCTTGGAAAAGTCTTGCTTCAATGGCATAGATTTTTTCTTCTGCACCGAGAATTTTCCCTTCGTATTCCTTTAATTCTTCCGTAATGTATCGCTCGGCATTCACCAAGGTTTGTTTACGAATCCAATCTTCTGGAACCTTATCCTTATGGGTATTTCGTACTTCAATGTAGTAACCAAATACATTATTGAAAGCTATTTTTAAACTCGGAATTCCCGTTCTTTTAGATTCGCGTTCTTGAATTTGCTCAAGGAAATCTTTTCCGTTAAAGGAAATTTCGCGCAAATCATCTAGTTCTTTATGAAAGCCAGGACGGATGATCATTCCTTTTCCTACTTGTGCCACTGGTTCATCGCACAAAGTATTTTCAATCAGTTCGATTAGAGTATTACATCCATTGAGTTGCTCCGTTAGCTTTTTCAATGCAATCATATCACCATCCTTCAAGAGGGCTTTAATCGGATCAATTTGTAATAGGGTACGACGCAAATGCATCACTTCCTTGGGATTCACTTTTCCAACGGCTACTTTGGAAATCAAGCGTTCTAAATCACCGATTTCTTTGAGACGCTGTCCGATTTCATAACTGATTTCCGTATTCTGGACTAAAAAATCAACAATGTCCAAGCGCTCTTCAATTGGTTTTTGATCCTTCAACGGCAGGACAATCCACCGCTTCATTTGTCGGCCTCCCATAGGAGTCAACGTTTTATCAAGAACATCCGAAAGGGTTACCGCATTTTCATTGGCCGAGTAAATCAATTCTAGATTTCTCACGGTGAAACGATCCAACCAAACATATTTCTCTTCTTCAATGCGTGATATCTTGGAAATGTGTCCTAAGCGGTGATGTTGATTCTCATTCAAATAATGAAACACCGCCCCTGCGGCAATGATCGCCGCGGACATTCCTTCAATACCAAATCCTTTTAATGATTTTGTCCCGAAATGTTTGGTCAGCATTTCATGGGCGTAATCACTCGTATAGACCCAGTCTTCTAAGCGAAAAGTGAAATGTTGTTCGCCAAATTGTTGTTCAAAGGACGCACGTTTATTTTTTTGATAAATAATCTCAGTGGGTTCGAATCCACTGATTAATTTATCCATATATTCTTTATTTCCTTGTGCCACCATGAATTCCCCTGTGGAAACATCCAAAAAGGCGATTCCGATGTCTTGTTTATCAAAATGCACCGCACAAAGAAAATTATTTCTAGCTTGATCCAATACTTGATCATTGAAGGAAACTCCCGGCGTCACTAATTCTGTGACCCCACGTTTCACAATGGTCTTGGTCATTTTCGGATCTTCCAATTGGTCGCAGATAGCGACACGTTGTCCCGCACGAACAAGTTTTGGCAGGTAGGTGTCAAGTGAATGATGCGGAAATCCTGCTAATTCAATTTCGTTTGCCGAACCACTGCCACGCTTTGTTAAAATAATCCCCAAAATACGGGATGTTTTGATGGCATCTTCTCCAAAGGTCTCGTAAAAATCACCGACACGAAACAACAACAAAGCCTCGGGATGACGCGCTTTAATTTGATTGTATTGCTTCATCAGAGGCGTTTCCGCGACTGCTTTTTCTGGATGCGATTTTGACAACTGCTGTGAATTAAAATTGGAATTTAAAATTAGGAATTTTTATGTGGTCTTCCACACCCTCGAACAAGAACATTTTAACAATTCCTATTAACTTTGATTCTGATTATGGACGGAACGAAAAACAAAAAATTAAAACTCTGGGAACTCAACCGTGTTTCGGAGGAACAGTTTAAAAATCAAGCGAAAAATCCACTCGTTATTGTGTTAGACGACATTCGTTCTTTAAATAACATTGGTTCTTTTTTTCGCACCAGCGACGCCTTCAATGTGGAGAAAGTCTACTTGTGCGGCATTACCGCTTGTCCACCGCATCGAGATATTCACAAAACGGCTTTAGGAGCAACGGACACTGTCTCATGGGAATACCGTTCAAATATCCATGAACTAGTGGAAGAATTGCGTGAACAAGCTTATGCGGTTTGTACCATTGAACAGACTGAAAAAACAACGATGTTGCAAGATATTTCTCATTTACCGAACGAAAAATTTGCCTTGGTTTTTGGAAATGAGGTCAATGGCGTAAATCAAGAGGTCGTTGATGCTTCCGATTACGTGATTGAAATCCCACAATTTGGAACAAAACATAGTTTAAATGTGAGTGTCTGTGCGGGCATCGTAATGTGGGAGTTTTGTAAACGCTATATCTGAATCCGATGAAATGCCTGTTCTTTGTTTTTTGTTGTTCACTGGCTACTTCCTTTTGGACGCAGGAAATAAAGAATGTTCAGTTGTTAGATCATTGGTTCTCTGATACCATCATGACGAGTTCCAGTCAAGTACGTTTCAGTAGTTGCTGGGGCTTCGTTCAAAACGGAAAAGAATATGGTGTTATCGGTTCAACCCAAGGCGCACACATCTTTGAATTGACAGCGCAAGATAGTTTGCGTTTCGTTGATTTTGTTCCCGGTCGTTTTCAATCTGCTCAAGTCATAACAAGAGAATATAAACATTACCAAAATTACCTCTATGCCATTTGTGATGAAGGTCCAAGTAGCCTTCAAATCATGGATCTAACTTTTTTACCTGATTCTGTGCACCTTGTTGCAGACTTGCAGGACCAAAATTTCGGAAAATCGCATAACTTATTTATCGATTCATCGAATGCCTTGCTTTATTTAACATTGGTTAATCCGATAGTGAATGGTAATGAGCTTGGCATTGTCCCAATGCGCGTTTATTCCCTAGCGAATCCCACTTATCCTGCCCTACTTTGGGAAGGGCCAAATGACATTCCCGAAGTGCATGACTTGTATGTTCGTGACAACAAAGCGATTTTAAATTGTGGTTTTGATGGCATTCGTACCTACAACTTTTCGAATCCTTCGAATCCAACTTACTTGAATAACTTAAGCTTCTATCCACAGCAAGGTTACAATCACCAAGGTTGGTTGAGTCCGGATGGAAAAACCTATGTGTTTGCGGACGAAACAGCCGGATTACCTTTGAAAAGATGTCAAGTCAATGCTGCTGGACAAATTCAAGTGCAACAGTTTTTTGGCACCGAGAATATACCCTATGCCAAGACGCCACATAATGTGCAAATCACGAACGACTTCGCTTTTGTATCCTACTATAATGATGGATTACGCATCTTCGATTTGCGCAATAATCCACCAACAGAAATTGGTGTGTATGATACCTATATCGACAATGCTACCACCAATGGATTTTCCATGTGGGGTGCATGGGGAGTGCATGCCATCCTACCAAGTGATCGCATCTTGATTTCCGACCGAAACAATGGATTTTTCTTATTCAAGTTTGATAGATCCATCTTCACGCCTGAAAGCACCGATCATGTTCAATTGTATCCAAATCCATCTTCTCTAGGAGAGGAAGTGTTTGTTCGCATGCCAAAAGATGATCAAGAAACATTTGACGTCCGCATCGATGATGCACAAGGACGAAAAATAACAGCATTTACGATAGCGCATCAGTCGTACACAAAACTCCCTGCCATGGATGCAGCGGGATGCTATTTTGTACGCGTGTCTTGGACCAATTATTTAGGAGAGTCTCAGACAGAAACCTTAAAATGGCTTCCTTACGAGTAAGAATCTTAAACCAAACGGATGTAAAGGATTTCTCCTTCTTTGCTGACTTTCAAAAGATTGTTTTTCGTCAACATTTTCACGCTGTTATCCCAAGCTTTATTACTCATGTCCGAGAATTGTGCACGAAGCTCAGGTAGAACTGCTTCATTCACTTTTTGCACCGCAGTAAAAATCGCTTGTTCGTTCTCGTTCAGTTCAATTTTAACGGATTTGGTTTCTGGACGCATCTGAGGGAAGAATAAGATTTCTTGAATCGATGCATTGTTTGTTAAATACATGATTAATCGATCCATTCCGATTCCGAGTCCACTTGTCGGCGGCATTCCATATTCCAAGGCACGTAAAAAGTCTTGGTCGATAAACATTGCTTCGTCGTCACCTTTTTCTTGCAAACGCAATTGTTCTTCAAAGCGCTCGCGCTGATCAATTGGATCATTCAACTCAGAATACGCATTTGCCACCTCTTTTCCGCAGACCATTAGCTCAAAGCGCTCCGTTAATTCTGGATTGTCACGGTGTACCTTACACAAAGGCGACATTTCTTTTGGATAATCGGTAATGAAGGTTGGTTGAATGTAGTTTCCTTCGCATTTCGCTCCGAAAATCTCATCGATTAATTTTCCTTTACCCATGGTTTCATCTACTGCGATTCCCATGCCTTTTGCCGCAGCACGCAATTCATCTTCCGATTTACCATCAATATCAAATCCGGTAAAATCGATGATGGATTGACGCATCGTGACGCGTTTGTATGGTGCTTTGAAATCGATGTGATGCTCGCCAAAAGTTGCGTTTGTGGTACCATTTACGCTTATGGCACAATGCTCCAACAATTGTTCAGTGAAGTCCATCATCCAATTGTAGTCCTTGTAGGAAACGTAAATTTCCATGGCTGTGAACTCAGGATTATGCGTACGATCCATTCCTTCATTTCTGAAGTTTTTGGAAAATTCATATACGCCATCGAATCCACCTACGATCAATCGTTTTAAGTAGAGCTCATTCGCTATGCGCATGTATAATGGAATGTCCAAGGCATTGTGATGCGTGATAAATGGTCTTGCCGAAGCGCCACCAGGGATTGCCTGCAAGATAGGCGTTTCGACCTCCATATAGCCAGCTTCATTGAAAAACTGACGCATGGCATTGAATAATTTTGTTCGTTTAATGAACACATCTTTTACTTGTGGATTCACCACCAAATCAACGTATCGTTGACGGTAGCGCAATTCGGGATCTGTAAAAGCATCGTGAACGTTACCTTCCGTATCCGTTTTTGGCAACGGTAACGGACGCAATGATTTGCTCAACACCGTAAAGGAATGTACATGGACGGAAATTTCTCCAACTTGCGTCTTGAACACGTGTCCTTTTACCCCAATAAAATCGCCTAAATCGAGTAATTTTTTGAAAACTTCGTTGTAAAGTGTTTTGTCTTCTCCTGGACAAATTTCATCGCGGTTGAAATATACTTGAATTCTACCGGAAGCATCTTGCAATTCTGCGAACGAGGCTTTCCCCATGATGCGCTGAGACATCATTCTTCCTGCCAAACAAACTTCCTTTCCATCTTCGAAATCCTGCTTCAGTTGGCTAGCGTACGCATTAACGGGGTACAACGCAGCCGGATAAGGGTCGATGCCCAAATCACGTAGTTTTTGAAGGGATTCTCTTCGCAGGATTTCCTGTTCCGAAAGTTCGATGTGACTCATGTGAATAGAATTAAGACCACAAAGATAAGTCATCTCATGAAAATTACTAATTCAACTAAGGTAATTCGCTGATAATTTATGTGACGAACTGACAAATTCGAGTTAATAAATACCGGACTTTTTGATGTCCG
Source organism: Crocinitomicaceae bacterium (assembly GCA_024643725.1). GTDB lineage: Bacteria > Bacteroidota > Bacteroidia > Flavobacteriales_D > Crocinitomicaceae > UBA952. The sequence goes on along the minus strand of JAHEMJ010000014.1, from coordinate 135,224 downwards.
TGTACCCATTCATGACCTAACTTCGTCAGACCACTATGAAAACAGCGCTCCGAATTTTCTTAAAATGGGTTTTGATCCCACTACTTAGTTTGTGTTTCATCATCACAGCGACTGTTTATTTCTTTAAGGATCGAATTTGCGGCGTGGTTTTAACAGAAGTGAACACGCATTTAAAATCCCCCATTCAGGTGTCATCCATGGACCTAGCATTTTGGGGTTCTTTCCCGGATTTATCGGTCGACTTTGAACAGATTTTTATTCAAGATGCCTTGCCTAATGCGCGTAAAACAGACACCTTATTTTATTCGGAAAAAGTAAGGCTCTCGTTTAATCCGTTGGACATCTATCACGGAAAATACCACATAAAAACAATTGAAGTTGCTCCGGGGAAATTAAGTATCCGTTACAACGAAAAAGGACAAGGGAATTACGACATCTTAAAACCAACACCTGCTCAATCCAGCACAGATTTTAAATTAAGTTTGAAGGAAGTATCCATGGAATCCCTGCGGCTGTTTTATCAAAATGCTGTTTCGCATCAAGCGTTTCAAGCAAAAATAAACCGGAGCTCCATTTCTGGCGATTTTTCCTCGGAAAAGTACCTAGCATCTGCCATTGGACGATTGAAACTGATTGCGTTAAAGAGCGGGGAGATTACCTTGCTAAAAAATAAAAAACTCGACTTCGACTTAGCGATTGATGTGAATCAAAAAAGTGGACTTTTCCGTGTAAAACGTGCGGCCCTTCAAATCGAACATTTGCCCTTTCTATTGACTGGTAAAGTCGGGCAGGACAGCCTCAAATTTGACCTTCAATCGAAAGACCTTCAACTCGTACAATTGGTGAATGAATTGTCGTTAGATGCAGCGAAGGACGTTAAATCATTCCAAGGAAAAGGGATGGTGAACGTACATCTAGCCGTTTCCGGTGGCATGGCTGCGAATGATCCTCTTGCCGTCAAATGTGATTTTGGCATAGAAAATGGCGGATTGACCGAACCATATCACGGGTTGAAAATCCAAGACATTCAATTAGTAGGAACGTATGAAAAAACGGAAGAAAACGGCGAGTTTTTGTCCTTGAAAAATGTGCATTGTCGAACAGCCGGCGGACCTTTCTCTGGAGATTTTTTACTAAGTGAATTTGAACATCCGAAAGTCGAAGGTGAAGCGGAGGGAACCATGAACTTATCCATCGTGCATGCCATTTTTAAGTTGCCATATGTTGAAACCATTCAAGGAAATGTAGGCATTCAAACGAAATTCGGTCTGTTAACGAATGCAGAAACGGGATCCTTGGATGTGGATCATTGCAACGGAACACTGCAATTGAAAAATATTTTCTTCAAGTTAAAAAAAGATAAACGCACATTCAGTCAAGTAAATGGACAGCTATTTTTGCGTGGAAATGAAGCAGGAATTGATAATGCATCCTTGAAAATTGGCGGAAGCGATTTAAGATTGAATGGCATCTTTGGGAATATTTTTGGATACTTGAACAAGCGTGGCGATTTGAAGACAACCATGTTGTTGGAAAGCAATGATTTGCATGTAGAGGATTTAGGAACCACCTCAAAAGAAGTAAAAATGGCCTCGGGGGCGGTCTTCTCATTGCCAGATGACATTCAAGGAGAAATCAATTTGCAAATTGAAAACCTGCATTATGATAAACACTTGTTCGAACATGTTGTCGGAAAAATGAACATTGAGGCGCACCGATTGCATTTCCCACAATTGAGCCTAGTCAATGCGGAAGCTTTGGTGAGTGGTGCGCTTATCATTGAAGAGAAAGAAGCTGAAAAATTTCTCATTAGTACGCAAATTGCAGGTAAAAACTTGAAGTTTAAACCGCTGTTCAAGGAATGGAATAATTTCGAACAAACGGTCATCACCGATCAAAACATTTCAGGAAAAGCAGAAGCAAATTTGTTTTTTCGAGCGCCTTTTAGCTTGTCCAAGGGAATCAATCTCGATGGTATTGAAGCAAAATTGGATTTGAAAGTTTACAATGGACACTTAAAAAATGTGGCTTCTTTCAAGGACATCACCGAAAGTTTAAAAACGAAATCTGGAAAACTTGTCTTAGGCAAAGACAACATCGATGTACTGGAAAAACGACTCAAAGACGTGGATTTTCAAACCATGGAAAATAGTATTCTCATCCAACACAGCATCGTTCAAATTCCAAAAATGACCATTCGTTCTTCAGCCATGGACCTCGATCTTTCTGGAAAACATACGTTTGATAATGACATTGACTACCGCTTCGCTTTCCGATTCAGGGACTTAAAACAAATGGAGACGAAAAATGAGTTCGGAGAAGTGTTAGATGATGGAACGGGCTTGCGTTTGTTTCTTCGCATGTATGGAACCTTGGACAAACCCATTTACGAATGGGACAAAGAAGGACGAAAAGCACAAGCACAGGCTTACCGCGCTGAGGAGAAGGATCAAGCGAAATCCATGCTCAAGTCCGAATTCGGCTTTTTTCAAAAAGATTCTACCGTGAAAGCCTATGTGCCAAAAGATGTTCCAAAGGAAGAACTGAAAATCAAATTTGGACCAGCAAGTAAACAGGAATTTTTAGAAGAGAAAAAACAAACAAAAGACTCAAAATTGAAAAAGACCTTGAATACTTGGAAGGAACAGCAGGAAAAGGAACAACAATCGGGTGTAAAACTTGGAAACGGAGGCGGATAAACTTATTGCGCTCCTTTTTTCAAAATTTCCGTGGTTGAGTAACCATGAACAAAGTCAATTGTTTGGACAATTCCGCCGTTTTCGCGCACGATGTCCGAGCCAACAATGAAACCAGACTTTAATGGATTTACTTCATTTTGATCGTAATCAGCGCCTTTGACCAAAACATCTGGCTTTAAGGTGCGTATCGCTTCCAGTGGCGTATCTTCATCGAAAGCAATAACTAAATCAACGAATCCAAGCGCTGCAATGAGCGTAGCGCGGGCATGCGCATCATTAATTGGACGATTGGGTGCTTTCCCGAGTCTTCGAACAGAATCATCTGTGTTGATGGCAACGATGAGGCGTTTCCCTAAATCCGCCGCCGCTGCTAAGTACGTTACGTGACCCAAATGCAACACATCAAAACAACCATTCGTGAATACAACTGCTTCATTTTTCAGTTGAAACAAGGCAATCCGTTTTTGTGCTTCTTCGATGGAAACGATTTTATCTTGGATATACGTGAGTCTAGCCATGTAACAATTTTTAGGAAAGGTAAGGAGTTTCAATAAATGGTCATTGAAACGCTGGAAATTAATCCAATAAATTGGTGGATTCGTTCGGGAAAACCAATGATGGTTTGAAGGATTTTGCTTCTTCGAAATCCATGTATCCATAGCCAATGATGATGATGACATCATCTACGGCTACTCGTCTTGCAGCTGGTCCATTCAAGCAAATCATACCGGATTTACGATCGCCTTTAATGACATATGTTTCAAATCGTTCACCATTATTGATGTTGACAATTTGTACACGCTCACCTTCAATTAAGTTTGCAGCGTCCATTAATGCTTCATCAATGGTGATGCTACCAATGTAGTTCAAGTCAGCCTGAGTGACGCGAACACGGTGAATTTTTGATTTTAAAGCTTGTATTAACATAACAATTTCCGCGGCAAAAATAAATCAAATAAACGGATTAGAATAATAAATTGTCAATCAAACGAACACTTCCGCAGTGCGCAGCAATACAACAAATTTGATTTTCCTGCCAATCTGTTAGTTCAATGAGTGTTTCTGGATCGACGACCGCAAGGTATTCAAGTGTCAATTTTCCGGAGGAAAACAATGCGGTTGATTCGGATAAAGCTTCTTGAACAGTTTGTTTGTTTTTCATGGAAGCAATGTGGCGCAAGACCTCGATGATCATTAATGCATCTTTTCGTTCTTGTTCGCTCAAACGCATGTTGCGACTACTCATGGCTAGTCCACTTGTTTCCCTTACTGTTGGACACGCTATAATCTCCGTTTGGAAGCCATAATGTTTGGTTAAAAGTCGAATAATCGCCAATTGTTGGAAGTCTTTTTGTCCAAAGTAGGCACGATTTGCCCCAACTAATCGAAAAAGATTATGCACCACATGCACCACTCCTTCGAAATGTCCTGGACGAAAAGCCCCTTCCAAAACACGTCCAATCGAACCTAAATCCATGGGAATAAATCCATCGTTTGCTGGATAAAGATCAGCCTCTGATGGTGCAAATACGACACAATTTTGGAGCCCATCGAGCAAATGAATATCTGAAGCTAAATCACGTGGATACTTCGCTAAATCCTCGCTGCTGTTGAATTGTTTCGGATTGACAAAGATGCTCACAAGGGTAAAATCGTTTTCCTCACATGATTTTTCAATCAAGCTGAGGTGTCCGTGATGAAGCGCCCCCATCGTCGGAACAAATCCTAAAGACAGGGAATCTTCTTGCAGCTTTTCATGAAACTGCTGAAGCTCTTGGGATGTATGTATGAGCGTTACTTTAGCCATGCGAAACATAGAATCGGCGACAAAGCTATTGCTTTTTATGAAAGTTCATTTAAATTTCTTAATTTTGTACTCCTATCACTACTGAATGGAAAAGAAAAAAATCCTTTTTATTTCGCAAGAAATCTTCCCTTTTTTACCGAAATCCGAAATTTCATCAACGGCTCGCAGAATTCCGCCAATCGTTCAAGATTTAGGAAAAGAAATTCGTGTGTTTACACCTCGTTTTGGTGCAATCAACGAAAGAAGACACCAATTGCATGAAGTTATTCGTTTATCTGGACTCAATATTTGTATTGATGACCACGATCATCCGTTAATCATTAAAGTGGCATCTGTTGCTGCGGCAAGAATGCAGGTTTATTTCATTGACAACGATGACTATTTCAAACGCAAAACAACCTTGCAGGATGAAAAAGGAAAGTTCTTTGAAGATAACGATGAGCGCTCCATGTTTTTTGCACGAGGCGTTTTAGAAACGGTAAAAAAATTAGGCTGGCAACCAGATGTGATTCATTGTCACGGATGGATGACTGGTATCATGGCACTATACATCAAGCACATTTACAACAAAGACCCACATTTCAAGGATACAAAAGTGGTTTATAGTTTGTACAATGATGATTTTTCCACGCCGTGGGACAAACGTTTTCATGAGAAGTTGACCTTTGATGGCTTTCCAAAGGAAGTGTCAGACAAGTTGATTGACCCGAGTCACGAGAACATCACAAAAGTATTTGCTGAATATGCGGATGGAATTAACATCGCATGTGAAAATTTAGCGCCAAACCTGAAGGCAATATTTGACCAGTCTTCAGCGTTGAAGTTAGACTATGTTCCAGAAGAAAACCAAGGAAAAGAACTTTCCGCGTTTTTCGATAAGGTCATAGAAGAATCTATTTTGGCTTAATCTAAATTGTAGCATTTCATGAAAAGACTTACCTCTTTTGCCTGCTTGTTGTTCGTTTTACTTGCATCTTGTAATAAAAACAAACACGAAATCGGAAAACCAGCAATCGACCAAGATCTTTTGTTAAATGGCATTACGACCGACACCTTCAATCTCATTACCTACACCATTAATGAGGATTCTGCGATAACCGACAATGCGCCGAACGTCTTACTTGGAAGCTATATCGACCCGAAATTCGGGAAAGTGAATGCCTCGTTTTACACTGAATTTCGATTGAAATCCTTGAACCCAAATTTTGGGGATATTGGCACCATTGTCGTTGACTCTTGTGTCCTTGCTTTACAATATGTTGGATACTATGGAGATCAAAGCGCTCAAACGTTTGAAGTGTATGAGTTGTCCGATAGTTTATCCATGGACTCAGTCTATTATGACTTTTCAACGAAGCCAACCAAACCGGATAATTTAGTGTCAAACGGACACGGAACATTTGCACCTAGACCTTTAAATAACGCGGTAGTCGGTGGAGATACCTTGGCGCCACAACTGCGTATTCCACTGGACACGAATTTTGCCAAGAATGTGTTGAATGAGGCAGCAACCAATGCATCCACCTTTGCTTCCAATGTGAATTTTCAAAATTTCTTCAAAGGATTTAAAGTAAACGTCAACAATCCGAGTCAAACAATCGGACAAGGATCTATTTTGTACTTGAACATCAATAACAATGCGGCGTCGAAATTGACCATTTATTACACCCAAGCTGGTGTGAGCAAGAGTTTTGACTTAGTCATGAATAGTTACTGTTCAGATTTTGTGCACATAGAAACCGATCACTCAGGAACACCACTTGACTTGGTCTTGCAAGATAGCACGAAGGGACAAACAACATTTTATGCACAAGCTTTTCGTCAAAGAGCGGTGATAAAAATCCCAGGATTAGACGCGTTGCCAAAAAATGTGGTAGTGCACCGTGCGGACTTATATCTTCCTGTGCAATTCCAAAATGGTTACCGTTATAAACCGGGATCTGCAGTTTCAGTAGCAGCACGTTTAAAACAAAGCGATACGAAATTGACCAATTTGAATGTCACCGGTGCATTTGTTGACAGCAAAAAACAATATACCATTGATTTAAGAACGTATACGCAAGCATTGATTGCCGATAACATTGAAAATACGGGGGTAGTTGTTTCACCTGTTTATTTTAGAAATTCAGCAGAACGCATCGTTTTTAATGGTCCAAACACGACCAACAAGAAAAAACCTCAACTCATTTTGACTTATACAACGTATTAATTTATGTGTGGAATTGTAGCATATATCGGAAAAAAAGAAGCTTTCCCAATTGTCGTTAAAGGCTTAAAAAGATTAGAATACCGCGGCTATGATAGCGCTGGTGTTGCGTTGCTTCACGACGAAAACCTGAATGTGTATAAAAAAGCAGGAAAGGTAAGTGTCATGGAGGAATTTGCCTTAGGCCAAGATGTGTTAGGTCATGCCGGAATCGGACATACCCGCTGGGCGACACATGGTGAACCCTCAGATGTCAATGCGCATCCACATACTTCCATGGATGGAAAAATCGCTTTGATTCACAATGGTATCATTGAGAATTACGATGTGCTGAAAAGAGAATTACAAAACCAAGGATACATTTTCAAAAGCGAAACGGATACCGAAGTAATCGTTCACTTAGTGGATTACATAAGCAAGAAAGAACAAGTTTGGTACGGTGAGGCCTTGCGTTTGGCACTATCACAGGTCCATGGTGCTTATGCAATTGTCGCAATTTCAAAAGACTTTCCTAACCGATTAGTTGCAGCTAGAAAAAGTAGTCCGTTAGTGGTTGGAGTGGGAGCAGAAGGAGATTTTTACCTAGCTTCCGATGCAACACCTATTGTCGAATACACGAAAAAGGTAGTTTACCTGGACGATGAAGAAATCGCTGTGATTGATTTAGAGGAAGGATTAAAACTTTACAACATTGCCGATCAAGAACGCACTCCGTTTTTCCAACAATTAGAGTTGGAATTGGAAGCGTTAGAGAAAGGTGGATACGAGCATTTCATGCTCAAAGAAATTCACGAGCAACCGCGATCCATTCACGATTGTTTCCGTGGACGGTTAAACGCGGAAGAAGCGTGGGTTACCTTGGGTGGACTGCGTGAATATGAGCAAAAAATGATCAGCGCGAATCGTTTGATCATTGTTGCATGTGGAACTTCATGGCACGCTGGATTAGTTGGTGAATACCTCATCGAAGATTTGGCACGCATTAACGTGGAAGTGGAATATGCCAGTGAATTCCGTTACCGAAATCCGATTTTAAGTGAAAACGATGTGGTGATTGCCATTTCACAATCAGGTGAAACAGCAGATACATTAGCAGCTTTGGAACTAGCGAAATCGAAAGGAGCAACCATTCTTGGTATTTGTAACGTGGTTGGTTCATCTATTTCACGCATTACAGATGCAGGATCCTATACACATGCCGGACCAGAAATTGGTGTGGCATCTACCAAAGCATTTACGGCTCAAGTCACAATTTTGACCTTGATGGCCTTATCCTTAGCACATAAAAAAGGAACCATTAGCGAATCTACGTTCAGAACCATGCTGGCCGAATTAGAAGCAATTCCTGAAAAAGTGAAACGCGTATTGGAAACCGATGCCTTAATTGAGCAAATTGCTGCAGAATACAAGGACGCATCCAACGCACTTTATTTGGGAAGAGGTAGTTCTTTCCCTGTTGCGTTAGAAGGAGCATTGAAACTGAAAGAGATTTCGTACATCCACGCGGAGGGATACCCAGCTGCGGAAATGAAACATGGTCCGATTGCCTTAATCGATGAGAACATGCCAATTTTTGTGATCGCTACTCAAGGAAATTCCTACGAGAAAGTCGTTTCGAACATCCAAGAAGTGAAGGCTCGCAAAGGAAAAGTCATTGCTGTTGTCACAGAAGGAGATGTCCAAGTACGCGAAATGGCGGATCACGTGATTGAAATTCCAGAAACGAATGAATTCTTGGTTCCTTTGTTGGCAACGATTCCATTCCAATTGCTCTCTTACCACATCGCTGTAATGCGTGGCTGTAACGTCGATCAACCAAGAAACTTGGCGAAGTCGGTAACGGTGGAATAATTTACAACATCTAATTCCAAGGAGGAATCCGCTTCATCGTTCGATTATATCCAATGCTTTGGCCAATGTTCTGTCCTTATTGGTGACGGTATTCCCCTCATCGTGTGTCGTTAAACTCACGTGCACTTTGTTGTATTCATTCGTCCACTTAGGATGATGGTTTAACTTATTTATCCTTTATTGTCATTAAAGAAGATTTACACTCTGAACGACTACCTTTTGCATCAAGCAGCATCTAGAAATAGTGCACATGAGTACCTGAAGAAGAACATAAAAGGCTTGCCACTATTAATCGTTCCTAATTATTTTGGGTCAGGGACAAAAGAATTCTCCTTATGGTTTTCGTCTAGTTGGGTTGAAGAATATGCGCAAGAATACATTGATGCCATGAATAAAACATATCCGAATACCTTTTTTTATTCCTGAGCGGAATTACTATTTTAATAGGAGCAATGAAAAAAGTTTGTTCCACTTATCAAGAAGCCATCCGATTTTATACCTATATGTATCACTTGACGCAACCAAACGGAAGGAAGCAACATTTGGAAAGGAGATCCTGAAAAAGTTTAACGCGTATAATGTTTCTAACGATTCCATGATAAAAATATCGTTGGAAATAAGTTGGTATTTTATTCGTGGTATTCGGGAAATAAAACCTGTTATTCCCACGACTTTAAAATTGTCATCGGTAGAATTAATATAAATTCAAGGTGATTCTGGGTCAAAATTTTGAAAAAGGAGTAACTTCTTTCGAAACAATAAAAAACTAAAAACGGGTCAAAACTTTTTTTGAATTCATTGATTGAATTTACTCACATAGTATCTTTTTTAGAGTTTACTCGAATTTAATTTTATTGACAAAAATTACCTGGCGATTTCGTTTGGTATCACTATCTATTTTATTTTTAATACGTTGATAACCGTATGATAAAAAATATTGGTCATACCAATAGACAATTTTTGAGTTTGATGATTTCACGTCATCATTTTCTGATAAACCATTTATTTCAGCTGTTTCCTCTGAAATGATATTCCCATCAAAATCAAATTCCTTTCCGAAAATTTGACTTCCAATAGCAAAAACAAGTTTAATCGAATTTTGTTTTTGGCCAGCAATTCGAATGTATCTTTCAACATATTTGGGTTTCTCATTTGGATTCAATTTGAAACATTGACTCCAAAGTAATTCTCCCTTTTTATTAAATTTAGCAATTACAGCATGCGTATACTGATACCCATCAAAAACTTGTTTATATTGAGTGCTTGTTGTTCCATTTACCGTCTTTGTTGTTGTTTCCTGATGATAAGTCGGATAATAAGCCTCACCTATAAAAAGATAATCCTCATTACAACGTACAATATTATGCATGGCAATATTGTATGATATTTCTAAATCTTTCCCTTTATCCTCTAGTCGTTCTTTTTTATTTTCAATTCGTTTTTGTTGGGACTCTGGTAAATAGGAAAGGAAACCATCTAAGTCGACATAACTATAAAAGTTAGGACTTTGTAGCTCTTCGTCTATCATTGTGGTTATATATATGCCTGTGCTGAAAGTAGAATAACGATTTGCATAAGTGCCAGAAATTATTATGTCTTTCTTGTCAAGAGCTGCGACCGAAGTGGAAATAAAATTTTTATCAGTATCCTGATCTATCGTCCTCATACCAACTTCTTCACTGTTCAAGTTATATTGACCCAAGAAACATTTGATTTTTTTCGAGATAACACCGTTCATTGAAATATAAAAAGATTCAGTTTCTAATACGAATTGAAGATTTTTTACCTCAATTCTATTTGGCTTCACTCCTTCAATGATGATAGGTTTAATATTTCCTTCGCCGGATAAAAGATTAAGATTATACATGAACCAACCTTTTCTATTAACATAAATGATCACTACATGATCTTTGTACGCTCGTAAGAATTTAATTCCTGTATTATTGTTTAAGTCTCCTATGGTGCTTCTTATTTCAGCCGTTTTTGCGTTGAATTGATTCATAATTATTTTACCTAATCGGTCCATAAACAGGGTGTAAATAAAATCTTCATCTACGTAGTTAATTATTTCATGGTACCCTACCGGTATGGAGGAGTATTTTTCATCCAAAAAAACTAAATCCGTTGAATAACGCTGATAACGAAACTGTATCTCATCAGTTTCAGATTTTTCAGATTTACTGGCAATGACAAAACCATTTTCATCAAATTCGTATACTCTTTCACCGTGAAAACCGTCTTTCAACTCGATTTCAATTCGTTTTTCCGCAGTTTTAATTTGACTGAAGAGCGAAAAGGCGCTGAATATTGTCACTAATAATATTAAAGATTTCATGATATTAGAATTAATAAAATAGTTTGTATTTCCCAAAATGAGAAGCAATAAAGCTTCTTTTCATTAGAGTGTTTCTTCGTTCTTATTCCATATGAACTCGAAAATAATTATTTATTTTGTTTGATTCATTTGTGGTCTGAATTATTTTAGATTATTTCTTTTAAACATAAAATAATTGAAGACAAAAAATGCTCAAAAAAACTTGAATTTTTTTACTGTCACACCGAAAATGCCACCTGTTATAGTGATGACTTTAAAGTGTCATGGATAAAAATTAAACAGGTCTAACTAACAATTCATCCTTTTTCATTTACCGGCGAATGTATATGAACGATATCTGAAACTGGTTAAGTTGGCACCCCTTAGTTCGATCCTTTTTATTCTATCGTATCCAAAGCCTGAGCGAGCTCTATCCTTATGCATAATCATATTCCCCTCATCGTGTGTCGTTAAACATACGTGCACTTTGTTGTATTCATTGGTCCAGGTTGGATGATGGTTTAGCTTCTCTATTTCTACACTCGCTTTCACCATCCAATTCATCGTTTCCATGAAAGTGTTGAATTCAAAGGTTTTCGTTAATTCATTGTTGTTTTCGGACCAGTTGCTCATAGTGAAAATGTAACTCGTATAAAATAAAAACAATGATTAAAAAAAGAGTTCATGACACCAAAAAACAACCAAAAGCAGTATAAAACATCCCATAATAGTAAAGTGCCTTCCAATCCATTTAAATCTCCCAAACTATTTTTCCACGAACTACCGGCGTCATTGCTATTTACTTTGATGAATCCGGTTTCTATATCCATCGATAGTTGGGCATGCAACATCGTGGAAAATCCGATAAGGCATATAAGAAGATTGATTCTTTTCATGAAAGTATTTTCGATTAAACAACATTTTAAATTCATTGTTTATAGCAAACCAATCTTTCTATTTGTTGCTATTCCAATATGTTTCGGCAAACATTTTCCCCTTGAAAATGTTATTTTTGTTCAATGAATTCAAAAAAAGGCATCGCCATACTCGGATCTACTGGATCCATCGGAACCCAAGCGTTAGAAGTACTTGAATCGTATCCCGATTACTTTGATCTTCAAGTTTTAACGGCGGGTAAAAATGCCGATTTATTGATTGAACAAGCCTTGAAATACCATCCGAATTCAGTGGTTATCAGTGATGAATCACTTTATCAAAAAGTGAAGGATGCTTTGTGGGCTGAAGACATTCATGTGTACGCAGGCGAACAAGCACTTTGTCAAGTGGTGGAATCGAACGAAGTTCATACCGTGCTTACGGCTTTAGTTGGCTACGCCGGACTCAAACCAACGATTCATGCGATTGAAGCTGGAAAAACCATCGCCCTTGCCAATAAAGAAACCCTTGTCGTAGCAGGTGAACTGATCACAAAGTTGGCGAAGGAAAAAGGGGTGAACATTTATCCAGTGGACTCTGAACATTCTGCGATTTTTCAGTGCCTCGTTGGAGAATTCCATAATCCCATTGAAAAAATATATTTAACGGCTTCCGGTGGACCCTTCCGTGGATTCACGCATGAGCAGTTAAAGTCAGTCAGCTTGGCACAAGCCCTGAAACATCCAAACTGGTCTATGGGAGCGAAAATCACCATTGACTCGGCGAGTTTGATGAACAAAGGACTCGAAGTCATCGAGGCGAAATGGTTGTTTGGATTGCGCACGGATCAAATTGATGTGATTGTGCATCCGCAATCAATTGTACATAGCTTGGTGCAATTCGAAGACGGCAGCATGAAGGCACAAATGGGACTGCCAGACATGAAACTTCCCATTCAATTTGCCTTGACTTTCCCACAACGACTCCCAACGAATTTCCCGCGTTTCAATTTCATGGATTATCCACAATTGACGTTCGAAGCGCCGGATAGAAGTGTGTTTAAAAATTTGGACTTGGCATTTCAAGTGATGGACATGCAAGGAACAGCGGCATGTTCGCTCAATGCAGCCAATGAAGTGGCAGTGGATGCGTTTCTCAATGAGAAAATTAGTTTCTTGGAAATTGCAGAATTGAATCAGGTGGTTGTTCAAGAATCCATGAATGTGCTGAATCCGAGCTACGAGCAATACGTGGAAGCGGATACACAGGCACGCGAAAAAGCACGACAATTAATCGCTAAAACAAATTAGAAGAAAGCCCTGATTTCCATCGATCCATTGTGAATGGTTCGAGAATTTCCGGTATCTCGACCGCTATATTGAATGGTCATTTGTAGGTTTTTCGAAAGTGATCGCTGGTAGGAAAAGGTCCAAGTGAAATTGGTTCCAGGACGCAAGGACTCTAATAATTCGTATCCAATGGCCGATTGTGGATTTCCTGAATAATCAATTTGAATCCACTTAAACGCTCCTTGTAAACTTCCTTTTTCGGTTTGATTTTGTTTCCACGTTAAACCGAGTTCTTTGACCAAACAAGATTCACCACCATACGATTGCCCATTCATTTTATTGGAAAGGCGTCCCGTTAACGTGTAACGCACATTGGTCGATGCCTGATAAATGAAACTTTCTAAAATTTGTTGATACGCATAGTTGTAATTTCTTCCGACGGTATAATCGACCAAACTGGACTTTGCCCCAATTTTCACACTTGATTCCCAGGAAAATGAGGGAAGGATATTCCAACGAACCAACAACTCTTGACTTTTATAGCTTCGGGCATCTTGTCCATTTGCCAATAAATTCTTGGTGTCGTTTTGTTGCACTTGGTATTCTGCATTCAACACTTTCCCCATCCGATTGAAGAACAGGGTATTGTTCAGGCTGAGGTTTGAACTGAGCAAGCTGACGCTTGAAATGTCTGCGTAGAATGGATTAAAGGTGTGTGCATCAAAGGCCGACACCTTGCGTTGAATGCGCCAACGTGCTTGATTGGAAAACTTGGAAAGAAAGTCCAAGGTCTTTGATTTTCCCGCCCAAATGCGCTCAGGACGCCAGAACACACTTTGATTATATTCCGTTGAATAGGTACTTGCGTACTCGTTACTTGGAATGAAAACGCGAATGTAACTTGCTTGATCCACGAATTGGGCAATTTCGAATTCATTCAAATCTTTGACTCCATCTCCGTTATAGTCGATCCACGTGTAAAGTCCTTGTCCGTCGTTTACCTTGATGTACTGAAATTGTCGTTTTTGCTCGAGTCCAGATCCAACCTCGTAAAAGGTATTCAATGTCAGCGCATTTTTCCAAAAACGACCTTCGTAATCCACGCGTCCTACCAATGAATTTTCGGGTGTTTGAGTGATTAACGCTGGATTAGAAATGGCCAAGGAGCGATACGCACTTAGTAAGGTAATGCGTTGATTTTTCAATTGATTCCAACTAATTTCCGCACCTGAAGTCCGTGCTTTTGCAGCGTCTGAAAGCTTTAGAGAATCACTGCGTTGATCGTAGCGTTCGCGGTAATAGAGTTTGTATTGAAAGGAACTTGAATCCGTATTTGCCAAATAGAATTGGTAATCAAAAAATTGGTAACTCAGCGGAGTGATCACGGAATCAATCGAGAAGACATTCCGTTCGTGGTCATCTTTGTATCCAACGCGAATTTTCCCCACTTGTTTACTGAGGTCCAGGCGATGACGAATGTATGAATTGGCGCCATTGTTTGCTGCTGTCTGTGACGAAAGTGCGCTGGCATCCCAAAGAGCTTTCCAGCCTTTTTGTTTCCAGTTTCCTTCGGTGAACATGCGCGATCCACTAAAGTCAGTACCGATGCCGTAATATTGCGCCTCCAACTTGGCTACCCCTTTTGTTTTTTCGGCAAGTGATACACCTGTAATCATCGAACGCTGAGCACCGGAATAATTTTTATTTCGCGTATTCCAATCGCGGTCAAATTCAACTTTTCGGTATTGCTCTATCGGACTAAATGAAGCACTGAGGTATTCAAATTCGATGAAAGTTTCCATTTGTAATGGCTGCCATTGGTCCTTCTTAAATGGAATTTTTTGGATTAATTTACTGTGGTTCGAAAATCCTTGGTCGTCTGTTCCGTCCAATTTTGAAAACGTATTCTTGTCAAAAGTACTGAGTCCTACTTCCGTTTCAAATCGTTGGTTTTTGCTAAGTTGGTACTGGAATCCACTAGTGACCAATTGCTTCTTTTTCGGTGTAATGACAGAGCGATTCGGGGAAAATGAGCCTTGGGGAATCCCACCAATGGGTGCAACCCATTTGTATACTTTTCCCAGTGCATTATACGAATCCAGCACATAGTCGCCTTTGTTTTCTCCAACGAATTGAAAGGAGGCACGGTAAACGGCTAGGCTAGGATTCACACTAAACACTAAAATGGAGTCGAAACCAAGCGAATCAACGAGTTGATAGAGCAATTGATTTTCCAGGTATCCAACGGAATCAATGCTATTTACAACTGCCAGCGATAAATTGTCGCCAATTTGAGAGAGCGTATATTTTTGTGCGCTGCTTAAATCTTGTTGCAAGGACTGATTTTTCGCATCTTGTTCACTGTATGCATTGAACCAGAATAGTCCTTTTTTGGTTTGATAACTCGTGGCACTTTGCATCAAGGAACGGGCGTAGTTTTGATCCGAATATTGAAATTCTGCAACAATCCGCGTGTCCTTGGTAATTAAGTTACGCGAGGTAAAAACGAGCTCAGAAGTATTGTAGTCAATGGTGTAATCGAACTCTTGTCCACGTGTCAGTAAGCGTCCGTCAATGTATATACGCTCTGTCCCTGAAAGGATGGTAATGAATGGTTCGTTTTCCGCTCCTCGTAGTCGGTAAGGACCTTGATTCGCTTCGATTCCTTGAATGATTTGGCGGTTGAATTTTCCCTTGGAAAGGGCCACACTATTTTGTGTTTTCCAAGTATATCCATTGGTGTTTTTTCCTTGAAACTCGCTACTGATACCTTGTCCGCGTTTTTTGTAATTCATAAAATACCCTGTCGGTTTAGACAACCAAAAGTCCCCCGTAATCAATTTGAATTGTTCATTCGAAATTTGAATGTAGACTTGATCGAATTCCTGTAATTTATTGGTATTTCCATTTGGCTGAATGGGAATATTTGCATCAGAAATGGAAGCGCTTAACTTTAAATTATCGCTGATCATTCCATTGATTTCAAGGTTTAAGGCCGCATTGATGCCCAAACTTTGGTTATTTCCGAAACTGACACCACGGGAGATACTTCCGTTTTTTGTCAGTTCGTTTCCACCAAAAAGATTGGGTTCGATTGTGGTGGCTTCCAATTTGAATTGCTCGTGTTCGCTGAGTTGTTTCCCCTTAAAAATGAGGCTGCTGTCCCGACGTTGATACACCTTTGCAAAGTCGTAAGGCCATACTTGAAAGTGGAGTGTGATCGAATCAGGTATCGCTTGAAGCAGTTTAAATTGCGAATGGACATAATCCACTTCATAGAAAGAATGATCAACGGTATCTTTGCCTTTTAGCACCACGAAGGAACTTGGATAAATACTTAAACTATCGATTTTAACGCTGCTCTCATTGAAAGTTTGTTGCACGATTCGCTCGCTTCCAACTTGGGAAAAAGCATCCAAGGAAAAGCATAAAAAAATGCAAAAAAGCCAACTAACTCTGGGCATCATTCCTTACGAAGATAAGGTGTTGGTTTGATTAACGTTCGAAATCCAAATAGATTGTGCTTCCATGATGTCAATTCAGGAATTTAAACCAATAAAGCCATTCGAACGCGAATGTTTCTATTTGAGAATTCGAAGTCCTCTTAATCGATGCGATCAAATCCGGTGTATGGACGAAGTGCTTCTGGAATCACAATGCCATGTTCGTCTTGGTGATTTTCCAATAGGGCTGCAACGATTCTCGGTAATGCTAATGCGGATCCATTTAAGGTATGGCACAAATGGGATTTTTTATCGGCATCTTTGAAGCGCAATTTCAAGCGATTGGCTTGGAAGGTATCGAATCGAGAAACGGAACTAACTTCCAACCATTTTTCTTGTGCTGCTGAATACACTTCGAAGTCGTAAGTCATGGCGGATGCAAATCCCATGTCCCCACCGCACAAACGCAAGATTCGGAACTGAAGTCCGAGCTTGTCTAGCAGTCCTTTCACGTGCTCCATCATGTCCTCTAATGCTTGAGCTGTATTTGAAGGATGCTCTACGCGAACGATTTCTACTTTATCAAATTGATGTAAGCGATTTAATCCACGCACATCTTTTCCATAAGATCCTGCTTCTCTTCTAAAGCATGGAGTATATCCACACATTTTAATGGAGAAATCTGGCCCAGGTAAAAGTACGTCGCGGTAAATATTTGTTAAAGGAACTTCTGCTGTTGGAATCATGTAAAAGTCGTCCTCTTTCATGTAGTACATTTGTCCTTCCTTGTCTGGAAGTTGTCCGGTACCAATTCCGCTGGCTTCATTCACCATCAACGGTGCTTGAATTTCTTCGTATCCTGCTTTGCTTGCTTCTTCTAAAAAGAACGCAATCAATGCACGTTGTAATTTGGCACCTTTTCCACGGTAAAATGGAAATCCTGCTCCTGTTACTTTCACACCTAATTCGAAATCAATGAGGTCATATTTTTTCGCTAAGTCCCAGTGAGGAAGCGCGTTAAATCCAAATGTTGGTGTAGTGCCTTGCTCGTAAATTGTTTCATTGTCATTGGCATCTCGTCCACTTGGAACCAGTTCATTCGGAACATTTGGAAGGGTGTACAACAACTTCGTAATTTCACTTTCGAGACCGTCAACGGTTGTTTTTAAACTCGCTTCTTGGACTTTTAGTCCAGCAGTGCGTTCTTTCAACGTTGCTGCTTCGGCTTGTTTTCCCGTTTTGAAAAATTCACCAATGGAACGAGCCAATTGATTCATTTCAGCAGCGATGGAATCCAATTCCGTTTTAGCAGCACGCCAAGCTTGATCCTTTGCAAGGATTTCGTCTAGCGTTGCTTCGGCTTGAATATTTCGTTTCATTAAGCCCTTGACTAAAGCGTCCTTTTCGGCACGAATGCGTTGAATTTCTAACATAACAATTTATTTGCGAAAACAAAAGTAGTGAATTGAGGTGAAAATTCCGCTCAAATCCACTTGGGACAAAGAAAAATCCCGCGAAGGTTGTTAATAGCGCCCTGTTGATTTCTCCCGATTATTCGCGTTTCATGGCAGGGGTATTTTACTAATTTTGACTGATATTAGAGAAAATGCAGGTAAAAATCACCAATAAGTCAAAACACGACTTACCGAAATACGAAACAACAGGCTCATCAGGAATGGACATTCGTGCCAATTTGGACGAAGCGATTTCCCTACAACCGATGCAGCGCATGTTAATCAAAACCGGCTTGTTTTTGGAAATGGATCCCTCGATCGAATGTCAAATTCGTCCGAGAAGCGGACTCGCACTTAAAAAAGGCTTAACGGTACTCAACACACCGGGAACTGTAGATGCGGATTACCGTGGAGAAGTGGGCGTGATATTAATCAACCTCTCCGATGAATCTGTGATGATCGAAGATGGTGAGCGCATTGCTCAAATGGTTTTTTGTCCGGTACAAAAAGTCACCTTAACAGAAGTAGAAGTATTAAACGATTCAGCGCGCGGTGCGGGTGGATTTGGAAGTACGGGAATTAAATAAGAAAAAGCATGAATGTAATCGTTCCAATGGCTGGAAGAGGCAGCCGCTTAAGACCACATACTTTAACTGTACCAAAACCATTGGTTCCTGTTGGTGGAAAGCCAATTGTACATCGATTGGTGGAGGATATTGCTCGCGTGTGTGCAGAGAAAATTGATGAAATCGCATTTGTAGTTGGTGAATTTGGCGCGGAAGTAGAGCAGGAATTGTTGTCTGTTGCGGAAAAATTGGGAGCAAAAGGATCCATTCATTACCAACACCAACCTTTAGGAACAGCACATGCGGTTTTGTGTGCGGCTGAAAAATTGCACGGACCCGTAGTGGTGGCGTTTGCGGATACGTTGTTCAAAGCAGATTTTAAAATTAGTTCAGATGATGAAGGCATTCTTTGGGTGAAACAAATCGAGGACCCAAGTGCATTCGGTGTCATCAAAATGAATGAACGAGGTGAAATCATCGATTTCGTAGAAAAACCACAGGAATTTGTTTCCGATTTAGCGATGATTGGAATTTACTATTTCCGTGATGGCGAGCGTTTGCATAAAGAACTTCAATACTTGATTGATCACGCGGTGATTAAAAGTGGGGAATATCAATTACCAGATGCTTTGCGACGTTTGACGGAATCGGGTGTTATTTTTAAACCGGGAACAGTGTCCGAGTGGTTGGATTGTGGAAACAAGGAAGTAACGGTTCACACGAATCAGCGGGTCTTGGAATTTGACCGCGAGGCTGGTATCGCAATGCGCGATGCGAGTGCTTCCATTGTAGATTCAGTAATTATTGAACCATGTTTCATCGGAAAAAATGTGAAAATTACGGCATCTGTCATTGGACCGCATGTATCTATAGGCGCCAATTCTGTCATTGATCACTCGGTGATTCGCAATACAAACATTCAACAAAAAACAGAAATCACGAACGCACATATTTCAGATTCCATGCTTGGCTCGAATGTTGTTTACAAGGGACGAACGAAAGATTTAAGTTTGGGAGACTTTAGTACAACACATGAATAAAATCACATTTCTTTTTGGGCTCACCCTTTTCTTTAGCGCCTGTGGTAGCTTGAAGAAAAACAAGCCGGTGGAACACGATGCGGCGTACATTCATGCATTCCATGAGGGCGTACGATTGAAATTGAATGGACAAAACCAAGAAGCTATTGATAAATTCAATGCCTGTCTTTTAAAGGATGAACAGGATGATGCAGCGCATTTTGCATTGGCGCAAATCTATTTGAATTTGAACAATTTGGAACAGGCGTCCGTCCATACGAAACGTGCATCTGAAATCGATCCAAAAAACGAACATTACCAAAGTGAATTGGCGTTCATGTATGTCGAATTGAAAAAATACGATGAGGCCATTTCTGTTTTTGAAAAGCTTTTGAAAAAAGCGCCGAATAATCAAAGTTATTATGCGGGAGAATCCGAATGTTATGCCAAGCTTGGAAATGTGAAAAAAGGCATTGAACTTTTGACACGCATGGAAAATAATTTGGGATCCAATCCAGGAATTTCCATCGAAAAATTCAAGTTACTTGTCGCAGCGAAAAGAGATGAAGAGGGAATTGCCGTTTTGAAAGAAGCGAATAAGAAATTTGAAGATGAACCGATGATCATTGCGAATTTGGTCGATTATTATTTGCAACACAAACGTTACCAAGAGGGATTTGAATTATTGAAGGAATTGGTAAGAGTTGATCCAAATAACGGCATGGCCCTGCTAATGCTTGGAGACATGCAAATGCAGTCGGGCGACATTAAAAACGGTTTGACGAATTTAAAAGCAGCGATTAAATCGACAGGTCCAAACATTGATCAAAAAATGAATGTACTGATTGCCTTACAAGGACAAGAAGTCATGGATCCAGACATGGAATCTTTGGTGAAATATATGGAACAACAGTATCCAAAAGAAGCGAAAGCGCATTCGATTGCGGGGGATTATTACTTCAAAGTTAATCAAGTCGTTGAAGCAGTGAATGCCTACAAAGCAGCGTTGAAATGCGACCCAAATGTGTATCCAATTTGGAATCAAGTATTGGCCTTGGAATACCAATACCAACAATTCGATAGCATACTTGTCGATGGTGAAAAATGCATTTCTTTCTTCCCAACACAACCCATTCCTTATTTCATCTATGGCTCAGCCTTGAATCAAAAAAAGCAATATCAAAAAGCACTAACTACCTTGGAAACTGGCGTGGAATTCGTGTTGAAAGACCCGGATTTAACTGCTGAATTTTCCGGTCAAATTGGTGAGGCTAACTTTGGATTAAATAAACAAAAAGAGGCTCAAGAAGCCTACGAAAAAGCGTTGGGATTGGCGCCTCAAAACACCTTTGTGAAAAGCAATTACGCCTATCGTTTAGCACTCCATGAGTTAGACTTAAAAAAAGCAGAAAAGCTTATAGATGAGGTCCTAGCGATTTATCCAAATGAGGCGCGCTATTTAGATACCAAAGGTGTTATTTTATTTCAACAAGCAAAATACCAAGAAGCGAAGTCATATGTTGAGCGTGCCTGTGGTCAAGCTGAAAGTAACGATAAACTGTGTGTCGAGCATTTAGGAGATATCTTGTTCATGCTGGGAAGAAAAGATGAAGCGCTCGCTTATTGGTTACGAGCGAAAGAACTAGGCTCTGAAAATAAAGTCTTGGATCAAAAAATTATACAAAAGAATTATGCAAAACCTATTTTTTAAATTCACATTCGGACTACTTTTTTGTTGGAGTTTGTCCTCGTGTTCGCCTAAAGTAGGGGAAGCGCTGGAGGATGGTGGGAAACTACCGAAGATGAAGGACAAAGAACTTGTTGATCGATTGGACAGTTTGTCGAAGATTGAGCCAAAAACATTTTACACGAAGTTGGATGTCAATTACAAAGATTCCACTTCGGATATTTCCTTTAAAACATCAATTAAAATTGTTGCCGATAGTGCCGTCAGTGCCATTATAACCTATGCTCGGATTCCAATTGTGACTGCCATGGTAACAAAAGACACCATTACCGTTGTCAATAAACGCGACAAATGCTACACCATTCAATCGTTGGATTTTTTAAAGAATACTTTTGGCGTGGATTTCACGTATGAAAACTTAGAAGAATTGTTTTTGGGAAAACCCTTGGATTACAATGCGGAACAAAAGTACTTCGTGGAGCATGATCCTTATCAATATAGTATTTCGACGCACAAAAAGCGGGACAAAAAACGGATGGATCGTCGTCCGAAAGAGGATATTGTGTTAAATTATATTTTAAGTAAGGATGCAAAATCCTTACAGCAAACCACCATTAAAAGCCCAAGTGATTCAACGGAAATCACCGTGATTTACGAGCAACGTCAAGAAATCAATGGGTATAATATTCCAAAGCTTGTTCACATGCACATTCGCACAAAGAACAAGGGGATTTACATTAAAATGGATTACGAACGTGTGGAAATAAACGAGCCACAAGAATTAATTATTGTTATTCCAGAGAAGTATGAAAAATGTAAGTAGTTTACTGTTTTTCTTCTGTTTTTTTGGAGCAGTTTTTGGACAAACAAGCCAAGAGAAACTCAAAAAGGAACAGCAGAAATTGGAAAAACGAATTTCCAATACACGCGCACTTTTATCGAAGGTTAAGTCTAATTCTCAGGCATCCTTAAATGAGTTGCGATTGATTGAAAATCAAATCAAAAGTCGAGAGGCACTAGTGCGCATTTTCGATAACCAAGTTCGCATGGCAGAAATCAAGATGGTGGAAAAACAACAAGAAGTGAAACGCTTGAAAAAACGCCTAAGTGATTTAAAGCGCCAATACAAGAAAATGGTTCTTTATGCATACAAACACCGCAGCAATTATGGCCGCGTTATGTATTTGCTTTCAGCGGATAATTACAATGAAGCCATCAAACGAAACCGTTATTTGAAAAAAGTAGCGGGCGTACAAAAGAAACAAGCAGCTTTAATTAAACAACATCAAGAGTTAATCGCGAAGGAAATTTCTGATATATCGGAGGAGAAGGACTCTAAATTATTGGCGTTGGAGGAAAAGAAACAAGAACGCGAACAAATCACGAAGGATAAATCCAAAAAGGAGAAGTCTTATGAGAAGTTTAAAAAAGAGGAACAAAATCTTCTGACACAATTAAAAGCGGATGAGCGTAAAAAAGCTGAGGTAAAACAGCGCATTGATGCAGAATTACGCCAAGAAATGGCACGTGAACAAGCGCGTCAACGCGAACGTGATAAAGCGAGAAAAGCGGAGGAACAAGCGCGTGCTAACACGGCGGCTACAAATCCAAAAACCACCACTACTAGTGGAACGCCGAAAAGTACCGATGTACCAAAAACGACTTCAACACCAACGACAAGCCCAAAACCAAAGCAGGTAACCTACACCGAATCAACGGAGGGATCTGCAGTTGGAAAAAGTTTTGAAGCCAACCGCGGACGCTTGGCATGGCCAGTTGAAAAGGGAAGCATCACAGAGCGCTATGGAACCAATCCACACCCAACATTGTCTGGTGTTGTGACGAACAACAATGGCATTGACATTACCTGTCCAAAACACGCACGTGTTCGTGCTGTATTCGAAGGTGAAGTGACTAGCGTATTCTCGATTAATGGCGCCGGAAAATTCGTGGTCATCAAACATGGTGCTTACCGTACAGTGTATGGAAATTTACAGGAAACGTATGTCAGTGTAGGAACAAAAGTTTCAACAAAACAGTCCATAGGAAGTTTATTGGCTGACGACAGTGGTGTTTCTATCTGTCACTTCGAAATTCACAATGTGGCAGGTGGAATGAAAAGTTTGAATCCATCACTCTGGATTGGACGCTAAGCTTTTTTGCTGAAGTCCAATGACAATGATCATGGCGCACATGCCCCAAATTGGAACCGCAGCTTTATCGGTATCAAGGAAGTTGTTTAAGAAGGCATGAATGAAATAGGTCGTCATGGCCATAATCATCGATAATACCAGAATTCTTGTCCCTGAGTCATTTTTTGGAATGCGGTGATAGACCAAAATACTGGTGTAAAAAATACTTGCCACGATGGCTAAAAAGGCCAATAGTCCGGGGAATCCCATTTCGGCCATGGCACCCAAATATTCACTGTGTGCATTTCCCATGTCACCAAAATTTGTGGAAATAATGGTTAAGTTTTCCGGCTCTTGAAACGGAGCATATTCAAATGCATAGGTTCCAGGTCCATAGCCAAAGACTGGACGTTTTTCAAACATCGCGATGGCACAACTCCATCGGTTAATGCGTTCCAAGTTGGAAGCATCCGTGGAAATATTGGTAGCACTTTGTAACCGTTCATCAAAAGATTCAGTGGTATGATCCTGTTTGTTTCGTGCCAATTCCATTTGGATACTATCCCACTTCAATATCACAATGACCAGTGCAATGGCGGCTATACCAGCTAACGGTTTCCAGTTGATTCGGTAATAAATCAATACGCCAACTCCAATACAGCCAAATACACTTAACCATGCAGCACGTGTGTAGGAGAAGTATAGTCCAGCAATTATCAGGACAATAAGTAGAATCAATAAAGCTTGAATTAAGGGTGCGTGTTTTTTATACAAATACAAGCCGAAAACAAGGGGAACATTCAATGCGACGATGGCACCGTAAATGGTGTGATCTTTGAAAAATGGGGACATCACCCAATGGCTTTCCTTCTCGCCAAAGTCATACAATGCATGATGCGTGATGGTATAGATAATGACAATGCACGTAGAAACAATAAATAACCAAAGAAAGGCAATTCGGTTTTTTTCTTTTTGAAAAAAGTGAATACCAAAAAACAAAATGGGTACAATGAACCACAATTTTGCCAGGAGAAATTTAAAGGAAACAATGGGATGCGAGCTCGTAATCGCGCTGATGAATATCCATGTCAGAAAGACGCCAACGGAGAAGAGAATGGGTTCTCTCCAAAGGTTTTTCGGCATGAAAGGTCGATATAGTTGAATGGCAGAAAGCCAAATCATTAGTCCAAACAACAAAGGTTCCGTTGGAATAAACAAGCCAAAACTTGAATTGAATTCTTCAATGTTGATGGAAAGAGGTGTTAAAAAAGCGATAGCGACAAACAATTTCTCTGTCTGAAAAATGGCAAAGTAAATCGCTAAAAGTCCGGCGGGAAATAAACTCAGGTATTCAAGGTCCTGCCAAATGAAGTAGGCAAATAAAAGGGACAGAAAAAGTCCGACAAACCCATAAATGACTGAATGTTTCAAAGGATTACGCTTCGTCCAATTTAAGTTCTTTCAGGCGCTGTTGAATGAGTAAGAAGAAGAGTCCGAAGATGAATCCACCAATGGTTGAAACGAGCACGATGATCATGCGTTTTGGTTTTTCTTTTCGGTCGGCCACAACGGCTTTTTCAACCACAAATTTGTGATTGAATTGTGCATTTGCATCGGATTCTGCTTGTTCATAGGAAACACGGAAGTCCTCGATTTTCACGATTTTCTCGTTGCGTTGGTATTCTAATCCATCATAGACAGAACCATATTTGGTGTTTATGTCGATTTTACGCTGAATTTCTGCTTTTTCTGCAGCACTTTTGGAATCAACTAACGCTTGATACAAGGTTGCCCGAACATCGTTTGGCAACACGCCCAATTGTGCTAAATCTTCCAATCTTGTCAACAAGGAATCACGTTCATGTTCCATTTGTTTTTTCTTTCTCAAGTTGATGGCAAAAGCGGGAATGGTACGTTCGCGAATCATTTCATTTTTAACCGTATCAATTAAATCAACGATGTCGTTTGCCATCGCTGCTGCTTTCTTCGGGTCCTTATCTAATACATCAATTTGAATGGAACCAAAGCGTGTACGATTGAATGAAAAGTTTCCGTAATAGGCTTTGTTTAACTTATAATATTTGTTGGGATCGTTTTCGGAAATCTCGTAATCCGCGAGCAAATGGTATTTTTTCACAATGCGGTCTTTGATTCGGGAGGACTGTAAAATTTGAACAAGTTGTTCTGCTTGCTCTTCCTCACCGAAGTCCATAGCTGCTGCCTTCACATTACGCTGTGCATCAAAGGAAACGTTACTCGATGCGGCAGGGAAAACAATGGCAGAGGATAAATAGAGCGGGGTTATGAGGAAAGAAACGATGATTGAAACAATCGCTGCGATTCCGGTAATGATGAGAATTGGTGTTTTCTTTTTCCAAATAAATTGGATTAAACCCATTCGTTCTTCTTGTAAATTTAACTGTGTCATATCTTAATAGCTCCGCGAAGTTATGATTTTTGCTGCAAGCTATGACAATAACTCCGAAAATCAAAAAATATTTGATTTAGGAACGTGTTAAAAACAGATTTTTTAGTGGTTTGGGTTCAATGAATTTGAAAACAAACATGAGAATCAAACCTAGTAGCATTTCGGCGCTTAAAATAAGGACAAATAACATGGGTGAATCACTGAGAATATTCTTGTCCTCCAAATTCATAAAGACCAAATTGAATCCGAACAAGACACCAACAAAACAAAGGGTGAAGAGTAACCATTTACCCATCTGCATGAATCCAATGGCCAAGTTAAATTTCTTTGCGCACAGAATAAATTGGGTGATGGCCATGATCATTTGAGTAATAAAAGCGGTAAATCCGGCACCAGTCGCTCCGTATTTTGGAATGAGGAAAAGATTAACACTTATATTGATGATTACTCCGACAGCTGAGATGATATTTAATTCTTTTAATTGTCCGTTCGCGGTCAAAAGTGTTCCAAAAACAAAATTCATTGAAATTCCAATGAAACTGAACATTAACCAAATAAACGGAAGTTCTGCTTCTTCGCTGGAGGTATAAATCAGTTGGAGGATATTTCCGGAATGAAGAATGAGCAACATAACAACCACAATGACTCCGCTCATCAGAAAATTGGCGGATATCAGAACGAGTTCACGAACTTTTTGAATCGAATCATGTAAGGTATTCGAAAACATGGGAAATAGAAGTCCAGCGAAGATCATTCCGAACATGTACAGTGCATCGAGTAAGCGAAATCCTTTCGCATAAATACCAGCTTCCATATTGCCGTTGGGCGCAAATTGATGCAAAAGAATTCCGTCAATTCTGGTGTAAATGGACATCAAAATAATCAGCAATGCGAAGGGTAAACTTTTCTGAAGGACCGACTTAAAATGGTTTAAATCAATCTGCCATTGGATTTTTCCTACAAGTCTTTTAAAGAATATAAATGCGAGGACACAAGTCAGGAAGTATCCAAAGGTCTGTAGGGTAATGTACAGTGGAATGGTCATTTTACATCCCGTAAAAAAAAGAAGCACTGATCCTGCGGTAAGGATTAAAATGATTCGATCGAAAACAGAAAAAAAAGAATCCAGTTTATAGTGCTGTAAACCGGAAAAAAATCCACGAAAATAAGCGATTAAAACGATGAATAATTGATTTAGCCCAAGTAGAAAAAGTAGCTTTAACGCGGTTGAATCATAGCCTAACATGAAGGCAATTCCAAATAGAAATCCAAGGTAGAAAAGAAACAATACAAGTCGCAGGACAAGGATGCTACTTATTTGTGATTTTGCCTCGACTTCATTTTTTGCAACTGTTTTTATCACGTAATTATTAATCCCTAAATCCATTAGGATATTCAGAATCAATGAAAGGCTCAATAGGGAGAAATACAATCCGTAGGCATCCAGGCCAACGGCATTTTGTACTTGTGCATCAATGCCAAAAATGGCAATTGGCTTGACCAATAAATTTAAAATTAGGGAAAACAGTAAATTGGAAAAGAATATCCGATGCATAAACGAGTCCTGTTTTCCCAAAAAGTGGGAACGTGATTAACGTATTAAGTTCACGGTACCGGTCACCACGATGCGTTCGTCCAAATCTGGATTCTTGAATACGATGCGATAGGTATATGTTCCTTCCTGTGCATCCAATCCTTCTTCTCCGACTGAACCATCCCATCCATATTCAACATTATGGGTTTCAAATACGATTTCTCCCCAACGATTGAAGACTGCGAATTCGAAGTTCATTGGATCATAGCCGGAATAAAAGATTGGCAGGAACACTTGATTGTTTTGATCTCCATCTGGTGTGAAACTGTTTGGAATGTAATACAATTCATTGTACTGGTATCCAATTGAAACAGACATACTATCTAAACAATTCAGGTCTGTCAAAGCAATTAATTGGATGGTATAACCGCCCATCGTATTTTGGAAAATGTGCGAAGGTTCAAAATCTGTTGACGTTGCGCCATCTCCAAAACTCCAAACATAATTTGTCGCTCCCGTAGAGAAATTGCTGAATTGAACGTATTGCGCTTCATTCGTAAAGACGGCAATCGGTGATTCAAAATTTGCATTTGGCAAATCTTCTACATAAATATAGTTGGCAATGGAACTCGATGAAAAACAGCCGTTTATTGTCGTTGCAGCAAGGGTAACATCATAGGTGCCGCCAGTCGGAAAAACAATGGTAGTCGATCCACCTGTTCCCGTTAAGGCATTGCTCGTTGTCCAGTTATAAGTTGCATTCGTTTGATCAGTTGCTGTAAATGTGACACTTAATGGCGCGCATCCTTCCACAATATCTGAAGTAAAGGTGACAATTGGAAGTGGATTAACCGTCACTGTTCCTGATGCTGGTAAGCTCGGGCAGTTCAGCAAGGTGTAAATCACAGTTAACGTAGTATCCACCGACGGACTCAATGTTTGACTTGCCCCACCAATGGTGTTTAAAGGTCCCCAAGAATAAGTTCCGCCTGTTAAATTTGGAGTGGCCGTAAGTGTTACATTGTCTCCGTCACAGATCGTTGCACTACTCAAGGTCACAACTGGAATCGGATTCACAGTTACGATGGCATTCACACTCGGACTTGTACAATTGTTCAAGGTATAATTTACTGAATATGTTGTGGTACTAGCTGGTGAGACTTGAATGGAACTAGTTGTTTCTCCTGTTGACCACAAATAGGTTCCGTTTGGTAAATTACCACTAGCAGTTAAGGTAGCAACATCACCAAAGCAAATGGTCGCATTTCCTGTCGAAGCTACTGGAATAGGATTAACTATTACTGTTGCACTTGCTGTATCTGTACAACCTTGAAGGTTATAAATCACAGTGTAAGTCGATGTGACATTTGGCGTGACAGTAATGGAATTACCGGTCGACGGAAGTGGAGACCACGTGTACGTCCCTCCGGTTAAATCGACAGTACTTGTCAAGGTAGTGGTGGAACCGATACAAATGGTGTCATTTGGCACAGAAACAACAGGATTTGGTTTCACTACGATATCTGCTGAAACACTCGGTGATACACAACCATTTGCACTGGTAAACACCAAGGAATAGGTAGTTGTCACTGTCGGTGCAATGCTTAAAGATGCAGTTGTCGCACCGGTTGACCAAGCGTAAGTTCCACCTGCTGAAACATTGGATACAAACAAGGTTCCTGTTTGTCCCAAACAGATGCTATCGTTCACAACCTGTGGTGATGGCGTTGGCTCAACTGTCACCAGAACAGTACTTGTACTGGAACATCCATTCACGTCGTACGTTACAGTATAGGTTGTGTTCGCTGTTGGATTCACGGAAAGGGTTGAACCGCTTCCGAGAATATTTCCATTTAAGGACCATGTCCAAGTTCCTCCGGCGGTAGATGAACTTGCGGTTAAAGTTCCCGTTCCTCCTTGACAAATGGTGATTGGCGGTACCGTAATCGTTGGACCAGGATTTACGACAACGGCAGTAGTGCCGTTAGCGGTCCCACAGTTTGGAATGGTTACAACAACGGTATAATTCCCAGCAGCTGCCAAAGTTGGTGAAGCAATGGTTGGATTCTGAACGGCGGATGTAAATCCATTCGGTCCAGTCCAAGCATACGTGTAAGCTCCCGCAGGATTCGCTGTAGTGGATAAATTCAAGGGCTGTCCAGCGCAAATTGGGCTATTGGAACTTGCCGTAATTGTTGGCGTTTGACAACAGTTAATGTACATAGTGATACGGCCAATGTTATAATTCACCTCTGACCAGATATTTGCCATCGCGGCGCCAGTTCCTGCTGGACAAGACTGCATTCCGCTGCGTTGTAAGGTTGTGTTAAAGCCATTAATTGTAGTGACAAAATTTGCAGGCCCATAACTGTTGACACAATTTGCCCCGCGCGCTCCATATACGCCAATAATATCACCGGTAGCTACTGGAATATTACATGGAACAACACCTGTAGCAGGTGCATTAGTAATGGTAAATAATTGTACGAAACTGTTTGTTGTTCCTGCAAAGGCAGGTGGAGGACCAGCCGTGAATCGTACGACGCGAATGGTTTGTAATCCGGTAGCGTTAGCATCAGGTGGCACATAGAGCCCACAAATGGTGAAGTTAGTTGGCGACGTAAAGTGGTAGCCGCGGATCATACTGGAAAAAGTGGTAACCTGTCCACCTACACTAATTGGCGTACCTTGTGCAAAGGCAGGAACTAGATTCCAAATTAATATACTGAGTAATATTAGTTGTTTTAATCTCACTTTTATCGAATTAAATTAACTTTTCCAACGATCATTTTTCGCTCGTCAAAGTTAGGGATTTTAATGAATATTTGATAGGTATACACGCCTACTTCTGCATCTCGACCTTCCATTCCATATGAACCATCCCAACCAAATGCAGGATCATTGCTTTCAAAAATGATTTCACCCCAACGATTGTAGATGTACATCGTGTAATGATAAATATCAATTCCGCTCGAGAAAATCGGAGTGAATACTTGATTGTTCATGTCTCCGTCAGGTGTAAAGGTATTTGGAATATAGTATACCAATCCTGGATCGTAGCCAATGAAATAATGACTTGTATCAGTACATCCCAACGTGGAAATAGCCGTTAAGATGACGTTAAATCCAAGTTCTGTTCCTGTAAAAGTATGTGCAGGACCTTCCTCTGTTGAGGTTCCTCCATCACCAAAATTCCAGGCATATGTTGCGGCACCAAGACTATTGTTCATGAAGTACAGCGTTTGGTTCGGTTCAGCAAATAAATTGGATGAAGGTTCAAATGCCGCTATTGGATAATTGTCCACTTGAATGTAATTGGACAAAAGCTCTGTCACCGTACAACCATTCAAGGTAGTGGTCAAACTAACATCAAATCCTCCATTCATTTGGAATGTTAAATTGGTTTGTCCACCTGTAGCACTTAAAGAATTACTTGTTGTCCAATTGTACGATGTGTTCGTTAAATCATCCGCAGTTAATGTCACTGTAAGTGGATTACATCCTTGCGTCACATTCGCACTGAATGTGGCAATAGGCAATGGATTAACAGTGATTGAACTAGTAGCCGTTGGACTTGTACAACCATTCAGCACATAGTATACTGACATCGTAGTGTCGTTGAGTGGTGAAACTATTTGACTTGCGGCACCAACTACACCTGGTGTCCCCCAATAGAATGTTCCTCCGAGTAAATTCGGTATCGCCGTAACGGTTGTGTTGTTGCCAGCGCAAATCGTGCTATTGTTGATTCCTAAAGTTGGAACTGGATTCACTGTAACGGTAGCATTGACAATTGGACTGACACAACCGTTTAAGTTGTATACAACGGAATAGTTCGTTGTGGAAGATGGATTGACTTGAAGGGTATCATTTATTGTCGTGGTTGACCAAACAAACGATCCTCCAGAAATAGGTGCTGTTGCAACGAGTTCAGCAGTTTGTCCATTACAGATAGTGACATTAGAAACAGTTGGGATAGAAACTGGTTTCACGAAAATCTCAGCCGTACTTGTATCCGCACAACCAAGTAAGGAATAAATTACTTGATAGTTTGCTGTAGCATTCGGAGTAACTGTAATGGCATTGGTCGCAGAAACCACAGGCGACCAAGTATAAGTTCCACCTGCTAAATCGACATTCGCCGTGATGGTTGCACTTCCGCCTGCACAAACCGTATCGTTTTGAATCGTTACCACTGGATAAGGATGAACAGTGATCGTCATTGATGCGGTATTCGCACACAATCCTGTATTTGGTTGGAAGGTATACGTTGTCGTTGTTGTGTAATTTGGAGCTGGACTCCAAGCACCTTGAACGCCGTTCGTTGAAGTTGTTGGCAGGGTAAAGGTTCCATTTGTACAAATCGCTGCAATTTGGTTAAAGGTTGGATTTGTATTTGCCGTATACGTAATGGTAATTGTTTCAGTATCAAAACAACCGTTTGCATTTGTCCCGGTGTAGGTATACGTTCCAGCGGTTGTTACCGTTAACGCTGCTGTATTCGAAACGTTTGTTGTTCCATTACTCCACGATGCAGTTGTTCCGCCATTACCCGTTAAAGAAATTTGTGTGGTGTTACAATCCAAAATAGTTGAATTGGTGTTGTTTGTGATACTTGCCACAGGTGTCACAATATTCTGTGTAATCACTTGATTCGCAGTTGCCGTACAACCATTAGCGGCGGTAACAGTCACCGTATATGTTCCAGGAGAAGTGACCGTAAGGGTAGGCGTTGTACCTACAACGTTCGTTCCATTGGACCAAGAATAGGATCCACCCCCTGTTGCTGTTAATGCAATATTAGCCGTTGTACAGGTCAATACAGTTGTTGTTGGGGCATTGATGCCGGCAGTTGGGACCGTAGTATTTTGAGTAATGGTTTGCGATGCCGTTGCTGTACAACCATTAGTCCCTGTAACCGTTACGGTGTATGTTCCCGGAGTAGTAACGGTTAATGTCGCGTTTGTTCCAACTACTGTTGTACCATTTGACCAAGAGTATGTTCCACCACCAGTTGCTGTTAAAGTAATGGATGTAGTTGTACAAGTAAGGACAGATGTTGTTAAAGCTGAAATAGCTGCGGCTGGCGCAGTTGTGTTTTGTGTAATGGTTTGCGATGCCGTTCCAGTACATCCATTTGCTGCAGTGATCGTCAGTGTGTAAACCCCAGGGGTTGTAACCGAGATCGTTGGATTCACACTAATTGGCGCTGGATTTGTCCACGCAAAGTTTCCTGTTCCATTTCCTGTTAAAGAGATACTGGTTGTCGTACACGTAAGAACGGAAGTGGTAGGAGGCGTGATACTAGCTGTTGGCGCACTGTTATTTTGAGTGATGACTTGCGCTGCTGTTGCTGTACATCCATTTGCTGCAGTGACAGTGACAGTATATGTTCCCGCTGAGGTCACATTTAATGTTGGATTGGTTCCAACAACGGCTGTACCATTCGACCACGAGTAGGTTCCTCCTCCTGTTGCGGTTAGTGCAATACTAGGGGTGGTACAGGTTACAATCGTTGTGCTTGGAGCAGTAATTGCCGCAGTCGGAACGGCGATACTCTGAGTAATCACTTGAGACGCAGTTGCTGTACAACCATTTGAACTTGTAACAGTAACGGTATATGTTCCTGGTGCTGTCACATTTAATGTTGCATTCGTACCAACAACGCTTGTTCCATTCGACCAAGAATACGTTCCGCCACCAGTTGCAGTTAACCCAATGCTCGTTGTTGAACAAGTTAAAACGCTTGTTGTTGGTGTGGTAATTGCTGCGGCCGGTAATGAGGTGTTTTGTGTAATGATTTGAGCCGAACTCGCCGTACAACCATTTGCTCCTGTAACAGTTACAGTATAGGTTCCAGAACTTGTTACGGTCAAGGATGCATTCGTTCCAACAACAGCGGTACCATTTGACCAGCTATAAGAAATTCCTCCGCTTGCGGTCAAAGTAATACTTGTGTTGGTACAAGAAAGAACACTTGCTGGAGTGGCAATTATGGAAACAGTTGGTAAGGTGATGTTTTGGGTAATAACTTGTACTGCTGTTGCTGTACAGCCATTTGGACTAGTGACTGTTACGGTATACGTTCCAGGAGTTGTCACAGAAAGTGTAGCATTTGTTCCAACTACGGATGTTCCATTTGACCATGAATAGGTTCCACCACCAGTTGCAACAAGCGCAATACTTGTTGTTGTACAGGTAAGGATAGTTGTAGAAGGCGCAGTAATGCTTGCTGTTGGATTCGTAATGTTTTGCGTGATGACTTGAGTAGCCGTAGCTGTACAGCCATTTGTACCAGTAACCGTAACGGTATACGTTCCTGGTGTTGTCACTGATAGCGTTCCATTCGTTCCAACAACTGCCGTTCCATTCGACCAAGAATACGATCCGCCTCCATTCGCCGTTATTGAGATGCTAGTTGTTGCGCATGTTAGAACAGTGGTACTCGGCGCTGCGATTTGTGCACTTGGTACTGTAATGTTTTGTGTGATGATTTGTGCTGCGGTAGCTGAACAACCATTTACAGAAGTTACAGTCACTGTGTAGGTTCCCGGCACCGTCACGCTAAGATTTGCGTTTGTGCCAACCACAACCGTTCCGTTAGACCACGAATACGTTCCTCCACCTGTTGCCGTCAACGTGATACTCGTTGTTGTACACGTAAGTATACTTGTGCTAGGTGCAGTAATTGCAGCGGTTGGAAAAGAGTTGTTTTGTGTTATTGTTTGACTTGCTGTCCCAGTGCAGCCATTTGCCGCAGTTACGGTAACAGTGTAAGTTCCTGGAGCGTTTACAGCAAGTGTCGCATTTGTGCCGACAACACTTGTTCCATTGGACCAAGAATACGTTCCACCACCTGTTGCACTCAAGGTAATTGTTGGATTGGTACAGGTAAGTACACTCGTTGTTGGTGCGGTAATCGAAGCGTTTGGTACCGTAATGTTCTGTGTGATTATTTGTGATGCAGTTGCTGTACAACCAATTGCGGATGTTACTGTCACCGTATATGTTCCAGGTGCAGTTACGTTTAAAGTGGCATTTGTTCCAACAACTGTAGTACCGTTTGACCATGAATAACTGACACCACCTGTCGCCGTGAGGCTAATACTTGTGGTGGTACATGTCAATTCTGTCGTTGTTGGCGCAGTAATACTTGCTACTGGAGGCGCACTATTTTGTGTAATGGTGATAGATGAGGTTGCGGTACATCCATTCGATCCTGTGACTGTGACCGTATATGTTCCCGGCAATGTTACCGATAGACTTGCGCTAGAACCAACCGAAGTTGTTCCATTCGACCAGCTATAGGTAGCCCCACCAGTTGCAACTAAGCTGATACTCGTGGTTGCGCACGTTAATACAGTTGTGCTTGGAGCATTAATGGCAGCCGTCGGCACAGTGATGTTTTGAGTTATAACCTGATTCACTGTAGTTGTACAGCCATTAGCTCCTGTAACAATGACTGAATAGGTACCTGGTGTAGTGACAGAGATTGAGGAAGTGGTATTTCCGTTCGACCAGGCATAAGTGCCACCACCTGTTGCTGTTAATGTAACACTGGTGACAGTACACGTCAACACACCTCCATTTGTGGCGTTGACACTCGCAGATGGAGCCGTGATATTTTGAGTGATGTTTTGTACTTCACTTGCAGTACAACCATTTGGAGCAGTAACGGTAACAGTATAGTTCCCCGGCGTTGTTACAGTTAAATTCGCTCCAGTTGAACCACCAGACCAGGAATAAGTACCACCCCCGGTAGCAGTTAACACGATGCTCGTATTTGTACAAGTTAAATTACTTGATGCCGCTGAAATACTAGGAAGTGGAGGGGTAATATCCTCCGTAATTGTAATGGTTGTTGTGGCATCACATCCATTTGAACCAACGACAGTCAAAACATACGTGTTCGGAGTTGTGACGTTTAAGTTTGCATTTGTTCCGACAACAGTTGAGCCATCAAACCAAGAATAGGTTCCACCACCACTTGCTGTCAATGCAATACTAGAGGTTGTACAAGTAAGAATCGTGGTGATAGGTGTTGCGATGACAGCATTCGGTACTGTAATGTTTTGTGTTATTGTTTGAGTAGCTGTTGCTGTACAACCATTTGCTCCTGTCACTGTGACTACGTAGGTCCCAGGAGTAGAAGTGTTCAATAATGCACTTGTTCCAATCACCCCAGATCCATTTGACCAAGAATAACTTCCACCACCACTTGCTAGTAAATCGATGCTTGATGTAGTACAAGTTAGAATGGTCGTTGCCGGATTTGCAATCGATGCAGTAGGTGCAGTTATATTTTGTGTAATGACTTGAGAAGTCGTTGCACTACAACCATTTGTTCCTGTTACGGTTACGGTATAGGTTCCAGGTGAACTAACCGACAATGTGGCATTTGTTCCAACAACGGCCGTACCATTTGACCAAGAATAGGTTCCTCCTCCTGTTGCGGTTAAATTGATACTAGTAGTTGTACAAGTTAATACAGCGCTGCTTGGAGGGGTAATTCCAGCAGTTGGAAGGCTTATGTTCTGTGTAATGGTTTGTGAAGCGGTTGCTATACAGCCATTTGCCGATGTTACCGTTACGGTATAAGTCCCCGGACTTGTTACAACTAGACTTGCATTTGTTCCGACAACCGCTGTTCCGTTGAACCATGAATAGGTTCCTCCTCCTGTTGCGGTTAATGTGATGGAAGGATTCGAACAAGTTAATACGCTTGATGTTGGTGGTGTGATGGCCGCATTGGGCAACGGATTTACAGTAATCGTTAGGGTCGCGGTTGTTGCACAAACTCCTGCACTTGGCGTGAACGTGTAGGTAGTCGTCAACTGATTACTTAAAGCAGGAGACCAAGTACCTGTAATGGCATTCGTCGAGGTAGTTGGCAAAGCGTTTAAAGCTGATCCTGCACAAATCGCAGCAACAGGATTGAACGTTGGTGTAATGTTTGGATTAACAATTAGAACGCCGTTAACATTTGACGTTCCGTTCCAAAAACCGCCACCTGCTGCACTATATCCACCATATGAAACACAACCGTTATAGGTAAAACGGAATGCGTAATAATAAGTTCCTGGACTCAATGCTGGAATAACCCCCATATATTCGTCGTTGTTTGGATTGAGCAATGATAACGGATTATAAGTAGCGCTATTCCAACTAGCTGCTGGCCAAGTAGAAGGATTTGTATTCGATGTATTGTAAGCAAATTCTACGGTAATTCCAGCGGCTTGACCAACAGGATTTGTTAATCCTGCTTCAAATACTTGACCGTAAATGTTTAGGGTTTGACCTTCACAAATCGTTGCTGTTCCTGGCGATTGAATATTCACCCAATCAAGAATATTGGCAACCGTAATGGTACCACTAGCCGTTGTAGAACTACATCCGTTTAAGCTATATGATACGGAATAAGTGGTAGTTGCGGAAGGTGTCACTGTCAAGGTGGATCCAGTCGTGTTTCCTGGTGTCCACGTATACGTTCCTCCCGTAGGAGTCGCAGTAGCTGTTAAGGTAGCCGTTGCGCCTGGACAAATAGTACTTGAGTTCACACTTAAAGTAGGCGAAGCATTTACTGTAACAGTTCCTGTTGCAGGCAAACTCGCACATGTCCCGTTCGAATAAGTAACGGAATAATTTGTGGTAGAAGTTGGACTTACGGTAATAGATTGCGTAGTTGCTCCTCCAGGTGTCCATAAATACGTGCCCCCTGTAACGGATGGTGTCGCTGTTAATGTTGCTGATTGTCCACTACAAATCGTCGCACTGTTTACGGTGACACTTGGTCCCGGAGTAACGGTAACAACGACCTGGTCGTTTGCGGTACAACCGTTCGCACTAGCTGTTAATGTATAGGTTGTTGTTGTACTAGGAGTCGCTGTAGGAGTCGCTACCGTTGTACTACTTAAAGTGGCACCTGGTGACCATGACATCGTCGTTGGAATGGTTCCTGGACAACCAGAAATGGATACAGATGCTGTTTGTCCACCCGTCAAAATAGCTAGTCCACCGCTAATGGAGGTTCCACCACACATGATGTTATATCCCGCAACATTGGAATTGGAAACCCCTTGTGTTTCAATGTTAAACGTATAAGGTGGATTTGTTGGATTACTAATCGTAACCGTATTATTTGAGGCAAAAGCATAAGGACCTCCTGAACCGATTATTTGTCCCAAAGAGTTGGTAATATTCCAAGTTGTTTCATCCAAATTACTACCAGAGAAAATGTTGATGTCCATTGGACCCCCAAATCCGCCAATGGCACTTGCTGAACCGTTTAGCACCGTTGATTGTCCATTACAAATGGTGATGTCCGGACCAGCATTTACTGTTGGAGCTGGACTCACAAATACGGTTACTTGGTCTGTTGAAGTACATGTTCCTGAAGTAGCAGTTAGGGTATAGGTTGTCGTTACCGTAGGAGTTGCCGTTGGATTTAACACCGATGTTGAACTTAAAGTGGCTCCAGGAGACCATACATAGGTTACTGGTAAGGTGCTTCCGGTCGATCCTCCACCACACCCAGTTACACTTGCGGAGGTCGTTTGTCCACCTGTAATTGACCCTGTATTTACGGTACTTCCATTGCACGAAATGGTGTAGGTAGCGTTATTGTCGTTAAAGGTTCCTTGTGTTTCAAGCGAAAAAGAGAAGGGGCCAGTTCCTGGATTGGAAATGGTAACCGTGTTTGAAGAGGCAAATCCGTAAGGACCACCGGAACCAATCACCGTTCCTGCCGCATTACTCATGCTCCAAGAGGTCTCATCCATGAATCCGGTTCCTGAAACGGTTAGGGTAATACTCGAGGTACTTCCTCCACTGGATCCTGTACCTGCCGAAACCGATCCGTTTAGTACGGATGGTTGTCCGGCACAAATTACAACATCAGGACCTGCATTGACAATCGGATTATTACATGGTGGTGTTGGACAAGAAACCACATAACTCATAGTGGTAGCGGCCGTTAACGAAGTACAAACGTAGCGAGATAAATGCACGTAATATTGTCCAGA
This sequence comes from Crocinitomicaceae bacterium, assembly GCA_024643725.1. Lineage (GTDB taxonomy): Bacteria > Bacteroidota > Bacteroidia > Flavobacteriales_D > Crocinitomicaceae > UBA952. The sequence continues at coordinate 96,898 of JAHEMJ010000014.1, read as the reverse complement.
AGTTGGACATGTCCAAGTAAATGTAGATTGCAATCCACATTGGTCATCCCAAGCCCCTAAAAGAGTGAATGCAGAATTGTGAAGGCGTAAATATGTATCATTGCTACTTTGTCCACATGTCGAAAACGTATAAGTACATCCCGCAGTGGCTGTAAAAGGAAAGGAAATAACTCCAGTCGAATAGGAAGGGGTGTATTGTAACGTTGAAGTAGGCGTAATTGGAAATGTAACCGTTTGAGGGGTACAAAATTGTGCCTTTATTTGCGCTGAAAATATCAGCGAAAACATCAAAAAGATGAAAAACCTCATTGACTAGTAGTTGTGTTTCGTTATCATTCGTTTTAGCAGGCTAAATTTAGCACTTAATAAACGAACTTCCAACTAATCAGTTGCCTAATTGAGGGTAGTAATTTTGAAGAAAATGTGTTTAGCGATTTTTTTTTGCTAAAACTCGAACGACTCCATGAATTTAGTCGTGAAATTTCCTTTGCAAAAATCTTCGTTTTGCATCAATTTTTGATGGAAAGGAATGGTTGTTTTCACACCGCCAATCACGTACTCGTCCAAGGCGCGCTTCATTTTTGCAATCGCTTCTTCGCGTGTTTGTGCAACGACAATCAATTTAGAAATCATTGAGTCGTAGTTCGGTGGAATGGTATAACCAGCGTATACATGCGCGTCAATTCGGATTCCGTGTCCACCTGGACAATGGTAATCTGTGATTTTACCTGGACATGGTCTAAAGTCCATGAATGGATCTTCAGCATTGATGCGACATTGAATCGCGTGCATTTGTGGAAAATAGTTTTTCCCTGAAATCTTATGTCCGGCAGCAATTAATATTTGCTCTTTAATTAAATCATAATTAATGACTTCTTCCGTAATGGTATGTTCCACTTGAATACGTGTGTTCATCTCCATGAAATAGAAATCACGGTTTTTGTCCACGAGGAATTCAACGGTTCCTACTCCTTCATATTTTACTGCTTTAGCCGCTTTAATCGCCGCTTCACCCATTCGGTTACGCAATTCATCTGTCATGAATGGAGAAGGTGTTTCCTCCACTAATTTTTGGTGACGACGTTGAATGGAACAGTCGCGTTCAGATAAGTGACACGCATTTCCATATTGGTCACCTGCGATTTGAATTTCGATGTGACGTGGTTCTTCAATGTATTTCTCCATGTAAATACCATCGTTTCCGAATGCTGCTCCTGCTTCTTGTCGAGCTGAATCCCATGCTGCCTGTAGATCTTCTTCTTTCCAAACGATGCGCATTCCTTTTCCACCACCACCGGCAGTTGCTTTGAGGATAACCGGATACTTGATTGCTTTTGCTTCTTTCATGGCTTGTGCCACATCTTTCAAGAGTCCAACAGAACCTGGAATACATGGTACACCAGCAGCAATCATCGTTGCTTTTGCTGTTGCTTTATCTCCCATTCCGGCGATTTGCTCTGGCAAGGCACCAATGAATTTAATTCCATGCTCTTGACAAACACGTGAAAACTTCTCATTTTCTGACAAGAATCCATATCCTGGGTGGATGGCATCTGCATTCGTGATTTCTGCCGCCGCAATGATGTTTGGAATCGATAAATACGATTTCGAACTTACGGGTGGACCGATACAAACAGCCTCGTCCGCAAAACGAACAGGTAAACTATCTTTATCTGCAGTTGAATAAACAGCAACTGTTTTAATACCCATTTCTTTACAGGTACGAATCACACGCATAGCGATTTCACCGCGGTTTGCGATAAGAATTTTCTTAAACATAGTGGAAGATTTTTGCAGCAATTAAGCTGGATCTACTAAAAATAGTGGTTGATCGTAATCTACTGGACTTGCGTTATCTACAAGCACTTTAACAATTTTACCAGAAACTTCTGATTCAATTTCGTTGAATGTTTTCATCGCTTCGATGATACACAATTTATCACCGGATTGAATCACGCTTCCAACGCTAACGAAAGCATCTTTGTCTGGACTAGGTGTACGATAGAATGTTCCAATCATTGGCGATTTTACCGTGATGTAACGCGCTTCGTCGTTGCTTTCAACTGGTGCTGCTGGAGCCGCTGCCGCTGGAGCTGGTGCTGCTGCCGGAGCCGCTGCTACTTGTGGCAAGGCCATTGGAGCTGCTGCTTGCACATACACTGGTTGATCACTTGCTGCGCTTGCATTTTTAATCGCAATTTTAAATCCTTCGCTTTCAATCTCAATTTTACCAATTCCTGATTTTGAAACTAGTTTAATAAGGTCTTTGATTTCTTCTAAATTCATAACAATGATTTGTTTTGCAAAATTACTAATATTATGAGTTATAAGCCCATTTCAAATAGATAGCTCCCCATGTAAATCCACCGCCAAAAGCGGATAGGATCAATGTATCTCCTTTTTTCAATTGTTTTTCGTAGTCCCACAAACACAAAGGCAAGGTTCCTGCAGTGGTGTTTCCGTACTTTTCGATGTTAATCATCACCTTCTCTTTGGAAAGTCCCATTCGGTTTGCCGTGGCATCGATGATGCGCAAATTCGCTTGATGTGGAACCAACCATTGTACATCATCAGATGATAGATTGTTCTTCTCCATGATTTTCGCTGAAACATCTGCCATATTCGTTACGGCAAATTTAAATACGCTTTGTCCTTCTTGTTTGACATAGTGCATTCTGTTTTCAACGGTTTCGATACTTGCTGGATTCAATGATCCACCAGCTGGTTGTACCAAGAACTCGCGTCCTGAACCATCTGAATGTAAAATGAAATCTTGTAAACCTAATCCTTCCGTATTTGGCTCCAATAAAACAGCACCTGCCCCGTCACCGAAAATTACACAGGTTGTGCGGTCTTGGTAATCGACGATGGAAGTCATTTTATCCACACCAACGACAATCACTTTTTTATATTTACCCGTTTCAATAAATTGAGAACCGGTTGCTAATGCATAAAGAAATCCTGAACATGCGGCATTTACGTCAAAACTCCACGCGTTTTTCATGCCTGTTTTGTCGCTTAAGATATTCGCTGTACTCGGAAATGGATGATCAGGTGTTACCGTACCACAGATGACCAAGTCGATATCCATGGGATCAATTCCTTTTTTTTCTAACAAGGCTTTAACTGCTGCTGCAGCCATATCGGAAGAAGCGCCGTTTCGCATGATGCGTCGCTCCTTGATTCCAGTGCGCGTGGTAATCCATTCATCCGAAGTATCTACCAATTTTGATAAATCTTCATTACTTAGGATGTCATCTGGAACATACCCCTGTACTGCTGTAATCGCTGCTGTAATTTTGTTCATTTCTTAGTTAAATGCATCGTTAATTTTTGTTGCCAATCCAGAAGCGGCTACTTCGTGTGCGTGCAACAACATATTTTTGATGGCTATGTCATTGGAGATACCATGCCCAATGATGGCATTTCCTTTTACCCCTAAAATCGGAGTTCCGCCATAATTTTCATAATTGAAACGATCGAAGTATTCATCTCGAATACCTCGTTTGCGCATCAACGTATAGATTCCTTCTGCTTCCTTAAGCACGATGTTTCCTGTAAATCCGTCACACACGATGACATCGGCAACACCAGTGAATAAATCACGTCCTTCAATATTTCCAACGAAATTCAATTCGTCGGATTCCGAAAGAAGTTTATAAGCAGCAATCGTAAGTAAGTTTCCTTTGGAGTCTTCTTCCCCGATATTCAAAAGCGCCACTCGTGGATTTTCAACGCCATGTACATACTTCGAATACAACGCACCAAGAACAGCAAACTGATAAAGCACATCAGCCTTACAATCAGCGTTCGAACCAACATCTAACAAGATGGATTGAGATCCATCCAAAGCTGGCAATGTGGATGTAATACATGGACGAATAATTCCAGGAACCGTATTCAATTTATACATTGATCCGACAAGCATTGCCCCCGTATTTCCGGTACTGGCAAAGACGTCCAAATTTGATTTTGATAACAAATCAAATCCAACGGCAATCGAACTTTGAGGTTTCTGTGGAATCGCTCTGGTAGGATGATCATGATACGTAATGACCTCAGGCGCATGCACCACTTCAAAGCCGTCGAATTGTTTTCCGCGACTTTCAAATTCTGCATGGATTAATGCCTCATCACCAAGCAAAACAATGGTGACATCATTAGGCAAGACTTCCCTTGCTAATAATGCACCATCAATAGTTGCTTTGGGAGCGAAGTCGCCCCCTGAGATATCTAGACCAATCCTCATTTAGAAAACGAGATGGATCCTTATTCTACTACTGTTTCTTTTTCTGCAACTACTTTCCCTCTGTAGTATAATTTTCCTTCATGCCAGTGTGCATGGTGAAACAAGTGTGGCTGACCAGTTGTTGGGCATGTTGCCACTTGATGAGCAGTCGCTTTCTTGTGCGTTCTACGTTTGTCACGTCTTGTTGTGGAAATTCTGCGTTTAGGATGCGCCATAACTATTTATTTATATCAATTTAAATTCTTTAATGCTGCCCACCTTGGGTCAATGTTGTCCTCTTCGTCTTTGGAATCTTGATTCGACATGTATTTTTCAATCAGTTGAACCATTTCTTCATTGCATTCATTTTTTTTATGAGCGGCACGCAATGGCAAAGCCAAAGTGATCATCTCATAAATGGATTGTTGAACGTCAATTTCGTAGCTTTCTCTTGGAATCACAATCAAGTTTTCGTCCTCTGATTCCTCATCCCCAAACACATAGTAAACGGTCAAATCACCTTTGATTTTTTGACTCATTTCCTCGTTGCATCTGGCACAAGGCATCGTGACAAGCCCCTTGACTTCGAAACTTGCTACTAGCATCGTTTCTTTTTTTTCCAAGATTAATTTCACTACTAATTTTCCGTCTTCCACTAATGAATACGGCAAAGATTCAAAGAACGTTTTGTCAATTGCAAAATCAAAAAGATGCTGCCCTAGCTTCAATCCAACAAAGGGTATCGTGTAAGGACTAATCATATCGTTTTTACAATGAACAAAAATGAATCCGCGAAATTATAAAATTTATTTGGAATTTTAAAATTATATCGGTCTATCCGACTCTTTTTTACCGCGTTCTTCCTTGGAAAAAGGCAGTGGATTTGCATGTATCAACTTCGTGAACTTTCTGTTTTTCAATATTTCAACCGCTAAATACATGGCGCTTCTCATCGATTGTTCGTTCGCCAAATTCTTACCTGCAATGTCAAATGCCGTTCCATGATCCGGTGAAGTGCGCACGATCGGAAGGTCTGCAGTGAAATTCACCCCATCCTCAAAAGCCAGGGCTTTAAATGCGGTAAGTCCCTGATCGTGATACATTGCGAGCACGCCGTCGAATTGATTCTTCATGTCTGAACCAAAGAATCCATCCGCTGGAAATGGTCCAAAAGCTAAAATACCTTTGCCCTTCGCTTGTTGAATCGCGGGCGAAATAATTTCTTGTTCTTCTGCTCCTAACTTTCCATTTTCTCCCGCATGTGGATTTAATCCAAATACGGCAATTCTTGGTTTAACAATCCCGAAATCTTTTTTCAATGATTGCTCAAATTTCTCTATTTTGGATAGGATTCCTTCCTTACTTAAGGCTGAACTCACTTCTTTAATCGGAATATGTGTTGTGACCAAGGCGACTTTTAAGCTTGGAGACACCAAAATCATCAATGCTTCTTTCACCCCTGACATGTCCGCTAAATATTCGGTATGACCCGGGAATTGGAATCCTGCTTTTTGAATGGCATCCTTGCTAAAAGGACTCGTCACCAAAACATCAATCTTTCCTTCCGACAAATCTTGTGTTGCAGCTTCCAAGGACTTAAATGCATATGAACCTCCTGTAGCAGTGGATTCTCCAACCTGCAATTCCACCTCTTCGTTCCAAACATTAATGACGTTGATCTTTTTTGCTAGGACCTCACTGGCATCTTTGCATGTCGTGTATTGAAAGTCTTGTAATTCCAATAACTTCTTGTAATGCGAAAGCACTTTCGATGAACCGTAAATCACAGGAGTGAAATCCGCCAAAATGCGGTTGTCCTTCAGTGCTTTAATGGCTACTTCTGGACCAATTCCATTTAAATCTCCTAGTGTAATTCCTACCTTGTAGATTTCTTTTGTCGATGCAGCTTCTTTTGAAGCCCCTTGTTCTTTTTCCATTAATTGTAGCGTTTTTTCAAGAATTGGTATAACAATCGAACACCAGCTCCTGTTCCACCATCTCCTTTGTAATTTTCTTTCGAATCCAACCAAGCTGGACCTGCAATATCCATGTGAATGTACGGAGCTTTTACGAAATGCTCTAGGAATTTTCCTGCGGAAATCATTCCTGCATTTGGACCTCCAATGTTTTTCATGTCCGCAATCTTGGACTTCATGTGTGCTTTATAGTCATCCCAGAAAGGAAAACGCACGACGCGCTCATGGACGTCAAAGCCAGTTGACTCCAAGTCATGGAAATAAGAATCATCCGCATTTCCCATGATGATGGTCGCTTCTGTCCCGATTGCTCGCAAAGCTGCTCCCGTTAAAGTTGCTGCATCAATGACGATTTCCGGATCGAATTTCGCTGAATAGGCTAATGCATCGGCTAAAATCATGCGTCCTTCAGCATCTGTGTTTAAGACTTCAATGGTTGTTCCGTCGAACATCGTAATGACATCACCAGGAGTGTAAGCATTTCCTCCTGGACGATTATCCGTCGCTGGGATCAGTCCCACAATGTGCACCGGTAATTTTTGCAAAGCCGCGTAGTAAATAACAGCCGCCATTGTTGCGCCACCTGCCATGTCACCTTTCATGGTATCCATGGATCCAGGGGTTGGTTTTAAACTCAATCCACCTGTATCGTAAACAACGCCTTTTCCGACAAGTACAATCGGTTTTTGATTGATGGCATTTGCTGGCTTGTATTCGGCAATCGTAAAAGTTGGTGGATCAATAGAACCTTTGTTCACAGCTAAAAGCCCACCCATTTTCAAGGATTCAATTTGTGTTTTCCCTAAAATTTGAACGTTGAATCCTGCTTCTTCACCCAATCCTGCAATGGCTTCCGCTAATTGTTCTGCGTTCAAATGTGATACGGGCGTGTTGACCATGTCTCTCGTCCAGAAAACTGCTTTGCTCATGGACTGAAGTTCAGTGATGTGCTCAATGGTCAAGGCACTTGAAACGACGATGGACTGAAACAAATAGCTTTTCGGTTTAGAAAAATGTTTTGTGAAACGGTAACTAGAAAGAAGTAAACCTTCCATCAACGCATACAAAGCCGTTGAGCTTGTCCCGATGAGCTCAATCCCTTCACATGTTTCAAAAATGAGTCCTTCAATTGTGTTTCCCAACACGCGAAGTTCCTCCGCTTTTTGATCGGTTTTCACCAAAAATGTAAATCCTTCTAAACCTTTGAAGTACTCAAATTTCTTTTCACTTTGTTGAAATGCGTGAACAGCGTGGTTGTCCATGCCAGGAAGCTCCTGTTGATCAGAAGAGATCAAATATATTTTTGAAGCGAATGCGTGATCGCCTGTCGAATGTGTAATGTGAATCATGCCGTGAATTTTTACAAATGTAGCAAGTTATCTTGCTTGCGACTCAAAAATATCAAGTCCGTAGTCTTCCAAGAATCGTTCAATGACTCTTGGGATGGGATATTGGTCGAATGCAAGAAACGAAATGCGTTCTGCTGTGTCGGATGCATGCAAGTCTCGTGTCACGAAATGACAATATAAATGCTGATGCGATAGGATGTGCTTGTATTCCTTGGATTGAAATGCAGGGGAAAGTGCAGTCATGTATGCTTGTTTTGACGCGTCATCGGCAAATTCCTTCAATGGAAACTGATACAAATGTTGCCAAATGTCTTTTTCGCTTCTTTTTTCCAAAAGAATGGAATCGGGAGAAGCTTGTACCAATTCAAAAAGAAAATAGCGATTTCGAACGCCTTGTTTTTTCAGTTTGACAGGAACCTGATCGACGGTTTGTGCCGCGTATGCCTGACAGTACAATTGCACTGGACAATTGTCACAGTTCGGCTGTGTGGGTTTGCAGTGCAAGGCGCCGAATTCCATCATGGCTTGATTAAATAAGCCAGGATTGTTTTTGTCCAACAGTTCCTGCGCCATTTTTTCAAAGTCCTTTTTCCCTTGTGTAGAATTAATTGGAACGGACCAATTGTAAAGTCGGCTTAAGACGCGAAAGACATTTCCATCTAAAACAGCATGTGGTAAATCAAAGGAAAAAGAGGCAATGGCCGCGGCGGTGTATGGACCAACACCTTTTAAGGAAAGCAGTCCTTCATAGGTATCCGGAAATGTTCCATGGAATTCAGAAACCACTTGTTTTGCAGTCGCGTGCAAATTCCGTGCACGACTGTAATACCCGAGTCCTTGCCATAGGTTGAGTACGCTTTGCTCGTCAGCATTTGCTAACTCAAACACGGTTGGAAAAGCTTGCACAAACTTGAAATAGTAGGCCATTCCTTGGTCGACCCGTGTTTGTTGCAAAATGATTTCGCTTAGCCAAATGAAGTATGGATTTTGGGTTTCACGCCACGGAAGTGGACGTTTATGGACAAGGTACCACGCACTGATTTCGGCCTGAATTGGACTCATTTGAAATTTTTTGAGAAAAAAAAGAGGAAAATTAACAATATAAAGTTTCTGTGATATACTTTTGCACCGCATTAAAAATCAATTAACATCAAGAAATATGACTAAAGCGGATATCGTAGCAGACATTGCAGAAGAAACAGGATTAGAAAGAAACGAAGCACTTAGAGCGGTTGAGTCATTTATGAACTCTATCAAAGCATCGTTAGCGAAAGGGAATAATGTCTATTTAAGAGGATTTGGTAGCTTCGTTGTGAAAGAGCGTGCTCAAAAAACAGGTCGCAACATTTCTAAAAATACGACGATCATCATCCCAGCTCATAATATTCCTTCTTTCAAACCATCAAAAGTATTTATTGATGAAGTAAAGAATAAAGTAAGCGTGAAATAAGATTTCGTTATTTCAAATTTTATTTTAACTTTGCACTCCCTTTTCGAAGGGGGTGCATTTTTTTTAGATTCAAATAACACTAAAATATATATTATGCCAAGCGGTAAAAAAAGAAAAAGACATAAAATGGCTACGCACAAGCGTAAAAAACGTCTTAGAAAAAATCGTCACAAGAAGAAGAAGTAAGCACTTCTGATTTGAGAAGAAAAGGGGGCTCATTGATTCTTTCAGTGAGCTTTCATTGTTTCATCCTGTAAACTTCTAATTGTGAACCTAGAACTCGTTGTCGATACCAGGTCAAATGGGATTTGGATCGCATTGTTACGAGACGGCAAATTGATTGAACTACATGAAGATCGTGGAAATTCAGACTTTGCAGTCGGTGACATTTATCTGGGTAGAGTACGTCGTGTTGTTCCTAGTTTAAACGCTGCGTTTGTTGATGTTGGATATGAGAAAGATGCATTTTTGCATTACCTTGATTTAGGTCCTCAGTATCATTCCCTTGCACGATTCGTGAAAGAATCCATTCAAGGAAAGCAAAATGTCGCAGACCTCCAGTACTTTAAGTTAGAGAAAGAAATTCAGAAAGACGGTAAAGTTAGCAACGTTATTTCCTCGTCCCAACCAATTCTGGTGCAAGTGGCGAAGGAACCAATTTCCACGAAAGGACCTCGTTTGAGTTCGGAAATTACACTTGCTGGACGCTACCTCGTACTTGTACCTTTTTCAGATAAAATATCTGTTAGTCAAAAAATCAAAGATTCTTCCGAAAAGGACCGTCTAAAGGACCTTATGGACCGAATCAAACCAAAGAATTTTGGCGTTATTATTCGAACTGTTGCAGAAAATAAGTCCACTGCGGACTTAGAAAACGACCTGCAAAACTTGTTGGAAAAATGGCGTGGCATGCATGCGAATTTGAAAGGAGCGCAACCTCCTAGACGCGTGCTTGGTGAATTAAATACCACAACCTCCATTCTACGTGATTTGTTGAATGGTGATTTTACCAATATACATGTTAACGATCCGGCCTTGGCTACCGAGATGAAAGAATACATTTCATCCATTGCTCCGGGACGCGAGAAAATCGTTCGCAATTACGAAGGAAAAATTGACATCTTCGAACGTTTTGCCATCAATAAACAAATCAAAGCGTTGTTTGGAAAGAAAGTTCCATTGCCTAGTGGTGGATACTTGATTATTGAACACACGGAGGCCATGCACGTCATCGATGTCAACAGTGGAAACCGTAAAGGGGCGGACGGACAAGAGTCCAATGCCTTGGCAACCAACCTAGAAGCGGCAGAAGAAATTGCACGCGTACTTCAATTGCGCGACATGGGAGGAATTGTTTGTGTGGACTTTATCGACATGCACGAGAAGGAAAACAACCGTGTTTTATTCGACAAAATGAAGGAATTCATGAAGTCAGACCGAGCAAAACACAACATGATTCCACCTTCGAAATTCGGCATCATCGAGATTACACGTCAACGCGTTCGTCCAGAAACGGACATCGAAACGTCCGAGACATGTCCAACATGTAACGGAAGCGGAGAAGTACAAGCAAGTATTTTGTTTGCGGAAGAAATTGAAAATAACTTGAGTTATTTGTTAAACGACCGCAAGGAAAAAGGCGTAACACTATTGGTTCACCCGTATTTGGAGGCTTTCTTCAAAAAAGGATTGATTAGTAAACAATGGAGTTGGTTCTTTAAATACAAGCAATGGATTCCGGTTCGTGGTGTGACAGCTCACCATTTGTTGCAGTATTCATTCGTGAATAAATCCAACGAGGAAATTACCTTGTAATGATTCCGCCTGCTTTTTCAAAAGAGCAAATCATCTTTAAATTAGAAGCCTTTTGTGCTTATCAGGAACGCTGTACCCAAGAAGTTCGAACCAAATTAGAACGATTGGGTGCGGATGAATCCTTGTCCCAAGAAGTGGTAAAACACTTAAAGGAAAATCGTTTCTTAGACGATACACGCTTCGTTGAGGCGTATGTCCAAGGGAAACTCCGCATCAAGAAATGGGGGAGACAGAAAATTAAAGCGGGACTCTATCAAAAACGCATCGATGCCAAATTGATTCAAGAAGGAATTTATGCCTTCATTTCAGACGAAGAGTATCAACAAGTCATGGAGTCTTTGATTGAACGCAAAAACCGTGAACTTTCAAGTGAAAAAAATACCCAAATAAAAAAGCAGAAACTGATGAGGTTTCTGCTTTCAAGGGGTTTTCAATACGACGAATTTTCTTCGTTGAACCTAGATTAATTCGGTTTGATAATTGTTGTCGCTCCGTTGATCCAGTTCACTGGACCTCCAGCTTCGTAGCCTTTTTGTCCCAATTGCGTGAAGTTTACTTTTCCATCTTTTAATTTATCAGCCGTAATGAACCAGCATGTAGGATAGCCTCGAACAGCAAATTGCTGTTGCAACATACGGTTCTGCGTTTTCACTTCTTCCGTTTGAATGTTTGCTCTCGGGAAATCTACTTCCACTAATACCACATTATCTTGCGCCCATTTTTTAAATTCACTTTGCGTAAAGACCTCTTTTTGAAGTTTCATACACCATCCACACCAGTCAGATCCTGTGAAGAACAACATCATTGGCTTGTTTTCTTTGTTCGCCACTTCAATGGCTTTGTTTAAATCTGTGTGCCACACTAATTCTTCTTTTGCCGCCTTTTGCGCAAAAGAACTCAGTCCAGTTAGAAATATGAAGGATAATAAGGCAATCGTTTTCATGGTTTTTTTCTTTAAAATTAACAATAATTGGCGCTTCTTCCAAAAACCGTGCAAAAGTTTCACATCTTTTTTTTTGGCGCTATTTTCAAGAAAAACAATATATTCGTTGCCTAAAACCTACACTTATGAGATCATTATTACTCTTATTTCTTTGCTTACCTGTCGTGCAATTATTTGCACAAACACCGACGCAAACCGTACGCGGAAAAGTGTTCGACAGTGAAACAAATTTCCCATTAAATGCTGTAAAAATTTCCATCGAAGTAAACGATGGCAAACAATACCGCGCTTTATCAACGCCTGAAGGAACCTGGGAAATTACCAAAGTTCCAGTTGGAAAATATGAATTAACCGCAAGTTATGCATTCTATGATAGCAAAGCCATGACCATTGAGGTAAGTTCCGGTCGCGAATTAATTCTTCAAATTCCGTTACAAGAAAAAATATCGGATAAAGGAGAGGTGAAAGTGGTGACAAAAAAACGTGGCGAAGTCATCAACGAAATGGCCTTGCTTTCCGCTCAACAATTCAGTGTGGCAGAAACAAACCGCTATCCAGGTTCCCGCATGGATCCCGCCCGCATGGCTTCCAATTTCGCGGGTGTAAACGGCGCCGATGATTCACGAAACGATATCGTGGTGCGTGGAAACTCGCCTCTTGGTGTGATTTATCGCGTGGAAGGAATTGACATTCCAAATCCTAATCACTTTGCGATTGCCGGAAGTTCAGGTGGTCCCGTTTCCATTATCAACAATAAAATACTTGGAAACTCCGACTTCTTCATGAGTGCCTTTCCTGCGGAATATGGAAACAGTACTTCTGGTGTATTCGACTTGAAACTGAGAAACGGAAACAACAAACAACATGAGTTCACCGGACAATTTGGTTTTCTTGGAACGGAGTTTTTGGCAGAAGGACCCTTATCGAAAAATGGGAAATCATCGTTTTTGGCCATGGGTCGTTATTCCACCTTGTCTTTATTTCAGACCTTGGGAATTCAAATTGGAACATCGGCTATTCCCGTTTATGGAGATGGCGCCTTTAAGTTTAACTGGCAATTGAAAAACGGTGGACAGCTTTCCTTGTTTGCCATCGGTGGGGCAAGTAACATTGCTATTATGATTTCCGATAAAAAGGAATACTCCCAAGAATTTTATGGCGAGGGAGACCGCGACCAATATTTTGGTACGTCCATGTTCACAACCGGATTGAACTACAAGAAAACACTGAGTGAAAAAACGTATATTTCTTCGACTTTGGCTTTTTCACAAGAAGAACAACATACCAATCATGATTATTTGAGAGGACGCGCAGTGGACACATTGACGCAGACCATCCATTTCGATACGCTGTATGCAATGATGGCATACAAATACACGATTCGTAAATTGTCCAGTTATACGGCTGTGAATCACAAAATCAATAAGCAACATTTAATCAAAGCCGGGATTATTTTGGATGTGATGAACATGAATTTCTTAGATTCTTGTTTGACAAACTTGGATAACGAAAATTCTTGGCAAGTGCGTTGGGATTACCAAGGAACGGCGGCATTAATTCAACCTTTTGTGCAGTGGAAATGGCGCATCAATGATAACATGGACTTCTCAGCTGGACTTCACGCACAGTATTTTACTTTGTCGAATAGCTTAAGTCCACTTGAGCCGCGCATCGGATGGAAATACCGCATGAAAGGCAACCAAGCGATTTTCGCCGGAGGAGGATTACACAGCCAAACGCAACCGTACTATACATATGCGTATCATGTGATGCCAAATCAACCAAACAATCCAGCAAGCAACATGCACCTTGGATTCACGAAAAGCATTCACTCAGGAATTGGTTATGAGAAATCTTTCAATAAAGGATTTAACATCAAAACAGAGGCGTATTACCAACACTTGTACAATGTGCCTGTGTCGATGACGCCGTCATCATTCTCTATGATCAACGTGGGATCTGGATTCTCTCGTTTGTTCCAAGATTCCTTGCAAAATACAGGAACTGGATACAACTATGGATTGGAATTAACCGTTCAGAAATACTTCGATAAATCTTTCTTCTTCTTATTTACTGGTTCCGTTTTCGATTCCAAATACAAAGGAAGCGATGGCATTGTTCGCAATACATCCTACAATGGAAATTATGTGGTGAACTTGTTGGCTGGAAAAGAATTCAAAATCAACGCGAAAAATACGATTGGCATTGGATTCAAAGTTACAAGAGCAGGTGGAAAACGCTATGGACTTGTAGACGTTGCAGCGACAAATGCAGCAAAAGAAATTTTGTTCTTGGATAGCGCTTTCAATGACTTCAAATTCAAAGATTATTTCCGAATGGACTTAAAAATCAGTTGGAGAAAAAATGCGGATCGCGTAACACACGAAATTGGTTTGGACTTGGTGAATTTATTAAACACGCGAAACCTATTGAGTTTAACGTACAATCCAGCGATTTTACCACAAGATATTGCGAATCCAAATTACCAACCGTATAGCCAAAATACGCAGCTTGGATTCTTGCCTATTTTCTACTACAAAATAGACTTTAAAGCGGCGAAAAAATAGTGAAATCGAAGGAACTTGGTATTTTAATTGACAAACATCATTATTCGGAAAGCAGCAGCATTTTGAACTTTTACACCCTCGAAAAAGGCTATTCAAGCTTCATTTTCAAAGGGGTCAAGAAAAAAAGCAAGTCCTTAAATCAACTTGGCTTATACGAGCTAAGCTATTATAAAAGACCGGAAAGCGACCTAGGCATTATTCAAAGCATGGATTATGCCTGGACGCCTTCCCACCTCTACACTCAGCCGCAAAAAGTGATGCTCGTTTTTTTCATGGCGGATGTCCTGAAACAAACCATCAAGCAACAAGGTCCAGATCCTTCCCTCTTCGATTACGTGCAAGCGCAACTCATCGATTTGGAAACGCGTATGGATGACTTTCTGTTTCCCACACAGTTCTTGGCGCAATACATGCAATTTCTCGGGTACGCGCCTTTATTCGATGAAGAGAACGCGAGTGCGTTCGATATCGAACGTGGAACATTTACGAATACGCCTAGTGGCGCGTTATATGTCCAAGATCCCACGGTCATTGCTTTTTTGAAAGATCAGTTTTTGAAGGAAAACAACGAATCATATCCCCGAGAAGTGGTCCGAAAAGGCTTGGATGTCCTCGTGAAATACGCGGAACTACACCTGCCGAATTTCAGTTTAAAAGTGACCTTGGAAGTGATTCGAGATACGCTCTATGCGTGATTAACGCTTACGGGCAAAGAAATCTTTGAGCAATTGTTGACATTCCGCTTCCATGATGCCATTCGTCACCAAGGTTGCTGGATGATACAAGGATTTTTCTTGCAATCCGGCACCGCGACGATCGTCCCGTGCGCCAAACACCACTTTATCAATTTGCGACCAATAAAGTGCTCCCGCACACATGCAACAAGGCTCTAGCGTGACATACAAGGCACATTCCTTCAAGTATTTTGCCCCCAAATATTGAGAGGCTGCGGTAATTGCCTGAATCTCCGCATGTGCCGTAACATCCGTTAGCTTCTCCGTTAGGTTGTGACCGCGTGCAATGATTTGATTTTTACAGACGATGACAGCTCCCACAGGAACTTCGTCCTGGTCAAAGGCTTTTTGAGCTTCCAAATAAGCCTGCTTCATGAAATATTGGTCGTTAAACGGATCTAGCATAGCACAAGATTAGTAACAATCTCTTTAACCCACAAGCGAATGTTTAGAAGAATTTTGAGCTTTCTGTTATTCCAAGCGCCCTTCTTTTTAGATTCGAACATGGAAATTTTGGACCTCATCATTCTGATGCCACTCATTTACGGTGCTTACAAGGGATACAAACGTGGATTCATCATGTCCTTGTTTCTCCTGCTTGCTGTGGTGGTCGGATTGTACGCCGCTTTTCATTTCACAGACCTCATTGTCAGCTATGGGAAAGAGCACTTTGCATGGAAAAGCAGCTACATTGCTCCGGTGACATTTTTGAGTTTATTTTTGGTCGTTGGCGCTGGAATTTACTTTGGAGGCAAGGTCCTAGAAAGTGTCATCAAGTTAGCGAAACTCTCTATTTTGAATAGTTTGGCTGGAGCCTTATTGGGACTACTTCAGTGGACCTATTTCGTAGGAAGTCTCCTGCTGATGTTGATTTCCTTTGACCAAAAGGAGAGCATTATTTCCAAAGAAACGAAGCAACATTCGCTTATTCTTCCCGCGATGACAACGGTTTTACATGGATCTATTCCCGGAGTTGGATCCAGTGCACTCTTTCATTTTTACGAAACACAAATTAATCCACCGAAACATGAAAATCCTTAAACTTTTTCTTTTTATCCTTTTTGCACAGCAGCTCAGTGCACAAGGACTCCTAGACCGCAAAGAACCAAAGAAAGTGGTGAAATCTGGACCCTACATTGGCATTCAAAGTGGACGCTTTTACGCTGGAGAAATCGGTATCGAACGCCAATGGAGACGTTCTGAAAAACTACTCGCATCAACGACCAACGCACTACATATGGGTGTCAATTACTCCTACGATTTCTACCATTTTAACCCAATTTTAGGCTACGACCTCGGATTCTGGCACAAAGAAAATACCCTCGGACTCACTTACGGAATGAACCTCTGCATGCGCACCAACTTCGACCAATACCGTGTGGGCATTTGTCCGACCATCGGCATCAAAATTCTCCAATTCCACATTCAAACCGGCTACCATTTTCTTTATCCCTCCAACCGCAACTATGGTTCCTTCGATACGAATACCATTTTCCTCAGTGCACGCTATTTGATTGTGAATGATCGGGAGAAGAAGTAGGGTTGACTTCATTTCATTAGCTAATCCGAAATAATTGGACTAAATTCGATAAAATTCATCGACTATGGAAAAACGAATGGTTGTCCTCTTATTCTTGTGTATGTTCCTTTTGAACGCCCAAAATAGTGGGCTTTTTGCTCAATTAACAATAAACACAAATCCAGGAACAACGGTCTGTGCGGGAACCGCTGTAACTTTGACAGCCTCCGGAATTGCTGGTGCAACCTATAGTTGGTCTCCCAGTGGCGCAACAACAGCCAGTATTACGGTATCCCCCACAACTACAACAACGTATACTTGCACTGCGACTGCCAATTTCGTCAATTATACAGCCCCGATAACCATCAATGTGAATCCAATTCCGACAGGTACGATAACAGCTTCAGTTGGATTAACCGCAACAAGTAGTGCTCCTAATTGCAGTTACTTGTGGAGTAATGGAGCAGTGACCCAGAGTATTCTGGTATACAATCCTGGTACCTATTGTGTAATAATTACAAGTCCCCAAGGCTGTAATTCTGCACCTATCTGTATGAACGCATCTGCAATCCCATCAATCGTGTATTACAATGCTGGAAACAATGCGGCAATAACGTGTACTCAAAATCCAAATGGATTGCAAATTGGATCTCTTTCAACGGCAGGGCATATTTATTCTTGGAGTCCAAGTAATGCACTGAGTAATCCAAGTATCGCCAATCCATTTGCCAATCCAAGTGTCACAACAACCTACACCTTGACAGAGACAGATGCGAATGGAAATCAATTGATCGATCAAGTGACAGTCACTGTTGATAACACTCCCCCGATTGCAAACGCCGGTTTAGATTTTACGAAAACATGTGTATCCAATGCTGCCGGAGCAACGATAGGGATGACAGCAGTTAGTGGAAACACTTACGCTTGGACACCAACAACGGGATTGAGTTCCGCGACCATTTCAAATCCTTTGGCGAATCCAACGACAACCACGAACTATACGTTGACGGCAACAAATACAGCAAATGGTTGTACCGCAACTGATCAAGTACTGGTGACGGTGAACACTCAAATCCCAACTGTTGCGCCAATATCTGGCTCAAATACTGTGTGTGAAGGTGCAACCTTGAATTTAACAAATACCACTTCAGGGGGAACTTGGAGTTCATCCAATACGAATATTGCAACAGTAAATAGTAGCGGAGTTGTCACCGGAGTCTTGGCGGGAACGGTAAACATAAGCTATACCTTTACAGATGTGAATGGTTGTAGCAATTCAGCTGTCAAAAGTATTACGGTGAATCCAACGCCGAATGCAACCATTACTGTAACGGGATCATTGAATATTTGTCCGGGTCAAACGGTTACTTTGTGCGCGCCATCTGGTCCTAGTTATTCCTATTTATGGTGTAATGGAACAACAACGGCTTGTACAACCACATCATTCGCGGGAACATATTGCCTCATTGTAACGAATGGTTTTGGATGTAGTTCGAGCAATAATCAAATCACTGTAAACGTACTTCCTACACCAACATCCAACGCCGGACCTGATGTCACGAAAAACTGTATCCAAAATCCAACTGGAGCAGTCATTGGAACAGCAGCGGTGGCCGGAAATACCTACGCTTGGACTCCCACAACGGGACTTAGTTCAGCAACTGCAGCGCAACCAACAGCGAATCCAATAGTCACGACAACGTATACCGTGACAACCACAAATGCAGCTGGCTGTACCGCAACCGACCAAGTCATCGTGACGGTAAATACCTTCCAACCAACGGCAAACGCTGGATTGGATTTCACGAAAACCTGTCAGTCCAATGTGAACGGCGCGGCAATTGGTACGACATCCGTTACAGGAAATACCTACGCTTGGACACCCACCACCGGATTGAGTTCCGCTACGGTTTCCAATCCAACAGCGAATCCAACGACCACCACAACGTATACGCTGACCACGACAAACACAGCAAGTGGTTGTACGGCAACGGATCAAGTCTTGGTGACGGTAGATAATCAAGGTCCAACAGTGAATGCTGGAATCGACCTTTCGAAAACCTGTGTGAGCAATGTTAATGGTGCGACCATCGGAATGACGGCGATTGCAGGGAATACCTACACTTGGACACCTGCAACTGGACTGAGTTCAACGACCATTTCCAATCCATTTGCCAATCCAACGGTTACAACGACTTACACCTTGAGTAGCACGAATCCAACAACCGGCTGTACCGCAACGGATCAAATAGTGGTGACGGTGAACAACACGCCACCAACGGCAAATGCCGGATTAGATGCCACTGTAAGTTGCAACACCAATGTCGGCGGAGCGCAACTTGGAACACCTACTGTTCCGGGAAATACCTATGCTTGGACACCAACTACCGGATTGAATTCCAGTACGCTTTCACAGCCAACGGCAAATCCAGCCACGAATACAACTTATAACCTTACCGTTACCAATACTTCTAGTGGATGTACATCCACCGATCAAGTACTTGTGACGGTGAATACCACACCAGCTTCAGCGAATGCAGGTCCAGATGGATCAATAAATTGTTTAAACAATGGAACGGGTTACGGAATTGGTTCGACTCCGATTGCCGGAATGACCTACGCTTGGACACCAAGCACAGGATTGAGTTCCGCAACAGTAGCGAATCCAATGGCAAATCCAACTGCGGCAACCGTGTATACCTTAACGGCAACGAATGCTGCTAGCGGATGTACAGCAACCGATCAAGTAACAGTTTTCATCAATACTCAAGTTCCAAGTGTCGATGCTGGATTGAATCAAATCATTTGTATTGGAACACCGGTTACTTTGACTGGAAATGGTTCCACGGGAGCGACTTTCCAATGGAACAATGGCGTACAAAACGGTGTGGCTTTCGTGCCGACAGCGACCACAACGTACACACTAACAGCGATCGCAGCAAATGGTTGTACGGCTACGGATCAAGTCATTGTTGCTGTGAATCCGTTACCAACAGTGAGCGCTGGTCCAGACATCAATGCTTGTGACGGAAGTGCCGTGACCTTGAGCGGTTCAGGTGCGTTAAGTTACACTTGGCAACCAGCAATTCAAAATGGTCAACCGTTTATTCCTGTCAATTCAAGTGCATTTATTGTGACAGGAACAGATGCGAACAACTGTCATCAAACGGATACGGTGCAAGTGAACGTTGTGCAATCGACATCAAGCACCTTGAATGAAAGCGCCTGTGATAGTTATACCTTGAACGGACAAACGTATACGCAATCTGGGACGTACACGCAAGTGATTCCAAACGGATCAGGCTGTGATTCCACCATTACCTTGAATTTAAACATGGACTTCTCACCGATTACGCCAGTCATTACCTTGACAAATGGCGTAAACATGACGACGCCTGCGCAAGCAAACGTGACCTTTCAATGGATCAATTGTTCGGATTTAACGCCAATCGCCGGAGCAACGGGAACAACGTTTACCGCTTCCATGAACGGTGTCTATGCGATCGTGGCAAGTAACGCGTGTGGATCTGACACATCGGAATGTAGCACGATCAACTCTGTGGGGATCTCCGATCTTTCAGGTGCAGATTTTTCAGTATACCCGAATCCAACGGATGGCGCATTGCAGGTACAGGTGTCAGCGAGCATGCTTGGACAAACATGGAAACTATATGACATTCGCGGAAGGTTAGTTGTTGATGGAATCATCGAAACAGAATCGACGAACTTGTCTATGGAACAACTCAGTCGTGGCACGTATTGGTTACACCTTGGTCATATGCAACCGGTGCAAGTGGTAAAGAATTAAAAGAAATTACCCATAAAACAAAAAGCCCCGACAATATCGTCGGGGCTTTTTTATTTCCTAAAGTTTTAACTCTTTTTACAAATCAAACTTGATTCCTTGTGCCAATGGCAAACTATCTGAATAGTTGATGGTGTTTGTCTGACGACGCATGTAAACTTTCCATGCATCAGATCCAGACTCGCGTCCACCACCTGTTTCTTTCTCTCCACCGAAAGCTCCACCAATCTCCGCACCAGATGTTCCGATGTTGACATTCGCGATTCCACAGTCAGATCCAGCTGCTGCTAAGAATGCTTCAGATTCTTTCAACTCATTCGTCATGATCGCAGAAGAAAGTCCTTGCGGCACGCCATTTTGCATGGCAATCGCTTCGTGAACATCGCCCGTGTATTTCATCACGTAAAGAATCGGTGCAAACGTTTCGTGTTGTACGATGGCAAAGTGATTCTCTGCCTCGATAATGCATGGTTTTACGTAACATCCGGACTCATATCCTGGACCGCTCAACACGCCACCTTCAACCAATACTTTTCCACCTTCTTTTTGTGCGGCTTCAATGGCGTGTAGGTAATTGTTCACCGCATCTTGGTCAATCAATGGTCCAACGTGGTTGTTCTGATCCAATGGATTTCCAATGCTTAATTGCTTATATGCGGAAGTCAATGCTTCCGTTACTTTATCGTAAATGGATGCGTGAATAATCAAACGACGTGTAGATGTACAACGTTGTCCTGCTGTTCCAACAGCACCAAATACCGCTCCTGGAACCACCATTTTCAAGTCCGCACTTGGTGTGATGATGATCGCGTTGTTTCCTCCTAACTCTAATAATGAACGACCTAAACGCTCACCAACTGCTGCGCCAACGGATTTACCCATGCGCGTAGATCCTGTTGCTGAAACCAATGGAACACGTCCGTCGTTCGCCATTAATTTTCCGATTTCAGCGTCGCCGATGATCACGTTTGACACCCCTTCTGGAACGCCATTCGCTTCGAATACTTCTTGTGTAATGCGTTGACAAGCAATGGCTGTTAACGGCGTTTTTTCGGATGGCTTCCAAATACAAACGTCCCCACAAACCCAAGCCAATGCCGTGTTCCAATTCCACACAGCAACCGGGAAGTTAAACGCTGAAATGATTCCAACGATTCCAAGTGGATGGTATTGCTCGTACATACGGTGTCCTGGACGCTCTGAATGCATGGTTAAACCGTACAACTGACGTGAAAGTCCAACAGCGAAGTCACAGATGTCAATCATCTCTTGTACTTCACCCAATCCTTCTTGAAGTGATTTCCCCATTTCATACGAAACCAATTTCCCAAGTGGTTCTTTGTAGAAACGGATGCGCTCTGCTAATTGACGCACAACTTCTCCGCGTTTTGGTGCGGGAATTTTACGCCACTCAACAAAAGCTCCTTGTGCTTTTTCGATTAAGGCGTTGTAATCTGCAGCTGTTGCTGCGTTGACGGAAGCAATTAATTTTCCATCTACAGGTGAGATGGAATCAATTTTCGCTCCTGTTGTATTCATCCAGTTACTTCCCGTGGAAGCACCTGAATTGCTCGATTGAATTCCTAGCTGTGCTAGAATTCCTTTCATTTCTTCTGATCCAATTGTTGACATACTTGTTCGATTTGTTGCACAAATTTACACATTTCTACTGCTTGGAAAGGTAACTTGGATGGAAGAGCACTAGAATTTCCATTTGTCCGTCGCTTTCTGTCCGTCTGACCTACATTTTAGGGATAGTTTTTGTAACTTTGCCTTTCAAAATCAATGTTATGTATCGCTCGCACACTTGTGGTGAATTAAGAATGGAAAATGTGGGAACTACCGTGACCTTAGCTGGTTGGGTACAACGTTCGCGCGATTTAGGTGGAATGACGTTTGTGGACTTGCGCGATCGCTATGGTTTGACGCAATTGGCGTTTAACATGGAAGTGAACGCTGCATTATGCGAACAAGCGCGTAAGTTGGGGCGTGAATTCGTGATCCAAGTAACGGGTACCGTAATCGAGCGCAGCAGCAAAAACCGCAACATGCCGACAGGCGAGATTGAATTGAACGTGACGGAAATTACCGTGCTAAATGCAGCGAAGTTACCGCCATTTACCATTGAGGATGAAACGGATGGAGGTGATGAAATCCGCATGCAATACCGCTATTTAGATTTAAGAAGAAATCCAGTGTTGGAAAAGTTGCGCTTGCGTAACCGTGTCGCATTGGAAACAAGAAAATACTTAGACTCCAAAGACTTTTTGGATGTTGAAACGCCCGTGTTGATCAAATCGACACCAGAAGGGGCGCGTGACTTTGTCGTGCCGAGTCGCATGAACGAAGGACAATTCTACGCCTTGCCGCAGTCTCCACAAACCTTCAAACAATTATTGATGGTGAGTGGTTTCGACCGTTACTACCAAATCGTGAAATGTTTCCGCGATGAGGACTTACGTGCGGACCGTCAACCTGAGTTTACACAAATCGACTGTGAAATGGCATTTGTGGAACAAAACGACATCCTTGACATGTTCGAAGGATTGATCAAACATTTATTCGCAGAAGTACGTGGAGTGAATTTCGAAGGAGCTTTCCCGAGAATGAGCTACGCGGAAGCCATGGAGCGCTATGGTTCGGATAAGCCGGACATTCGCTTCGGAATGGAATTCGTTGACTTAACGGCTTTAGCGCAGCAAAAAGAATTTGTGGTATTCAATAGTTCAGAAATCGTTTTGGGAATCAATGCGGTGGGTTGTTCGGAATACACACGCAAACAATTGGATGAACTTACCGAATGGGTGAAACGTCCACAAATTGGCGCCAAAGGATTGGTGTACATCAAATACAACTTAGACGGAAGCTTTAAATCAAGCGTGGATAAATTCTACAATGAGTCGGATTTGAAAGCCATGGCTGAAAAAGCAGGCGCAAATCCGGGTGACTTGATGTTACTTCTAAGCGGTGAAACGTCAAAAACGAGAAAACAACTCAATGAACTTCGTTTGTTCATGGGAACACAACTTGGATTGAGAAATCCAAATGAATTCGCACCATTGTGGGTGTATGATTTTCCATTGTTGGAGTGGGACGAAGACAGCGAACGTTTCCATGCCATGCACCATCCATTCACATCGCCGAAACCAGAAGATTTACACCTCATTCATACGGAACCAGGAAAAGTACGTGCCAATGCGTACGACTTGGCAATGAATGGCGTGGAATTAGGAGGAGGATCGATTCGTATCCACGACAGAGAACTTCAATCACGCATGTTCGATTTACTTGGATTCACAAAAGAAGAAGCGCAAGCGCAATTCGGATTCTTGATGAGTGCCTTCGAATATGGGGCGCCACCACACGGTGGATTGGCCTTCGGATTGGATCGTTTGGTCGCAACAATGGGTGGATCAGAGTCCATTCGCGACTACATCGCTTTCCCTAAAAACAACAGTGGAAGAGACACGATGATCGATGCGCCATCACCTTTGAACGACGCACAATTAAAGGAATTGGGGATAAAATTATCCTAATGTTAAAATTGTTGATTTTTCGCTCAACTTTTGTGCATAAAGTTTGTTAAAATTGATAGGAAGTTCATAGGGCTTCACTTAATTTTATCACTCGCTTAGAACCTTATTTCACGGCTAACTATTTCAGTTATGAATGCACGAATTGCCAACTTACAAGCAGAAATTACCGCATTAAGAAACCAATTGGTGGAGCATCCGCTCTATGCGCAAATTCAAACCATTGAGGATTTTCAATCGTTCATGGAACAGCACATTTTTGCTGTGTGGGATTTTATGAGTTTGTTAAAAGCCTTGCAACGTGGACTCACTTGTGTGGAAGTTCCATGGTCTCCAAAAGGAAGTCCGGAGACACGCCGCTTTATCAATGAAATTGTATTGGGCGAAGAGTCTGATGTGGATGCCGATGGAAAAGTGTCTAGTCATTTTGAAATGTACTTAGAGGCCATGCAACAAATCGGCGCGGATACCTTGCCAATTCACCAATTAACCGAGTGGATTTCCTACGGAAAATCGGTGGAGGAAGCCTTGTATCAGTTGAACATCAACGAGGAGACAAAGGACTTTGTTCGCTTTACTTTTTCGATCATCGAAACAGGGGATTTGCACAAAATCGCTTCGGTATTCACCTTTGGTCGCGAAGATTTAATTCCGGATATGTTTATTGAAATCCTCCGTGAAATGAGCTCACAGGGTCAAGAAAACATTTCCAAATTGCTTTACTATTTGGAACGTCACATTGAGATCGATGGAGGCGACCACGGACCAATTTCTTTGCGTATGATGGAAGAAATTTGTGGCGATGACAATCAAAAATGGCAAGAAGCAATCGATTGTGCGAAACAAGCATTGGAAATGCGCATTCAATTATGGAACGGACTCATGACGCCTTCCGCAACGATGTCAACCGAAGATTAACTCCAAGTCGTACCGTCTTTCCCATCTTTGACAACAATTCCTGCGGCTGCAAGTCCATCGCGGATTTTATCGGAGGTTGTCCAGTCTTTGTTTGTGCGTGCTTGTTGACGTAAATCGAGTACTAAATCCATGACTGGTGCTAATTTTCCGTTTTCTGATTCCTGTTCGGACATCAATCCCAAGACGTCGTATACAAAACTGTGCATCGCCTGTTTTAAGGCAGCGCGATCTTCAGCGGAGATGCTTGCATTTCCATCGTTGATGAGGTTGATGTATTTCACACCTTCAAACAAGTTTGCGACTAAAATCGGGGCATTGAAATCGTCGTTCATCGCCGTATAAAAGGAAGCAATCAATCCAGCGACGTCAAAAGAGGAGGTGGATGTTGGTACTTTTTCCAAGGTTTTTAATCCTTCCATTAAGCGTGCAAATCCTTTTTCCGTTGCATTTAAAGCTTCTTGTGTAAAGTCTAAGTTGCTGCGGTAATGCGCTTGCATCATGAAGAAACGAAGGACATTTGCGCTATAAGGTTTGTCGAACAATTCGGTTGTTCCTTCGATGATTTCTTTGGGCAAAAAGTAATTTCCAAAGGACTTACTCATTTTTTGTCCGTTGACGTTCAACATGTTTGCGTGCATCCAATAGTTTGCAGGGTTGGTACCATGCGCGCCACAACTTTGAGCGATTTCGTCCTCGTGATGTGGGAATTTTAAGTCCATTCCTCCACCGTGAATGTCGAATTGTTTTCCCAAATATTTGGTGCTCATCGCTGTACATTCAATGTGCCATCCTGGATTTCCATCACCCCAAGGTGAACGCCAAATTTGCATATCATCTGGATTCGCTTTTTTCCAAAGTGCGAAGTCCGCAAAGAAACGTTTTTCGTCCTGCGCGTTCAAGTTGCGCGTTTCATTTTCCAATTCATCTACTTTGCGTCCACTCAAGATGCCATAATTATAATCTTGCATGTAGCGCTTTGTATCGAAGTAAACAGAGCCGTTCACGACATAAGCGTAGCCATTGTCCATAATTTGCTCAATGACTTCAATCTGCTCTTGAATGTGTCCAGTAGCTGTTGGCTCAATGCTCGGCGGCAATAAATTGTAAATGCGTTGTAATTCTTGGAAGCGTACATTGTATTTGTAGACAATTTCCAAGGACTGTAATTGTTCTGCGCGTGCTGCTTTACCAATGGAGTCCTCATCGTTTCCTGCACTGTTGGTAATGTGTCCGGCGTCTGTAATGTTGCGCACGTATTTCACTTGGAATCCAAGGTGAAGCAAATAACGATAGATTAGGTCAAAATTGATGAAGGTGCGCATGTTTCCCATGTGTGGCTCGCTGTAAAGCGTAGGTCCACAGACGTACATGCCAACAAAATTTTCATGAATGGGTACGAAGGCTTGTTTTTCACCTTTCATACTATTGTAAATCACTAAGTTTTTCTGTTGATCTTTCATGGGCAATTGCATTGGAACAAAGTTAGCGAAAAGTTCCAAGTCTATCGAACATGATTCTCTCTCCAACAATCAATCACGGACATTTTTATACCGAAAGCGAAGCGGCTTGAGGGAAATCACTCAAAAAAAGTCCTTTTATGGGATTTTACGGCACTATTTTTGTTAAAATTGCGCTATGAATTCAATGTTATCATTTCTAGCCGGACTTCTATTGATCTTGAAATTTCCAAGCGATATTCCGTATGCGAGTATTCAGCGTTCCATGGAAATGAATGACGCAAAAACCCTCGTTCACTTGGGCAAGGACAAACTTTCCTTGAATGTTCAAGGCAAAGAATCGGTGTATCCACTCGCGCAGGCAGAAATGATTTTACAAGGATTTTTCACGAAATATCCGAAGGGATCGTTTGTGTTTAAGTTCAAGGGAAAAGAAACAGGAGAGGACAACTATACAGTTGGAACCTATACATCAAAAGGAGAAAATTTCCGTAGCACCTTTCATTTCCGTACGGGAAAATTAGAGAGCCTATCTATTACTAACGAGTAATTATCCTTGCTGACTTCTGTTTTCTTTCAAGGTATTGAAGAAGATTACTCCGTAACCCATGGTCAACATTAAATGGAAAGGCACCATTCCTAAATCTCCGTAAATCGCACGGTTCACAGCCGTGAAACCGAATACGACCATCAAGACGCCTTCAGCAATGTTGATGATGGACAAACTTTTCTTATCGTATTTGTTTCCGGTAAACTCATCTTTTTTCGCCACGTTGAATTTCGGTGTGCGCACAAAAGAACTTTTGATACCTAAGTATCCTTCAATTACAGCAACCGCATTGCTCAAAGAAAGCGCCATGGAAACGGTTAAGAATTGTACGAAACGTCCAATAAATCGGAAGAGGTCCTGAAAGAAATGACCTGTTTTGTCGCGGTAAGCATTCCAATAATAAAAGGCCAAGAAGACCGTACTCGATAAAAACGCGCCACCCACTTGAATATAGAAATTCAAATCGGAGAATGAATCTTTAATGTGTAGTACTGGCAAGCTCAATAAGGAAAGAATCAAGATAAATACGAATACAGAAGAATTGAACAAGTGTGCCAATCCATGTAAGCGATCGGAGAATTTCAATCCTTTCGTCGTCACAATGCGTTTCCACATTTTAATGAACACCTCAGCACCACCTTTCATCCAACGGTGTTGTTGACTTTTCAAGGCGGACATCGTAATTGGTAATTCTGCTGGTGATTCTACCTCTTCTAAATAGGTAAATTTCCATCCACGCATTTGTGCACGGTAGCTCAAATCTAAATCTTCAGTAATGGTGTCGTGTTCCCATCCACCGGCATCTTCGATACACGCTTTTCTCCAAACACCTGCGGTTCCATTAAAGTTGATGTAATGTCCTTGTGCATTTCGTCCACCTTGCTCGATGGCGAAATGCCCATTTAATCCAAACGCTTGTAATTCAGTTAATAAGGAATACGATTTATTTAAGTGACCCCAACGTGTTTGAACAACACCAATTTTATCTGTGTTGAAGTATGGCATCGTACGCAATAGGAAATCTTTGTCTGGAACGAAATCCGCATCGAAAATCGCAATAAATTCTCCTTCTACTTGATTCATCGCTGAGTCAAGTGCTCCTGCTTTGTAACCCGTGCGATCCACGCGGTGAATGTGCTGAATGTTGATGCCACGAGCCGCAACTTCGGCCACTTTTTTCGCAATGATGTCTTTGGTCTCATCCGTGGAATCGTCCAATACTTGAATTTGAAACTTCTCTCTTGGGTACTCAAATTCTGCAATGGTATCGATGATGCGTTCCGCCACGTACATTTCGTTATACATGGGCAATTGAACCGTTACCTTTGGTGCATTGGCTAAATCAAAAGCTGGTTCCACACGACTTTGTTGTGCTTTCCTTTGTTTTCTATAGGCAAATGCCAAGGACAATTGAACCACACTGTAGTAGAAGATCAAAAGTAAGCAAAGGCCGTAAAGGACTAAAACCACAATGGCTGCCATGTGTGACCAATAGTGCTCAACAATGGTTGTTTTTCCATTTTTTGTCACTTTGTGATCTCCCCAGTTGAACATCCAAGAAACCTCTAGGTTCGCTGTAAAAGGTTCTGATTTACTAAAGGTATAATGAACCAAGTGCTCTTTGGCATTGGTTTCAAAAATTTTCAAGGTGTCTGGACGATAATCAGGATCAATAAGCAATAACATGCTTTTTCCAATTGGCACATGTTTGAAGGTGAACACACCATCTTCATCCGTTTCGGTTGTATAAACTTTACCGGTAACAAGGGAAGTTAAACTCACTTTTACCTTTTCCACTTCATTGTGGGTTTTGTAGTCAACTAAGTACCCTTCAATTTTCTGTGAATACTGAATGCGTTCTTTTGTGGCATGAGCACTGATTGTCGTTACAAAAAGCGCGATAAGCAAGAAAAAATTCCTCATTTGTGAGCGGAAAAAAGATGTAAAAAAAAGCAAATATAAATTTATTCTTTCATTAATGTCATTTCGTCGACTAAGTGTTTGGCGTCGGAGTAAATATCCATCACCCAAAGCACGTAGCGAATGTCCACCACAATATTGCGACAACGATTCGGGTCGAACAAATAATCACTCATGGTGCTTTCCCATGAGCGGTCGAAATTAAGCCCCATGAGATAGCCATTTTTGTCCAATACAGGCGAACCGGAATTTCCTCCAGTGGTATGATTGGATCCAGTAAAGCAAATCCATAATTCATCTCCTTGTGCATACGGACCATAGTTTTTCGCTGCGTGTAATTCCAACATGCGTGGCAACAAGGCAAAATCGGGATTTCCTGTATTGTACTTGGCAATGATACCATCCAACGTGGTGTGCTCGGTGTAGCGCATACCATCCGTTGGTGCGGATCCTTCCAATTGTCCATAAGTAATACGCAAAGTAGAATTCGCATCAGGCCAATGTTTCTCATTCGGGAACATGGTGTATTTTCCTTCTACATACACTTGCATTAGGTTATTCATGTTCGATTGGTAGGTGCGATAAGCGGGAACCGTTTCATTTCTGAATGGTTGAAAATAACGGTAGAAATGCGTGTATCCGACATCTTTGTTGAGCTTTTTCAAGGACTTCTCATTGAATCCATCTAAAAATGCAAAGTAGCGTTCTTGGTTGGTGAAGATCGATGTCGTGTAGATCTGTGTCGCGATTCCTTTGACGTAATTGATAAACCATTCATTGGCAACTGAATACTTCAGGTCTTTCGTGATGTCTGTCC
Source organism: Crocinitomicaceae bacterium (assembly GCA_024643725.1). Lineage (GTDB taxonomy): Bacteria > Bacteroidota > Bacteroidia > Flavobacteriales_D > Crocinitomicaceae > UBA952. The sequence continues at coordinate 67,317 of JAHEMJ010000014.1, read as the reverse complement.
ATTGTTTTGTGTAATCCAAATACGCTTTAGTTTGGTCGATGAAGATGTTCCAATCTACATCATTGTTGTAGTTTTTGAAGAATCCTTCCGCTGAGGTTTTCATTTTTTCAATGACCTTAGCCAATTCTCCATTCTCTGCATATTTAGCATAATTTGTCACTAAATCCTCCAGACCGCGCACGAGTTTGAAGTATTCTGGTCCATAAGAAAAATACTCCGCTCCCATGGCATAGTTGAATTCAATTTGCTGGTCTTTTTCCACCATGGAATTCAATTGGTCGACAATCTCCGCGTATTTGTTCCATTCGGGCTTACTTAATGCCATTTCTTTATAGGCTTTTTCTTCGTCCAATTTCAATTGAACGGCTTGTAGGTTTTTCAATCCTTCGATTTGACCAATCCACTTTTTCCACGCATTCGCAATACTTGCTTGTTTTGCGGAGTATTGGATGCGTGTTAAATCCGATTCTTTCATCCCTTCGTCGATCACCGCTAATGAAAGGTCGCGCATGTGAATGCGTGCTGGACGCTCCTTTTCAATGATGAATTTCAAGTAGGAAGAAACAACATGTTGTTCCGTTTGACCTGGGAATCCATACACCATCGTGAAGTCGCCTTCTTGACGGTTTTGAAAGGAAATCGGTAAATAATGCAACGGCGTATAAGGAACATTGTCTGGCGAATATGCGGCTGGTTTGTTGTCCTTGCCCACGTAAATGCGAAACACGGAAAAATCTCCGGTATGACGTGGCCAAACCCAGTTGTCTGTATCACCACCAAATTTTCCAATAGAATTCGGAGGAGTTCCCACGAAACGAACATCCAAGAACACTTCTTTTAACATCAAATAATAATCATTTCCATAATTAAAGGCCTTGATTTCCGCTTCGTAATGCGTTCCAACGATTGCCGCAGCACATAATTTTTTGATGTTTGCTTGAATCACTGCTTGATCACTTTTGGAACTTGCGCCAGCGAGGACATCTTTCGTCACATCGTCAATACGCACGATGCGCATAGCCGTTAATCCAGGATTCGTTAATTCATCTGTCTTGTTCTTTGCCCAAAATCCATTTTTCAAGTAATCGTGTTCCAAGGAAGAGTGTGATTGAATTTGTCCGTAACCACAGTGGTGATTTGTCAACAATAATCCTTGACTAGAAACCAATTCTGCGGTACATCCCCCACCAAATTGTAGGATGGCATCTTTGATACTTGTATGATTGACACTATAGATGTCAGCAGCGGTAAGTTTCATTCCTTTCGCCTTCATATCGGACTCAAAAGCGGCGATCAACGAAGGAATCAGCATGCCTTCCTCGGCTTGTGCTACAAATAGTTTCGCTACAAATAAAAACAATAAACTTGCGCGCAATAGGATCAATTTCATACGGGTGATTTTAGAGTGGCTAAGATACGACGATTTCAGATAGGCGCAATAGCTAAAATCGATGCCCAATAATTCTGTATCTTTGCGCCACATTTCAGACCATGAGAATATTCGAAGGACTTACAGATTTAACGCCCATTCAAAACGCAGTCGTAACGATTGGCACCTTTGATGGCGTGCATGTTGGCCACCAGGAGATTCTCAAAACGGTGATTTCAGAAGCAGCGAAAATCGGAGGAGAAAGTGTGTTGCTGACGTTTTATCCGCACCCAAGAATGGTCCTTTTTCCCGATAAACCGGATGTACAGCTCCTGCAAACTCAAGCGGAGAAAATGACGAAATTGGCGCGTATTGGACTCGAAAACGTGGTAATTTATCCCTTTTCAAAAGCATTCGCAGACTTATCCGCTAAGAATTTTGTGGAGGAAATATTAATCAAAGGACTACAAGCGAAAAAGGTTATCATTGGATACGATCATCAATTTGGGCATAAGCGCGAGGGGAATTTAGCCTTTCTGCAAACGTATGCCGATCAAGGATTTTTTGAGTTACTCGAAATTCCAGCAGAACAAATTGATGAGGTGTATATCTCTTCGTCGAAAATTCGAAATGCCATTTTGGAAGGAGAGATGTCGGTTGCCAATTCGTGCTTAGGCGCCCCCTTCGAACTCACCGGAACGGTAACAAAAGGATTGCAAAATGGACGACGTATTGGATTTCCAACGGCGAACATTCAACTCAACGATCCGCACAAAATCATTCCGGCAAATGGAGTATATGCCGTTAACATCGAAGTAGCGGGACAGCTTCACCATGGCATGATGAACATCGGATGGCGTCCAACGATCGAAGAAGAGAAACTGGAACGTAAAATAGAAGTGCACTTGTTTGATTTTGAACTAGAAATATACGGTGCCGATTGCCGCGTCGAAGTGTGTCAATTTTTTAGACCGGAACAAAAATTCCCTAACTTAGAAGAGTTAAAAGCTCAAATTCAACAAGATGAAGCAGCTATTCGCGCTTTTTTTCATACTGCTTAGTTACCTGAGTATGGCGCAGCTCCATCATGGACGCGTATACCTATGGAACGAACTAGCGGGTGTCCATCCGGATTCCGTTCGTGCCATTTCCCTTGAAAGAATGAAATTGGATTCGCTGCCAAATGACCTTTGGAAATATACAAAGCTCACCTACTTGAACCTCGAAAAAAACCAGCTTTCAAACCTGCCAGAGGAACTTAAAAATTTCACAGAATTAACGGAGTTAAATATGGGTAAAAACAAATTTACCTTTTTGCCATTGGTGGTTTGTCAACTTCCAAACTTGAAACGATTGAATGCTTCACGAAATCGCATCGAGTCTATTCCGAATCAAATTGAAAACTGTACGCATTTGGAAAACATTGATTTCTATGATAACCTCATTGGTGATTTTGGTACGGGATTATTTCAATTAAAGGAGCTCCGCGTGTTAAACATAGAAGGCGTAATGTATGGAACCAATTTTGCTGATGACCTAAAGCGCAAAATGCCGAATGTAAAAATCTTACTCGATCCACCTTGCAAGTGCTTGAACTAAGCGAAAAACACGAATCCCTTTTGTCAAGTGAACGCTGACTTGAAACTATTTCCTACCTTCGTGTAAAACAAGAATTTTGGAACTCATCAACCTTATTTTTCGACTTGGTGTCCTCTTTGCCATCTACGGATTCCTGTGGTTTTTCATCGAACTTGGATTGAAGTTGCTCATAGGCGGACGCAAGCGTACCTTGGGGGAAATTTACCTGATCAAGACGGTCAAGTATTTATTCCTCGTAAATGTCACTTTTCTCTTTTGTTTGGAACAATTAGATGAACCCGGTTTTCAAGTCAATTACCTCAGTTTAGCCCCAAGTTTCATCATTCTTATGGTTTACTTTCTGGGCAAATTACAACAAAAAGAACAGCGCATTCAGCTCATGACAAATTTCACTCAAGGATTGAATGATGTTCCCTTCCATCGCAATTGGGAAATTGGACTTCTCGTGGTTTCCGCCATGGCCTTTGTTGGATTCGTTTTCTTTCCACAGTATTCTGAAAATGGAATTTCCCGATGGTTTCAACGCAGCATTTTGGACATCGAAAACACGGTCTTAATTGGATTTATTTTCAAAGTCATTGGTTTCTTCTTCTTGACAGGATTGTTTGTCAAAATGCTCAATGCCTTGAATTTCATCATCTCTGGAAAACCGATGGTGAATGTCCGCACTAGTATGGGCACGAAAAAAAATCCATCGGATGATTCCTTTGATGATTTTGAAGAAATTGACGACAATAAACTTTCAGAATAATGGCACACTTTGATGAAAAAGAATTGATTGAATTGTCGAATGAAATCATTCATTCCTTAACGAAATTGGTACTTGGTGAAAAACCAGGCTTTCTTTCGGGTAGCGTGTATAAAAAATTGGAAGTTCATCCGCGCTTAAGTACGATGAAAACCCTTTACGCAAGTTTTCTCATGGACTTTACCGGAGGATATGAGGATGCGGGAAGTTTGAAAAAACTCACGGATTTTCGTTATGAAATCGTGGAATTGTTCGACTCAGAATCTCCAAGCGAACACTAATTGAGTAACATGACCAAAGAATTTGCCCTCGGTAAAGCCTATAAACTGTGTAGTTTAAAACGCATTGATCGTTTGTTTGCCGAAGGACAAAGACTAAAAGCGTATCCCCTCACGTTGATGTATCAGGAGACGCAAGAGGAAATGGAACATGCTTTTCAAGTGCTGTTTTCCGTGCCCAAAAAGCGCATGAAACATGCACATGATCGGAATTACGTAAAACGCTGTCTCCGTGAAATTCTGCGTTTAAATAAAGCGCCGTTGGAAAAACACTTGACAGATTGCCATAAAAAAATCAATTTTGCGCTGATCTATCAGTTCAACGAACGGATGCCCTACGCTGAATTGGAACAAAAATTGATAAAAGCACTCGATAAATTAATAATTGATTTAACACATGAAGAATAGCCTGAACGCCTTATTATTGATTGCCACGTTTTGTGTGGGATTAACACCTGCTTGGACACAGTCCAACGGATTTGAGACCTTGAAAAACTTGGAAATCATGGACCAAATATACGAGCATTTAGACTTGTACTTTGTCGATGAACCGCAGGACGGAAAATTGGCAAAAACGGCCATTGATGCCATGTTAAAAGAACTGGATCCTTACACCGTTTATTACCACGAATCGAACATTGAAGATTACCGCTTATTGACGACTGGTCAATACGGTGGAATCGGTGCCTTGATTCGTCAAATGGGTGATTACATCTACATTGCGGAACCGTACGAAAATTGTCCGGCAGCGAAAAGCGGCATCAAAGCAGGAGATAAAATCTTAAGCATCGATGGAAAAAACATGGCGAAAAAATCGTCTGATGAGGTGTCAGATGCCTTGAAAGGTCCAAAAGGAACAAGCATTGAAGTAGAAATCGAGCGCAAAGGCGAAGGGAAAAAGAAAATCACCATTGCTCGGGATGAAATCAAGATTCCGGATGTTCCGTATTTCGGTATGTTAAAAGGAGAAGTGGGATACGTGAAGTTAAACAGCTTTACACAAACTGCTTCGGCTGATGTGAAAAACGCCATTCAGAAACTTCAAGCAGATGGCGCCAAACAATTGGTGCTTGATTTGCGCGGAAATGGCGGTGGATTGCTCATAGAAGCAGTGAAAATCGTCAATTTCTTCGTGCCAAAAAACCAAGTTGTGGTCACGACAAAAGGACGAGTGAAGGAAGAAAATCGCGTGTACACAACCCTAGAAGAACCCTTTGTACAGGACATGCCACTCGTCGTGTTAATTGACGGGGGATCAGCTTCAGCTAGTGAGATTGTTTCAGGTGCTTTGCAGGATTTGGATCGTGCAGTAATCATTGGTGAGACAAGTTTCGGTAAAGGATTGGTGCAACGAACATATGACTTGAAATACGGATCTAAAATCAAAATCACCATTGCAAAATACTACACGCCTTCCGGACGCTGTGTGCAACGCTTGGAGTATTACGACAAAGAAAGCAATGCAAAAGCGAAGGAAATCCCCGATTCATTATTAAAAACATTTCAAACGAAAAATGGACGCAATGTCATTGATGGTAGAGGAATTGAGCCGGATGTCAAAATTGAGAATCCAGATTATAGTCGTCTAACTGCTGTTTTGATGACGAGCCATTGCATCTTCAATTACGCAACAGATTATGTCTTGAGTCATCCGACCATTGCAACAGCAGAGGAATTTACTTTATCGGAATCAGACTATGCTGATTTTCAGAAATATGCCTTGGCTCAAGATTTTAAATACACAACAGCTTCAGAAGAATCCTTGAAAAAAATGAAGGAAACAGCTGAAAAAGAGGGGTATTTTGAAGAGATCAAAGCAGATTACGAGGACATGATTTCCAAAGTGACGCCATCGAAGGAACGCGACTTGGTGAAATTCAAGGCGGAAATTTCCGAGTTGCTTGAAAACGAGATCATTTCACGGTATTATTTCCAAAAAGGAAGAACGGTGGCATCCTTGAAAAACGATATCATGGTTCAAAAAGCCATCGAAGTTTTGACAAATTCAACTCAGTTGAACACTATTTTGAAGAAATAAGCGTTAAGCAACTATGTTGAAACGCTACTTCGGCCCAAACATCCATCAACGCCTGCATTTTTTTGTGTTGGCACTCTTCATTGTAGGAGTCGTTTGTAGTAAGTTTCTCATGTCCATGGGATTGTTGTTGGGTGTCTTGAATCTGATTCTAGAAGCCAACTTTAGTGCATATTGGCAACGACTGAAGGACAATAAACTCATCTTGTTTATTCTTGGGTTTTATGTCCTACATCTCCTCGGATTTCTATGGACCAGCAATGTTGATTATGGCTTAGATGATTTACGCAAGAAAACATCCTTGTTACTGATTCCAATCATCGTTGGATCTCATCCAATTCTTGGTCCAAAACGTTGGCAACGTTTGATTCGTTACTTTTTACTGACCTTGGTTATTACGGCGGTCATCAACCTCATCGCCTTTCACTTTTTCCCGGAAAAATTGCATTTAATTGACATCCGGGACATGTCCTTGTTCGGATCACACATCCGCTATGGCATTTTAATTGGCATTGGCTTGGCCTTCTGTTTGGAGCGCATCTACACCCAACGTAAACACAGAAATGCATATGTGCTTGCAGCCGTTTTCTTCCTCGTTTATACCTTTTACAGTCAAGTGTTATCCGGCATTATATCCGTTGCAATTGTATTGATGATCTTACTCACTTTTCTATTGTACATCAAGCGTTTGTATTGGGTACTCATCTTGAGCTATGTGTCCGTTTTGGGAAGTGTTATCGGACTTTTTTACAATTTATCCTTTCCAGTGAATTATCCAGTTCCTTGCAGCGAACGCTACGACGAAATGGAAACAGCTTGGAACAAGCGCTCCATCTTGAATTACGATAGCTTAGATCAACGCAAGCAACCGGTCAGAAGCACCTTGGAAAGGTATTTGTCCTCCAAAGCTTTGTGTGCGAACGCGTCTGGCGTAAATCAATTAAGCAAAGAAGACATCCGTTTTATCGAAAGGGGTTATGCGGATGTACATGAAACGTATGGCGGCATTCAAGCGAGATTATTGGACATTCGTTATCAAATTCACCACGCTTCGAATCCATCTGGACATTCCATCTTGGAGCGCATTGAATATTGGAAAAATGCATGGGCAATTATTGAAAACCATTGGATCATTGGCGTAGGCACCGGAGATGTCGATGATGCCATGCAAGAAATGTATGATGTACGTCATTCACCGCTCACCGCAGAACGCAGATTGCGCGCACACAATTCCTATTTAACCTACTATTTGACGTTTGGAATCCTTGGTTTTTTATTCTTTGTGTTCTTCCAATTGAAGTTCATTGTTCAACAATTCAAATGGCAGCAGTCTGTTGGATTTATCTTCGGAATCATTGCACTTGTCACCTTCCTATTCGAGGACACACTAGAATCCCAAATGGGCATCACCTTGTTTGCCTTTTTCTATGCGGTATTCTCAAGGAAAATACCAACAAAGTAGATACGTCCTTGATTTTTATTAACTTCGCTTTGCGATGTCAATAGAAGTAAAAAACCTCTTTAAATATTATGGAGAACAAGCCGCAGTGCGGGATGTAAGTTTCTCTGTGAACAAAGGTGAAATTGTCGCTTTTTTAGGTCCAAATGGAGCTGGAAAATCGACCACCATGAAAATCATGACCGGATACATTCCTGCGAGTTCAGGTGAAGTATACATTGGCGGAATTAAAGTCGATGTGGACGAGTTGAAGACGCGTCAAATGATCGGTTATTTACCGGAAAACAATCCGCTTTATGTGGACATGTACGTGCGCGAATACCTAGAATTTGTCGGGCGTATTTACAAGGTGAAAAACTTGAAAGCACGCGTAGCGGAAATGGTGCATGCAGTCGGACTTGACGTCGAACAGAATAAAAAAATCGGCGCTTTATCTAAGGGATACCGTCAACGCGTTGGATTGGCACAAGCCATTATCCACGATCCAGAAGTATTGATCCTCGATGAGCCAACCACTGGCTTGGACCCCAATCAATTGGTGGAAATTCGCGAGTTGATTCGTCAAATTGGTAAACAAAAAACCGTATTGCTTTCAACACACATCATGCAGGAAGTCGAGGCGATTTGCGACCGTGTGATTATCTTATCCAAGGGACAAATCGTTGCGGATGATAAAGCGAAAACCTTACAGCAAGAATTCGAGCACCAGACGGTGTATGTGGAGTTTGATTCTGCGGTAACAAAAGCACAGTTGAGTAAAATTCCAAATGTGAGTAAAGTGGAAGCTTTGGAAAAAGGCTGGCTGATTGAATCTGTTGCTACGGAAGATTTACGTAAATCAGTAGCGCAATACGCACAGCAACAAAACTGGTTGATTTTAACCTTGAACATCGAGCAAAAATCATTAGAAGAAGTATTTAAAGAATTAACAAAATAAGATGCCAACGAATTTTATCGAAGAATTACAGTGGAGGGGGATGATTCACGACATCATGCCCGGAACAGAAGAAGCACTATTAAAGAAAAGTTCGTCTGGTTATATTGGATTTGATCCAACAGCAGATTCCTTGCACATCGGAAGTTTGGTTCAAATCATGACCTTGGTTCATTTTCAGAAAGCGGGACATAAACCCTTTGCATTAGTGGGAGGAGCGACAGGAATGGTTGGAGATCCATCCGGAAAATCGCAAGAGCGAAATTTATTGGATGACGCCACACTTCAACACAATGTGGCTTGTGTGAAAGCCCAATTGGAAAAGTTCTTGGACTTCGAAGGTGAGAATGCCGCTGAAATGGTGAACAACATCGATTGGTTTAGAAACATGAGCTTTTTGGAGTTTATTCGCGATGTAGGGAAACACATTTCGGTCAATTACATGATGGCGAAGGACTCTGTGAAATCTCGTTTGGAAACGGGGATGTCTTTTACAGAATTTTCCTATCAGTTGGTTCAAGGTTATGATTTCTATTACTTGAATCAACACAAGGGATGTGTCGTTCAATTGGGTGGTTCAGACCAATGGGGAAATATTGTCACAGGAACAGAATTGATTCGCCGCAAAGGTGGAGGAGAAGCATATGCCGTGACAACTCCATTGATTAAAAAAGCAGATGGCACGAAATTCGGAAAAACAGAAGGCGGAAATGTTTGGTTAGACCCAGCGAAAACCTCCCCTTACCAATTTTACCAATATTGGCTGAATGCAGCTGATGAAGATGCTGCCAATTTCATCCGTATTTTCACCTTGAAAACACGTGAAGAAATAGAAGCGTTGGAAAAAGAACATGCGGAAGCACCACACTTACGTGTTTTACAGAAAGCCTTAGCTGAGGACATCACGATTCGTGTTCATAGTGAAGAAGCACTTCGCACGGCAATTAGCGCCAGTAATATCCTTTTCGGAAAATCGACATCAGAAGACTTGAAAGCACTTTCAGAACAAGATTTCTTTAGCATCTTCGAAGGTGTTCCACAAGCGACTATTCCGCGTTCTGACTTTGGTTCGGGAATCAGTATCATCGATGCGATGGCTGCTAAAACTGGATTTTTATCCTCCAATGGCGAGGCACGTCGCGAGTTGAAAGCAAATGCAATTTCTGTCAACAAAGAAAAGGTAGACGAGCAATTTATCATTGAACCAGCACAACTCATCAATGACAAATATGTGTTGCTAGGAAAAGGAAAGAAGAACAACTATATCTTAATCATCGCAGATTAAGCATAAAAGGAATGACAAAAAAAAGAGAAGGTGTTGCCTTCTCTTTTTTTGTATATCAAAAATGTGATCGATTTTACAAAATCAACATGGCATCGCCATACGAGTAAAAACGGTATTTTTCTTTGATTGCTTCTTGGTACGCTTGCATCATTAATTCATGTCCTGCGAAAGCAGAAATCATCATCAACAAGGTAGAAAGTGGCGTGTGGAAGTTTGTGATTAAACTGTCCGCAATGCTGAATTCGTATGGAGGAAAAATGAATTTATTTGTCCAACCATCGAATGGTTTCAAATACCCTTCTGTCGATACAGAAGATTCAATCGCTCTCATGGCTGTTGTTCCCACTGCACAAACGCGTTGTTTTTTGCGTTTTGCGTTGTTCACCATATCTGCCGCTTGTTCCGGTATGATGGCTTGTTCGGAATCCATTTTATGCTTCGTTAAATCCTCCACTTCTACGGAACGGAAAGTGCCGAGTCCAACGTGAAGGGTAACTTCAGCGAAATCAATTCCTTTTAACTCCAATCTTTTTAATAATTGACGAGAGAAGTGAAGTCCGGCTGTTGGCGCAGCAACGGCTCCTTCTACTTTCGCAAAAATAGTTTGGTAACGCTCTTCATCCTCTGGTTCAACTTCGCGCTTGATGTATTTCGGAAGGGGTGTTTCACCTAGTTCAGTTATTTTTGCTTTGAATTCTTCGTAAGGACCATCAAACAAAAATCGCAATGTACGTCCACGTGAAGTGGTGTTATCAATGACCTCAGCCACCAACGAATCGTCTTCACCAAAGTACAATTTGTTTCCAATTCGGATTTTACGCGCTGGATCAACCAAAACGTCCCAAAGTAAACTTTCGCGGTTCAACTCACGCAACAAGAATACTTCGATTTTCGCACCAGTTTTTTCTTTGTTTCCATACATTCGAGCTGGAAATACACGCGTGTTGTTCATGATCATTACGTCACCTTCGGAGAAATAATCCAAGACATCTTTGAATAATTTGTGCTCAATTTTTCCTGTTTCACGGTGAATCACCATCAAACGCGATTCGTCACGATTTTCTGTAGGATAATTGGCGATTAACTCTTCTGGAAGTTCGAAGTCGAACTCCGATAGTTTCATTTTGCTCATAAACTCTGTATTTACCTACTTAAATGAAGTAGGGCGCAAAGATACGACATCGAGACCCCGTTTGTCAAGTAATTGGACAACTAAATTCAAGATGCTTGATTTTATTGACAAAAATCAGCTTTTTTGACAATTAATCTCATTTATTTCCCCCTCAAAAGCCACGAATTTTGAAGAAAAATAAATGCCATGTTTGATAAATTGATTAATGAAATGGAGTTCAATCGTTTTGGATGGATTGCCATTATTTTATTGGTAGTAGGTTGTTTAGGTGGACTTACCGTAGGAATGGGCGCATTGGAAAGTACCTTTGCTTTAATTGCCATTGTGATTCCAACGATGCTTACGCTGAGTTTGTTGCTTGCTGTTGCACCCATGAAATGGATTGCTTATGCAGGAATCGTTTGTGTGGGAGTGGACTTACTTTTCTTCAGTTACTACCTAGCAGCTTAGAACTGAAAGTACACGAATGGTTTAAAGGTATCTGAGATTGCTTGGTACATCAGAAAAACACTGAGCGCTATACTCAATGCTTGAAAGAGAAAAGGAATCTTCGCAAATGTGGAAGTGCCTTTGTCCTTCCACGACTGTGGCAACCAGTGCAAAATAAATCCAACCAAAATCAACCAGAATACGGTTTGATACGTTTCCAGCACTTTCACGAATACATTCCATGAAAAGTCGAAATGTTGGTAAATGTGGTCGATCATTTTTAATGGCTCACCTGCTTCATCCAAGCGAAACCAAATGCGTGTAAACGTAATAAAGTTGAAGGTAAGAAAGATGCGCCATGCGCGAATTCCCCATGATGTACTTTGCTCATACGGACTTATTTTCTTCCAATACTGATAAAAAATCAAGGCGAGTCCGTTCATGCTTCCCCAAATGACAAAATTCTCACTCGCTCCATGCCAGAGTCCTCCAACGACCATGGTTATCAGCAAATTTAAATCACGGTTGAGGTAATGTTTAAACTTGGGAAAAAAGTGCCAACAGAGGAAGTATAAGGCCATGAGTCCGAAGTAAACATAGACCAATTCATACCATTGTGTAATGAAAATCAGGAAGACAAAAATGATTGTTGAGGCGATGTATGTTCCGATACCACCTGAACGATTTCCACCCAAAGGAATGTACAAGTAATCGCGTAACCAGGAACCGAGCGATTTGTGCCACCTTCTCCAAAAATCGGCAACAGAAATAGCTTTGTATGGGGAATTGAAGTTTTCCAATAACGTGAATCCCATCAAACGCGAGATGCCAATTGCGATGTCGGTATATCCGGAGAAATCTCCATAAATCTGTAAGGAGTAAGCCCACATAGCTAAGACGCTGATAAATCCAGGATAGGCTTCTGGTGAATCGGCAATCTTGTCAATAAAATGTACGGCAATGTAGTCCGCCAACACAATTTTTTTGAAAAGGCCTTTTGTAATTTGCACCAAGGACCAACTAAAATCTTGTTTATTTAGGACAAATGGTTGATTGATTTGAGGAATGAAATCCCTTGCTCGAACAATGGGTCCTGCGACCAAATGTGGAAAGTAAGTCACGTAAAATGCGTAGTCGAAGAAACTACTTAATTTGATTTCTTTGCGGTAAATGTCCACCACATAACTGATGTTATGAAAGGTAAAAAAGGATACGCCAACTGGAATGAGAATTTTGTCGACAAAGGTTCCTGCTCCAAAGAATCCATTTCCCCAGAGAGCAAACTGATTTACGATTTCATACTTCGTATGGAACAACTGATTAAAGGAATCCGTAAAGAAATAGGCATATTTAAAGTAACCTAACAAGAGTAGATTAAAGAGGACCGAGCAGGCGATATACCATTTTTTTGAACGATCTTTCTCGGCGAGTGAAACACGTGTCCCGAAGAAATAATTGACAACTAAGGTTAGTCCCAGCAGCAAAACGAATAATCCAGAAGTCTTGAAATAAAAGAACAAACTGATGACGCTCAAAAAGATGCTGCGCACGAAGAAGTGCTTGTGAATTGCCGAGAAGATGACCATCACCAAAATGAAAAATAGCCAGAAATCAAGTTGCGTGAATATGAGTGGCTCCTTGACGTCGAACGAAAAAAGTTGGTAAATTCTCTCCATAATTAGCGGCTAAGTTCGTCAAATGCACTTAAATAGTTTAAAAATGCATCGATTAATAATTTTCCTTTTAAGTGATAACCTTCTGCGGTGAAGTGGACATAGTCCCCTTGCATGAGTCCGTTTTTCCTCCATGTGACCGAAGACCCGAGTTCTCCCATAATGCCGTAAAAATCCCATACGGCCATTTGGTATTCTTGCGCCAATTGCAAAATGACTTCGCGCTGACGCGCTGTATTTTTATTGGGTGCATTGTGAAATTGATTGTCATTTGGCACCGTCAATAAAAGCGCACATTTTGGATTCACTTCCAAAATAATGTTCATCAGAGCCGCTAAGTTTTTTTTGTAGACTTCTGGTTTGAAGCTAGCGGCACTTGTATAGGCATCGTTTGTTCCTACCGAAAACACAAAAAGATCTGGTGGATGAATTTTTAAATCCCTTAAAAAATGTTCATTAGCCAAGTAGGTATACAAGCCTGCACCATTAATTCCTATGGCATTATACGTGATTCCGGGAAGTTCATTCAGCAATTCAAAACCGTAAATTTCCAAGGTACTTGGACCCGCAATATTCCGAATAAACTGTAAATCCAAGGAATCAATGTAATCCGTAAACGTAATCTCCGAGTAGCCTAATTCCACATGATGAAAGGTCTCACTTACAAGCAGTTCTTGTCCACCAAAATTCAAGTCATACGGAAAAGCACCCGTATTGTGATAAATGCGCAGTTTGTTAAATGGTGGTTTTACCATCGTTCGCATGTGTTTGAAGTTGATGGTAATCACAGAATCCGAACAACGAATGGTTGCCCCGGTTAATCCATAGTCTAAATCATCTGGATGGTCATTGACGCTGCGGTAGGATTTCCACACATTTGGTGAGGAGAAATGATAATTGGATGGATTATTTGTTTTGGCAAGTCCAAAGGGAAAAACCAGTCCTCTTTCCCCGCTTAATCCTGGCCAATTGCTTTGTAGGAATGTGCGAAAATCATGGGTGTAGATGTCCGCCTGAATATGTGAGCCACCAATATGGTAAAAGTTCAATTTTCGATCTTTATTGGCAATCATCAAGGACATCTGTTCATGCAAATAGGTCCAATTTGGGCTTTCCGGCGTAAAAAACTGGAAGACGTTGCAATCCGTATTGATGAATGGATATTTGGCAGCAATTAGGGAATCTTCTGACGGAATTTTATGCTGATTCAATTGCCGCAAATCCACGACTTGCGCGAACAAGGTCCCAGGTAAAAGGAATAAAAAAAGGATGCGTGAAATCATTCCGCCGTTTCTTTTTTAGCGCCAGTTTCACCATTTAACCATTTAGCATACTCTGCGATAAAAGCGTCGTAAAACAATTGGGAAGCATAACTCGCTCCTCGCGGTGTAAAATGAATGTAGTCTTTTCCAGCTAGTCCTTGACTCACCCAAGATGGCATGGAGTTTTTTCCACCCATGGCCGCATATAAATCCCAAAATGCCGCACCCGTTTCGTCGCAGGTTTTTTTCATTTGACTCACACAATAGGAAAGGTATGGATACGTTTCAAAGATGCCATTGCTGAGTTGTGACATGTCACTTGGACCAATCACTATGATGGTAGCACTTGGACGAATGCGCTGAATGTATTGTATTTGACTTTTAAAACTGCGCATGTAATAGCGGACTGAACTACTGTCCTTGAAGGCATGAACCGAATTCCCCCCAAACTGAAGAATAAACAATTCGGTATTTAATTCATTGTGCATTTTGCGAAATAATGAGGCATCTCCCGCACTAATGGCATGTCCGGATGATCCGCGCATGGCCACATTGACGACTTGAACACCGAGGTCTCCCTCCAAGGCAAAGCCGTTAAAAACAGGACTTTTCGTTGTACTAAAGACGAATTTTAATTTGCCGGGTGTTTTTGGAAAATTAAGATCGATTGAATGACTCAATCCATCTTTAATCAGAGAATCTTCGTGGATTAGTTTGTTGTTTTCGTATACTTTTACCCCACATGGCTTGAAACAAGAAGTGTAAAAACATTTCACTTGGTTGAAGTCCCGCGCCCTTGCAAAAGCAGACTTTGATGCTTCTATTTCAATCCAGCCTTCCGATAATTCTCCACGGTTCGATTTGGCGGTGTCAATCACCATGATGGATGCGGAGCCCATGGCACCATATTTACGCGTACTCAATTTTTTACCCCAGAAGGAAGTCAATCGCTCGAAATTTGGCGAATAGGTTTGCTTAAAGGTCTGTGTGTTGTATACGTTGGTCGCTGGAATCATGCCTGGACCATTTCCGCCAAATTGATTTTGAATGCGCTGACGAATATACCCAGTCATGCGGTCTCCTTCAATTTGTGAATCCCCATAATGAAAAATTGAGATTTTTCTATTTTCTGTTGCAACGGATTTTAACTGTTCGAATAAACGATACAAATTTTGTCTAGCTAAGTCATTTAAATGCAAGGTTGTTGCACTTTCAGTACTTAAATCGCCTCCATTCGGAAGTCCAAGTTTCCCCGAAGAAATGCCCTTGTGTTTGACTAAATTGGAGTTAATATCAGTTGTGTCAACCTTTTGAATGATTTTCGCGATGTCTTTTTTAACTTGTTTTTTGGGCTGAAGGACTTCATCAAATGGGAGAAATTGCCATTTTACACCGAGTAAATGAGCACCGCCTTTCGGCAGTAAAAAAGAAGGAATCAATAAAAAAGAAAGTACTAGAACAATGAAAAAAAGTACTTGTATCGGACGAAATTGTTGCACGGATTGAATCTATTCAACAAATATAAGTTTTCTTTGTTTTCTAATAATCATCATGACAGCTACCAATTCATTAATTCACGAATCTTCGCCTTATTTAGTGCAGCATGCACATCATCCTGTTCACTGGATACCATGGTCAGAGGCAGCGTTTGAAGAAGCGAAACGATTGAATAAATTGGTACTGATTAGTGTTGGATATTCAGCTTGCCATTGGTGTCATGTGATGGCACATGAGTGTTTCGAAGATCAAGAAGTGGCGGACTTAATGAATGCTCATTTTATCAATATCAAAGTGGACCGTGAAGAGCGTCCTGATGTTGACAATGTCTATATGTCTGCGGTGCAACTCATGACGCAAAGAGGCGGATGGCCACTGAATTGCATCACGTTGCCCGACGGAAGACCAATTTATGGTGGAACGTATTTTCCAAAGGAACAGTGGATACACATTTTGAAATCTCTGGTATATACCTTTCAACAGGACACCGAAAAAGTAGAAGAATACGCAACAAAGTTGCACGAAGGACTTTCGGTCAATGAATTGATTGCGCTTCCACAGGATGAAGCAGAATTGAAAGATGAAAAGCTACTTGAACTCGTTGCTCGATGGAAAAAGCAGTTTGATTTCTTGGAAGGGGGAATGAACCGCGCGCCTAAATTCCCCATGCCTACAAATTATCTCTACTTACTTCGACATAGTGACGTCTTCCAGGATGAGAAGTTGAGGTCTTTTGTTCAGTTGACCCTCGATAAAATGTCCTTTGGCGGAATATACGACCACATAGGTGGTGGATTCACGCGTTATTCTGTGGATATGATTTGGAAAGTTCCTCATTTCGAGAAAATGCTGTACGATAATGCGCAGCTGTTGGAGTTGTTTTCCTTGGGCTACGCAGCATTTAATGATGATGCGTATCGTATGTTGGTGAATGAAATTTTCACTTGGTTAACCCGAGAAATGCGCGCAGATTCTGGGGCATTTTATAGTGCCTTAGATGCGGATAGTGAGGGAGAAGAAGGAAAGTTTTATTGTTGGGAGGAACAGGAGCTTAAAAGTCTATTGGGTCAGGAATTTTTAATGTTCGCGGACTATTATCAAGTGACGGATCGGGGATACTGGGAAGACGGAAAGTACATCTTATTAAAAACGATGTCTGATGTTGACTTCGCGAAAAAATGGTCCATGGAAATTCCCGTTTTACAAGCAAAGGTTGCCGAGTGGAAATACCTGTTGTTATCTGAACGCGAAAAACGCATTCGTCCAGGACTTGACCACAAGTGCCTAACCTCTTGGAATGCATTGCTCATACGTGGACTTTGTCAAGCCTATCTCGTTTTTCAAGCGGAGGAATTTCTCTTGGAGGCGAGAAAAATTGGAAAATGGATACTGGAAGAACAACTGCAGTCTTCCGGTCAATTACTTCATGTAAACACCAACGGGGTAGCAAGTGTAGATGGATTTTTGGAAGATTACGCACATGTGATTGATGCCTTCATTCATCTGTACCAACGAACAGGTGAAATCGTGTGGATGGAACACGCACATAACTTGACGCTTTTTGTCGAAAAGGAATTTATGCATCCACAAAGTAAAATGTGCTATTTCACAAAACAGGACAGTTCGCTCGTTGTGCGAAAAATGGAATTACATGACAATGTGATTCCTTCAAGTAACTCCGTAATGGCAAGGAACTTTTTGCGTCTAGGACATTATTATCGTTCAAATACATGGGTCGATTATGCGCGTCAAATGATAGCGAACATGTACGACGGGATGGAAACATATGGATCCGGGTACTCCAATTGGGCTTCCTTGTTGTTGGAATTAAACCAAGGATTTACGGAAGTACATGTATTAAACCAGAGTCAAGTAGCACCTTGTCTTTGGCCAGAAAACACCTTGTTGTCTTACCACCAATCCTTACCAATATCGGCTGAATATTTGGACGGAATTTATGTCTGCACAAAAGGCACCTGTCATCCAGCACTCTCCAACTTGGAAGAAGCGCATGAATTGGTAAAAAACGTAGGGAATTAATTAGCCTTTACGGGCAATCGCCTTCATTGCCGCATTCACCACATCTTGCGTATCAATGCCATATTTAGTCATCAATTCCATGGGTGTTCCACTTTCTCCGAACGAGTCATTTACGGCCACATATTCTTGTGGACAAGGTAACTCTCTGCTTAGGACTTGTGAAACCGCTTCTCCGAGTCCACCATTCATCATGTGCTCTTCTGCTGTTACCACACAACCCGTTTTAGAAACCGATTTTAAAATCGCTGCTGCGTCTAACGGTTTGATGGTGTGCATGTTGATTAATTCTGCAGAAATGCCTTTTTCTTTTAAAATGGCTAAGGCCTCAATCGACTTCCACACTAGGTGTCCACATGCGATGATTGTTACATCTGTTCCTTCAGTTAAAACATCTGCTTTTCCAATGACAAACTTCGCATCTGGTTTAACAAAAATCGGCATAACTGGACGGCCAAAACGCAAGTAGACTGGTCCATTGTGTTCTGCAATAGCAATCGTTGCTTGTTTCGTTTGATTGAAATCAGCAGGAACGATGACCGTCATGTTTGGCAACATACGCATCATTCCGATGTCTTCCAAAATTTGGTGAGTAGCACCATCTTCACCCAATGTAAGTCCGGCGTGAGAAGCACAAATTTTAACGTTTTTCTGAGAGTATGCTACGGATTGACGAATCTGATCGTATACACGTCCAGTCGAAAAGTTAGCAAAGGTCCCAGTGTATGGAATTTTCCCACCGATGGTCATACCTGCAGCCAAGCCTATCATGTTCGCTTCTGCAATTCCAGCTTGGAAAAAACGCTCAGGTTGTTCTTTTTGAAACGCATCCATTTTCAAAGATCCTGTTAGGTCAGCACACAGCGCGACAACGTTTGGATTGGTACGCCCCAATTCTGCTAATCCTTCACCGAATCCTGATCGTGTGTCTTTGTTTCCAAGTATTTCAAATTCCATAACTATAAATTTAATAAGAGTGTTTTGTTTGAATCAATTCTGAATTTTTTTTCTTTCGTATATGCGCTGGATTTCTGGTCCTTTTCGCGGTAAACCACTTTGTAATTCCCTGGTTGAAGTGTCCATTTTCCTTCTAAAGCAGTTTCGTCTAAATTACAGACCCATTCCCATTTTTCAGGTGAACGTTCGTAGAAAATTTGTCCAACCGTATTCTTCACCACTACATATTGAAACGTCCCTGCTGGAACAACATCCACAAAAGTCGTTTTGCTTTGATTGACCTCTACGCGTTGATAGGTTCTTGGCAAGGTGAATATTTCTAAGTCGTATGTCCCCACCAAGTATTTCTGTGTCGTGTTGAGGTTTTGCGCGTTTAAGGTAATCGCCTCATCTTTTTGGGAAACGCGCATTTGAAAACTTGGATTTTGCGTGTTTTTCAGCGCGGTAAATTTGATGTATCCTTGCGGTGCATCAACGATGATGGTATTGTGTGTGTACTTTTGAATGACAATCCCTTTTTTCTCTATGCGAGGCAAGGTGTTTACCACTAAATCGTAAGTCAATGCAGGATCAATGACCAAGGTGTCAGGTAAGTTCTTGCGATTCATTGTGTGCGTGAAGGTATATTTCAAGTTATTGGTCCCCGCCTCATACAAAAATAGCGTCACATTCGTTTCCGTCGGTTTTTTGCTGATGTCGTTCAAGTTTATTTGAACGGTTGTATTCATTAATGTTTTAGAAACCACATTCGACAGTACATTTCGGAAGGACTCTTTATTTTCCGCATCGGAATAAGCGCCAATGCAATCGAATTTCTCTAAATAGGAAAGGTCCATTCCAAGTCCTATCACAAACGGAGTCACTTTCACTCCTTTTTCCTTCAGTTTACGAGCGATGATGCAAGGATCGTTATCGCACGACTCAAGTCCATCTGTTATTAAAATAATGAAGTTACGAGCGAGTGTATCCGGAAAATCGCCCGCTGCCGCTTCCAATGATCTTGCGATTGGGGTCGATCCTTTTGCCTGAATAGCTTTTACTTTCGATTTGATAGCATCGATGGTATTGGGTCCAAAAGGCACTTCCAATTTTGTGTCGTTACAATCCTGGTAGGTATTTGTTACCGGTGTTTGATGACCATAAACGCGCAGTGCGATTTCCAAATTTGGAACACCTCGCAATTTTTCCACTTCTTGAATGAGCACTTCTTTCGCTGCAACCATGCGCGTTTGATTGTTATTCCAATCCACGTTCATGCTATTGGAAGCGTCAAGAATGAAGAGTATACGCGTATTTTTTTGCGTCCAACCGAAACTAGACAAACAAATAAATATGGCGAACACCCATGTTTTCACTAATAATCTCCTAACGATTCTTCTAATTGAGCTAATGCTGCGCTAAGTTGTTCTGGATTAGGAGCTACACCGTGCCATTTATGAGACCCCATCATGTAATCAACACCTTGACCCATTTCCGTTTTCATAATGATGACTACTGGTTTTCCTTTTCCACACATGCTTTTTGCTGTTGTCATTTTCTCGCGAATATCCGCGAAATTGTGTCCGTCCATTTCAAGAACTTCCCAGCCGAACGCCTGCCATTTTTGTGCCAAGTTTCCAAGTGACAATACATCTTCAACATCTCCGTCGATTTGACGTCCGTTGTAATCGATGGTTGCAATCAAATTATCAACGTTGTTCGCGGCAGCATACATGGCCGCTTCCCAAATTTGACCTTCTTGTAATTCGCCATCTCCGTGAAGGGTGTAAACGATTCCGTTGTCTCCATTCAATTTTTTCACTTGAGCTGCTCCCGCCGCAACTGAAAGCCCTTGTCCAAGTGAACCAGAAGCCATGCGAATACCAGGTAATTTTTTGTCCGTTGAAGGGTGTCCCTGCAAACGGCTTGACAATTTTCTAAATGTCCCTAATTCAGCAACTGGAAAATATCCTGCCCGAGCCAAAACACTGTACCAAACCGGTGAAATGTGTCCGTTGGACAAGAAAAACAAGTCTTCTCCAATTCCATCCATGCTGAAGGATTCTGCATTGAAATTCATTTGCTCGAAATACAAAAAACTTAAAAAATCGGCACAGCCTAATGATCCTCCAGGATGCCCTGAATTGACTGCTGAAACCATACGAACGATGTCTCTTCTTACTTGCGAAGCAACTTTTTCTAATGCTGAATTCTCCATGAATTTTAACTAAGGAATTATGTGTGAACAAAACTAAGTTTTATTATCTTAGCTTGAAATTGAAAAATTTGAACATTTGGTACAACTTTTCAACGATAACTCACGTCTTGTCGACACAACTAACGCTCTATGAAAAAAGGCTTACTAATTATTTTACTTGCTTTTGCACAACAGTTTTATGCACAAAAAGCTAGTCCCGAATTATCTAAAAGTTATTCTAAAATAGAATTACAGCAATTTGACGCAGCTGGGAATGGTACGATTGAAACCTTGAATTACGCGGTAGATCATGCTTGTTATATCATTCAGTCACCTGAAGGAAAGGATGTTAGTCAATTCCCGTCGATAGCGATAAAATCAAAAAAAGAACTGCGTTTTACCGACCTGCACTTGCAGATTAAAGACCGTACACAATATTTCAAAATAGAAGGAAGCAATGAAATTCTTGTTGTGAAGTCATTGAACATCCTTAAGTTAGAAATGCAAAACAAGAAATAATGACAAAAAACATACTTGCTTTTTTATTCGTTTTAGTTGCACATTTGGGAATTTCTCAGGTGACATTAACGATTACTGATCCAGACTATAGTCAAACGAATCCTTTAAACTGTGCTGGAATTGTTCCAACAGGAGGAACAAATTTTATCGATGGCACAGGAAACTACTTGCCAAATACGAATGAGACCTTGGTTCTTTGTCCAGATTTAACGCAAGGATCGAAAGTTTCCATTGCGTTTGCAACAAATATTGGATTTGAATTTGACATTCATCCAACTGATACGCTTTACGTGTACGATGGTCCTTCGACAAGTGCACCTTTGTTGGGCGCTTTTAATTCAGGAACCAATCCGGTTGGATTCTATGTTCAAGCATCTTTTGCGAACAATCCTTCTGGTTGTTTAACGCTTCGCTTTCATTCCGACGGTGCCAATGAAGGAACCGGCTGGGTGGCAAACGTCGCTTGTGGTAATCCACCTCAACCAATCGAACCGCACATTGAAGCATTCAAAAATGGTGTTGGAACAAACATCTTGAATCCATTAGACACTGGATACGTGGACTTATGTTTCGGCGATTCTGTGTTGTTAACTGCCACACCACTTTTCCCGTATTCTTTGGAGAATACAAATACTGGTTATTCACAAACAGTGGCAAATTGTAATTACACTTGGACAATTGGCGGTGTAGGACAGTTCACTGGAAGTTCTGTGTGGTTTACACCACCGGCACAATCTGGTTACTATGTTGATTTAAAGGTGCAGGATATCTTCCCGCATCAAGCCAATATTCACTGTAAGGTTCGGGTTTCTCAAACTCCATTATTTACAGGAACTGGTCCGTTAGCAGATACAGTTTGTTTAGGCGTCAGTACGAATTTAATTGGAGGTGTAACTGCAACGGATACCGTTGGTATTGATATTCCTGGTGGAGAATTCCAAATTGGAGGTGTCTTCGCTGGATTAACCTTCCTTCCGGATGGTGCTGGACAAACATATTCTTCCATTGTACCGATGTCCGGATTTGACTCCACTGCCGTGATTACCTCTGCAAATGATTTCGACCAATTGTGTATCGATATCGAACACTCGTACATTGGGGATATTGAAATTGCGTTAACATGTCCAAATGGAACAACTGTTTCTATTTTGAATGCATACAATCAAACACCTGCTGGCTGGAATGAACTTGTCCCGGGTGGATGTGGAAACGGAATTTCGACTTTCCTTGGAAATGACACAAATATTGACGGTGGAGCACCTGGAACGCCTGTTTGGACCTATTGTTTCTCCCCAACAAATGCTACTTTAGGTACCATTTGTGCCGAAGAGGCCTTGGGTAATACCATCATTAATTCGTATGGATTTGCATCCATGAATCCGAATGGTGTTTATTTACCTGATGGTGATTTCAACCAATTCGCTGGTTGTCCGGTGAATGGACCGTGGACCATCTCTGTGCAAGACAACCAAGGAATTGATGATGGATATATTTTCCAATGGGGAATTTACTTCAACTCAGCGTTGTATCCGGAATCTGAAGGATATCAGAACATTGTGATGAGCGATTTTTGGACAAATGATCCAAGCATCATTTCCGGTCAAAATGATACCTTAATTGTGATTCAGCCTTCTGTGACTGGAAACACGAACTACACGTACAACGTAACCGATAATTTCGGTTGTCATTATGATACAACCGTAACGCTATATGTATTACCAACTCCGGTAATATTCAATGACACCCTAGCTTGTAATTACGCATTCCAAGTTCAAAACACCATTGCTTACAGTGGAGGAGTTTGGGCATGTGCGGACACAGCAGTTCACTTCTTGCCAAGTAATCTTGTCGACAATCCAGAGATAAGCACGATGCATGTTGGTGGAATCTACGATGTCATGTTTATTGATAACTCATGTAACGACACGATCATTTCTCAAATCGAATTTCAGCCATACATATACACGGAATTGTTGGATACAGCCATCTGTAAAAATGCCAATTTTGAATTAAGTCCATTAATGGTCAATTCACAACCGCTGCAAGCTGGATATAATCCACTGCAAACGTTTGTTTGGGGCGACGGTTATACATCGGTACCTCGGATTGTCAATCAACCAGGTGATTACACCTTCTTTTTATCCAATCAATGTTATACGGTTTCAGATGTATCGACCATTACCATTAAGCCTTGTGACATCACCGCACCGAACATCATTTCATTGTCCTCACAAGTTGGAAATGAGAACTTCTATGTGGAATATGATGGCATTGCGGAATTCCAATGTTATATCTTAAATCGTTGGGGGAATGTTATTTACGAATACAGTGATCCAGCTGGTCATTGGGACGGAAAAACGTCATCTGGAGATTTAGTGGAAGAAGGAACGTATTTCTACCGCATTGATGCTGTTTTCGAAGGTGGAGAAAAAGTACAAAAACACGGATTTGTCGTTGTGAAATACTAGGATTGACTACTTTTGTTCAAAATTGAACAACTATGTCTAATCTGTCGTTTGCACAAGAAATCCAAGAAGGTATTCCAACTCAAATCCCTGCTGCTAAAGCATGGGAGCCACAGGTAAATCACGCGCCAAAACGCAAGGACATCCTGTCACTCGAGGAGAAGAAACTCGCTATCGCTAACGCGTTACGTTATTTTCCAAAAGAACAACATGCTGAATTATCAAAGGACTTCGCGGAAGAATTAACGACTTATGGCCGCATATACATGCACCGTTATCGTCCAACGCATCCGATTTATGCGCGTCCAATTTCAGAATATCCTGGGAAATCTGAACAGGCAAAAGCCATCATGCTGATGATCCAAAATAACTTGGATCACGCTGTGGCGCAACATCCACACGAATTGATTACTTACGGTGGAAATGGTGCCGTATTCCAAAACTGGGTACAGTACCGCTTAACCATGAAATATTTGTCAGAAATGACCGATGAACAAACCTTGGTGATGTATTCAGGACATCCGATGGGCTTGTTCCCTTCTCATAAAAATGCGCCGCGAGTAGTCGTGACAAATGGGATGATGATTCCAAATTATTCAAAACCGGATGATTGGGAAAAATTTAATGCGTTGGGTGTTACCCAATACGGACAAATGACAGCGGGTTCATATATGTACATTGGTCCGCAAGGAATTGTTCACGGCACAACCATTACCGTATTAAATGCTGTTCGACGTTTAGCAAAAAATAGAGATGACATTAAAGGAAAATTATTTCTGACTGCTGGATTAGGCGGAATGTCTGGTGCACAACCAAAAGCTGGAAACATTGCTGGTGTCATTTCGGTGACGGCAGAAGTAAATCCAAAAGCAGCACGCACGCGCCATGAACAAGGATGGGTAGATGAAATCATCACGGATTTGAATGAATTAGTTGTTCGTGTTAAAAAGGCACAAGCGGATAAAGAGGTCGTTTCCATTGCCTACCTTGGGAATGTAGTGGATGTTTGGGAGAAATTTGATGAATGTGGTGTTCATGTGGATTTAGGTTCCGATCAAACGTCTTTGCATAATCCATGGGCAGGTGGATATTATCCAGCCGGACTTACATTCGAAGAAGCAAATGAATTGATGGCAACGAATCCAGAAAAATTCAAGGAATTTGTTCAAGAAAGTTTACGTAGACATGCGGCATCAGTGAACAAACACACGAACAGAGGAACGTATTTCTTCGATTACGGGAATGCCTTTTTGCTCGAATCTTCGCGCGCTGGTGGAGACGTCATGGCTGAAAATCACATTGATTTTAAATATCCATCATATGTACAAGATATCCTAGGTCCAATGTGTTTTGATTATGGATTTGGTCCATTCCGCTGGGTTTGTGCTTCTGGAAATCCAGAAGACTTGGCAAAAACGGATGCCATTGCTTGTCGTGTTTTAGAAGAAATGATGGTAAACAGTCCAATGGAAATCCAA
Organism: Crocinitomicaceae bacterium; assembly: GCA_024643725.1. Classification (GTDB taxonomy): domain Bacteria; phylum Bacteroidota; class Bacteroidia; order Flavobacteriales_D; family Crocinitomicaceae; genus UBA952. The sequence goes on along the minus strand of JAHEMJ010000014.1, from coordinate 41,985 downwards.
CAGCAAATGGCGGACAATATTCAATGGATCAAAGGAGCTCAAGAAAATAAGTTAGTTGTAGGTTCTCAAGCACGCATACTTTATGCAGATGCGGAAGGACGCATGCGCATTGCGGAAGCATTTAACCAAGCAATCGCTAAGGGTGAAATTGGACCTGTTGTTTTGGGACGAGATCACCACGATGTTTCAGGTACGGATTCTCCATATCGTGAGACATCCAATATTTACGATGGTTCGCGTTTTACTGCCGATATGGCCATACAGAATGTCATTGGAGATAGTTTCCGTGGCGCAACATGGGTATCTATTCACAACGGAGGTGGCGTTGGATGGGGTGAAGTGATCAACGGTGGATTTGGAATGCTCCTTGATGGTAGTTCAGATGCAGATCGAAACTTGAAAATGATGTTGCATTGGGATGTGAACAACGGAATCGCTCGTCGAAATTGGGCACGCAACGAAAATGCAACTTTTGCCATCAAACGAGCGATGGAAATTGAACCTAATCTGAAAGTTACCTTGCCGAACTTGGTCGATGATCAACTGCTTGATGGATTGTTTTAAGGCTTAAACGATTCTTGTAAAAACCGGCCTTTACTTGTTGGCATCTCGAAATGCAATAGAGTAGAAATGGTTTTGGAAAGATCGATTAATTCTCCCTCTTTTTGAACGGACAATCCTTTTGGTGTGTCTGGACCTAAGATTAACAAGGAGATGTGTTCACAACCTTCACAGTGATCACCATGATTTACAAATCCAGATTTTACGCCGTCTAAATGTCGACCATGATCGTTGGTAATAAACAAAGTCGTTTGGTTTTTCAGGACTGGATTGCTTTGAATCATACCCCATAAGTTGGAAGCGTATGCGTCGCAAGCGGTAATGGATTCTTGGTATTTTTCCCAATTGTTCGCGTGTCCATTCACATCTACAGCCAGTAAGTTGATTAACATGACATGTGGCGCATTTGGACTTGTCACGAGTTCAGTTACTTTAGCAAAGGTTTTGTCGTCTCTTCCGTATCCAATCCCGTTGCCGTTTGGCCCACAATAAGTGCTTGCCAAAAATTGATCATGCCATTTTTTGTTTTCCGTGTTTGCCAGGACATCTAGTTTTCCTTTACTCGAAACAATGAACGCATCCGTTTTTGCAGCACCGGTCGCTTTCAAGTAATATTGAAAGAGGGATGGATTTCGAGGCAATGCAGTTCCGGTATTCGAAATACGTTGGTAAACACCGGTTACAATAGCGGTGTGACCAGGAACAGTATAGGTTGGACCGTTGTTTCGGAAGTTCTCATAAAAAGCACCTTGGTACCGCAGAGAGTCACATAAAATTGGACTCAGGCGACATGTAGAATCTCCATAAGTTTCACTGAATCTTGGTCCATCAATCACCAATATGACAACGTACTTTGTTTGAAATGTCGGACCTTGTTGCGCAAAGAAAATATTTGTGCAACAGATAAAGAGAAAAGAGAAGAATAGTTTCATGTATCAAAAATACACATATTCGTTCGTCCTTCTTTAGTCTTTCTGGATTTTCACCGTTTCAAGTAAGGCGCCGTTTCTTGAAATACGTAAGAAATAGAATCCTTTCTGAAGTGAGGACAATGAAATGATATTCGCTTTAGCTGTCTCTAAGTAAACAAGTTTTCCTTGTAAATCGATGACTTGAATTTCATCATTCGCTGCTAATCCTTCCACATGAAGTTCCGCTTGAAATGGATTCGGGTAGACGTTGAAAAGGGTAGGATTCAAGTCGTTTAGCCCCGATAAATTGGCATCGTACATGACGTGGACAGGAATTGTTTTCAATACGGTTTGAGCCGGAATACCATTATCGGTCACTTCAACGGTGATGCTGTAATATCCAGGTTGAACATTTGTTGCATCGAAGGTTAAATCGTAACGAATGAATTCTGAACCGATGGGCGTTTCAACATAAGTTAGCGCGCTTGGGAGCGAACATTGAATGGAAGTATTGAGAATTTGGTTAATCTCAGGAGTACTCACCCCAAGTGTAAAGTCCACAGCATTCATACTCTTATGTAAAGTATCTCCCGTATATACATCGATGGTATCACAAATCAGACTGCTAATCAAAAGTGGTGGAATGTTGGTGGTAGAACCAGCCAAATTAAAGTAGATTTCTTGATTATCGAGAAAATCAACTTGGTCTACTGTATTGTACGGACCATCGAATGACGTTCCAAGTGTATCGAATTGTCCAACTTGAAAATAATCAAGTCCGTTCCCAATATTGACCCCAACCGTTGCTGGAGATCCCCCGAATCCATTGACCCCACTTGACGCGGCACCCGTCGTCCATTGCATGTCGCCATAACAAAAGGAAACGTTATTTCCAGCTGGAACAATCGTGTCTTGTCCGTCAGAAATGATCAACTGAAAGGTGTTCAATTTATCTTCCATCATCGAGAAGTATCCAACATGGTCCCAAACAATCACCATGGAATGTGGGTTCAGCTTGTACCAAACATTTCCGCCATTTGTTGAACGCGTATCGACATCCGCCCAGAAAGGTGCAATCATGTTAAAACTCGGATCTGGAAAAGGATTCGCCGTAAAAGTATTGTAGGGCATTGTAAACGAAATATTCCCGTTATTGTTGATGTAGAGACTATCATATGTCGCTCCGTAAAAATTGAAATTGAAAGGAAGGCTGATGTTATTTGAGTATAAATCATCATTCGGAGCCATCGCCAAAATAAAAGTGGAATCCAATTGTACCAAGCAATCACAGACCCCAGTTTTTGCACCATTTCCTTTGTAATGCACTATTGGGGTAGACGGTAGCGAGGTTGAAGTGATTGTTTGACCTGCTAAGGAACCAGTTATTTTCAGGTTTTGGTATTCTTTTGATAGAAGATCCACCTGACTATAAACAATGAATGAACAGCTAGACAAGAGGATAAATAGTAGATTTTTCATGTAGACGCGTAGGTTTATGATGGATGAAATTACAACTTTTGACGGAAAAACGAAAACTTAAACACGATAGAGGTGTTTCTGTAGTAAATAATCAAATTCTCGTTTGTTCAAATACCATAAAAGTGGTAATTTTGTGGACGATTAACAGTTTATTTATAATTAATCTAAATAAAAGCTGAAAATGATTACAGTAACAGACAATGCGAAAAAGCAGGCGCTCAGACTGATGGAAGACGAGGGAAAAGATGGACTCTTTATTCGCGTTGGAGTTCAGGGTGGTGGATGCTCAGGATTGATGTATCAATTGACCTTTGACAACCAGGAATTGGAAGGCGATAAATCGTTTGAAGATAATGGGATCAAAGTCGTTGTCGACAAAAAAAGTTATTTGTATTTGATTGGCACAACGTTGGATTTTTCCGGAGGATTAAATGGAAAAGGTTTTGTTTTTCAAAACCCCAATGCTGATCGTACATGTGGATGTGGAGAATCTTTCTCTGTTTAAGAAAAAGACATGGCAGGATATACGGAAAACGAGTTAGCAAAGGACCTCGAAAATCAAGAATACAAGTTTGGATTTGTAACCGATATCGAAACAGATACGGTGCCGATCGGATTGAATGAGGACATCATTCGTCTGATTTCAGCAAAGAAAAATGAACCGGAATGGCTCTTGAACTATCGTTTAAAAGCATTTGGTATTTGGAAAGAAATGACAGAACCTGAATGGGCACATGTACACTACCAAAAACCAGATTTTCAAGCAATCGCTTATTATTCCGCTCCAAAGCAGACAAAAAAATATGAATCCTGGGACGATGTCGATCCGGAGTTGAAAGAAACCATGAAAAAATTGGGGATTTCAATGGAGGAACAACAACGTTTAACAGGTGTAGCTGTAGACTTTGTCATGGACTCTGTTTCTGTAGCGACTTCGTTTAAAGAAAAACTAGGAGAACTAGGTGTCATCTTTTGTTCTTTTTCCGATGCCGTGCAGAATCACCCAGAATTGGTGCAAAAATATATGGGATCAGTTGTCCCAATGACCGATAACTTTTATGCAGCGTTGAACGCGGCGGTATTCACCGACGGATCTTTCTGTTACATTCCGAAAGGCGTTCGATGTCCGATGGAATTATCGACGTATTTCCGAATCAACGCGGGTGGAACTGGTCAATTCGAGCGAACCTTGGTGGTAGCAGATGAAGGAGCATACGTTTCCTATTTGGAAGGTTGTACAGCTCCACAGCGCGACGAAAACCAATTGCATGCTGCAGTGGTTGAACTCATCGCCATGGATCATGCAGAAATTAAATATTCAACTGTTCAAAATTGGTATCCAGGAGATAAAGAAGGAAAAGGTGGCGTTTTCAATTTTGTCACGAAACGTGGCATGTGCGAAAATCATGCGAAGATCTCATGGACACAAGTGGAAACAGGTTCGGCTGTGACTTGGAAATACCCATCTTGTATTTTAAAAGGAGATGACTCCATTGGCGAATTTTATTCCGTGGCTGTCACAAATAATTACCAGCAAGCGGATACAGGAACGAAAATGGTCCACCTCGGAAAGAACACAAAAAGCACGATTATATCAAAAGGAATTTCGGCTGGAAAGTCTCAGAATTCTTACCGTGGATTGGTACAAATTAATAAAAGTGCACAAAATGCGCGCAATTTCTCACAATGTGATTCCTTGCTGATGACGGATGAATGTGGGGCACATACCTTTCCATACATCGAATGTAAAAATCCAAGTGCGAAAATTGAACACGAAGCAACTACGTCAAAAATTGGGGAAGACCAATTGTTCTATTGCATGCAACGTGGAATCAGTGAAGAGAAAGCCATAAGTTTGATTGTGAATGGATACTGTAAGGAAGTCTTGAATCAATTGCCAATGGAATTCGCGGTAGAAGCACAAAAATTATTAGCAATCAGCCTGGAAGGCAGTGTAGGATAAATGAACATAAGAAAGTATCGCTTTCAAATCGAAATTAGATAAGATGATTAAAATAGAAAATTTACACGCAAGCATTAACGGGAAAGAAATCCTGAAAGGATTGAATTTAGAGGTAAAAGCTGGTGAAGTTCATGCGATTATGGGTCCAAATGGTGCGGGAAAAAGTACCTTGGCAAGCGTTCTTGCTGGACGTGAAGATTACGAAGTAACAGCTGGAACTGTTGATTTCGATGGGACAGATTTATTGGAATTATCCACCGAAGATCGCGCTCGCGAAGGATTGTTCCTAGCGTTTCAATATCCAGTTGAAATACCAGGTGTATCGAATGTGAACTTTTTAAGAACGGCGTTAAATGAAATCCGCGCTTACAAAGGTGAAGAACAAATTTCTGCGAAGGACTTTATGTCTATGGTTCGTGAGAAATCAGCCATCGTAGAACTTGACAGCAAATTGGCGTCACGTTCGGTGAATGAAGGATTCTCCGGTGGCGAAAAGAAACGCAACGAGATTTTTCAAATGGCTATGCTCGAACCAAAATTAGCGGTGTTGGATGAGACTGACTCAGGTTTGGACATCGATGCCTTGCGCATTGTAGCAAACGGTGTGAACACCTTGAAATCTGCTAAAAATGCCACCATTGTTATTACACACTACCAACGACTGTTGGATTACATTGTTCCGGATTTTGTTCATGTACTATACAATGGACGAATCGTCATGACAGGGACCAAAGAATTGGCATTGGAGTTAGAAGAAAAAGGATACGATTGGATCAAGGAATCCGTAGACGCGTAAGATGGATCAGATGGAAAACACCAATAAATTAAGTCTTTTTGAACGAAATTTTCAGGAAACAACCATTCCTGGACTTTCTTCTATGCACGCGGCAGCAAGAGCTTACTTGAACACACAAGATTTTCCAACAACGAGAGTGGAACGCTTCAAGTATACGCGTTTAACGAAATTGGCGAACGGAATAACTCCTGACTCCACACACATTGATCTAGCGCATCTAAAAAAGCACCAAATCTGTGCGGATGCAATTGCGGTGTTTATTGGAAATGGAAAGCTCATTTTACCAACAGAGGAACTTCCCAAAGGATTACATATTGAAAGCATTGAAAATTCAGATCAGTTGCCTCAGACAAACACAAAGGATGTTTTTGCGGCGATGAATGTTTTGTATGCGCATACTGGAGTTCGCATTAGCGTGGAAAAGAATGTCGTTTTAGAACATCCTGTCGAAATTGTACATGTTTGTTCGGGAGCCTACGCTGGATATACGCGTCATGCCATCTCCGTTGCAGAGAATGCACAAGCGAAATTCGTGATGACTTATGCTTCGGATGCTTGTTTGGACGCATTTTCTCATGTGCATACAACCATTGAAGTTGGAGCGAATGCACATGTTTCCATGGAGAAAGTACAATTAGAATCCTCTGCTTTGTTTTCCTTTGTTGACGAAGAAGTGTTTCAAGGACAGCAGTCGGTATTTCAAATCAATACCATGACCTTGGATGGTAAATTAGTGCGTAACGATTTACACATTCAAGTTCAGGGCGAACATGCCGAGACACATTTGAATGGCATGTACATGTTGAATGGTCAGCAGCACGTGGCGAATTACACCACTGTGGACCACCAAGTACCAAATTGTGAAAGCCACGAGTTGTACAAAGGCATCATGGATGATAAATCTGTGGCTGTTTTTAACGGAAAGGTATTTGTCCGAAAAGATGCACAAAAGACGAATGCATATCAGTCGAATGCGAATGTGCTCATCAGTGAGGATGCAAGCGTTAATTCAAAACCGGAACTAGAAATTTATGCAGATGACGTGAAATGTTCGCATGGTTCAACCACTGGACAATTAGACGACGATGCGATTTTCTATTTACGTGCCAGAGGATTATCTGAAAAAAGTGCTAAGCAATTGATGTTGACTGCATTTATGTCGGATGTACTCGAGAAAATCAGCGTTCCTGCTGTGAAAGCGAAAGTGTTCAAGACCATCAATGAACGATTTAATTGGGAATTAGAATTGTAGGATTCCATCCCTGAATAATACAAACGAAAAAGCCCCGACAATTTTGTCGGGGCTTTTCTATTTTGTATCATTAAGCTTAAGCATTCAAGGCTTCTGCTCCACCAACAATCTCGAGGATTTCGTTGGTAATGGCAGCTTGACGTGCTTTGTTGTAACTTAATTTCAAACTTTTCTGAAGTTCGTTTGCGTTATCTGTTGCTTTGTGCATTGCGGTCATACGAGCGCCATGTTCTGCTGCAAATGAATCGCGGATCGCTTTGAACAATTGAAGTTTTAATGATTTTGGAATCAAATCTTCTACAATTTCCATTTTCGATGGTTCGAACAAGTAGTCACTGGTATTTTCACCTTCCGTAACAGTAGGAACGATCGGTAAGAATTGTTCTGTTTCGATGGATTGCGTTGCCGCGTTGATAAAACGATTGTATACTAATACGATTTTATCAAATGATTTGTTGTTGAATTGTTGGATGATTTCTTCCGCCAATTGAGCAACCACATCAAAGCGAAGGTCTGCGTATACATCCTCCATTTTTTCGATGTTTTCATTTGCGTAGTTGTATTCCGTTCTTTTATAAACATCGCGGATTTTCTTCCCAACACTTAACACATGAACGTTCGCATCTTTGTAATCTTCGTTGATGAGAACGCCTACGCGTTTAATGATGTTGTTGTTAAATCCACCACATAATCCACGGTTAGATGTAATTCCAACGAGCAATACATTTTTTACTTCACGTTGCTCCGAAAAGGCATTTTCAGAAAGGTCAAGGGTCGCACTTAAGTTCTCCAAGATTTCTTTAAGCTTTCCGGTATACGGACGCATTTGCGTGACAGCATCTTGCGCACGTTTCAACTTTGCAGCAGATACCATCTTCATTGCTGAAGTGATCTGCATCGTTGAACCGACGGAGGCGATGCGGTTTCGTATTTCTTTTAAATTAGCCATTCTTGATGTTTATCTTCAATCAAATGATGGTGAACAATTAGAATTTCTCAGCGACTTCTTTCGCAACTTTCGTCAAAACAGCTTCGATTTCATCTGTGTATTTTCCAGCTTTCAACGCCACTAATGTGTCCGCATGTTTCGCCTCTAATACCGTCAAGTAATCTTTCTCGAAGTTTTTCACTTGGTTAATTGGAACGTTTTGGATTAAACCTTTTGTACCAACGTAGATGATCGCAATTTGTTTTTCAACTGGATAAGGATCTCCTTCTTTTTGTTTCAAGATTTCCACGTTACGAGCACCTTTGTCCAATACGTTTTTCGTTGCCGTATCCAAATCCGAACCGAATTTCGCAAACGCTTCTAATTCGCGGTATTGCGCTTGGTCAAGTTTCAATGTACCAGCTACTTTTTTCATGGATTTAATCTGTGCAGAACCTCCTACACGAGAAACGGAGATACCTACGTTAATCGCTGGACGAATACCAGAGTTAAACAAGTCACCTTCCAAGAAGATTTGTCCATCGGTAATGGAAATCACGTTTGTTGGAATGTATGCTGATACGTCACCTGCTTGTGTTTCAATAATTGGAAGTGCAGTTAATGAACCACCACCTTTCACTTTATCTTTCAAAGATGCTGGAAGGTCGTTCATTTGTTTCGCGATGTTATCATCAGAAATAACTTTCGCCGCACGCTCTAATAAACGGGAGTGAAGGTAGAATACATCTCCTGGGTATGCCTCGCGACCTGGAGGACGACGAAGTAATAAGGATACCTCACGGTAAGCAACCGCTTGTTTTGATAAATCATCATAAACAATCAATGCTGGTTTACCTAAATCTCTAAAATATTCACCTACTGCCGCTCCGGTCATTGGTGCGTAGAACTGCATTGGTGCTGGATCAGATGCGTTTGCTGCTACAACGGTCGTGTAGGCCATAGCGCCTGCATCTTCTAATTTTTTAACGATTCCTGCAACGGTTGAACCTTTTTGTCCAATGGCTACATAAATACAGTAAACAGGCTCTCCACGATCGAAAAACTCACGTTGGTTGATGATGGTATCAATCGCCACGGTAGTTTTACCTGTTTGACGGTCACCAATAATCAACTCACGTTGTCCACGTCCAATTGGAATCATCGCATCTACCGCTTTGATACCTGTTTGAAGAGGTTCAGTAACTGGTTGACGGAAGATAACTCCTGGTGCTTTACGTTCGATTGGCATGTCATATAACTCACCAGCGATTGGTCCTTTACCATCAATTGGTTGTCCAAGTGTATCAATTACACGACCAACCATTCCATCACCTACTTTTACAGAAGCAATTTTACCAAGACGGCGAACAGTGTCACCTTCTTTTACACTGGATGATCTACCTAATAATACGGCACCTACGTTGTCTTCTTCCAAGTTTAATGCAATTCCTTGCATTCCACCTGCGAATTCAATTAATTCACCGTATTGAACACCATTCATTCCATAGATACGTGCAATACCATCTCCTACTTGAAGAACGGTACCTACTTCTTGTAATTCTGCTTCAGAGCGAAATCCAGAAAGTTGTTCTCTTAAAATTGCGGAAACTTCTGCTGGTTTGATATCTGCCATTTTTACTTTATTTAATGTGTCGTTAGACTATTTTACTAATTCTTGTTTTAATCGATTCAATTGGTTTGAAACGGAAGCATCAATTTGGTGATCGCCCATGCGAACAATAAATCCACCAATCAATGTTTCGTCAATCGTTTCGGTAATTTCAAGGGTGCCTTGAACAGCAGCCTTAATTTTTGCTGTGATTTGTTCTTTTGTTTTCGCGTCCAATGCTTGCGCACTTACGATAGTTACTGGAACAATTCCACGGTGTTCTTTTAATTGACCTAAGAAAGCCGTAGCAATTTCTGTAATCAACGATTCACGTCCATTGTTCGCGACCAATTCTAAAAAAGAAAGGGACAAGGCATCGAAGTTCCCAAAAATGGATTTGATTACTTCAATTTTTTTGTCAACTTTAATCAATGGGGAATTTAAAAACACCTGAAAATCATGCGCATCTGCTGCCACGGTCAAAATTTGTTCCATGTTGCCTTCAATCACTTCGATCTTGTTTTGATCTAAAGCGAGTTCGAGCAATGCTTTTGCGTAACGTCCTGCTGATTTTGTAGATTTCATTTGATTAGTTCATTTGAATATCACCAGCAAGTTTCTCTGCCAATGCTTTTTGTTTTTCATCAGATGCTAATTCACCACGAACAACTTTCTCAGCAATTTCGATTGCCAATGTAGCGACATGGGTTTTAATTTCTGCAATAGCTGCTGCTTTTTCACTGTTGATGTTCAAACGAGCTGCGTCAACGATTTTTTGTGCTTCCACTTTTGATTTTGTTTTCGCATCTTCAATCATGTGGTTTGCTGCATCTTTCGCTTCCTTCAAAATGCTATCGCGCTCTGCACGTGCTTCCTTCAAGATTTGATCGTTTTCAGCTTTCAACGCTTTCATTTCAGCTTGCGTTTTTACCGCCAATTCTAATGCTTCGGAAATTTTTTGTTCACGTGCATTTACGGCATTCAAAATTGGTTTCCAAGCAAACTTTGCTAATAAAAACAATAGACAGCAAAACACGATTCCTGTCCAGAACAATAAACCTAAGTCAGGTAATATTAAATCCATTTTTTCTTTTAATTAAGTGTTAATATAAAGGAAGTTGAAACCAACCGTTTCAACTTCCTTTAAAAGAATTATGCTTTCGCGCCTAGTAGACCAACTACTACACCGAATAACGCAACACCTTCAATAAGTGCTGCTGCAATAATCATCGCCGTTTGAATTTTTCCAGAAGCTTCTGGGTTACGAGCGATACCTTCTACTGCAGAACCACCGATTCTACCAATCCCTAGACCTGCGCCTAAAACTGCTAAACCAGCACCGATTGCTGCAATACTACCGAACATTCCTGTCATTATATTTGAATTAAAAGGTTACTAATTAATGGTGCGCTTCCTCAACCGCAGCTCCGATAAACAATGCTGAAAGCATCGCAAATAAGAATCCTTGAAGGAACGCAACTAAAACTTCCAAAATCGAAATAAACAAAGCCATTGGAACGGATAATCCCGCCCAACCAATGTTTTTATTTACGAAGATGATGGAAATCAATGCTAAAACAATAATGTGTCCTGCCGTGATGTTCGCAAACAAACGAATCATTAAGGCAAATGGCTTTGTGAAGATACCAATGATCTCAATCGGCATCATGAAGAATTTCATTGGAACTGGAACACCTGGCATCCAGAAAATGTGTCCCCAGTAGTTTTTGTTTCCAGAGAATAATGTCACCAACAAGGTACAAACAGCTAAGAATAAAGTCACTGTAATGTTTCCTGTCAAATTCGCTCCTCCTGGCAAGAAAGGAATCAATCCTAACATGTTGTTGAACCAAATAAAGAAGAAAATGGTCAATAAATAAGGAACGTATTTCTCATATTTGTGCTCGTCGATATTCGCTTTAGCAATGTCATCACGCACCATGACAATAATAGGCTCGAAGAATTTCGCAATTCCTTTTGGCGCAACAGCACCATTCTTACGGTAGAATTTCGCTACGCTGAACATCACGACTAAAATTAAAAATGCGCCCATTAATAAGGACATGACATTTTTCGTAATGGAAAAATCCATCGGTTGAGCATTATGTGGATGTTCACCATCAAAATGCAATTCACCTGCTGCGTTTAATATGTAAATTTCTTCGTGATACATGGCATATCCTGCCGCCGGACCAACCCCTTTCACATAATGTAAACTTGCTCCCTCTTCTTTTCCAGCAACTTCAACTGCTTCACCATGATAAAAATGCTTTGAACTGAACGTTTTTAAGCCATTATCCATTAAAATAATCGGTAAGTAAATGCTTGTTCCGCCGTGTTCTGGACCAAAAAGATGCCATTCGTGTGCATCTTTAATGTGGTGCATGATCATTTCACTAACGTTAAATTCTTTTTCCTCATTAGCGAAAGAGAATCCAGACATTCCCACGAAGGCAAGTAAAACAGCGACTTTTCGCATGAAAAATGAAAGTTTGCTTAAATGTTGCATTAGCGATTCTTAAAATTTTTTGCAAAGTTAGGCAAACTTTCCAAAGTAACAACTTAATTTTTGAACAAATCAGTCGCGAGTTTTCCTCATTTTTTTATAGAATTGAATGCCTAGCATGAGTAGAATGGCTACTCCAAAGAATCCGAGCGTTCCATAAATCCAATTCATCGCATTTTTTAATATGACTAAAAATACGATAGCCACTAAAAAGAGGGTAGCGACTTCATTCCACAAGCGCAATTTTCCCGATGTCCAAGTGATGGTACCTTGCTGGCATTGTCGCAGCATTTTTTGACAATAGAAGTGATAGATCAATAGCAAAAACACAAATCCAAGCTTCATGTGCATCCATGGTTGGGAAAGGTAATACGCCGGTTGATCTAAAATCATCCACGTACCAAAAACCACCGTTAATACCATGGCAGGTGTGGTAATAATCCACCACAAGCGTTTCTGCATGATGCCCAATTGCTCCTGAAGAATGCTCTTCTTTGGTTCATCATGTGCTCCCGCTTCCACAAAGTAGATGAATAAGCGCACCATGTAAAAGAGTCCGGCGAACCAGCTCACCATGAAAATAACGTGTAGTGCTTTGATGTATAACATGTAGACAAATTTAATGGATTCACTCGGATTCGAGGTATATTTGTATTTTCGGATGAATAATTCCAGGCTTAAATGAAAATAATCGGATTTTTATTTTTCTTTCTTCTCCTCATTCAGCATGCTGCTGCTCAGGAAAAACTCCTTTCTCTCGAAGGCACATATCAAGAAAAAAACGTGGTCGTGTATAATCCTCCTCAGGCCGATGGATTTGGATTCTGTGTAACGAAGGTACTCGTAAATGGAGAGATTTTGCCTGCAGCCATTCAATCCGCACATTTTGAAATCAATTTTAAATTGTTTCAATTGAAAAAGGGAGACAACGTTTTTGTCGTACTGGAACATGCTTCGGGATGTGAACCGCGGTTCATGAATCCGGAAGTCCTGCTACCGAAAAGTACGTTTCGTTGTTCTTCTATCACGGCAGATAAAACGGGAATGGTGAAATGGACAAGTGTAGACGAGGCGGGATCCTTGGATTTCATCATTGAACAGTTTCGTTGGAATCGCTGGGTAGAAGTTGGACAAGTAAAAGGCAAAGGAACAAAACAAGCGAATAGTTATCAATTTCAAATCACACCGCACTCCGGCAAAAATCAGGTTCGGGTATCGCAAATTGATAATACGGGAGAAAAACGAAGTTCATCGACGGTCTTTTTTGACGCTGGAATGCCAACACTAAAAATTTCACCAACGAAAGTGCGCGACAATTTGTACTTCAAAGCTGGAGGGAAAGAAATGAAAACAAAATATGAGGTGTACGATGCCTACGGAAATTTGCTGAAAGTCGGATTTTCGAGTATGGTCGATTGCACCAACTTGGTAAGTGGGGTCTACTTCATCAACTTCGATAATCAAACGGAAAAATTCATCAAAATAGCCGAATAATGAAACGCATTGAACACCTTGGAATCGCTGTTAAAAGTCTGGAAGAATCTATTCCAATGTATGAAGCGCTACTGAATACAACCTGCTACAAACGAGAGGGAGTTGCTTCGGAAGGCGTGATGACGGCTTTTTTTCAAATTGGCGAATCAAAAATTGAATTGTTAGAAGCGACAAATGAGGACTCACCTATTGCGAAGTTTTTAGCAAAAAATGGACAAGGATTTCACCATGTGGCCTTCGAAGTGGAGCACATCGAAGCGGAAATTGAACGACTGCAAAAAGCTGGATTCCAATTGATCCACGAAGTGGCGAAGGATGGTGCAGACAACAAACGAATTGCGTTTTTACATCCGAAATCTAGTGGTTCTTTATTGGTGGAAATTTGTCAAGAAAAAAGCGCGTAGAAGTCGGCAGGACTTTCGTAAAAATGCGTCTGAAGTCCTGCGGAATTTGCCCCAGCAATGTGTTGTGGACTATCATCAATAAACAAGACTTTTTCTGGTTTTACATGTAATTCTTCGCACACCCAATGAAACGTTGAAACGTCCGGTTTTCGTCGTTGAATTTCGTGGGATAGAAAGACCTGTTCGAACAAGGACTCAAAAACTAATGAACTTGCTTTTTCCCAAGCGCGTTTCACTTGCACCATGTGTAATTCATTGGTATTACTCAATAAAGCGATGCGCTGTTGCTTGGACAAACGCTCCAACAACGCTATTTTTTCTAACGGAAATTCACCAATCATCCTATTCCAGGCATGCACTACTTCATTCGGAGAGCTTCCTTTTCTTGTAATCGGGAGTAATTTATTGATGAAATGTTGTGCCGAAATTTGTCCGGTTTCAAATAAATCAAACAATTGATTTTGCTGGAATTGGGTGTATTGTTGCTGAAAATCCTGAACACCTAATTGCACAAATGAGTCCTCAGTTGCTTGATAATCAATGTCAATGAGTACTCCTCCTAGGTCAAACAAAATCAATTCCACATCCTTCATGATTCAAAGTTACGTGGAATCTTGTTATTTGAATGCAATCTAAATAACCTCACGTGACATTTCTATGACAAACAACCTATACGTGGGACTTACTTTTGCTCTTCAAAGCCATCGATTGTGTTGAAGGACCTACATATTATCGCATTTACGCATCGAAATTTAGACGTCAATAAAATTGGTTTACTTCATATTGAAAAAGAAGACCAATTCGATCAATTAAGTCGCGTAAAGAATGAATTGAAACTGGATGAACTTCAGTTTCTTTCAACGTGTAATCGCGTAGAAATCACCTTTGTGAAAGGACACAAACTCGATGCGGATTATGTCCACCAGATTTTATCACTCATTTATCCAAAGTTAGTTCCAATCCAATTGGAGGAGTTTGTCCACCGCGCGGAAACGTATTCTGGAAAAGATGCGGTGAAACACGCGTTGTCAGTCGCTTCATCGATTGACTCCATGATTGTGGGTGAACGTGAAATCATCACACAGGTGCGCATGGCATTTGAACATTGCAGAGATTTAGGATTCACGGGTGATTTCATTCGACTTTTGATGAAACAAGTGATTCAATGTGCGAAACAAGTTTACACGGAAACATCGATTTCTACCAAACCTGTTTCAGTCGTTTCTTTGGCATATCATCACATGAAAAAAATGAACATCCCTTTGGATGCCCGCATTTTGATCGTTGGTGCTGGAGTGACCAACACCACCATGTGTCGTTTTTTGAAAAAACACGGATTTCGTAATTTCCATGTATTCAATCGCACACTCGAACGTGCTGAAAAATTGTCCAATGAAATCAAAGGTTCGGCATACGCACTTTCAGATTTAGCGAATTTCGACAAAGGATTTGATGTCATCATTACCTGTACGGCTGCAAAACATCACGTCTTAACACCGGAATTATATTCCTTCTTATTGCAAGATGAAACACATGAACGTGTCATCATCGATTTAGCCATTCCTCAGGACCTCGACGCATCTATTTTGAATGCGCACCCGATCAACTATTTGTCCATCGAATACCTACAAAAGATTTCCAACGAAAACTTGAAAGAACGTTCGAAAGAAATCTTACACGTCGAACAAATCATCGCGGATTCTATGGAAGCCTTCGAAAATTTATTTAAGGAACGCAAGGTGGAAATTGCGATGAAAGATGTTCCGCAACAGGTGAAGGAAATCAAACACATGGCTTACGAGACAGTATTCCGTGAGGACCTTGATCAATTGGATCCACACGCGAAAGAAGTACTCGACAAAATCATCGGCTACATGGAGAAAAAATACATCAGTGGTCCGATGAAATTAGCTAAAGAAATCATTTTAAAAAATGCAAACTAATCCAAAAATCCGCATTGGGACACGTGGTAGTGACCTCGCTCTGTGGCAAGCTCATTTCGTTCGTCGTCAATTGGAAGAAATTGGATGTGAAGTCAGTATTCAAATCATCGTGACACAAGGTGATCGAATCCAAGATTTAAGCTTCGATAAATTAGAAGGTAAAGGATTTTTTACCAAGGAAATTGAACAGGCTTTGCTCAACGGTGAAGTGGATTTAGCCGTGCATTCACATAAAGACTTAGAAACGACCCAGCCAGCAGGACTACATATTGCTGCAGTTTCCTACCGCGAAGATGCGTCCGAATTATTGTTGATGCGTAAAAGTGCGTTCGACAGCAATGAACCTTGGAACTTGAAAAAGAATGCCATCATTGGAACTTCTTCTGCTCGTCGCAAAGCACAAATTTTGGCACAGCGTCCAGATTTAGAAATCAAAGAACTTCGTGGAAATGTGCCGACACGCATCGATAAACTGCGCCAAGGACAATACGACGCGATTTTATTGGCACGAGCTGGCGTCTTGCGTTTAGCATTGGACTTGTCGGATTTAGAAACGGTTGTATTGGATCCAACTTCATTTATTCCGGCTCCCGCGCAAGGGGTACTTGGACTCCAAACTAGAGTGGATGATCATGTTTCGACCGAAATCCTTCAGAAATTACATCATGAGGATATTGCGAAACGCATCGGACTAGAGCGCTCAGTTCTTCGTCAAATGGATGGCGGATGTCAATTACCTTTAGGCGTGTACTGTACAGGAAATCAGGTACATGTTTCCTTTTCAAGCTCATCTACAAGCGCAGCAACGAATTCCGTTTACGATTACGTAGATGGAAACGAAATGCAACTCGCTCAACACATTGTTCAGGACTTAAAAAAGTGACTCCAAGAGCCATCTTTATTTCGAGATCAAAAGATCAAATAGGAGATCAATTGCTCCAATTCGAAGCAAGAGGCGGGACACTTTATGCGCAATCACTGATCTCATTTGAAGAAATACAAAACGAAGAGGTGCCAGTATGTGACGTTGTCTTTTTCTCCAGTATTCGTGCAGCGGATTACTTCTTGCCATCTTATGGAAAACCGATGTCCTTATTCGCTTGTGCAGGACGAGAAACAGCGCGTAAACTTTCTGAAAAATATCACATTGATTGCGCCTTTGTTTCTGACGAAGCTGGAATTCCAGCCAGTGCTGCCGTGGCTTTTAAATCGTGGCTGAAGGAGCGAACGGTTCTTTTTCCGCTGAGCGAGCAAAGTTTACATAGTTATTCTTCTGTGATTCCAGAAACGCAAAAAAGGGAACTATATGTTTACCGCACACGGACAA
The DNA here is from genome assembly GCA_024643725.1 of Crocinitomicaceae bacterium. Taxonomy (GTDB): domain Bacteria; phylum Bacteroidota; class Bacteroidia; order Flavobacteriales_D; family Crocinitomicaceae; genus UBA952. The sequence continues at coordinate 24,812 of JAHEMJ010000014.1, read as the reverse complement.
ATCCGAAGGTGATTCCGCCATGTGCGTACTATGTATTTTCCAGTCCAAGTAATGTTCAAGCTTTCTTCGAAGTAAATGTCCTTCCTGATGATGCGCGATGTATTGCTTGGGGACAAGCAACGGAGTCTGCTTTAAACGCAAAGGAAATCAATGTTCATCATTGTATGAAAGAGGGGACCATTCAAGAATTGGATGCGTATGTTCAAACCCATATTTTTCAATCCTTGGACCAATGAAATTCGAATTCAACGAGGTAATCACTCCGGAATTGGTGGAGTTATTGGAGCAAACCACCTTAGGAACCAACGGTGCCATGTACCGACACTTGGATGTACCTGAACGCATTTATCAAACGGACGCGCCATTGAGTTTTTCTTTGCGAAGAAAGGAACATTTACTGGCAAACATTACTTTTTGTAAACGAGATTTCGGCTTGTATCTGCGCTATTTTGCTTTCGATAAACGATTTCAGTCCACAGGCAAGGCGCGTCAAACGATGCATAAATCAGTATTGAAACAGGAAATCGAAGGCGTCTTTCAACGCGTTACTTCTGAGCATCCGGGTAGCTTGCACATGTGTTATGCGTATATCGATGCTCGCAATGCCCGAAGCAAATGGATGAGCGAGCAATTTGGCTTTCAAACGAAAGCAAAACTAGCGACTCAAACCTTTAGTCGACGTTATCCGAAAAAATCTACGCGCATTTCCAAGGAGCTGATTACGGAGGAACATTTATCACTAATCAAAAGTACATACGGACATTACACGGCATTTTTTGATCATTACATCCAGCAAGGAGAACTTCACTGCTTGCGGTCTTCAAATGGAAACTTATTGGCTCTGGCCAAGTTTACGAATGTCTCATGGGAAATCAGTCGTTTACCGGGTAAAATGGGTGGAATATTGGTAAAAGCCCTTCCGTACATTCCAGTTTTACGCAAAATGATTCAGCCCCAAAAGCACCAATTTTTAGTTCCAGAAGCTGTTTGTGTGGTGAATCAAGATGCCAAGGTATTAACGGAATTTTTAGCTGGAGTTTTATACATGGAGAAACGTCATACCATGCTTTGGTGGATGGATGAACGCGATGAATTGTATGTAAACGTAAAAAATCAAGTCAAATGGGGAATCTTACATCAAATTCTTGGCGTATCCCCTGTGGACGTGGTTATTCGCGGTGACTTTGAACCCAAGGAACCCATGTTCATCGCTGCATTCGATATGATTTGAGTTTACCGTCTACCGTCCATGATGCGCTCGATGAGCATGTTGCTCAAACGTTTATCGAATTCACTTTTATCTTTCAAGTAACGCTGAAATTCTTCCGATGTCATCAGTCCGGTTACCATGCCAATCAATAAGTATTTGACATGTGCGTTCTTGGAGAACACCTGTTTGATGTCGCTTCGCTTGCCTTCAATGGTTTCTTTTTGAAAACAACGATTTAAGAGTTGGTTAGACTGAGACTCCGCGATGAAAAGTTCGTGCTGAAATTTCAAAATTGGACGCAACACATCGTTTTGAAATTGTTCGATGTCCGAGGCTTTTTCCGTTTCAGTTGGAACGAGTGGACGTAAGTCGAGTAATGATTGATCAGGTCGTTGCATACTATTCAGACAACTCAAGCGTCGAATAGTTCAATAAGAATTCTTCCATGTAGGAAATCATGCGGTCATCGTCGCTGTGTTTCGCGAATAATACTTGCTTGCATTTCGGTAAACTTTCAGCTAAGCGCGCCACAAATCCTTTTTGTCCAGCACGCATTTGTTCGTCCATGCGAAGAACCACAAACAATTTCAATTTCTTGATATTAAATCCATTTTGAAAGTACATTTCACAAACACGACGTGTTGTCCCAACGATGATTTCAGTTCCATCGAATAAATCGTTGCGTTGTTTCAACTTATTTCCTTTTTCAACCACCAAGTCGACGGTAAGGTCTTTTGCTTTTGCTGCTTTTTGGAAATAGGCTTCAATGTGTCGCGCTTCTTCGTCACTCGCGCAAACGATAATGGCACGTGGAGATCCTTCCTCGGGATGTGGGATGATGTCATCCACAATGGCCCAAAGGTGATCAACGTAGACTTCTGGCTCCGCATGTACGACAACAGCGGCTCTTGTTTTTAATTGTTTAATGACTTGTTCGATGGCCTCGCTCATGGGTTGATTTTTTTGTTTGATTGATGTCTGTCGGCATCGCGTTTGGTTTTTTTCTCTAAATTCAATTTGAGCGCTTCTTCTAAGTCGATGTTGGTCTGATTGGCGAGACACATGACGACGAAAAGCACATCTGCCAATTCATCTCCAAGGTCTTTGTTTTTGTCACTTTCTTTCTCACTTTGTTCACCATAACGACGCGCCATGATGCGGGCAACTTCGCCCACTTCTTCCATGAGAATGGCCGTATTCGTTAACTCGTCGAAATAACGAACGCCCACGGTTTGGATCCATTCGTCAATCGTTTTTTGTGCTTCTTTAATGGTCATATTCGGGAATAAAATTAGTCAAAAGGAATCGAACACGAATATTCCATTCTTTTTCCGTTTCTTTTTTTCAACTTTGTAGTTCAAATTGAACACATGGAAAAGCTGCAAAATTTCATCAATGGAACCTATGTTCCACCGAAGAATGGACAATACATCGATAACTATGAACCAGCAACTGGACAAGTTTACGCTTTAATTCCGGATTCGGACGAAGAAGATGTGTTGGCAGCAGTAGACGCCGCAGAAAAAGCTTTTCCAATTTGGTCGAATATGTCCATTGAGGAACGCAGCAAAATACTTGTTCGCTTGTCCGAGGGGATTGAACGCAATATGGATGAATTTGTCCAAGCTGAAAGCCGCGACAATGGCAAACCGGTTTCATTGGCGGCACATGTGGACATTCCTCGAGCGGTGTCGAACTTTCATTTCTTTGCGACGGCAATCACACATTTTGCATCGGAATCTCATCATATGGAAGGAGTGGGCATCAACTTTACGACACGCAAACCCATCGGAATAGTTGGGTGTATTTCTCCTTGGAATTTGCCGCTTTATTTGTTTTCATGGAAAATAGCACCGGCGTTAGCTGCTGGAAATTGTGTGATTGCAAAACCATCTGAAATCACACCATATACAGCTTACATGTTGGGAAAAATGGCTCAAGAAGCTGGAATGCCAGCTGGAGTATTGAATATATTGCATGGAACAGGCCCAAAAGTAGGTGATGCCATTGTCAAACATCCGAAAATCAAAGCCATTTCTTTTACAGGTGGAACGAAAACAGGTGAGTACATTGCACGAACTGCAGGACCGATGTTCAAGAAACTTTCGTTAGAATTGGGCGGAAAAAATCCAAACATCATTTTCGCGGATTGTAACTTCGACGACATGTTGAGTACAACCATTCGCTCGTCCTTTGCCAATCAAGGTCAAATTTGTTTATGTGGGTCGCGCATTTTCGTCGAAAGACCGATTTACGAAAAATTCAAAGAAGCCTTTGTGGCCAAAGTTTCCCGATCCAAAGTTTCCTTCCCAAGTGATCCGGAAGCGAAATTGGGGGCAATTGTTTCTGAAGCACACATGGAGAAAATCCTATCCTACATTGCCTTAGCAAAGGAAGAAGGAGGAACGGTTTTAACCGGTGGAAACCGCGTTCATTTGCCTGCTCCACACGACCAAGGATATTACATTGAACCGACCATTATCGAAGGACTTTCCTACGATTGTCGCACCAACCAAGAAGAAATTTTCGGACCTGTGGTGACGATCACCCCATTTGACACCGAAGAGGAAGCGTTGATGATGGCGAATTCAACCATGTATGGGTTGGCTGGAACCATTTGGACCACCAATTTGAATCGGGCACACCGTGTTGCCGACCAATTGCAGTCGGGAATTGTGTGGGTAAATGCTTGGCTTGTTCGCGATTTAAGGACACCGTTCGGAGGTGTGAAGGCATCGGGTGTTGGACGTGAAGGAGGATGGGAAGCCTTGCGCTTTTTCACCGAAGCGAAAAATATTTTTATCAAGTACGAATGAAACAACTGTTTACATTTTTGCTATTTGCCGGACAACTGCATGCACAGTTAGAACCGCGAATGTTTCAAGTCAAAAAGGATGGAATCACCGTTTGGAATTACTATTTCGGAGATGATTTTGAAAGTCCCAATGTCGATGAAACGAAATGGCACAAACGCTATCCGTGGGGTGGACTTCTTGCCGACCAGAAACAATATGCAGCACCTGAGATGTTGAGTCAGTCGGGCGGAATTCTTCATTTAAAAGCGAATGTGAATAAGGGGTTTTATCCGGTGGAAGAGTGGATGATCAACCGGGAAGAAGCAAAGAAATACGGCATGGAAGTGCAAGGAAATGCTGTGCAATTGGATTACCTGACTTCATGTATATGGAGCAAACAAGCGTTTCGCTATGGGTATTTTGAAATCCGTGCGAAGGTTCCTTCCGGACAAGGACTCTGGCCGGCGTTTTGGCTGTATGGACAGAATTCAAAAGATGAAATTGACTTCATGGAAATGAAAGGAGAACGCCCAAATGACGTACACATCGATGTGCATTGTCCTGATTCCTGCGAAAAAGTGTCGACAAAGCCATTCGGCATTCAAAAAAATTGGGGTGGATGGGTGAAAATGAATCAAAAATTGACGGATGAATTTGTGACGTATTCGGGAGTTTGGCTGCCTGGATCCTTGACTTATTTTGTGAATGGTGTTCCCGTATCACATTATGCCGGTGATTTTGATACACCGATGAATGTCATTGCAAACATGGCAGTTGCTCGTGATGGCTACGCGTTCAATCCTGGACCAAATGCAGCAACAAAATTCCCGGCTGACTATGAAGTGGATTACATTCGGGTTTGGAAACTGACTTCGGATAATGAGTATAAAACGAGTAAGTTTTTAGGTGCAAAACCATCCGTTACACCTTTGAAATATGTCACCTTGACGTATGATGATTTAGCACATGAAACAGAGATAAGGAAAAAGGTTCGTTTTGTATATGACAAGAAAAAATTAGCGAAGGAAGTAGGATTTATTTCGATGTTGCCAACATATGGTCCTGACGGAAAAGAAGGCGCATATCAAATTGATTTGAATGGACTCAATTCAGCTGATGTGAACATTCAAATGATTGATTCAGAAAACAATCATTACCAACCTATTCAGATTGAAACGCATCGTCAGATTTTACTGTTTCCTAATAAAGGGTCGTATCAAATTACGATTGAATCGGGTGGACATCAAACAAAATTTACGGTTACAATTTAATGCGTTCCAACATTTTGTGTTGTTTCTTGTCCTTTTTTGGAAAGCGATATCCACCTACTAATTTCACAGTGTAAAAATATTGACGGTAAATGAGTTGATTGAAACGAATCGACTTGTTATCGAAATCTGTTACTAAAAACAGAAAACGCTTAGGCGTTGTGTATCCAGCCATCAAGCGAATGTCGTAGCGCGGGGCAAGTCCTAGGAAGCCATGGAAATCACCGTTTACTTGATCATATTTTGCTTGAATTACAGGCCCCAATCCAGCCCAACCGGCGATTTGCCAATTTTTGAATCGATTGACATACGCGTATCCTGGGACGAATCCGATATCGAACGCAGAGAAGGTACTGCTCATCGTTTTAGCGTTTTGCTCGTCTTGTAAAACACTTGGTATCAATCCACCATTTTTCGTGTCCACCCCAAAGAAATTCATGGTTCCTTTCACATACCAAGTGTGCACAAGCTTGGTGTAATAAGAACGTTTCCCGAGTAATGCACCCATTTTGAAATCCTTGTTGTGGAAATACCAGGCATTCGCGGAAATATTTAACGATTGTATTTTCGGCTGAATGGAATTTCGGTGAACATCATCCAAATTGGGGTCCCAACGATTCGCATCTTTAATGGCGAACCCATGAATGTATTTAAACTCGAAATCGTAATAAACTTTATTGAAACTGAAATCCATGCCTAGGTTGTATTGTTTCGTTCTTCCGTAATTGCTTGCATCGCGGATATTTGCAATGTTTGGAATGCTAAAACGCAAAACAAACCACTTGTAATTAAAACCGAGTCGCAAGAACGGTGCTAGGTTGTTTTTGAAAGTGATTTTGTCTATTTCATTTGAGTATGGATACTGTAGGCTAAACGGCGCAGAGGTATATCCCGTTTCCGCAGAAATGATTTTGGCATCGCTGAAATCCAAAATAGTTGGACTCGTTTGCGCCTGCAAATGCAGTGTAAGAAACAGACAAATACTATTGATGAATGTCCTCAAGATCCAGGATAAACGCATATACCTTTGCTATTTCTAATCGTTCGCTACTTCTTCCAGACCCGCCACCATGACCGGCATCCATGTTACAGTCAAAAACCAAAGGATGATCATTGGTTCTCAGGGCGCGTAACTTCGCCACGTATTTCATCGGCTCCCAATATTGTACCTGCGAATCATGGTAACCCGTGGTGATGTATAGCGATGGATAATTGATTCTGCGCAGGTTGTCATACGGTGAGTACGCCAACATGTACGTATAAAATTCAAGTTCTTGTGGATTTCCCCATTCTTCCCATTCACCCGTTGTTAGTGGAATACTGACATCTAACATGGTTGTGACAACGTCCACAAAAGGAACTTGGGAAACGATGCCTTTCCAAAGATGTGGCGCCATGTTCGTCACCGCTCCCATTAAGAGTCCACCAGCGGAACCGCCTTGAGCGTAGATCCGTTCGGGATCGCAATATTGGTATCGCCCCAAGTGCTCGGCAGCGTTAATGAAATCCGTAAACGTATTCATTTTCTTTGTGAATTTCCCGTCCTCATACCAGTGCTCTCCCATGTATTTACTCCCGCGAATGTGTGCCATGGCGAAGACAAATCCTCGGTTTAACAAACTGATGCGCGTAGCACTAAACGTGTCTGGAAGTGTGTATCCGTATGACCCGTACCCATAAAGTAAGCATGGCGCTTTTGAACGATCAATTCCTTTTTTATAGACAAGCGACACGGGAATTTTTGTACCGTCGTTCGCTACCGCCCATACCCGTTCGGATTGATAATCGGATGATTGAAAATTCACATCCAACAAGCGTTTTTGAAACCAAAGCTTCTTTTCCCCAGATGCGATGTCGTATTCAAAAACACTCGAAGGGGTCGTTAGTGAATTGTACGTGTAAAAAAGTCGTTTCGTTTCGTAATCATCGTTCACACCAAGCCCGAGAAAATAACATTCTTCATCGAAGGAAATGTAGCGTTCCGAATCCGACGTTTTGATTTTGAATTTTCGCAATCCGTTCTGACGTTCTTCAATCAACAGAAAATCCTGGAAGGCTTGAATTCCTTCGATGAGAAGAGAAGCATCATGTCCGACAAGCTCAATACAACTTGCTAGATTCGCCGGAAAGTCCGATGTGAACAGGATTTTCTTGTTTGGCGCATGGTCATTTGATAAGATGTAAAATCCTGATGCATGGTGCGCAATTTCGTATAAATGTCCTTGTTTTCTTGGTAAGAATACGCGTGCTGGCGATTCAGGTAGTTCAGCGTCTACCAACGAAACTTCGGATGTTAAGGAACTGAAGCAGTGAATCATGATGAAAGCATCCGTCAAGGATTTGCTGATACTCACATAATAACGTTCGTCGTCCTCTTGAAAAACCAACTGATCGTTCGATGAGTCAGTCCCTAATCGATGACGAAAAACTTGGTATTCACGGAGCGTTTCGGGATCCTTTTTAATGTAAAAAACCGTTTGATGGTCATTCGCCCAAACAATACTACCATCGGTATCTTCGATTAAGTCGCTCAAAAATTCACCGGTTTGATTGTTGCGAAAACGGATGTGGTACTTGCGTCGACCAATGAAATCTTCGCTGATGGCTAAAAATTGATCGTCCATGGAAGGACTCCAATCGGCCAGTTCGTAAAATGCGTGTCCTTCTGCACGTTCATTCTCATCCAGAAAAACCTGCTCCGTTTCTCCATCCAAGCGCACAATTTGTTGATAGTCTTTTCCTTCAATTTGGCGCACTTGGTAGGTTTTTCCTTGTAGGATAAATGGAGCACTGACATCATTCGGATTGATGCGTTCATCGAATTCTTTGATGAGACCTTCTACCAATCCTTGCATGGGCTCAAAATATTGGGAACAGTAGTCGTTTTCCGCTGTCAAATGCGCTAAAACTTCAGGTGAGTCCCGCTGATTCATCCAAAAGTACGGATCGATTCGGGTGTGTCCGTGCTCCTTTAGTTCATGGTAATTTATTGGTGCAATGGGTTCAGTAAGAGGCGGTCTTTTGGACATAGTTTAATCTTTTGAATGACAAAAAAGACGTCATTCTGTGGATGAGTTTGCACAAATTTAGTCAATATCTGCCTTTAATATTTTACCTTTGAGTAGTGAAGAAGTTGTATAAGTTATTATTGAACCGTTTACCGCGACCATTGCTCATTCGAATGAGTTATGTTTTTCGTGTATTTGCACCAACCTTGTATCGCGGAAACAAGGTCGAATGTCCGGTTTGCGAACGGTCCTTTTCGAAGTTTTTATCCTATGGATCCGATGTTGCTCATCGGGAAAATGTCTTGTGTCCCTACGACTTAACATTGGAGCGCCATCGCCTGATGTGGTTGTATTTGCAACGCGAAAGTAATTTCTTCACGGCCGAAAATTTAGCGGTGTTACACATTGCTCCCGAGCAGTGTTTCATCGACCGTTTTCGTGCGCAAAAGAACTTGAATTATTTAACGGGCGACTTGGTTTCTCCCTTGGCGGATATTCACTTTGACTTGCATCAAATTCCATTAGAGGACAATCGTTTTGACGTTGTATTTTGCAATCACGTGATGGAGCACGTCGATGACCCCTTACAGTGCATGCGCGAGCTTTTCCGCGTCATGAAATCGGGTGGATGGGCGATCATGCAAGTGCCTCAAGATTTTTCTCGCGAAACGACGTATGAAGACCCGAGCATTACGAGTCCAGCAGAACGCGAAAAGCATTTTTGGCAAAAAGACCATGTGCGTTTGTTCGGGAAAGACTACCCACAATGGTTGGAAAAAGCAGGATTCACAGTAACCGAATTTGATTTGAATAAACATTTTTCTTCGGAACAAATCGAGCGTTTCCGTTTGATGAAAAACGAAGTATTGTACATTTTTCATAAAGCTTAAGACATGAGAAAATTATTATTTTTCTTTTTGCTACCGTTTGCCGGATTCGCACAGAAGAACATTTTTTTGAACATTGCACCCGTTTTTAACGACCAAGCATTTATTCCTCAAGTGGTGTACATGAGTAACAATGGTCAAAACGTTGCGTTGGATTATTTAAAGTATTATTTGGCGGATATCAGCATTACACATGACGGCGGACAAGTATTGGATTTGTCTCAAACGGTGTACCTCATGGATGATGCCAATCACAGCATTTATTTGGGCGCGCATGATGTCACGAACATCGAACAAATTTATTTCCTTGTTGGCGTTCCAAGTCGCTTCAATACTCAAGCAGGAGCGTTGGCACAAGATATTTCATCGTATGATGCATCAAATGCCTTAAGTTTCCAATCTCCATCGATGTATTGGGGTTGGGCAGCAGGCTACATGCACATGATTGTCGGTGGAAAGGCTGACGGCAACAATGATCAAATTCCAGAAGCGTATTTTGAATTGCATAACTTGGGGGATCATAACCAACGATCCGTGAGTTTTGCAAGTGTCTTGCAGACCAATACGAATGCAACGCAAATCGATTTGAACTTTAATTGCCATGTGGATCATTGGTTGAATGGCATTAATTTAGCCACTGTTGGAATTGCACATGATGAAACAGGAGTGAATGTGCAAGTCATGCAAAATGTACTCTCGAAGGCTGTCTTTTCGCAAGGAGCAGATGCCTCTGTTTCGAACTTAGAGAAAGAAACCATTCAATTCGCTTCCCAACAAGGAGCTATTCAATGTGCTTGGACAAGTTTGGAAAAACATGTGACACTTGAGTTAATCGACCAATCCGGTAAAATAGTACGCAAGCAACAACTTACCAATGAACAAGGACAATTCACTTGGATTGGCTTGAATCCTGGTATGTATTTTATTCAATACGCTCATCCATCCGGAACTGAAAAAAGTCAGCAAGTAGTCGTATTCTGATGAAACTTCTCCGTTTTTCCGGTCCATTTTTACTGTTGCTCCTTTTGGGACTTTCCCTGGTAAAGTGCAAGAGTCCGTTGGATTTGAACCTTGGCACAGTCGTTCCAACACCCAGTGATAATCCACAGTCGGAGGCAAAAATCGAACTTGGTCGCAAATTGTTTTTTGACACGCGTCTTTCCATCGACGGGACCGTTTCTTGTGCGACTTGTCATAAGCCAGGAAGGGCATTTACCGATAATTTAAAAGTCAGTGAAGGCATCCGTGGACAGCACACTGAACGAAATTCCCCAAGCATTCTCAACTCCGCTTTTTTGAAGACAGCGATGTTCGATGCGCATCTCGAAACTTTGGAGTTGCAAGTGATTGTTCCCATTCAAGAGAAAACAGAAATGGGTCACAACATGAAGGACCTGATGAAGGTACTTAGAGCGGATCCCGCATACCAAAAAGCGGCACAGGAAATCTTCCACCGTGATTTTGATGCATGGGTGTTAACCCGAAGCATCTCGGCGTATGAGCGCAGTTTGTTGTCCATGAATTCCGGCTTCGACCAATACCAAAAAGGAAATAAGCACGCCATGAATGCAACAGAAAAAGCGGGATGGAAACTCTTTTCTGAAACCTTGTATTGCACGAAATGTCATCCTGCACCATACTTCACGACCTACGTCGCAGAGAACAATGGATTGTACGCATCCTACGAAGGAAAAAGCGATCAAGGACGCTTCCGTATTCACCACGATTCATTGGATATCGGAAAATTCAAAGTTCCTTCCTTGCGCAATTTACCGTTGACGTATCCGTACATGCACGACGGAAGCCTAGAAACAATCGATGAGGTCTTGAATCATTACGTGAAAGGCGGAAACGGACATCCACTGCAAAACAAGACCATTGTTCCATTCCAATTGACAGCGCAAGAACGCAAGCAATTGAAAGCCTTTTTCAACGCGCTGATCGACACCGGTTATTTAAACCGATAAGTCAAGAATCCTCCTTATTTTTGTGGCATGAAAACTTCCACTTCGGATCCCATTTGCGCCTTAGCTACGGCGAACGGCATTGGAGCGATTGCCATGATACGCACCTCTGGACCACAAGCGAAATCCTTGGTGTCGAAGTTGTGCTCTAAAGACTTGTCTGCGCAAAAATCGCACACCGTTCATTTGGGGTGGATATCCAACTTGGCTGGTGAGCGCATCGATGAGGTATTGTTGACCCTGTTCGATGACGGCAAAAGTTTCACCGGCGAAGAAAGCGTTGAGATAGCCTGTCACGGATCCATTTACATTCAACAGCAAATTTTGCAGGCTTTAAGTAGCGTTGGATTCCGCATGGCAGAACCAGGAGAATTTACGCAGCGTGCCTTTTTGAACGGACGCATGGATCTTTCTCAAGCAGAAGCGGTCGCTGATTTGATTGCATCGCAGTCTAAAAATGCCCATGAAATCGCCTTGAAACAATTGCGTGGAAACTTTTCCAACGAATTGCAAGAGTTGCGAGAGAAGTTGATTCACTTTGCTTCTTTGATCGAATTGGAATTGGATTTTGCGGAGGAAGATGTCGAGTTTGCGGACCGCACAGCTTTGAATAAAATGGTGGCAGAAGTCTTGCAGATGGTCAGACGTTTAGCTTCGTCCTTCGAATTGGGAAATGCGATTAAGAATGGCGTGCCAGTGGCGATAGTTGGAGCTCCAAATACCGGGAAAAGTACCTTGTTGAATCAGTTGCTTGGCGAAGAACGCGCCATTGTTTCCAACATAGCAGGAACGACCCGTGACGTCATCGAAGAAACCTTGAACATTGACGGAATATTATTTCGATTAATTGACACCGCCGGAATTCGCGAGACTACGGAAACGATTGAAGCATTGGGTATAGAACGTTCTCAGCAGAAAATCCAACAAGCGAAGATTGTCCTGTGTTTGGCAGATGCTTCCGACTCGGAGAACCTCGACGAAACCGAAGCATGGGTGCACGACCTACGTGAAAAACATCCAGAGAAGCACGTCTTGCTTTTAACCAACAAAATTGATTTAGACACATCTCGTTTAACGGATAGCCTACAAATCAGTGCCTTGACGGGAGTCGGTATTTCAGAATTGAAGTCCCAATTGGTCGAAAAAGTTCTCGGCGATTTCAAGATCCAAGAAGAAACGATTGTTTCCAACGCACGTCACCACGAGTCCTTGCAAAAAACCGACGAAGCGTTAAGCAAAGCCCAGGAAGGACTGCACATTGGCACCACGGGCGACTTCATCGCCATGGACATCCGTACCGCCATGCGTCACCTCGGAAACATCACGGGCCACATTGATGTGGACACGGATATACTTGGTTCGATTTTTAGTAAGTTTTGTATCGGGAAGTAGGGGATTGATTTTATTCAAACACGTTTCGTAGACAGTTTAGTTTCCGAATATGAACTGAATTCGCAAAAATAACCACGGAATGATCACAATGACTAACTTCTTAACAAAAGCTCTGTTAAGACTCCCAAATTAACCTTAAGTCTTCTAAATCACTTGAATTTAGCTCCCATATTTTTTTTAGCTCTAAATATTCGTCAACAATTTCGGGATGAATGGCGATATTCACATCATGTTTCGAAACAATGCTTGGATAAATGATGGCATCTGTATTTTCTACAATACTTAGTCTTGTGCGGTACAGCTCTTCGTACCCTAAAATTGCACTTGCAAAATAATCATCCTTAATTAGGAATAATTCGGAAAGATGTGCTGAATTATTCAACATTTCTTTAATCATATAATTTTTTTCGATGGGACCTTTTAGTTTATCGATAGCGTCAATATATTCTTCTAATGTTTGAATATTAAACCTTTTCAGAGAACCACTATGTTCAATTTTTGCAAATAATTTTGTCCTTACTTTAGCTCTTTCTTTCCATTGCCATTCCGTTAATATTACAGCTTCGTTATTAACGTTAATTTCCGTCACTGCGCAAGCTGGATCAAATGAGCCATAAAAGACAGGATGATAAGGGATATTCGCACGACCGGTTTTATTGCATTTTTCTATTGGAACGTAAGTGAGGTTTTTATGGTCATCTATATTCTTAAAATCCTTTTTTCTTGCTCTATAAATTGGTTTTGAATGGTCTATTTGTGTACAATAACCAGACATAGATACTACCGAGTTTTTAAAAAACCCAAAATCTTCCCAAAAATTCATAATTATTTTTTTAGCATATTAATGTCTTCATTCGTTTTATTCATGATCATTCAATTTTTAATCTCGAGCTTTCAAAACATAAAGATTCCTCCGTTAGCGTCCTATTTTTGTAATGAACCACTCAAAATCGACCCAAGCTATTTAATGGTGAATATAAACAACCTTGCAAAGCAATTAAAGATTTTTTAGATAGGTGTTGTGTAGATTTCCACATACTTAAAATTATGCTCAACGAATGTTTCTAAATAACCAATTGTAATTTCATTTTGATAAATACCGTATTGAGTAAATTTACCTTGATGTTCTTTAAATTGTGTAGGATTATCAATTCTTATCACCTTGAATTCACATGAATCATTGGCTTGAATGATTGTCTCCATTGCAAATTGGACACATTTATTGAACTGATGAAGATTGGTATTCTCAAATTTACATTCGAAATGTTGCATATATTTAGTGTTTAATAAATTTATAAATACTTTAAACCTGATTTATTATTGCGTTTTAAACTTCGTCTGAATAATTTATAAGCCGCTAAAAAACAAAAAAAATGAGAAAGAAATTCATGCAATTATTAAATGATTATGCTGAAAATATCGGTGTTTTATTGGTGCTTTCTTTCGTCTTATCATTTGTCTTTTTGGATGGAATAATTCTGACTATACTCGCATCCATTTTCTTTTTAATTGCAGGAATATTGATCTTATTGGCTTATTTGCAAAGCAAGGGATGGAAGTATCAAATGGAAAAGAAAGCAGAACAACGGTCATTAAATATTCAAATTTCAATCTCATTAATGTGATCTATTATTCAACCATGACTTGTCTAATCATTTTATGGGTTTTATCTGAAAAAATTGAACGAATGTTCCATTTAAGCAATTATTTTTTTTACTCGTTTATTGCGCTTTTTTTACTTCATTACATATGGAAGTTCTATAAAGTAATCACAAAGCACTAATCATATATCTCTTTTTGCAAGCGCATTGCAGCGGAATAGTTTTTTGGTAAAACTGGTTTTGCAAAAGAAGTTTCCCCATTAGAAGTTTCCCCAGAAAAATGGCAGTATTGCTCTTTAAAATTCTTGTTTTTCCATTTGGACCAACTCATATAAGCTTCTTTGGAAAAAGGGACGTTTAAATTAAACGCAATTTCTACCCCTGTACGGATACAATAACCCCTTTTATTGGATTTTTGGTGTTCATTTTGATAAACAATTTCTGTGGCGTCATAGGTTACTTTTCTTTTTATTTCACCTTTTATAAGTCCAAAAAATGAGTTTTTCTGTTTTGTAGTGTGTTCATATACAATTTCTGAATGCTCAATTACTTTTTGAATGTACTCAAATATTTCTGTATCAAGTTGCTTGTCTCCATTAAGACTCAAAAATTTCCGTTCCAAAAGAATCCCAATCTCGATGTTATTTTTCACGGAAAATTGATGCAAATTCAATGAGCTTACAATTGATTTCGTTTCATTCCCGTAATATTTTGCATGTAAGTCGGCTTGATAGAAAATTTGTACATTTTGAAATTGCTTAAAAAAGTCCATGTCTTCTCGAGAAAGGCTCTTGGATAAATTATGTTCATTTTTCCCAAACAAAACAACTATTTCAAAGGCCACATCGTTTTTCTTTCGGCTCAAAGATCTTTTCATCTCTTCACTTAACTGGATATATGGAGAAACTAAAAAAAGAATTTCTTCTGCTTCTTTGAATAAATGAAGGAGTTCCTTTTTGATATTCTCGTGATGAAGGAATTGAGGCATATTTTAAACTTGAAATGCGTTTTCTAAATAATCTAGTAAACATATACATTTTCTCAAATTTGAATAGAGTGATATATTGAGAATTTAAATGAGTTAACATTTTTTTCGACAATTAATCCAAGAGAATAATTATGATGTTACTGTAAAACTATTCTTGGTTCTCATCCAAATCATTATTTGAAATATTTGGGAAGGAAAGTTTGTTCAAATTTGAGATAGCCGTTTCAATTTCAAAAATCCTTTGAAGGTTATCAAGATAATTAGGATATTGAAATTTATTTTTCATAATTATTTGACTTACTTTTTGTTCCTCCTCTATCATTTCTGTGGATACTGGGATTTTTAGTAATTTGAAAGCTTGGCTTAACTTATCAGTTAGAATAATTTTTCTCCTGCGGCCAACTCGTTCTTTAAATTCTTGGTTGAGCCAGTCATTTAAATAACTTTCTGTTGGATCAATTGCACCAAAATCTGTATCCCTAGTAACCAAAATGATCTGCTTTCCTGTTTTTTGTGCACAGTAAATTATCCATTCCCAATTAATGGCGTCGCCAATAGAATTATCTGATTTCTTTCTAGGTGGATAACCCAAGACAAATCTTTTTTTTGCTAGGTTTCGTATTGAAAATCTGAGCTTATTTTCTCGGCTTAAGTTAATTTCTGATTTGTGACTGAATAACTTCTCAAGACTTTTATAAACAGGATCTTGGTTGGGATTTTTAAGAATTTTTTCAATTCTATCTGTTAGTTTTTTCTTATTTAGCTTGATCTCGTTCTTAGACTTACTTATAAGATCAACTGTTTTTGTGTCGTTTAAAATCATCGGAACACTTAAATTAGGAACGTCAAATTTTCTAACCTCAGCTAATGATTCTAAAATTACACTTTGCCTATTTTTCTTAAATTCCATTTCCACTTGAGAGTTTATTATTATCAACTCTTTGTGTTTTTCAATTTCTTCTAGATACTTCATGGAAACATTTGTCTTTCTTATCCTATAAAAGTCAAGAAAGATATTAGTATCAATGAATACAAGGGCATCCATTTTTGTATTTGTTTTAGCTGTCATAATTGATTTTTTAAAAAAAACTACCTCACCACCAACTTCTTCACCCATTGGTTTTCACCTTGCGAAATATGCGCAAAATAAACTCCCGGTGCTTGTTCGCTCAGGTCAAAAGAGTTATTAGAAGAAAGTTCATTGAGCTCAAATAGGGCCACTTGTTTTCCTTGTTGGTCGAGCATGGAAATGTGCATGGGTTCATTGCTTAAGCTTGAAACTTCAAAGATTCCGTTAGATGGGTTGGGGAAGACAACAACTTGATTATCTTTTTTTGTAAATTCTTCAGTGGAAAGCTCGGCACCGTTAATGAAAACAACTTGATTTGGAAAACTTAAGCTTATTAAAATAGCATAGTAACCATTTTGTCTTTTACAGATGCTTTTTCCCGATGCACTTGCAATGATTGGAAGGCTAAATGTATGTTCTATAAATTTAATATCATTGTCATTTGCCCCGAATAAATAGGGAGGGGAAATCGCTGGCATTACACTATCGTCAGTATTATTACCAATTGCCAAATAACCACATTCGTTATAAATAGCACCATCCCAAAAGTGTGATAAAGAATCAGTTGTATTATTATAATTAATAAGAATTCCAGTCTCTGTAAGCCTAATTGCAGTTGCATAATAGTTGAAGATAGGAGCATATGTTGTTAAGGAACCAAACCCAATAATATCGCCGCAGGGAAGCTCAATCAATGACGTTATCATTTCAGAAATATCATCAATTGGATTGTTTTCGTATTGCCACACTAAATCACCATTTGAATTTACTTTATTTATAAAATTCACAGTGCTAATCACTCCGTTTGGAAGTTGTAGTTCTCCCATCCCTGCCAAAAGAATATGATTGTCATTTGTTGTATTTATTGCAGAATAACAAGGGTAAGTCAAGTTACTAGGGATAAGAGTATCAAGAACAACCGAGCCTAAATAAT
This sequence comes from Crocinitomicaceae bacterium, assembly GCA_024643725.1. Lineage (GTDB taxonomy): Bacteria > Bacteroidota > Bacteroidia > Flavobacteriales_D > Crocinitomicaceae > UBA952. The sequence goes on along the minus strand of JAHEMJ010000014.1, from coordinate 7,696 downwards.
CGCCTTGTAAGGAGAGTTTAACAAGGCTAAAATGAGTGATTTGCATTGTGCCAGTATTCTCTATAGAATAAACCAACATTATAATTTCATCTGCTGTTTCAATGATTTCACATGGCTCATTGTACTGATTTGTAGAATGTTGATACTCCCAAATCAAGTTTCCATCTGGCGAGAACTTACTTATCTTTGACTCACGTTCAATTGTAGGATTTACATTAGGTACAGATTCGTTAAATAGATAGTTGCCATCACTTGCAACAAAGCAGTGTGGGATTAAGCCCATAGGGTGTGAATAATTTGGTTGATTTATTACCCAAGCAATTTCATTATTACTATCTAACTTCAAAAAGACATTTCTATGATAAGACAAGTTACTATAGTTACCGGCGATAATTAATCCACCATCGGGAGTTGATTCAATTTGTATTGCATTTGTGATGATCTCACTAGGTAAATCAATATGTCCGAAATAGCTTAATTGAGTATATGAATGATTAATTGAAATTAGAAAAAACGCGAATAGGCAAATGTTTTTCATAATATTAAATTTAAGGGCGACATTGTCGCCCTTGGTTAAAAAATTCAAATTACAACTTTGAAAACTGAGCTTTCATTTTGAATCCATTTTTGTAGGTAACTTGCATTAAATAGTTACCCGCTGCAAAAGATTTGACATCAATGAAGGTATTGTTGGCACTCATTTTTGCTTTAAAAATAGGCTTTCCTTCCAATGATGTGATTTCTACCATGGCTTGATCATTATCAACTAACCCCAGGTTAAAACTAATGATGTCTGAGGCAGGATTTGGGAATACTTCTAAAGTTGGATTTGATTTTTGATGCATTGACTCAACAAGGATATTCATGCTTTTCACATAATTAATATGATCAATATTTGAATAGGCGTCTTGTGCAAGTAAAAATTCAAATAACTTATTGGCAATTTTAGCCTCCCTTGAATCTGGGTTAGTTATTATTAAATTTACCAATTGGTTATGTACATTGGTATCTGCTATTGCACCCAAAAGTTTTCCTGGCTGATTCATTTTTTCTATCAATAAACCTTGGAAAGATGCGTAAACAGCATTATTAAAAGTACTAGTGTAAATAGAATACAAGGAATCTGTTAATGATTGTTGTTGAAGCGATATATTATATTCGATTAAAAAGCGTAGCTTTTCTTCTTCCGTTAGATCATTTAAAATTAAATTTGTGATAGCTTCTAACTTATCAGTTATTGTACTATCCTCCATAATTTTGTAGAATAATTCATTTCCCAATAAGCTTACTTCATGTTCAAAGTGGGATAATTCGCCAATGATTTGATCAAATGGACTCACTCCAGGTATAGACAGAAGCTGAGATTGGTAATAAACTGGAAAAGTTGATATTGAAAGCTCGTATTTTACTTTCTCTGAAAGTGGAGTATTTTGCCCTAAGAGGTCATTTGCTACACCGTATGGAATTCTTGGCACTTCGTTGATTAGTTCAATTAGCACCTCATCACTTAGTCGACCACTCAAAGGTGATAACAAATCGAAAATTATAATAGGATTTTCATTTTCAATCGCTTGTATTAGAAGAGCCTTGTTACCACCATCTATACTATCGGAATAGTGTTCAATCTCAGCTAAATAATCTTCCTTCAAATTAATCATGGTAGCAGTTCCAAAAGGATAATTTTTGGTGGGGCAGCTTTCTGAATAATCAAAGGTATTGTTACAAGCTAATAGTGTTGTGTTAATAGGGTTATATAGATTGGACTGAGGTTCGGTTCTTATAGAAGGATTTGTGCTGTAATCATAAAAATAGCGCATTGGTAAATTATTTGGCATATACCAAATATCCGCTTGACTTGTTGGTGGAATTGAAAATACGTTATTACTTGGATCATGTAATAAACTATTACAAATACCTTGGTTTATCGCAACTGGCCCAACGGCAGTAATATCAGAAATATCTCCGTTGTAAAAACGATTACATTTAAAAACCACACCTGTTCCGGGTACTACTGTTGTAGATCCACCATTTTGAACAAGTTGCGCATTTTCATTAAAAGATGTGATGCCATAAGTTAAATCATGTAATTCATTTCTGTAAACTAAATTTGTCCCTTTTGAGAAACCACCTAGGTTACTATTGTCTATAACAATACCCCAAGAAGTAGATAATTGGCTTTGTCCATAAATAGCATTATTTTCAACAGCATGTTTCTCACATGAATTTAAAGAAATTCCCACTGCCAATTGATTAGGATCTATAGAAGTACCTAAATGGATGGCGTTTTCATATATTTTGGAATTTCGTGTACCAGTCAATTGTATTCCTTGAATGACTTCGTTGAAATTGGAATATGAGATTTCAACAGTTTGATTTTGATTTGATCCTGTGGCGTCAATACCAAAATCAATATTGTCAAAAGTAGAATGAATCAAATTCTGACATGGACCAGATGACGGCAATGCAGGCAAACAAAGCCCTGTAACTGTGAATTTTGAATCTACGCTTTTAATCCCATTTCCTCTGTTATAGATCGAACTCGTAGGATTTGAATTAGTAAAATCACAGCCTTCAAAAATGATTCCGTTAACGTCATACATAGAAACGTGCCACCCTGGGTTTGTACCATTTTTAAGATTTTGAGTGGTGATAAAATGCGAGGACGTAAATCTGCTATTGTTTAGAAATGAGTAAGATAAAAAGGCTACATCCTTCCAATTATTTTTAAAAGTGGTGTTTTTTGCAGTAATTTTCCCTCCTGTTTTGGTCCAATCAACATTGGAACCATTCGTTGCGTAAACACTTACGCCTTGATGTGCATTTTCAATAGTACTGTTATTGATGATGAGTTGGCCTTGAGCAGCCGAACTTTGTGCACTATTTGCATTTCCTTGCAGCTCTATACCTTCCCACATTAAACCATCACAGTCAAAAGAGGTAAGGGTAGATGAATTTACAATGAGTTTAGCACCTGGTTCAATGATAATTTTTCCGGCATTGCCAAAAGCTAAAATATTGTTTGTTATTTGAAGTGTTTTCCCTGATTCAACCCTTAATTCATTCATGATATTGATTGTCGATGAATTAACAATAGGATTTAGAGAACCATTCCAAGATTGATCAGATGAAATGGATAGCTGTAAGACATCGAATTTATTTGAAGCAACACAACATTCTACAGGTTGATTTTGAAATTGTGAAACATAATTCTCTCCATCAATTTGAGGTGGAAGGTGATATATTGTGTTAATCATTGTATTTGGGTTGAAATAAGGATTTACATCTCCAACAAATGTTACTTGTGGATTTAAAACATTGGGAAAGAATTTTATCTGATATAACTTTAATTCATTCGAAATCGAATAATAAGACATATCATTACTACTACTAAAGCCTTTCTCAATTACTGAATTATCTAGGTATAATGTTCCTTGGAGTAAATTAAAATTAGAGGAAATTAAATCAACCAAGTAAATCCCTGTATTTAAGGCGCCCACTAATAATTTTGAATTATCATTAGTGAATTCAATTCCAGTACAAACTTTACCGCTAGCAATATTGTATTTACTTATTCCTTGAAGAAAATTCCCTTGATTCAAGTCGATATTTCCATTAACATTAAGATGAATTATATATATAGAGTTCGAATTTTTATCAGCCAAGGCAAGTTTTGATTGATCAACACTTAGTTCCATCTCAAATGAAGATAAGTTCTGAAGATTTGCTGGGAGAATTGAAGATGAAACTAAGTTTATCCCGGAAGATGAAATATCAAATCGTTTTAAAGTTCTACCAGATCCTAAATTGTTGGAGAGAATATACATCTTACGTATTCCATTGGCATTTTGAACAGAAACAGTCATAGGTTTCTGGTATACACTTGAATTGCAAGCGTCAAGTTCAATACCATTTGATACTATTTCTCCCATACCACCGTTGCCAGAAAGGTTAACTTCAGTCATAAAATAGTTAATCGAACCTTGGTTATAACAATATGAATTGGTGTTTTCACTAATTACGGGATTATTGGTGGAATAAATAATGTAGTAATTACAGCTACTTCCTGGCTTAGGTACAATCCATGGATCAAATACCGGATATTCAAAATGATCTAAATTTCCAATAGCACCATATCTGGAATAAACATTTGAATTATTTACCGAAAGAATTCTTTCACCATTCAAATCGTGAACAGCATTTCCTGTTTCAAAATAATCTTCATAAGGTGAAGTACCAAATTGATTTTGGATAGGGCTTATTACAGGAGTTGAACCTTGTGTAAAATCGATGTTTTGGTCTTTCAGGAACCACACATGTTGTTGGCTTTGGCTCCAGGTTCGATGCAGCACGGCAGATAGCACGAGTGTTGCGAAATAAATGGCATACTTTTTTGTCATAAATAAAGATTTAGTTAATAATGAACCAAATCTATTTGAGTTTTCTATCAGAGAAAAAAATACGACACCTTAAATTACAAGGTGTTATCACCTAAAAAAATCGAGTATGATCTATTTATATCTAGAGAATCTTCGCAACTGTGAGGCTTCTTTTTTTTGTTGAAGCTCTTCCAAGATTTCTTGATTGGTTCTTGGTTTATAGAGTCCATCAAGTATGCTCAGGCGTATGAGTTCGTTAGAAGATTTAACGTCATAAGCTCTTAAAATCCTTAATCGGTCATTCTCAATTGTTTTTCTGGCCAGACTTAATCGATCTCCAATTTCTTTGCTTGTAAGTCCGTCACAAATAAATCTAATTATTTGCACGTCACGCTCGGAGAATTGATGAGGGTTGGATTTATTAGGTTCCTTCATTTCTTCAAAAATGATTTTTTCTGCAAATTCAGAAACATACCTACCTTTCTCCATGACCTGATTTATTGCGAGTGTTATTTCTTGAATCGTACTTGATTTAAGCAAATAGGCAGACACGCCTTCTTTGATTAACTCCAGTACGACATCGTTGTCGTTGTGCATGGTCAACATGATGCTTTTAATTTCTGGATGATTTAGTTTTAATGTGCGAAATGTTTGAATGCCATCCATAATGGGCATTTCGAGATCCAAAAAGACGAGGTCAATGGAATGTTGAACGAGTTTATTTAAAAAGTCTTGACCGTTTTCAGCGCTGAAGACAAATTCAACTTTAGGGATTTTACTTATGATACTCGCAAGGCCTTCTCTAACGATGTGATGATCCTCCACCAATGCCACTTTGATTTTCATATCCTTAATTATTTTTGAAAAGATTCGTGCTGAGATTGATAATTCCTTCCGATTTGATGCGTGTAAAGATTAATTCACCTTTAATGATATTCAGTCTGTATTTGATGTTCATAATTCCTAGACTGTCTGAATCCAATGCAAATTTTTCAAAGTCTTTTTGCTCAAGTGCGAGACCGTCATGAATAATTTCTAATCTTAGAATTTCCTCATCACTCCATAAGCTCGTTTTTACATTTGAAGGTCTGCTATGTTTTAGTAAATTGGTGATGAGTTCATGCGCAATGTAGTAAAATTGAATCATGGTTTGTTCTTCAATTTGTGTGTCAATGGCTAGTTCAGAGTAAAAAGTGTGCTTTGCGGTTAGTTGCTCCATCTTTTGATGAATGGTTTTTTCCAATGCTTTTGCCAATCCAAATTTAACCAAGTAGTGTGGTACAAGTCCTTTTGTTATGCTCCGCAATTGCTCTATGCCCAAATCAAGCATTTTCGTTGATTTTTCCAATGATTGGATATCGACGTTGCCATTTTGAGCTTCTTGATGCACGATGGATAAATTTAACTGAACAAGCGATAAAAGGGCACTGACTTCGTCATGCAACTTACGTGCGATTTCGGTTCTTTCTGATTCCTGGGTGGTAATAGCAACGCCAACTTTTTCCAATTCTTTTTTTTCAAGTTCTTCTTTGAGCAAATTTGCACTTAACAGTCTTATTCTTTTATTTTTTCTAGATAATAATATTATACTGATACCCAAAATCAGAGTAAAAAGCATTATTTGAAAAACCAATAAACTTATTTCTGCTTCACTGTACATACGTGATAAGTAAGAGAAATATTGAACAAAAGGGTAGCTAGTGCAAAAAAGTAAAAGGCAAAATCATATATTAAATTTGTGGTAAAATTAAATTTTTGAAAGAAAGTATACGTCAATGCTATTATATAGTACAAGAAAATGGAATTAACGAACAATTCCATTTGAGAAGAGATGGCGTTAGAAATGATCATTTTCCCAGTTATTCCAATGATTATACCAAATGTAACGATTGTACTATATAAATTGTCTGAGAAAAGATCATGTGTAATCGATAAATCCGCAATGAATGATAATACACCAATAAATAAGGTGATTTTCTTGAATTTTACGGTTAGAATTCCATCAAGTATATTAACTAAAATAATAAATTCAAAAAGAATTGAAAAGTAAAAAACGGGCATTGAATTACCATAAACTTTACCAAAAATAAAAACTAAAATGTCCGATATGAACCTTGATAACAGAAGTAAAACTAAAAGTTTGTTTGAAGTATAAAATTCAAATATTTTTATTGGCTTCCTACAAAGAAAAATTAAGGGAAGACAACTTGAAAAAAGTACAATAACAAGGATGCTATAAAACAACATTAAGAATTTAATTCATTTGGCTCAGCGCAACGTTTGGGACAAGGCCCAAATTTTTCAGCAATTAAACCTGTTGTCATATCGTTTTCCGCTGAATCTATACCTACTACAACCAATGTTTTTGTTCCGTCTGGCTCAATAGCAAAGTACATTCTTAAACCTTCGCAACCAGATTGCGCTAAAATTTGGTCAAAAATTTCTCTAGAACCTGCAACAGCAATAGTTTCACCCGGTTGAATAGTTGCTCTGTAACGAGCTGTCATTTGTGAAGCTTCTTCAAGTGAAATGAATGCACCCATTTGATCCGTGTTAGACATAATTTTATTTTAAAGTTAGTAATTAGATTATTTTCTCTGCCAAAAATATGATTTCGTTACAAAACTTGGGCATTGCAGTTGTTCAATAGGGTGTAGGTGCTCTTGAAAAAAGGTGGAAATACCTTTTTTTTGGGGGGTATGGGTCACGTATATGTGGGCTGATTAATTTCAATTCAATATTAAACTTTATGTAAAATGCTAATGACCACCTTTCAAAAGTTGTTTTTATTGTTTGCCTTAGTCATTCTATCTCGAAGCTTTCATGCAATTTTAAAATTTTATAAATCGTAGGTTTTTTATCAACGTTTATTATCATAGCGTCAACAATAAATATTGATTTTAATGGATTTATCTCAGCCTGAAGAATTAGTTCTTTGGTTTCGTCATTGTCAAAAATGATGTTAAGAGGTTTTCCGTCTAATTCTTCAATAATCCCTTTATTTCCGGTATTACTTTTAATGTTACTTCTTGCTTGAAATAATCTCAATGCGACTCGTTCGTAAGTATCTTTTAGAACTTCTTCAATTTTTAAATCAGTAATTTCTTGTTTGATTTTATTTTGGACCGCATTTGCATCATTAGAATTTAGATTTATTATGTATTCTACATTGCCATTTATTACTGTTTGTATAATCATTTGGTAAGCTTCCCCAAAAACTGAAACGTTTTGAAATAGAGTCCGTAAAGCAAAAATTGTATGAAAAATTCAAAATTTACGGAGTCACAAATCGTTGCGATTTTAAAGCTTCAAGACGCTGG
>JAHEMJ010000011.1 GCA_024643725.1 Crocinitomicaceae bacterium | reverse complement strand
CGCAACATCACCCAGGTAACAATGTTGGAATTGGAAAAGACCACACATTGTTTGCTTTAACGGATGGTTTAGTAGAATTTCGTAAGAAAAAAGACAATCGTTCATTTGTATCTGTAGTTCCTTTTGAAACTGCAAACGCATAAGAAATAGATGATACTATTGAAAAGACCGCAATTGCGGTCTTTTTTTTTGCCCGTATTTTTTAACTCCCTTCATTTTCCCTCTAAATTCAGTACCTTTATTCAAACGGATTACATGAACTTCACCCGAGCGCAACGTTACTTATTGAGTCTTTGTTCCGGACTCCTTTTGAGCATTTCCTTCCCTTTTACGGGAAGTATAACACCACTCGTTTTTCTTGGCTTTGTTCCGCTCTTGTTTATTTCTGAAAATTTACAAGAAAAATCCAGAGGTGGATGGCACTTATTTCTTCAATGCTATTTAACTTTTCTAGTTTTCAATTTAGGAACAACTTGGTGGGTGGCGAATTCTTCCTTTGTTGGCGCCCTACTAGCCTTTGTGTTCAACACCTTGTTCATGTCGCTGACGTTTGTCCTTTTTCATTTCGTAAAGAAAGGACTGAAGTCCAATTGGGCAGTCTGGACCCTCATTCCACTTTGGATCAGCTTTGAATACTTTCATTTTAACTGGGACCTTTCCTGGCCTTGGTTAACCCTCGGGAACTTTTTTAGTATACGTCCAAGTTGGATTCAATGGTATGAATATACGGGAGTATTTGGAGGAAGCACATGGGTACTTACCGTCAATATCTTCTTGTTTCTATGGATTCGTTCCGTATGGATTCAGAAAAAGAAGAAATGGAACAGGTGGCTCATTGGAACAATGTTAAGTATGCTCTTACCTGTTGTTTACAGTTGGACGAAAATGCCAATTTTGCCATTCAAAGGCACACAACTTTACAAAGTAGCAGTTGTTCAACCCAATGTTGATCCATACAACGAGAAGTTTGCTTTAGGAACGAGCAACGAGCAACAACTTCAACGCTTTTTCAGTCTTGCTAATTCCGTTGTAGACTCCACCACTGATTTAGTCGTTGGACCCGAAACAGCCATTAGTCAAGGATTCATCGAGTCTCGTTTGCCAGGACTTCCGTTTTACTCGATGATTCAAGCTGAAATGAGAAAATGGGGTAAGGCAGAATTGCTTATCGGAGCATCGACTGCAGAATTATTTGACACCAAACATTCTCGTGCGAGTGTATACATTCCTGGACAAAGAATATACTACGAAAGTTACAATAGTTCCTTACACATTCCCCAAAAGGGTGAGCCGGCTTTCATTCACAAGTCCAAACTAGTACCCGGTGTAGAGATGATTCCCTTCTCGAATTTATTTCCATTTTTGGAGACATTAGCCATAGAAAACGGTGGGACATCCGGTACACTCGGAATTGAAAAGGAACCAAAAATTTTTCCAGCGAAAGAAAAACTAGCGCCGATCGTTTGTTATGAATCCATTTATGGCGACTTCGTCTCGAAACAAGTCAAACAAGGAGCACGCTTTCTGACCGTTATCACCAATGATGGTTGGTGGGGAGATTCACCCGGTTACAAACAACACTTTTCTTTTTCTTCATTGCGCGCGATTGAAAATAGACGTTGGGTGGTTCGAAGCGCCAACACAGGAAAAAGCGGTGTTTTTGATGAGTTTGGTCTTATCCAAAAAGAAACGGGCTATTGGAAAGAAGCAGCCTTTCAATATCCAATCCCTCGACTTGAGAAATTAACCTTCTATACCAAACATGGTGACTATTTAGGGGTCATCTCACAGTTCATCGCATTATTCCTTTTCATCGGACTTGGAATCCAATTTATGATTAATAAGAGGAATGCCGTATCTTAGTGCAATGAAGCAAATACTTCTCCTTTTTTTCGTTTTCATTTCTTCCATTCTCAGCATTGATGCCCAATTGGATCATTGGGAGACCCTCGTGAATGACAATAGTAATTGGTCCTACAAAGTACCCAATGCAACGACTTCTTCCACCTGGATTTTCCCAAGTTATGACGCCAGTTCTTGGGGTGTTGGTCCTGGAGGATTTGGCTTCGGTGACAACGATGACAACACGACCATTCCTACCAATTCTATTTCCGTTTATTCGAGGATTACATTCAATATTTCCAATGTAAGTGAAGTGGTTGGACTTGTTTTAAATGTCGATTACGACGACGGATTTGTTGCCTATTTAAATGGGGTTGAAATTGCCCGTAACGGACTAACAGGAAGTGGACAACCCACGTTCAACCAAGTGGCATCCATTTCACATGAAGCCTTACTTTATCAAAATCAGTACCCTGATCAATTTTATTTTAATCAGTCCCAATTAATTGGAATGCTTGTTTCAGGACAAAATTGTTTGTGTATTGAAGTTCATAATCAAACAGCGAGTTCAGCTGATCTCACATCACGTGCATTTTTGCATATTGGTACATCAAGCACCATAATCAATAACAGTCCGACTCCTTCCTGGTTTGTTCCACCTGTCATTTTAACGACATCAAACTTGCCGATTGTGGTACTGAATACGTTTGGCGTGGACATTCCCGACGAACCTAAAATCGATGGGACCATGGGGATTATCTTTAATGGGGACAACAACACGAATCACATTACCGATCCATTCAATGAATTTTACGGACAAATTGCCATAGAGAAACGTGGTTCATCTTCTAATTCATTCCCGATGAAATCGTATGGACTCGAAACACGAGGTCCGGACTCCGTCAATTACAACGTATCTCTCTTCGATTGGCCGAGCGACAATGATTGGATTCTTTATGCGCCATATACGGACAAAGCCATGATTCGAAATGTGCTGACTTATGAATTGGGGAGAGAAATGGGGCATTATGCTCCGAGAACAAAACTTTGCGAAGTCATTTTGAACGGCTCCTACATTGGCGTTTACGTCTTGATGGAACGCATCAAAGTTAATCCTGGACGTGTGACCATTGACCCGTTAAACGAATCGGATACCTTAGATAACCAACTCACAGGAGGTTACATTTTAAAAGTAGATAAAACGACCGCGGGCGGTGTCATTGCGTGGACCTCCCCATATACTGCTCAAGCACCGAGTACGGGTCCCATGTATTTTCAAATGCACGATCCAGACATCAGTGCTTTACATCCATTGCAATTGAATTACATTCACACTTACGTTGATCAATGGGAAACGGTATTGAAAAGCCCCACATTCGCCGACCCACAGACTGGATTTAGGGCTTATTCCGATGAATTATCTTTCATAGACTATCTGTTAATCAATGAATTATCTAAAAACGTAGATGGATATCGCATTTCGACATTTTTACACAAAAAAAGGTTTAGTGAAGGCGGGAAATTATACGCAGGTCCTTTATGGGATTATAATTTAGGTTGGGGAAATGCCAATTATTGTCAAGGAGGACAGACCTCTGGTTGGGAAATTAATTTTAATTCTGTGTGTTCAGGAAACGGGCCAAATATGAATCCATTTTGGTTCAACCGCATGTTACAAGACAGTACTTTCGCAAACAATGTAAACTGTCGATGGACAGACTTACGCAGCAGTATTCTCAGTGATACAAGTTTAATTCATTATATTGATTCCATGGCGAACATGTTGTCCGTTCCGGCTGCACGCAATTACAATCGCTGGCCTATTCTCGGGGTTTATGTTTGGCCAAACAACTATGTGGGAAATACCTACCAGGAAGAAATTACCTATATGAAAAATTGGATTCTCGCCAGAACAGCCTGGATGGACGCCAATATGTTCGGCACGTGTCATTCGCTTGAGATCGGCGATCAATCCTTGACATCCTTACGCGTATTTCCGAATCCAAGTCATGACATCATGTTCATTGAAGGATTAAAAGAGAATGACCATTATCAACTATTGAATGAACTTGGTCAAGTCGTTTACCAATCTAAGGTGATAAATGCGGATGTCCAGTATATTGACACTCAATCATACACTTCTGGTATTTACATTCTACGTGTATTGAATGCGACAATGTCACCCATTAAATTAATTATTCAACATTAATATGAAAAAGAGATACATTCTATTATCCTTGAGTCTTGGACTTTTCTCCCAGTCTTGTCATAAGTCCGCAGGAGTAGGCGGAACGTCCATTATTTCCGGAACGGTGAAAGGGACAAAAGTCGCAAGTGTTGGACAAGCAGAAAACATGGATGTTCTTTGTACCAATGGATCAGCTTTAGAACACGGCGATTATTGGTTATTGAATAGCGCAAATTCGAATCAGTATTTTTATGTGTACTATGTGAATCCAACATGGATTTCAGATGCAGATCCCCATTTACAAGGAAGAATTGGCATTCCTGTTTCGTTTAATTATAGTGACTCGAATATCGACATTGCTCAAAAAACACAATTGGCGTTAGCTGGTATTTCAAACGCACCTTTCTCCGTAACTCGTACACAAGATATTCTTCACATTTTGTATAATTCCAATCTGCCGATTACAGATGCGGACAATGGTACGACTTCGTTTTCGATTGATGTGTTAAATCAAGGGAAGTTAGATGGACAAGGTTACACACAAATGGCAGGTGATCATGAAGTATTCATTATTTATGGTGATGAGTCATTCTATTCTGATATGGTTCTTACAGATGAAACAGGCGCATTTGTGTTCAAAGGATTGCGCAATGGAGACTACCAAGTTTACGTGCTTGGCAATGACCCACAACATCCCAATGCCACATTGAAGGTAGAGAAAAAGGCGAGTGTAACCACGAAAAAATCAACGGTTCCAATTGGTGAGTTTGATATTTTCTTTTAAGTAATTGCAGACTATTTTATTAAAAAAAACCGCTTAAGAAGCGGTTTTTTTTGTGTCATAAAAATCGAACAATTTCCAAGAAGTTGAAAATAAAAAAAGGGAGACCCGAAGACCTCCCCTTTCCATCAATCAACAAGTAAAATTTTAGTAACCTGGATTCTGGGTTAAATTTCTATTTAATACGATATCCGCAGTTGGAATCGGGTATAAATTCACGTAAGATGGAACAGCAACACCTGCTACGTCGCCACCTTTGAATGGCCAAACATAACTTCCACTTGTAAAGTATCCGAAACGAATTAAATCCGTTCTTCTTGTTGCCTCCCATTGCATTTCGCGCGCGCGCTCATCAAGGATATCATCCAATGTTAATGTAGATACATTGAAAGAAGAATTTCCGTATCCTCTTTCACGAAGGTAATTTACATATTGAACAGCTGTTGCTGAATTACCCATACGCAATTGCGCTTCAGCATACATTAAATATACATCACCTAGGCGGAACATTGGGAAATCGATGTCTGTGTGAGGAGAAGTTGCGTTATTTGACGCCACTGTCCCTGCTGAAGTTTTGTTTTTAAACTTCGGATTCGCATAACCGTTTGTGAAAGTTGACATGCTTGTGATTTCTTTTTGTTGTCCTGCTGTGTAGAACATCCAACGAGTATCTTGTGTTGTATCTACAAATTTGTCAACAAAAGGAGCTGTTGCACGAAGTCCACCCCATTTACCATTTACACCGTAATCAGCAGCCACCATACTTCCACCTAAAGAAGCACACACCAAGAAGGTTGTTCCTCCCCATGTTTGTGCGTACAATCCGTCGTAAACGATTGGGAAGATGATTTCAGGAGAAGTGTTATTATCTGCTAAGAATAAATCTTGGTAATGGTCATCCAATGCAAATGCACCAGTGTTCATCACTTTTTCGCAGTATGTTGCACATTCTGAATAACGATCATTTCCAGTCCCTAAATACACTTCTGCATTCAAGTACATTTTCGCCATTAACGATTGCGCAGCTGCTTTTGAAGCGCGTCCATAAGGAACCGCTGAAGGATCTAACAATTTCGTTTCAACTGCTTTTAATTCATCTTCGATGTACTTGAATAAATCAGCTCGTTGAATTTGTTCTGGTTCGAATGCTCCTACACGGTCATTTTCCGTTACAAACGGAACATTCCCGAATAAATCCATAGCATGGTAATAAGCCAATGCACGTAAGAAACGAGCTTCTTCACGGTACGTGCGAATCTCAGCTAATTTTGCTTCAGAGAATCCACGTGTTGTTAATTTCTCCTCGCGTGCTTGCCAAATGAATTCATTACAAAGCGTGATTTGGTAGTAAATGCGGTAATACATTCCTTTCACCCAAACGTTATCCGCATTCCATTGCGATTTATTCAAATCTGGAATTCCCGGGTCATTCCAACCACAAATAGCTTCATCTGTTGGAAGTTCTTGCAGGTTCCACAATACACGAATGTATGCAGAGAATCCTTCGTCAATTCCGGCAATGTCCGCTGATCCAGCAGGACCTTGATTTCCTGTCATAGACATTCCAGAATACAATTTTGCCAATACATGGATGTATTGATCTGGATTACTGTAAACCGCCTCGGCGTTTAATCCGTATTTAGGCGACTGATTTAATTGCTTATTACATGAAACCAAGAATAAGGAAACTGTAATAAAAGAAAATGCGATTATTTTTTTCATGGCTATCATTTTTAGAAGTCAAATGTTAGGTTCAATGAGTACACGCGTGGACGTGGGTAGAAATTGTTGTCAATTCCACCATTCACCTCAGGATCTTGTCCTAAGTAATGTGTCACTACGAATACATTTTGAACGGTAAAGCTTGCGTTCAATCCCAATTTATTGTTGGTGAATTTCAATTTACCAAAACGGTAACCGATGTTCACGAAGTCCATACGTAGGAAGTTTGCTTTCTCTAAGTAATGGTCAGACAATAGTTGGTTCGTTGTTGTTTTTTGAACCTCATCTTGGTAATACAACGAGCTAATGTTATTCAAATATTTTTTCGTACCATCTATGGTTTGGAAAGTAGCGCTATTTGAATGTAAGTTGTTGTAGATTGTTGCACCCAATTCACTTCTCATGGAGAATCCTGCGAACCATTTTTTATAAGTAAAGTTCATAGAAGTTCCTAAGAAAATACTTGGAGCAGCATGTCCTGCATAGTAACGATCCTCAACGTTGATGATTCCATCGTGATTCACGTCTACATAAGCACTTGTATCTTTCCACTTATCAGAAGTATTTACAACACCGTCGTGATTCACGTCTACATTTGCTTGTTCGCCTACTTGAATCATGTTACCATTTGAATCATATTGTTGGTGGTAAACATAATAGGTAAATGTTGGGTAACCAACTTGGTGAATTTGAATCGTGTTACCGATTCCACCACCGATTCCACCAATCATTACTCCTGGAGAAGTTGTATCAGCGATACGAGACAATTGTGTCACACGGTTCTGATTGTACGTTGCATTCACCATCCAATCCAAACGCATGTTTTTCTTTGCGATGATTCCTGTGTTCAAACTTAACTCGATTCCTTGATTTCTCATTCCACCCACATTCGTAAGGATCATGTTGGTGAAGTTCGTTCCTGCTGGAACTGGAACAGTTGCTAACAAGTCACTTGTAACTTTGCGGTAAACGTCCAAGCTACCTGAGAAACGGTCATTTTTAAATCCGAAATCCATTCCTAAGTTATAACTCGCGGTTGTTTCCCATTTCAAGTTTGCATCGAATCCAGCAGGACGCAATACTTGGTAGTATTGTCCACCGAAAGCATATTGAGCTGTTGTTGCACCAAGGAAGTAGTTTCCAATGTAAGCATAATCACCAATTCCATCTTGTTGACCAGTTACACCCCATCCAGCGCGTAATTTCAACATGTTCACTGTTTTCGAATTTTTTAAGAACTCTTCCTCCGAAAGGATCCATGCTCCAGATACCGCTGGGAAAAGACCCCAACGTTGCTCTGGACTGAAGCGAGAAGATCCATCGCGACGTAAAGAAGCATTCACAATGTATTTTCCTTTATAGCTATAGATCGCACGTGCGTAGTAGGATAATAACACGTTTTTCGTGTAATTTGGATATGGACTAGACGCCGCTCCAATAATCGAATCTTTTGCTTGATTGTACGTTGGATTATTTGGTCCACGACTCATCCAATCTTGGTAAGAATATCCAGCAGTCACATCTAAGACATGATCGCCGAATTTTTTACCTGAATTATACGTAGCGTAAGTCTCAATCAATTTATTCTCTTTTCGGGACAAGTATTCTGAATAACGACCTCTTGTGTAATATCCAGCAGCAGAAGTTGAATCCGTGATGACATGTCCCGTACCTTCTGAGAAGTCGCCTCCTACATTAACAATGGCTTTTAATCCTTCCAAGAAAGGTAAGCTATACGTTAGTTTCGCATTGGCAATAGCACGATTTACTTTACTCACATCTTCCGTTTGGTTGATTAAACCTAATGGATTTCTAGCAGAAAGTGTATTTGGTTTACCGTTGTCTACCCATTCGAAATATCCACCGTAATTTTCATTTCCTGAATACACTGGTTGAGTTGGATCAAAATATGCCGCTCCAAGTGCGCCACGGTTAGCAAAGAACGAGCTTGTTTGAATATACTTGAGGTTTGACTCAACTAATAATGTATTATTTAAGAAACTTGGACTCATATTTAATCCAACAGAAGTACGATTAAACTGATCTCTTTTCAAAATACCATTTTCATTTCTGTTTCCAATGGATAAACGGTACGGGAAGTTTTTGATTCCACCGGTAATAGACAAGTTGTTATCCAAAACCATGGCTTTACGGAATACTTGTTTTTGCCAATCAGTGCTCGAATCACCTAACAACGCTTTTTGAGCAGCTGTTCCACGTGCATTTACCAATGAACGCAATGAATCGGCACTTAGAACATCCGCATATTTCGCAATCGTTGATTGAGAGATTTTGGAGTCCAAAACAATTTTTAAAGGTGCTCCTTTTCCACTTTCCCCTTTTTTCGTTGTGATAATGATGACACCATTTGCCGCACGAGATCCATAGATAGCTGTTGCAGATGCATCTTTTAATACCACAAATGAAGCGATGTCGTTTGGATTGATCAATGACAATGGATTCGCAACACCGGCAATTCCACCGTTGTCCAAAGGAATTCCATCCACAACGATGAGTGGATCATTACTTGCATTGATGGATGTCCCACCGCGAAGTCTCAAGGTACTTCCTGATCCTGGCGCACCATCATTAGAAGTTACCTTTAATCCGGCAACTTTACCCATGATTAATTGCTCAGGCGTAGACAAAGATCCTTGAACAAAGTTCTTTTCGTTGATCACTACTGCAGAACCGGTTAAGTCTTTCGTTCTAGATGTTCCATATCCAATTACAACAACTTCGCCTTCTTCTTTCGCTTTCGTTTGTAAGACAACGTCTTTCACCAAGGATTGATTTTCTTGCAAAGCAACTGTTTCTTTGATTGTTTCCATTCCCATGTAACGGAAAATTAAGGTGTACGATCCTGCGCTTAGACCCTTGATTTCATAGAAACCTTTTTCGTTCGTCATGGCGCCTTTGGACTTACCTTCAACTGTGACTGATGCGTTGTACAATGCGTTTCCTTCTGCATCTTTCATCATCCCTTTTACGCTCGCATTTTGAGCGAAAGAAACGATTGAAAGCAACATGAAACTTGCAAATACAGCAAAAGTTCGTGTAATTTTTTGAACCATAGAAGTAATTTTAGTTTATAAATTCTCGTTTTAGAAAGTCAAATATATTTTTTATTTTTCTTAATGTCAAGTTGACACAAAGAAATTTTATCACCAATTGATTTGAATGTTTTGAACCTCGTCCTTCAAAGCCATTGGTAGCTTGATTTTTTGGTCAATCACCTCCACTTTCATTTTCTTTTCATTGATGGAAATACTTTTGGGAATGCGAGACGAATGAATCATTACATCGTATGTAAAGGCATGTTGACTCATGTTTGAACCGTATGTTGGTTGAAAGGTCAATTTTGTCTTCTTGGCGTTCTGACTCATGTTCATTTGCAACAGTTTGAACATCCCTTTTTCGTACGCTTCATTGGTCAATCCATCATCTTCGTACCACATTCCCTTACTTTCTGTTAATTCTGGTCCATCGTAATAGTGAATGGTCACCAGAGAATCGGCGTAAGCCTCGGTAGATTGAATGATTGGCGACATGGGGACAAATGAACCACCTTTCACCAAAACAGGAATTCTTGAAAGATGTACATCCATCAATAATTTCTGACCTTTCAATACCTTTCCAGAATGGAAACTATACCAAGTACCCGCTGGTGCATGCACAACTTCAATTGGCAGGGTATTCTCCCCTATTTTTTTTGTAATCGGCTTCACCAAAAACGCGCTCCCCCACATGTATTCTGTTGCTAATGAATCTGACCAATGTGCGCTGGAATCTTCCATAAAAATTGGGCGCATTAACGGTGTTCCATGGATATGGTTCTCAAAAGCCAAGGTGTAATTGTAAGGCAACATTTGGTAACGCAATTCGATGGCTTCTTTAGCCAATTGTTTCGTTTCAGCATCTTTGAATATTGCTTCACTCGCCACTTCTTGTTGTGCATGTGGACGGAAAATCGGTTGAAAAACACCATATTGTAACCAACGAACATATAATTCCGGGTCATCATTTGCTCCTGCGAATCCACCTAAATCGGAGTGCATATAGGCGATACCTTGCAAGCCCATTTGCATGCTGATTTCCATTTGTGGTCGCAGTCCACCCCACGAACGGTTCACATCACCAGACCATGGAATAATACCGAAACGTTGTGTCCCAGTACTTCCTGAGCGCATTAAAATAAATGGACGTTCATTTGGGTAATCTTTCTGGTATCCTTCATAAATGAGTTTTGCCCATTCGTGTCCATAAATATTGTGTACTTCATCCGCGTAACCTACGACATGCTTCAATTTTGCAGGATGTACTTCCGGTTCTCCGAGGTCACCCCAAAATCCACGTGCGCCGTAATTGTGTAATTCTTTATAAATATCCCAAAACCATGTTCTGGCTTCCGGCTTGAACACATCAATTAATCCGGTATTTCCAAAATAGAAATCGTAAGTGAAAGGCGCTCCTTGTTCATTGGTGCCTAATAATTTTTTATCACTCGCTTCTTGCCACTTTTTCGATGTTGTCAGAATAAACGGCTCCGTAATTAATACAGTCTTCACTCCTAGATTTTTGAAATCAGTGATCATTTCTTTGGGGTGTGGAAAGGAATCCGTGTAGAAGGACAAATTTCCAAGGGTCCCTTGAATTTCTTTTCCAAACCAATACAAATCAAAGATGATGGCATCCAACGGAATGGAATCTTTGCGAAATTGATTCACCACATTTCGAGCCTCAGCTTCGGAATGATAGCCAAAACGACTCGCAAAGTTCCCAAATGCCCATCGAGGAGGCATCGGTTGATGTCCGGTTAAGTTGGTATACTCAGACAATAGACTTTTCCAGTCGTCCCCAACAATCACTTGATAGGTTTTGCGTCCACCAATCGTTTCATACGTTAAAATGTTATTCTTCTTGGAATCTAAATCCAAGTAACCAATCTGTGCATTATCGAAATGAATGGCATAACATTTATTCGAAACGACCATAGGCATCGTGTAATTCATCAATTCAGAATGTTCCTCGTAACCATAATGTGCACGATTATACAACTGCAAGCGGTATCCGCGTCTGTTCATTCCCAATGCGCGTGCTCCAGCACCATACAGCATTTCATCCTGGGTTAAATTAAAATGGATTTTTTCCACTTCTTCTGTTTTCTCATAACCCCAATTCTCGGAAATGACCGGTTTCTTTTGATACCAATAACTAATCTGAAATGGTTTTTTGGTGATTTTAACTTCGAGTCCTTCATTCGTTGTGAGGATAATCATTCCATTGGATTGATTCATCGTCAACAGATCGGATTTCGGATTTGCAGTAACCGCATGCGAGTTCACTGGGTGTTTTTGTCCGGTAGGAATAAAGGTCGTTTCGACAATCTTTCCAGAAAAAGCACTGAAATAATAGACACCATCGGACACACTAACTTGATACCCATTGGTGGATTTCTTCACCTGGTCAAATTGACGTGTGGCATTTTGTCCCCAACCAATGGTCGCAACAAAAAGGAATAAAATGAGGTTTTTCATCGTTACTTGAGTTCTAAAATATAGGCAGTTTTGGCAGGAATGACAGCTGTTTTCTGATCAAAATTGACGGTTTGATGGGTGATTACATCTACACCTCCTTCTTTTCCATTTATGATTTCTTGGAAGCGATCCCATCGGATGGTTTCATCTTTGGTGGAGTTGTTGATAACGACCAAGACAACTTTTCTTCCAGCTATATCGTACATTTCGTTTGGCTCTGTGTAGCGGGCGTAGACATAGACATTGTTTTCAGGGACAAACTGCATCAATTTTCCTTCATGGATGACTTTGTTGTTCTTTCTCCAATTCAATAAGGTTTTTGTGAATTGAAAATATGCTTCCTCTTCCGGAGTTCTCCCTGTTTGATACCCATGACATTTTACATCTTCACTACTGCAAAAGGCGGTATGACGATCAGCTGCCCATCCTCCTGGGAAATCTTTGCGAATATCCGCATCTCCAAGATCTTTGCTCCCTTTCATTCCGATTTCACTACCATAATAGATTTGCGGAATTCCACGTGTCGTTGAAATGAGCGTCAGTGCCAGTTTATAGTCTGCGATGTTCGGACAATATTCATTGAAGCGTTTGGTATCGTGGTTTTCCATGAATACCAAAATATTCGATGGGTCCTTGTACTGGAAGTCGTTCGAAAAGTTATCGTAAAATCGAACCATTCCTTTATCCCAATCTTGCTTTGGTTCATTGAATGCTTGCATCATGGCATCTTGCAAGGTAAAATCCATGACCGTTGGCAAGTAACTGTTATACGAGTCAATCGCACCAATTGGACTGTCTTTTTGCCAATAGGAAATTTGTGCTTGATTGTGCATCCACACTTCTCCCATGATGTTTAAACGTGGATACTCGTCAGTTATCGCTTTCGTCCATTTTGAAATCGCTTCTTTGTCGTTATAGGAATAGGTGTCCACACGTAAGCCGTCTAACTGAGCATACTCAATCCACCAAATCGTATTTTGAATTAAATAGGTCAACAACAAAGGATTGGACTGATTCATGTCCGGCATTGTTGTGTCGAACCATCCATTCTCGGAAGCGTGTTTGTCCGACTGCGATGCATGCGGATCCGATTGTGTACTCGTTCGGTAACTAGACCGCGTAAAACTCGGAAACTGGTGAATCCAATCGTGCGTTGGTAAATCTTGCACCATCCAATGTTTACTTGACCAATGATTTGGCACCTCATCTTTGATGACTTTCAGTCCTTGTCGATGCGCCTCCAAAACCATTTCTTTGTACCACGAATTCGTTCCGTAACGTGGGTCAATTTTATACAAATCGGATTGTGCATACCCATGATAAGAATACGTTTCCTCGTTGTCTTCTAACATCGGTGTTGTCCAAATCGCGGTTGCTCCCAATTCTTTGATGTAATTCAAATGTTGAATGATTCCCATGATATCTCCACCATGACGTCCACCTGGATTGGAACGATTGGTCTCCTCCCTTGTATCGGGATGCTTGTCTAGTCCTTCATTTGCATTTGCAAAACGATCTGGCATTAAAAGGTATATGACGTCTGCAGCGGAATAACTTTCGCGTTGTGCACTATTCCGCATGCGCTCCTCTAACTTGAAATCGAAATGTGCCATTTCTTTTTTCTTGTCGATGAGTTTAATCGGATAGGTTCCTGCAACTTTTCCTTTCGTATCCACGGTCACGAAAAGGTAGTTTGGATTTTCAGTTTTGATGATTCCGCTTATTGGTAATCCAGAAACTTCCACTTGATATTGAGCGATATTGGTTCCATGCAACAAGATTTGCACTTCATGATGCTCCATTCCTACCCACCAATTTGCAGGTTCGACATGTTTCAATAGTTGCGCATTTGTTGAGTGAACAACAAAAATAAATAGCATCAAGATCCACTTAGTCCATTTCATACACTTGCTTTGTTTCGCCGTTTTCATAAGTAATCAATTTTAAACAGTTCTTTGCATCCAAGGGAATCTCTCTTCCCAACATGTCATAGGCTTTCACAGCTTTTATGTTTTGGATGTCGTTCAACTCCGTCAATCCACTGGTACATGGATTTAGCATGTTTTGAAAGGCAAGTACTTGACTATTTGCCGATGTATATCTGTTCTGCAGATACGTGCTCAAGGATTGTGTGACATGAGAACCCCATGCTTGCGAGATGGCATCCAAAAAATCTTGATCTGTAAATCCATAATCCAAACTTTTGTAATCATCCGCCAGCGCAGCAGCAGAAATCATGTTTTGAGTAGACTGTAAAGTGCCAATCAAATTACTCGGAATAAACACGTTTGTCAACAGATCTTTCATGTGGTAATTGAAACGATCTTTAAAATAGGGAACTGCGAGAAGTTTGGAGTACAAAGGTCGATTGGCATTGGCCCAGGAATAAATAGAACGATTGGACCAATTGATGTTAAACCAATCAATGCCAAAAGTGTTGTCTAAATCATATTCAATGAAAACAAATCTTCCATCGGAAGGACGCTGATATAAATAGTAGTTATTCTTATTATAGGCATATCCATCCCACTGACTGATTAATATTTCAACGGCTAATGTCCTCAAGTACAAATCGACATCCATAACTTCTTGAATGTCACAAACAAAATTAGCTGGAGTAGAATTATTGAGGACATTGATGAAATGAATCAATCCTGTATAGTCATTTGTCGTTTCGTTGGTCTTCAAGGAATAAGTGCTTTGATAATACGAAGCATTGGTTCCATGATAGGTTAAATCCGAGCCGTAATAACATTTAAATAAATTCCCTGTGTCGTCATTGATGAACCGTTTTTGAAGAAACTCTTCATCCATGTGTTCGACATTGATGTAAAGCCCTTTATATTGGTTGTTTATGAATAATTTCACATAACTTGTTCGCGAGCAAGGCAATTGAGCTTGACGCAAAATTTCATTGGATGTCCGTGTGCGTAAAATGGAAACATCGTTGTGTTCCCCATTCAAATTAAGTTTCTCAACTCCATGGAATTTTCGTCCCGGAACATAGCTATTAAACGAAAGTTCGAAGGATTTCTTTCCGGCATCTCTCGAGGTGTTTCCCCGAACATGAATCCCAACATTTAATAAGGTATCATGAACAGTCGAACTCGCGTATATCACACTGGCTACAAAGGGGAAATCGGAATAAACACTGTCTGTCACCATCGTTTGGGCATCCACTGGGGACATGGTCACATAGACACTTGCTACTTCTGTTTGAATGAACGCACTATTGTTGGCCGGATGCGTCAACTGTGCATGAGCAAGAAGAGCTGAAAAAAAACACCCAATGAAAAAAGTTACTTTCATTAATGTTGAATGATAAATGCTTCGTTCGCATACTTATTCCCTACACGAATTAAACTGTGGTAGGAACCATTAGACCAATCTCCAACCCATAAATTCACATCGTTTGTTCCTGGTTTTGCCATCCCTTTTTGGGTGTAGACAATTTGTCCTTGTTCATTAATTATTTGAATCTCCAAAGGATTCACATCCATTGATTCAAATGTTACGTGCAGATTCTCCGAACTTGGATTTGGATAAACGTTCAAGGCGAATTGTGACAACATGATTTCATCGATGGATGCTGGTGCTTCCGTAATGGTTGGTTTTTCCAAACGAACATCTGTGTAAATTCGGTACTCTCCAGGTTGTAAACTGAAGTTTACATTTACATCGCTTACGTTCAAACTGTCGCCAGTAAAGTACTCATACCACCAACCTGTATGATGAAAATTAGGTGCACCCGTTTGCGCATTGACATCAAAATTCCCGATGGACACGCCATTCATTGCCGGGTCGGAACATTTCATTTTTTTCACTGCTCCACTTAAGGAATAACTAAAGTTCAACGAACGGAAGGTCTCATGTTCGTTTCTCAATTTTAAGGTCGCAGCATACACATCGTATAATTGACGTCTTCTTGCTTGTGTATAATAATTCCAGAGAATCGGCTTGTTGCAAACGCGACATGGATTTTCAATGGAAATATCGTAGCCCAATTCTTGAAATTGCCACATCATTCTTGGACCTGGCTGTGTTAAGAAAATCACAGCAGCAGTCTGCATTCTACCTAAAGCAACATAAGAGTTCTTTGCATTGTGATTCGCATTGGTTGCATTTCCGTAAGTGATGTTTTTATACATCATGCGTTCTTCATCATGGCTTTCCATATACGTCACCAAATGTGGAACTGTCCATGTGCGATTCGAGTAAATCCCCGAACTGATATTTGACGTGCTCGTGTATCCCATTCCCGCTTCTTCGTAGGCATTGACAACATTTCCCCATAGCATCATCCCGTATGTTGCCAATTGAATTTCTTCGGAATTATCACACCAATGTTCTAAAATGACATACGCATTCGATTTAACGTTCCAAATTTGATCCGCCATGCGCTTTAATAAATTGATGCGTTCGATGTTATAAGAAGCGCCATTGTTTGCAAATCCTTTGGTATAGTCAAAGCGGAATCCATCAATATGGTATTCGTCTAGCCAGTATTTATTGACTTGATCGATGTACATCTGTGTAGCCAATCTTGTGTGATCGAAATCATAACCCCAGCAATAAGGCTCATGAGGACAAATGGCATTGAACCAAGGACTATTTGCCGCCGGACGACTATTGACCGCATCCCAATACATATTCACCATTGGATTTTGTCCAAATGCGTGATTTAGTACCATATCCACAATAACTGCAATTCCACGGTTGTGACAACTATCGACAAATTCCTTGAATTTTTCCGGTGTGCCGTAATATTTGTCCATAGCCATATGGAAAGACGGATTATATCCCCAACTTTCATTGTTTTCAAATTCCGAAGGTGGCATTACTTCAATCGCATTGATGCCCAAAGCATCTAAATATGCCAAGGTATCGATTAACGTTTGATAATTGTGTTTTGCCACAAAATCCCTTACCAACAATTCGTAGATCACCAAATCTTTTTT
Source organism: Crocinitomicaceae bacterium (assembly GCA_024643725.1). Lineage (GTDB taxonomy): Bacteria > Bacteroidota > Bacteroidia > Flavobacteriales_D > Crocinitomicaceae > UBA952. The sequence continues at coordinate 156,362 of JAHEMJ010000011.1, read as the reverse complement.
TGCCGGACCTTGATACGACGTATTTTGCCAAGTATATTGTGGCGCAGCTGGTTGCATCACGGTAACGAATCCAGTTGTCTGACCTGTTGGATAAGGAAGTGGATTAGGATTTGTTGCTGCGTTAATCGCGCCATCGTTATTCGGATCGAGGATTAGTGCACTCATTGGATCTGCTAATTTCATGGTGCCATCGATGAAATACTGATATCCATATTTTTGTCCGGCTGTCAATCCACTAATTTCCAACCACCACGTAGCATTGTTGGTCGATAAGTTCATGTGGTATGCCGCAGTTGGTGTCCAGTTATTAAAATCACCTATGACATAAATGTGTTGCTTTTGAGGAGCATACAATTGGAGAATCACGGTTGTATCGTTGATGTAATTCACGCCGTTTACGAGTCCTGCAATGGGTGGATTCGCGATATTTACAGTTGGATTCACGGTATAATAAACACTATCAATAATCGTAGAAGTGCCATCGTTGACTTCAAACTCTAATAAATGTGTGCCTGGTGTGCTTGCGGTTAGGTTGTAATCCAAAATCGTTGCATTGTTCAAGGTAGTGAGAACGTTACCATCCTGTTTTAGTTGAAGAACAGAAGACGTATTCGACTCTGCGCTAATCGTAATGGCATCATTTAAATTATAAATACTTCCATTATCCGGATGAAAAAATTGTCCAAGAAGTCCTGCATTAACTGGATAAACATCATAGAAAATATCACTTCCATCAGCGTTTCTACCAACAAGGCTTCCAGTGGCTGTTCTAAAAACAAATGCCAATTTCAGTACAGTGGTAGTGGCAATTGGATAACCGTAAAATTGGTCGATGTCAATCGTAATGGTATGTTTGTTATTTCCAATATTGGTCATAGCTACTTGAGGATCAACAGTTCCCCAATTTCCTTGCACGTATTGCCAGTTGGATGACGAAGTACTCGCGGTAGTTATCAATCCTGCATGGGCATAAATTTGAGACTGACCAATCAGCGCTGCATTCCCTTTGGTGGCGTCGTAGGTAATGGTTACCACGTCGTTCACCGTTGGAAAGGCTGGGGACACGTCTAAAACTTGAGCGATGAGCATTGAGCTAAAAGCACTAGCAATTACGGTAAGGAATAACTTTTTCATTTTGGAATGTTTAAGGTAAAAAAAAGCCTAAGTATCTTTCAACTTAGGCTTTCAATCACGTGTAGAAAAATTATTGTTTGATCAATTTTCCTGTAGCAACTTTGTCACCTGCAAACACTTTGTAAATGTAAGATCCAGCAGACAAGTTAGCTGTGTTCATTTCAACATTGTTAGAAGCAGAAACTGCGATTGTTTTTGCAGCAACTTCTTTTCCTGTTAAGTCAAATAATTTGATTGTCGCTTCAGAAGCATTGTTTACATCAAATTTGAAGTTGGCTACTTCAGTTGTTGGGTTTGGAGAAACAGTCAAGTTATTGATTGTGTTTTCAGCTACGTTAGAAGCTCCACAAGCAGAACATGCATCCCAAACATAACAAACTGTTCCTGGCAACAATACATACGTACGGTTGATGTTACCTGAACCATCGTCAGTTCCACAAGAGTCAACTGCGATTGTGTTCGCAGGATCTGTACCTTCGTTTGTTCCCCAATCACCGTTCACAAATTTATAGATTTGTGTAGCTTGTAATGTAGAAACTGGGTAAGTTACATCAATTGACCAGATGTTGTTACCTAAGTCTGTCATTGCCGAGTTAGCATCAGAAGGAGACCAGTTTACCATTGCTCCAGCAGCTACTGAACCTTGGTTGTCAGCAAAGTTTCCACCGATACGGATTCCGTTTGCAGCCAATGTAGCTCCACCAGCCAAATAAGCAGTGATATCTACTTGGTAAGTTACAGTGTAATCTGTCATGAAGTTATAAGCTCCAGTTGTACGGTCAAAAACAACTAAATATGTACCAGCAGGTACAGTAATGTTTGGACCATCTTGTACACCAACTCCAGCAGGGAAGGTATTCGAACCCCAGTTGATTGTCCAACCTGCATCTTGACGGAATTTCACGTCTCCAGCAACACATGTAACGATTTGCGCGTACATGTTACCATCCATTGTTTGCATTGGAATGTCAACAGACCAGTCATAAGGCGGAACTGCAGATCCAATAATACCTACCGCAGGGAACTGCGCGTAAGATGCTACGCTAATAAATACCGTAGCTAAAAAAGTAAACATTTTTTTCATAGTCTAATTTTTAAAAGGTTAAAAAATACTTAGTGTCAGATTGACAACTTCAAAAATAAAAATAAAAACGCAAACCAAGAAATAGTTTTTTTATTTCTAACCGAGATTTTTAAACAAACCTTTGTAAATAAGGTGTTCTGAATGAAAATTAAAAGCCTTGGATTCAGAGGTAAATAAACCAAAAACACTCGATCCACTTCCAGACATAGCCGCATAAACGGCACCGTTTTCAAGCAGTTCCTGTTTTAATATTTCAATCTGAGGATGCAATGGAAATACAGATTTCTCAAAGTCATTCCGAAGCGACTCCTGCCAAGATTCAATCGGTAACTTCAGTATTTCTTCCAATGAAACTTTAGGTTCAGTAGGACTCACGCCTGCATAGGCTTCTTTTGTTCCAACGTGAATGCCTGGATTCAATAAAACCATATATAGGGTTGGTACATTCAACGTGATATTCCGTAATACTTCACCCCTTCCTCGAGCTAACTGCGCAGAAGAATCTACAAAAAACGGACAATCACTCCCCAATTTCGAGGCAAATTCTTTTAAATTTTCTGTACTAAGTTGGAGGCCAAATAATTCATTTAAGGCTAATAAAGTATAGGTCGCATCCGCGGAACCGCCACCAAGTCCGGCCCCAATCGGAATTTGTTTTCTCAAGTGAATGCGCACAGGACCAATGGAAAATTGCTCTTTTAACAAATAATAAGCTTTCTCACACAAATTCAATCCAGTATCCCCTTGAATGGTCCGACCTGTTTGAAGGAACTCAAATTGATCAGAAGTCGTGATTTCTAAAATATCCACCAAAGGAATCGAAACCATACACGTATCGATGTCATGATAACCGTCCTCGCGCTTGCGAAGGACGTTTAATCCCAAATTTATTTTTGCTGGTGGAAATAAAATCATTCAACAAATGTAGTTTTTTTCGTGCGAAGAAAAACCGCTTGCAATGAAGCAAAGCGAGGTTAAATAAAATCAATTAACTTTGTATACTCAATTTAGAACTTATGTCGACATATCTTGATTTTGAAGAACCATTAAAAGCCTTAGAAGAACAGATTGCGCAAACAAAAGAATTGGCAAATTCTACGAATGTAGATATGTCAGAGCAATTGGCGGAATTACAACAAGTGCTTCAAGAAAAAACGAAGGAAGTTTTCTCCGGACTAACACCTTGGCAACGCGTTCAACTTTCAAGACATCCAGATAGACCATATACATTAGCATACATCGACGCGATTACCAATGGACAATTCATCGAGTTGCATGGAGATCGTAGTGTGAAAGATGACAAAGCAATGGTTGGTGGATTTGGAATGATTGACGGTAAAAGTGTCATGTTAATCGGACAACAAAAAGGCATCAATACGAAAATGCGCCAATACCGCAATTTCGGAATGCCAAATCCAGAAGGATACCGCAAAGCATTGCGCTTAATGAAATTGGCGGAGAAATTTAATAAGCCCATTATTACCTTCATCGACACACCAGGAGCGTTTCCAGGATTGGAAGCAGAGGAACGTGGACAAGGAGAAGCGATTGCTCGTAATATCTATGAGATGATGCGTCTGAAAGTTCCAGTAATTTGTATTATCATCGGTGAAGGAGCCTCTGGTGGTGCATTGGGAATTGGTGTGGGAGATAAAGTAGTGATGTTGGAAAACACATGGTACTCTGTCATCTCTCCAGAAAGCTGCTCTTCCATTTTGTGGCGTTCATGGAACTACAAAGAAATTGCCGCAGATGCCTTGAAATTAACATCAACTGATATGCGTAAAAACGGATTGGTAGATGAAGTAATTGCTGAACCTTCTAATGGAGCACACCGCAGTCCAGATGAAATGTTCGACACGGTGAAAGCGAAAATCAAAAGTTACTTAAGCGAACTTGAAGGAATGGATCCATCCAAACGCATCGACGACCGAATTGAAAAATTCTGTCAAATGGGTGTTTGGAAATAAACGAACTTTCGACGCATGACAGATTTGCTTTCCACACCCATTGAATTTTTAAAAGGTGTTGGACCGCAACGCGCTGCTACATTACAAACTGAACTTGGGATCTATACTTTCCGAGATTTACTCAACCATTTTCCATTTCGCTACCAAGACCGTTCTGTCTTTCATGACATACGTGACATTCATTTGGTGGACAATTACCTTCAATTAAAAGGGAAAATTACCTACATCGGAGAAACAGGCACTGGTCGTCACCGTAAATTGGTGGCTCGATTTGAAGATCAAACCGGAACAGTTGATTTAATCTGGTTTCAAGGAATCCAATGGGTGAAAGCAAACCTAAGTATTGGGGTGCCGTACGTTCTTTTTGGTCGACCAAAAGTATTTAATCAACAGTGGACGATTCCTCATCCTGAACTAAGCAAATGGAATGAACAAAGTCCTGAACTTGGTTTACAAGCAATGTATCCAAGTACAGAAAAACTCAACGTCAAAGGACTTCATGCCAAAGGAATTGGCAAACTGATTCAAACGTTGCTTCCACAAATCAAGCATCAAATTCCTGAAATACTTCCTGACTATATTGTAGCGGAACATCACCTCATTTCATGTGAGCAAGCATACCTTCACATTCATGCGCCAAAGAATGAAGTGGAATATAAGCAAGCGCGCTATCGATTGAAATTTGAAGAATTGTTCTTCCTACAATTGGAATTATTACTCCGCAAAGAAATTCGATCCAAAAAAATGAAAGGCTTTGTCTTTTCTGAGTTAGGAACAATTTTCAATCGCTTTTATAATGAGTATTTGCCCTTCGAATTAACCAATGCTCAAAAACGGGTATTGAAAGAAATTCGCAAGGACTTCTTGCATGGCGAACATATGAATCGCCTACTTCAAGGCGATGTAGGAAGCGGAAAAACACTCGTGGCATTGTTGACCATTCTTATGGGAATCGACAATGGATTCCAAGGAGCCCTCATGGCACCAACCGAAATTTTAGCCACACAACATTATGAATCGTTAAAAGAGCTTGTGAAAGATCTGCCCGTTCAATTGGCACTACTCACTGGCTCCACGAAAAAAGCAAGAAGAGCAGAAATTCATCAAGGACTTCAGGATGGAAGCATCCACATACTGATTGGAACACATGCATTATTAGAAGATGTCGTTCAATTCAAAAATCTTGGCATCGTGGTCATTGATGAGCAACATCGCTTTGGAGTTGCACAACGATCGAAAATGTGGGGGAAAAATGCTGTCCCACCACATGTTTTAATCATGACGGCCACACCGATTCCACGGACTTTGGCAATGACATTTTATGGCGACTTAGATGTTTCGGTGATTGATGAACTTCCGCCCGGACGAAAACCCATACAAACCATTCATCGCAGGGAAAATCACCGTCCAAAACTTTTGCAATTTATCCAAGAACAAATTCAACTTGGCCGTCAAATTTACATTGTCTATCCATTGATTCAAGAATCAGAAAAGCTAGACTTTAAAAACCTTGAAGAAGGATTCGACATGATCACAGATGCTTTTCCATCCCCACAATACCAAGTCAGTATGGTCCATGGGAAATTAAAGCCCGCTGATAAAGAAGCAGAAATGCAACGATTCGTTCGGGCCGAAACACAAATCATGGTAGCAACAACGGTGATCGAAGTCGGCGTGAATGTCCCAAATGCCTCAGTCATGGTTATTGAAAGTGCGGAGCGCTTTGGCCTATCGCAATTGCATCAATTACGTGGTCGCGTAGGACGAGGAGCTGAAAAGTCCTATTGTATCCTAATGACAGGAGAGAAATTATCCAAAGAATCCATGAAGCGCATGGAAACCATGGTCATGACAAATGACGGATTCCAAATTTCCGAAGTTGATTTACAATTGCGCGGCCCGGGGGATTTAATGGGGACACAGCAGAGCGGCGTATTGAATTTAAAGTTGGCCGACCTTGCTCGGGATGGCCAAATTGTCACGCTTGCTCGTGAAACAGCCAGAGCGATTTTGGATAAAGATCCAGATTTACTTTCTCCAGAGAATATTTTACTCAATCAACGGATGCGACAAGTATTAAAGTCTCGTCCAAACTGGGGACGTATTGCATAAAAAAAGGATGACCAATTGGCCATCCTTTTTTAGTTAGCGTTTTTATAAACGATTACGCGTCTTGCAACATTTCATCGTAAGCTTCTTGTGAACCAACAATCATTGATTGGTACTCACGCACACCTGTTCCTGCAGGAATTAAATGTCCAACGATTACGTTTTCTTTCAATCCTAACAAGTGGTCTTCTTTCCCTGAAATAGCAGCCTCGTTCAATACTTTTGTTGTTTCCTGGAAGGAAGCAGCAGAAATAAACGATTGAGTTTGAAGGGAAGCACGTGTGATACCTTGTAACAATGGTGTAGATGTCGCTGGCATTGCTTCGCGTGCTTCTACTAATTGTTTGTCCTCACGTTTTAATTTAGAGTTTTCATCTCTCAAACGACGCACAGAAACCAATTGTCCTTTTTTCAATTCTTGCGAATCACCTGCATCTTTCACGAACATCATACCATATAACGCATCATTTGCCTCCATGATATCTGCTTTGTGAACAGATTGTCCTTCTAAGAAACGCGTATCTCCAGACTCGATAATTTGTGCTTTCAACATCATTTGACGTACAATAACCTCAAAGTGTTTGTCGTTGATTTTCACCCCTTGTAGACGGTAAACCTCTTGGATTTCATTTACGATGTACTCTTGTACTTTCGTTGGTCCTTCGATGTTCAAGATATCGTTCGGAGTGATTGCCCCATCAGATAATGGTTGACCAGCACGTACGAAGTCATTTTGTTGTACAAGGATGTGTTTAGAAAGTGGAACTAAGTATTTTCTTACTTCGCCCAATTTCGATGTGATGATAATTTCACGGTTACCACGTTTCACATTTCCAAATGCTGCTGTTCCATCGATTTCAGAAACAACTGCTGGATTTGATGGATTTCTTGCCTCGAATAACTCAGTTACACGTGGAAGACCTCCGGTGATATCCCCTGTTTTTCCAGCCATACGTGGAATTTTCACCATGATATCCCCTGCCTCGATTTTGTCACCTTCAGCTACTGAAATGTGCGCATTCACCGGAATAGAGTATTCACGTAAAACTTCTTTCGTTTTTGCATCAATCACATGGATTGCTGGACTTTTCTTTTTATCACGAGATTCGATGATGACTTTTTCTGTAAATCCAGTTTGCTCATCGACTTCTTCGCGGTAAGTAATGTTTTCAATGATGCCATCAAATACCACCTTACCAGAAACTTCTGATACGATTAAGGCATTGTATGGATCCCATTTACAAATCACATCACCTTTTTTGATTTTCATTTCATTCGAAACCATCAATTCAGATCCATAAGGAATGTTCGCTGTCATAACAGTGATTCCTGTTTTCTCATCCGTGATTTTCAATTCAGCTGAACGTCCAACAACAATTACTTGTTTTGTGCCATCTGAATTTTTACGTTCGATAGTTCTTAACTCATCGATCTCCAATTTACCATTCGCTTTTGCTTTCAAGTCAGAGATGTCTGCGATGTTCGATGCAGTACCCCCAACGTGGAATGTACGAAGTGTCAACTGAGTTCCTGGCTCACCAATTGATTGAGCAGCAACGACACCAACTGAATCTCCGCGTTGAGCAAGGCGGTGATTTGCCAAGTTACGTCCGTAACATTTTGAACAAACACCACGACGCATTTCACACGTCAATACAGAACGGATTTCCACTTCTTCAATACCTGCTTTTGAAATGGTATTAGCGATGTCTTCAGAAATCAATTCACCAGCTGCAATAATTAACTCATCCGAATCCGGCAAGTATACATCATGAACGGAAGTACGTCCTAGGATACGATCATATAATGGTTCAACAACCTCGTCATTTTTCTTCAATGCCGTAGCAACGATTCCACGAAGTGTTCCACAATCATTTGAATTAATCACCACATCTTGAGCAACATCCACCAAACGACGTGTTAAATAACCTGCATCGGCTGTTTTAAGGGCAGTATCGGCCAAACCTTTACGTGCACCGTGAGTGGAGATAAAGTACTCAAGAATCGAAAGTCCTTCTTTAAAGTTCGAAAGGATCGGGTTCTCGATAATTTCTTGAACTGACGCACCAGATTTTTGTGGTTTCGCCATCAATCCACGCATTCCAGAAAGCTGACGAATCTGTTCTTTAGATCCACGAGCTCCTGAATCGTACATCATGTAAATTGAATTGAATCCTTGACGATCCGTTTGCAATTGATCCATTAATGTCGCAGTCAAGCGTGAGTTTGTATGTGTCCAAATATCAATGATTTGGTTGTAACGCTCATTGTTTGTGATAAGACCCATGTTGTAGTTCATCATGACTTCTTTCACTTCATTTTCAGCTTTACCAACTAAAACTTCTTTTTCTTTCGGGATAATGATATCGTCAAGGTTGAATGATAGACCACCTTTGAAGGCCATCTCGTATCCAAGTCCTTTGATATCATCCAAGAATTGTGCTGTTCTGGAAGTACCACAGATTTTCAATACTTCACCAATGATATCACGAAGTGCTTTTTTCGTCAATACATCGTTGATGTAACCTACTTCTCTTGGAACTTTCTCGTTGAACATTACACGACCACAAGTCGTTTCGATCAACATCAATTCTGGCTCACCGCTTTTACCTAAATCATACGATTTAACTTTGATACGCGCGTGCAAATCAAGTTTTTTCTCATTGTAGGCAATGATTACTTCTTGCGGAGAGTAGAAAATTCCATCTTGGCCTTTCACGATATCACCTTCTACGGATAATTTTCCTTTTGTGATATAGTAAAGACCCAAGACCATATCCTGAGATGGTACCGCAATCGGCGCCCCATTAGCTGGATTCAAGATATTATGTGATGCCAACATCAACATTTGCGCTTCCAAAATTGCCGCATTACCTAATGGTAAGTGAACGGCCATCTGGTCACCATCGAAATCGGCGTTGAAGGCTGTCGTAACCAATGGGTGTAGACGAATTGCTTTTCCTTCAATTAATTTCGGTTGGAATGCTTGGATACCCAAACGGTGAAGTGTAGGGGCACGGTTCAATAGAACTGGGTGGCCTTTCAATACATTTTCTAGAATATCCCAAACAACTGGCTCTTTGCGATCAACGATTTTCTTTGCAGATTTAACCGTTTTCACGATACCGCGTTCAATCATTTTACGAATGATAAACGGTTTGTATAGTTCCGCTGCCATGTCTTTTGGTAAACCACATTCATGTAATTTCAAATCTGGTCCAACAACAATAACTGAACGAGCTGAATAATCCACACGTTTTCCAAGTAAGTTTTGGCGGAAACGACCTTGTTTACCTTTCAATGAATCAGAAAGTGATTTCAACGCACGGTTTGATTCTGTCTTAACAGCGCTTGATTTTCTCGAGTTATCGAACAAGGAATCAACCGATTCTTGCAACATACGTTTCTCATTACGCAAGATTACTTCTGGCGCTTTGATTTCGATTAATCGTTTCAAACGGTTGTTACGGATAATCACACGACGGTACAAGTCATTTAAATCCGACGTTGCAAAACGTCCTCCATCTAGTGGAACTAATGGACGTAATTCAGGTGGAATCACTGGTACAACTTTCACAATCATCCACTCTGGACGGTTGTCGATGCGTGTTTGAGAATCCTTCATCGCTTCAACCACTTGAAGACGTTTTAACGCTTCATTTTTACGTTGAACAGATGTTTCATTTTCTGCTTGGTCACGAAGTGTGTACGATAATTCTTCCAGATTTAAATCCTTCAATAAGTCGTATAACGCTTCAGCTCCCATTTTTGCCACAAATTTATTTGGATCTGAATCCTCCAAATATTGGTTTTCTTTTGGCAATGCATCTAAAATATCTAAGTACTCTTCCTCAGTTAAGAAATCGTATTTTTTCAAATTCACATTATCCAATGTCAAAGCAGCACCTGCATTGATCACTACATAACGCTCGTAATAGATAATTTGATCAAGTTTCTTCGTAGGTAAACCTAATAAGTAACCAATTTTGTTCGGTAATGAACGGAAGTACCAAATATGCGCAACTGGAACCACCAATGAAATGTGACCCATACGCTCTCTACGTACTTTTTTCTCTGTTACTTCAACACCACAACGGTCACATACGATTCCTTTATAACGAATACGTTTGTATTTTCCACAGTGACATTCGTAGTCTTTAACTGGACCAAAAATGCGCTCGCAGAACAATCCGTCACGCTCTGGTTTGTACGTACGGTAGTTGATTGTTTCAGGCTTTAATACCTCACCACTTGAATGCTCCAAAATAATTTCTGGAGAAGCCAATGAAATGGTGATTTTATTGAAGCTACTTTGTTTTTTTGGTATTTCTCTTTTGAAAGCCATTTTTTATATAATGTTTTCGTTATTAATCGATTAGTCCATTGATACGTTCAAACACAATCCGCGAAGCTCGTGTAACAATACGTTGAAAGATTCAGGAATTCCTGGTTCAGGAATGTTATCACCTTTCACGATTGCTTCGTATGCTTTCGCACGACCCATCACGTCATCAGATTTAACCGTCAAGATTTCTTGAAGGATATTAGCTGCACCGAATGCTTCCAATGCCCAAACCTCCATCTCACCAAAACGCTGACCTCCGAATTGTGCTTTACCACCAAGTGGCTGTTGTGTAATCAATGAGTATGGTCCGATAGAACGTGCGTGCATTTTGTCATCAACCATGTGAGAAAGTTTCAACATGTAGATTACCCCTACCGTTGCCGGTTGGTGGAAACGCTCACCAGTTCCTCCATCGTACAAGTAAGTTTTACCTGACTTAGGAACACCTGCTTTTTCTGTCCATTCATCAATTTCAGATGGTTTAGCACCATCAAAAATTGGCGTCGCGAACTTCATACCCAATTTTTCACCTGCCCAACCAAGTACAGTTTCGTAAATCTGTCCAAGGTTCATACGAGAAGGTACACCAAGTGGATTCAATACGATATCAACTGGTGTTCCGTCTTCAAGGAAAGGCATGTCCTCTTGACGAACGATGTTCGCTACGATTCCTTTATTTCCGTGACGTCCCGCCATTTTATCTCCCACTTTCAATTTACGTTTCTTAGCCACATAAACTTTCGCCAATTTCACGATTCCAGCTGGAAGTTCATCTCCAACAGAAATATGGAATTTACGACGTTTGTAGTTTCCTAGTAAATCGTTTGCTTTGATGTTAAAGTTGTGGATAACACGACTAATCAATTGATTGATTTTCGCGTCAGAAGTCCAGTTCAATGGATTAACGATAGAATAATCTAACGCCATCAATGCTTTCACTGTAAACTTCGTTCCTTTCTTAATCAACTCTTCCTTGAAGTTGTTAAATACACCTGCAGATTTGTGCTCTCCTAAGATAGTCACTAATTTTTCAGCTAATTTCTCTTTCAAGTCAGCAAAATCCTTTTGGTATTCTGCATCGATTGTTTCTAAGATAGGTTTATCCTGAGATTTTGATTTACGGTCTTTAATGGCACGAGAGAATAATTTTTTCTCGATAACTACTCCACGTAATGACGGTCCAGCTTTCAATGAAGCATCTTTCACATCACCTGCTTTGTCACCAAAGATCGCACGTAACAATTTCTCTTCTGGAGATGGATCTGTTTCACCTTTCGGTGTAATTTTTCCAATCAGGATGTCTCCTTCTTTGATTTCCGCTCCAATGCGGATCAATCCATTTTCATCTAAGTCTTTTGTTGCTTCTTCACTTACGTTTGGAATATCAGAAGTTAATTCTTCCATTCCACGTTTTGTGTCACGCACTTCTAATGAATATTCATCAATGTGAACAGACGTAAAGATATCGTCGCGTACAACTTTCTCAGAGATTACGATCGCATCCTCAAAGTTATATCCTTTCCAAGGCATGAACGCCACTTTCAAGTTTTGACCTAACGCCAACTCTCCAGCTTGTGTTGCATAACCTTCACAAAGTACTTGACCTCTCTCCACTCGATCGCCCTTTTGAACAATTGGTTTCAAGTTGATACATGTACTTTGGTTTGTTTTCATGAATTTCGTTAATCCGTAACGTGTTACTTCGCTATCGAAACTCACTAATTTATCTTCTTCGTTCCAATCGTATCGAATAACGATTTCATTCGCATCCACATACTCCACTGTACCCGTTCCTTCAGCGTTGATTAATACACGTGAATCACGTGCAACCAAACGCTCAATTCCTGTTCCAACGATTGGAGAATTTGGACGTAATAATGGAACTGCTTGACGTTGCATGTTTGATCCCATCAATGCACGGTTGGCATCATCATGCTCCAAGAATGGAATAGATGAAGCGGCAATCGATGCAATTTGATTGGCTCCAACGTCCATCAAATTCAAATCTTTCGGCGCAACCACTGGGAAGTCACCTTCGAAACGCGCTTTCACCACATCTGATAAGAAGTTCCCTTTATCATCCATCACAGCATTCGCTTGTGCGATCATTTTTGCATCTTCTTCCTCAGCTGCTAAGTAAACTGGTTCTTCGTTTAATACCACTTTTCCGTTTTCAACTCGACGGTAAGGCGTTTCAATGAATCCAAGTTTATTCACTTTCGCAAATACACACAATGAAGAAATCAAACCAATGTTTGGTCCTTCTGGAGTTTCAATCGTACAAAGACGACCGTAGTGTGTGTAGTGAACGTCACGTACCTCAAATCCTGCTCTTTCACGAGAAAGTCCTCCTGGTCCGAGTGCCGACAAGCGGCGTTTGTGTGTTACTTCAGAAAGTGGATTGGTTTGATCCATGAACTGAGATAACTGATTCGTTCCAAAGAATGAATTGATTACAGACGAAAGTGTTTTCGCGTTGATCAAGTCAATTGGAGTAAATACCTCATTATCACGAACGTTCATACGCTCACGAATTGTTCTTGCCATTCTTGCAAGTCCAACACCGAATTGCGCGTACAATTGCTCACCAACCGTACGAACACGACGGTTTGACAAGTGATCAATATCATCGATATCTGCTTTCGAGTTAATCAACTCGATCAAATATTTAATGATATTAATGATATCCGTTTTAGTCAGAACGCGTGATTCTTCAGAATCATCTAATCCTAATTTTTTATTCAAACGGAAACGTCCAACCTCACCTAAATCATAACGAGCATCTGAGAAGAATAATTTCTCAAATACACCTTTTGCTGTTTCATAGTCGGGCGGATCTGCGTTACGTAATTGACGGTAAATGTGTTCAACCGCTTCTTTTTCAGAGTTGGAAGTATCCTTTTGTAAGGTATTGTAGATGATGGTGTAATCCGTAGAATTTCCATCTTCTTTATGTAAAATCAATGATTTTGCACCAGAATCCATGATGGAATCTAAATGCTCTTCACCGATTACTAATTCACGATCTAAAATGACCTCGTTACGTTCGATAGAAACAACTTCTCCAGTATCTTCATCAACGAAATCTTCAATCCATGTTTTTAACACACGTGCAGCCAAACGACGTCCAACTAATTTTTTCAAATTGGCTTTATTGACCTTGACTTCATCAGCCAATCCGAAAATTTCGAGGATATCACGATCTGTTTCGTATCCAATTGCGCGGAACAATGTTGTTACAGGCAATTTTTTCTTACGATCGATGTAAGCATACATGATGTTATTGATATCTGTCGCGAACTCAATCCAAGAACCTTTGAATGGAATAATACGAGCAGAGTACAATTTTGTACCATTTGCGTGACGGCTTTGACCGAAGAACACACCTGGTGAACGGTGTAATTGGGAAACGATTACGCGCTCAGCACCATTTACAACGAAAGACCCCTTAGGAGTCATATAAGGAATTGTACCTAAATACACATCCTGAACGATGGTTTCGAAATCCTCGTGCTCAGGGTCAGTACAATATAATTTCAATTTTGCTTTTAACGGAACACTGTAAGTCAATCCGCGTTCGATACACTCTTCGATGGAATATCTTGGTGGATCGATAAAGTAATCCAAAAACTCTAATACAAATTGATTTCTTGTATCGGTAATTGGGAAGTTTTCTGCGAAAACTTTAAAAAGTCCTTCACTTTCGCGATTCTCCGGTGTTGTTTCCAACTGGAAGAATTCCTGGAAGGATTTTAATTGAATCTCCAGGAAATCTGGATATTCAAATTGATTTTTGCTTGAAGCAAAATTAATTCGGGTTGAATTATTTGATGTTGCCAAGGCTTTTATTTTTTAGTTATTCGATTATTCTGTCAAAATCAACATGCGAAAAAACAGGAGAAGGCACCCGCTAAAATAGCGGTGCCTTTCCTGTATATTGTGGGATTAATTACTTAATCTCTACTTCAGCTCCAGCTTCTTCCAAAGACTTTTTAAGTCCTTCAGCTTCGTCTTTAGATACTCCTTCTTTCAATGTTGCAGGAGCAGCATCAACTAGGTCTTTAGATTCTTTCAATCCGTTACCAGTCAATTCTTTCACAAGTTTAACTACTGCTAGTTTGTTTGCACCACCAGCTTTCAAGATAACGTCGAATTCAGTTTTCTCAGCAGCAGCTTCACCACCACCAGCAGCAGCACCACCGGCCATCATTACTGGAGCAGCAGCAGCTGGTTCGATTCCGTATTCATCTTTTAAAATTGTTGCTAACTCGCTTACTTCTTTTACTGTAAGGTTAACTAACGTTTCTGCAATTTGCTTTAAATCAGCCATTTTATTTTAATTTAAATAGGTTATTATTAATAATTTATGCTCGTTCTTCGAGCGTTTTAAGGATTCCAGCGATTGTACTACCAGAACCTTTAAGAGCAGACAATACATTTTGAGCAGGACTTTGCAACATTCCGATGATTTCCCCAACCAATTCTTCTTTACTTTTCAGTGATTCAAGAACTGATAATTGGTTATCGCCAACGAAAACTGCTTCATCAATGTAGGCTCCTTTAAGAATTGGTTTCGGAGATTTCTTACGAAAATCTGCGATCAATTTTGCTGGAGCATTTGCTACTTCGCTGAACATCACAGAAGTTGATCCTTTCAATACATCTCTCAATGCACCGAAATCTTTCCCTTCTACTTGGTCCATCGCTTTTTGAAGCAATGCATTTTTCACTACACGCATGGAGATGTTTGATTGAAAACATCTTCTACGTAAAGCGTTTACTGTCTCTACTGTTAATTCTGCTGTGTCTGCTAGATACAACACATTGTTAGCAGTTAATTCTGCCGCCAAATCGCTGATGTACTGTGCTTTTTCTTCTCTTGTCATTTCTTTAAGTATTAAGCAGTAACAGACTTCGCGTCAATTTGTATCCCTGGACTCATCGTTGAGCTCAGGTAGATACTTTTAATATAAGTACCTTTTGCAGCAGATGGTTTTAACTTCACTAGTGTTTGAATCAACTCATGCGCGTTTTCGCGAATTTTGTCTCCTTCAAAACTAACTTTCCCTACCGAAGAGTGAATGATACCGTATTTATCAACTTTAAAGTCGATTTTACCAGCTTTCACTTCTGTTACAGCTTTACCAATTTCCATGGTTACTGTTCCAGTTTTCGGGTTAGGCATTAAACCACGTGGTCCAAGAACTCTACCTAGTGCACCTACTTTACCCATAACTGAAGGCATTGTAATAATTACGTCGATGTCTGTCCAACCACCTTTGATTTTCTCAATGTAGTCGTCCAATCCCACGTATTCTGCACCTGCGTCGATTGCTTCTTTTTCCTTGTCTGGAGTACAAAGTACAAGTACTTTAATATCCTTACCAGTTCCATGAGGCAATGCAACAGTTCCACGTACCATTTGATTCGCTTTACGAGGATCAACCCCCAAACGAACACAGATATCTACAGAGGCATCGAATTTGGTTGTAGAAATTCCCTTCACCAAATCACATGCTTCAGATAGAGTGTAGGCTTTTGTCAAATCAAATTTTGACAAGACCTCTTTTCTTTTTTTAGAAACTCTTTTCATAACATTAAATTATTTGGATTTAGGAGCGTCTCCACCTTTAACGGTTACCCCCATACTTCTTGCCGTTCCCGCAACCATTCGCATTGCTGCATCAACGGTAAAACAATTTAAATCAGGTAACTTGTCTTCCGCAATCATGCGTACTTGATCCCAAGAAATGGAACCAACTTTAACACGATTCGGCTCAGAAGAACCTTTTTTAATTTTTGTGTGCTCGATGATTTGTACCGCCGCTGGTGGTGTTTTGAGAACAAAGTCAAAGGACTTATCACCATAAACAGTGATAACGACCGGAACTACCTTACCCATTTTATCTTGAGTACGAGCATTAAACTGCTTACAAAACTCCATGATGTTTACCCCCTTCGCACCTAAAGCTGGTCCGATTGGCGGTGATGGGTTGGCTGCGCCTCCTTTGATCTGCAATTTGATCAATGCTGCTACTTCTTTAGCCATATATATTAAAATTATGTAGTCAACGTGAATCAGTGATGGGAAGCTTTAATCATCGGACTCACTCCTACGGTTAATACAACTTTTACCCTTCTTTCTCAACCTGCATATAGTTGAGCTCCAAAAGGTTTTTGCGGCCAAATATTTTGACCATTACTTTCAATTTCTTCTTCTCTTCGTTGATTTCATCAATCACTCCGCTGAAGTTATTGAACGGACCATCAATCACTTTTACAGACTCACCCACAACGAAAGGAATTTTCAATTCTTCCTCTGTAATTGCTAATTCGTCTACTTTTCCTAAAATTCGATTGACTTCCGCTAAGCGCATTGGAACTGGAGCACCGCCTTTTTCCGTACCAAGGAATCCAATAACATTTGGAATACTTTTGATAACGTGGCTAACCTCTCCAACTAATGCTGCTTCGATTAATACATATCCAGGTAAAAAAGCTTTTTCTTTATTAACTTTTTTTCCATTTTGGATTTTAAATACTTTTTCGGTTGGAATAAGAACTTGATTCACATAGTCATTCAACTTCATTCGGGAAATCTCTAATTCAAGATATTCCTTCACTTTCTTCTCCTTACCACTAACGGCACGGACTACATACCATTTCTTAACAATCTCTGCCATTACTTAATTTGTTAGAATGATCCGTAAATAAAACCAAGTAATCCTTTCCACAACGAACCTTCTTCACCGGAAATACCGAAAGTATAGTCCATTGCAAAAATGACAAGTGCTATGAGAACAGATGCGACAACAACCAAGATAGTGTTGTTCTGTAGTTCTTTCCAAGTTGGCCACGTTACATTGTGAACCATTTCCTGGTAAGTTTCCTGAAAATATGATCTAATTTTTGACACTTATTTCAATTTTAATTGAGCACGGGCGGTAGGATTCGAACCCACGACCAATGGTTTTGGAAACCACCACTCTACCAGCTGAGCTACACCCGTTTAAAAAGGGGAGTTGTAAAAAACTCCCCTTACTTAAAACTATGTTGTTTTGTATTAAGCTACGATTTCAGTAACCTGTCCAGCACCTACAGTTCTACCACCCTCGCGGATCGCAAAACGAAGTCCTTTGTCCATTGCAACTGGTACGATCAATTTAACATTGATTGATACGTTGTCACCTGGCATAACCATCTCGCGTCCGTCTGTTAACAAGATCTCTCCTGTTACGTCAGTTGTACGGAAATAGAATTGAGGACGGTATCTGTTGTGGAATGGCGTGTGACGTCCACCTTCTTCTTTCTTCAATACGTAGATCTCAGCTTTAAATTCTTGGTGAGGTGTAGTTGAACCTGGTTTACAGATTACCATTCCACGTTTGATTTGAGATTTCTCAATACCACGAAGTAATAATCCTACGTTGTCACCTGCTTCACCACGATCTAAGATTTTACGGAACATCTCAACTCCTGTTACTGTAGAAGTTAATTTTAATTCACCCATACCTAAGATCTCAACTGGCTCTCCAGAGTTGATAACTCCTGTTTCGATACGTCCTGTTGCTACTGTACCACGACCTGTAATCGTAAATACGTCTTCAACTGGCATCAAGAATGGTTTATCAACATCACGTGGAGGAAGTTCGATGTATGTATCAACTGCTTCCATTAACGCATCAACTGTAGCAACCCATTGAGGCTCTCCGTTTAATGCTCCCAAAGCTGAACCTTGGATAACTGGTGCATTGTCACCATCATATTTGTAGAAAGAAAGCAATTCACGTACTTCCATTTCAACTAGTTCTAATAATTCTGGATCGTCTACCATGTCCACTTTGTTCATGAAGACAACCAAACGAGGAACACCTACTTGACGTCCAAGAAGGATGTGCTCACGTGTTTGTGGCATTGGTCCATCTGTCGCAGCAACTACTAAAATCGCTCCGTCCATCTGTGCAGCTCCAGTTACCATGTTCTTTACGTAATCGGCGTGACCTGGACAGTCAACGTGTGCGTAGTGACGGTTTGCTGTTTCGTACTCGATGTGCGAAGTGTTAATAGTGATACCACGCTCTTTTTCTTCTGGCGCATTATCAATTGAAGAGAAATCACGAACCTGAGCCAATCCCTTAGAAGCAAGTACGCTAGAGATTGCTGCAGTCAACGTAGTCTTACCATGGTCAACGTGTCCAATAGTACCAATGTTCACGTGTGGTTTGGAACGGTCAAAATTTTCCTTAGCCATTTTCTTATTTGTTACTTAGTTAATAATATACTTATTTATCATAAAATCCTTTACCATATAAAATGGAAAGGATTCAACTTCTTTTTTATAATGAGCCAATGACGAGAATTGAACTCGTGACCTCTTCCTTACCAAGGAAGCGCTCTACCCCTGAGCTACACCGGCGCTCTACGAAAAGTGAGCGGGAGACGAGATTCGAACTCGCGACGTTCAGCTTGGAAGGCTGACGCTCTACCAACTGAGCTACTCCCGCTTTTTGCTTTTCCTGTGGGGGGAGCAGGATTCGAACCTGCGAAGGTGTACACCAGCAGATTTACAGTCTGCCCTCGTTGGCCGCTTGAGTATCCCCCCAACAATGTGAGCCGATGGAGGGATTCGAACCCCCGACCAGCTGATTACAAATCAGCTGCTCTGGCCAACTGAGCTACATCGGCAATTTTAATGTTGGTTTTCTTAAATAAAGAACTTTTTTCTTTTCCCAAAGACCAATTTGGGATTGCAAATGTATGAAACTTTTTCTTATCTCAAAGAATTTTTTCAAAAAAATATTTGAAATTTTTTACTCCATTCATTTCACGGGTCTTTCATACGGGGATTTCATTACTTTTGTTTCAATGAGAAAACAAAAAGTGATTGTTTCAGTATCAAGCGATTTGGTCACAGATAACCGTGTGCATCGATCCTGTTCTGTACTCCATGAAATGGGCTTTGATGTGTTGCTCATTGGACGTAAAAAAAAGTCAAGTCCGGCGATGAATGAACGTCCTTATCGCTACAAACGCCTCTCGCTGCTCTTCGAAAAAGGTCCTCTTTTTTACATGGAATTGAATCTTCGCTTATTTTTTCATCTACTTTTTCGTCGAAAAACCTTGCTTTACGCAAATGACCTTGATACGCTTCTTCCGAATTACCTCTTGAGTAAATTAACACGTACTCCTATAATATATGATAGCCATGAGCTTTTCACAGAAGCGCCGGAGTTAATTCATCGTAAAAAAGTACAGGCTTTCTGGTTGGCCATCGAACGAGGGATTTTCCCGCATTTAAATCACATTGTAACCGTTAATCAATCCATTGCCGATACCTATCAGCAATTGTACGTGAAGAAATTGGTGGTCGTACGAAATATTCCGAACCGTTTTCATGCAAGTGAATTAAAGACAAGATCTGAACTGCAGCTACCTGAATCGGACTTTCTTGTTATTATACAAGGTTCTGGACTAAATGTGGATCGAGGAATCGAGGAAGCAGTTCTTGCAATGAAAGAACTTTCGAATGTTACTTTATTATTGGTGGGTGACGGTGACGTGATGCCTGTTGTGAAAAAACTGATTCAAGAACATGGACTCGAAAAGAAGGTTCGCTTATTTGGCAGAAGACCATATCAAGAACTCATGCAATTTACACAATTGGCTGATGTCGGACTTACACTCGACAAACCACTCAGTAAAAACTATGAATTTTCATTGCCTAATAAGGTGTTTGATTACATGCATGCCGGGACTCCTCTCCTCGCTAGCAAATTGGTGGAAATAGAAGCACTCATCAACACGTATCAAATTGGAACCATCTTACCTGAGGTGAGTCCATCCGCCATCGCAAATGCAATTCTGTATTTAAAGGAGAATCCATCCATTTTAGCAAAACAACGTGAAGCATGCCTGGAAGCGGCGAAAACGGAAAACTGGGAAAAGGAACAACTGAAATTAATAGCGCTCGTCAAAGCTGCCATGGGAAATCAATCGCTCTAACTGTAAAAAACGATACGCATCAAAGAAAGAAAGGTGCATGTATCCCCGCGCCAATAAATAGCTCAATAAAGGAAGTACTATCGGACGAATAATCTGCACCATGCTTTTTTTCCACCACGAACGCTGACATGTGATGGCCATCCTCAATAATTTCTGATCTTCATTGAACTGAGGATCTTTCAAGTTTCTTGAAATGTTCCATAAATTGCATAACGCCTCCTTGGTTTTCTTCAGAAAGGTCGCATTGTCATCCAAATTTGAATTTAACACAGGATTGTCCATGTGATCCATTTGCACCCCAGCTTTTCTTAATTGATAACCAAATAAGGTGTCTTCGTGTCCATACGTGGTTAATCGCTCGTCGAACGGATGGTTTTTGAATAACTCTTTTTCAATGATAAAATTGTTGGACTTAAATCCATGATTTGGGTTTTGCATGCGCGCCGCATACGTCAAACTCTCGCGCGTCCTACTATATGTCCAACGCAATCGTTGATCGCGACTTGGCATATTATCCGCGTAAACACTTGCGCCGATCAAAACTTGCGCCGCTGAACTGCGCAACTTGACGACGTATTTTTCAATAAAATCAGCATGAATAATCTGTGAATCCCCGTCGATGAAAAGCATGTACTTTCCTTTTACGAAAGGTATAAATGCATTTCGGATTTTTGAACGACCAATATTCTCTGGTAATTCTTGGTAATCGGAAAATTTACCTACGCTGCGATTTTTTTCCTTAAAAAAAACATCGGAAGCGTCATCCAAAAAAAGGAGTTCCACTTCCGATGTAAATGCTTGGATTTGTCGATTTAATTCATCCGCCAAAGGACGAATGTCCGTGTTGTAAATCGGAATGCAAATCGACAGTAACATCTTTAAATTATGCCATGGTGTTAGGAGTGCCAAAATTCATTGGCGGGAATCCAGCTTGTGGATCATCAATCACACCAAAATTTTGTTCGTATTTCTGAATATTATCGGACAAAGCCTGAAGAAAACGTTTCGCGTTTTGCGGCGTCATCAACACACGTGATCGCACTTTTCCTTTGGGCATACCTGGCATGATTTGTACAAAGTCACATACCACTTCCGCAGGTGAATGGGTAATAATAGCAAGGTTTGAATAGGTACCTAAAGCAATGTCTTCAGATAATTCAATATTCATGTGGTTTTCTTCGTTTTCCATTTTTATCTAGTTATAAATTCGTTTCTTTTTCATCAAAGGTAATCCCAAAAGTCTCCAATTCCGTTAAGATTGGTTCATAAACTTCTTTTTTCACAGGCAGTGTGACTCCTCGCTCCGTGATTTTTCCTCCTAAAATTAATTTCGCCGCAATCGCCACGGGAAGTCCAACGGTATTTGACATTGCCGTATACACTTCGTCCTCGCCTAATGTAACGAGAGAAGAAGTGATTTTCTTGTGTTCATTGTTTCGTTTGTATTCAAATTCATGATACATCACCAACATATCCTTATCCCCTGGTTCTAATTTCCATTTTGGCTCCAACAATTGTTGAAGTAATTTTGCTGGACTCGCATTTTCGATGCCATAAGTAAAGGAATCATCAAAAATCCCCATGCTTTCAAATTGCTCGAACAAATACGCGTTTTCTTCGCCCAGCACTTTTTTAAATTTATCCTCCACTGAAGTATGTAATTCATACGGTAAAAACGCATTTAGGAAAGAACGAGGGGTTAAGGTTTCTGAATTCGTCATAGCATAGGAATCATCGGTCATTCCTAATTGAATAAACACATCCCAACCCTGACAATAATTCGGTCTTCTTAACGTACCACGATATATTGTGGGTATTCCCTCAATTCCATACGTGGAAGAATACATGAGTGAATTTCTATTCGCATAACCATCAAAATATCCATATGGTGGAATTTCAAAGCGATCTAATTTCTTAAACAATTGTGAATATGGAATGTATTTGTATTCATTGTTATCCATGTAACATGCCGCTGGACCTTGTCCGGCAACTATGACATTCCGTGGATTCCATGTGAATTTATAATGCCAAGGATTATTATCCGATTCTGGCGCCATCAATCCACCACAGAAAGATTTGAAACTGGTTAAGGTTCCGCCGATTGCTTTGATGTGATCAATGACTTTCATGGCGCTCATGTGGTCAATCCCTGGATCAACTCCAATCTCATTCATAATGACAATTCCGGCTGCTTTAGCTTCCTCATTTAAGGCGCGCATTTCAGGAGAAATATACGATGGTGTGATTAAATCTGTTCGGACTTCAATGCAATCCTTTGCCACTTCCACATGGTAAATGGCGGGCAACATGGAAATTACTAAGTCAGCATGTGCAATCGCTGGCTTGCGCTCTTTGCTATCAAGCGCATTAAATGAAATAGCCTCCGCATTTGGGTGTCCATTGATTTTCTTATCCACCAAATCAATGTTTTGATCGACGATTTTTACGTACCAATTTTCAGCTTCTGCACGAGCCAATAAATACCTGATGAGCGATGAAGCAGATAATCCTGCTCCTAATATTAATATGGTCTTCATTCCTTTCTTTACTTTATCCGCACCGGACCTTTGACAAATTTATAAAAATGTTTGGACCGAAGGTTCATGCGTTATTCCTTTAACAATAAGAACTTCATCGGGACAGCCAAGCGCTTTGCCCAAGAAACCTCATCATGTGCTGTTTTGTCCCACACAAGCGTCATGTATTGCGCCCCCATTTCGTACCCGCGTTTCGACAATGTTTGCATCAACACTTCATGGTAAGGTCCGTAATACGCATCTAAGGTTTCCGTGCCGCGATCAATGTACAACTTGACTTTTTTTGGCGATGGTAATTCTTTCATTAGGTATGCGTTATACGGTAGCACCAAGGAACGCATCGCATCATCGCCCATGAGTTGAAAATTGATCATTGGTGTATGAATGGACAAACAGGCAGCACCTCCAAAAGTCTTTGGGTTTCGCGTGAGTCCATAAAGGGAAATGAGTCCTCCCATGCTTGATCCAATTAAAAAACGATCCGCTCGCTTGTGACTTACTGCATACTGATCCTCCACAAACGGAATCAATTCCTTCGTAATCCAATTGATGTAATGATTCGCTCGGAGTTCCCCATTCCAAAGTGATTTTAACATGTTATTCGTATAGGCCGTATCCATATAATCGACCGCGTCTTGCGGGAAAAACTCGGCATAGCGATTTGGTGGATCATTATAAATTCCGACCACAATAAAAGGTCGTGTCACCCCATTCGAAATCAAACTATCTGCTGTTTCATCTACACGCCACTCTTTTTTATTCCAAGTAACTGTTGAATCATACAACATTTGTCCGTCGTGCATGAATATGGTCGCATATTTTTTCTTTGGATCGTAATTCGCGGGAGTCCAGATTGCTACCTCGCGCACACACGTATCGTTAAATGGGATTTTGTACGTCCTTAAATTTCCCCGAGAAACCTGTTGGCCATTGGAAATCTCTTCAGCCTTTACTTCGTGCTGAGCAAAAAGCACGTGATTCAAACAGGTAAAAATGAATAAATTGATCAGTATTTGGGTCGTTTGACGCATATCCATAAATTATTTCACAAGAATACTACCTTCCTGACTAGAATCAAACTGACAAGTCGTATTTTTGCAGTAAATTTTTACACATGATGGATAAACTTCTTTCCTCCCTTTTTTCCATGCGGTATATGACGGTTGGATTAATTCTCTTTTTACTTGGGATTGGTACTGCTACTTTCATCGAATCCATCTACGGAATTCAGAGTGCAAAAATCATCATTTACAATGCGACTTGGTTTGAAATCTTATTGGTTTACCTTGCTTTGAATCTGTTAGCGAATATTTTCAAATACCAAATGTTCAAGCGCGAAAAAATCGCCATGCTGATGTTTCATCTCTCCTTTATCATCATTATCATCGGAGCGGGCGTAACCCGTTACATTTCCTTTGAAGGACAAATGGTCATACGAGAAGGTACATCATCCGATTTCATTTATACAGCTGAACCACACTTGCTCGTTCACATGCAGGACCTTGCGACCGGAAAAACAAATACTGAAGCACACAAATGCTATTTATCCGAAATTACCGATAATGACTTCAGCTATTCAACAGAATTCATGAAAAAACCGATAACCGTTGACTATGTAAATTTTCAATCTAAAATGGTGGATTCATTGGTCGTTCGACAATCCTTTAAGGAAACTTCCTTGGAATTAATCACCGATGGTATGACTTCCAATTACTTGGTGGAGAACGATTTTTTCATGGTTGGAATGGTTCCATTATCCTTTGGACCCGCTCCAAAATCGCCCGGAATTCAAGTGCGCAAAATGGGAGACAGCATTCAACTAAAAACAGCCGTTCCATTGACCTATTTACCCATGTACTTAATGAGAAAAGCGCGTCAAAGTGGCTCCCAAGTTCCCGATTCCTTGTTTACATCTGTTCCTTTGAACACTTGGGTCGAGTTTAAAACAACAACCTTGTATCACTGCGGCGACAAACAATTTGTCTTTAAACGTGCCATTCCACATGCCAAGAAAATCCTTGTTCCTTCCGGTAAGAAAAATGTAGGCTCTGATTATTTAACCGTTCGTGTATCCGACGGAAAAGCCCGCAAAGAAATACGCATTGAAGGTGGAAAGGGTGCCATTCCAACACCCGTTCGCTTTGCCATGAACAATGTCATGTATCAACTGGAATATGGATCCATTCGCAAGCCAGTTGGATTCCAAGTATTCTGTAAGGATTTCAAATTGGACAAGTATCCAGGTAGCGAATCTCCGTCTTCCTTCTCGAGTGAGTTGACGGTCATCGATCAAAAGAGAAAGGTAAAAATGGACCGAAAAGTATTCATGAACAATGTCATGGATTACGATGGTTTCCGCTTCTTTCAATCGTCTTATGAATTGGACAATCCTTCCACTCCTGAAAATGAAGAAGGAACAAAATTAAGTGTAAACCACGATTGGTGGGGGACAAACATAACCTATCTAGGATACCTTCTCATGAGCATTGGGATGTTGATGTCCTTGTTCGCGCCAGTGGGAAGATTCCGTGAATTGAACGATAAAATGAACAAGTTAAAAATCAAACGTGCGAATTTGAGCATGCTTCTTTTCTTGTTGGGGATTTCTGCGTCGACCCTAACTGCTCAAGAAAATCATCAACATGCAAATCCGGCAGCAAAAATATTCCGCGTCATGTCGGAAGAACATTCGGAGAAACTAGCGTCTTTGCTTGTACAAGACTATGAAGGACGTATCTCGCCGATGCATACCTTATGTGATCAATTATTGCGTAAAATCCACCGAGCGAATACCTATAAAAATTACAATGCCGTTCAAACAATCATGAGCATTCAGATGTATCCCCAATATTGGATGACACAGAAAATTGTTCAAGTTCCATCGAATTTACGCGAACCCTTGAAATTGGGTGAATACGCAAGCATCATGGAATTGATTGATCCGCAAACACAACAATTCAAATGGCTGAAAGAATATAAAATTGCCTTCCAACGCCTGGAATCTCAGCGTAATGAATTCGATAAAAAACTCATCAAACTCAACGAGAAGTTTGAGGTGATTCAAGGTGTGGTCATGTGGAAATATTTACGCGTCGTTCCGAAAAAAGGAGATGCGAATAACACGTGGTATATTCCTTTTCAAGTGGACACTACCGCTTCTCTTGAAGTATTAAATTACATTGCCTCTTTGGATAAATGCGCAAAGAAAAATAAATTCAATGAAGCCGATGCTGCCTTGCTGAAAATCAAAAATCATCAACGCAAGGTGAGTTCGACGGTTGTTCCAAGTGAGTCCAATATTTCCATGGAGATTTCCTACAATAAAATGGAGATTTTCAAACACTCGTATCAAATGCTGTTGAGCCTTGGATTCTTGTTGCTGATTGTTTCATTCATCGGGATTTTCCAAGCGAAAAACGCACGCTTTGCTCACATTCAAAAATGGATGAACCGTATCGTCATCGGATTGATGGTCGTGGTGTTCCTTTACCTAGCAGCAGGACTCGGAATGCGTTGGTCCATCTCTGGACATGCGCCTTGGAGTAACGGATATGAAGCCGTTGTTTTCATTGCTTGGGTGACCATGATTGCTGGATTCAGCTTTACTCGAAAAAACATTGTGATTTTAGCCGGGACCGCGATTCTTGCCTCACTGATGATCTTTGTAACGGAATTGAGTTTGTTCGATCCGGAAATTACACCACTCGTTCCTGTATTGAAATCGTATTGGCTGAAAATTCACGTGGCGATCATCACAGGTAGCTATGGATTCTTAGGTCTAGCTGCGATTCTTGGATTGTTGAACTTGATTTTATACATCGTTCGAAATGAAAAGAACAAAGCGATTGTCACCATTAACATCAATGAATTAACCTACGTTTCTGAAATGACGATGACCATCGGTTTGTTCATGTTGACCATTGGTACCTTCCTCGGTGGAATTTGGGCCAATGAATCATGGGGTCGCTATTGGGGATGGGATCCAAAAGAAACTTGGGCATTGGTTTCCGTTTTGGTGTATGCTGTAATTTTACACTTGCGTTTTATCCCGAAATTGAATGGTAAATTCTTATTTAACGTCATGTCCTTGTGGGGATATTCAGCCATCTTGTTTACCTTCTTTGGCGTGAACTTCATGTTGGTTGGACTCCATTCTTACGCCAATGGTGATGGTATTGGGAAATTCCCATCTTGGTTGAGCTGGACCATTCTTTTCTTCGTCCTTCTGACAACTGTTGCTGCCCTTAGAAACAAATCGATGGAGCGTAAAACGAAAGAAGACTTATTATCCGAATGATTTCAGATCGCATTTTATATGAGGACAACCACGTTTTAGTGGTGAATAAATTGGCTTCGGAAATTGTTCAAGGCGACAAGACTGGAGACCGCACCATGCCGGATGATATCAAAGCTTACCTGAAAGAAAAATACCAGAAACCGGGAAATGTTTTTTGCGGTGTTGTTCATCGTTTAGACCGTCCAACGAGTGGCGCATTAGTTTTTGCCAGAACCAGCAAAGCTCTGGAGCGATTGAACGGACAATTTCGCGATAAAGAAACGAATAAAGTCTATTGGGCGATTGTGGAGCAAGCACCGGAGAAACCATCAGGACGTTTGGTTCATCACCTCAAGAAAAATGAAGCACAAAATAAAAGCTATCCCGTAGATTCCAAAGTGAACGGATCCAAGGAAGCGATTTTGACCTATAAACTAATTTCTTCAGGAGATCGATATCATTTACTTGAAATTTCATTAGAAACTGGAAGACACCACCAAATTCGGGTGCAATTAAGCTCGATAGGCTGCATCATCAAAGGTGATGTGAAATATGGAGCGAAACGTTCCAATCCAGATGGCTCGATTTGCTTACACGCGCGCTATTTGACGTTTACTCATCCAACGACGAAGGAGGAAATTTCAGTGAAGGCGCCGGTTCCGTCAGATCGCCTGTGGCAAGAAATCTCTAAGGATTTGTAGTCCACTTTTTTCGCCAAAACTGGGCGAATTTCACGAGTAAAATGAGCGCTGGAACTTCCACTAATGGACCAACCACTCCCGCGAAAGCTTCTCCAGAATGAATCCCAAAAACACCTATTGAAACCGCAATGGCTAATTCGAAATTGTTTCCAGAGGCGGTGAAGGATAAGGCTGCCGTGTCCGAATAACTTGCGCCCATTTTTTTGGAGACAAAAAACATCAGGACAAACATTACCGCAAAATAAATAATCAAAGGCACAGCGATGGTGAGCACATCCATCGGAATGGACAGCATCATTTTACCTTTTAAACTGAACATGACAACGATAGTGAACAATAAGGAAATCAACGTGATTGGTGAAACAAACGGAATAAATGTTCTCGTGAACCACTCCTCGCCTTTTTGTCGAATCAGCCATGTTCTACTGAGTACCGCACACACAAATGGAATCCCTAAATAAACACCCACTGTTTGGGCAATTTCTAACATAGAGACATCCAAATGTAGTCCGTCGATGCCCACAAATGGCAGAACGATTTCCAAATAGAAATAGGCATACGACGAAAAGAAAAAGACCTGTAACAAACTATTGATCCCCACCAATCCTGCGACCAATTCACGGTTTCCATCAGCTAATTCATTCCAAACGATGACCATCGCAATGCACGGTGCTAATCCGATGATGATGAGTCCAGTCATATATTCGGAATGTTCTCTCAAAAAGAAAACGGCGAGGAGAAACATTAAAAACGGACCAACAATCCATGTAATAAAAAAGGAGACCAATAATAACTTTGGCTTGGATAAAATGTTGGGGATTTTTGAAAACTGCACCTTAGTCAGCGGTGGATACATCATCAGAATGAGTCCGACTGCCAGGGGAATATTCGTCGTTCCATAGGACAGCGCATCCAATTTTTGATCCATGTTAGGAACGATGTTTCCGATGATTATCCCAAGAATCATGGCGAGAAAAATCCACAAGGTCAGGAATCGATCTAGAAATGAAAGTTGTTTTAAATTCGATTGAGTCGACATAATTAATTGGTTAAACGTGAAAAAACATAAAATAATTCTCTGGCAATTTGATGTACACGAGCCAAGTACATTTCAGTTTCTTGCTCTGAACCGTCAAATGCTTTTGGATCGTCGTAAGAAAGTCCGATGCGGAAATCTGCTCCAACAACAAACGGACAATTTTGCTCCGCATGCGTGCAAGTCATGATTGCAGCGAAATTCTCTTTTGGATTGACGTTATCCTCAATGAGTTTTGAAAAAGCAGCCATTGATTGCGTAGCATTCAGCTGAATGACATAGTGAGGATTTTCACTCATTTCCGTTGTTTGAATATCCATTCCTATGTAACGTAGCGCTGCAATCGCATTCGGATGAAATGCCGTTACTTCTGTTCCCGCAGAGAATGTGCGAATGGCTGGAATCTGAAAATATTCTGCCGCTAATGCACTTAAAATTTGTCCAAAATGACTTCTTCTGGAATTATGGGTACAAATGAACATCAATAAAGATTCCTTACCACTGTTTTGATTCCTTTGAATATAGGAAGTCAATGTGTCGAGTAATAATTTACGATCCTCCGGAATCTGATCAAATTGAAGGATGATTTCTTCTGAAAACTGAGTCAACTTCATATTCATGTGCTCGATTTAACAACAATCTCCTCCTGGTGTGCAGGTTGATTTTGTCGATGGAGTCAATTCCACCAAACTAATCTTCTGTTTTGAAGGTGGTATACCACATTTATCTTCTGCTAAACAAGCGGTAGTAGTTGAAAGCAATTCGAAAGATGTGCCGTTCCATGCTAGTTGGTATTTACCAATGGTAGAACCTTGATATTCAACCTCAATCTCTTCATCGGGCAAGTTCAACGTTCGCTCGGACAATTCAATGATTTTCATCAATTTCTCTGCTTGAAGACGGTGATCAAAGTCTTCCGCTTCCCATAACTGAAAACAAATGCGGTCTTCTAAACGCGTTGTTCCACCGCAATCGATGAATCGTTTTTGCATGTGTCCAACTTCCGTGATGTGGTAATGTGCCGGAACTGATGATCCATTAGGTAATTGAAATGACACCGTCGTCATTCCTGTCAAGTTTGCTTTAAATTCACTTAGTTTCATTGCTTCTTTTTTTTAACAACAGGTTGCACTCTGATCGTATTTTAGGGAAGCTAAAAAAGAATCTAGCACACTGATTTTCTCCAGATTCAAGCAGTAACAAATACTAGTACCTGAAACACTTCCTTGAATGATACCAGCATTTTTTAATTCCTTTAAATGTTGCGAAATGGTCGGTTGAGCAAGTGGAAGTTCATTCACTAAATCCGTACAAATGCATTTTTCCTGCGTTCGTAAAAATTGAATAATGGCAATCCGTGCTGGATGTCCCATAGCCTTGAATAGTGAGGCTAATTCGTTGATTTCTTCACTGAACACTTCGCTTTTCGTCGTTCCCATCGCTTACAATATTGTTATATTGCAATATTACGATATTATAACAAATGTAACAATGATTTTCTCAGGAAATTAAGCGCGAAAGATTTTTGCAAATGTTTTACAGATAATGACAAGGTCTTGACTCAGCGATGGATTGGCTAAATATTTTTCATTCAACCTAATCTTTTCCGGCAACACCTCATTAATATAGGTTTGTTGTGGATTTTCAGATTTCGCCAAAAGCTCATTTTCATGAAAATAAGCCAAGGAAGCCAAATCGGTGATTCCCGGTTTAACTTGTAATATTTTACGCTGATCTTCCGTGTATAAATCCACGTATTCTTGTACTTCTGGACGCGGTCCAACAATGCTCATTTCGCCTTTAAGCACATTGATGAATTGCGGGAATTCATCCAATTTGTATTTGCGTAAATAGTATCCAACTTTGGTAATGCGTGCATCACGTGCACCAACAGTAATTCTCCCCAACGATTCTGCATCGACATACATGCTTCGAAATTTCAATAAGCGAAAAGTAACCCCATTCCGCCCTACTCGATTTTGTGCAAAAAATATTCCACCTGGAGATTCGAAAAGAATCCATAAAGAGAGGAAAATGCCAATCGGCAAAAAACAAATCAAAACAATGATGGCAAAAATGATGTCGAATAATCTTTTCATGCGTAACTTCACATTTGGTACAAAACTAATTTTTTTTCCTCAGCATGGCACAGGAACTGCAAGAACAAGTCAAACAAGCACTCATGGATCAATCCTTCCGTGCAGATACCTTAGCCCAATTGGAAAAGGATTTTCAGCGTTGTGGATTAACCTTGAACACCACTGATCTAAACAACCTATTATTCGCCATTGAAACATGTCTTTCAAAGGTTTCAAGTACCGAACTACAACAATTAATCTACCTGATTGACATTCCGGAATCCTTGTTCCTTTCTATTTCAAGAAAAGACACTTTTCACAGTGAATTAAGCGAAGTGATTTTGATGCGGGAAGCATTAAAAGTATATTTACGAACTCAATTTAGCGCGCCATGATTACACACAAAGCTTCTATGGACAACTTAACCAAAGTGCTTACCATTGTTGTCACCATTATCTTGGTATTATCAGGATTTGTTCCCATTTTCACCAGTGAATTTCAATTTTCAAACGTCGTTTCACCGGGTCCCTTTTATGTGATGCCCTTTGCTATCATCGTGATTCTTCTGTTCACATACGGCTTTAGTCCGAAAGGCTATGCCCTGGAAGATGGACAATTTACGGTATGGCGTCCATTCAAAGCGAAACAGTTTCAAATTTCGGACATTATTTCCGTTACAGCAGTAGAAAAGAAAAACTTAAAAGGATCCATACGGACTTTTGGTGTTGGTGGACTTTTTGGATACTTCGGTCTATTTCGAAATAGCACCTACGGCAATATGATTTGGTTTGCGACGCGTCGTGATCGCTTTGTGGTGATTGAACGCAGCAATGGCAAAACCATTGTGATTACGCCAGATGACCCTGCAGCCTTCGTTTCAGCTTATGAATCTATCCGCCGAAAATAAATCACCCAAAGAACATGTTTTCATCAGCCGACATGTGTTTATTCTCAGTTGATTTATTAAATTTGTATCTAAATTGATGAGTATGAATTTCATTGCTTCAAGCACAAGCCTTTTAAAACACCTTCAAAGTATTTCAGGAGTTCTGAATACAAGCAATACCTTGCCTATTTTGGATAACTTTCTTTTTGAAATTACCAATGGTCAATTAACGGCATCTGCTTCTGATTTGGAAACAACCATGGTGACGAAAATGGAAGTACAATCCGAAGAAGATGGTAAAATTGCCATTCCAGCGAAATTGTTGTTGGATGTCTTGAAAAACTTGCCAGATCAACCATGTACGTTCAAGGTGAATCCTGCGAATTACCAAATTGAAATCGTTTACGATAATGGTAAATCTCGCATGGTTGGTTTTAACGGGGATGAATTCCCGAAAGTGCCAGAATTGGCTGGGAAAAGTGCCATCAAATTATCGGGAGACATTTTATCCCGTGCCATCAACAAAACATTATTCGCTTCTGGAAACGACGACCTTCGTCCAGTGATGAGTGGTGTTTTCTGTCAGTTCTCTGCGAGCGAAATCACCTTCGTAGCAACCGACGCACACAAATTAGTTCGTTTCAGAAGGACAGATGCCGAAGCAAGTGGAAGTTCTGCTTTCATTTTGCCGAAGAAACCATTGAACATGTTGAAATCAAACCTTCGTGGCGATGAAGAAGTACTATTGGAATACAACGAATCCAACGCGGTATTTACCTTCAACGACTTAATCTTGGTTTGTCGCTTGATCGATGGAAAATATCCAAACTACGAAGCAGTTATCCCGAAAGAAAATCCAAACGTACTCACGATTGATCGCGCTCAGTTGCTTTCTTCCATCAAACGCGTTTCTATTTTCTCGAATAAAACCACGCATCAAATTAAATTGAAATTAGCTGGTTCTGAACTTTCGTTGTTTGCGGAGGACATCGACTTTGCCAATGAGGCAAGTGAGCGTTTGACGTGTAACTACGACGGCGACGATTTAGAAATCGGATTCAATTCACGTTTCTTAATGGAAATGTTGAACAACTTAGATTCAGACGAAATCAAACTTTCGATGAGTGAGCCGAGCCGTGCAGGAATTTTAACACCATCTGTTCCGGCAAACGAACACGAAGACATTTTGATGCTCGTGATGCCTGTGATGTTGAATCGCTAATTTTTCACCTCCCCATACTGATGCCTCAAGGACTGAGCAATATTCGGAATTTATCCTTGAAGGAACTTCAAGAAGCATTTGTTTCACGAAATGAAAAGTCGTTTCGCGCCAAACAAGTGTATGAATGGTTGTGGAAAAAAAATGCCGCTTCCTTCGATGAAATGACCAACTTGAGTAAAGATCTCCGTGAATTACTTCAAATGCATTTCTACATCGATCACATTCAATTGCAAGATCAGCAAATCAGCAAGGACAAAACCATCAAATGCGCCTTTACGATTGAGGAAGGAAAAGTGGTAGAAGGTGTCCTCATTCCGACAACTTCCCGAATGACCGCTTGTATTTCATCGCAAGTGGGCTGTAGTTTGTCTTGTACGTTTTGTGCGACTGGACGACTCAAGTTACTCCGCAATTTAAGTGCTGGAGAAATCGTTGATCAGGTCGTTTACTTGAAAAATCAGGCGGAAGAACGTTACGGACAAAACCTCACGAACATTGTCTACATGGGCATGGGTGAGCCTTTGTTAAACTACAAAAATGTCTTACATTCCATTGACCGACTATGCAGTGAAGATGGACTCGGTATTTCTCCAAAACGCATCACTGTTTCCACCGCTGGAATTGCCAAGATGATCCGCAAATTGGGAGATGATGACGTGAAGTTTAATCTGGCACTATCTCTTCATGCCGCAAACGATAAAAAGCGGGATAAAATCATGGAAATCAATGAATCCAATAACTTGGAAGAATTGACAGATGCCTTGGTTTATTTCCACGAAAAAACAGGTTCTCGGGTGACTTTTGAATACATCATTTTCAAAGATTTCAATGACGAAATCGAAGATGCACGTGAATTGGCTCATTTTGCGAAATGTGTCCCATGTAAAATCAATATCATCGAGTATAATCCGATTGAAAATGGGGAATTCCAACAAGCGGATGCCCGAAAAGTCGATGCGTTTGCCGCATTTTTAGAATCGAAAAACCTCATTGTCAATGTACGTCGCAGTCGCGGAAAAGACATCGATGCAGCCTGCGGACAACTCGCCAACAAAAACAAAGCCATTCAAAAGGAAGAACGCATTCTCAAGTAACATTTTGTGATTGGGAGCGTCTCCATATCGTAATTCACGCACCATGATTAAAGTATCCCACCTGCGCAAGGAATTTGACCTCAGCAGACAACAGCAAAAAGAACTAAATACCGCTGATAAAAAAGCGTTAGCCGTCAACGACATCTCCTTCGAATGTCATCCTGGAAAAGTCTATTCTTTGCTTGGTCCAAATGGCGCGGGGAAAACAACTACGCTCCGCATGCTTTCAACCATTCTGACACCAAGTGCTGGATCGATTGAAATCGCTGGGATTGACGCCGTGAAATATCCACAAGAAGCGAGAAAGAAAATTGGCTTTTTGACCGGATCTACTGGTCTTTACGCTAGGCTTACTCCCATTGAAATCATCGACTATTTCGCGGACTTATATCAGGTGCCAACAAAAGCACGTGAAGAACGAAAAAAATACTTATTTCAGCTCTTAAACATGGAGGATTTCCTGCAAAAACGCATCGGAAAATTGAGTACGGGGATGAAGCAAAAAGTCTCGATTTGTCGAACGATGATCCACAATCCAGATGTGGTGATTTTTGATGAACCAACGAGCGGACTCGATGTCATCACTGCAGAAAACATCATTAAACTCATCCGTGATTGCAAGGAACAAGGTAAAACCGTCATATTTTCCAGTCACATCATGAGTGAAGTCGATTTGTTATGTGATGATTTAGCCATCATTCACAAAGGATCCCTGAAATACCAAGGAAGTATGACCGATTTCCGTCAACACATGGAAGCATCCAATTTAACAGAAGAGTTCATCCGCATTGTTCAACGTTAATTCAATCCACATGATTTTTACCATATTCAAAAAAGAACTGATTGATACTTTAAGGGACAAACGCACCATGCGAACGATGTTGCTGATTCCACTTTTGGTTTTTCCTATTACGCTAACGCTTTTTGTCAATGTCTCCTCCTCCTTCGAGAAAAAAGCCAGCGAAGAAAAACTGAAAATTGGCGTTTGGGGAGATCGCGGTGCAAAGTATTGGAATCAACTCGAGCAAATGCCTGCAGGACTTGGAAAAAAGGAATTGGAATACTATGAAGATTCTTCTCGTTTAAAAACAGCGCTAGAAAAAGGAGACATCCAACTTGGACTAATTGTTCCTAAAAATGAGCCTGAATTGGCTCGGGAAAAAAAACCAGTTGCACTGACATGGTTGTTTGATGCTTCCGAAATAGGCCGCCAAGAACGTGCTGAATCTTATATGAATCACCTTTCCAATATAGCAGAATCAGTACGTTTAAAAGAACTTGGGTTGAAAGCAGAGGAACTACATCCACTCGTTCCAATTTACCAAAATTGTGCAAGTGATAAAAAGATGATTGGACAATTGGCAGGAGGAATGCTGCCTTACATTTTTATCGCTTTTGGTTTCATCGGATGCATGTATCCAGCCATTGATTTATTTACCGGCGAAAAAGAACGCGGCACCATCGAAACCTTGTTAACCACTCCAGTTTCCAGATGGCAAATTTTAGTGGGAAAAATGTTGGTGATCGTTACTTCCGGTATGCTAGCAGCAAGTTGTGCTTTGCTCGGATTGTTTGTTTCCATCGAATTTCTGGACATCGTCCATAACAAAGAGATTTTAGACATCGTCCATGGCATCCTCACACCTATGTTTATCCTTTCCATGTTCAGCTTGTTATTGCCGCTCGTAGTATTCTTTGCAGGGGTCATGATTCCCATTGCTGTTTATGCAAAGTCCTTCAAAGAAGCGCAAAGCATCATCACTCCGTTGAATTTTGTCATGGTTCTTCCCGCGATGATTGGATTCTTTCCAGGCATCGAATTAAATGCCCTGACAGCAGCTATTCCTGTGGTAAACATCGTCCTCTCAACGAAAGAACTGATTTCTGGAACTTTGTCCGTTGGGTATTACGCGATCAGCTTGGGTGTAATGCTTGTCTTAGCTACGATTGCAGTGATTGTTTCCTACAAACAATTTGGCAAAGAATCGCGCATATTAAATTAACGAATAAGGTGGATAAATCCACTTTTCGATTTTTGATCAAATTCCAATAGATAGAAATAAACTCCATCCGGTAAGATGGATCCACTCATGTCTTTGCCATTGAAAGGTGCATCAAATCGCTTTCCAGCATAAATCAAATTTCCCCAGCGGTTAAATACCTTTAATTGGTATTCTTGACAGGATTTAAACATCGCTTCGATGTCCAATTCGTCATTGTTGCCATCGCCATTTGGCGTAATGACATTTGGAAAATCAAAATCGTTATAATCATATATATTGACGATCGATACAGGAATACTGGAAGGACTAGATACACAACCATTGATGGAAATCGTTGCGCTATAATTACCCATTTGGCCAATTTGAACAGGGAAATAAACATTTGGTTCAACTGAGTAAAAATTTTGCGGACCTGACCAATTGTAAACAGCATTCGCAACCGGTTCGATATGCAGTGTCACAACATCACCCGGACACTCAACAGGACTATTACCAGATAGAATAGGACTTGCTGGAATTGGATAAACGGTCAAATTCAAGGTAACAACTGAGTCACAACCAGCAACTGTTTGTAAGGTGTGCGTATATACTCCAGTGTTTGTTAGCGTTTGTCCAAAAAATAAGGTGCTTTGTCCTTGACAAAACGTCATCGAACTACTCGATGCCAATACCGGATTCACTGTCAAGGTCAAATTGATAATGGAATCACAGCCCGCCTGCGTTTGAATGGTTCGGCTATAATTTCCAGCAGTTGTCAAAGTCTGTGTTCCGAAAGAATACGATCCACCTTGACAAATAGCCGCTTGAATATTCGAGGTGAGAATCGGATCAACAATCAAGGTTAAGTTAATCGTAGAATCACAGCCAGAAGCGGTCTGCAACAATTGTGTGTAAGTTCCGGCAGTGGAAAGCGTATTTCCGGCAAATGTATACGAAGCTCCTTGACAGATGTGCACCGTTTGATTGTTCGTTAAATTGGGTAATAAAGTCAAATTCAGGACAACAGTTGAATCACATCCTAATACACCTGGGAAAACCACAGGATGGTATCCGGCCGTGTTAAATGTTTGTGTTCCCAAGGTGTACGATGATCCTTGACAAATACTCACTGGCAAGGTATCGTTAAACAAGGGGTTCACCGTAACAACCACACTATCAAACGAAGGGCAAGAATTGGGATTTGAAGCCAAATTGGTCATGACCGTATAGGATTGAGAAAGTGGCGTGTTTCCCGCGTTCACCAAATTCACTGTCGGATTTGAAACGGTTGTTTGCGTCAGTCCAGGAGCGCTTGTCCAAGAATAAATGTAATTTGGATTATTTACGCTTCCAATTTGCGCTGTTTGTCCACTGCAAATACTCACATCTGGACCTGCATTAGAGGTCGCAATGTCCGCGTAGATAGTGGCATTTCGAATGGAGTGACGGTCATTTGACCCACCGGTACTTGCCGTCCAGCCCATGTATCCCGCAAAGTTCAAATTGTAGGTTCCTGACAAATATTGTGTTCCGTTTACCGAAACCGTTACTACACCATAATTGTAACTGATGACAGCAGTGTTATAAGTACTGGATCTCAAGAAATTTAAATTTCCACCCACATTGTTTAGCGTGGTGATTCCTGCGATGCACTCATTGTAACCTGGACCGCTGTAGATTTGAATTTCCGGATTTGCTCCTCCACAATTATTATACGTGTCAAACACCACTTTTATTCCATTTGCTGTGGAAGGAATTCCCACTCCTCCACCGGAAACGAATCCAGTTGGGGGGACATCTAAAAAGCAAAATGCAATTCCATCGGCGCTATTTCCATCGTACATGCGGAAATCAAATTGAACGTTCCATTGATAGCAAGTACCTAAGTCAATGGCTTGATTATAAAATATCGCGCCACTGGAGTTGCCGACATTGTCTGTGAGAATCAATTCATCTGGATCGACATTCGCATCACCTCCCGTATCACCGGTATGTGCAGCACCTGTCAAATTCCAACCTGTCGTGCTCATCGTTGGTGACCCTGTTAATTGTGCAAATACCAAGGTTTGTGCTTCGGACCTAAACCCGAAAATCAAACATGCCAATACAATGAGTAACCTGAAATACATAGAATAAATTTATCTTTTAAAATTGCGCATTTTATTTGAACAACGCAAAAAAGGACGTTTTATTGAACAGAAAAGTTGCCTAGATGAACTCTGCTAATTCAATCCAACGCTCTGTCAATGAATCGATTTCCGCTACCACCTTACCTAATTCCTCTCCGTTCTTCATCAATTCCTCGTTGGACAATGAACCACTGGATAAGGTTGCGGTTAATTCGTCTTTTGTTTTTTCTAATTCGGGAAGTCGTCGCTCAATGGTTTCATATTCTTCTTTCTCTTTGAAAGAAAGCTTGCGTTTCTTCGTCTCTACAATGGATGGTGAAATGATTTTTTCCTTGATTTCAGGTTCTTCTTTCGTGATGGTTTGTTTTACCCCACGTTTTTTGTCCAACTGTTGTTGACGGAAAACTGTGTAATTTCCAACAATGTCCTTCAATTCACCTTGTCCTTCAAAAACAAATAAGTGGTCCACCATTTTATCCATGAAGTATCGGTCATGCGAAACAACAATCAAGCAACCTTGGAACTGGCGCAAATATTCCTCCAACACTGACATGGCAAAAATGTCGAGGTCATTCGTTGGCTCATCGAGAATCAAGAAATTGGGATTACTCATCAACACACGCAACAATTTCAATCGGCGTTTTTCACCACCACTTAACTTGTGCACGAATTGATAATGCATGTCTCTTGGAAATAAAAATCGTTCCAATAATTGGGCTGCTGAAAGTTGACGGCCTTTCTCCAAAGGAATGTATTCAGCAACTTCACGCACGACATCTATGACCTTAAAGTCATCATTTACTTTAATTAAATCTTGCGAATAATAGCCAAAAACCACTGTTTCACCAATGACAATTTTACCCTTATCCGTTTCCTCTTGTCCCACCAACATTTTCAAGAAAGTGGTTTTTCCAGTTCCGTTGTTTCCTACGATTCCAAGTCGTTCTTGTCTTTGGACATTGTAAGAGAAATCATTCAGGATGACACGATTCGGATAAGCCTTGCTGACTTTATGGAATTCAACGATTTTAGATCCAAGTCGCTCCATTTTCACAGGTAACTCTAATTCATCTTCATCCAAACGTTGTGATGCAACTTTCTTTACATCTTGAAAGGCGTCGACGCGTGCTTTTTGCTTCGTTCCACGTGCTTTCGGTTGACGACGGATCCAATCGAGTTCCTTTCGAAACGTATTTTTCGCTTTCTCAATGGTCGATTGCGTTTGCTCTTGTCGTTCCGCTTTTTTCTCCAAATAATACGAGAAGTTTCCTTTATATCGGTAAATGGTTTGATCCGCCAATTCCATGATCGTATCACAAACAACTTCGAGGAAATAACGGTCGTGAGTGACCATTAAAATGGTCGATTTAGAGGAAGACAAATAATTTTCAAGCCACTCAATCATATCTAGGTCCAAGTGGTTAGTCGGCTCATCGAGGATTAAAAAATCTGCATCAGAAAGTAAGACTTTCGCTAATGCTACACGCTTCTTTTGTCCACCTGAAAGTTCGCTTATGCGCTTTTCCATGTCCTCCAATTTCAAAACGGAAAGGATTTGTTGAACACGAACCTCCGTATCCCAAGCATTCAATTCTGTTATGGACTGATAGAGCTCTTCTAATTTTGCCTCGTCGTTTTTTGCAACGGCGATATTGTAGGCTTTAATTAATTGTAGTTCAGGTAAATCATGATCGAAAATGGACTCCAAAATACTTTGGTCCTCCCGCATGTTTTCCGTCTGCTCCATGAATGCTACGCGAATATCCTTGCGAAAAGTCACCTTTCCAGAATCAACAGGTTCGATGCCCATAATACAGCGCATCATGGTGGTTTTTCCCGATCCATTTTTGGCCACAATGGCTACTTTTTGACCTTGGTCGATCCCAAATGTCAGGTCCGCAAAAATCATTCGCTCGCCGTATGATTTGGTTAAGTTTTCAATGGATAAGAAATTCATAGTCTAATTCCCGTAAGATGGGCGGGCAAAGATACGGATAATATAAGAGTTTGATTGTGCTTAAGAAATGTACTGAAAGCTTGTTTTACCTCAATCGATTCAACGAATCCAATAGCACTTTGTCTTTTTGTACGCCTTTCATCGCGAAGTATGTAAATGGCAATCCACAAACGAGGACATAAAAACCAACTCCGACATGAACACCAGTAATCTCTTTTGTGGAATAACCGTTCATCCCGAAAGTTGTCACTAAAATGACAGCAAGAACAAAAAGTAAGTAGATGAAAAGAGTCATTTTTGCCAAGGAATATTGACGCTTCAAGTTTTTATACGACATCATGGAAACGAATGTGAACAGGACAAAAAGAATGACGAAAATATAGGTAAACTGAAAATTGTTTAGCCATTCGATATACCCACCCTTGACGTTTTGACGCTCTACTCCAAAAACAGTTTGCGTATAATTTAGTTTTCCATCTGACATGGTAAAAAGCTCCATTCCAAAGAGTAAGCTGGACAAAATGGCCATGACAATGATAAAATAAATGGTTTGAATGCGTTGTAACATATTATCTATTTTTTAAAGGTGAATCGCTTTATTTCGCAAGTAAAAATCTAGGAGAACAATGGCTGCCATCGCTTCGACAATTGGAACTGCCCTTGGCAAAACACAGGCATCGTGACGACCTTTACCCTCAATGGTGATCTCGTTTCCATCTCGATCAATTGAATGTTGGTCCTGCATGATGGTGGCTACTGGTTTAAATGCCACTCGAAAATCGATTGGCATACCATTCGAAATACCACCTTGTATACCACCGGAGTGATTGGTTTTGGTTTGACCATTGGATAGAAAAACATCGTTATGCTCACTACCCGTCATTCCCAATGAAGAAAATCCAGATCCAATTTCAAATCCCTTCACAGCATTGATGGAAAGCATGGCTTTTCCTAATTCCGCATGTAATTTGTCAAATACCGGTTCTCCGAGTCCAACAGGAACTCCTTGAATCACGCATTGAATACAACCACCAATGGAATCCCCTGCTGCTTGAATTTCTTGAATGCGGGCAGTCATTTGCGCGGCTAATTCTACATTCGGACACCTCACGTTATTTGCTTCAATTTCCGCTAAGTTGAAGAATTCCTTACTTGAAAAGATAACATGGCCAATTTGGGATACATAGGTGCTAAACTCAATTCCAATAGAGGATAATACCTGTTTAGCCATCGCGCCAGCTACCACGCGACATGCTGTCTCACGGGCGCTGCTTCTTCCACCTCCTCTGTAATCGCGGTGCCCGTATTTTTGCTGATAGGTGAAATCGGCGTGGGAAGGACGATAAGCTTCTTTCATGTGCAAATAGTCCTCACTTTTTGCATTCGAATTAGCAATCATAAATCCAATGGGAGAACCTGTCGTTTTACCCTCGAAAATTCCGGATAAAATTTGAAGTTCGTCCGCTTCTTTCCGTGGGGTCGTCAAAGCGGATTGTCCCGGTTTTCTTCGTTCCAGTTCTTTTTGAACCAAATTCAAATCAATCGACACATTCGCAGGTAATCCTTCCACAATACCACCGATGGCCGTCCCATGAGATTCGCCAAAAGTGGTGAGTTTGAAAAGCGTACCGTAACTTGATCCTGCCATGATACAAAGGTAGTGAATTTGATTTGTACAAAGTTTCTATCTTTGGTGCATGTATCGAATTCATCTACTTTTTTTATTGGTCCTGATCGGATTAGCAAGTTGTGCACCTGCACGCTTTGTTGAACCGTTGAAAAGAGGACAGCAAGTGATCACCGGAAATTTCGGCGGACCTGTTGCTAAAATCCCTGGAATTGGAGCCATTCCAATTCCATTCACAGCCATTGGTTATGGACGAGGGCTAACGGACAAAACAACGGTTTATGGAAATTTACATACCACTTCCTTGGCCTTTGGCGTTGGACAAACAGACCTTGGGGTTTCGCAAGGAATTTGGAAAAATGACCGAATGGGTGTCAGTGCGCAAGGAACCATGAACATTTTAGTTGATTTCTACACAGGTACCAATCGTTTTTGGCCTCAGTTAGATGCCAATTACTATTTCAAATATGGTAAGAATGCAAAACCGGTTCAATTAGATGCACTCTGCAAAGTGGAAAGTAAACATTATAATTTTTTCTATGCTGGAATAAGCAATTGGTTTGATCCGTACAAAACGGAATCACAGGGACGTCCAAATGCTCAATTCTGGATTCCAAGTGTTCAACTCGGACACCAATGGATTCGTCCAAATTGGAGTTATCAAGCAGAATTAAAATTGCTCGCACCGAATCAATCAAACCAAAACATCGTAGTCAATTATCCAAGTCTCTTAAATGACCATGGCGCAGTGGGACTATATTTTGGCATCACTTATCACTTGAAATAATGAAATACTTCGCACTTCTTTTCATCTCACTTAGTTTGCTTTCTTGCCGCAAGCGTTTGGATTCATTTTTGTTTAATGGGCATCCATTAGAAAGTTACCAATTGGACAATTACACAGGTGAAGTGTCACTTGAATTGAACGGACAATTTTCCGTTCCAGATAGTCTGATTCATCGCGTTCATTTTCCGGTAACAATT
The DNA here is from genome assembly GCA_024643725.1 of Crocinitomicaceae bacterium. Classification (GTDB taxonomy): domain Bacteria; phylum Bacteroidota; class Bacteroidia; order Flavobacteriales_D; family Crocinitomicaceae; genus UBA952. Next base: position 113,209 of record JAHEMJ010000011.1, on the reverse strand, counting down.
GATGGAGAAACTGTACAGGTGCAAGGAGTCTATGTGGGAGATACAAATCACATCAATCAAGATACCGTCATTTTATACTGCCATGGAAACAAAGATCACATGGATTTTTATTGGTGTCGTGAGAAATTGTATGCCAACATTGGTGGACTTGGTAGATATGGCGTACTCATGTTTGATTACCCTGGATTTGGTTTAAGTGAAGGGACAGCCACGGAAAGTAACATGTATGCTTCCACCTCATCAGCCATTTCTTGGCTAAAAGACCGTGGATTAACGAATGACCGCTTTGTCATGTTTGGATTTTCCTTAGGCTCTGCTCCCGTATGTGAAGTAGCTGGCCATGCAACAGATTATCCACTTCAACCAAGTAAAATCATATTAGAGGCGCCTTTTGCCTCCGCTGAAATCATGATTCAAGACGCAGCGCTTTTATCTATGCCTGGATCTTTTCTTGTGGACTTGAAGATAGATAATGCAACGGAAATCAAAAAAGTGAATGTTCCTTTGCTTTGGATTCATGGAATGGCTGATTCTTTTCTGTCTATGAAAAGTCACGGACAACTAGTCTACGATCATAAACCAGGACAAAAAGAATGTGTATTGGTGCCAGGAGGTGAACACGAGACAACCCCATTTGTCATGGGGTATCAAGCGTATATTGATCGCCTTGCGGCTTTTATTCAATCCTAATTCAGAACAGCAAATTTCAATTGTCCTACCAAACCATTTTTCGTTGTTTGCAGGTAGTAAATTCCGGAAGTGATTTTCGGAAGCTGAATTTGTTCAGTTGTCGCGGATGCCGTTCCTTCGAAGATGACTTTTCCATTCAAATCATAAACCTTGAACGCTGTTGCTAATTCCAATCCTTTCACTGTAAATGAACCTTGATTTGGATTTGGGAATACTTGCACCCCATACGCAGAAAGTTCTGTTAGCGAAGCACAATCCTCTACGATAATGGTTGTACTCGTTGTTCCTGTACATCCAATTCCATCTGTGAATGAAGCTGTCACTGTTTGTGGTCCTACCCCAGCTGCCTGAGGATCAAAAGAGTTTCCTGTGACACCATTTCCTGAAAATACCGCTGTGCTTTGATCAGCTGATAAGGTGATTAGTCCACCATCTAAACAAATGACTCCATCTGAATCCGAAATGGTCATTGTTAAGGTAGGACTCGCATTCACAACAATTGTTTGTGTTGTTGAGTTACTTCCTGCAGCATTCGAAACGGTCAATGTTACTGTGAAAGTTCCAGCAGTGGCAAAGACGTGACTTGGATTTTGAGTGCTTGCCGTACTTCCATCTCCAAAATCCCATGCCCAAGCAGTTGGATTATCTAATGAAGAATCAGTGAAAGATGCAGTAGAACCGGAACAAACAACCGTATTATTGATGCCAAATTGAGCTGTTGGTGTAACCGCTGGCGCTTGGTTGTTGTAATAGATTTTAAAATCATCAAAATAGAATCCATCTTTTCTTGTTCCTCCGTCGGATTTTAATTGAAATCGAACTTTAATAACTTGACCTAAATAGTCACTTAAATTAATTTCCTCAAGTACCCAAGAGGACATTGTTCCATCATAAATTGGCTGATTATTCGGTTGAACACTTCCATTTGCACTTGTTCCGGTGTTCGTATAATTTCCACATTGACCAACCCAAGTTGCTCCCCCATCGGTTGACACTTGGAATTGAGCAAAATCAAAATCAGCTTCAATGTCCCATTTTGCATAAAATGAAACTTTCGCTGCATAAGCATTACTCAGATCAATCGTTGGAACGTAAGTGTACGTTGTATTTGCATTATTCACATAATTTCCTGTCGGCGTATCTGTGAAACACTTTGGAGCAGAAACGAAAGTGCTTGTCGTTGTACTCCAATTCCCTGTCCAGTTAGTAACCGTTGACGCATTTTCCGTAACCTGTAAGTTATACGCACCAAATGTTTTCACAATCGTATCGCGTTTTACCCACAAACCATTGTCCGTTTTAATGATGTACTTGATCACATCACCAAATTGAATGTTTGGATTTAAGGTGTAGGATATCGCACCCGTTAATGTTTGCATTAAGTTTAAATTGTATACTACCGGCGTTCCAACGGAAGTCACATTCAAAAGGGGTTGAATGGAAACAGTTACTGGTCCGGACATGCGACCCAATCGATAAGCAGAATGATTAAAGTTTCCACTCAAGGTTGAAATGTTGTTTGGATCCGTATCCTTCACAACGACATAATTTCTTGTAATGTGTGCCAATATTAAGTTTGGAAAAACCATGTCACCACACGTAGCAATAATCTCTGATGATGGTTGCCAAAATGCTGTCCCTACCTCAGGTGTATGCACGAACATCGTGTCTTTTACACCAACTCCAATGTCCAATTTGTACATGTAATCATCTGAATCTCCGGAAGCTGGATACAATGCGGAGCTTTTCATGGAGACATAACCATTATGCTCTACCATATGATCCGTATGGGCTTGAAAATACGCATGGTGATCAGCGTATTCCGCTACCGTAGTACCAATTGGAAATAGAATATCCTTCGCATAAGTATGCGCATTAAATGCCGTCACAAATTTGTGATTTTGAACCAACCATCGCATCGCCTGGACTTCAGGTTCTGAATAAACAGACGGTCCACAATAGGTATCATTGCTTGTTACCGTACTCGTACCTGTTGTTCCCCAACCGTAACCATAATTTCGGTTTAGGTCCACTCCATATACGCCACCACCATTGTTTCTGCGGTTTTTACGCCACATTCCACCACCAGTTGGATTCGTTGTTTCATTATACACATATCCATCTGGATTAATACACGGAACAAAGAACAATTGCGTTTCGTTTACCAAATAAGTAATTTCTTCATTCGTTCCATAATTTTCCAAAACATACCACATAAAAAAGATGGTTTCCATCAAACTCATTGGTTCGCGCGCATGATGTATTGCCGTGTATAGAACTTTCGGCTCATTTTCATCTACATTTGGATTATCAGATATTTTCACATGATAAATTGGTCGGTTCTCGTGTGATACAAACGTGGAAATAGGTGCTTTGGCCGTAATCAGATTTGGGTATTGTTGAACCATCGCATCCAATTCAGCCAACATCTCATTGTATTTCAAGTACCCACCCATGGTTCCCAAATTGAAATTAGTTGGTGTAACGGGACTAGCGTAACCTGAGCCGCCTCCGGATGTATTCGAACACGTGGCGTTTTTCAAGGAAGGTGTTTGCTTTTCAGGGTTGTTTAAAAGATCAATGTAATACTGCTCGACATCCTCAATCAATACTTCATAATTAAATTCGTATTGATCCATAATGTTTCTTTCCGCACGGGAAAAATCAGAAATGAAAAAAGTTCCTTCTTTGCGGATGCCATGATCAACGGCTACACCAAGGTTTCCTAATTTATTCAATTGCGCATCGTCCACAAAGACTTTCAAACGCGAATAATCTTGCGCGTTGAGTGTCCAAGAACAAGCAAAAAAGATAACGGAGAGTAAAATTGATTTCATAGTTTGAATTTAGCACCACAAATAAACAAAAATTCAAGTTGAAACACAATATTTTACGTAAAAAGAGGCAACCTTTTTATGAGAAACTTGTCTTTGCTTTGAAGTCATTTACATTTGTTGTAACTTAGCTTTTGACCATGAAATTCCTACTTTCAATTCTTACTGTTATCTCTTGCGCTAGCGGGCTATTCGCTCAGAAGGTGTGGATGATTCCGAACGAAGGACAATGGAATAATCGCATTCAATACAACATTGACTTAAACGCCGGAAAAATGTACCTTGAACCTCAAGGGATGACTTTTTTCATGACGGATGCGATGAGTCATAATCACCACGATGGACAAGAAACGACGCATGAGAAAACGAAATACCATGCCGTCAAGCACGTTTTTCCTCATGCTAACAGTGATGCAGAAATCGTGGAATCTGACTCGAGCTCACATTACTTTAACTACATGTTAGGTTCGGATAAATCTGCATGGAAGTCCAATATTCACGGAGTTTCTCAGCTTACCTACCTTTCTTACTTTGATGGGGTAGATTTGATCTACAACGGGAAAGGCGAACAATTGAGTTTTCAATTCTTAGCAAAACCGCATGCTGACCTCAGTCAATTATCATTCGTTTTAGAAGGCGCCGATCAAGTGGAAGTAGACAAATCAGGAAACCTTGTATTAACGCATTCTCTTGGTACCATCACCTATTCTGCCCCTAAGGCTTGGAACATTTCCGAAAGTGGCAAAAAGACAGAAGTTGCCATTTATTTTCAAGTCCATCAACAACATGTCTCCTTTATTTTACCAGAAGGTTACGACGCGTCGGAGGAATTATTCATCGATCCAAGCTTAACCTTTTCAACGTTTTCAGGTTCAACTGCCGATAATTGGGGATTCACTGCAACACCAGATCCAAATGGAAATTTATTTGGAGGAGGAATCGTATTTGGGTCAGGATATCCAATTACAACAGGAGCGTTCGATTCAAGTTTTGGAAGTGGGACAGGAATGTTTCCAATGGATGCCTCGATTACAAAGTTCAATGCCACCGGATCAGCATTAATCTACTCCACTTTTCTAGGAGGATCAGGAAATGAAACTCCCCATTCTTTGGTTTCGGCTCCAAATGGAGAACTATACATTTATGGTGTTACCTCATCCAGTAATTTCCCAATTACATCAGGTGCATTCGATAATTCCTTCAACGGTGGTCCTTATCAATTGCAAAATGAACTGGAATTTAATGGGTCCGATATATACGTTGCTCGATTAAATCCACAAGGAACAGCATTACTGTCCTCCACTTTCATTGGTGGATCAGGGACAGATGGTTTAAACACCAGTTCATTGAATTTCAATTATGGAGATCAATTTAGGGGTGAAATTGTGTTGGACAACAATCAAAACGTGTACATCTCAAGTTCGACCTCTTCGACAAACTTTCCGACCGTTGGAGCTTCTCAAGCGTTTTTGAATGGCAGTCAAGACGCGGTGATTTTTAAATTTAACTCCACACTTTCCAACCTTCAATGGAGTACCTATTTCGGCGGAACTGGAAATGAATCAGGTAATTCCATTGCTGTAGCTACGAACGGATCGGTATACGTTGGTGGGGGAACTTCCTCTTCTTCGCTTCCCATTTCAACGGGAAATGATTTAACGTTCAACGGAGGAGCGGCAGATGGATTCATTTTAAAAATGAATGCTGGTGCCGGTACTTTTCAAGCTGGATCCTACATGGGTATGTCAGAATATGACCAGACCTATTTCGTGCGAACAGACATTGACAACAACGCCTATGTATTTGGACAATCAGAAAGTGCATGGCCAATTACTCCAAGTTGTTATGGAAATCCAAATTCTGGACAATTTGTGCGTAAATATACGAGTGACTTAATGAACATTTCCTGGACAACCATGATTGGTGCGGGTACCGGTCATGTGGAACTTTCACCGACCGCATTTTTGGTTTCGGATTGCTATGACATTTACCTTGCAGGATGGGGAGGAATTCTAAATCAGACCTATGCACAGGCCGCATACTCCACCACAACCGGATTTCACACAACTCTGGACGGTTACCAACAAACAACAAATGGAAGTAATTTCTACATTGCCGTTTTAGATAACGACGCCTCTTTATTGAAATACGCAACGTTTATGGGGGGATCTGCCAGCAGTTACAATCACGTAGATGGTGGAACGAGTCGCTTCGACAACACTGGTAGAATTTATCACGCCGTTTGTGGTGCCTGTGGTGGCAACAACTTTGGATTTACCAGCACGCCCGGAAGTTGGTCCCCGCAGAACCTTAGTAGCAATTGTAACATGGCAACGTTTAAGTTTGAATTAAGTACCATTCAAGCCATTGCCGCTCAACCCGCACCATTGATTTGCATTCCACAATCCGTCTATTTTGTAAATAATAGTGTAAATGGAAATGCTTACATCTGGGACTTTGGAGATGGAACGGGATCTACAGTCATGCAGCCCATTCATCAATATACGACTCCAGGATCCTATGATGTGCAACTCATTGTATATGACTCAACTGGATGTTATGCTCCTGATTCGGTGACTGTCACTGTCAACATTGGTGCATTTACAGCCGGAGCAACACAACCTGCAACTAGTATTTGTCCTGGTGATTCCTACCAACTCGATGCCTACGGTGGAACAACTTATAGTTGGAGTCCAGCGAATGTACTAAACAATCCAAACATTGCGAATCCAATAGCTACGGTGAACATCACGACGGCGTTTAGTGTCATCATTTCTGACTCATGTGGTTCGGATACCGTTCAAGTCACCCTGAATGTTTCAGCACCAACGGTAACTTTGAACAACGACACTACCATTTGTCTTGGTGGATCAGTAGATTTAATCGCTACAGGAACGGGATCCATTTCTTGGACCCCAACCACGTTTTTGTCCAGTACCAATACCTTTACAACAACTGCAACTCCAACGACTACAACCACTTACACAGCCACTGTCACGTCAGCGAACGGATGCACCGCCAGTGATTCCATGCAAATTCAAGTGTTCTTTAATCCACCATCCCCTGTTTTGGATGACACATTAAGTATTTGTTATGGTGGCTCAGGAAGTGCTTTTATTTCAGGTGGGACAAGTTATTTTTGGTACCCAAACAACAACCTAATTGGACAAACAAATCAAACGGTTGAACTGAGTCCGACAAGTGAACAATATTACTATTGTGACGTCACGAATAGTTGTGGTACGGAAAGTGATTCCATCTGGGTTCATATTATCACACCACAAATTTTTGCTGGAAATGATACCATTGTTTGTCCAGGTGCACCCGCTGCCGTTTGGGCAAGTGGAGCGTCCTACTACGTGTGGTCACCTCACCCCGTTTCCACTTCCAACAATGGCGCTTTTGCCGTCGTTCAAAATCAAACCAATACAAATTACACCGTGATTGGGACAGACAGCAATGGATGTCAGGATACTGCTGATGTCATGATAAGCGTATTTCCACCACCATTTATCAACGCTGGATTAGATGTGTATGCCTTAGTTGGAGAAACCATTCAATTCAACGCAACAACTAGCGGTCCCGGAAATATCCTTTGGACACCACAAGACGAATTCACCTGTGCTACCTGTGCTAGCACAACAGTTTCACCGAATCAAAATGCGGTATACAATGTTTATTTTACCGATTTAAATGGCTGTCAAGCACAAAGTCAAGTCAGTGTGTATTTCGATCCATTTATTTATATTCCTAATACTTTTACTCCCGACGGAGATGAATACAACAATGAATTCAGACCCATTCTTGGAAACATTCGAGAATTTGAAATGCTCATCTTCGATCGATGGGGAGAAATTGTCTATGAAATGACTTCCCTTGATGATTATTGGGATGGCACATACAATAAGCTTCCTTGTCAGGACGGAACCTATGTTTGGAAACTCAAATACACTGATTTCGCCAACAACAAAAAAGAAATCACCGGACACATTAATTTATTGCGCTAGTACCCGTTCTTTGCGCTAAATTTGTGTTATGGGAGTACATGTCAGCATTTTTCAATTCAATGCCTTTCAAGAGAATACATATGTTGTTTCAAACGATCAAGGCGAAGCACTCATTTTTGATCCTGGATGTTATTCCAAAGCGGAAGAAAATCAACTCACCGATTTCATAGAAGAAAATGACTTAAGGGTTTTGGCTGTTCTTTATACGCATGCACACATCGATCACATATTAGGCGCCGCGTTCGTTCAACGAAAATTTGGAGTCCCAGCTTATTTACATCCGCTTGATCATGGCACCTGGACGTCCGTTGCCAGCTATGCACATGTATATGGGTTCGAGGGATATCAAATGGAAGATTTACCTGGCCAAGGGTTGAGCGATCATCAAGCATTGAATATCGGATCGTTTAGAATTAAGGTTCGACATACACCTGGACATGCGCCTGGACATGTGATTTTTTATTTTGAAGAAGATCAATTCATCATCAATGGCGACGTTTTATTCAAGGGTAGTTTTGGACGAGTGGATCTGCCCGGAGGAGATTTAGCCACACTGAAAGCATCGATTTTCAACATCCTTTTCCAATATCCTGAAGAAACCGTCGTTTATTGTGGGCATGGTCCAGAAACAACCATTGGACAAGAGAAAAAATTCAATTACATCTTACAATTCTAGCGGTGATTATTGGTATAAATGCGCGTAACATTCTAGGTTCCAAAATGGAAGGATTCGGGAATTATTCCTTTGAATTGGTTCGGCGCATCACTAAAAATCATCCGGAACAATCCTTTGTTCTGTTTTTTGATCGCGCAGTCGATCCAAAATTTGAATTTCCTTCAAACGTTCAAACAGTGGTGCTATTTCCACCGACACGTCATCCACTTCTATGGATACTTTGGTTCGAATGGAGTTTAAAACGAGCCTTGAAAAAATACCGCATTGATGTGCTTTGGAGTCCCGATGGATTTTGCTCCTTGCGTTCATCCGTTCCGCAAATTGCAACGATTCACGATTTGAACTTCGAACATTATCCAAAGGACTTACCTTGGATTGTTTCTCGATACTTCCGTTTTTTCTTTCCAAAGTTCGCCCAAAAAGCAAAACGCATTTTAACCGTTTCTCATTTTTCCAAAGCAGACATCGTTCGGACGTATGGAATCCCACCAGAAAAAATAAGTGTAATATACAACGGCATTCACGATGATTTTGAACAAAAATCAACTGCGGAAATCGAATCCACTCGAGCCAACTATTCGAACGGGAAACCTTATTTTCTTTTCGTTGGATCTTTGCATCCACGCAAGAATGTACAGCGCTTGGTCAAAGCTTTTAGTGAATTTTGCAAACGCAACGCCGATGTTGATTTGGTCATCGTTGGCAACGCCATGTGGAAACAAGAAATTTTCCAACTGGCACCCGAAACAAAAAATCGCGTTCACTTTCTCGGACATCTTTCGACTCCACAGTTGAGTCAAGTGATGGGGGGTGCGTTCGCGTTGAGTTACGTACCTTATTTTGAAGGATTCGGAATTCCTTTGGTGGAAGCGATGCGCTGTGGGATTCCCATCGTGAGTGCAAATACAACTTGTCTACCAGAAATTGCTGGAGATGCAGCCATCTATTGTGATCCTTTTTCCGTACAGGGTATTGCAGAGCAATTACATGCATTAACGGAAGACAAAACATTGCACCAACAATTAGCTGCAAATGCACTCCAACGTTCTAGGCAATTTAGCTGGGACCTAGCCGCTGAAGAAGTTTGGAAAGAACTTCAATAAATGCCATGGTGTCGGAACGAAGCGAACAGTTGATTGATTTAACGTAACTTTGATACATAGCCCCGTAGTTTAATGGATAAAATTAGCGTTTCCTAAACGCTCGATCCAGGTTCGATTCCTGGCGGGGCTACTTTTTCTATTCGGATTAATTTGTATTAATGTGGGTTTTTTACTATTTTTAGTAAAACCTAAAATCAAAACCTTGAAAACTAACTATTTTTTTTACTTCTTACTTTTGACTTTCACATTTACGATGGAAAGTAAAGCTCAAGTTGTCTCATTTAATGATTCAAATTTCAAATCTGCATTAATTAACAATACTAATATCAATACAAATTTGGATGGCGAAATTCAATTAAGTGAAGCCAGTAACTTTAGTGGGAGTTTGATATTATCGGCTTTAGGCATTAGTGATTTAACTGGAATCGAAGCTTTTACTTCCATTATTTCTTTAGATTGTGATTTCAATCAATTGACAAGTCTATCGTTGTCAACTTCAAATATGTTGAACTCTATAAATTGCTCATATAATTCGATAAACACGTTGAATTTAAGTGGTTGTAGCCACTTAACGTCCTTTAACTGCACTGTTAATGATCTTTCGAATTTAGATTTACCTAATTCAATTAACTTGTTGTCTCTCTTTTGTGGTGAAAATCATTTGACCAATTTGAATTTAACAAATTTACCATCACTCACCCATTTATATTGTTATTCGAATAATTTAATCAATTTGAATGTAACATCCAATCAACAGTTAGATACAATGAACTGTTCTAATAATCAACTAATTGGATTAAATGTTTCCAACTTAACCGGATTGTCATTTTTAGATTGTTCTACAAATGATCTATTAACGCTCAATTTAAAAAACGGAAACAATTTAAATTATGGAACATTGATTGCATACGAAAATCCCAATTTAAATTGTATTCAAGTTGATGACGTTTCTTGGAGCAATCAAAATTGGAGTTCCTTGGACTTCTCGTCATACTTTAGTAACGATTGTATTTCAGGAGTTTTAGAGAATATGATTACCCGCATAACATTTTACCCAAATCCGACAATAGATAAAATTCAATTTTCAGAAAAGTGTGACATTATGCTTTATGATTTTTCCAATAGAATTATTTTAAATAAAGAAAATACATATGAAGTTGACTTAAATCAAATTCCTAAAGGAATATATTTTATTCAATTCAACAATAATCCTTTCAATATATTCAAAGTCATCAAAGATTAACTTAATGATCATTCGATTACTTAGAAAAAAAACAATTTCCAGTAAAAGAAAAACCCGATTAACACCAAGTAAACGATATTATTGATGCGAAAAATTACACGGTCAAAGCGAATCCATGACTTGTTTTTTTCATGGAAAAAATCGAAATACAACAAAGGAAAAATGGAAATGAGAAGTAAATTAGGGACATATGCCGCCATACTTACTAACTGACTAAACCGATCCTCGTAGGGTGCCTCAAAATAAAATATCGCTTGATGTGTACATAAAATGAGTACTTCAACCCCAACCAATACGCTCAGAATAGAAACAAGAAAAAGGACATACTTTTTTTGATGTATTAACAAGCAAAATCGAATCAAAAAGTACAAGGAAATACAAAACAAGGAAATCGAAAGTCCCATCATAAACAGCAGAAGCGCTTTGGAATTTTTCGTTGTTTTATACATACCTAAATGCTCAAATTCCGAGTTTCTTGAAAATAATCGCTCCATTGAAAAGTGGTGATCTCCTTTTTTCAATTCATCCTTTAGTCGAAATGTCTTGTCTTCAGAGTAATCATGATAAAAATACAGATGAACCATTCCATCGTTTAAATCCCAAATGGAACTAAGTAATGTCCCATCGCCAATTTTTGGACGACAAACATGCATCGAATCGGACAAGGACCTTAGGAATGTGAGAGTCGTATCCTGTTTCAATTTGAGTAATTCAACTCCCTTGCGATACCTTTTTAATGAAAGCGCCTCCTGCTGTGATGTAATGGAAGGACAGAAATTAGATAAAACATAGGTGCTTTTACTTCCAATTTGAGTGGAAAAAGGTTCTACAATGAGGTATTTACCTGACTTCTCGATGTAAATGAATACATCTTCCATAAAAATTGAACGATCGTATTGACTAATGAGCTCTTGTACTTCCCGCACAGTTCGACAAGAATGCAGGATGCTTTTTAGCAGATCCGTAGGGTTATTGATTGGCATTAATCCCTTTTTTCCTGTTCCAATCGGTGTGTGGGAAGCTAAGCGGGAAAACGATAATCCAACTTCATTCATGCCCGATTGAGGTGCAAAACCATTGGCGCCATCAAAACGTGACCCCGTAAAAGCTGCTCCATATTTTCGCTTTGCATTCTTTGCTTCAAACCAAATGCGAGGAGTTATTCTCCAAGCATCTTCATTACATCCAACAAATGTTTTACCATGTAATGTTATTTTGTATAGGCTACATGCAAGAACTGGCTGACTATGAAGAAGGAAAAGAAGGGGAAGTATGATTAAAATTGTAAGTTTTCTCATTTGATTTTTTTAAAAAACGATTTCATTCAAATGAGTTACGCTATTTTGTTCCATTAAAAACCGTCTCAATTCCTGCATCATCATGTCATGCTGCGCGATCGTTGGATGTTTGTCATAGCCTGCTGTATATGTTCCTTGATAGATAAAGGGGATAATGCGTTTCTCACCACTTGCTTTGCGCCGTGCAATGATCCTTTGGATACTCGCCTTCATGCTATTGCGAAACGATTGATCTGCCATTGGACTCGTGCAACAAATGAACCACGCATGTGGGTACTTTTTTCGCAGGTTTGTCAAAAAGGCGACATATGCATGCTCATAATTCGACATAAACTTAGTCCCATCGTTTTGTCCCAAGGTGATAAAAACACACGCTGGTTGCTCACGAAATTTCCATTTATCACTGTTCACATGAAAATCGATTGATTCGTAAACTTCGGGCATGCTATGTTTTAAACCGCAACAACTGTGATTCATTCCTATTCCAGAAACAGCACTCAACATCCAGTCCGCATGAAATGCCCGGGCCAGTCGGGCTCCAAAACTCAAATATGCATTGTGGTAATCGTACCAACTTCCTTTCCCAAAAGAAAGTTGCGTAGAATCAGCACCATTTCCACAGGTAATTGAATCTCCGATGAATTCAAATAAATGCTTGCGTTTTTTGACCTTTAACAACCGTCCGCATTCTATTCCATGAATTTGAATATACCCAATCGCACTTTCAGTATTCTTGCAAACGATTACGTTGTGCTGAGTTGCCTGTTTTTGATGAAACAAAACAATTCGGTTCATCTTTCCTTTTAGACGGATCCGTTTCAGATGACCGTCGACAATCACTTCGATGTAATTATGTAAGTTTCCAAATTTCTGCTCATCCTCTACGATGAGTACTGCTTTTTTTCCATAGATGTGACATTCCAAATAAGCACCAGGTGCCCACACTTTTGGTGCATGACGCTCGGAAAAATCAAATCGTCCAACGTAGCGAATCAGCGAATCATCTCCTTGAAAATATTGCTGCTGTTCTTCGGATTGAAAATGGTATACCACAAATGCCGACAACGAAACAAGGGAGCAAAGCAATGTGATTTTAAGTGCTTTCATGAGGGAAATCAACTTCTTTTTTTGTCCCGCATTTTCATAAACGGAACTTCAATCAATTGATATAAAACAAAGGAAATAGAAATCGTGAATATCCAAAATAATAGGTAATCGAATACCCATCCCTCACCCGGAACAAATTTACCTATGCCGTAATTGCCATGTATGGTATGCTTAATAATGGCAATGGTTACCACATTTAAATTCACCAAATACATGGAATAAGAAATGAGACTGAAGAAGGAAATCCAAATGGTCCATTTACCTAGTCCTTTGCGTAGGTTGGACATAAACGGCAACATGAAAAATACCGCTAAAGATTTCAAGGTTGGACACCAAATGTTCGAGAAGGGACCATAACTTTTTCCCATGTGAAATTTCGAATAGTATAGGAGGTATAATCCAACAAACACAAGAAGAATATTCCACTTCGCATTCCAAACTTTCGGATAATAATGGGCGATAAAAGCAGCCAACACACCGAACATAATCGAATCCAAACGAGGAATTACTTGGTAATCGATTCCATAACTCAAGAACTTTTTAAATAATTTTATTTGATATGGATTTGGGTTTTCAGAAATTCCATAGGAGTGGTACAGATAATATCGGTAGTAGGTAATCGCCGCCAATAGTCCGAGTGATACAAATAGAATAGTCCATTTCGTTGAGGTCTTGAATACCATTAACGACACAAATAAAATCAATGGAACGGATAAATAAAACCACTCTTCAATACTCAAACTCCATGCTTCTGCAAAGAATCCTGGCCGATAATGTCCAAAGATGTTTTGAGTAAAAAAGAAAAATCGAAACCACTCTTTCGGAAAATTAACAGGATAAAAAATCAAGGTATAGCCTAATAAAAACAGCAAAACCACCAAATAAACAGGTAGGGTTCTCATCCAACGTCGCTTCCAGAAGTCCAACAAACCGGACCAAGTTGCGGCCTGCTTTTGTAGAATCTTAACGAGAATTCCTCCAATTAAAAATCCACTTAACACGAAGAAAATCGCCACACCATCATACAAAAATGGATTTACCGATTTTTTAAATTCCTTCGGAACAAGAATTAAACTGTGTCCCAACAAGACCATGAAAATCGCAATGAAACGTAAGACATCCAATCCGAAAATTCGGTTTTCAGAAATTTCAAATTGAAACAATCGTCGCATGCATGATAGGTATTAAAGTGTATCTCTTTTTCTTAGGAATTCAAATTTAAACAATGTTTTATGATTTACTCGGATTTCCATTTTTTTTGTCCAATTCTAGACATGAAAGCATCTTTGGATTGAATTTTGATCGACGTGAATCCACATTTAACTAATTTCGTAGGGAAAAGCACCCAAAAATGAAAACACTTTTTACCTTACTATCCATTCTCTGCTTCGCCTCTTTCTCGAAAGCAACGATTGCACTTCCAGAAGTACTAAGTGACAACATGGTATTGCAGCAGAATAGTGTCATTAAAATTTGGGGGACGAGTTCCATAAAAAAGAATGTGACGGTCCGTGCCAGTTGGACAAATACCGTCTTTAGTAGTACCTGTAAACCCGATGGAAGTTTCGAAATCAGCATTTTCACCCCAAAAGGTTCTTTCGATAAGCATACCATTAGTGTGAGTGACGGATTACCGATTACCTTAAAAAATATTTTAGTTGGCGAGGTGTGGTTTTGCGCTGGACAATCCAACATGGCGATGACATTTAGCGGTTATAAAAATCAACCCATTGAAAATGCAAAAGAAGAAATAGCCAATGCAAAAGAAGAGAGTGGGATACGCACATTCAATGTTGAAAAGAGTGCATCCTACCAGACGAATATTCCCATCAAAGGAAAGTGGCTTGTGAGCAACGCTAAGAATCTCGCTGCATTTAGTGTGGTGGGATATTATTACGCCCTACAATTGCAAAAATCTTTGCATGTGCCCATTGGCATCATCAATAGTAGTTATGGTGGGTCAACGATTGAAGGATGGCTGAATCAAAGCACGGTACAAAAGTATTCCGACTATCCCTACACAACCTCGATTCCAGATTCATTAAGTCAATTGCGTCCAAGTGTGATGTTTCAAGGAATGGTCCGACCATACCGCAATATTCGCGTAAAAGGTTTTATTTGGTATCAAGGAGAAGGAAATGTCGGAAGATCTGCAACTTATGCGCAAAAACTCCAAGATCTTGCCTACTTGTGGCGTTACACATTTGATGACCCAAATCTACCCATTTACGCTGTTGAAATTGCGCCTTATTTGTATGAAAGTATTTCTGAGCCCGCAAAAATCAGGGAAGCGGCATTTAACGCAACGCATGCCTTGGAAAATGCAGGGATTATCTGCACGAATGATTTAGTTCCAGGTACAGAAGCGACCTGCATTCATCCACCCGTAAAAAAACCGATTGGCGAACGTTTAGGGAATTTATCCTTGCTGAAAACGTATCGTTTGGATTCCATTCAAGCACTATCTCCAGAATTTGATCACCTTGAATTACATGGCGATGCGGTCATTTTATTTTTCAAAAACAGCTACGAAGGACTCCAACACGAAGGAGTCATTGCCGGATTCGAACTTGGCAATGCTGCTCATGAATTTCATTCGGTTAGCGCGAGAATTGGGGAAAATAAAAGCACCGTTATCATTCCACTTGAAAAGGGAACGAGCTTTCACTCGGTACGCTACTGTTTCAAAAATTACCAAGTAGGAAACGTTAAAAATAGCGCTGGATTACCTCTTTTTCCTTTTAGAACGGATGATTGGGCTGAATAAAACCTAATTCAGCAACATGCTCATTTCAGAGTTATTGCTTACCTTTAAGTAGAATTGCACAACACATGAAAACTCCTTTCGAAGAAAATGGAAAACTGAATGCCTTTTGGAACAATTTGGGTTTTGTTAAACGTAAAAAACGCGAACGAATCGCAAAAGGAATTCTCCTATTAATCATTGGCTCTGTTTGGATGCTTAGGGAATTGGATTATGCCCTTCCCGATTGGATTTTTGGATTTCCAAGTATTTTCCTTTTAATGGGAACCTATGAATTCGTTAAAAAAGGCCCTCAACAAATTGGCGCTTACCTTTGGATTTTCCTAGGAGCCTTTTTCATCATCGATCAATTATATCCGAATTGGCATTTAAAAGACTTTATTTTGCCTTTTGCTATCCTCATTTCCGGAGTCATTTTTCTGTTAAATCCACTAAAGATTATTCGAAATTGGCAATGGAAAAAGTTTAAAAAAGAAATTGATTTTGCGGAGGATCAAAGTACATCGAACATGCTTTCCATGAATGCCATTCTTGGTGGGATTGAAAAAACCATCACATCCCAGGATTTTAAAGGTGGCAGAATCATTTGTTTACTGGGTGGAGTAGAACTAAATTTAGTCAATGCCGACTTTCAGGAAGATTGTACAATTGAAGTGACATCCGTGATGGGTGGACTCGAGTTAATTGTACCTGGAAACTGGGAAATTGTTAATGAAATTTCCGCGATTCTTGGGGATGTTAGCGACAAACGAACGAATCTGTCGGTTGAGGATTCACCAAAGCGCAAACTTCACTTACGTGGCATCGCTGTATTGGGTGGCATTGAAATCAAATCCTTGTAATCTTGGTTTCATCTTTGATTCAACGGCATCGATACAAATTAATTCTACTCGGATTAACGTTTGTTTTTTTAGCTTGGAAACTTCCCATGTTACTTTTTCATCCCAATGAGTTTCTATTGACAGGGGACGGTGACGGATTAAAAAGCTATTATTCTTTTGTCTACCACCTGAATGTTGATTCATCCTTATTGCACTTTGGAGGAATGAACTATCCACATGGTGAGCATTACCTGTATACCGATGGATTTCCTGCAATCGCATGGCTCATTCAACTGTTGCCATTTTTAAAACCTCACGGTATTTTCATCATCCATTTTACCTTAATACTTAGCCTTTTATTTACACCCTTCTTCATTTATTTAATCCTGAGGAAATTCCATGTACATGAGTGGATTTCAGTTTTAGGGGCCCTTTCTTTGTTTATCCTCCAACCACAATTCCCCCGTTTATTCAGCCACTTAAGCTTGGCTTATTCCATTTTCTTTCCACTTTCGTGGTATTTAATCCTTCGACATAAGGAACAACGTACATCAACAAAATGGATTGCTTTACTTGTTTTTAATCAACTCTTTTGGTACTTCATGCATCCCTATTTAGGATTCATGGTGACGATTTTTTATGGAATAGACTGGGTTATCGAACAAGGTAAAAAAGGCGCATTTTGGAAGCAACGATTGATCACATTCGTACCCGTTTTGCTTCCAGTATTGATCGTTCAACTCTTACTGAAGTTAACGGATACAATTGGCGATCGTCCAACTACTCCATATGGGTTTTTCGAATATCAAGCGCATTGGAAAAGTATCTTCCTTCCAGATTCAGGTCCCATTCATGATTGGATTGCTCACTACGTTACTTTCGATGAATTTCGTTGGGAGGGATATGCGTACATTGGCTCTTTATCCATACTCATGATTTCTTTTGGTATTGGTTTTTTGATTTGGCGTCTTTTGAAAAAGTCAACGAAAAAAATTGAATTTCCCGCGGCATTCATTCCTGCACTTCTTGCGGCATTCTTTTTACTTATTCTGTCCTTTGGTTATCCGTTTAATGGAAATCCACATTGGTTAGATCACTTGACATTTCTCAAGCAATTTCGCGCACTTGGACGCTTTTCGTGGGTTTTTTATTACGTCATTGGTGTCCTTGGGATATTCCTATTGAACAAACTTTACGAGTGGTTACAAGGATTGGAAAGACAACATCGCTTTCAACATAAGTCGCTCATGATGATCCTCCTTGTACTGTGTCTTCAAATAAGTGAAGGAATGACTTTATTGAAAGTTCCTGTACATTTTGAGAAGAACATATTCGATTGGAAAAATTTAAGCTCAGCAGAAAAACAACTGATTCGTTCTGCAGATGAAATGAAGTCAGGCGTTAAGGCAATTTTACCCCTGCCTTGGTTCCACATTGGATCCGAAATCTATGGGAAGGAAGCAGATCCAAGTACCCTGAGAAACACCTTTTTGCTCTCAGTTCATACCGGAATTCCGATTTATGCAGTCATGTTAGGACGCACTTCAAAACAACAAACCTTGGACTATTTTCACTTTTTCTTGCGTTCAGAGCAAGCCTTGAAATCAGGTCTGTTTCCATTATTAATTTATCACCCTGCTTCCGTTGACTTATATGGCGAAGATGAACAGAAACTGCTTTCGGATGCCGTTCAAATTCATGCGAATACCATGGGTGAATTGCTGATACTCAAGAAAGATCAAATTCGCAAGGACGCATCTCTTCATGCTTCAACGATTCTAGAAGAAAATTTTACAGATGAAGTCAAATGGAATGGACAAGTCGTTCATGGACGGTATCGTGGAAAGATTGAAAACTACAATACCATTCTAAGTTTGGATTCTAGTAAAATAACGCCCAATGAATGGTATGAAATTTCATTTGATTACTACCCTGATTGGACTAAACCGCTTTCAAATGTATGTTACATTGAATTTGTCGATCCAAAAACAAAAGGAGTGAATTGGTTTTACACAAGAAGCGTAGGTGCTTTCCCTGGGATTTATTCGAATAAAATACATGCAAACATACGATTCAAGTCACAAGCATTTCCTTGCGAGTATCACTGTTTTTTCATCGGTAAATCAACCAATGTTTTCTTTGAAGTGGACCATGTAAATGTTCTGAAAATCAATCCTTAGGAAATAACCCCTAAGTTTTTCCCAACCTTAATAAAGGCTGCAATTGCTTTATCTAAATCCTGTTTTGTATGTGCTGCAGAAATTTGCGTGCGTATACGTGCTTGTCCTTTCGCAACTACTGGATAAAAGAATCCAATCGCATATACTCCCTCTTGCAACAATTGGTCAGCGAATTTTTGTGATAAAGCCGCGTCGTATAACATGATCGGAACGATTGGTGAATCACCCGGTTTGATATCAAATCCAGCTTCGATGATGTGTTTCTTGAAATACAAGGTGTTTTCTTCCAAGCGGTCGCGTAACTCCGTTGTTGAACTTAACAGATCAAACACCTTAATGGATGCACCAACAATCGCTGGAGCCAATGAATTAGAAAACAAATATGGACGTGAACGTTGACGCAACATATCTATGATCTCCTTGCGACCTGTCGTATATCCACCCATGGCACCACCAAGAGCTTTTCCTAGCGTTCCTGTAATAATATCCACGCGATCCATCACACCGCAATGTTCAGGAACGCCACGACCAGTTTTACCGATAAATCCTGCGGAATGACATTCATCTGTCATCACCAACGCATCGTATTTATCCGCTAAATCACAAATCTGGTCCATTTTTGCAATGTCTCCATCCATGGAGAAAACACCATCCGTAACAATCACTCTAAATCGTTGATTCTGTGCTTTCTTCAATTGCTCCTCCAAATCATTCATATCGGAATGCTTATAGCGATAACGTGCAGCTTTCGCAAGTCGCACCCCATCAATGATGGAAGCATGATTTAACTCATCCGAAATAATCGCGTCTTCTTCTGTAAATAATGGTTCAAACACGCCACCATTCGCATCGAATGCCGCTGCATATAAAATGGTGTCTTCTGTCCCGTAAAATTGAGCGATTTTCGCCTCCAGCTCTTTGTGAATGTCCTGTGTTCCACAAATAAATCGTACCGAAGACATTCCGTATCCATGTGTATCCAAGGCATTTTTCGCCGCATGAACCACTTCCGGATGTGATGACAATCCCAAATAATTATTTGCACACATAATCACGACTTCCTCTCCAGTAGAAACAGTCACGTTCGCTCCTTGAGGACTCGTAATGATGCGTTCTTTTTTCATTAATCCATTTTCTTCTATGGATTTCAACTCATCTGACAAAAACTGTTTGATTTTTCCGTACATATTAACTTTTTGAACGTTCTTGAATTTTTTTTGTAATTAACTGCGAGAGTAATTTTGCTTCTTTTTCACTTAATTTTCGACCAAACGAAATTTTCTTTTGAAAATAATCGAAGGAAAATCGTTCTCCACCATTGACCCAAGGGGATGATTCCCACACATTTTGAATGGATCCTTGTTTCGGAATATCGTATTGGAAATTCTTCATGTTATCAAAGTAGTAGGGATAAGACTTTCCATAGGATAAAATACTCTTTTTTAAATGAAAAGCTCTATCATCTATTTTAATGAATTCTTGTCCAAACATGATCCATAAAAATGACCTTGTTACGCGAAAGGCATAATAGCACCAAAACACAACAAACACCCAAAGAATAATGACTTCTTGTTCCTTCAATGGCATGACATTCAAGGCCCAAAAAACGGTGCCTCCAATCACGTACCACATCGCCAACCAGGCACCCATAATCGCGTTTATCCACCCATTTTTCTCTGGATCGATCACGATGGTTGTCTTTGCGCGTTGATCGACAAAACTGATTCTATTTCCTATCCACTTCACCTTACAAAAGTAAAATAAAAAAGCCCCATTTCACAATGGGGCTTCAAGTTATCTTGTTAAATTAGAAATGCCATAAGTCATGTTCCCATTTACGGATATCTTCTTTAATTCGTTCCGCTTCGTAAAGCGCATCTACACCATATTTGTAATCTTGAATCTCACGATCAAATTTATCAGATACTTTATAGATGGTAGAATTAAATTTACGTTTCCAGAATAAATCATCCATTGACATCCATTGCGCATCATTTTTATCGTTGTAAACATAATAGTTCACAATAACGTTGCGTAATTCGTCAAAATAGATCCAGAACATCTCGCGTTCTTCTACACGTCCTTCATATTCTTCGAAGATGTTTCCTGTAGAACTAAACAAGAATGGTTTTCCTGTTTGGTCATACACTAACAATTCACCACGAGTTGGTAATTCACCTTCTGCTGGCTCTTCGTAAGTGTATCGAGCGACAGGAGCAATACCGATGATGCGACGATCTAAAATAGAACGCTCTTTATCAAAGAACCAATCTTCCTTAATATTGTAAGCCACAATATTGTTAGATGGAATGTACATCGTAATTCCGTCTTTACGTACTGGCGAATTCACAGAAGCGAAATCCCACCATTCTTGCAATTTTGTGATTTCAATACCAAAAAGATCTTCGTAATCAGGATCTGAACGCAGTGAATCCAAATAAGCAGTCAAGGTTTGACCTGTTTTTACGATATCTAACGTATCCTCAGAAACTGGACGATAAATACGCAATTTCGGTCCGATACCACCCGATGTAACAATACTATTGATGTCG
Organism: Crocinitomicaceae bacterium; assembly: GCA_024643725.1. Taxonomy (GTDB): domain Bacteria; phylum Bacteroidota; class Bacteroidia; order Flavobacteriales_D; family Crocinitomicaceae; genus UBA952. Next base: position 91,934 of record JAHEMJ010000011.1, on the reverse strand, counting down.
TTGCGGTATTTTTTCACCTCAAAATAGTCGTTTTGACCTTGATGAGCAATCGGATATTTGAAACTGAATCCATCTTCCACATCTGGATAAAATTCACTAGAAACGCGATACATCGTTAAATCACCCAACATGATATGACGTAACATGATTGTCCATAGAGACCAACGACGTTGATCTTTGTTCCATGTTGGATCATCGATGTCATTTGGTGAAGACGGACGGTATGAAGAGCCTGAAGCTAAATCTCCGTCAAAATAGTCATAAGGTAAAAAGATATCATGATTGATCTTTTCACGAGAGTCGATTCGAGAAAACACGCGTTTCGACCATACATAATCCGCTTCGCGAACGAATTCTGGCTGAACAGCTTGTCTTACAGGAACCTCTTCCTTAATTACGACCCCGTCTTTTACCCCGCCGGGCAATGTATTATAGGGTCCTCGTTGAGGACGATCTTGGCTATAACTTACTACCGTAAGCATACATCCGACAACCAACAATACATTTTTCATACGCATTTCTTTTAATTAATCACTATTAAGGAACTACTTTCAATACTCCAGAAGCAATCGATGGAGTAGCAGTACCTGTTCTTTTGTAAGTTACGTCAATCGCGATTTTCTTACCCGCTTTGATTTTCGCAACAACACTTGCAGGAACACGGTCACCAGAGAAAGGAATCGTTTCGTTACCGATTGAAACCTCACCACCCATGACTGTAAATCCTACTCCAGTAAACGGACTATCTGGACCTAAACTTACAACGGCTTTGAACCCTGTTGTTTTCGAGATAGATGTACCTTGTAACTGTGCACTTGGGAAAGGTTTAACTTTGTATTTAAATGTTCCAAAGCTTTTCGATTTACCATCTTTATCCTTACCTGACAATGTAATTGTTACAAATTTAGACGGTCCAGTAATATTCACATAGAAACCATTGTATTTGTTTCCATCTGCATCTGTCCAAGAAGCCTTCGTTTTTGTACCACCATTTACTGTGATGTCAGAACTAACCATTCCTGCAACAACAGGAACCACTTTGTTATTCCATCCTTTGTAAAGCACACTCATTTCAGGCAATGAAATGGAACCTTGTGGTTTCGCGATCGCAACTTTCCAAGACCAGTTTTTTGGGTACTCAACTCCTGATTTGTTGCGGATCATCACTGTTCCACTCAAATTCATTTCACCAGAACCTGAAGCTCTTGTCTTAATGGTACCAATACCATCTTTCACTTCAACACTTCCAGGACCAGTTACTACTGGATTGTTATCTGAATCATAAGCAGCCATGGTAACTTTCAACTCAATTTCTTCGCCTTCTGTAGCCACACCTGGACCACTAACCAACTCTTGAATTTTATTGAAAGAGAATTCTCCTACAGTTACTTTACTTTTCAATAAGTTCACCGCTTTCGCACGCGCACTCAAGATTTCGTTTTGCAAAGAAGACAAAGAAGCCAAAGCACCTACCATTGGAGCGTGATCGAATGTACGACCCATCCAATGGATGTTTTTTTGTTCGTGGTGATCAGCAAATTCAATTTTTGTCAACTCTTGGTACAAACCTAAAAGAACCTCTTGGTCATCTGGATTCACTTTGTTTGATTTTGCAGTAATCATTTTCACGATTTTATCCTGCAATTTCAAATTTGTCAAATTATCATTGATATCCGTTACTTTAACCTTCCAGTTATTTTTTTCACCTTCTTTATAAGTACCCGTTGTTTCCACGATAAACTTACGGAAACCATTGTACTGTTTCCATAATTTGATTCCGTGTTTCGTAGGGTCTAATTTCGAAATTTCAGAACCAACGATTTCGTGCATTGGGATGTCAAATTGATCCTTCGCTTGAACAGCCATTAAGTTTAAACGTGTTGGTTGTAGCGGGAATTTAGGGTCGTATTTTTTCCATACGATTACCTTCTCATCTTCATCTTTAACCGTTTTCACATCTTCCTTCGCTTTCTCCAACATCTCTAATTTAATGTCGTCGATGTATTTGATCAATTTTCCAGCCTCACCATCAATTTTCTCAATCATACCTAAGTACTTCTTGATTTTCTCGATTTTAGCTTTCCCTGATGCATCCTTAGCCGTCGAATTCATTTCTTCGATTAAGGCACTTCTTGCAGCGTTACCACGCTCTAATTGGGTGATACTACCACGTTGAATGTTGTCTTCGATTGCAACGAATGCGTCCAAAATTTGTTTGGAAACGTTCAATGCAAGAAGAGCAGTCAAAACGAGGTACATCATACCAATCATCTTCTGTCTTGGGGTTTCCTTACCACCTGCCATAATTTCTAGCTTTTAGTTTGTTTGTAATTAAATAAAATTAGTACCTACTAAAATTAAGCTCTCATAGCTTTTAACATGTTACCATATACGTTGTTCAAATCCGTTAAGTTTTGAGACAACATAGACATGTTTTCACGGTAAGAAGCCGTATCTTTTGCTGAAGCAGCAAGATCCGTCATGATATTTTTAATATTTTCTTGAAGTGCACTCATTTGACCTAATGAATCCAAGTAATCTTGAGAAGATTTCAATTGTAATTCATATACGTTATTCAATGCACCCAAATTTTGACCCAATTTTTGCATTTCAGAACCAAAGTTTCCTTGTCCTTCACCTGCAATGCCAGCAATTGCTTGCGCAGATGCAGCATATTGGTCTGTTAATTTAGATAATCCAGCAGAAGCTGTTTCTAAACTTTTTACGTAAGAATCCGTTGCTCCAGCAGCTGTTGCTACTGCGCCTAAAGATTTTGCGTTATCAGCCAAGTTTGACATTCCGTCTTTCAAACGTGTCAATAATGCTTGGTCGATTCCAGCTTTATCCAATTCTTTCGCTAAACCGTCAGCAGCACCACCGCCACCTAATCCACCTTTTTTCAACAAAGGCAATAAACGATTTTCTTCATTATTTTCTTGCACTGCTAACTCAGGGAAAACACGCGTCCAATCTGGATCTTCGTGCATTGGCTCAAGTGCAATGAATGCAAAAATCCCCGCCTCTGTCAACAACCCCGCGATCAACATCACGTCACATCCAGGCCAGTGCATGATTTTAAACAACGCACCAACAATTACCACCGATGCTCCAAATCCAGAAAGGTATTTAACAAATAACTTGTACTTTCTTGAAGCAAAAAAACCACCATTACCACTCATAACTTTTGATTTTAAATTAAACTATAGATTAAACATTGATTACTTAATTGTAATATCGCTTTGGATCTCTTCTCCGTTCTCCGCTTCGATATTTTTACCACCACGACCCAAGTGAGTCATTGTGTTTCTGAATCCAATGTACGACTTCGCCGTATCTTGGTATTCAAATGAACGTGTACTATTCATTAGATAATAGCCGATGTCTTTCCATGATCCACCGCGTGTAACTTTGCGTTTTTTCGCTGGATGATCACCGTCTTTTGCATCGTACTCATAGTCCGCTGCCATGTCCGTTTCAAATTCATATGCCGATGGGTCGTAAGCAGTAGAACACCACTCAGCAACGTTTCCAGCCATACAGTATAAACCGAAGCCATTTGGATTGTATGAATATACTTTTACAGTATAGAATCCACCATCTTCAAAGTAACGACCTCTCATTGGTTTAAAGTTCGCTAAGAAACACCCACTTGCATTACGGATATATGGACCACCCCATGGATATTGTGCCATGTCTAGATCTCCACGTGCCGCTCTCTCCCATTCACTTTCAGTTGGTAAACGGAAATCGTTCACGAACAAGTCACCGTTTGATTGCAACCAAGAATGGAAAATTTGTGTTCTCCAAACCGAAAATGCTTTTGCCTGTGGCCAAGTTACACCAACAACTGGGTAATTGTCATACGCTGTATTCCAGAAGTAGTTTTGAGCCATCGGTGTATGGTTTGCATACGTAAAGTCTCTCACCCAACAAAGTGTATCTGGATAAATGTTAATGCGCTCTTTAATGATAAAACGACTTCTATCTGTATGCCCACGAATGGCATTGTGCTGACCTTTACTATCCGTGAAACCTAAATCCAAATCTTGTCCTGGATTTGCCAAGATAGACCCTTTCAAGTTATTCGTATCATTGATTTTCGTCACACCTTCAGCCCACTGATCCACGTATAATGTTGTATCAACCCAAACTTTGTTTGTGTTTTGGTCAACGGTATACAACGTAGATCTATGTTGATCGTTTGATTTATAGTCCTTTCCAAGAGGTTCTCTGCGATCTCTTCTGTAAATGCTATTTGCAGCATCACCATTCAAACTGTCGTAAGCGAATGATTTACGTGCATCGATTGCTTTCGTAATAACTTTTCCACGGCGTGCCGCTTCTTTGTAATCAATCCAATAGTAATCAAAGAATAACAAACGAGTATCGATTTCTCTTCTTTTGTAGAAGCTCTCTTCCGCACTGTAGTACATATCAGACAACAAGAATGCGATTTCTGGATCTTCGTAATCAATTGGCTCAGCCCAGTTTAAGGTGAAATATTTGCGATTTTCTACACGTCCACCTTGGTTATATGTTGTTTTCGCTGTTCCACCTTTTGCTTGTTTATCCGGAGCATTTTTCTTCGCTGCACCACTGTACATTTGGAAAATTCCTCTTAAGTCGTCATCAGACATCACCACATCAATTTTTTGATCTGGAGATGATGTAATTCCATACTTCTTTTGGTCATATTGGAATCCATTCACTAATTTTTTACCTTTTCCTTTTCCTTTATCATAGTTCCCCATCATCGTCAAATACGTTTGATCCGCATTGGCATTGTTGGTAGAATCCATGAATAATTGGAATGGTGTATTTCCCCCTTGAATATCAGAACCCATATTCATTAAGGTGCGGTATGGCTCTTTGAAGAAATTATCAGGAACGTTTACCCAACGTTCTGCTTCTTCATCAAAACTTCTTCTGTACAATTTTTCTCGAGCAATGGAATCACGCACCCAATGTACAAATTGACGGTATTCATTGTTAGAGATTTCCGTAGCATCCATGTAGAATGCAGGTACCGAAACCGTTTTCTTGCGAGCTGTGTGTAGACCCATGATGTCTTCATCATCTTCTCCGGACTGAAAAGCACCGGAAGGAACGTAAACCATTCCTAAAGGCATTTTTCCAGGTCCTAAAACGTCTGGATACCAGGTGTCTCTACCACTCACACCCACTAAATTTCCTTCTACATCACTACATGAGTACAAGAAAGTTAGTACAAATAAAAAACTAATTAACTTTTTCATTCTTTTGTTTTTGGTTCTGCCATTATCCAAATTACCTTGCTACAGGATTCTTTTAACTTGGGGTATAACGTAAGAACTATAAAAATGGTTACATTATATTATATATGTCTACTACAACATACGTGGATGTCTCGCTTTTGTCTTTGGAGGAGGTGGTAAGAAATAACAATATTTCACCATCAACTCGTGCGACCCACGAGAAATACTTGCTAATTTATTAATCGTAATATCGTAAGAATATCCAATTTGCATTTTCGGCATTGGCGAATAACCCAACATCACTGCAATCGCATCGGAAGTTCTAAAGGACAATCCACCGTAAGCGTCGTTTCCATCCAATTTAAATAAGTAACGTGCATTCAAATCTGCAGAGAATTTGATTAAATCAGTACGCACTAACATTTGTGCATCAATGATACCATTCATCACGTCTTTGAATTTGTAACCACCCATTAAATAGTAGTGACGTGCTGTTTGGTAATCTTGTGTAATGTTGTTTACGGCCTTTGATAAGTCAGATTGTGTTAAATGCGTAGATGAAATTCCAGCGTAGTAGTTCTTCGCTTGGAAATACAAACCGAAGTTTGCATCAACACCAGTTGCGGAAAATCCTACAGGCAAAGTTGGATCCACTGCGGTTGTTGGTGGAACCCACGTTGGATCTTGTCCAAAGTTCATAATCCCTATTCCAACACCAACACCTAAAACACCAGCGCGGCCAATTTGAACAGGGTAAGAATAGTTTAACAATAAGTTGTTTTGACGATTAAAACCAATGGCATCATGATAGAAATTGATTCCAATTCCACCCGGCAAAAATCTCGATAGATTCGACTCAATATTTAAAATGGCCGAATTCGGAGCTCCGTTTACTTTGTCCCATTGATTACGGTAAATAGATGTTGCACAAATACCGTTATACAAGTCCAATCCCGTTTTACCTGGATTGATGCTCATTTTATCAAAAATGAAATGAGTAACGAGCTTATCTTGTTGTGCTTGGACAGAGCCAATTACAGCAACCAACAAGATGGTTAATAGCTTGGTTTTCAATAGCATATGGTTTATTTAACAATTATAAAAAAGCAAATCTCACACGAGAAATGCCATTTTAAGGTGCTAAAATAAGAAATTTAAATGAAAAAATAAAACGAATTGCGAATTTAATCGATGACTTATCCGAGTTTTTGGTAGGTTTTCCACCATAGATCTGGCATTTCATTCTTCATGGCATTGTCATAGTCGAGCTTATTGCAGGGCACCATGTGATGTCGCTCATATTTGGTTCCGCTTTGCGGTGGATAAGGAACTTCCATCCACCATCTCGCGGATTTATTGCTTTTGTAAAAAATGATTTCCCGTCCAGATTCCTCTAAGAAAACGGTGAATTTCGTATATTCAGCCTTACTTCCGATTGGAAAATCTCCTTTGCGATTCATGTAGCCTTGAATGAAATACCACATGATTTCCGCAAGTAATTTTTCGGACAATGGATTCTCGAATTCGCAATTAAAAATACCAAACGAGGTGACTTTATCTGAGATGCCCGCGTAACGAGCGATTTGGCAAATCTGTTCCGCATAAAATCCGTTGGGAATCGCCTGCTGATTTGCTGTTTCAGAAGCTTTAATGGATTGGAAATCTAAGTTGATTAGATCGGCATTTCGCAAATGTGGTTCGGCCTTTGTGAAATCTTGATTGAACTCGCCTAATCGACAAATGTCAAAATATAACTTTTCAAACAAATCGAACTCCTTTGCACTTGCATACGGAATCTGTAATCCAATGTTGGCGTGATTAAATAAATAGCACGGACGCTTTAACAGGATTTGACTCAAATATCCATGCGCATGAATTTCTTCGTCCGGTGTGCCTAAATCCAATGAGTGGTCTATGGAGCAAATATTTACCAATTGCTCGAGTTTTTCATAGCCATTATACATGGCCACAGTTAAGTCTTGGCTACCACCAATAACGATTGGAACCACTTTGTTTTTCACCAATTCAGAGACAACTTTGGCCACTGCAAAATAAGTATCTTCCAAGGTGTTTCCAGGCAAAATATCACCTAAATCGTACATCGGGAATTTCCATTCTTGCTCCCCATGCAAACGATAGAAAGATTCTCGAAAATGACCAGATTGACGCCGGTTTTCACGACCGCTCCCTCGAAATTCTGGCACATAAAAGATGGCACAACCGTTTTTTTCGATTTCAGGGAAATTTCCTTGATTTTTAATCACGACTGAACCCAGTTGTTGTTCGGTCCATGAATCAGTATCAGTAATGGGTTGAAAATAAATCGAAATATCGTTCATGCTTGTTTCTTTCAAACAAATCTAAACAACTAAATACCTCGAGAATCTATCGACTGAAAAAGAAATGAAAACGCGGACGTGTAAAACTCTATTTTTGAAGAATGGATGCGATATCTGGACGAAAGTATCGATCGGACTTCAACACCTTTCCATCTTCTCTATAAATGGGTTTTCCATCAGCATCTAATTTGCTCATGTTTGAACGTTGAATTTCCTCAAAGACCTCCACGATTTTATCTTGTAATCCGTGTCTTAAAATGGTTCCACAGAGGATATACAATTGATCTCCCAAGGCATCTGCAATTTCCACGATATCACCATTTTTCGCCGCTTCTAAATACTCTTCGTTTTCTTCTTTCATCAAGTCAAAACGAAGCTGCACTTCTTTCTCTGTTAAATCAGCTTTTGGTACATAGTGATTTTGGATTCCAAATGCATCGTGAAATGTCTCAACAGATCCTATGATTTCTTTCATTTTCATACCCTAAAAATTCAATAGTTTCTTCATGCCATCCGCCACTTTTTCTGCGTTTGGCAGCAAGGCTGCTTCTAAGTCGCCATTCAATGGAATCGCAGGCGTGTCAATGGATGCCACGATTTCTATCGGTGCATCTAGACACTTGAAATGTGAACGCTGTAATCTTCCTGCTAATCCTTGCGTAAAGGTACACTCAATGGATTCTTCCGTAACCAAAAGAATTTTACCATGTCGTTCACAAAGTTCACCCATTGCGTCCATGTCTAATGGATTAATGCTACGTAAATCGAGAATCTCAACTTGTCCTTCGAAGGATTTTGCTGCTTCCAATGACCAATAAACACCGCGTCCATAGGTAATAACACCAATGGAGTTTCCTTGCTTGATTTTCTCGTCATCGGCCGTTTGTACGATACGAGCTTTTCCGATTGGAATCATGTAATCTTCACTTGGTTCAATCGACATTGCTCCTTCTGTACCTGGAATTTTGGACCAATACAATCCTTTGTGTTCTAGAATGACAACTGGATTTGGATCGTAATACGCTGCCTTTAACAAGCCCTTTAAATCGGCGCCTGTTGATGGATAAACCACTTTGATTCCGCGAATATTCGCTAAAACAGATTCCACACTTGACGAGTGATAAGGGCCTCCGGACCCATAAGCTCCAATAGGAACACGAATCACTGCACTTACGGGCCATTTGCCGTTTGACAAATAATAAGAACGGGAAACTTCGGTAAATAACTGATTTAATCCTGGCCAAATGTAATCCGCAAATTGTACTTCTACAAAGGGTTTTAATCCAACCGCGGACATTCCAACTGTTGAGCCAATGATAAATGCTTCTTGAATCGGCGTATTGAATACACGATCATCACCAAAGGTTTGTGCCAATGTTGCTGCTTCTCGGAAAACGCCACCCAAACGTCCACCGACATCTTGTCCGTAAAGTAAGGCTTCCGGATGTTTGGACATCAATTCACGCACCGCAAAAAGTGCAGAATCCACCATTACTGTTTTTTTCTTTCCACTTGGTTCGCGTTCCCCAACTTCTTCAGTCACAGGAGTCGGTGCAAAAATAAAGTCTGTCACACTCTCAATGCTGGGATCTTCGGCATTCAAGGCTTGATCATAAGCCTCATCAATTTCTTTTCGAACGGCAGATTCCAAATTAATGACTTCCGCCAAACTGTGTCCGAAATCTTGGACCATTTGTTTCAATTTTGGATAAGGGTCATTTTTAGCCGCTTCTTCTAAATCGTCTCGGTACCATTCTTTGCGAACACCAGAAGTGTGATGTCCAAGTAAAGGAACTTTGGCATGAATGATAAAAGGTCTTCTTTCTTTTCGAACAAGTTCAAATACTTCTTGCACAGTTTCAAAACTTTGTAAGAAATCGCTACCATCGATGGAGCGAACTTCCAGGCCATGAAATCCTTTTGCGTATTCCGCAATGTCCTGCGCACGTGTTTCTTTCGCGTTAGCTGAAATATCCCAACCATTATCCTGCACTAAATAAACGATGGGGAATTGTTTTAAAGCGGCCATTTGGAACGCTTCTGAAACTTCTCCTTCCGTACAGGACGCATCCCCCAGGGAACAAACGACCACTGGCGCATCCGTTAAATCCCATTCAGCGATTCCGGTTTTCTCTTTATACTGAATTCCCATCGCAATTCCGGTTGTTGGAATGGCTTGCATTCCTGTTGCGGATGATTGATGAGGAATTCGAGGGAATCCTTCACGGTTCAAAGAAGGATGGGAATAATAGGTTCGTCCACCCGAAAATGGATCATCCTTTTTCGCAAAAACCTGTAACATCAGTTCGTAAGGTTTCATCCCAATTCCCAACAGAATGCTGTCATCGCGGTAATATGGCGAAACCCAATCTTGAGGTTTTAGTTGCAATCCAACAGCCAATTGAATGGCTTCGTGTCCACGCGAGGTAGCATGTACGTACTTGGATGTTACTTCTTTATTTTGCTCGTATTTTTCAGCCATTGTTTTAGCGGTACACATCAATCGAAATGCCTCCCAAGCAGCTGTTTTATGGTCAAATGAACTCATGGTTCTTTTAGTTTTGTTATTCCGTGTGGCAAATATACAAATCAACCCGGAAAGGCAAGAATCCGAGAAGAGGAATAACAGGAAATCGCTAAAAAAGAAACGGCGCAAAGGAATCCTTGCGCCGCCTCATTTATGGTGGTGATAAGAGGTATTTGTTAAAACGAGAGTAAAATTCCAGCGTTCACACCACGCAGTGACAGAGCGGATCCTTCGTTAAAGACGTCTGTCAAATTATAAGTCATGTATAGATTCCAATTATTATACCCTACCATTGCCATCAACGAAGCTTGAAAAGGATTGAAATTAAAGTCATCTTTTGTTTTGTCTTTTTTATCATTTCCATTGGTTTCCCATTTGGTTTTGTGCATTCCACCAAGGCGAATACCACCAACAATTCCTGCGGAAAGGGTCCAAGACTCACTTTGATTTTTATTCGTGTTAATTTGTAGCAATAACGGTGCTTGCAGGTACAAGGAGCTCAAGGTGTTTTTGGTGTAATTCACGGAAGTATTTAAGGTTCCATAAATGGTGTCGTTCACGCTGGAGATGTCATAATTCCCTTTTAATGCGTAGCGATTCCATTGCAATCCTAATCCGGTGGTCACGCCTAAATATTCTTTGATGATTGGAAATCGTTTGTTCAGAAAATTCCATTGAAGGCCTATGCTTCGTGCTGGATCTAATTCCAAAAATCCTAATTCAGAACCCGTGGCCAATTTTCCTTGGGTGTTGATAAAACCATTTGCGTTTATTCCGAATCCTGACCAAACGGGATGGTTTGACTTTGTCAAGCAATTTTCGCAATCATCCATCATCATTTCTTCACCTCGTTCATCGTTAATAATCACGCGTTCGTCAATGATTACGCGTTTTTCTCCTTTTTGAGCTGTGTTTTTATCGTCGAGAATAACAATCTTCATGTTTCCGATTTTGACTTTAATGGAGTCCATGGATGCCTGTCCATCCTCAGAAATAATCGTGGAGTCAATAAAAACATCCACTCTAGTCACCATGGAATCGGTTACATATATTTTTTTCATTTCCTCTGTTAAAATGGAATCCATTTTATCCATGCGTTCATTGATGATGATAATCGTCGTGTCATTCCCTTGAATTTGAACGATTCGTTTCGATTGCCCCTTTTGAGCAAAAGTTAATGGTGCTAAACTCAAGATTCCAAAAAGTAGTAATTGTTTCATGTTTTTTCTTTTTTGATAGTCCTTTGACGCGTTTTCATTCCTTTTGTTACACGTCTATTATTTTTTTGTTCGTTTTCTTTCAATGCTAATAAATCCAAGTCGCACATAAGTTACTTCCTCTTTTTCATTGGAAGACTGACTATAATTGATGGGTAAATTTGTGGCTTTGGACAAATAATTTGCGACGGTTGTATAACGTTCGGATGCACTTGGGTTCGGTGTTCCGAAAATACGTTCGTTTCCTTTTTGTAGGACAAATTCCTTCAATCCCATGACATCTTGAGAAACTGTTTTTTCTGACCCTTTTGTCGTACCTATTCCATTTAAGGCATGTTGTTCGACCGTCGGAATTGGGTGGCTTTGTGCAGGTACACTCATGGCGATTTCGTTGGAAGCTTCTGGGTAATCCTCCTGAATCACACATTCTCGTCCCTCCATCACAACGGGTTCCACATGTTCGATTATTCTTGGTGGCAACTTCTCCTTATTCGCAATGATCGTTGGCGTTGGTGTGTTTGCTTTCCGTTTTTCCAATTGCTCAGATGGGCTCTTTTTTACTGCAGTTTTGTTAGAAGCATGAACCTTTGATGTTGGATTTGGCCATGCCAAAAACAAGCATACTAATACACTTGCAGCAGCGGCGTATGTCAAATAATTTCTCCATGAAACAATGCGGACTTCCTTGTGTAAAGACTTTGAATTTGGGAAATAAACTGAGGTGTTTTGCTGCAATTTTGTTTGATTCACCAAGTACCATTCCTTTTGAAGCTTGGGCTCTACTTTTAATGCTTGATCGAAATCGCTTTCCTCTTTTTCAGTGAGTAATCCTTCAAATTTTGCAATGGCCATTTTTTCCATCTCTGATCCTTCTTCGTTGGAATAAGCTGTTGGATGAAAGGGTACTTCTTTCCATAATGTCTCTTTTTGAAATGGCACGAAATCGTCATTGTTTAACGACGGGTATTCCTCATCCAAGCTTCCGAATTCCGGAAACTCTTCTAAATACATGCGCAGTTGTTGCAAGTCCTCCTTGGATAGATTTCCATCCAAGGCATCCATCATGCGTGCTTCGATCTCTTCTTTCTTCCAATTCATATCAATACTTCTATTTGTCCAATAAAGGCTTTTAGAAATCTTCTCGCTCTAAAAATATAGACTTTGACTTGGTCTTCACTTAAACCAGTCATTTCTGCAATTTCCTGGTAGGAATATCCTTCGTAATCCCTCAACGTCAAAACGGTTCGTTGAATTTCTGTCAAACGGCTTACGCCTTCGTCTATCTTTTCTTGCACATCAAAAGGCACTTGTTCTTCCGTTTGATATACATCAATTGTTGCTAAATGATTCTGTTGTAATTTCGCTCGTCGTGCTCGATCAATTTGCGCATTCACTACTGTTCGAAACAAATAGGATTTTACTTTCTGCGCATCGACTTGATCGATTTTCATCCATAGTTTTTCGTAGGCATCTTGCACAAAATCCTTTGCCAAATCTGGGTCATTGACGTTCTTCAATGCGAACCGATATAATCGATCTGCAAAGTCATTTACACTTTGATTGTACTCACTTACCGTCATAACACCGAAGTTAAGACGCGTTCACTCCAGATAAGTTACACGTACTTTTGAGATTATTTTCCTTGGTATTTTTTCTTGTACTTCTGATACAATTTGAATTGGAAATTTTCGGAAGTCACTAATTGTCCATGAAAAATCAAGGTGCTCACTTGGTTTGTTTTCATATCAAGTGCGGGTCCTTTCGAAATGAACAAAGTAGCCGATTTCCCTGGTTCAATGGAGCCATATTCTTTGTCAATTCCGAGGATCTTACAAGCATTCAAGGAGATAGACTGTAGCGCTTCTTCCTCGCTTAATCCATATGCCATGGCTGTACCAGCTTGGAAAGGTAAATTTCGAGCATTCATTGCTTCCATATCTCCTGCATTTTGCAAGCAGAATAAGATGCCTTGTTTTTGAAGCAATGCAGGCATCGCGTAAGGTAAATTTACATCGTCTTCTTCTCGCTCAGGGAGCATGTGTACGCGATTCAACATCACTGGTATTTTCGCATCTTTTAAACGTTGTCCGACCATATGTGCTTCATATCCACCAATAATTACTGGGTATTTCAAATGGAATTTTTCTACGAACTCAATAATATCCAAAATCTGTTGCATACCATCTGCATGAAAATAAACGCGTTTTGTTCCATCAAAGCATGCTTTCATTGCTTCCAAACGAAGGTCTTCGACGCTTTTCGCTCCTTTCGCATAGACCTCTGCAAGGGTAAAGAAATCCATGATTTCTTCTTTTTCCTTCTGATAATTCGTATTCCTTGATTTTGGCGCAGGTTCTGCCCACCAACCACCACCTTGTGTACTTGCTGGCCAGTTGACATGAATTCCATCATCTGCTAAAACGGTTGCATCTTCCCAGTTCCATCCGGCTAAAAACATCACAGCCGATGAACCTGAAATTATTCCTCCGCGCGGAGTAGCTTGCGTTAACATGACACCGTTTGTTCGAACCGTTTCGATGACTTTTGATTCCACGTTAAATGCGACTTGGGTTCTCACATGTGGATTTAATTCGCCGACGTCGTTGAAATCACGGGTTGCTCGAACCGCATCAATTTCTGTTAGTCCCAAGGTGGAATTTGCCGCTACTAATCCTGGATAAACATGTTGGTTTTCCGCATCAATAATGGTGTCCCATTCTTTTCGTTGGATGGCATTTGTCAGTGCGTTTTTCACGAACAAGATTTTTCCATCGGCCATTCCTATTGCTGCCGTTTCAACGACCTCTCCGTTTCCAATGTGTGCCGTTCCATTGATGACCAAAATTCGCTGTGCTTGGACCATCGGAATCCACGCAAATAAAGATAAGAGTATGTAAAAGTTCTTCATAATTAATGTGTGTTTTCGCCTGTTTCGCCTTCTTCTCCCAAGGTATCACAGTGATAGTGTCTTCTTGGCTTTTTCACAAATGGCGTTGTCTTCTCTCCGTTTTCGTTCGCGTTTAACATTTTTGCGATAATACGTGCACGCTCCGCCTCGTTTCGGGCGTTTCGGGCTTCATTTTTCGACGCATCATACAAAATAACTCCATCTACAATGGTGAATTGCACCTTTGCTTTAATACTCAATGGATTATCCGACCAAAGGACGATGTCTGCATCTTTCCCAACTTTGATGCTTCCCATACGGTCATCTAGGTGCAATAATTTCGCAGGATTCAAAGTGACCATTTTCAAAGCATCCTCTTCGCTCATTCCGCCATATTTTACACTTTTCGCCGCCTCTTGATTCAAGCGTCGGCCCATTTCAGCATCATCGGAGTTGATACTCACAATTACACCTTGATCTGCCATTAATTTTGCATTGTAAGGAATGGCGTCATTCACTTCAAATTTGTACGCCCACCAATCGGAGAAAGTCGAACCACCTACACCATGTTTTTTCATTTTATCCGCCACTTTATATCCCTCCAAAATATGCGTAAAGGTATTAATGTGAAAGCCCATCGAATCTGCGACATGCATCAACATATTTATTTCCGATTGCACGTAAGAGTGACAAGTCACGAAACGCTGGCTATCCATGATTTCTACTAGGACATCGAGTTCCAAGTCTCGTCTTGGCGGAACAACAGTTTGATGATTGTTGTAAGCTTCCCACTCGGCTTTGTAGGGACGAGCGCGGTAAAACGCGTCATAAAATACTTGTTCGACACCCATTCTTGTTTGCGGAAAGCGAGAAGTGTTGTAATCCCCCCAATTGGATTGTTTCACGTTCTCACCCAATGCACATTTGATGAATTTCGGTGCATTTGGAATAAGCATTTCTTCCGGCGAAGAGCCCCATTTTAATTTAATCAATCCTGAACAACCACCGATTGGATTCGCGGATCCATGCAATAATTGAGCAGCTGTTACACCACCAGCTAATTGGCGGTAAATGTTAATGTCATCGGGATTCACCACATCAGCAATACTCACCTCAGCAGTCACGGCTTGTCCGGCTTCATTGACTCCTTTCGAAATCGCGATATGTGAATGTTCATCAATAATCCCAGCGGTCAAATGCATGCCTTTTCCGTCAATGACAATGGCCGAACTAGGAATGGAAATAGCGTTGTTTTTCGCTACGTTCACAATCTTTCCATTTTCGATCAGGACGGAGGCATTTTTGAGAATACCATCTGTTTCATTTGTCCAAACGGTGGCATTTTTCACGACAATCGTTTGAGCTTTCGGAGTAGCTTCCATTCCAAATGCCAAGTTTGGCAACCAAGGTGCTCCAATGAACGCTGTATCTTTCTTAATTTCCGTTGCTTTCGCCAGATCTGATGCTTTATCTGTTCGGATTCCAGACCAAGCAATCCAATTTCCTACTGAATTCGTTCCATCCCCCTCAAAAATGGCTGCATTTCGACTTGTTTTTCCATGAAGTTGGATGATGCCCGGTTTTGACTTTTCAAAGGAAGAAAATTGAATGGTAATGTCATTCTCGATCAATTGTACCGCAGCTTTTTTGGTGGTGGTATCCATGGAGGAGGCATTCACTTTTCCAGCTAATTTGATTTTTCCACTTGGACGCTCATTGGTTCCTTCGATGTCTAAATCGTATTTTTCACCAGCAATTAGCACACTGTATTTTCCAATAATACTAGGTCCAGCAATTGCTTTTACTTGCGTTTTTTCTCCTAGAATCCATGCATCAATCAATTGTGCTTCGGTCGTGAATGGATCGGAAGAATAGACTGAGAAATTCGCGTATTTTCCAGACTCCAAAGTTCCTAAATCCTTTTGCATGCTCAATTCTTTGGCTGGATTCACCGTCAATGCCGCTAGGGCAGCTTCTACCGGAAGTCCTCTAGAAATCGTCAACCTCAGATTTTTCCAAAACTGTTCTGCGGATTTTAATCCATGTGTTGTTATACAAAAAGGTATGCCATTTTGATATAAATACATTGGGTTAGAAGGTGCTAATTCCCAATGTTTCAAATCGCTCAGAGGAATTTGACGAGCGATGTAGGGATCACGCAATTCGAAAGGCTCTGGAAATTGAATGGGAATCACAATGGTTCGTTGGATTTTTTTCAACTCATCCAAGGCTGCATATTCGTTTCCTGAACCGATATAAATAAAATTCAGGTTGTGTTCCTTGGCAATTTTTTCAGCTCGCAAAATCTCCCATTTATCCTCCGTTTTAAAGAACATTGGCACGTTCAATTCCCTTGACCACGCATCAAGAGAAATTGAAAATTCTGATTGAGGAGTAGATGAATAATAGGATAAATCAAACAATGCTTGTCGCATTAAAGCAATGGAACCCATTTGTGAGGAAGGATAACCTTCAGAAGATGAACCTTTCGAAAAGGATAAGAATTGTCCCGCTGCACCTTTGATTAATTGTTTGTTCACTTGGTCGTTTCCGAGTGAAACGAGAGCGCCTGTTCCACGCACCATGCCATCCATTAAATGACTGACCGCAAAACCGAATCCTTGTTGAATCATTGTCTCATTCGCTTTTGCATCAATCGCAAATGAACGAGCAGCGTTAAATTCAGGGTGAATGGTCTCGTTCCAATAGTAAGCCCCATCCTTTTCTGCTTTGGTTTGTGAACGAAATCCTCCTTCATGGAAGGTCGTCTTTGGCTGTCCTATATTGGAATACAATTCCACAAAAGATGGAAGAATAGTTTTACCGGAATAATCCACGACAACGGCTTGTTGGTCTTTTAGGTTGGAACCGATTTCCTTCACCCTTCCATCTACAACTAACATATCTGCTTTCTCCAATACTTGAGTAGGAGAAACGTAAATACGTGCATTTTGAATGAGGATTGCTTTCGGTTCAGATTTTTTAACACCATTTTCTGGTCCAAACTGTGCGAGTGTGGGAAAAAGTTGCAGGGTTAAAAAGAAGGCGATGAGTATGCTTTTTTTCATAGGATGGTGAAATTACAAAAAAGTCGTGAGAAATTCAGGGAACATATTTCATGGCCTCTCGGTAAGCGAGTCCTTTTAATTCCTCTTGTTGGACTACCTGTCGGACCCATTCCGGATGCCATTTAGATACTTCACGCAGGCTCCAACCAATTGCTTTTTGAATAAAAAATTCCTTGTTCCATTTTAATGCATGAATGTATCCTTGCTGCAAGCCCAGGTCTGTTTTTTCTTTAAATTTCAATTGATAGATTAAGCATGTTCGATTTAGCCAAAAGGATGGATGCGCCAGCCATTCCGAAATGATTCTCGGCATTTCTTCCGGAAACTTTTTCGCATATTTCCCAACGAGATGCACGGCAATTCCATCTACGGTATCCCACCAACTTTGGTTATTTAGAATAAAGTAAATGTGCTCAATGTCTGACTTTTCAAAGGATTTAATGTTCCATGTCAACATCCAATCCAAAGCCAATTGATGATATTCGCGTTCCTCTTTTTGCCAAAGTTCTCGGATGATATCCCAAATTTCATTTCGCGTAAGTGTTGTTGGCAAGGTTGCCTTCCATGCACGCATCACCTCTTTTCTTGGTCCACTCATGATGCCCAGAAAAGGGAATTTATTTTTCATGTAATTCTCCATTGCTGTGACGCGGGAAGAATCTCTCACAAGCTCTAGACGCTTGCTTAAATCGTCAATATATGCAGTCATAAAAAAGAAAAAAGGCAAATCATAAGCCGGGTTCTGTTTCCTTTGTTGAAGAATCAACGCAGTTATCTATCATTTATCTTGTTCCAAACTCGCGCTTGGAATCCATCAACCTACCCTCCGAGATCGGACGAGCAGCCCTTATTGCATTGCTGCAAACCTCGGTATATTTGGTCTTTCAGTTCGTAAGGTTTACCTTGCCTTTCACATCGCTGTCAAAGCGGTGAGCTCTTACCTCACCTTTTCACCTTTTCCCTTGCGCAAGCGCTCAGGTAGTTTTCCTTTCTGCGGCACTTTCTGTTCCCGAAAAATTCCTTTCTCGAGACCTTCCCGTTAGGAAGTACGACGCTCTGTACTGCCCGGACTTTCCTCTTTAAAAAAGCGATAGACTGATTTGCCTGTCCAAAGGTATTAAAGTTTCGTCAGTTTCCGAACGATTACTCCTTTATTGGTATGTAATTGGCATGTGTAGACTCCTGGACTCAAATCATGCATGTCGATCCATGCGTTTTGAACACCATTAAATGAACTGGAGGAAATTTTAGCTCCCATTTGATTATAGAAAATGACCTCATTCACAGCGAGGTTTGACTCAAAGAAACACATGTCCTCCACTGGATTTGGATATAATACCAATTCATTCGTTAATTCAGTTAATCCTGCATCTAGTCCAAGGTATTGATCTTGGTATTCAATGGAACTTATGTTTTGATTCCCATTAAAATTACTTGCAACGACTTTCAATAAATATTCTTTTTTACCATTAGTCCACCACTCGTATTCTGTTCGATCTATGGGTGGCGTACCAATCCAACTTCCTGTCCCGAAAAAAGTTTGGTAAATCGAATCGATTTCATTGATGTCGTGTCGCAAGCGCAGTGCCGGAAAAGTACCAAGTGGAGTCGTCACTGTTCCCCAACCATCGACCGTTGTGTTTCGCTGACGGTGTTGTACGTATTTTATGTCCGCAGCTGGATTCAAATCGACATATGTATATCCCCTGGATTGATGCGTGTCTCCAAATGACATTGGCAAACTATAACGCGTTTCAATCGTGTCGGATTTGAATGGAAGCCCTTGTCCTTGGACATTAATCGAGTAACCGATGGATGTAATTCCACCATTCGCACGTTTCGTATATTGACTTAAATCACTGATTTGAATGGGTAAAAAAGCGGACAATTGGTCAATGGGTAATTCCGTTGTTAAGTTAAAATACGTCGCCGCATAAGAACCTGCAAAGGGACCATAAGTCGCTAAAATCAAAAAAGATCCAAAGCCGATTGGTGTATATTCTTTCAAACTTTGAGTGGATGCAGTCAAACTGCTAAAATCCCATGTGTAATTTGGTCCAGTGGAAATGAAATCCAAGTTAGAAGCTTGCATTTGACTCAGTCGAACCGTGTCGCCTGCATTGGCAAAATCACCAACAGCTAAGGAAATTTGTGCAGTTGATTTTACGCTGAAAATCAATAAAATGCACAAGTAAAAGGTGTTTTTAATCATGGGATAGATTTAGTCAAACAAATGTAAGGAAATTTACATCCAATTCATACAAGTGGTAGATCATTCTAAAAATGGACTTAACTTTACAGCAATGGAGCCTGATTTCAAAGATCTTCTAGCCGAATACAAGGATGAATTGACTCATTTTCAGTCAGATGATATTCTTGTAAACATTCAAGCCGTGAAGGTTTTGTCCACGGAGGAAGTAAAGGAAATGACGCTTGCTAAAACGCAACGTATTTTAAAAAATGCGCAAGCAATCTTTCGG
Organism: Crocinitomicaceae bacterium; assembly: GCA_024643725.1. Lineage (GTDB taxonomy): Bacteria > Bacteroidota > Bacteroidia > Flavobacteriales_D > Crocinitomicaceae > UBA952. The sequence continues at coordinate 72,182 of JAHEMJ010000011.1, read as the reverse complement.
GAAATTGGTGTGCAACCCTTCTGTCAAAGTTCGGGAGTTGTTCACTGGGAGAAGCAAGGAAAGAAAGTAGCAACCGTTGTTTATTTAAGGGATGTTCCCTTAAGTTTTCGCAGAACGAAAGCGATCGAAGTAGGAGAAAGTGACCAGGACTTTTTCATGAATCCATACTTTGAAAGATGGTTTCGTGCCAATTTTGATCAAAATCCACCGAGTTTTGAGAACCGACAGGAGCTCCTGCAGATTTTTGAATCGAGTCCATTTACCTACGACGAAGACGATATCTATTTCGGAAATTTCCACCCGCAACGATACGAACTCTTAAAAGAGTTTGAAGATTTGTCATCCTGTAACGCTTTTTCTCGTCCCATTAAACGCATATTAGGACATGCGGAACAAACGGAGTTATTGCCAATGGAATGGTCTCTATCTGCGCCTTATTTATTTGAATTTGACCCTGATCAAGCGGCTGTCATTCATCAGTTAAATCACGACTCCGTGACTGTTCAAGGTCCACCAGGAACGGGAAAATCACAGGTCATCAGCAATATCCTTGGTGCTTGCTTGATGGAAAATAAACAGGTGCTCGTTGTTTCAGAAAAAAAATCAGCGCTTCAAGTGATTCAACAAAAATTATCCGAGCAAAACCTTGGATTTCTGTGTTCGCACTTGTCGTTTCATGCTCATTCGCATGCCTTTTATGAGGATTTGAAAATGACGTGGGAAAAATTGAGTCAAGTGCCAATCCAACTGGAAAAAAAATGGTTGACATTTGACCAAAGTTCTGTGCTCGAAAAACAATTTTTAGCCTTGAAAAGTGCCGAGAAAGAACTTGGACTTCCATTTATAGAATTCCAGAAAAAACAGCCAAATAAAACCGTTTTATCCACGTTTCATTCCTTGCCCGTTCCTACGTTATCCAGCTGGCAGGTGGATAAAAAAATACTTCAGGAGTTGAATGCTTCAAGCTTGGCTTTACTTCCTTTTTTCCATAAATCATGGCTAGAACTTTCATCTTTTACTGAACACCAGAAACTGGTTCAAACAATCATGAATGTCCAAGGTGAAGTAGCAAATCTCTTCGATTTAAGTTCATTGGATTCCATTCAGAAGTCTCTGAAAATGGCTGTTGTCTGCCAACAATTTCAAGGGGCTATTTACGAAAAATATGGGCATTTATTAGGGAAAGAAATAGGTGGATTACAACGCAAACTTAAAAAGTGGAAAGCGCTGAATGCATCCTTAGAATTACTTGATTTGGAAAATCAACATTGGAAGCAAGAACCTAGTTTTGCGGAATTGGAGGTTTTGAAATCGGCCTCACAGGAAAAAGGTTGGTTGTCAAAACTGCGTTGGAACCGATTATGGAAAACGTGGACGCGCACACCAGAATTGAATCCTTTGACATCTATCGCCAGCAAGGAAAAACAATTGTCCTTCAAAACTGAATTAAAAAAACAAAGCGCATCATTCGACAATTTGGGTATTGCATCCTTGGAACTAGAACTACCAGTGTTGGAGCAATTACTTCAGTCTATTTCCATGAACGATTGGACTTGGTATCAGTCAATCGATGGCGAGAAGCGAACACAAATGGCAAAGGCGAATCGACTTCTAAATGACTATCTGCAAGCGGTAAAAACGCTCTTTACACTGAAAGAAACAGATCAACTCGCATCCATTTTGAAGCAACTTTCAATGTCCATGGATACTTTACGCGTTGATTTGAATCGACTTCAAGGACTTTCGACAGAAACATTTGAGCTACTTAAAACAGGTGCGTCCATGGATGAAATCGATTCCTATATTCATCAAACACACTGGAATACATTTGTTTCCGTTCATCCGTACATGTTGGATTTTGAATGGAACACCTTCAAACAGCAATTTAAAAAACAGCTCAAACGTATCCAACAAGAAGGGAAGGAACTTTCGAACTATTTGGTGGAACATCAAGCGCACAAATTCGCCGCATATCAGCGCATATTGACGGTGCCTTTGTCCAAATTAAACGACGAAGAAAAAGCCTTCCGAGCGACGTTGCGCAAAGGAAAATCAATCCTTGTCAAAGAGTTTGCGAAAACGCGTAATCATTTATCCATTCGTGAATTGCGCAGTTGTGAAGCCAAACATTGGGTAGATGTACTAAAACCCATTCAACTTTCCAATCCGAGTTCCCTTGCATCGATTTTCCCAATGGAAAAGGATCAATTTGATTTGGTGATTTTTGACGAAGCGGGACAAATCCCCATGAGTTACGCTCTCGGGGCCCTGCAGCGCGCCAAACGTGTTCTCATTGCTGGCGATCATCAACAGATGAGTCCATCGAGTTATTTCAGGCAACGTGAGGATGTCGTTGTAGATTTGCTTCATCAATCGGCTTACTACTTATCCAATGTCATGTTAACGCATCATTACCGAAGTAGGGATGAGCGACTCATTGCTTTTTCAAATGCCCATTTCTATGGTGGACGCTTGCGGACTTTTCCTGATCAAATGAAGGAGGAAAACACCTTACAATGGACACATGTTCCGAATGGAATTTACAGCGAAGGGATAAATTTGATGGAGGCAAAAGTGGTCGCTCAATTGGTAGAAAAAGCACTGATGAGTCAAGACAAATATGGTGTTGTCGCTTTCTCAGAAACTCAATTAAACGCCATTCAATCGAGCTTAACGCCAAAAGGACAACAGAAACTAGAAGAAGCCATCGAAAATGGTCAGTTCTTTTTCAAAGCTTTGGAACAGGTGCAGGGAGAAGAATGCGATCACTTAATTGTTGGATTCGGATATGGTAAAAATCCAGAAGGGAAATTTGAACTTCGATTTGGACCAATCAACTTGAAAAATGGCGAAAAGCGTTTAAACGTACTCTTTAGCCGTGCACGAAAATCCATTCATTTCATCTCTAGTGTGCAGCATGCTGATTTTACCCAAACAAAAAACGAAGGCGTTCAACGCTTAAAAGATTGGTTTCTCTTTATCGAAGAACAAGGTAAAGTCAGTACGAAAGATAATCCGGAAACATTATCTTTTGAATCGTTAATGAACGCTGAGGATAGTTTCCTTTCATTCTTGAATAGATACCGCGTGCTCAGTCAGCGGAATTGGAATCTTTCGTAACATCTTCTTTTTGAGGAACGGGATCGTATCCGAAACCTCCCCTTGGATGACAGGAAGCAATTCGTTTGGACCCCAACCAAATTCCTTTTACTGGACCCCAAATTTTAATGGCTTCAATCATGTAGGAAGAGCAAGTAGGTGTATACCGACATGAAGGTGGGAAAATGGGTGAAATAATCCATTGGTAAATCCTTACCAAAAAAATAAAAGGAAGTCCAAGAAGTTTGTAAAACCATTTCACAAAACGAAGTTACGGACTTATTCAACAAGTTGGTGTGTAAAGTTTTCAAGTAACCAAACGGTCATTTTGGAGTTTATCCTTAACTTTAGGAAACTCAATCAAACGACATGCAGCAATTTTTCTTCTTTTTATTCAGTGTTTATTTTAGTCTCGCCTACGGACAACCCATTTCAAAATGGGAAACCGAGAAAATTACGGTGAAGACATCCAATGACATGAGTACATTGATGCATGCAGAAGCGCTCTTCGAAGATCGATGGGACATGTTAGCGCAACCACAATTCTGGAAACAAATCATGCTGCTTGCTCCAGATTCATGTTTGGTGAACGTAGCAAGTACGCGCCAAGTGTTAAAAAAAATGTCCTTGAAAGATTGGAACCGTCAAACAGAAGCGCAAAAAGACAGTACTCGCGCTGAATTACGCGCCAACTTTGGACTTGATCCAACTACACGGATCTACGTTACTTCCGGAAAAAATGACTTCTACAAATTCAACGAGGTTTATCCACAGCTTTCCAAAGGGGTTGCTGCTTTCGAACGATTTGGGGTGGATCCTTGGTATGCGCAAGCGATCTTGTTGATCGAGTGTCCAGGACAAATGAAGAAATCCATTTCAGGAGCTTATGGTGCATTTCAATTGATGCCGGATGTTGCACGTGCTGCTGGATTAACTGTAAATGCTACGGTAGATGAACGCAAAGATTTCGATCGTTGTGCGTATGGGTCCGCTAGCTTAATTCGTCGTGTATGTATTCCTGAAGCAAAACGAATTTTGGACAGCCATCAATTAACGTACAATGAAAGTGACTTATGGTTCCGTCTTTTCGTATTGCACGTCTACCATGCAGGATCATTAAACGTCGCTGCCGTGGTCAACAAAATTCAACCCACTGTTGGTTCACAACAATTGATTCTCGACATGTGGCAAAACACAGCCGGTGGATTTGGAAACAATTCTCAGAATTACACACAATTAGCCTTAGCCGCTCAGCTGATTCTGCACGAAATGGTGTATCAAAAATGTGTGGAAATTACGCCAAGTAGAGCGCGTTAATCCTTGATGAATTTCATAGAAATGGAATTGACACAGTGACGTGTGTCCTTAGGTGTAAATCGTTCTCCGAAGAAAACGTGACCTAAATGTCCTTGACAATGACTACAAATAATTTCCGTTCGACGTCCGTCGGCATCTAACACATGTGTAACGTTGTTTCCAATTTGGTCATCAAAACTTGGCCATCCACATCCAGAGTTAAACTTTGTTTCGCTGCGGTATAATGGTGATTCACATTGTCGACAAACAAAGGTCCCCGTTTCATAAAAGGAATTGTATTCTCCCGTAAAGGGATACTCCGTTCCTTTATTCAGAATGACTCTTTGTTCTTCTGGATTCAATGCGTTCCACTCTTCTTTGTTTTTCATTTGATCATGCTAAGTTGTCCATTGGCTACAACAAGTGTGGACTCAAAATTGTTTGTGTACAAGCCACCTGTCCCAAGTCCTTGCGGAAGATTATTTTGATAGTTGGCAGTGAATTGTGCAATTGCATTTAATCCGATGGAGGATTCCAATGCGGATGTCATCCACCACGCAATCCCTTGTCTTTCTGCTAGTTCAATCCACTCCTTGGAGCCCGAAAATCCACCATGTAAACTTGGTTTTAAAACAATAAACTGAGGTTGAATGGACGCCAATAATTGTTCTTTTTCAGTTACATCATGTACTCCAATGAGCTCTTCATCCAACGCAATTCCAACCGGTGTATAGGCACATAAATCGCGCATCTCAGCAATCTGTCCGGCCATAATTGGCTGTTCGATCGAGTGAATTTCCAATTCAGCCAACTGTTCCAATTTAGAAGGAGCGTCTTGGACCGAAAAAGCGCCATTTGCATCAACCCGCAATGTTAATTCCTCCGCTGAAAATCGGTTTCTTAGTTGCCTCAAAAGGGATTTTTCTTTTGCCCAATCGATGGCGCCAACTTTCATTTTGATGGTGGTAAATCCAGCCATCAATTTTTCCTCCATTTGTTCCAACATGAAAGACTCCTCCCCCATCCAAATCAGGCCATTAATCGGTATGGATTGTTCCTTTCTGGAGAAAGCGTTGTCAAACAACATTCCTGTTCCATGATGTCTAATTTCTCGTGCGAGAGACTCCATACCAAAAACAAGGGAAGGAAAGGTGCGCCATTCGGATAAAAATGCATGCCATTTTTCATGCAGAAATAATGAATCGTCCATGAAATCTTCGATTTCCCATGTGGCAAAGTATGCGATCAATTTATTCAGATCAACCTCATAGTTTTCTTCATGGCTAAAATCGGGAGACAAGCCTGGTATAATGCTACATTCACCTTGCGCAGTATTTCCGTTTGGTAAAGTGACAGACAAAATCCAAGATGGTTTATCGTATAAGATTCCACGACTTGTTCCACTTGGCTTTTTAAAATGAAGCAGGTGTTTCTTTATGTTGATTTTCATGAATTATGAATGATGGTAAGGTTCGCCTTTTAGAATGGTGTAGGCACGGTAAAGTTGTTCCAAGAAAATCATTCGAACCATTTGATGCGAAAAAGTCATTTTTGATAAGGATAATTTGGCGTTAGAACGCTCGTAAACAGCTTCACTGAATCCATAGGCTCCACCAATGACAAAGATCAAATTACCGTTCACAGACATTTGTTTTTTGTCCAGCCACTGCGCAAATTCAACAGAACTGTGGTGCAGGCCATTTTCATCCATTAAAATCAAATAATCCGTGGGAATCAGCTTTGAGAGAATCAATTCGCCTTCTTTTTTCTTTAATTGATCCTGACTAAGTGCCTTGGGATTCTTTACGTCTGGAATTTCCACACGTTCAAAAGAGCAATAATGTTGAAGCCTTCCTATGTATCTGTCCTCGCCTGCTTTGACATCTGGAAAGGCAGTTTTGCCGAGCACAAAAAACTTCACTTTCATGTCAAGCCATTTCTACCGCTTCGACTCCTTTAACTTCCGGAGCAACTTGTTTTAAGGCTTCTTCGAGTCCACCCTTCAAGGTCATGTGGCTCATGGAGCAATCACTGCAAGAACCAATTAATTTAACGCGCACAATGTGATCGTCGGTAATATCGACTAATTCCATGTCTCCACCATCTGCATGCAGAAAGGGGCGAAGTTGATTTAAGGCCTCATTTACTTTTTCTGAAAGTGTCGCTTTTATTTGTGCATTCATCATGACTCCTAGTTTGTTTTAGCTTTCAGTTTTGTTAGTTCGTCAACAAAGGTATGAACTAATTCATCAAAGGCCAATGAGCTCGGTGTATTTTCCTGATAAACAGCAGGACGACCCGCATCGCCAGCTTCACAAACACTTTGAACCAATGGAATGCTTCCTAAAAACGGAACATTCATTCCTTGTGCTAGGTTTTTCGCACCATCGCGTCCAAAAATGTAATATTTGTTGTTCGGTAACTCCGCAGGTGTAAACCACGCCATATTTTCTACCACACCTATAACGGGTACTTTCAGCGTATCCATTTGAAACATATTGATTCCACGACGCGCATCTGCCAGGGCAACTTCTTGAGGAGTACTTACAATCACCACTCCATCGAGAGGAACAGTTTGCACCAAGGACAAATGAATATCGCCTGTGCCAGGAGGGAGATCCACTAAAAGGAAATCCAATTCCCCCCAATGAGCATCTGTAAATAATTGTGTCAATGCTTTTGATGCCATTGGTCCACGCCATACGACAGCATTGTCCTGATCGGTGAAAAATCCAATCGAAAGAACACCAATTCCGTTTGCATCAACAGGTTGAATAAGTCCTTGTCCGTTGACGTCCACCATTTTCGGACGTTCACCAACCAAGTCGAACATCGTTGGCATGGAAGGACCATGAATATCTGCATCGACGATACCCACTTTATATCCTTGTTTTTGAAGTCCACCCGCTAGATTCGCCGTAACGGTCGATTTTCCAACACCTCCTTTTCCAGAGGCAACAGCTACGATGTATTTCACATCCGGAAGAATTTTTCTTCGAGCGCTCCGATTTTCCGTGCTCATTCCTTTGATGACACAATGCAACTGTAGATCCTCGCCAAAAATGCGCTTCAAATTAAATTCGATGGCTTCTTGCATGCGTTTGCGTGCATGTAATGCTGGATTGGAAATTTGAACCGTAAGAGTGATTTTACCTTCACTCATTTCAAGTTCCTCTACAAGGTTTAAGCTAACCAAGTCATTTTTCAAATCCGGCTCCGTGATTTTTCCGAGGATTGATAATACGTTTTCTCTAGTAAGTTCCATATGAAATTAAGGATGAAAAGATTGAATTGAATGATACATGAAGTCAACTACTTTCTTGGAATCTCCACGTTCACCATTGCGAATTTCGTAGTAGATACCATTGATTTTTTTGACAGCGTAAATATGATAGGTTACTTTTTTGTCTTTGATAAAAGCCGATTTTTCTTTTCGACTGTAGAGTAAAATATCTTTTTCCTCTTTCAACATGTTGAATTGAAAGTAATTTGTTTTTTTATTGTCTTTGATTAAGTCTTTTTTGAATTCCTCAAAACGATACAGATTATCACCATAGTCTTCTAGAAACAATTGAAAGTTGCGTCCAACCGAAATCGTCCACTTATAACCACCTTCGTCGTGTTCCACATTTGGTTTGAACGAAGCACCAATTCCAGCGGTAGCATCTGGAATCATGATACTTGCTGCGATGTCGTATTCACGCAAGTCCACTTTTTGAAATTGGAAATAATCGAATTTACCTTGAGCACCCTCATTCCCCTCGCTACATTGTGTCCATGTAAATGAGATGAAGGCCAGTAAAATAATTCTTCTCCATTGATTCATTTTACAAAGATACATATTTGATATGAGTAGAATTTTTCTCACCTTCGCATTATGCAAAAACAATTTGTTTTCCTTTCCGGATTATTTCTCATGCTTTCCATTGTGCTCGGAGCGATGGGCGCTCATGCCTTGAAAGAACTATTGGCACAGGAGCAATTTGATTCGTTTGAAGTTGCGGTGCGATACCAAGGATTTCTCTCCATGGGCATTCTCATTCTAGCATTGAATGCAGATCGTTTTTCCTTTCCACTTGGAAAAATATTGGGTGGGATGATGATCGGAATGTTGCTTTTTTGTGTGTCCATTTACATTCTTGTCGCATTTAAAAGCATGCACTGGCCAACTACCTTCGTTGGACCTATTACCCCCATTGGTGGTACCGTTACCATTGTCAGCTGGATCCTTTTTCTTTATCGTTTGATTAAAAATTAATCTTTTTCAAAACATTTTTTCCGATTATGTTTTGTTATTCAAGAATAGTTTCTACTTTTGATTAGTTTTTAATCTTTTTAACGATTAGTATTTAAGCATTATGAATAAACTCAGCATCGGATCAAAGCTTCCTGCATTTTCAGGAATCGATCAAAACGGAGAAGAACTTCATGCAAGCAGTTTTAACGGCAAGCGTTTAGTGATTTATTTTTACCCCAAAGACAACACTCCTGGATGTACTGCGCAAGCATGCAGTTTGAGAGATGATTACTCTTTGTTATTGGAAAACAACATTGCCGTGATTGGCGTAAGTGCGGACAATGTCACCTCTCACAAAAAATTTGTCGACAAATTTTCCTTGCCTTTCCCTTTAATTGCAGATACCGAAAAAGTGCTTTTGAATACTTTTGGAGTATGGGGTGAAAAAAAGTTCATGGGCAAGACCTATGATGGGATTCACCGAACGACCTTTTTATTTGATGAAACAGGCACCTTGATTTCTGTGATTGACAAACCAAACACCAAGCAACACGCAAGTGAAGTATTGGCCATTTTTAAATCCTAATTTAGTTCGTAAATAGTTTACGGACTTCCCCGTATACATTTGTAGAAATTATTCACTGAGTCACCAACTCACCAAACAACAAACGATATGTCAAAGTCAAAAGAACAAAACCTAGAAAAATTAAAAGCACTCCAACTTACCATGGAGAAATTGGACAAAACCTTTGGAAAAGGATCTGTTATGAAACTGGGAGATTCCCCCGTTGAGAAAGTGGAAGTTATTCCAACTGGATCCATTACATTGGATTTAGCCTTGGGAATTAACGGTTATCCAAAAGGACGCGTAGTAGAAATTTACGGTCCAGAATCTTCTGGAAAAACAACCTTAGCCATTCATGCCATCGCAGAAGTACAAAAACAAGGTGGTATCGCAGCGTTCATCGATGCCGAGCACGCCTTCGATCAATTCTATGCGCAAAAGTTAGGCGTGGATGTAGCGAACTTATTAATTTCCCAACCAGACAATGGTGAACAAGCGTTAGAAATCGCTGATAATTTAATTCGTTCAGGTGCGATCGACCTAATCATCATCGACTCCGTTGCTGCCTTGACACCAAAAGCAGAAATCGAAGGAGAAATGGGAGACTCTCAAATGGGATTACAAGCGCGTTTGATGTCTAAAGCACTTCGTAAATTAACTGGCTCGATCAATAAAGCGGGATGCTGTTGTATTTTCATTAACCAATTACGCGATAAAATTGGGGTCATGTTCGGAAATCCAGAAACAACAACTGGTGGAAATGCCTTGAAATTTTATTCTTCCGTCCGCATCGATATTCGTCGTGCTGCTCAATTAAAAGAGGGAGAAGAAATCATTGGTAACCGCGTGAAAGTGAAAGTGGTTAAAAATAAAGTGGCGCCACCATTTAGAAAAGCTGAATTCGACATCATGTACGGAGAAGGAATTTCAAAAATTGGCGAAATCATCGACCTAGGTGTTGACTTAAACATCTTGAAAAAAAGCGGGTCTTGGTTCTCCTACGGAGAAACAAAACTCGGACAAGGTCGCGATTCCATTAAATCCATTCTTATGGATAATCCTGCCTTAGCAGAAGAATTAGAAGAGAAAATCAAAAATGCTCTTGGCACACCCGCTACAAGCGAAGAGGTGTTACAAGACTAGTGCATATCGTTTGGTTGAAAACGGCGTCCACAGGCGCCGTTTTTTTTTATTCAATTAATTTTCTATTTTTGGATTCAATCAATACAACTACTTATGAAAAAAATTATTGGACTTTTCGTTTTGGGAGCCATTGTACTTTCAACGAATACCGCTTGTAAAAAGAAAGGGTGCACCGACAACACTGCAACAAATTACAATAGTGCTGCAAAAAAAGATGATGGTACATGTTTGTATGCACCAATCATTACGTTAAATGGAAGTGCTTCCGTAAGCGTCAATGTCGGATCAACCTACACAGATGCAGGAGCTACAGCTGTCAATAAAGATGGAACAAGTGTTACAGTCACCACAACAAGTAACGTAGATGCAACGACAAAAGGAACATACACCGTTACTTACACTGCAACAAATGCGAATGGTACAACAACCGCTACGCGCACAGTGAACGTTGTTATTGGACAAGATAACTGGTTGGTTTCTTGGAGTCTTTCAAGTGATTGTGGTGCAACAGCGTTTCCATTAGCATCTGCACCAGCTATTACCGCAGGAAGTAACGCAACTTCATTAAACATCGATAATATGTTTAACCTAATTGGTGGTACAGCTACAGCAACAATCAGTGGAACACACATTACGATTCCTCAACAAACAGTTGACGCAACCGTGGGCCAAATTACATTTTCAGGAACAGGAACAATGAACGATCAAGGAAACATTATCGTTGTAACTTACACATATGATAATAACGCTCCATTAATCGGTGGTTCTGGAACATGCACAGCAACATACGTGAAACAATAATTTTTCACCAACGAAAATAGAATAAGGCAGTTCAAATGAACTGCCTTTTTTTTGTGCCTCAAGTTACACAAGCAAAAGTTCTTAATAACTAATTTTGTCACATGGGAAAATTCACCGACATCGTTAAATCAGACATTCCAACATTAGTCGACTTCTATGCTACTTGGTGTGGACCTTGTAAAATGATGCATCCAGTTTTAGATGATTTGAAAAAACAAATGGGTCCCAAAATACGCATTTTGAAAATCGATGTGGACAAAAACCAGGATGTTGCCGCACAATTCAAAGTGCGAGGGGTACCTACCTTCGTTCTATTTAAGAACGGCGAAGTATTATGGCGTGAAAGCGGTGCTTTTCCATTAAACACCTTGAAGGCTAAAATTCAAGCTGTTTTATAAAAAACGTAACCCTTCTTTTTTTCTTACGTATTTGCATACCAAGGCGGAAAACTATACTTTTGCCCTCAAATTATATTTAAATAAATTTAGAAATTAGTATGGAATCAATGATGATTTATGTGCCAATTGTAATGGCAGTTATCGGATTGCTGTTTATGGCAATGAAGAGAGCTTGGGTATTGAAGCAAGATGCTGGAGATGGAAAAATGAAAGAAATTTCAGATTACATCTATGAAGGCGCACTTGCATTCCTAAAAGCAGAGTACCGTTTATTAGCCGTTTTCGTGCTAATTGCTAGTGTTGTTTTAGCTGGAATTACTTTCGTTCCAGGGGTAAAAACACATTTGTTGATTATCATCGCCTTTATATTTGGTGCAATCTTCTCTGCCTTGGCAGGGAATATGGGGATGAAAATCGCTACAAAAACCAACGTTCGAACTACACAAGCAGCTCGTACTAGCTTACCACAAGCATTAAAAGTTTCTTTCGGCGGTGGTACGGTAATGGGACTTGGAGTTGCTGGATTGGCAGTTTTGGGATTAACTGCATTCTTCATTTTCTTCTTTAACTTCTTCATGGGCGGACAATGGACGAACACAGAGGATATGACAGTAGTATTAGAAACATTAGCTGGATTTTCACTAGGAGCAGAATCTATTGCATTATTTGCACGTGTTGGAGGTGGAATCTACACCAAAGCAGCAGATGTTGGAGCTGACCTTGTTGGAAAAGTTGAAGCAGGTATTCCTGAAGATGACCCTCGAAATCCTGCAACAATTGCAGACAATGTAGGTGATAACGTAGGTGACGTAGCAGGAATGGGTGCCGATTTATTTGGTTCTTATGTTGCAACTGTTTTAGCAGCAATGGTACTTGGTAACTACGTGATCAAAGACATGGGTGGAAGCATCAAAGATGCCTTCGGTGGAATTGGTCCAATTTTATTGCCAATGGCGATTGCCGGTTTTGGTATTCTTTTCTCAATCATCGGAACGATGTTAGTACGAATTTCAAGCAACGATGCTAAAGAAAAACAAGTTCAAGGTGCATTAAACCTTGGAAACTGGGTATCCATCGCTTTAACGGCCGTTGCATGTTATGTTTTAGTAACTTGGATGTTGCCTGCAAAAATGAACATGGATTTCTTTGGTGAAGGAATCAAAGAAATTTCTTCCATGCGTGTATTTTTCGCTACAATCGTTGGATTAGTAGTAGGTGGTGTGATTTCTTCTGTTACAGAATACTACACAGGATTAGGTACGAAACCAGTTTTGAAAATCGTTCAAAAATCTTCTACAGGTGCTGGGACAAACGTTATTGCTGGATTAGCAACCGGAATGATTTCAACCTTCCCAACAGTTTTGTTATTTGCTGGAGCAATTTGGGCATCTTATGCGTTAGCAGGATTCTACGGAGTGGCATTAGCTGCTTCTGCCATGATGGCAACAACAGCTATGCAGTTAGCAATTGATGCTTTCGGACCTATTTCAGATAATGCCGGTGGTATCGCTGAAATGAGTGAATTACCAAAAGAAGTACGTCAACGTACTGATATTTTAGATTCAGTTGGTAACACAACCGCTGCAACAGGCAAAGGATTTGCGATTGCATCTGCAGCCTTGACATCTTTAGCCTTGTTTGCTGCCTATGTTACATTTACAGGTATCGATGGAATCAACATCTTTAAAGCACCCGTTTTAGCGATGTTATTCGTTGGTGGAATGATTCCAGTAGTATTCTCAGCCTTAGCGATGAATTCAGTTGGAAAAGCTGCTATGGACATGGTATATGAAGTGCGTCGTCAGTTCAAAGAAATTCCAGGAATCATGGAAGGAACTGGTAAACCTGAATATGGTAAATGTGTTGAAATTTCTACAAAAGCGGCATTGCGCGAAATGATGTTGCCAGGAATTTTAACAATTGGGTTCCCTATTTTGATCGCAACATTGCCAATGTTATTGGGATACAGCAATCAATTAATCGCTGAGATGTTAGGTGGTTATATGGCAGGTGTGACTGTATCTGGTGTTCTTTGGGCAGTATTCCAAAACAACGCAGGTGGTGCATGGGACAACGCGAAAAAATCATTCGAAGCTGGTGTTGAAATCAATGGTGAAATGACGTACAAAGGTTCTGATGCACACAAAGCTGCCGTAACTGGAGATACTGTTGGAGATCCATTCAAAGATACTTCTGGTCCTTCTATGAACATCTTAATCAAATTGACGTGTTTAATTGGATTGGTGATTGCGCCAATCTTAGGAAATGGAGCGGCTTCTGAAGAAGGATGTTCCAAAGGAAAAGCCTCTTGTGAGATGATGGGCAAACATTGTGGTGGACAAGAAGCAGCATGCCATGGTCAACAACCAATGTGCCATGAAGGAATGGAAATGTGTCATGAAGGAAAAATGAACATGAAATGCGACATGAATGAGTGCGCTAAAATGTCGAAAGACGAGTGTGCCAAAATGTGTGATGAAAAAGGATGCTCACCTGAAGAGAAAGCAATTTGCATGGCTCATTATGGAAAAGATGGAAAATGGTTAGGGAAAGAAGACAGCTGCAAGAAAGACAAAAAAGCATGTTGTGAAAAACACTAATCAAAAAACATATGGATTGAGAAAGCCACCCCATTCGGGTGGCTTTTTTTATTTCTTAAAAATAAAATAAACGGCCAGGACAATACAAATCATTCCCGCTAAATGGTTCCAGCGCAGTGTTTCATTTTTGAAAAAAATCAAGGAAAACAAAACGAAAATAACCAATGTGATTACTTCCTGAATGACCTTCAACTCCAGTAAGGAAAAAGGTCCGCCATTCTCTTTATAACCAATTCGATTGGCTGGAACTTGCAAACAATACTCAAAAAAAGCAATCCCCCAACTAATGAGAATGATGGCCATCAATCCCATTCCAAGGAACTTTTTATTCTCTGAAAATTTGAGGTGTCCGTACCAAGCAACCGTCATAAACACATTCGCTAGCACCAATAGAACAATTGTATTAAAACCCTTCATATCTTTGTTTTATGATTGAAAATCTCAATGCCAAAAATAAGGATTTCTTTGCGCAAGTATTCGAAGTAGCAAAACTGATTCCACCGGGTAGAGTAACAAGTTACGGTGCCATCGCCAATTATTTGGGTGCTTCTCGGGCTGCACGTATGGTTGGTTGGGCTATGAACGCATCGCATCAGTTTCCAGAAATTCCCGCACATCGCGTTGTGAATAGGAACGGTTTATTGAGTGGTAAAATGCACTTCCCTACCCCAGATTCCATGCAGCAATCCTTGGAGTCCGAAGGAATAAGAATTCAAGATGATCAAATCCTACACTTTTCAGAAATCTTTTGGGATCCATCTGAAGAATTAAAATTACCTTAAAGATTCTATTAATTTTGCACAAAAATCACATTATGAAATTCGCTACGAAAGCAATACACGCTGGAGTTCATCCAGATCCTGCAACCGGTGCCATTATGACTCCGATTTACCAAACCTCCACATACGTTCAAGAAGGTGTTGGAAATCACAAAGGTTATGAGTACTCAAGAACGCTCAATCCAACACGTCACGCTTTAGAAAAAAACATCGCAGCGATTGAAAATGGGAAGTTTGGTGCTTGTTTTGGCTCCGGATTAGCAGCGATTGATTGTGTATTAAAAATGCTAAATCCTGGTGATGAAGTGATTTCAACCAACGATTTATATGGTGGTTCCTACCGGATTTTCAGAACAATATTTGAAAAATACGGCATCAAATTCCATTTTGTGAATATGCAGGATGTAGATGCTGTTGCCGCACTTGTGAACGAAAACACAAAAATGATCTGGGTGGAAACACCTACTAATCCAATGATGAATATTGTAGATATTGAGGCCATGGCGAAAATTTCCAAAGCCGCTGGCGCGATGCTATGTGTCGATAATACCTTTGCCACTCCATATTTGCAAAACCCATTAGATCTCGGTGCGGATATGGTCATGCATTCGGTTACGAAATACCTTGGTGGACACTCCGACGTAGTCATGGGTGCCTTGGTATGTTCGGATGAAAAAATCGCCAATGAAATGTATCGAATTCAAAATTCTTCTGGAGCAGTAACAGCTCCTATGGATTCGTTTTTAGTCCTGCGTGGTATAAAAACGCTTCATTTACGCGTTCAACGTCATTGTGAAAATGGTGAGAAAGTAGCTCGTTTTCTAGCATCACATCCAAAAATTGACAAAGTGTATTGGCCAGGATTTGAAAGTCACCCCAATCATGAAGTGGCGAAAAAACAAATGCGTGGATTTGGAGGAATGATTTCATTCAACCTGAAAGGAAATCGCTTAGAAGATGCATTGAGCATTGTGAAAAAAGTGGAGATCTTCGCGTTAGCAGAGTCCTTAGGTGGTGTTGAATCGTTGATCGGACATCCAGCAACCATGACCCATGCATCCATTCCGAAAGATGTTCGCGAACAAAGCGGCGTTGTCGATTCATTGATTCGTTTAAGTGTAGGAATCGAAGATGCCGATGATTTAATTGCGGATTTAACCCAAGCGCTTGCCTAGACTATAACTGATCGAGGCTTTTAAAGAACTGATCTTTTTTCGCTGGAGAAAGTGGAATGGCTGTGCCGTCTTTTAAAATCACCGATCCACCGTCGTGCTTATCGTAACGCTCTACGCAGTTTAAATTTATCAAGTGAGATTGATGCACTCTGAAAAATTGTAGTCCGGCCAGTAAGGTGTCGTAATCTTTTAATGTCTTAGAAACTAATATTTTCTTTCCATCATTTAAATAAAAGAAGGTATAGTTTTTATCTGCCTCGCAATGAACAATGTCATCAATTTCAACAACAAAAATACTTTCTTGTGTTTTTAAAACCAGTTTGCGTTTGAGGTGCGGCTGAATGTTGTTTTGCAACGCATTGAATTGATTTTCGTCTTTTTTGTGCGACAACATTTGTAGCGCATTCGTCACAGCATTGCGCAGTTCCTCCGCATCAATTGGTTTTAATATGTAATCCAAGGCGCTGAATTTAATCGCTTGAACAGCGAACTCTTGAAAAGCGGTAATGAAAATGATTTCAAAGGATTTATTGGTAACGCTTTTTAGTACATCGAAACCATTGCCATCTGGCATTTGAATGTCTAGCAACACTATATCCGGTTGGATACGTTCGATTGCTTCAATTCCAGATTGTACATTCTCACCGTCTGTATAAATATCTAACTTCAAATCAAATGATTCAAGCATTTTTCGGATGAAATCTCTTGTCGGATTCTCATCATCGATGATCAGCACTTTTCTAGTCATGTCTTTGATTTAAAAATTAGCGGTGTCGAACTTCAATGGAAGAACAATTTTTACAAGAGTACCAGACTCTTTTCGTTCATCTAAATCACTGAAAGTCAAACTCCCATTAAATTTATACTTTTTATTTAATATTCCAATACGTTCCTTCGTAATATCAATCGCCATACTCTTATGCGTTCGGATTTTTTTGGTTTGCGCAGACTTTTTTCTTCCAACACCATTATCCGATATAGTGATTTCTAATTGCCCTTGATGTTCTACCATCGTCACATGAATTTGCCCGTTCTTTACGGTATGTAATTGTCCATGTTCAATCGCATTTTCAATAAATGGCTGAGTAATCATTGGTGGAACCATGGCTTTGTTAAACAATAAGTCATCCGAAACATGAAGGACATAACTAAAGCGATTTTCAAAGCGCATTTTTTGCGTACTCAAGTATTTATCCAAAATTTCAAGCTCCAATTCAATCGGAATGAATTCCTTCGGAGAATTCTCCAAAATCAAGCGCATCAAACGGGAGAAATTCACCAAAAACTGGGAGGATTTTTCAGGATTGTTTTCGTAGATGTAACTTTGAATCACAGACATGGCATTGAATACAAAATGTGGATTCATTTGTGCACGCAACAAGGTTTGAGAAAGTTCTGCTTCACGCTGCTCTTGTCTTGAACGAACTTGCTTCATCCTTAAAAAGAGAATAATCAAACCGAAAATAATGGCAAAAATGAAAATCAATGAAATGTATAATTGACGGTCACTTTGCAACTTCAAAATTTCCTGTTCTTTTTTTTCTTTTTCGATTCTTCGTTGTTGAAGTTCAATTAAGCGTTCCCTCTCTTCCCTGAGATTGCTTGAGGTCAACTCGGCAATTTTTGAATCGTTTCGTTTGATGGAAGTCGACTCGAGAAAATGGATGTAATCATTTTGGTGTTTCAATGCATTCCGGAGGTCACCATTTTTCATAGAGATCTGTGAAAGCAATTTATAACGATCAATCAAACTGATGGAATGAACAATGTCACCACTTGCTATGGATTGCTCCAAGTAATTTTTCGCGTTTTTCAAATCACCCATTTGGATACACAATTCACCATAATCTTGGTAAACTTCTGCTAATTCAGGCCCCATTTTTTGATCTTGAAAGAAGGATATTGCCTTTCCATACGTAGATTTCGCTAAATTAAAATCTCCTTGCAAGGAAGCAATATTTCCGATGGCATGTGCACATTGAGCGATGTGATACACGTCCATTTCTTGTTCGAAATAGCGCAGTGCTTTCCGTACATGATAGTAGGCAAGTGTGATCTGATTTTGATGCAAATATACTTTTGAAAAACTCAATCCTATCAGAGCGATGGATCGATCATCGTGAAACTCACGAGCCAACTGCAATGCACGTTTCAAATAACCCAATGCTTCTGTCCAATTTCCAACATAAGAGGAATATTTTGCGATTTCGATAAACGAATGAATTTTCAGGGGATCCACATGTAATTCTTCTGCCAATCGAATCGCTTGAAGTTCTTTTTGAACAGCACTTTCTAGATCTAAAAAATAGCCATAATTACTCGCCTGATTTTGAAGTGCCTGCACTAGCACTTCTCTTTTTTGCGATCGTTTTGCAAAGGAAATTGCTCGGTCGGATGCCCAAAATGCAGAATCTCTCATGGACCTAGTTCTGTACAATCTTGACAAATCTTGATAAATGATAGAAGATTGAGCATTATTCCTCCCTTTCCTCAACAAACGCAACGTTGAATCCGCTGTTTCCTTTGCCGAATTCCAATTTTCACGTGCCAAATCGTAATCAAAACGCAAACGATTTAAACGCAAATGGAAGTCTTTGGATAGAAAAATAACGCTTGCTAATTTGGTTGAAAAAATCGACTTAAATGCATCGTTGTTACCTGATTTCAATAAATACTCTGCTACAAGAACATCTATTTTTTGTTGGGATTCCTTGGATGGGTATCGATTTCGCTGTTTTTTTAGTTGTATTAATGCTGTTTTCCATTTGCGCACATCCGACTGAGCAAAATAATCGATTCGTTCAATTTTAGCTGCTAACTCTTCCTTTATTGTATTTGCCCCAGCAACTTGTTCGTTCAACTGTTGAAGTGATTTAAGAGGACCCTGAGCGACACTCCCCACTACGAAAAAAACGCAAAATATGCCTAAAAGAAAAAATCGGTTCAACATCGTGCAACTAATATACGATTTTTCTTCGTCTTAGGCCCGTTGTATTTCAGTGGCAATCCGTTCCGAGATGCATCTAATAAATTAGTCGTAAATTCGTAAAAAATCAAACCTTTTTTGTAGGTTTCAATGACTCACAACATGTACCATACTTTTCGAAAGCTCCTTTTTCCATTCCTTGCATTCATTTTCTTTATCGGTTTTTCCTTTGAATCAAAAGCTTCACATATCATTGGTGGTGAAATTTATTACGATTCACTTGGCAACAATCAATACAAAGTAACCATCGAAATCTACCGTGATTGCAACTCTGCAACGGGATTTGATGCGCCTCTGAATTATACGGTTTTTTACATGGATGGAACCATTTATGCTTCCTATGACGTTTCTATTTTCAGTCAAAACATTTTGCCGATTGTTTATGACGATCCCTGTGTGACTCCCCCCAACGACATTTGCGTTGAACGTGCGATTTATATCGACACCATTACATTACCATTTAACATAGAAGGTTATTATCTTTCCTATCAACGGTGTTGTTGGTCGGGAAGCATCGATAACATCGTTGATCCATCCAACAATGGAATTACCTTAACTACTTACATTCCTGGATCTTCTTTGATCAACGTTCCAAACCAAGGAGCACGATTCATCAATTACCCACCTCTTGTTCTTTGTTCTCAAAATACCTTAAACTTTGACCACTCCGCATTTGATCCCGACGGTGATTCCCTCGTCTACGAGCTCATGGCGCCCTTACTCGGCGGAAGTATCGCGAACGTCGTTCCAAATCCAGAAACAGCGGGTCCCTACGCCCCCGTGAACTGGAATCCAACCTACTCTGAATTGGTTCCTTTTGGCACAGGCTCCAACATCACCATCAATTCCCAAACCGGAATGATGTCTTTTACACCCAATTTAATTGGAAACTACGTGGCAGGCGTTGCCGTGAAAGAATACCGAAACGGAGTATTGATCAACACAAAAATCAGGACCTTCGGATACCGCGTCGTGAATTGTCAAGTGCAATTGCCAATTGAAGTCGATGTGACTGGCCCTACACAACTCATTGAAGATTGTGGATTTGCAGGATTCATCGTTGGACGAACAGATGCCACAGAAAACCTCATCGTTCAAGTACTTTTGAGCGGAACTGCAACCAACGGAGAAGACTACCCCTACATCGATGATACCTTAATTATCCCAGCGGGTGTGCTCTCCGATACCATTGGAATTGCAGCCATTTTTGATGGATTAACGGAAGGAAATGAAACGGTTTTCTTTAATGTCATCGTTCCAAATCCATGCGACGGCACCTTCGACACGACCTCGATTTCATTAACCATTGTTGATTATCTGCCTTTAACTATTGCGGCATTAGACTCTGTAAATGTCTGTGCCGACCAAGGTGAATGGACGAAAATGTGGTGTCACGTAGAAAATGGTGTTCCGCCATACATGTATTACTGGCAACCAAGTAGTTTCCCAAATAACGACACCGTGAATGTGGATCCGAATATCCTTCAGCCTAACTTGAATATTTTCACGGTCAATGCCTTGGATCAATGTGGCAAAACCATTTCATCTCCAAATGTCCGTGTGTACAATCAATGTCCATTGGTCGTGCCGAATGTACTTACGACAAATAATGATCAAGTCAACGATATCTTGATTATTCGAAATTGGGAGGACTACGACAAAGTGAGCATTACCATTTTCAATCGTTGGGGAAATGTCGTTTATAGCAACGAAGATTACAAAAACGACTGGAATGGGAAAGATGCAAGTGGAAAAGAATTAGAGGATGGTGTGTATTTCTACACCGCAACTCCTCAAAGCATCAAATACGAATACGATGATCAAGAAAGTACCTTGTATACCTTACATGGATTTATTCACTTGATTCATTAATTGTCGGAAACAAAAAAAAGGGGCTTGAAATTCAAGCCCCTTTTTTATGATTAAAAAATCTTATTTGATTTTATAGGTCACTCCTACATGCAATCCAATAGACGCTGCATGCGATGTTTCGTATGTTGGATAGATCGTTTTGTTTGTTAAATCAATTCCCACTGCATCAACACCAGCCGCATCAGTGATACCATATTGTAAACGGGCACCCACGTTCAAGATCAACGGAAGGTTATCACTCAAGCTAATTTTTGTCCCGAAACCTAAAACAGCGGTAGTGTAACCATTGTATTTTCCTGTTACATCGCTAGTCGCCGTGCTAAGTGAGTTCGAATAAGTAGCACTTCTCACCCCATTCGTAGAAATACCAAGTTCAGCATATCCTCCAGTTTGACCACCAAATTTAATCAAGATTGGAACGGAAAATGTTTTTAATGCCACATTGGAGGTATAAGCAGTCGTTCCCAAGGTTCCTTGGTAACCCGTGTTAAACATACCAGAAAGAAGTTCTACGGTTAAGCCAATCTTTCCATAATTCGCATTCAAAGCCACCCCGTAATTGGATCCAGTTGCCATTTTGTAGTCTTGCGTTGCTCCTAAATTTGAAACGTTGTTGTTGAACATTTCGGTTGCGCTATACGCACCTTTAAGTCCAGCGTCGAATGTCAAATCTTGTGCTTTTGCGGACATCGCCATTGCGAATAAACCCACACTTAGTAATACTTTTTTCATTGTTTGTTGTTTTAAAGTTTGGCTCGTTTACGCAAAGCAAAAAAATAGGTTGCGATTTGAAATCTTAGAATTTGCGTGTAAACGGATTTTCCTTTCGCATGCGGATGATCAACAGAATGGGAATCAACACATAAGGAAGGTTCAGTGGCAGGAAACGTCCAAGGTTTTGGCAACGCCACTCTGGTTCACCAAAAAACTCAACACCGAATACAATCACACCTGTAATGACGCTGATCATGGTTCCGTACATCACCGCAGGCAACTGAATCCAGTTTTTTCCTTTGACAAAGGCGTACACCAGCACTAAATAAAATGGTCCGTAAACAAAGGCAGAAAGTCCGGTCACGAAGCGCATCCAAACTGGCGGATGTAAAAACAAGGGGTCACAGCCGATGGCATAATCGTAATTTGCCTTCATTAGGAAATTGTCTTTGTTGGCCGTTAAGTCGCCAAAAACGGTTGGCATCATGTCGCTGATCATACTCGTGATGAAAAACAGCGAGAAAAAAACGATAAAGAAATAATCGAATTTTCGTTGGTTTAGTTCTAGGTTTTGCATGGATTAAAAATAGAAAAAATCTTAAAATCCACGTTTTTTTACCATTAAAAGAATTTCTCTCCATCTAAATCCGGAAAGTTGTTCGGTGAAATCCCCAGCCAATAAAGCATCGTTGGAAGGATGTCCACACTATTGGCGCTTGTTTGCAACACGGTATTCGTCAAGCCTGGAATTCGCACAATGGACCATACTTTTCGTGTTTGTGGCAAATCGTCTTGTCCGCCATGTCCAGTCCCTTCCCCACCGTGATCCGTTGTGAGGACAATCATCCACTCTTCGTTGTACACTTGCTCGCGGTTTCGAATGACCGTCATGATCTCTTGAATGTACGCATCCACCGTTTCAATGGCTTGAATGTACGCTGGAATTGTTGGTGAGAATCCGTAGGTATGTCCAGCATGATCGGGATCATCGAAATGAAGCACCATCACATCTGGACAACAATCCTGTAGTTTACTGATGGCCGCCGTTTTTAAATCGACATCCGACGAATAGCGTTGTGCGAAATCCTCCATGCTCGTAATTTTCAAGAAATCGTCCCAGTGCGTCAAACTAGCCACACTCAAGTTTAGATTTCCGTTTTTCGCGCGTGTAAAGAAATCAGGATAACGTTGATAGTGATTGTGTTTAAATGAATTTTCCGTAAGCCCATGTTTTGCCGGCCAAACACCGTGAAGAATGCTGGTCCAACCAGGAACGCTCACCGTATAGGGTCCACGATCGGTATTCCAAGAAACGTAACTTTGTGTCAAGAGGCTATCGATTCCTGGTGTGTTGGCTTGTTGCAAGGCATCTGTTCGCACACCGTCGATTCCAATGAACAGAACTTTCTTCACACTCGTCCCTTCCTTACATGTTGTGATGATTTCTTTTCGGGCAGAGAAATGGTCGGCACAAGAGGTGATCACGCTGAGGATAGCTCCTATAAACAAAAGGTGAAATCGTTTTATCATTTGTTCAAAAATAAGTACGCTTAGAACGGTGAAGGTATTCATTTCGTTGGGACCTCGCGTGAAGGAAAACAAAAAATGCACCAAGGTGGTGCATTTATTTTACGCTTAAAAGAAATTAACAAAGAATTCTCTATCAGTAATTTGTTTCAATCTAACTTTAGGAGGATTTCCCCATGTCCATCTAGGTGAATGGCCTCTTAAATACCAAATACCTATTTCTTTTTAATAAGCTCCCCACACGTTCGATTCCAAAAGGACGGTTTGGCGACATTCACTTCTACAGGATTCTCTAATCCTGATAAATGCAAAATCACTGTTTGCCATGTACGATCGAAATAACGTTCACGATCTTGTAAATTAATTTTTATGCCATATCCAGCACCAGTTGCGTGATAATGGCCGTTGTTTCTGATTTTTGCCGTGAAGGGCAAAAGAAAATCACATTTGGCGACCAAGCCAATAATTATATTTTTTCCATTCCCCACTTGCAAAATCAGATTCAGAAATATCAGCAGTTGAAATCGCTTCCATTCCAAATGATTTACTTACAGAACTACAATCTGTCCCGGGGTATGAATACTTCAGTTCACATCTATATTTCTTCAATTTACCATTGTAGTAAACATATACATGTATTTTTTCTGCATCAATTTCTGATATAGCAATTGCGCATTCTTTATACTCCCAATTTTCTTCTTTGTCATCCCATGAATCAGCGTAGCTAGGAATTGTGACACTTGGGGTACTACATCCACAATTTTCTTCTCCTCCACTTGAAATACCAAGGAAAATAAAAATTCCCAAAAGTAAAATACTAGTAATTGTTTTAAGTTGTTTTTTCATTTTTAGTTGTTTTTAGTTTAATAATTATTATTACTGTGACCATCAGATAGAATAAAATGTCTATCCAATCAAAAGTTCCATTTATATATTTTAATCCTTGAGCAATCTCCCAAGTCACTGCTATTATTGGGGTTATCATTGACCAGATAAATAAATTTACTTTTAGTTCATTTTTCCAAATATTATAGATTAAGGTGCCTAAAGAAATCATCCAAAGGGCATCGGGTAAAGAATATAAAAACCAATCTGGGAGAAACTTAACCCATTGCAAAGTGTATGTTCTTATCCATTGTATATCAATACCCAATTTCTGATTCAACAACCATTTATTGAAATATACTTCACTAGATCTAAAAAAAACATAAATACCTAACCCTAGCAATAAGAATTGAACTGGATTTTTTAATATTAAAACAAATGGTTTGACTTTTCCCAAAACACTGATTTAAATCAATTCATTGGATCATCTGCATAACAGCCCATATCGCAATATACACGACCAAAAGCTTCATAGGGCGATCCATTTATGGCAGAGCCACAAGTATGACAATAGACCGCCGGCTCGGGTTCAGTACTTTCTGTGTTGGCATCTCCCTGTTGAATATCTGGTAGATTCTCTTCTGAACTGACAGATTTGTTATCGTTTGATTCAGAATTAGATCGATTAGTGCAACTAGTGAAAGTAATTGTTGCAAGTAATGCTACAAGTGTTAGTATTCTTTTCATGTTTTCATGTTTTAATTTACAAATCGTTGAGCGATAGAGCATGCTACTGTATAATTGCAGGGACGCGAGCACAGCTCGTGGTGAAACAATGTACGTATTGTTGCTTTGGTAGGAAGTCTACTCGAATTAAGAAGATGAACATAAACGGCATTAATTAATTCAAATGTTATTCTTTTAGAATTACGTTCACTTATGCGATAATGAATGGCATTTTGAAAATTCTCTCCGTTAATTCTCGTTGAAGATGCTTCAATGAAGTGATAGTTATTGCCATTTAATAAAGGAATATCGCGGTTATTTTCTAATGAATTGATGACATGTTGAAAACTAAATATTGGGGGATTTTCATTCATACTTTCAGTATTTTTTTCGCTGTTTATTCAATTCTTGCATCCATTTACTATTTTTCACGTCCACTTCATTGGCAATTTCTTCAATGTTATTTTGTTGTTGTTTTTGTTGCCTTTTGTTTACGAACCAACCTTCAATTGATTCTTGAATCTCAATTGATTTTCGAACTTGCCAAACTTTTACAAATGTGTCCCAAAAACTCATTATTTCTTATGAAATGCGGTCAGGGTATCTTCCACTTTAGCAACAAATTCAGCAACTTCCATACTATTCGAATGAGCTTTATCGAACATAAAGTCTCGGTTACCCCCTGCCATCATAATTCTAACTGCAGATTTTAATGTGGGTTGAATAAGCTTTTGATATTTTAAATATAATGGAATGAACAGAATCGCACAAATTAGTAGAAAAGGTAGAAAAAATAACCAAAGAAATCCCGCAATTATTACACCTATAATTCCGAAAAAAGCAAAGAATCCGGCTATAATCATACCAGAAATAACTCCTTTTTTTTCTAATTTGTATTTATCAAGTTCAGTATTAAATTGATCAACTAAATCAATTACACCAATTCCATCGATTGACCTTAGAGCGAATGTCTCCATTGATATAGCCGTGTTTATGAATATTTTCTCATCTGTCAATTTAATAGATAGCCCTTCTGTTTCAAGTGTTTTCAGTATATTTTCCATTTTTACTCTACTTTATTTTGATTTAATCACAAATATAATTTAATTTATGTATTTACATAATTTAAATCACTGAAATTTAAGTCATCTTGCTAACATGGTTGAGTATACAGATCAAGCCTTGTTAAAGCAAATTGGTGAACGCATTCGAAACCTTCGGAATCAACGTAGCATGTCCCTTCGAGACCTTGCATTTAAAATAGGAATGGAGCCATCCAATTTATCTGTAATAGAGAATGGTAAATCAAATCCACAAATGTTAACGCTCGCTAAAATTGCCGCCGCTTTACACGTTCGTTTGAAAGACCTTTTTGATTTCGAATTCGATTTTCAAGCCTTTGCAGATCAACCACAGAAATACCAAGCAAGGAAGCATGCGAAGTGATTTTCGGTTTCCGGTTTCCGGTTTCCGTTGTTCGTTGTTCGATGTTCGATGTTCGAATTTCGATGACCGACGTGCAATGGATGAAAGCTCTTTAAGTCTTCTCGAAGAAGACTTGCACTTTTTTCGTTTCCTCGCGCTTACGAAAACAAGGTTGATACATAAAGACATCAGTTGGATTGGAGATCCAAACAAGACCGACGTGCAATGGATGAAAGCGCTGCAAGTCTTCTCGAAGAAGACTTGAACTTTTTTCGTTTCCTCGCGCTTACGAAAACGAGGTTGATACATAAAGACATCAGTTGGATTGGAGATCCAAACAAGACCGACGTGCAGTGGATGAAAGCTCCTTCAAGTCTTCTTCGAGAAGACTTGAACTTTTTTCGTTTCCTCGCGCTTACGAAAACAAGGTTTTCGAAACGCTGGAAACGAAAAAAGCTCCTTCAACTGGTGTTGAAGGAGCTTTCATCAGAGTGATCCCGTTTGGATTCGAACCAAAGACCTACTGCTTAGAAGGCAGTTGCTCTATCCAACTGAGCTACGGGACCAAAAACCATTTAGATGAATGAAAAAAGGGGGATGATTGCTCATCCCCCTCGTCGGGGCGGCAGGATTCGAACCTGCGACCTCCTGGTCCCAAACCAGGCGCGATGACCGGACTACGCTACGCCCCGAACGATTCATCTTCAATATCTGTTTTCCACTGAACGTTTTCAGTTTCTTTTGCTATTAGCGCAAGCTTTATTTCATTGCTTCCACCGTTTGTGCTTTTGCGGTGGGAACGAGATTCGAACTCGTGGTACAGTTACCCGTACGACAGTTTAGCAAACTGTTGGTTTCAGCCACTCACCCATCCCACCAGAGTTCCATGAATGGATGGCAAAAGTACAAAAACAATCCGTTTTTAAAAGCTTTTTTTGAAAAAAATGTTAATTATAAGTGAAAATTCCTTTTTCACTGTGGATTGTCACCTGTTTTCCAGTATGTTGCTCTACACGACCAACGATTTTCGCCTCGACACCGAAAGATCTTGAAATGGAGATGATCTCAGACGCAAGCTCCTCTGGGACATACACTTCCATGCGGTGACCCATATTGAAGACTTTATACATCTCTTGCCATGGTGTTTGTGATTCTTCTTGAATCATTTTGAAAAGCGGCGGAATTGGGAACAAGTTGTCCTTGATGACATGTACATCCTTCACAAAATGTAAGACTTTGGTTTGTGCTCCACCCGAACAATGAACCATTCCATGTATGTTTGCTCGGTACTTCGCTAACATCTGTTGAATAATCGGCGCATAGGTTCTTGTTGGAGATAAAACCAATTTTCCAGCATCTAATGGTGTGCCTTCAACTTGATCTTGTAATTTTTTTGATCCACTATAAACAAGTTCTGTCGGTATGGAGCCATCAAAACTTTCTGGAAACTCAGTGGCCAAGCTATGGTCAAAAACATCGTGTCGTGCACTAGTGAGACCATTACTACCCATTCCACCGTTGTAGAAAGACTCGTAGTTAGCTTGTCCGTCCGAAGCAAGTCCAACAATGACATCGCCCGCTTGAATGTTGTGGTTTGAAATCACCTCATCTCGACGCATGCGACAAACAACTGTTGAATCCACAATAATGGTTCGTACCAAATCTCCCACATCTGCAGTTTCTCCTCCCGTTGAGTGAATTTCGAGTCCGTAGGACCTGAGCTCTTCTAAAAGTTCTTCCGTTCCATTGATGATCTCTGAAATGACTTCTCCAGGGATTAAATTCTTATTTCGTCCAATGGTAGAGGACAACATGATGGGACCTGTTGCGCCTACGCAAAGTAAATCATCTAAATTCATGATTAACGCATCCTGAGCAATGCCTTTCCAAACGGACAGATCACCCGT
Organism: Crocinitomicaceae bacterium; assembly: GCA_024643725.1. Classification (GTDB taxonomy): domain Bacteria; phylum Bacteroidota; class Bacteroidia; order Flavobacteriales_D; family Crocinitomicaceae; genus UBA952. The sequence goes on along the minus strand of JAHEMJ010000011.1, from coordinate 44,107 downwards.
TTTTTTCCAATACATGTAGGCTAAAGATGATTTTGTTCCAGCTCCATCGGCATGCATCACCAAGCAGTAATCCTCGTCTCCTGTCAAATAATCAGGCACGATTTTACAAAATGCTTGCGGAAACAATCCTTTATCAAGTTTCTTGATGGCGTTGTGGACATCTTCTTTGCCGGCGGAAACACCTCTTTGCTGGTAGCGATTATCAGACATACGTTAATTTGTTTGCAAAGGTAGGAAAAGCAATTAGTCTTCACTTGCTGTTGCATCAAGATCTTTCAGAATTTTCTGAACATCCGACTCAGTTTCATGCAATTTCGCTTTACAGACTTGTATCAATTCTGCCGCACGTTTGACATTCAACGCCAACTCGTCGACATTCACTTGACCGCTTTCCATTCTTTGAACAATGCGCTGCAGTTCTTCGTACGCTTCAGTGTAGGTCATGCTTGTTTATTTAAATCCGCGTCTTTTTTTAATCGCTTCGTAGGCATCCTGAATCCGTTGAAACTTCTCTTTCGCTCCTTTTTGGTATTCTTCTCCCATCTGAGCTACTTTGTCGGGATGGAAGGAAATGGCCATTTTTCGATATGCTTTTTTCACTTCCTCATCTGTCGCTTGCTCTGTAATACCCAAGATTTTATAATCCGAGTCGACATTGCGATAGAACATATTTTTCACCGATTCGAAGTCCACCGCAGAAACACCCAACATTGTTGCGATTTTAGCAATGGTATTCATTTCAGCGGCCCCTACATCTCCATCGGCTTTGGCAATTCCAAATAAATAGTGAATCAGTTGAACGCGCACTTCAACAGGCATTCTTCCACGGATATCCGTACATATTTGTTGCAAGGGGACATTTCCCGTGTCCAAAAATTGCTTCAAGATTTGTAAATGCTCACTGGTAAAGCGATTACCGAATTGATCTGCGAAAAATCGTTTCACGTAATCCAACTCCACTTTCAGGACTTTACCATCTGCTTTCATCACCACGGCAGAAAGCGCCATTAACATCGTTGGAACATCGTAAAGCGAAGATTGTCTGCGGTAAAACTCAAATGGATCTTGTGCGCCAGAGCGCTCATTGGATTTTCCATTCGCATTCCCTGCGTTAAATTGATCAACCAGGGACCCGATGACGAAACCCAAGATACCCAAACCAAGTTTTCGGGTAATCATAAAGGCCCCGACGCCAAATATCCACTTGTACAAAATTTCCGCTTCTTAATTTCTTTCCAAAACTACTTATTTAAGCAATATGTTCGATGTTTCGCTGAATGAATTGATCCAATGCTTCGCCTTTTAACATACCTTGTGCCAACAAAGCTAAATCTACCAACTGCTTTGTCACAGCCTGTTGTTCGTCTTCCTTTTTCTGTAAAAGTGACCCGACTACCGGATGGTTTGCATTGACCGTCAAATTGTACATTTCTGGGAAAGCTCCGTAGAATCCGCCACCACCTAATCGTTGTTGCTCCATCATTCTTCGTATGAACTCCGGTTGTGTGATGATGATTGGCGCTTCGCTTTCACTCATGCTTTCGAATTGAACCGTGAATTTCTCTTTTGTCACATTCGATTCAAAAACAGGCTTTAATTTCTCTTCATCTTCTTTCGATAATTTTGACGGGATTTCATCTGTTTTTTTGATGAGTTTATCCAATGAATCAGAATCGACGCGCACAAAACTTACATTTTCTAAGCTCTGTTCCATTTTAGAAATCCAGTGTGAAGCCAATGGACCATCTAGGTGCAACACATCATAACCACGGTCTTTCGCTTTTTTCACAAAAGAAAATTGTTCCTCTGGATTGTTCGTGTAAAGAACAATTACTTTATTGTCTTTATCCGTTTGAAGAGCCTTGATTTTCTCTTGGTATTCTTCCAACGTAAAGTATTCATTCGCTGTGTTTTTTACCAAGTTAAATTCTTTGGCTTTGTCTGCAAATTTTTCCTCGGATAACATTCCATACTGAACGAAAATCTGTAAATCATCCCATTTGGATTCAAAATCAGCTCGGTCTTTCTTGAACATTTCTGCCAACTTGTCCGCTACTTTCTTGGTGATGTGTGCGGATATTTTCTTCACATTTCCATCACTTTGCAAGTAAGAACGAGAAACGTTTAATGGAATATCTGGAGAATCAATCACTCCATGAAGCAAGGTTAAGAATTCCGGAACGATTTCCGCTACGCTGTCTGTAATGAATACTTGGTTACAGTATAAATTGATTTTGTTACGTTGCACTTCTACATTTTCCTTGATTTTCGGGAAATAGAGAATCCCTGTTAAGTTAAATGGATAGTCCACATTTAAGTGAATATGGAACAACGGCTCATCGAAGGTTGCTGGATATAATTCACGGTAGAAGGAGCTATAATCTTCTGGACTTAAATCTACTGGTGCTTTCGTCCAAGCTGGAGCGACATTGTTCACTTGATTTGGAACCTCAATCGCAACGCGTTTCACTTTTCCATCCTCATCTTTTTCTCCTTCTGGTGAATCTACATACTCCGTCTTCATTCCAAAGAACACAGGAATTGGCAAGAACTTACAATATTTCGTTAAAATTCCTTCAATGCGTGCTTTTTCCAAGAATTCTACGGACTCTTCATTGATGAACAAAACGATATCTGTTCCACGGTCCACTTTCTCGATTTCTGTGATCGTATATTCTGGAGAACCATTACTCTCCCACTGCACTGCTTGAGATCCCTCATGGCGCGCTAAGGTTTTAATTTGAACGCGTTCAGCAACCATGAATGCAGAATAGAATCCAAGACCGAAATGCCCAATGATTTGTTCAGCCCCTTCTTTTCCTTTGTATTGTTGCACGAATTCCTCTGCGCCAGAAAAAGCAATTTGATTGATGTACTTATCGATTTCATCTGCTGTCATTCCAATTCCTCGGTCGCGAATCGTCAGTGTTTTTTCTTCTTTATCGAGAATCACTTCTACTTTCAAATCACCGACTTCTCCTTTAAACTCGCCACTTTTTGCGAGCACATGAAGTTTTTGAGAAGCATCCACCGCATTTGAAACCAATTCACGAAGGAAAATTTCGTGGTCGGAATACAAGAATTTTTTAATGATCGGAAAAATGTTTTCTGTTTGTACGTGTATTTGTCCTGTTTTCATGATAATTAATTTATTTCCCTTCACTTGTCAAGGAATATGCCACTTGAGAAAAAGTGACAAATTGACAAGATTTCGTTCCCTTTCGTCAGAATTCAATAGACTTTAGAATTATTTTGTCACTTTTGTAGCATGAAAGGATATGCATTAATTACAGGAGCAAGCTCGGGATTTGGAGAAGCGATTGCTCAATCATTGGCGAAGGAAGGATATTCATTAATCATCGCTGCACGTCGCACCGAACGATTGGAATCTTTGAAAGCTAACTTGAGTCATTTACCCGTTCAAATCGAAATGCTTACGGTTGATGTGCGCGATGAGCAATCCGTTATTTCAGCACTTGCATCCCTTTCGGATTCTGTTAAAGACCACATTGAAATCCTAGTGAATAATGCTGGATTAGCCGTAGGACGTGGTCCCATTGATCAGGGAATCTCTGACGATTGGAATCGGATGATTGACACCAACATTAAAGGGCTATTATACGTGACAAAAGCGGTTGTTCCTTATTTGAAAAAACAAAAGAACGGACACATCGTCAACATTGCAAGCATCGCTGGAAAAGAGGTGTATGCTGGCGGAAATGTTTACTGTGCGAGCAAACACGCGGTAGATGCACTTTCGCGATCCATGCGCATTGACTTAGTGTCGTTTGGAATTAAGGTTACGAATATCGCTCCAGGAGCAGCAGAAACTGAGTTTTCCTTGGTTCGATTCAAAGGAGATCAAGAAACTGCCGATTCTGTATATGAAGGATACGAAGCATTGCAAGCGCAAGACATCGCGGACAGCGTATTATTTGCGGTGACGCGTCCTGCACATGTAAACATCAGCGACATTACCATCATGCCCACGGCACAAGCAAGCACCAGTATTTTACACAAGGAATCTTAGTTTCCTTCTCCGTCTAACGGTTCTTCTTCACTTTGAGCTAATGGCATCAAGTTTTGAATCAAGTCTTCGTAGCGTTGTTTAATGCGTTTCTTTTCGTCTGCTTTCGCGAAAGATTTGCTCTCATCCAATTCAGCAATTTCCATTTCCAATGAATTCACGATTTCCATATAGTTTTGAACGTTGAATTGAATGGCTTGTTTTACCCAGTATTTCGTTAAATCCGAACCTACTTCGTTGTAGTGGATATAGACCGCATGTGATTTCTCCTGCAAATCGATGTTCATTCGCATGATGTAAACGGCATATGAAATCATCGTTCTCAATTCGTCATATCCTTTCAAATCGCTGTGATAAATCAATTGATCCAAATAATCATAATCCGATGAATCTCCGATTTGCGCGATCACCTCAGCCACGGTAACTTTTAGTGGTTTCGCTGGTTCGTTTTTCATGTTTCGCGCAATCGTTAAAGCATCTTTTTCATCTACTTTGATGTACGATCCTAGTCCAGCTGAAAGGGCGTTGTACGATTTTTCTTTTTCGAAGAAGGATTTGTAAAATTCTTTGGCTTCATCTCCTTCCAACAAGGTCATCAGTCCTATGGCTGCAGTACGAACATCCGATTTCGGATCGTTCATGGCCAAGTCCTTCACTTGTGCTAAATAAGTTTTCGCGTCCTCTTTTGACATTTTTTCGATGGCCTCTAATGCGGTAACACGTATGTTCCAGAATGGATCTTTCAATGCGTCTTTCACCAAATTTTTTGCTTGTTCTGTTGGTAAATTCCCAACGCGTTTCAAGGCGGTGTTACGTGCTTTCCATCGTGTATTTTGGTGGTATTGGAAAATAAATTGATCTACTGGTTTGTCTTCAAATACTTTTCCTAGCAACATTTGAGGTTCATCAAACAATACATTTTTCAACTCTCCTGTCAATTGAAATTGGAACTGTTGTTCAACGGAATCAATGACAATGCGTTTTGTTGTTTTACCTGCTCCATCCCAAATCGCGACGTCGACAGGAAGTTTGTAAATTGGGAACTCATTGTAATCTTGTAATTGTTTCACGGTTAGCGTGAGCATGTTGGATGCTTTATTGACGTTTTGTGTAACCTCTAAAATTGGATGTCCATTGTTCAAGAACCATTGGTCAAAGAACCAATTTAAATCCTCTCCAGAAACTTCTTCGAACGCCATGCGTAAGTTGTGTACTTCGGCTGCTTTAAATTTATTTGATGTCAAGTAAAGATTCAATCCTTTAAAGAAAGCTTCGTCACCGAGGTAATTGCGTAACATGTGTAGGATGCGTCCACCTTTATTGTACGAATGTCCGTCAAACATGTCTTCTTTGTCGTTGTAATCGTAGCGAATCAAATTGAAATATCCGCCATTTTCCGCAGAACTAAAATAGCCATCCGCTTCACTTTCCGCTTGATAATCCGCTTCATCTAATCCAAAGCGATGCTCGTCCCACAAGTACTGTGAATAGTTTGCAAAGGATTCATTCAATGGTAAGTTCGCCCATGATTCGCACGTCACTAAATCACCAAACCAATGGTGAAACAATTCGTGTGCAATGGTGGATTGATCGTTGGCATCTAACAGCTCGCGCTCGGTTTTGTAAACATAATCACCAAAAACAACTGCGCCTGTGTTTTCCATCGCCCCAGAAACATAGTCTCTTACGACAATTTGGGAGTATTTATCCCAAGCAAAATCAACACCTAAACGTTCTGAGAAAAAGCGAATCATTTCAGGGGTTTCACCAAAAATTGCTTTTGCATCTTTTTCGTATGCGGGCTCAACGATGTAATTCACTTCCATTTTGGAACCATCCTTGCGCGTGTAGTAGTCTTTCACTATTTTAAATTCACCCACGGCCATCATGAATAAGTAAGGAGCGTGTGGTAAATCTTGTTTCCAATGATCCGTGCGCGTACCATCCGCATTCTTTTTAGACGAAATCAACTTTCCATTGGAAAGCGTCATGTATTTGTCCTGAACGGTCATGATAATTTCTTCCGTAGATTTTGCATTTGGTGCATCTACCGTAGGAAACCAAACGCTATTTGCTTCTGTTTCACCTTGTGTCCAAATTTGTGGCATCTTCGTTTTATCTTCTCCTTTTGGATTGATGAAATAAAGTCCTTTATCTGATGTGATGGCTGCACTACCTCCCACTTTACGCTCATCTGGTTTTGCTACATATTGAATGGTCACGTTAAATTTCTCCTCACGCGTGTATTTTCGATCCAATTGAATGCGCAAATGCAAGGAATCCTTGTAGGTGTAATTCAACTTCTTGTTATTCATCTCCACAGATAGAATGTCCATTCCTTTTGCATCGAGAATTAAGCTATCTGATGGATGAAAGTGTTGTTTTGCTGTCAATATTTCTTTCCCGTTTAAGCGAGCATGCTCCCAATCAAAGCTCACCTCTAAACGCGTATGAACTAAATCCGTTTGTAAGGTACGAGATGAATTGTATATTCCTCTTACGTATGGGTTTTCTTCCATCATCGCCATCTCATCATACGGCATTTCTCCGAGATCCCCTTCAGACATCATGACTTCTTCAGTTACAGGTTCTGACCAAGACTCTAATTCTTGAACTGTTTCTTTCGATGGATGGCAAGCCGAAAGGATTAAAATCGTAGAAACGAAATAAGTATATTTTAACATAGGAAGATATTTTAGACAAAACTGCAGAAAATAAATGAATTTACCGAGAATCTTGCACGGAAACAAACGCAAGAAATTCGCTTTCGTTACTTTTGCAGAAAAAAAAGATGAATTCAATCGACACATACAACTTCCAAGGTAAGCGTGCGTTGGTGCGCGTAGATTTTAATGTTCCACTAGATAAGCAAACCATGGCTGTGACAGACGATAAGCGTATTCGTGCCGCGTTACCGACCATTCAACACATTTTAAACCAAGGCGGAAGTGTCATTTTATTGTCACATTTTGGCCGACCGAAAGAAGGTCCAGAAGATAAATTCTCGCTGAATCACATCCGTTCGACCGTTGAAAAATTGGTGGGAAGAACCGTTGAATTTGCCGGAGATTGCATCGGTGCGGAAGCTCAAGAAAAAAGCAAAAGTCTGACTAGTGGTTCCGTTCTTTTATTGGAAAATGTGCGTTTTTATTCTGAGGAAACGAAAGGGGATCTTGCCTTTGCAGAAAAACTAGCTTCGTTAGGTGATTGTTATGTAAACGATGCGTTTGGGGCTGCCCATAGAGCGCATGCTAGTACGACACAAATTGCACAGTTTTTCCCAACGGATAAAATGGTTGGATTCTTAATGAAGTCTGAATTGGAAAGTGCACGAAAAGTATTGAATAACGCAGAGCGTCCATTCACGGCAATCGTTGGAGGAGCAAAGGTTTCCGATAAAGTACTTATTGTAGAAAATTTATTGAACATCGCTGATCACATCATCATCGGAGGAGGAATGTCCTACACATTTTACAAAGCACAGGGTGGTCAAATTGGACAATCACTTTGCGAGGATGAGCGCTTAGAAACATGCCTAGAAATCATGGCGAAAGCGAAAGAAAAAGGCGTTCAAATTCATTTGCCAATTGATTCAACCATTGCTGATCGCTTTGCCGCGGATGCAGCGACGGATGTTTGTTCGAGTAAAGAAATTCCTGATGGATGGATGGGCTTGGATATTGGCACGCAAGCAGTGGCAACATTCCGCGACGTTTTATTGGCGAGCAAAACCATTCTTTGGAATGGTCCAATGGGCGTTTTTGAAATGGAAGCCTTTGAAAATGGGACGAAATCTGTTGCGCTGGCTGTAGCCGAAGCAACGAGAAATGGTGCATTTAGTTTGATCGGTGGTGGTGATAGTGCTGCAGCCGTTCAGAAATTTGGCATGAGCGACCAAGTGAGCTACGTGAGCACAGGTGGTGGCGCATTACTTGAATATTTTGAAGGAAAAGTACTTCCTGGTGTTCAAGCTATTGAAGATTAATTTGGGCTCATGACAAAAACTTGGGGCATGACACAGTTTTGTATCCATTGACATTTGTTTTTCTCCCACTTTTTGGCTTGATCCAAAAAGTTCGCAAAAAGATCAAGACTCCGAATTCTATTTGAATTTTTCTCTTCGAAGTGTTAACAATAGTCAAATATGAACCTAACTATGAGAAAAATAGGCAGACAGAAGCCTGCCTACACGGGATGAGTTAAACTCTCCTTTAAAAAACAAATTTTTAAAAAAAACTTGTTTTTTAACACAGTACCTTTTTGGGGCAATGCCAATAAGTAACACAATCAAAAATAATCTCCTTTATCCTAAACTTTTTGATTTGAAGATTAATTTGCTTTCACCACGTCAACCAAGCGATTGGAATATCCAGCTTCATTGTCATACCAACCAACAACTTTTACGAGTCCGTTGAATACAGTTGTCAATTCGGCATCGAACAAACAACTGTATGAACTGCCTATGATATCACAGGAAACGATCGGGTCTTCCGTATAACCGAGAATTCCTTTCATATCTGTTTCGCTGGCTAATTTCATGGCAGCATTGATTTGTTCTACCGTCACATTTGATTTTGTTACAAGAGTTAATTCAGTAACAGATCCATCCGTTACTGGTACACGGAAACTTCCACCTGTGATTTTTCCTTTCAAATCGGGGAAGATGCGCGTGATGGCTTTTGCTGCTCCAGTCGATGTCGGAATGATGCTATTTGCTGCTGCACGAGCACGACGAAGATCCTTGTGTGGTGCATCGTGTAAGCGCTGATCGCTCGTGTAACTATGAACCGTTGAAATATATGCCACTTCGATGTCCATGAGTGATTTCAACACCTTCACCATTGGTGCTGCATTATTGGTCGTACAGGAAGCATTTGAAATCACCGCATCGCAAAAGTCTACTGAATCATTATTCACCCCCATTACAACCGAAGGAATATCCTCATCGTTTGCAGGTGCTGAAATAATGACTTTTTTTGCTCCTCCGACTAAATGTTTGGAAGCGGCTTCGCGTGTTAAAAATAACCCTGTGGACTCTAAAACAGTCTCCACTCCAAACGTGGACCATGGAATTAATTCTGGATTTCGTTCACTAATAAAAGTGATTTTTTTTCCATTGGAAAAATGTAATTCATTTCCATTGATTTCAAATGTCAACGAAAAATTCCCATGGATGGAATCATACTTCAATAAATGTGCAAGAGTTTTCACATCTGCCAAGTCATTTACCAACGCCACGTCAACTTGTGGATCAAGCAATGCAATGCGTGTGAAACAACGTCCAATTCTACCAAAACCATTTACACCAACTTTTTTCATCTTTTGAGGTATTTTATCCTTACAAAATTACACAACAGGCTCGAATTAAATAACAATAAAAAAGAAAAAGTGTTCAAATGACACTTTGAACACTTTTAACATTGAATATCAATACGTTACTTAATTGAAGGTGTACGTGTGTCCGTTTACGGTTACGGTAAATGTTGCATCACAAGTTCCTGTTCCATAATCTAGAACACGAACGGGATGGCTTTGTGGCGTAATTTCCACCGTTCCACTCACGGGGAATCCACAACCTACTTTTATGTGTACTGGAGCGGTTATGTTAGCTGTATAACTTCCTCCGGATGAAAAAACACCTGAAGCTGTACCTGTAATGTCGTATTCATCATCGAATCGATTAAGCAGCGTGTTGAATCCAGCGGTCCAAGTACGAACGCGTGTGGAAGTATAAGTCATTGTTTCGCCCGTTGTCAGTGTTGCAACACCATCGATTTGCACATTGAAATAGGGTTGTCCAGTTGTATTCAAGCCCATATTCTCCACCGTTTTTGTCCCTTCGATTTTGATGTCATTGACATAGTAATCAACCGGTGTATGCGTGATGATTGTTCCTTGCGCGTGATAAGGTCCGGTAAACGTTGTGACAATTTTCCCGCGACGTGTCTTGCCATCATTGCAATCACAGTTACTTGATCCATAATCCACAGTCACCGTTTTCACAGAACCTGTTGTATCGATGGTAATGATGACGTTACATGCCGTTTTTAATTGAACAGGTTTATCGCCAGGATGCGTTACAATCACCCCGCCATTTTTATAATAAACCATGTTTCCCGTGATGGCTTGATCCGAAATATTTGTCATTTCATCAAAAGCTGATTCCACTTTTCGATTCACCTCAGCTGATTGATCTTTGTCGTAACGGAATTTTCCACATGCGCTTAACACCAATGAAATTCCTAAGCTAAATAAAACTATTTTTTTCATGTCATACTATTTAAGTCCAACCCTTTAACGCAATTTTCTTGCCAATATTACTTACAAATTCAATTTAGTACGCACGTCTTTAGAAATTCCATCTTTATGTAAGTAAATGTTGATGGTTTTATATTTAAAGTAATTCTCAGATACGTATAAATATCCTTTTGGATAGTTCGAAGTTCCCCAAGAATTTTTTACCAAGAAATAATTCACGCCATTTTGATCGGTGAATAATCCAACAATGTGCATTCCGTGGTCATCGGTTGTCGTTTTGTTGTCGTAAGCTTCTTGACGTAATTCTTGGGTGATTTTCAATTCTTTCGTTGGTTCAGTAAACGCATTTGATTTACGTTCAGCTCCAGCATTGTTAAAGTTTTTATCGTCTTTTCCAACCACTTCCACACTTTTTGGATCTGCTGGTACGATTGCTATGCCGTTTCTAAAGCTGAATCCTTTTTCAGAAACATCTGCCCCCCAAGCGACGGTATATCCATTTTTCAATGCTTCTTTAGTCACTTGAACCAAGTCATCCATTGCCACATTATAACTCTCACCCCAAGCCCAGTTATCTGGAATTTCCAACATGCATTTTTTATACATTTCGTGATTCGTGAAAGAAGTTAAGGAAACGTAGTTATCCATGTTCAATTGCAAATGTTCCGCAAAAGATTTCGGTGTATATTTTTTTCCTTCAAATTCAAATTCTTTCACATCTTTCCCAATGTACTGGTCTAGAATGGCATTGTATTCTTTTTTCCAAGCGTCCGATATCCCCTCTGGATTACCTAATTTTGGTATGATGTCCTGCATGATTTTATTCAAGGCATTAAACATTTCCGCGTGATTGTAGGTTTCCGTTTTTTCCAATCCTGTGTAACGGTCGTAAGGAACGATACCATATTTACGAATCACCAACGGAATGTCATGAAAGGCTCCACCCTCACCAAAATTCGTTTTACCGTCCATACGGATGTATTTCTCCGCCTTCATCTCATACGCTTTGCGCACTGTATACATTTCGGAAAGTACGATGTCTTTACCGACACCCAAACGCATTAATTCTGATTCAAAGAAGGACATTCCAGAAAAGGACCAACACGTTCCTGTCTTACCTTGACTTTGAACAGGTGTTGCATCTAACTGCACCACTTTTTCAAATTTGTACTTACTTCCTTCCGCATTTGTTACTTGTGCGAATGACAATGTCGCGCCAAAAAAGATTGGCAATAAAAATTTAACTGATTTTTTCATGTGTTGATTATAATTTACAGATCCATCCTTCGATTCCATTGGAACTTACTTTAGATTGGATTGCTTGAATTTCAGATTGGCTATTTGCTGAGCCCGCACTGACGCGGATCAACGATCCTCCGGGGAGGATATGTGCTTGAAAACCTAAGCTGTTCAATTTCTGAACAAAATTATGGGCGTTGCGTTCGTCAGAGAAACAGCCAACTACATACTCAAATGCAGCAGGTGTTTCAACCATTGGAATGGACTGAACGGGTTCTTCAACTTTGGGTATTTGAATAGCAAAAACAGTTGATTCGTCATATTGATACAAGGCGATCTCACCTGGAGTTTCAGAAGATAATTGATCGCTTATAGACGCGTCTTCCGTAAAAGCTTTTTCCAAAGGATTTAGTTGCTTTTCCGCATAACGCACAACTTGTTTTCCTTTCAAGGGATTAAAGTCTGTGTATGAAATAAGTCCTGAATGAAGAACATCTGTTTTCATCGGGATCCAAAAGGAATAAAATGCAAAAGGCAATAAGCAAGCGGCAGCCGCATACTTCCAGAATTTGCTCGGTGCTTTTATTGTTTCTTTCGCGAATTCCTCTGGATTCAATTGAACGATTGGCGTTTCCTTCACTTCTTCCTCCGTCGGAATAAAGGTCAAATTAGAAAGTCCATATGAACTTAACAGAAAGTTAAAGTGACGGTCTTGTTCGAAACGAATCACTCCATCTGCATCTTTCGTGAAAACACCTAGTTTCGGAATAGATACATTTTTCCCTTGCGCTAAATCCTGATTTAATGTTCCCACAAAAGCTTGTAATTGCTCGAGTCCTTCTTGGTAGTACAATCCATTCACTCGCGCATATTCAGCTAGTACCAATCCATCATCGTTAATCAGGTTACGATTAAACAATAACTGTTTGTATGGTGCTTGGATTAGTCCTTTTTCGAAGTCGATTTGCGCGGAAATTGTTTTAGCAACAAATCCACCAAAATGCGGTACTACGACACAATTGTGACGCAGGATGAGCTGACAAATAACTTCTTCAAATGGGATCATTTCCCAAATTTACAAAAGAAAGATGGAATTACAAAAAGTGTAATACTTTCTCTACGTCTTCCGGCACGTCGATGTTTGGTGTTTCGATGGTCGTCTCCACCACTTTGATTTGATATCCATAATACAACCAGCGCAATTGTTCCAAGGATTCCATTTTTTCGAGTTCAGTTGGAGGTAATTGACTAATTTCCAACAACGTTTTACTGCGGTAAGCATAAAGCCCAATGTGGCGTATGAAGGGATAATTCGATAGGTGTTCTCCTTTGAAATGATGGGTATTAGGCACGCAACTTCGGCTAAAATACAAGGCATTACGACCCTTATCTAAAATAATTTTAATGCGGTTCGGATTACTCAAATCATGTTCATCATTTGTCGGAATTCCTAAGGTTGCTAGATGCACATCCATCTCTTCGAATGCCGACAAAAGTTGATCTAATTGATTGGGGTCAACCAAAGGCTCGTCACCCTGAATGTTGATGACCACATCAAAACCTGGATTCATTCGTGCCACTTCTGCGCAACGATCTGTTCCACTTTGATGGTTTTCATTCGTCAAACAGACATTTCCGCCAAAACGCAAGACCTCATCCACGATGCGTTGATCATCGGTCGCAACAATGACTTTCGACATCGCTTTGGACTTCAAAGCTCCTTCATAAACGCGTTGGATCATCGACTTTCCTTTTAAATCAATCAATGGTTTACCAGGAAAACGAGAAGAGGCGTATCTAGCCGGAATGATGCCGAGTACTTTCATTAAAATTTCATTTGGAGTTGTGCAATAAAGTTTCGCGGAGGTTGGATGTCCCCGGGACGACTCGAATATTCTGCGTTAAATAGGTTATTGACAATAAAACTAACGCGGTAATTATCCGTGATCTTGTATCCAATTCGGGCATCGAATACGATGTTTCCCTTGTTATGGGCTTGTCGGTATGCTTTTAATCCTGGAAGGATATATACCTCACTATTCACGGCAGGATCTAAATCCGATTCAAAAACGCGGTCAATATTTTTCATGTAACTATTGTATCGCGAAGAAACACCGAAACTCCATTGTTTGTAATTTGCCTCGATATCTGCTTTTGCTAAGTGCTTAAAGCGATACTTCAACATGTTGGTTGTGGTGTCTGAATAAGTAGCTGTATACAAAGTGTTGCTATTCAAGCTAATTGGATTCATATAGGTATATCCGAGTAAGGAAATCAATTCGACATTCCCTAATTTCCCCATGGAATTGAAAGAGAAATCCAAACCAGAAATGCGTGCTTTTTCTACATTTTGCGCTTGGAATCCTACCCAATCACTCACATTGTAATTTCCACTTGTTAAGAAGGTAATATCCTCCGGACTCGGATTAATTGGGTTCAATGGTTTTTGAGAAATGGGATTAAAGTAGACGAAAGAAAATTCCATCATGTTACTGTATTGATTCACAAATGCAGCAAGATCAATGAATCCTTTCCATGAACCAATTTTCACTCCTTGTTTGATGCCTATTTCACCCGCCCAACCAATTTCGGGTGTTAAATACGGATTTGGGAAAATATTCAAGGCGCCAACCGATGTTTGTGTATATCGTTCCGCCACGGAAGGATATCGAATTCCTTGTCCAAAAGAAGCGCGTAAATGCGTGTATTTCGCTGCTTGATAATGTACTCCCGTGCGGAGAATAGGATAAAAGGGAATTTTAATGTTCTTCTTTTCAGAAATCATGAAGTCCGTATCTCCACCTTTTCCATCCATTTGAAAATACTCCAAGCGAGCGCCCGCGCTAAAGTCCCATTTACCCTTGTGTAATTCAAGCTGAGTGTATAGCGCAAGATTTTCTGAATTGTGGTCGCCGAATAAATTGGAGCGCACCACATTGTAGATATTGGAAGCCCCTGAGGTCATGGTTCCTCCATTTTTAAATTGCTTTTGGATGGAATAATCTGAAAAATAGATCACTGCTCCATTGCTTTGACTCGGATTATTGATGTTGGTGTTGTGTGCGTAATATACACGTGTTTTTAAGTGATGTAAATTGTTCTTTTTATCGATGAATTTCACATACGGATCCACAAATAAGCGTTGTCCGAAATTATACGTCAAAGTTGAAGCGGCATTGCTGGTATCTGCTCCTCCACTTGGAATATACCCCAAAGAATCACTTTGCCAGATCAAGAAGCTTCCGGTTTTTTGCATTTGATAATTGTAGCCAACTCCAGCTTTTAAGCGTGTCGCAGTTTTCGGTCGAAAATAGATCGTTCCACTGACACGCGCACGATTTTCAATCTCCCCTTGACGGTATCCATCGTTTTTGAATAACGTTGTTGAAACGGTATATCCCATATAGCGATTCATCTTAGCGTGATACGCCTCCACTTGTTGAAACATTGGGGCTTTGTCCCACCATTTTAAACTCGCTCTTGCTGGATTACCGTAGATACCATTTTGAATTTTAATTTTCGTTTCCGGAATGGACTTTGGTTCTTTCTCTGCCAACGCGATGACACCATTTAAGGCACCGCTTCCGTACAATACAGAGGAGGCTCCTTTCATGACCTCAATTTGTGAAGCTTGTTCCATGGGAATGGCATTCCATTGCGTGTCACCCGCGTATCCTGATAAAAGCGGCATTCCGTTCCACAACAACAGCACGCGACTTCCTGTTCCGTAGGCGAAACCCGAACCACCGCGAATGCTGACTTGTCCATCCATCGTAAAAACCCCTGGTGTTTGGTCAACCGCTTGTTCTAAGTCAGTTATTCCTTTATTATCAATTAGTTGTGGCTTGATAATTTCCATTGAAACAGGAATTTCTTCAATGGCTTGTTTGCGTTTTCCCGCACTGACCACCACGGTTGATTCATCCTTCGTTTTTGGTTTCAAACGGATCGTTATGGGGCCTGCTTGATTCACTTCCAACGTGTCATTCGCGTATTGAATCATGGCAACGATGATCTTCAGTGGATATTTCGTGGGATTCAAGGTGAATTTCCCTTCAAAATCAGTCATTGCTTTTTCGCCATCCGAAGCAATGATTTTAGCGTTTGGAAGTACTTGTTGATCTTCAGCGCTAACAACGGTTCCAGAAACTTGCGCTTGTGCCATAGATGCACCGATCAAGTAAAGTAGAAATAGAAAATATTTATTCATAATAGGTTGTAGTAGGACGTGAAAATAACGAAATAGAAGGACATTTTCGTCTATCGATCTTGAAATTATAAGTCGTATTGCAATTGCAACAAGAAATTACGTGGTGCTTGAATATCTCCTGGACGCGAAACATATTCCGCATTCAAGAAATTATTGGCGATTAAATTCAATTTAACCCCTTTCTTCACTTCATAGCTACAACGGGCATCGAAAACAAAGATTCCTTTGTGGAATTGTTGGCGGTAATGCTGCATTCCGACCAGCAGTTCTGTCCCTAAAACGCCTACTTCAAATGCACGGTCAATGTTTTTCATGTAGCTATTGTAACGCATGGATCCACCGATGCTCCATTTTTTATATGTCGCTTGAATATCCGCTTTTGCCAAGTGATTAAAACGATATTTCAACATGTTTGTTGACGTATCAGAGAATGAGGATCGATAAATCGGATTATTGTTCAAACTTACTGGATTCATGTAGGTGTATCCCAATAAAGAAACCAATTCCACATTTCCAATTTTACCAGAGCTATTGAACGAACATTCCACGCCGGAAATGCGCGCTTTTTCTGCATTTTGAGCTTGGAATCCAACCCAATTATATAGGTAATTTATGGCATTTGGATTACTTGTTTGTAGGAAGGCCATAGTATCCGGCTTGTAAACCCCAAACGAAAATTCGGTCATATTGCTGTACTGATTGACAAATGCTGCGACATCAAACATGCCCATCCATTTGCCCATTTTAATGATTTGTTTCCATCCGATTTCAGAATTCCAACCCGTTTCAGGTCTTAAGTCCGGATTTCTAAAAATTCGAACGCCTCCAACGGATGCTGAAATATAGCGCTCTGCAACCGATGGAAAACGAATTCCTTGTCCGAAAGAAGCTCTAAAGTGCGTGGCTTTATTCAACGCGTAATGTGCACCAATGCGAACGATGGGATAGATGGGAGAAGTGAATTTATTGAACACCAAAATTTGAGTTTCTGGCTTTGCTCGATCCAATTGACAGTATTCCAAACGCAGCCCTGCAGTGACATCCAATTTCTTGAATTTCGTTTCCATTTGCTCGTACAAGGCTAGGTTGTTGCTGATGTGGTTATCAAAGACATAACTAGTGACTTTATTGGTCATGTCCATGAATCCTGTAATGAGATTGGTATTTCCAATTTTCTTTTGAACGTTATAATCAGCATAGTACATTTCAGCCAACGAAGCATCATAGACCTTATCTGAATTTCCAGTAGTGACCAAATAATAGCGCGTTCTTAGGTAGTGTTTGTTGTCATGCTTGTCGATAAACTTGAGGTATGGGTCGACATTTAAACGAATCGCGCGTTGACGGCTCAAGGTATTTTCCAAGGCCTGATATCCCATGGAGTCATTTTTCCAAAGAATGAAGATTCCTTTGTCTTGCCATTGGTATTGGTAACTCACACCCATTTTCATTTTGGTGTGTTTCTTCGGGAAATAATAAAACGAGCCATTGACACGCGCTCTTTTTTCATCGTTTCCTTCTCGGTAACCCTCATCGATTAGTCCATTCATACCGATCGACCATCCCCATCTACCTTTAGCTTTTCCGTAATACACGTCTAGTAAATGTGTCGTTGGAGTTCGGCTCCACCATTGCATTGAACTACGTTTCGGGTTGCCATAGAATCCCGATTGGTACTTCACTTTGAATTGACCTTCCGTAGTTGGTTCCTTTTCTGTTAATGCAATAATACCATTCAAGGCTCCGCTTCCATAAAGTACGGATGAGGCTCCTTTTAATATTTCAATTTGAGATGCTTGTTCCATGGGCACTGCATTCCATTTGACATCTCCAACATCAGGAGAAAGCATAGGGATTCCGTTCCACAATAACATCACACGACTTCCCGCTCCATAGGCGTATCCACCACCGCCTCGAATGCTGACTTGTCCGTCCATTGTAAACACACCTGGACTTTGATTCACCGCTTGTTCCAAGTTGGTAAATCCTTTATTAGCGATTAACGCAGGCTTTAAAATTTCAATGGAAATCGGAATGTCCTCAATGTTTTGATTTCGTTTTCCCGACGTGACAACGACTGTTTTGGCATCCTGAGAAACAATCGATAACGACATGGTCACATAGGTTGATTTTTGCATGCGAATGGAATCCAATTCGTACCCTTTTTTCTGAAAATATAGGGTGAAGGGGAATTTTTTTGCACTAATCGTAAAGGTCCCGTCGGCGTTTGACTCTGTCTTTTCGTTTTCAGAAGATTTCACGGTCACTTGCGCCAGACCAATCTTTGTTTCTTGATCAATCACCACACCTGAAACTTGTGCGGATGTCCACGAATACAAGGCTAAAAAAAGTGAAAAAAAGTAAAATTTCATGCGAAAAAAGCAGTGGTTTTTTGTTAACTTAATGTAACGAAACTAATCATTTTTTTCAATTTTATGCCGTACGAACACTTCAAAATCGCACTTGGACAGCTGAAAGGCATTGGTCCGACAAGGGCTACACAGCTTCTTGGCAAAGTGGGGTCCATTTCAGATTTATTTACACTTTCCATGAAAGAGCTGCATTTGCAAACGGGGATACCAATGACACGATTAAGCGAAATGAACCGAGAACAGGCTTTACAACTGGCGGAAAAACAGCTGTTGTTCAATGAAAAACATCAGATTCAAACACACTTTTTCATGGACAATGATTATCCACGTCGCTTGCGCCAATGTCCTGACGCGCCCATCGTCATTTTCACCAAAGGATTAGTCGACAGTAATCCACAGAAAACGGTTTCTATTGTTGGCACGCGCAATCAAACATCCTACGGAAAGTTGCTCGTGGAAGAACTATTAGAAACCATTCAATCAAAGGACTTATCCATTATCAGTGGATTGGCTTATGGTGTGGACATTCACGTCCATCAAACCTGTGTCGAAAAAGGCATTTTTAATCTCGGTGTTTTTGGACATAGTTTGGATCGTATTTATCCGTACGAACATCGGAAGGTAGCAGAACAAATGTTGGAAAACGGCGGATGGATTAGTGAATTTCTTGTTGGCACCAAACCTGACCGCATGAATTTCCCCATGAGAAACCGAATTATCGCCGGACTTTCAGATGCCATCATTGTGGTGGAGAGCAAAAAGAAAGGAGGGTCTATGATCACTGCAGAATTGGGCAATGATTACAATCGCGATGTGTTTGCTTTTCCCGGAAACGTGCAACAGGAACAATCAGAAGGCTGTAATTGGCTGATCCAAAAACAGAAGGCTCATTTGATTCAAAACGGACAAGACTTCCTTGACTTCATGAACTGGGGGTATGAAACGGCTGTTCAGCAATTGGAATTATTTCCAGACTTAACGGACATAGAGCAGCGCATTTATTCGTTGCTCGAAATGGAGGGCGAACTGCACATCGATACAATTGCCTTGAAAAGTGGCCTGAGCACCTCGCAATTAAACGTGGTACTTTTTCAATTGGAGATGAAGAATGTCATGAAAGGAATGGCGGGGAGTCGTTACAAACTAAACCGAAAACAATGTGCGTAAATGCGGAATGAAAATCACAAGCCCGATGATGAGTGCACTAAAACTGGCGATTAACACCGATCCTGCGGCGATGTCCTTTACGAATTTAATTTTCGGATGATACTCCGTTGTGTACAAATCAGCCAACTGTTCCATACTGGTATTTACCGCCTCCAAGGCGAGTACAACTGAACTGCAAGCGAGTACCCAAAGCCATTCTGTAGCATCGATTTTCAGTAGGAGACCCAGCAAACAGGTAGCTATAAAAACAATCCCTTGAATTCGAGCGTTTCGACTTTCTTGCAGAAGCGAACGAATGCCAATGAATGCCGTAGTCAATGATTGGAAGAAGTTTGTGTGTTTCATGTTTGAAAATTAGTGAAAAAAGGAATTTTGACGTAATTTTGTCCTCACGTTCATTAAAATAAACTTATAAAGAAAGGTGGAGGGACTGGCCCTACGAAACCTTGGCAACCTGCCTCAGGGAAAAGGTGCCAAATCCGATTCCATGTTCATGGAAAAAGATAAGTTGAAACGCTACTGTTTCCGACACATTTCTTTGGTATTACACATATATGAAAAGCGATTTAGAAACAGCATTAGCTACCCGCATTTTAGTTTTAGACGGAGCCATGGGTACCATGATTCAACGGCATCATTTGGAGGAATTCGACTTCCGAGAGGGAGCCTTCGAACAGCACGATAAGTCATTGAAAGGAAACAACGATTTGTTATCCATTACGCGACCTGAAATCATCAAGGACATTCACCGACAATATTTACAGGCTGGGGCAGACATCATAGAAACGAATACCTTCTCTGGGACTACCATTGCACAGGCAGATTACGGGTTAGAGCATGCCGTATATCACATCAATTTCGAAAGTGCCAAAATCGCCAAAGAAGTATGTGCAGAGTTTACCGATCGTAAGCGTTTCGTCGCTGGGTCGATTGGCCCAACGAATCGCACCGCATCCATTTCTCCGGATGTCAATGATCCAGGATTTAGAGCGGTTAGCTTTGATGATTTAGTAGTTGCTTACAAGCAACAAGTGCATGCCTTGTTGGATGGTTGTGTTGATATTTTATTAGTAGAAACGATTTTCGACACCTTGAATGCGAAGGCCGCATTGTACGCAATCGATGAAGTGTTTGACGAACGCGGGATGAAAGTTCCCATTATGGTTTCGGGGACAATCACGGATCAAAGTGGCCGCACATTAACTGGACAAACTACCGAAGCATTTTTAATATCGTTGTCACACATGCCCTTGCTTTCCATTGGATTGAATTGCGCTTTAGGGGCGTCCATGATGCGTCCATATTTACAAATACTCGATGAGCAATCGACATTTGCGGTAAGCGCTCATCCAAATGCTGGACTGCCAAATGAATTTGGACAATACGATGAGAGTCCGCAAATGATGGCTCAACAAATTCGTGGCTTTTTAGAAGAAGGATTGGTGAATATTGTTGGGGGTTGCTGTGGAACAACACCTGATCACATTCGAGCCATTGCCGAAATCGCCAAAGAATTTAGTCCGCGTCCGATCGTTGCAGATTTATCCAAATAAGACTTAAAAATGACACATTCGTTAAAATTATCTGGATTAGAACCATTAATCGTCAGTCCTGAAAGCAACTTTATCAATATTGGTGAACGCACCAATGTAACAGGATCTCGTGCCTTTCTTCGCATGATTCAAGAAGGAGATTTCGACGCCGCACTTGCCGTTGCCCGCGAACAAGTGGAAGGAGGCGCTCAAATCATCGACATCAATATGGATGAAGGAATGATCGATGGAAAAGAGTCCATGATTCGTTTTTTGAACCTCATCGCTTCAGAACCGGACATTGCGCGCGTTCCAATTATGATCGATTCCTCCAAATGGGAGATCATCGAAGCTGGATTGAAATGCATTCAAGGCAAAGGTGTTGTCAACTCCATTTCACTGAAAGAAGGAGAAGAACAATTCATTGCGCAAGCAAAAAAAATCAAACGTTATGGTGCGGCCGTGATCGTCATGGCATTTGATGAAAATGGTCAAGCAGATAGCTATGAACGACGCATTGAAATCTGTCAACGTTCTTACGATATATTGACTAAATCCGTTGGATTCCCATGTGAAGACATCATTTTTGACCCGAATATTTTTCCAGTTGCCACTGGAATGGAAGAACATAATAACAATGCGCTAGACTTTTTTAGAGCGACAAAATGGATCCGTGAAAATCTACCGGGAGCACACGTGAGTGGTGGCGTATCGAATGTCTCCTTTTCCTTTCGAGGAAACAACAAAGTGCGCGAAGCGATGCATTCGGCCTTTTTATTTCATGCCATTTCCAACGGAATGGACATGGGAATTGTAAATCCGAGTATGCTTGAAGTATATAGCGACATTGATCCAACCCTTTTGACATATGTGGAAGATGTTCTTTTAAATCGACGTCCAGATGCGACCGAACGCTTGCTTGAACTAGCGGAAACGGTGAAGGGTGATGGAAAGAAAAAAGAGGTGGACTTAAGTTGGCGCGAAGCAAATGTCAAAGAACGACTTTCTTATGCTTTGGTGAAAGGACTTGTTGAATACATCGATGAAGATGTGGAAGAATGCCGCCATTTGTATGCACGTCCAATTGAAGTCATTGAAGGACCATTGATGGATGGTATGAACACCGTTGGAGACTTGTTCGGTAGTGGCAAAATGTTCTTGCCGCAGGTAGTAAAGTCCGCACGTGTGATGAAAAAAGCGGTGGCTTACCTTCTTCCATTTATCGAAGCTGAGAAGGACGGAAAAAGTTCCTTTGCAGGAAAAATACTCATGGCGACTGTCAAAGGAGATGTTCATGACATCGGTAAAAACATTGTTGGCGTTGTCTTGGCTTGCAATAACTATGAAGTGCTCGACTTGGGCGTCATGGTTCCAGCAGAGAAAATCATTCAAACGGCCATTGCAGAAAAAGTGGATGTCATTGGATTAAGTGGACTCATTACGCCTAGTTTGGATGAAATGGTGCATATGGCCAAAGAAATGGAACGTGCAGGATTAACGATTCCCCTGTTGATTGGAGGAGCAACAACTTCGAAAGTACATACAGCGGTCAAAATTGATCAGTTCTACACTTCCGGACAAGCGGTTCACGTATTGGATGCATCGCGTTCTGTAACAGTGGTAGAAAGCTTACTTGGAACAAAGAAGGAAGCTTTTATCGAACAATTGAAAGAGGAATACAGTCGTGTTCGAACACACCACGAAAAACACCGCGCTGCAAAAGAACTACTGAACTTAAGCGATGCGCGTGAAAATAAACTTGTACTTGCCTTCAATGACAAAACGGTTGCCACTCCGAAACAACTTGGCGTTCAAACTTTGGATGTCCCATTGGTAGAACTTGTTCCCTATATCGATTGGACTCCTTTTTTCCAAACATGGGAACTTCACGGAAAATATCCCGCTATTTTAAGTGATGAAGTTGTTGGTGAGGAGGCGACCAAACTGTTTGAAGATGCACAGGTTATGTTGACTCAGATGGTTCGTGAATCTTGGGTGGAAGCCAAAGCTATTTTTGGATTATTTCCGGCAAACAGTGTTGGAGATGACATTGAGATTTGGAAAGATCAGTCGGTATTTGTCCAACGTACGTTGCGTCAGCAAACAAAAAAAGCGAGCGGACAAGCAAACATTGCGCTTTCGGATTATATCGCCCCGAAGGAATCGAAGATTCAAGATTACATTGGCGCATTTGTCGTCACAACTGGGATTGGTTTAGAGGAGCACATTGAACGATTCGAAGCGGATCACGATGATTATAGTTCCATCATGGTGAAAGCACTTGCAGACCGATTGGCCGAAGCATTGGCTGAATATTTACACCAACTTGTTCGAGAAGAATATTGGGGCTACGAAGCAGCGAAATCTTTCAGCAATGATGAATTAATTCAAGAAAAATACCGAGGAATTCGTCCTGCACCTGGCTATCCAGCCTGTCCTGACCATTTGGAAAAAAATAGCATTTTTGACCTATTGAATGCCACCGAAAAACTGGGAGTAAGCTTGACAGAAAGCTTGGCTATGACCCCGGCATCATCTGTCAGTGGTTGGTATTTTGCCCATCCCGACGCGAAATATTTTGGCTTAGGAAAAATAACTGAAGAGCAGGTTTACGATATGGCGAAACGCAAAAATGAGTCCTTCGACACCATTGCCAGATGGTATTCGTCCGTATTGGTCTAACGCGCTTCCTGTTCAAAAACCGCATCGATGGAATGTGGTCCTTGTAATGCTGCTTGAACTGCCAGTTCATCACAACGCTCATTTTCAGGATGTCCCGCATGTCCTTTCACCCAAACATAGTTGATGTTCAATCGTTTGTGTGATTCCAAGTAGCGTAACCAAAGATCTTTGTTTTTTTTGTCCTTAAAGTTCTTTTTCACCCAGCCAAAAACCCAACCTTTGGTGATAGAGTCAATGACATATTTTGAATCGGAATATACGGTCACCGGGTATTTGGTCGCCTTTATTTTTTCTAAGGCAACACAGACAGCCATGAGTTCCATGCGATTGTTTGTTGTTTTACGGAATCCTTCTGACAACTCTTTGCGTTGGCTTCCGAAAATCAAGATCGCACCATAGCCACCTGGACCTGGATTACCACGTGAAGAACCATCTGTAAAAACTTTTATTTCCGACATTATTTTTTGTTGTATTTCCAATGCATGGACTTATTCTCTAGGAGATTTTCCATCATTGTTTGTATGCGTTTGGTTTTCGTTACTTCTGTTTTCGCGTCTTCAATCCAGAGGATATATTCCTTTCTTTGCGAGGGACTCAACTGGTCAAATGAAGCGGCTTGCTCGTTCATTTCCCCGAAATATTCCTGAAAATCCCGACTCGATTTATTCCATGTTTGAGTAGGTGGTTTTTTCTCCATTTTCACGCCTTTTTCAGACAGCGAAATCGCCTCTTGAATGTAGGCTATGAGAATTTGTCTTTCTGGAAGTTGGTCAATATGCGTTATACGTCCAAGACTTCCCATGGCTGATTTTTCCGTTTGTTCCAAAATGCGGTATGGGTCAGACAACTGTTTGGTTAACCAGAATCCAAATGCGCAATGTGCTTTGAATGCACTGTAGGAACAGATGAGCTTTCCCTTCCACGTATAGGCTGGAAAACTCCACTTCCATGTTTCTTGGATTTCGGGATTAGCCTCCTGAATGATTGCGCGAAGTTCCATTAATATCGGCTTGGCAAAATCCGCCGATTTTTCAATAAAAGCATCAACTCTTGGATTCGCTTCCATTCCCTATTTCGATTTAAGACGTTTTGGATTTTGACTTAAAAAAGCTGTCCAAGAATCTCCCTTTACTTTATTGTGTTCTCCGATTCCTTTAGAGAAATGGTGACAAACAGCTGCCGCTAATCCATCCGTTGCATCTAGGTATTTTGGCATGTCTTGAAAATTCAGCATTTTTTGTAGCATCGCAGCAACTTGTTCTTTTGATGCAGCACCGCTTCCCGTAATGGACTGTTTAATGCGTCTTGGTGTGTATTCCTCGAACGGAATGTTGTGATTTAGGCAAGCAGCAATGGCCACTCCTTGAGCTCTGCCTAGTTTCAACATGGACTGTACATTTTTCCCGAAAAAGGGAGCTTCGATGGCCATTTCATCCGGTTTGTATTCTTCAATAAGTCCATTCAATCGGTCTAATATTCGCTTTAAACGATCCGGATGATTTTCCAATTTGCTTAATTGAATCACACCGAAATTCAACATATGCAGTTGATTCTTTTTCACATGAATAAGTCCGTAACCCATCACCGTGGTTCCAGGGTCAATTCCAAGAATAATCTTGTCTTCTGTCATCGTTCGTTAATTCGGGTCTAAAGCTAGTGATTGTTTGCAAACCTACGCGATTAGGCTGTCTTGAAAGTTGTGCTATTCGCTCGCTGAACTAATATTGGCATCTTCCACAAGTCCATCTCCTCGCATTTTAAGCAACAGTTGAATCAAGGCGACAACATCCTTTTCGCAATAAATTCGAATGCGATCTAAGGCCTTTTCTTCATAATAAACCCTTGCCACATCTGCGCCAGAGATATCGTCTTTTGGCGTGGGAATCTGAAACACATGACACAATAAGGCCAAGGATGTAAAGGCTTTGTAATCTCCGAATTTCCATAGTTCTAATGTATCCAAATGATTGACCTCCCACGGTTTTTTACCCGCAATGTCTAAAATTGACGGCAAAGAAATTCCATTAATCAACATGCGTCGACAAATATATGGGATGTCAAATTCCTTTGAATTGTGTCCACAAATGACATGATAACTTGTGTTGTAATGGTCTTCCAATAATTTTTTAAATTGCTTTAATAAGGTTTCTTCATCCTCATGGGCAAACGATTTTAAGCGTATGGTTTTTCCGGTATTAGAATCGCGAACCATCCCAACAGAAATGCACACGATTTTTCCAAATTCAGCAAGTATGCCTCCCTTTTCATTGTAGATCATTTCAATGTTTTTTTCAGGAGAAACTTGAAAGCGATTTTTGGCATAAAAAAGTTCTTGGCCTTTTTCATCTAAATCTTGGTATTGGTAGATCTGTGGAACTGTTTCGATGTCCAAAAACAAGACTTTATCAAATTGAATTCGTTGAAGCATGAGGAATAATTTTAAAATGAATATACGTGAAAATTCTTGATTAATCGGAGTAAAAACGTGATTTTTGCTAAAATTGATATATGTCCGAGCAATTAATCATTTCTGGTCAAACAAAAAAAGAGAAATACACTTCGTTATTGCCTCAAATCAAAGCGTTAACAGAACATGAGCCATCGTTCATTGCCAATTTAGCTAATACAGCCGCTGCACTGAAAGAAGCGTTTGGATTTTTTTGGGTTGGATTTTACCTTGTTGAAGGAAATCAACTTGTTCTAGGTCCCTTCCAAGGTCCGATTGCTTGTACGCGAATTTCCTTTGGAAAAGGGGTTTGCGGAGCAGCATGGCAAAGGAAAGAAGCCGTTTTAGTGCCTGACGTGAAACAATTTCCCGGACACATTGCCTGCAGCGATTTATCGAAAAGTGAAGTGGTTTTACCTTTGATGAAAGATCAATTTGTCTTTGGTATATTGGATGTCGACAGCGACAAGCTAAACGACTTTGATGAAGTAGATGTCGAATATTTAACCCAACTTTGTACATGGCTCGTTTCCTTGCACTAATAAGTACGGTATTTCTACTATTCTCCTGTGGACAAATTGGAACCATTTCTGGTGGTCCAAAGGATGAAGTTGCGCCACAGATTGTGCAAACCAATTTGAGCGACAAGCAACTCAATTTTCAAGGACAACAAGTTCAAATTACCTTTGATGAATACATTGAGTTGGTGAAACCGAATGAACAAATTGTATTGGTTCCAGCGGACACAAAATTAGCTTGTAAATTATCCAAAAAGACCTTGGATATTTCCTTTGAAAATGCCTTAATCCCGAATACGACCTATACGCTGTACCTTAATGGTGCGGTAAAAGATGTGACCGAAGGAAATGATTCCTTGATGAAATTCACCTTCTCGACAGGGAAACAAATGGATTCGCTGCGCTTTCATTGTTCTGTTTACGATGCCTATTCGAAGGAAATGTTACCGAAAGTCACCGTTGGGCTTTACAACCATTGGGAGGACGCCAAACCACGGTATTTCGCACAAAGTAATGGTGAAGGAATGGTCCGTTTTGACGCATTAAAAGCCGGGGACTATTACGTGAAGTCATTTGTTGACGTCAACCAAGACGGACAAATTCAAGTTAATGAAAAACAAGGTTACCGTTTCGAATCTTTGCATTTGGACAACACCTATCAAGACACCTTGAACATGGCCGTTTCCCTGCCTGTGCAAATCGACAAAGTAAAAAATGCGCGTGTGATTCCGCCAGGAATCATAGGGCTGCACCTTCCCGCCGATAGAAGCAGAGATCGTATTCAATTAAATGGACAAATCATTGACATCAATCGACTCATTGGAGCGGGCGAGGATAGCGTGTTGATAGCAATCGGATCGACGAAAGAAACGGATCTTTCATTGGTGGTAGAGCAGGACACTTTATTTGTTCGTTATCCATTAAAACAACAGGCGGCAAAATTGGGCGTTCAGTTTATTGAAAAGGAAGGTTTACAGGATCGCTTTTTCATCTCTTGCTCTGATTTTATTCAATTCATCGATACGACGAAAATCCAACTAAGAAACATGGAGGACAGTAGTTTGGTTTCTTATTCGATTGATTACCTTGCTCATATGATTGAATTAACACCAAAAAAAGGATGTCGAAATTTAAAATTAGTTGTGGGAGAAGGAGCGATTGTCGGACTCACACAAAATAAGAATGCCGCCTTTCAAAAAGAGATTCAATGGAAATTGAAAAGAGAATTCGGGGATTTAACCATGATGTTTTCCGACACGATTGATGCAGGAATGATTCAAGTCATCCAAAAAACAGAAGTAATTCGCACGATAGAAATTCAACGATCTACTAAGTTACTTGTCCCGAATTTACTTCCGGGGGAGTATACTTTCAAAATCCTTTTGGATAGAAATAAAAATGGGAAATGGGATCCCGTTTCACCTGAAACGAAAACATTAGCAGAAGAAGTTTTGTTATACAAAGCACCTGTGAAAATTCGAGCGAATTGGGAAATTGAAAGCACCTTTGACGTGCGCAAAGAATAAATATCAAATGAAACCTTTAAAGTCTAACAAATGAAAAAAGTTATTTTAAGCAGCCTATTATGTTTTTCCATGTTTGCACAAGGACAAGTACAGACACCAAAAGCGAGTCCACTTGGGAAAGTTGAACAGCGTGTCGGTTTAACAGATATCAGCATTACCTATTCTCGTCCAGCAATGAATGGAAGAAAAATCTTTGGGGAATTATTACCATACGGAGAACTTTGGAGACTTGGTGCAAATGAAAACACAAAAATCACCAACTCTGACATTCTCATTTTTGGTTCTGATACCTTAAAAGCCGGGACTTATGCCCTTTTTGCCAAACCAAATACAGATAGTTGGGAGATTATTTTCTATACGGAATCGACAAATTGGGGCTTGCCAGAAAAATGGGATGAGACTAAAGTTGCGCTTCGAAAAAAAGTGAAAGTTTCTAAATTCCCATTTCCAAAAGAGAATTTAACCATTTCAATTGAGGATTTAGAGTTCAATAGTGGGAGCATTGTCATCGCTTGGGAAATTTACCAAGTGAGTGTTCCGTTTACCTTAAACACGAGAGAGAAAGTACTTGCGAGCATAGAAAAGACACTTTCTTCAAGCACCGTCACTGCCAATGATTACCACGCGGCAGCAAGTTACTATTTCACCGAAAACATCGATTTAAAAAAAGCATTGTTATGGTCTGAAAAGGCGGTAGCCATGAAAGGTGTGAGTGCGTATTGGATGACTCGATTAAAATCACAATTACAAGCAGCAAATGGTGATTATAAAGGAGCCATGGAAACTGCCAAGATATCCATGATCGAAGCGGAGAAAGATGGTGACCAAAATTATGTACGCATGAATCAACTTTCCATTGAAGAATGGTTAAAACAGAAATAATCCTTCCTTGCTAGAAAAATACCGCTATTATATTTGGCTTCACCTCATCATTTTGATGTGGGGTTTTACTGGAATACTAGGTAAACTCATTCATTTGGATGCCATCATCATTGTATGGTATCGCGTCATTATTGCAGCTGCATTTTTAGCGCTTTATTTCTTGTGGACCGGCAAGTCCTTTTCATTCCCAAGGAAACACGCTTGGAAAGTGATATTGGTTGGAATGATTGTCGCCGGACACTGGATGAGCTTTTATTACAGTATTCAATTGTCGACCGCATCACTCGGTATTTTGTGCTTGTCCACAACTACGTTACATGTCACTTGGCTTGAACCTATCGTGATGAAGCGCAAATTTTCATGGGTGGAATTTCTTTTTGGACTTTGTGTCATTTTTGGGATTTATTTCGTGGCAAGTGACTTTAGCGCACAAGAAAAAACCGCACTGTATTTCGGACTCTTTTCCGCTTTAATGGCTGCTTTCTTTTCTGTTTTCAATGGAAGAATTGCCCAAGATGTAGAATCTGCACATATTACTTTGTACGAATTACTGACGGGGATCGTTTTCATCGGTATTGTACTTTGGACAACTGGAAAACTCACCTATCCCATGCTTAAAATGTCCGTTTCTGATGGACTCTGGTTATTGTTTCTTGGTGTAATTTGTACATCCTTCGCTTTTTTAATGACGATTGAAATCGTTAAAAAACTGGGAGCGTTCACCGTTTCATTAAGCATTAACCTAGAGCCCGTCTACACGATAATTCTAGCCATTTTCATATTGAAAGAACATAAACTTTTGAACGTGAACTTTTACGCAGGTTCAATTGTCATTATTCTTGTAGTCATTGCCAATGGCTTCTACAAACAACAACAAGCAAAACGAATTCAAAAAATAAAAGCATGATGGAATATACAAATTTAGGTAAATCGGGACTTCAAATTAGTCGTCTATCCTTGGGGTCTTGGTTGACCTTCGGAAAACAAATTGGAGATGATGTGGCAGAGCGACTGATGGACATCGCATACGAAAACGGAATCAACTTTTTTGACAATGCAGAAGTATATGCACATGGAAAAAGTGAGGAAGTAATGGGTGCCATTTTGAAGAAGAAAAATTGGACACGTGATAGTTACATCGTTAGTAGCAAAGTGTTTTTTGGTGCGGGTGGACAATTGCCAACACAAAAAGGATTGAGCCGAAAACACATCGTAGAAGCCTGTGAACAAGCCTTGAAACGTTTTCAACTGGATTATTTAGACTTGTTTTTATGTCACCGTCCGGATAAACAGACGCCCATCGAAGAAACCGTTTGGTCCATGCATCAATTGATCATGCAAGGAAAGATTTTGTATTGGGGGACATCTGAATGGAGCGCCCAAGAAATCATGGAAGCACACATGTTTGCGAAACAAAACCACTTGATAGGACCAATTGTTGAACAACCGGAATACAACATGTTTACCCGTCAAAAAGTAGAAGTGGAATTTTCACAAATCTACAAAACGGTTGGACTAGGCACCACGATTTGGTCCCCACTTGCAAGCGGAATTTTAAGTGGTAAATACAATTTAGATTTTCCGACAGATACCCGCTTGGGAATGGAAGGTATGGATTGGTTGAAGGAAAAAAACTTGACATCAGAACGTATTTCAGTAGTGAAACAACTTAGCGATTTAGCAGCTGACCTTGATCTGACCTTGCCAGTCATGAGTTTAGCTTGGTGTTTGAAAAATCCGAATGTCAGCACAGTCATTCTTGGTGCAAGCAAAGAATACCAACTGACGGAGAACCTGAAGTCACTAGAAGCGAAGGAGAAATTAAGCGCGGAAATCATGGAGCGAATCGAGGTAATCTTGGGAAATAAACCAATTCATCCTGCTCATTAATAAACAATCTTCAAAATTGGCTGTTACTTCTTTTAATCACTAATTTTGCACTGCAATTTCACAGAAATATGATCGAAACAGATATTATCATTATTGGCGCGGGTCCTGTTGGACTTTTTACCGTATTTGAGGCAGGACTACTTAAGTTACGTTGCCATTTAATTGATTCACTTCCACAAGCAGGAGGACAATGCTCAGAAATTTATCCTAAAAAACCAATCTACGACATCCCAGGATTTCCTTCGATATTGGCAGGAGAACTGATTGATAATTTAATGGAGCAAGCAGCGCCATTCAAACCAGGATTTACCTTAGGTGAAGCAGCAGTTTCGATTGAGAAAACGGAAGACGAGAAATTCATTGTCACCACTATTAAAGGCACGAAACACATTGCTCCAACGGTAATGATTGCCGGAGGACTTGGTGTATTTGAGCCGAGAAAACCACCTATTGACGCACTTCCTCAATACGAAGACAAAGGGGTGGAATACATCATTAAAGATCCAACTATTTACCAGGATAAAGTTTGTGTAATCGCCGGAGGTGGTGATTCTGCGTTGGACTGGTCCATCTTCCTAACCGAACAAAAAATCGCCAAAAAAGTACATTTAGTTCACCGCAGCAGTTCGTTCCGTGGACATTTAGATTCTGTACAGAAAGTCATTGACATGGCAGAAAAAGGTGAGATTAATTTGATTACCGAAGCGGAGGTTACAGGTCTTTCCGGAAATGGAAAATTGGAAAACGTGCATGTTACCCATCAAAAAGATGGAGAAATTGTCATTGCTGCAGACCACTTTATTCCTCTGTTCGGATTGAAACCAAGCCTAGGCCCTATCGCAGAATGGGGGCTAGAAATTGAAAAAAGCGCCATTAAAGTGAATACCTTGGATTATTCGACGAATATCCCAGGAATTTACGCGATTGGTGACGTGAATACGTATGAGAATAAATTGAAACTGATTCTTTGTGGGTTCCACGAAGGAACCTTGGCTGTTCAATCGGCGTTTGCACGCATTCACCCAGAGAAAAAAAATGTCTTGAAATATACGACCGTTAATGGTGTTCAAGGATTTTAATATCCTTTTGATTTAAGCGTGAAAAAAGTACCTTTGTTCTGATGAATCGCTGGACAGTCAATTCCGTTGTTATTCTTGGACTCGTTTCCATTTTTAGTATTTTGCTCGTACAATTTGTATGGATGCGAAGTACCGTTGAAATGCAAGCAAAAAACATTGCGATTCAAGAGAAAGAAGACTCCCTGAATTTACGTGAATTTTCCCAACAAGCTCACAGTGCACTGCGCGAAGTATTGGAACAGATTTCTCCCAATCATCCGGATCACACCGATTTATATGGGGCCATTAAACAAGTTAAAAGCAATCATTTTACGGTTGATTTTTCGGAGGAATTACAACCCTATTACTTAGAAACCTTATTAAAGAAGGAGCTATACCACCAAAACATTCACCAAGATTTCGTTTATGGAATTTATGATTGTTTTACAGATTCCATCGTGCTTGGTAACCTCATTAAATTTACCAAAGATTCACTTTATGCTGACACGAAGCATGGCTTACCGGGACTGACACCAGAATCGCTGAATTTAACAAAGGATGGACATTACTTCACTGTTTATTTTCCGAATGTAAAAGCAAAAACCATTGAAGCAACTCCTTTTGTTTCTCCTTGGGTTTATTTGATTATTATCATTTTATTCGTCATCGTGTTTTTCGCTTTTAGTCTAGGGATTATCATCCGTCAAAAACGACTGTCAGAAGTGAAAACAGACTTCATTAATAACATGACGCATGAGTTAAAAACACCTATTTCGACGATTAGTCTATCAAGCGAAATGCTATTGCGCATGGACTTAGATGAAGAAAATCAAGAGAAAATCCGCAAGTACGCCGGTATTATTTTTAAAGAAAATAAGCGCTTGGAAAATCAAGTGGAGCGTGTGCTGAATGTGGCAAAATTGGACAAAGACAAAGTCACTTTAGACAAAGAACCGTTCAACGTCCATGAGTTACTTTTCGAAGTGAAAGATAACTTTGAATTTAATCAAACGGAAATTGGCGGTGTCATTGAATTGCAGTGCGAGGCAGAACACTTTGAAATTCAGGCAGACCCTGTTCATTTGACAAATGTCATTTACAATTTATTGGACAATGCCATCAAGTATTGCGATGGAAAAGCAAAAATTCACATCCTAACGAAAAACGAAAAATCGGGATTAATCATCGAGGTTAGCGATAATGGAATTGGAATTAAGAAAGAAAATCTAAAAATGATTTTTGATAAATTCTACCGCGTTCCAACTGGAAATGTACACGATGTAAAAGGATTTGGTTTGGGTCTGTACTATGTCAAACTCATGATAGAGGCACACGATGGAACAATCGAAGTGAAAAGTACGCCAGGGAAAGGAACAACCTTTATTCTGACGCTTCCTTTAGTTTGATTTCTTTACTTTTATCAACTTGACCTCCGGTTGTGGGAAAATACCCTTTCGAATAATCACTTTCTCGTTCGTTTTTAAAATCATCCTTTCGGGGATATCCGAATTGTCTCGTGCGACTAAAATCAAGATTTCCTTTGGATTGTCAGTCTTCTCCAATTGATAGGTGTTTCGCATCGATAGTTTTCCGAGCTGCATGATGATGCTGTCCTTCGTTAACGTAAGTTCCAGTTTACAGCTTGGGATCTCCACCATTTCCTCACCTAACTGTACTCGGTAAGCAGGTATTTCTCCTTGATACGTTTTACAGAACTTTCGTTTGATGCGAACTGTCTGCGCCTCTAATTGATAAGCCGTAAGTCCTAAAAAAAGAAGTAAAACCAATGATTTCATACACGAAAATACACAATTTCGTTCGAACTTCGTGTAAATTAAAAGTGCATGAAATCCAAGGTCTTTGGACGTCAAAAGTAAAATTTTGGCTATTTTAGCGCTAATCTTCACAGCACATGAAACAATACCACGATTTACTTCAGCACATTCTCGATCACGGAGTTAAAAAAGAAGACCGCACAGGTACTGGTACCATTTCCGTATTTGGATATCAAATGCGCTTTGATTTGCAAGAAGGATTTCCGTGTTTGACAACGAAGAAATTACATTTACGTTCCATCATTCATGAATTGCTTTGGTTTCTCAAAGGAGATACCAATATTCAGTATTTAACGGATAACAACGTTTCTATATGGGATGAATGGGCAGATGAAAA
The DNA here is from genome assembly GCA_024643725.1 of Crocinitomicaceae bacterium. Classification (GTDB taxonomy): domain Bacteria; phylum Bacteroidota; class Bacteroidia; order Flavobacteriales_D; family Crocinitomicaceae; genus UBA952. The sequence continues at coordinate 10,128 of JAHEMJ010000011.1, read as the reverse complement.
CGGGAATTTAGGTCCGGTTTACGGTTCGCAATGGAGAAGTTGGCCAGCAGCGGACGGCAGACACATCGATCAAATTGCCCAAGTCATTGATCAAATTAAAAATAATCCCGATTCACGCAGAATCATTGTCTCTGCTTGGAATGTTGGTGAAGTGGATAAAATGGCTTTACCACCTTGTCACGCATTTTTTCAATTTTATGTTGCCAATGGCAAATTGAGTTGTCAATTGTATCAACGCAGTGCGGATACCTTTTTAGGTGTTCCTTTCAATATTGCATCGTATGCATTGCTTACGATGATGATGGCGCAGGTTTGTGGATTAGAAGCTGGAGATTTTGTACATACCCTTGGTGACGCGCATTTGTATTCCAACCACATTGAACAAGCACAGTTGCAGTTGACCAGAGAATTTCGTCCGTTACCAACGATGAAAATGAATCCGGAAATAACTGATTTGTTTGACTTCAAGTTTGAGGATTTTGAGTTGTGTAACTACGATCCTCATCCACACATTAAAGCCGCAGTTGCCATCTAATGAAAGTATCTCTGATTGTCGCAATGGATGCCGAAAGGGGCATTGGTAAAAACAATGACTTGATGTGGCATTTGCCAAAGGACATGCAGTTTTTTAAGGATACGACCCAAGGACAAATTGTTGTGATGGGGAGAAAAAACTACGATAGCATTCCTGAAAAATACCGTCCGCTTCCAAACAGACAAAATGTTGTCCTAACAAGAAATACAGATTTTGAAGCACCAAATTGTTTGGTTTTTCATTCACTTCAAGCTTGTCTAGAGCATTTTCAAGACGAACAAGAACGCACAGTTTTCATCATTGGAGGCGGCGAAATTTACCGGATGGCCATGGAAGCGAATGTGTTAGATGACATGTACATTACGTATGTTCATCATGAGTATGACGCTGAAACGTTTTTTCCCTTATTCCGTGAAGAGGAATGGAAAAGTGAAGTCATCTTTGAACAAGAAAAAGACGAGCGTCACGAAGCTGCCTTTACTGTAAAACACTACACTAAAAAATCTTAGATTAAACTGAGTTGCATCACCGCTATGAGCGCTGCTGTTTCTGTTCGCAGGCGAAAATCACTCAAACTCACAGCTTGGTATCCGTTTTCCAAAGCTCGTTTCACTTCATTTTCAGAGAAATCTCCCTCCGGGCCAATCAGAAATACTGCGCGGTTTTTTAAGGCGGATAACGGCATTTTCTCTGCTTCATAACAATGTCCAATGTATCCCTGTGGATTCGACTTTACAAAGTCGTCAAAGGAAACCAATTCCTCCAATTCAGGTAGGAAAAAGCGCTTCGATTGTTTCATTGCTGAAATGGCTATTTTCTCTAGGCGATCGAGTTTCAATTGTCCTCTTTCATTGTGGTCACATTTTAAAAAGGTCAATTTACTCAATCCAATTTCCGTCGCCTTTTCCAAAAACCACTCCATGCGGTCCATATTTTTTGTTGGGGCAAGTCCGAGGTGAAGTTCTATACTTGGACGTTCATGTTGAATCGATGAAGTAATTTGAAGCTGACAACGTTTCGGATGATCTTCCAAAATGACCGCATTTGCTTCCAACCCGCGTCCGTTCAACAAGGTCAATGCATCACCTTGTTTCATGCGCAACACACGAACACAATGTTTTGACTCTTCCTCGGTTAATTGATACACGATGGATTCTGGTGTAATTTCTGGCGCGTAGAATAAATGCATTAATGAAGGATTTGGTAGGTCAGTTCTTTCAACAATTCACCTTGCGTCATACTTGAATTTCCAACGCCTTTTGCTTTCAAATCGAAGCGATGTAATAATTCAATAGCCGAAGCAATTTTACGCGGATCGTATTGGTTCTTCGCTTGCAATAATTCACCTGCGACAAACGGATGAACACCAATCGCCTGCGCCACAGATTCCCGTGACTTATTTGGCAAGAAATGGATGCGCATGATTTGAGAGAAGAACTTGAACAAGTTCGAAATAATCACCGTCAAATCTGCCGCTTTTGGATTGTACTCAAAATATTGAATGATTTTAAATGCTTTTTCCGTATTTCGAGCAGAAATCGCGTTCACGAATTCAAACACGTTGTAATCTTTTGAAATCCCAATGTTTAATTCGACATGTGTTTCGTCAATGGTTGTTCCTGCGGGCAAAAGAATGGCCAACTTTTCCAGTTCTTTGACAATTCTACCTAAATCTGTCCCCAAAAACTCAGCAAGTAACATGCTCGCTTTGGAGTTAATTCCATAACCCGTTGATTTAACATATTGCTGAATCCAATCTGAAAGTTGGTATTCGCGCACCTTATCTGATTTGTAGACAAGTCCATTTTTCGCAAAGGACTTCAATACTTTTTTTCGTGCATCGAAGGCTTTGTACTTATGGCAAATGACAAAAATGGTCGTGTCTAAAGGGCTTTCCGCGTAAGATTCCAGTCCATCTAAGTTGCGGAAATCTTGTGCTTCTTTTAGCACAACTAAGCGTCGTTCAGACATCATCGGATACGCTTTCAATTCACTCACTAAAGATAATAGTTCAGCGTCCTTACCGTATAAAATCGTTTGATTAAAATCTCGTTCATGTTCTTCCAAGGCATGATTCATGATTTCATCACAAAGTAAATCGATAAAATAAGCTTCTTCTCCATGTAAGAAGTACATTTTTTCGAACTTTTTATTTCGAATATCCTTTAACAACAGTTTGTAATCCATTACTGATGTTTTTCCCAGATTTGAATTAATTCAACAAGCGTGTCCACGGCTTTTTGCATGTCCTGAACACTCACATATTCATGACGAGAATGAATCGCCATTTCACCGGTGAAGATATTTGGACAAGGTAAGCCCATGAAGGACAAACGAGAACCGTCTGTTCCACCGCGGATGATGGCACGTTTTGGTTCAATGCCCGCGCGCGTCATGGCTTCAACTGCATAATCCGTTACGAATGGAAGGTCCTGAAGAATTTCTTTCATGTTTCGGTATTGCTCAAAGACCTCGAAATCGAGGCTTGCGCCAGAATAGTTAGAAACAACTGATTCTGCCATGGATTTCAATCGTGCTTCGTATTCCGCTAATTTACTCGTATCATGATCACGGATAATAAATTGCACTGTAGTCGTTTCAAGTCCACCTTCAATGGCCACGGGATGTACGAAGCCTTCTCTACCTGAAGTCGTTTCTGGCGACCATGAGTCCTTCGGCAAGCTGTCAATCAATTCCGCCGCTAACTTCATCGAATGCACCAATTTATTTTTTGCGTAACCAGGATGTGCACTCACCCCGTGAAAGGTCATTTTTACTGCATCCGCTGAGAATGTTTCATCTTCGATGTCACCGAGTGGACCACCATCTAAGGTATAGCCATAATCGGCGTTCAATCGTTTCATGTCCAAACGTTCTACACCCCGACCCACTTCTTCATCCGGAGTAAACAGAATGCGAATTGGTCCATGTTTCACCTCTGGATGACTCATCATATATTGCGCAAAGTCCATAATAATAGCCACTCCTGCTTTATCATCCGCACCTAACAAGGTCAATCCACTTGCCGTGATTAGGTCATCCCCAATTTTTGACAATAAATACGGATGTTTCTCCGTGGTAATTACTTGGGTGGTGTCGTCTGGAAGTACGATGGGAGTCCCATCGTAATTGCGATGCACGATTGGTTTTACGTTTGTCCCACTGCAATCCGGAGCGGTGTCCATGTGTGAACAAAAACAAATCGTTGGCAAATCAGCACGGTCTGAATTCGATGGAATGGTCGCAAAAACGTATCCCCATTCATCCATTTCGGCATCTGTAAGTCCTAAAGCCTGAAGTTCAGAAACGAGTATTTTGCTTAAATCTTTCTGCTTCGCACTCGAAGGAAAACTTGTTGCGTTTGGATCTGCAGTTGTATCGACTTGAACATAACGTAAAAATCGTTCTTCAACGGAATAAGAATAGGACATATGATGTTTTAGTCAAAAATAGCAAGAATCGAGAAATGAAGTGTGGACTTAAGATACTAAATCTCGCAATGTTTTCAACTCGGACACCTTTTCTGCATTTCCAACTTGTTGAAAGGCGGCGATTAAATTCGTTAACATCCGCTTTATAACCGCTGTATTTGAACAAGGCTCAAAGTACTCTCGATTATGAGCTAAATTCAATCCGTTGAGGAATTCTTTGATTTCATTGGTGTCAAAAATACTTCCTTTAGAAAAAGCATTAATGTAGAACAGAACACCGTATTCATTTTGTTGATTGATGGCAAAACTAGAGTGCTTTGCATCCATGTAAGCAAGCACAAAATGGTTCGGAAGATTTACACCGTAGATTGGCAAATCCAACGATTGAGCGATGATGCTATATATCAAACAAAGGCTCAATGGATTTCCTTTCTTGCTATCCAATACCGCATTGATATAGGAATTGACCGGTGAATGAAAATGCTTGTTGTCCCCTCTAAAATGGTGGATTCCAAAGAAAATGCGATTGAATATTTTTACTTGTTCAAAAGCGGTTTGATGATCATTCAATTCAAGCCAGATATCACGACGGATAACTTGGATCATTTCCTGAATTTTGGCTTCATCTAAACCTGGGTATTGGTACTTCGCAACAATGATTGCTCCTTTCAGCAAGTCTTTATCCGCAGAATTTACCCACGCTTGCAAGTTTGATTTAACATGATCAAATTGTATGTCGTGAATGAGTTGTTCAATACGGTTTTGAAATAACAAGCCGTAATAATCCGTTTCCCAAGAATTTTCTAGGTACGGAATCGCCTCTGAACCAATTTTCAATAATTGATCACGAACGTGTTCATACACCGACTCATCTGGATCATCGATCAGTTGTACAAGTGCTTGGATAGACGAATGTTCATTCATACTGCAACAAATATATCTCGATGAAAGCTCTGAAAAAGTCAGGCTTGATTTGTTTATTAAAGTACAAATGTTAATTTTTTTGAAACCAAATGCAGAAAGCCTCGTTATAGCTAGTCATTATACGAATTAACTTTGCTACAGGTTGATTTTAAAGAGGCTCTTTATGAGCCTCTTTTTTTTTAACTTTGATTAAAAGTTCCGCCGAATGAAAACGATCCTAACGTTTACCTTTTTCATGCTACTGAGTATTTCGTGCCAAACGAATCCTTGTACGATGACAGCAAGTGAATTCTCAAATGTGGGCACGTTTAAAGGCACCGTCCACATGCATGAAGGCAACTGTCCGATGTACATCGAAATCACGGGATCAATGAGTAAATCCACTTTGATGGAATACAAAACCATTTATCCAGTCAACTTAGCGAAGAAATTTCAAAAAAAAGGCCTGCATCTACAGTTCAATTACACCGTGAGTAGAGCCATGAGCCCGGAAGGATGCCAAGTCGATGCAGTCGCGAGCGTGTCCGATGTTCAGGTAATCCGTAGCAAAAAGAATTAAATCTTTGAGTTAGCGAGTAAAATCGCGTACCAAATAGCTGAGTGCTTTTCCAACAATCATTGATTCTTGCTCATTTTGAGGCGCCGCTTCCGTCAAATTCAAGTAGGCAATTTGTTTCGTGTCTCGTTTAAACTGCCGGACAAATGTCCTTACTTGGTCTAATGACCAACCGCTTGGAGATAATGCGCTACTCGGCATGTAGGCAATGGCGTCCATGTCTATTTCGAGTCCAACAGTCGTGTCCGTATGAAAATGGCGCAATACATTCAATAGGTCCTCCGAAAGAACACGTTCCCCCATTAAATAAGATTCATAATAAGAATGAAAAACTTGGTCTTTTTTCAATTGCGAACGAATGAATGCATTGTTATAGGCTTCATGCAAACCAAGGACAGAGTAATGAAACAGGGTCCCCTCTTCCAAGGCAGTTGAAAAGGAGTTTCCACTATGACGGTTTTCGGTAGTTCGCAGGTCGGCATGTGCATCTAAATTGATGACTGCTGTTTTTTTATTTTTAGATGACCATCGAATCAAGGCAAGCGCATTGTTGTGTCCTCCACCGACAATGATCGGAATTTGTCCAGCTTGAATGTTCTCCGTAAGTACTTGTTCCAAAAACGAATCAAGCTCCGCTACTTTTTGATGTAAATCATCGCCGCTAGATTGATTCCCTTCGATGATTTCTCCAAGAATAGCCACATTCGACGTTGGATATGCTTCATGGGCCTGTGTATTTAAAAATGCTTTGACAAAAGCAGGGAAAGCAAATTGTGCACCACTACGTCCATTGTTTGCAAGTGGGCCACAACATTCGTCAATCCCTATAATGACAAACTTGGGCGTCTCATTTTGCTTTCCAAGCAGAACATCACCCATCCGTGTTTCACCATTTCGTGATTGAAAGGAAGAACGTATGTGATCGATTGTCCATGTTTTAAAAAAGAAAGATTGAGCGATACTATTCATGGTTCATGGCATTTTGTATAAAAGTAGGAATTGCCATTGGTTTTCTCGTTGTTGCATCCACAAAAACTAGGGTTGTATCTGCTTCATTTAATAAAGCCCCTTCTTCGTTCCAAGTTTCATAGCGAAACGCAATTCTAGTTCCTTGAAGTTTGGAGATGGTCGTTTTTATTTCCAATACATCATCGTATTTCGCTGCTTGTTTATAACGAATATTTAATTCGGTTACTGGTAATAAAATTCCATTATCCTCTAACTTTTTATAAACAATTCCCAATTCGCGAAGTGCTTCTACGCGGGCAACTTCAAAATAAGCTGCGTAATTTCCATAATAACAAAAGCCCATTTTGTCAGTTTCACTATATCGAACCCTAATTTTTGTTGAAAACGTCCTTTCGCCCATATTTTCTTTCATAGGATACGAAATTAAAAAATCATCACAAACTATTGTAAAAAGCGTAAAAGAATCGTAAATTTGATAAGACTCGAAGCGTATTTTCGATTAATGAAAAATTTCTCCTTACATGTAAAAAAAATTAAATAATCAAGGGTGATTTGATTTTTTTTTTAACTTTTTTATGTAAATATTTGTCATCTCTTTATTTCAAGAAACAATTTAAGCAATCACGCTCAAATTGAAAGCAGGTGTAAATAAGATTATGTTAAAAACTATGAGTATTAGTCACGAAGCGGCATGGGATGCATGTTTGAAAGTTATAAAGGATAATATTTCACTTCAAGCATTTAAAACTTGGTTCGAACCCATCATTCCTATTAAATTAGAGAATAGTGTTTTGACGATTCAAGTACCTTCGCACTTCTTTTACGAATGGTTGGAACAACATTACATTGTATTACTTCGTAAAGTTGTCAAAAAAGAACTTGGCGCTGAAGGAAGTTTGGAGTATAGCATTGTCATGGAAAACAATTCCAGATCAGCTAATCCTTATACCGTTAAGATTCCTGCAAACAACACAAGCAATTTAAAAAATACTCCCGTTAATCTTCCGATTAATGTGAATGAAAAACAAATACGCAATCCCTTCATTATTCCTGGATTGAAAAAGGTGAATATTGAATCTAACCTGATTCCAAATTTTACATTTGACAATTTCGTAGAAGGAGAATGCAATCGTTTAGCGCGCGCTTCCGGTTATGCTGTTTCTAACAAGCCTGGCGGAACTGCATTTAACCCCCTTTTGTTATATGGTGGCGTTGGATTAGGAAAAACACATTTAGCGCATGCGATTGGAATTGCCATTAAAGAAAATTACCCGAATAAAACGGTTCTTTACGTTCAGTCCGAAAAATTCGCTCATCAATTCATCGATGCCATTAAAAATCAAACGACAAATGACTTTGTTCATTTCTATCAGATGATTGATGTCTTAATTATTGATGATGTTCAGTTCTTCGCTGGTAAAGAGCGTACACAAGATGTATTCTTCTCTATTTTTAATCACCTACATCAAAACGGAAAACAAATTGTCTTAACATCTGACAAGGCACCAGTTGAGATGCAGGGAATGGAGCAACGATTGTTATCTCGTTTCAAATGGGGCTTATCTGCTGATTTAGGAACGCCGGATTTAGAAACGCGAATCGCCATCTTAGAAAAGAAAATGTACGGAAGTGGAATTGAGCTTCCTCGTGAGGTTGTTGAATATCTAGCTTATTCAATCAATACAAATGTTCGTGAAATTGAAGGTGCATTAAATACTTTACTTGCACAAGCATCTCTCAATAAGAAAGCCATTACCTTAGAACTTGCGAAACAGATGGTTGACAAGTTCGTTCGTAGTACAGCTAGAGAAGTTTCCATTGAATACATTCAAAAAGTTGTTTGTGATTATTTTGATCTTCCAATTGAAATGTTGAAATCAAAGACTCGTAAACGCGAAGTGGTACAAGCTCGTCAAATTTCCATGTACTTCTCAAAGAAAATGACGAAGTCTTCTTTGGCGAATATCGGAGCTCATTGTGGTGGAAAAGATCACGCGACGGTTCTGCATGCATGTAGAACAGTGGTCAATCTCTCTGAAACAGATAAACAATTCCGTCACTATTTAGAAGAATTGGAAAAAAAGTTAACCATTCAATAGACTTTTACCTTACAACATCGTTTCATGACACGCATACTCATGGTATGTCTTGGTAATATCTGCAGGTCACCTATGGCCGATGGATTATTGCGTAGAAAAGTGAAGGAACTAAACCTACCCATTTTTGTTGATTCTGCGGGAACTGCAAATTATCACACTGGCAGTAAACCGGACGAACGTATGTGTCAAACAGGCAAAAGAAACGGTACATCAATCGATGAATTAAGAGCTCGACAATTTTCGAAAGCAGATTTCGAGGATTTCGATGTGATTTATGCTATGGACAACGAAAATTATCGAAACATCATAAAGCTCAGTGCTTCTGAACAACATCGCACGAAAGTTAAACTTATTTTAAACGAATTATATCCAGGTGAAAATCGAGCTGTTCCAGATCCATATTATGGAACGGATAACGATTTTCAAGCAGTATATGATTTACTTGACCAAGCCACTGATGTGGTGATAACCAAAATACAACATGGCACAATTAGGTAATATTTATTTAATACCCAATACATTAGGTGGAGAATCAGTTAACGACATTCTTCCCTCCGATGTTCAACAAATTGCAACGAACTTACGTTACTTTGCAGTAGAGGAAATTAAATCCGCCCGCAGACTTTTGCGTAAAATGGACAGAAGTTTTCCAATAGATGACTCCCAGTTTTTTATTATCAATAAACACACGAAGGAATCTGACTTAATGAAAATTCTGATGATTCTCATCAAAGGAGAAAATATTGGAATCATTTCAGAGGCCGGCTGTCCAGGAGTTGCTGATCCAGGTGCAGAACTTGTAGCACTTGCTCACACTCAACATATCAAAGTTGTACCACTTGTTGGACCTTCTTCTATCTTACTTACCTTAATGGCGAGTGGTTTTTCAGGACAAGAATTCGCTTTTCACGGATATCTACCAAGAGAGCGTAAGGACAGAATTAAAAAACTCAAAGACTTCGAAATGGATACAAAAAGGAATGGTAAAACACATATTTTTATGGATACACCATTTCGGAATATGCACGTTTTGGAGGACATGTTAAACGATCTAGGCGATAACACCCAGTTGTGCATTGCATCCAATGTGACTTTACAAACGGAACAAATTAAAACAATGTCCATCAAAGATTGGCGAGAAAACGCCTATGACATTGGTAAGATTCCAGCGATTTTCCTAATTGGAACAGCGCAATAAAAACGAACCACCTTCAGGTGGTTTTTTTTTGACTGTCTATTTTCTTCCTATTATGTTAATTTCTAAAAGCCGATAAAAAATCGTTTCATTTCATCTTGCCCTAGAATCGATTAAACCAAAAGATCTGTCAGGATGAAATCGTATACGCCATTCTCAGGGTGAACTAAGCTCAATAAAACCACCTTATCAGGGACTGATATCCTAAATATTGACTGTAATTACTGATTTCGTTCCACTTAGCAAGAAGAAATTTACTCCCATCCAGCATTACGATAGTAGATTTAAAAAAGTATAGGCATAAAAAAACCCCGACGATTCTGACGAATGTCGGGGTTTCTAAAATCGGCGTCGACTTACTCTCCCATCCTCAAAAGGACAGTACCATCAGCGCAAGCAGGCTTAACTTCTCTGTTCGA
>JAHEMJ010000009.1 GCA_024643725.1 Crocinitomicaceae bacterium | reverse complement strand
AGAAAAGCATATCAGAGATCAATTTTGTGGCAAAGTTTTGAAAATCAAATAAAAATAAATAGTTTTGAATCAACACGAAACTCCAACTAGTGAAAAGTTCACTTTAGTTTGACGACGTACAACGATATTGTAGAAAAAGCAATTAAAGAAGGTCTTACTGACCCTGAATCATGTGAACTTTCCCATTTTTTAAGATCAGAATTACATGAAGATTACATAGAGAGGATTGATCTAAAAGGCGCAATTAGGAACGTACTAACTGTCAAAAGAGAAATTCCAGATGTTGAGGCATCAATGGATTATAATCCTTTTAGTAAAGTTCGAGTCATGGATTTCTACACAAAGAAAAATTCGTTTACTCCAAAAATGCTCCCCAAATTTCTTTCTAATATCGAAGGGATTCTTGAAAAACAAATTACTGCAACAGTAAATAATTATATCCATAAAAATAGAGCATTGATAAATGGCGTCAAAGATGGAATGCAAAAGGCAAATTTAAGTGTCATTGATTCGGATGAAATTTTCAATTCTCTAAGAGATCAAATTTTTATGGAATCATGGGAAATAGTACAATCACAGAATATTCCAACCTATAGAGATATTTTATGGGCTGTGCTTCGTTTTTATATAAAAGATCAATATTATTTTGATATCGACCATCATGTTAGTAAAACACATAACTTTTTTGGCGTAAGGCTTAAAAATGGAATTGATCTATTAAATAATCAAATTGAATCTGCTATCATTGAAAACACAAATCTTGATAGGGTTCACGAGTTAAAACAACTCCAGAGGTCAACTAAAAAAACTTTTAATGGAACAACAATCGCATGTTTATCAAGAATAACAGTTTATGACTACTCTAAAGCACCTGATAAAAGAAAAGTGACAGATATTGATGCTTTAGTTTTAAAATTCAATTCAGAGAATGTAATACTTGAAATTCATGAATCCAAGAATACTAAAAAATCCTTTTTAGAAGCAAAAAAAGATTTGAAAAATAAATTTGTACAAGTTTTAAATTCAAATTCAAGTGGCTATCAAATTAGGGAAGTCAAAAACTTCGGGGCAAAAATTGTCATCAACCACAAATCAGTTTTTTGAGTTCATTACCTTCCAATCCCCCACCCCATCCAAATCCCGATAAAAGTTAGATTTATCGACCCCTTGGGTCACGTTAAAATCAACTGTTATTGGAATAAAAAAAGAACATCAAAATCGAATTGAAGCGATTTTTCGCTTTTCAGGAAGTTAAATTTCACATCCTCCCCACCCTCTCCAAATCCTCCCGCAACAAGTTCGATATTTCAGACCTTTCGCCCACCCAAATAAGAAGGTAGCTGAAAAGCTGCCTTTTTTTATGAAGTAATTTTTTCAGGCGAGAAGTCTATACCGATGGAGGAACGGATATCGGGAAGCCAGTGTGGGCTCATGAAGCCAGAGCTCAGTTTGAAGAAACTGAGCGGAGATCTGTGCACCGAAGCTCTTTCTCTTTCCTTTCCCTACCCTCTAACGCGTCTCAACGCATTCATGCCCAATTCGAGCACCATACTGAAAACAGAACGAAGCGGAGATCGGTGTATGTTTGGGTTTTGTCCTTTACCCAATAAATGGATTTGATCGGTGTACCATACGATTTCCAACGGGAAAGTACGGTCCAAGAATGGGTAACCAGTTGTTAATGGCTTCACCAAACTTGTCACATCTTTATCGGAAAGTAATTCCTTGGAGAAATTTGGATTGATCGCCAAGGAACGTGCGATTCCAACCATGTCACAGACACCAGTTGCTAATGCGGCATTCATTCCTTGTGAGGACCTAAATCCACCGGTTAGCATTAACGGTGTTTTGACAATTTTTCGAACTTCTTCACAATATTCCAAGAAATAAGCCTCGCGAATCTTCGTGGATTCTTTGACATTTGTCCCAGTCATGACCGGTGTTTCGTATGTCCCGCCTGAAATTTCAATAAGGTCCATTCCTAGGTCCGACAAATGCTTGACAACCGCCATTGAATCTTCTTTCGAAAATCCACCTTTTTGAAAATCTGCAGAATTCAATTTGATGCTTACTGGAAATTCCGGGCCAACTTCCGTACGAATGGCTTGATATATTTCAGTGACAAAACGCATCCGATTTTCGATGCTTCCACCCCATTTATCCGTTCGCTGATTATGTGTTGGTGACAAAAACTGACTAACTAAATATCCGTGTGCACCGTGGATTTGTACTCCTGTAAATCCATTTTCCTTGCACACTTTCGCTGCATAGGCAAAACGCGTGATGATTTCTATGATTTCAGCATCACTCAAAGCCCGAGGTGTGTTGAACACTCGATTCAAGGGTTTCTTCAAGGGGATTGCAGAGGGGGCAACAGGCAACTTCGTTAAAAACTTCGGAGATTGTTTTCCCGGATGATTCAACTGAACCCAAATATGTGTCTGATTCTTTCTTCCTGCTTCCGACCAAAGCTTCAAACTGGGATCATTGATACCCTTTTCGATCACCACATTTCGTGCTTCTCCCAATGCTCGTTGATCCACCATCACATTTCCGGTGATGAGTAATCCGGTTCCGCCGTCTGACCAGCGCTCATACAAGGTTTGAAAGGAACGATTCGACACAAATCCCTTCGAGCCCATGTTTTCACTCATGGCAGATTTGCCTATTCTGTTTTTTACAACCGCTCCACAAGGAAGGGTTAAGGAATCTGAAATAGTGATTTCACTCATGGAAAGTTGATTAGTAACGAAGTATGGTGATGTTGAATTCAGTTAGTAAGGATGGAATTACTCCAATGATTACTCACTAATAATCCGCAACTCCGTTCTTCTATTTTGCTGATGTTCGGCATCCGTACATTCTACATCATTTACACAGCGATTTTTCAAACGGTATTCTCCGTATCCCTTCGCTATGATGCGTGTTGAACTGATTCCTTTGCTGATGATGTAATTGACACAAGAATTTGAACGCTGTTGTGAAAGCCATTCGTTGTACGCATCAACGCCGCGGGAATCTGTATGTGAAGATAATTCCACTTTAAGGTCGTTGGACTTCATGTACTTCACCAATTTATCCAACTCAATGATGCTTTCTGGACGTAAATCCCACTTGTTGTAGTCATACAGGACCATGTCGAGGTTGATGAAGGAATTTCCTGTATTTAACTTCATTCGACATGTTAAGGAAATGACCGTATCACACTTACGTTCCTCAGGCATTTTCATTAAAAATTGAATGTGATTGATCGCTGTAATGGAAAAGGAATCAACGAGTTGTCCATCAAAAGTAACTATGCCATCTTTTTTTGTCACTTTCTTTTGGATTTCGATGCCTTTTTGATAAAAACGAACTAATGCGCCATCCAATGGGACATTTGCCATATTCGACACGAGTAAAGAACTTTTTTGGTTCTTTGGACGAGCAACTAATCGAATCGTTTGAGAAGCATCCAATTCGTTGATAAATGTGACGCTATCCGTTAAACGAGAAATAGGATCTTTAAAGCTTAAATGGTATTCCTCACCGATTACACCGATATAACTTAAGCGACCATAATCGTCAGAAAGTAATGTTTTCCAATAGGAACCATCTTTTCGGTACAAGGTAACTTTTTGCTGTGCGAACGGTTTGTTCTGACAATCCTTTAATTCGATGTCAACATAACGTTTTTTCATTTTCGCATTCACGACAAAAACCTCGTCCTTCCAATTGCTACGATTTGAAGAAACAAATCCCTTTCCAGCAATTTCATTGACGTTGAAAGAGAAATCATCTGCATTAGAATTTACAGGTGATCCCATATTAGTGGGTGAATCGGAGACAAAATCCCAGGTGAAGACATCTAGTCCACCGTAACCTAACCAACCGTTTGAAGCGAAATACAGCGTCCCATCTAAGGAAACATATGGGAACACTTCGTTTCCACTTGAATTTACTTTTGGACCTAGATTTTTTGGTGCTTCGTATCCACTTCCATTCCACTTGCACACATAAATATCCGTTCCTCCATAACCTCCAGGCATATCCGAAACAAAATATAAGTTTAAAGTGTCGTCTACGGTACCATGTCCGGTTGAATATGCATTACTGTTCCATTTAAAGAAGTCTCTTTTGATCCATTCGTCACGCTCCTTTTCATAAATCACCAATTCGAGTCGATTGTATTTAATGCGATTTTTCTCGTCCAATACATCTTGATTGGTCGTTAAAAAGGCATAGCGGTTATTCGAAGAGAAGGATATCGGTCCATCATGTGGATTCGTACGTTTGATGTCGTTCCAAATGACTTCTTTCGTTTGCTTCCCTCCTGCTAATTTCACATACACCAAATCGGTAAAAAACTGACCTGTTTTCCCATAAACACGGTTAACGAATCCTGTGTTTTGTCCTGTTGTGACCAGTAAAACGCCTTCTTCGAATGGAACGGCAGAGAATTCTTCACCAATTTCAACACTGCGAAAAAGATTGACATCATACTCCGATTTTCGTTGTAGAATTTCAGGTAGTTGCTCCACATCTGATTTCCATCGTTGCAAGGCTATACTATTTGGAAATTGTGGCGTAGAAACCGTCAATTGCTGTTTAATGGCATCGTATTTCTTATTCAACAAAAGGATTTGCAGGTGCAAAAGTACATCCGCTTCCAAAACATCTTTGGACTTCAAAAGCATTTCAGACCATTTCAATGCTTCAGCATATTGCTCGGAACCAAACGCTGCAGCAATGCAAAAGCGAAGACTTTTGATGTCAAGTGAGTTTGCCTGAATAGATTCGTTGACCAATTCTACCCAAACAGGATAGGCTTCAACGTAATTGAATTGATTGGACAATTTTTCTGCGTATTCCTGCTTGAAGCTTTGTGCAAAAGAAATCTGTGTAATGAACGACAAAATTGCCGCAATAAGTATTCGTTTCATGTGGTGTACCTTAAAAATATCGTGGACTGACAAATGCTGCTTGTTTGGATCGTAGATCAAATGCTACGTAAAGTTCATGGCTTCCCCAGTTGTTGACGCGCAAATGATTAATCGGGAAATCATAAGCATATCCAAAGGTCCAAGAATCGGTTGGTGAGTAGGAAAAATTCATACCGATGGATTCACGATAGCGGTACATGATTCCAGCCCAGAATTGTTTGTAAAAATGCGCGGACAAATTGAAATCTACTGTTACTGGTGCGTTTTCCGTGAACTTGATTAAGACCGAAGGCTTGATGTCCAAAACAGAATTATAGTGATGCACATATCCTGCTGCCAAGAAATAATGGCGTTGTAACGTTGAATTGGACAAAGTGTCGAGGGAACGTTGAATCAAGCGTGGAATAGAAAATCCAACATAGGCATTTTTAGAATACGCATACATCCCAGTTCCAAAATTCGGCGCTTTAATTTGATTGGATGTCGTGTAATTATAATCTGTCGGATCAATTACGGTTAGACCGTTGAAATCATATTGGCTAGATTGAATACCTCCTGAAAGTCCCATGGACATTTTCCAATCGCTGTGTTTAAACTCCAAGTGATAGGCAACATTCGCCATCAAGGTGAAATTCGTTCGGACACCAACGCGGTCATAGCTCAAATTTCCTCCAAGACCTAAATGCTTTTTCATGATCGGTGCGTGAATGGATAAAAACTGTGTTCGAGGCGCTCCTTCCCATCCAACCCACTGTGCACGATTGATGGCCGTAAAGTTCAAGGAGCCTCTACTGCCTGCATACGCTGGATTGTAATTTAATGGATTGAAGAAATACAGGGAGGACTGAGCATCCTGTTGGGCATTCACCTGTATCTGACTGATACAAGTAAATAATATGGAATATATAATTAACTTTCTCATGGTTGAATTTCTAAATATCCTTTAATTAAATCTTGTGATTTTTTCTTGGTGTCAATGACGTAAAAATACGTTGCCGCTGGAAGTGGTCCATCAACTTGTCTTCCTTCTGTGTACCAGCCATTCCAGTCACCTTGATACACTTCTGATTGGTAAACGATGTTTCCCCAACGGTTGTATACCCAAACTTGAATTTCTGGGTATTGTGCCGTATTTCCAAAAATCCATTGATCGTTTTTGCCATCGCTGTTTGGTGAAAGGAACTGTGGAACAACAATTGGAATCAATGGAGTACAATCAACGATGAAGGTGTCCATGAGTACACAATTATTGGCATCCGTAATGGTTAATGTATAATTTCCTTTATCCACCGCCAATAAATCTTGGGTGATTTGTCCGTTACTCCAACTATACGCATAACCGCCTGTTCCGCCTGAAACAGAAAGATCAATTTGTCCATTAGCCTCTCCACATTGAGAAATCGTAGAGGAAACTAAGTTCACTTCGATTGGCGCCGGTTCTGTAATAGTTAAGGTTGTATCTGTCGTACATTGATCGTCGTTCGTAATCAGAACGTAATAACTTCCTGCTGACAAATTGGAAAGGGCACTCGTTGAACCCACAGATGGTGTCCAAGCATACGTCAACGTTCCCTGCTGATTCGTCGTCAGATTTATTGTTCCATCCGTGCCACCATAACATTGCACATCTGTGAGAACGACATTTGTTATTTCAACGATGTTTGGAGCATCCATGATTACTGTATCTACGTTGATACATCCTGTTGTCGGATTGGTGATCGTTACGATATATGAACCTGCTGCATTCACCGTGATTGTTGATGTCTGCGCTCCAGAAACAATTCCTGGACCTACCCACGAAACACTGCAATTGGCAGGTTGAATTACCCCACTAATTTGTGCTGTTGGTGACACACAACTTAAACCACCAGAAGGAATCGTCGTAAATTGAAATCCCGGGCTAGGATTGATACTCACCACAAAGTCATCTTGAACACCCGTACAACCATTCAACTGAGCTGTAGCGGTAATGGTACCACTCAAAACCGACCCTGTGTTGTTCGCGCCTGCAAACCACGTTGGAATTTGTCCAGTACCTGATGCCGCTAATCCAATATTGACGTTGGAATTTGTCCAAGAGATGACTCCTCCCGCTGGACTCGTTGCATAATCAGTTGGATTGATGCTCGTTCCTGCACAAACCGTTATGTCTACGAGTTGATTCATCGTGATTTGTGGTTGTACTGCAACCGTTAAAAATAACGTATCTGATAAACAAGCAATTCCTGTGGGTACAAAATAATAAATGACTGTATCGATCGTATTTCCAGTATTCACCAATACATCTGTGACTGTTCCACTATTGGCAGAGCCGTTACTTGCTCCGGTGATGGTCAATGGTGAAAAATGATTCCACACAATGGACATATTCGCCAAATTACTGGAGTAAGAAACATCCACCGTTTCTCCACTACAAATCAAGGTGTCTTCCGTGGATAAATCAACCGTTCCAACTGGATTGATGGTCACGGTAAATTGGTCCGTTATTCCGGGACAAGCAGCATTCAATACCGCAGTCGTGGTGATTGTTGCACTCAAGTTCGTTGTTCCTGTATTTGAACCTGCGGACCAAGTGGGAATCTGTCCGGATCCGGATACTGGAATACCAATGGCCGCATTCGTGTTGGTCCAAGTTAAGGTTGCGCCAATCGGAGTCGTGATATAATCTGCTGGATTAATGATTGTTCCTGGACAAACCGTGAAATCTTGAACCGCATTCATTCCTAGATTTGGTTGCACCACCACTGGGACAATAATCGAGTCGCCCGGACATTGAACACCTCCAACAAAAATCGTATAGAAAACCGTATCCAAGGTATTTCCACTATTCGACAGCGTTTGACTGATCGTACTTCCAGCACCATTAGACTCTCCCGTTATGGTAAGCGGAGCCGTTGCTATCCATGTAAACGTTGCATTTTGTAAATTACTGGAAAGTTGAATCGTTGCGTTGTTTCCACTACACACGTATGCTTGACTTGGAGTCGCTTGAACGTTACCAACTGGATTCACGTTTATGGTTACCTCGGTTGGTGAGGAATTCGTACATCCAACGCCGGCTGATAAATGAACAACCCCAACTGTATTTGACGAGTTATTCAACATCATCGGTGTGACAGTCGTATTTGTGATTCCTGTTCCGCTGGCAACATTAAATCCGGTAACATTTGTGGAATCTACTAAATTCCAGGTAACAGCATAACCAGGCACGGTCGATGAGAAAATAATTGGATTGAAAAAATCTCCTGCACAAATGGTTTGAACCAAAGGAGTGGCAAGCACCGTTCCTGTTGGATTGATTGTCACCAATTGCATGATCGAATCCATACCACAGGTATTTCCAGTGTACATCCATACATGATAAATACCAGGGACATTGAAATTAATGACTAAACTGTCTGTACCATTCGTCCAAGTCGTGTAATCGTAATTCCCGTTGATGTTTCCGTTATTTGACCCCAATGAACCGTAAGGAATCGTGTATCCCGTTGTTTCTTGAATAGACCAATAATGTCCATATGCATTGGAACAACCGTTATTGCTCACGGATTCTCCCGATGAACTCGTATTCGAGAAACTCACATCCTCATTCACACAAATGGGTGAAGCAGGAGAATACGTAAATTGCGCATCCGATCCTGTAGAAATCGTGATTGGACCAACCGTGGCAAAGGTTGTTCCACAAGCATTTTGAGCGACAATTGTGGATGAAAATGCGTTGTTGATGGTAATCGGTCCTACAGGATATGATTGTCCACAAGAGGATGTATTAAAAATGTGTGCAATCGTCGTATCATTAACCGTGGAAAAAACACTGGATGGCGTTCCATCGGTAAAGGAGACCGTATATTGTGTTCCAGGAATGTTATTGGACAAAATATCAATTTCATACGGCGAAGGCAAACATGTTGCCTGACCGGAACCCGCTACATTGATGGTCGGTGCGTCTCCATTAAAAATATAATATTGTTTGACTGTCTGACATCCAGCAGCATTGGTGAGTGTGTGCGTCAAAGTATATGCGCCAAGTCCATACGTATGTGAAATCTGACCTGCAACAATGTTTGCTTGCGTTCCATTTGGACTCGCATCACCCCAGTTGAAGGTTTGTGTTGTTCCTGGTATCGCTGCAGCATTCCAAAGAAACGTGGTACTGGTCGTATTCTGACTGACGCATCGTTTAAACAAGGTAATGCCATTGACCGTGGTCGTCCCGAAGCTCGCTCCAGTATTAGCAAGTACTAAGTTCGAAACAGGCGATGCATTGACAACAATGGTCCGACTAAGCGTGTTTGCTTGTCCATTCGGATTCGTAACCGTAAGTGAAACAGTTGTTGCAGCCGTTACCACATTGTACTGAACCGTATGCGGTCCAACCAAATTCGAAGAAACGGGCGTCGCTCCAGTACCGAAAGTCCAACTGTATGTTGCACCCGGTAAAACGTTTGCTGAGGTATTTGTGAAGGTGATAAATTGTCCCTGACAAATCGTAATGACACCTGCATTCAACGAAGGATTCGTCTGAAAGGATGAAATAGGAACCTGAGCTCTTATGACTTGTGTCGATAAAAACACAAAAAAGAGGAGGAAATAGCTGAATCTGAAGTTCATTCGTAATAGTTTTGAGCAAAAGTAAGGCTTTTCCAAAAGCTATAAAAACGATTGTTTGTATAAAGTATGCAGAAAACAAATACCCTTAAATTAGCGCAAGAACACCGTCGAAACATTGGATTATTTATCCTTCGGCACGTCTCTTTCCCAAAAATAGATCCCGGCATTTCTGCCTGAACTTTTTAATTTGACTAAATTTATCCCTCAAAGCGAAATATAGCTAGCGACGAACCAAAATCGCAGCGAATATGGAGCCAACCTAAGTTGATCAAGACATGCGCCTAAATAAATTCATCAGTGAAAGTGGACTTTGCTCACGACGTGAGGCAGATAAATTCATTGAACGCGGTTTGGTGTTCATCAATAAGCGAAAAGCAACTATTGGCGACCAAGTGAATGTCGGAGACAAGGTTCGGGTTAATGGAACAGAGTTAGAACCACGCGAAGGCGAGGACATCGTTTTTATTGCTTTGAACAAGCCAGTTGGAGTCACTTCTACGACAGAGGAAAATGTGCGCGACAACATTGTGCAATTCGTCAATCACAGCAAACGTATTTTTCCGGTGGGTCGTTTGGACAAAGATTCACAAGGACTCATCTTTTTGACCAACAACGGAGACATCATCAACAAGATTTTACGTGCGGGAAACAACCATGAAAAGGAATACCTAGTAACGGTCAACAAACCTTTGACTCCCGAAATGATTTCTGGTATGGCCAAAGGAGTTCCAATCTTAGGCGTGAATACGAAAAAATGCAAAGTTGTTCAGGAAGCCACTCAGGTGTTTCGGATTACCTTAATTCAAGGATTGAATCGACAAATTAGACGCATGTGCGAACACTTTGGTTATGAAGTAACGAAGTTAGAGCGTGTGCGCATCATGAACATTGGACTGAAAGGATTACCCGTTGGAGAATGGCGTGATTTGACCGATGGGGAAATGGAGATCATCTACAACTTATTGGAAGATTCCACAAATGAGGATGTTCGAAAATCATCGAAACCAGCGGCAACGAAAAAACCAAAAACAACATCTTCATCGAGTACTTCGCATCCACCAAAATCGAAGAAGCCATATTTGAGCAGTCCTAACTTTGGAAATCCACCAAAGAAAAAGGAATCCCGTGGCGGCACAGCAAAAAAATCCAATTCACGTCGACCTAAAGGGCGTTAAGCGCAGCAGTTTTTATCAAATCTTTACTTTCCATCGATATCCAGTGGGAACTGCGCTATTCTGCCATTTCCTCCCGGATTCTAAAAAATTCGACATAAAAAAACCCTGACGAATCGCCAGGGTTTTACTTTATTTCTCTTTTAAAGCGTAGCGCTTACTTGAAAATCTTAAATGCCTTGATGGACATTAATGGATCTTGAGTGGGGGCACTTGCTGGATCTCCAGGATATGACATCATCACCAAGGAGATTTCATTATCGATGCGTACTTCTGTCACTTGTGGTGCTTGGTACGTTCGCTTTGTAGTTGTCTTGTTATCTTGATTTTTCA
>JAHEMJ010000004.1 GCA_024643725.1 Crocinitomicaceae bacterium | reverse complement strand
ATGCAAGTGGACGACTCGTGGAACAAACGGATTTCAATGACCAAGAAACAACGATCCAACTGAACGAAAAAGCGGGGATGTACTTTGTGGAAGTATCCGCCGGAAAGTTGATGGTGAAGAAAAAAATAGTGATTAATTAACAGTCCGCCGTGGCGGAGAGAACGAATAACGAACAAAAATAACGAAACATGCATACCCAAGAAAACAAAACGGAAGCAGGAAAACGTAAATCATACCAAGCTCCTGTCGTGGAGAAAATTGAAATTGATACGGAGTTTACGTATTTCTCCACTTCTCAAGATCCGGCACCAGCAAGCCCAGGTCAAAATAGCATTGTGTTCAATCCCTTGAAGTTTTTCAAATAGAGGGTAAACGAAAAATCGATGTCCGATGATCGATGTCGGTTGTCCGAACAGCCAATGAACATTAAACGAAAACGGACAACGGAAAACGAAAAAAGTCGATGACCGATGATCGATGTCAGTTGTCCGAAGTACCAATGAACATACAACGTAAACGGGCCATCCGACGCAACCAATTCAACAGGTAATTTCCTTTTCCGTCACTTTGCTTTAAGTATGCCGCACTTGGGAAAACTTGGAACCATAAGTAGGAGGGGAGTTGCTTCACTGAAACTGGAATCCGAAAGTGCTTGCGGTAGTAAAATTGACGCTTTTGGGACTTTGTAAATTCGGTGTGATTAAATACATGATCTAGAACGGATAGCTGCCAAAGTGGAATGGAAGAATGCTTTTGTCCCGTGAAAAATCGGGTGAGCTCCAACATCGATTGAACTTCTTTTGAACAGTGGTATGCGCTGCTTTGAGCAAGTAGCTGCTGTTCGTCCACTTTTTGAGAGAGTAGGTGAATATCCATCAAGTGCAGTGGATTCAATTGTCCCACATACACATGCTTATACGCATGCAAACACACGAAAATGAGTTGATCCATGGAAGCCAATGTGTGCTCGTTTTGCTGCTTCTTTTTGATGTCCGACAAGGAAATACGCACCTGCGCCATCCCGGAGTTCAATGAGCTGTGAAAATCAATGACGGCATCGTGTTTGAAGGCTTGTAGCGGATCGTATTTTAGTCCTGCATTTTCGTGAAACGTGGATTTCGCGACGCGGCGTTTGAGACGGAAATCAGCGCGTGATAGGTGCGCTTCCCATGCGGAAAGTTCTTTCGGATCAATCAGCACATCGATGTCCGACAAATGACGGTGGTACACGCGCTCGTAGCAATCGTTCATCAGCGTAATGCCCTTGAGTGGATAAAGTGTCAACTTTTCGCGTTGCGCGATGTCCAATAATTCCTGGTATTGATGCAACAGTCGTTCGTTGGATGTCAGCACCCGCAATTGATACGATTTCAAAGAGTGTAGCACTTCAGAGGGAATGAGCTCCGAATCGTAAGACTTCAGTTGATCGTAGCACCATCCGGCGAAATGTGTCGCATAACAAAGTTGAATGAAAGCTGGCCAGTTGAATTCATGGGGAATGGACGGCTTTTCCGCCTTTCTAACGTATGTTCGGAGGAGTTCCAGTAAGAAGCGTACTTCTAGCGATGAACGCTGTAGAAACGACTCACGCGGACTCATGCTCTTTGATAAAAGTGAGAACGTCCATCGTTGGAACGACACCCAAACGCGTTATGGGTATCTGATTCGCAATGTCCATTACCTGATCCAAATGCCACTGCACGTGTTTTTTGTTGTAGCCATGTTGAATGCAATGCGCCATAAAACGCATGCTCGTCTGAATTCCTTTCCCGCGTTCGTAGAGATTAGTGGGATGATGATACGGCAAATAAATGAAATGCAAAGGTGCTTTTTTTGGGACATCGGAATAGTACATGGGGGTGTTGTACATCCACCAGTGTCCATCGATTTTTCGCAGCATCAGACGATCGTCATTGATGACTTCCGCACCGGAGGCTTGCCAAAGTCCGGCCATGGTACTTTTTCCCACACCACTGAAACCGGAAAACAGGCGTCCATGTGTCCCGTCAAATACGCCCGAAGCATGAATCAACAAGGCCTGATGTTCCGTACTCAAGTAATAGAGAATCAAGGGAAGCATGGGATAACGCAAGGACTCCAAGGAACCTTTTTCATTTAAATCGGAATAGATGTTCCACAATTGTTGCTGTGGGTCGTAAAAAGCGATGTGTTGCAAGCGTGATAATTCCTCCGAATCGTTCACATGCAAACAGATGCCATTAGGATCCTCATAAATGTACCAAAGTGCGTCCGTTTCATTGGCTGCACGATACAGTTCTTTTCCCCATGTTTTCGGTGCATTCGCACATCCCACATGACAGTTCATTTGTAAGTCTGGTCGGTTTGCCGCCGAAGCTTCAACGAAGGCGGGTCGCTCTGGCACTAGGCTCTCCGCACTAGGCACCATCACATATCCCTCAAATCCCCCATCTAATTCAAATGTAAGGTCCGATGGTACACTTAATTCAAGGATAAAATCCGCGATGGATAAATGAATGTTACTGTATAGCATTATTGAATGACTAGAAAGCTGCGCAATTTTTCTAAAAAGTGTTGAAGATCAATCAACACCTCATTTTTATCGGCTTCAAACTCCAGACAGATTTTTGCAACCAGTGAAGCTTCATCGTCACCCGATTCGATGTGATCCCAAATAAAGGCGCCAACTTCATTCAAGGTCAAGTACTGATTGAAATCAGCAACGTTGTCCTTTAACGGAATGAGCAGTAATTCTTCGCCGGTGTGACGACAAACATAGTGCTCTTTCTTTTCGTAAATCTGTTGAATCACCTCCTTCATAGTTCCAAATTTATCGTTTTTTTAATCAAACGGCATAAATGCCGAGTTAAGTTTTCGGATTCCGACGATTTTTGGTGTATGTCGAAGGAAATATTGGAAAAATTGGCGACTGAAATCCAAAGCCGCTATCAGGAACGATATCCTTCAAAGTTGGAATTTTCGTATGCTGCAGATGTGGATGAACGCACCATAAGGCGTATTTTAAAAGGAGACCAAAACATGTCCATTTTACTCCTCCACCAAATTTGCATAGCTCTGGACACCAATATTAGTGAGCTCTTTCGCAGCATCGAAAAAAGCACCAGTGATTCATGCTGTTCTTCTAATAAATCTTGCCCGATAATAAAAAAATGAAGGTAAAAAAAGGGAGCAAAAAAAAAGTCCTAACGTTGCTGTCAGGACTTTTTTTTAGACTCGAAGATCTTATCTTAATTTTCCTCTGTGGTTCATTTTTTTGTAGTATAGTTGCGTTTTGAAGTACGCTTCTACTGCACCGATGCTACTTGTTGCTTGACTCAATTTAGAGTAGTTTGCATCAAACGCCAAACCGAATTTCACTCCTTTTACTTTCATTCCGATTGTGGCCACGACTGCATCGTTGTGACGGTAGTAAACACCGTAAGTCACATTCGTTGATTTGTTGATGTTTGTGATTTCTGATCCTTCTTTGATGGTGTGTTCAAATGAACATCCCGCTGTAAAGTTGTAAGATACACCTGAACGGAAGAAAATCATGCTTGGTTGTACGTGGAAATCACGACGTTTTGTGGTTAAATCTGCTCCGGCTTGAACGACCATGTTCATGTACAATTTGTCACCTCCAAAAGAGAAAGCAATTTTTTGACGTGTTAAGTGATTCAAAGCATATCCTGCATAAAACGAGGATTTGTTGCGCGTGGTATGTTGGTAGTACATTCCAGTTCCCAAGTCAATGGTTGCGTAAGAACTATTCAAACTCAACTCTGCGTTGGGATTTGAAACGAAGTTGATTCCTGTCCAACCATTTTCCCATGTTTGAGAGCCGCGATCCACACTTTGTTGGTAGAATCCTGGCGAAAGTCCGATGGAAAATTTGTTGTTACGATCTAGCGCTATGGTGTAGTTAAATGGAATCGAAACACTTGTTGTCATGAATTTCGCATCTCCTGTTTGGTCGTTCACAGCAGAAACTCCGACACCAAAACTATTTCTACCCATCACACCATCACGGATTTTGAATTCAGCGTTTAAGGTGTTCGTGCGCATTCCAGCATTTGGAACAGTTAGCCATTGCGCGCGGTAGTTTGTAAAGATGCTGTAATCTTCCGCTCCAGTAGCAACTGCAGCTGGATTGTACAATACTTGCGATTGATACCAAGCACTGATGTTTTTATCTTGTTGCGCTTTTGCTTGCATGAAGCACAGAACGCTTGCCGAAAAAAGAATGATTTTTTTCATAGGTATTATCTAAATAAAGTAACGTTACCCGTGCGATCTCCTGAACGGCCATCGATGGTACGGAAGTTTAAAATATACGTGTAAGTTGCAGGATTCAACGGTTTTCCTTTAAATGTTCCGTCCCATCCTTCGTGCGGATTCGTCGTTCTGAAAACTTGTTGTCCATAGCGATTGAAGATGCGTAAATCCAATTCAGCGATTGCTCCTCCTTCTTCAAAGCCATTGTTTCCATTGTTCGTGAAGTTGTGGTCTTTGTCCACGTTGGTCAACACACGGAAGTAATCGTTTTCTCCATCGCCATTCGGTGAGAATGAATTGGGTAAAGCAATGACAACTTGTGTAGCAAAATTAACAGTCACTAAAACAGTGTCCGAAACGGAACAACCATTCAATGTATATGTTGCGACGTAGTTTGTAGTGTAAAATGGATTCACTGTTAATGAATCTCCAGCGACACAAGGAGCACAACCTAAAATACTGTCGGAAAGAACGCCGCTCGGATACCAATAAAGATTTCCGCCTGCTGGTGTTCCCTCTGCGTACAAATAGGCATTTTGATACATGTCAATCGTCGTGTCGTTGATGACAACATACGCTCCAGCGGTTGTATCAGACAAGGTCAAATTCATGGTTGGTGTTTGATTTACCGTAACAAACTGTGTCAACGTACTTGTAACGCCTTGTGGATTTGTTGCAACCAATGTAATCGCATAAGGAGTAGAACCACTCGTTAACGGAAAACAAATTGGACCTGGATTTTGTCCAACATAGGTCGCTGGTGTAGCGCCTTGAAAAGACCATAAATACGTTAAGTCGCTTCCCGTGGAATTGTTTGTAACGTAGATGCAGTCGCCTTCGCATAGGATTAGATCTTCATCCGAAATGGTGAAGTTGGCATTCGGTGCTTGTGCCATTACGAACTGCGTAAAGCACAATGCAGCAAAGAGGAAAATTGATTTCATATAGCTTGAAATAGTTGATTCAATAATACGAAAGTAAGCAAAAAAGTTTCATTTACATAAACATTTAAAGACTCGCCTCCATCAAAAGGCGGACTTCGTTCATTTCTTGCACATCGTGAACTCGGAATAACTGAGCATTTTTCGTGTAAAGAAGGGTGTTCAAAATGCTCGTTCCATTGAGTGCGTTTTCCGTGTCTACATTCAGTAATTGTCGGATCATGGATTTTCGTGAAATCCCCACCATAATTGGTTTTTCGAAGATGTGAAGCATGTTGAATTTTCGAATCAACTCGAAGTTTTCGTCTACTGTTTTTCCAAAACCAAAACCTGGATCTAGGATGATGTCACGCACGCCTAATTTTTCCAATTTCGAAATTTTTTCCGCGAAAAAATGTAGCGCGTCTAATAGTAAATTTGTTTCGACAAATGATTGCGCGGCATTGGCTATTTCTCCTCGGTGATAGGTGAGGATATAAGGTGCGCGATGCTTGGCAGTCACTTCCCAAATTTTTGGGTCAAATTGTCCACCTGAAATGTCGTTCACCAAGTCAATTCCTTCGGTTAATGCGAAATCGGCGACTTCTGCATAAAAGGTGTCGATGGACATCAAGATTTCTGGAAAGGCTTTACGGAGCATGGGAATCACCTCCTTTAATCGCGTTAATTCTTCTGCTGCGGAGGGTGTTTCAGCGCCAGGACGTGTGCTGCTCGCGCCGATGTCAATGATGTCCGCACCATGAGCGATCATTTCTTTCACTTCTTCGATCAATGCCGTGTTGGCTACTTTTCTACTTTTTTCATAAAAGGAATCTGGCGTCATGTTGAGAATTCCCATTATCTTTGGGATGCTGAAATCGTGAAGCCGACCTTTCATATGAATGAATTGGTTTTTGCGAAAAGACGTGTTTGATGTCATACTGAATACATGGAAAAAACTACACTTGAATACACAAATGTAATGAATGTTTGTCGAGAGATCTTTGAAAAAAAATCGCTTGACTACGGACCATCTTGGCGAATTCTTCGTCCAAGTTCCTTAACTGACCAAATTTTCATCAAAGCGCAGCGCATTCGTACCATACAAGAAACGGGTGAAAACAAAGTGGGGGAGTCCTTTGAGGATGCCTTCATGGCCATTGTCAATTATTGCATTATGGCGATTATTCAATTGCGTCATGAAGCGAAAATCAACGACGATATGACGGTTCAAGAGGCGATTGATGCTTACCGAGTGATCGAAAAGGAAGCTTTTGAATTGATGCAAAAGAAAAACCATGATTATGGAGAAGCTTGGCGTGACATGCGCGTGAGTTCTTTAACAGATTTGATTCTGACGAAAGTATTGCGCATCAAACAAATTGAGGACAATGCCGGAATGACACTGGTTTCTGAAGGAATCGAAGGAAATTACTTTGATATGTTGAACTACAGTGTTTTTGCATTAATCCATTTGGATGTAAAATGTTAAGAGCCTGTTAATTCCGAAAGTTCTTTTTAATCTTCTTGTACATTTACTCAAAACCTAACGCATGAAAGATACCTTAAACATTAGTTCGTGGTCCATTCGCATCATCATTGCTGGACTCTTCTTGATTTCCGCTTATGGAAAAGTTTATCCGGATCCATCGAGTTATGGGACCATCTCCATCTTTGAGGTAAAACAACTGTATCCAATGGGATTCTCGGAACTGTTGGCAAAGTATTTTTCACGTACCCTTATCGGTGTGGAATTTGCTTTGGGGATTTTAATCTTGTTTCCATTTAATTTAAAGAAATGGGTGATTCCTTCCATCGTCTTGATGTTGGCGGTTTTTTGCATCCACTTAAGCTTGGAGATCATCACTCACGGAAACAAAGGGAATTGTGGTTGCTTTGGAAGTTTATTGCCCATGACGCCGCTTCAGGCAGTAATGAAAAATCTCCTTTCCATCGGATTACTTGTCCTTCTATTATGGAAACACGACGAAGTTTTACCCAAAAAATCAAATTATTTAGCCATGACAAATATTGTAACTGCTTGTATATTGGGAATGTTTATGTTCGTTCCACTTTACAAGAAAACAACGGAATTCGCGAACGAAGATCCAACTAAATCAAGTGTAGTCGACACGAGTTCAGCGCAAGGAGTCCTTCCGGTATCTTCTCAACCAACGACAACTGGAGCGGTTCAGGATACGGCATCGAAAACACCTGAGAAACCAATCGGGCCAAAACAAAAGAAATCGGGATACGCGAAGTACTATGCAGGGATTGACCAAGGAAAGAAAATCCTATGTTTCTTCGCTCCATCTTGCGAACATTGTCAAGCAACCGCAAAAGAACTCACGGAAATGCGCAAAGCAAATCCAAACATGCCTGACATGCAAATTATTTTCATGGATGAGGCAGCGGAAGAAATTCCAAATTTCTTTAAAATTGCCGGTGCAAGTTATCCATACAAAGTCGTGGATGTGATTGAATTCTGGAATGCCATTGGAAATGAGAAAGATGTCCCAGGAGTTTGCTATTTGTGGAATGGGAACATCATGAAATTCTACAATGGAACCGAAGGTCCAAATAAATTCAATAAGGCAGACTTCAACCTTCAATTGCAGAAAACGAAGAAATAGTCTCAGCAGCATTACATGTTTTTCGACTCCTTTTCGGGAATAATTACTATTTTCGAACATGAGAAAAAAGATCCTTGCGGCAAATTGGAAAATGAACTTATCCTATGCCGATGCGCAAGCGTGGTTGACTGAATTTAAATCGGGAAACGGAGGAATGCACGAAGTCGAATTTCGGTTATACGCTCCAACACTTTACCTGCACGATTTAGCAAAATCAGAAGTGCTTTCCGTGGGAGCACAAAATGTTCATCCTTCTGTATCTGGAGCATTTACAGGAGAAGTGTCGATTCCTCAATTAACCAGCGTAGGTGCATCATCAGTATTGATTGGTCACAGTGAACGCCGACTCTATTTCCATGAAACAAATGCCTTTTTGAAGGATAAGGTGAACGCATGTTGTCAGCAGGACTTTTCCTTCATTTTTTGTTGTGGAGAATCCTTGGAAACGCGTCAATCAGGTGAACATTTGGATTTCATCAAAGGACAGTTGGAAGCAGCGATTTTACATTTGGACAAAGCATATTTGCCTTTGTTAACCATTGCCTACGAACCAATCTGGGCCATCGGAACTGGACAAACAGCGGATACCACACAAATCAATGAAGTACATGCCTATATTCGTCAACTTTTGGAAAAGCAATTTGGAGAAGAGGGAAGCCATGTTTCAATCTTATACGGCGGAAGCGTTACGGCATTGAACGCACAATCGATTTTTGCCTGTCAAGATGTGGATGGTGGCCTCATTGGTGGAGCTTCTTTGAACGCGCACACATTTATTGAATTAGCACATTGTTTTAAATGAATTACTACGAATTAACTGTTCACCTTTCTGATTTTGAGAATTGGAATGATATTATTGTGGCGTATTTAGCCGATTTGGATTTTGAAAGCTTTCAAGAAGAGTCGCCGACCGTCAAAGCCTACATTCAAGAATCATTTTACGATGGCGCGGCATTGCAGGACTTGTTCACATCGATTCAACGTGAACAACACGTCATCGATCAATTTGAAGTGAGCTTGATTCCCCAGCAGAATTGGAATGCCGAATGGGAATCTCAGTTTGAACCGGTTTTTATCGGGGAGGATATTCGCGTAGTGGCGCCCTTTCACCAATTGCCGGAATTTAAGGGAATAGAGATCATCATTGAACCGAAAATGTCCTTTGGAACTGGACACCATCAAACAACCCATTTAATGTGCGCATCTATGTTTGACATGGACTTTCAGGGGAAGAAAGTGTTGGACATGGGTAGTGGAACGGGTGTTTTAGCTATTCTTGCAGAACGATTAGGGGCAAATGACATTTGTGCCATTGACATCGAAGCTTGGTCCGCGGAAAATTGTGCGGAAAATGCCACCCGTAATGGTTGCAAGGCAATTACTTCGCTGCATGGTGGACTTGAAACGATTCCAGCAACATCCTTTGATGTGATTCTTGCGAACATCAATAAAAACGTTCTTAAGGCTCAACTGTCAACCTATGCCGAACGCATGTCCACAGGGGCTCATTTGCTCTTGAGTGGCTTTTTTGTATCCGACACCGATGAATTGAAAGAATTGGCATCGCATTTGTCCTTGCAATTTGAAGCTCAACACGAATTAGAAGGATGGGCAGTCTTAATCTTTAAAAAGTAATCCAATGAAAATTCTTTTTTCTTTGCTAATTGCTTGTGGACTTTATTCCATGGTCCAGGCACAAACCTTTCCCAATGAACGAGATAAGTTTGTGAAAGAATGGCAAAAGTTAGTCTTGGATGAAGCCGCTGTTCCATTTTTGAAAGAAGAACTTCCCCAAAAGATCAAAGGGAGTTTGTTGAATGAAACACAGTTTCATCGCTTGGTGGAAAACTGTAATAAATATGCGGCAAAGGAAATTCCCTTGTATCCGGAAATCTATCATTACATGATGGCAAGCATTTACCAAGTGGAAAATAAATTCCCTGGAGACCTTGTCAATCCATGGTTTAATTATGTCAATGACTACGCGAAGGATCCCGGAGAGGAGTTGACGAAATTCTTAAAATTCTCCGCCAATTTCTTTCGCTATAAATCCTTTTACCGCGAGTCCGCATATCGTTGGACTTATGCCAATGGTCAAATTGCATGGGAGGAAGGAAAAACGTTGCGCATCAAAGCAGCCAATGTGGACTTGAAATGTTTGAAATACAATGAAGACCGAAAATTAGAAGATTCAATTGTTGTTTATGGAACGAGTGGTTATTTCGATGTCATTCAAAACAAGTGGATTGGATCGAAAGGAACCGTGACTTGGGAAAAAGTGAAATTCCCAAAGAACGAAACCTTCGCTCGCTTGCGTGGCTACAAATGTGATTTTTCCACCGCGAAATTAAAAGTGGATACGGTTGAACTTACCACGCCTTATTTCCAAACGCCGATTTTAGGAAAATTACAAGATTTAACGACTTTCGACTTAAGTGAAGGAGAACGATCTCCGCAATTTAACTCCTTCGAGAAACGCTTGAAGATTCCAAACTTGCGGGATCAAATGGATTACGATGGTGGATTTACCTTGGAAGGTCCAGATTTCATTGGACGCGGAACACCTGAAAAGCCAGCTAAAATCATCTTTAAACGACAAGGCGTTCCTTTGTTTGAAATCACCTCTGTGTATTTTGAAATGAATCCACAACAGGTCATTGCGCGAAATGCACGTGCGAAAATGAACTATAAATCAGGTGATTCATTGATCATTCAATCTTGCTTCTTTACCTTAAATGAAGCGAATAAAGAATTGAGCATCAATTCCATCAAGAAGGGATACGAGTATTTGCCATTTATTGATTCCTATTTCCAAGTTTATGTATACGCTCCCGTTTTGAGTTGGAAATTTGGAACGCCAGATCCGTATTACACCTTTGAAGTGGGAACGGCACAAGAACAAAAAATGGCGAGTTTTCAATCGATGAATTACTTCGATCCAGCCGTGTTTCAGAAGTTCCAAAGTGTGGGTTCTGGACACCCATTCACCTTAATCGCTGCGTTGGCTCGTAAGAACAACCGCATGGAATTCACGGAAGGTGAAGTGGCTTCGTCCCTGAAAAAAACCATCGATCAATGTAAGCCTTTGTTGGTGGACATGGCTTCTTATGGATTATTGTTGATGAATTCGGAGACAAAAAAAGTGAGTATTTCGCCAAAATTGCTTGCCTATGCGGAAGCAAGTACTGGAGAGAGTGATTACGACAATATCAACATCCTTTCGGATTTGCGTCCACAAACCATGAAGGAGTCCAAAGAACAAATCGCTGCGGATCCATACTTGAAAGAGATGTCCGCACGCATGGATGCTCAAAACAAACGCAAACGCGCCACGAACGCTTATGCGGTGATTCAATTGGATAAAAATGAAATGCGTTTGAATCAAGTCGATCAAGTTTCCTTATCCGATGCACAGCAAACCTATCTCTATCCAGATTCCATGTACGTTACCATGTACAAGAACCGAGATTTAAGTTTCCGCGGTTGGGTCGTTGCAGGAAAAATGGAACTATTCACCAAATATTCAAAATTCGATTACGAGGCCTTTAAAATTAATTTATTGTCCACCGACGAAGCAACCTTAAGGGTAAATCCATTGCGAAAAGAAGATGGAACGGAGCGTATTCTCATGTTCAGTTCGTTCAAAAACATCAAAGGTGAATTGTTAATTGATGATGTCGAATCGAAATCAGGTAGAAAAGGCAAAAATGCCCAATATCCCATTTTGAAATCCATCGGTGAGGCGAAAGTTTATTACAGTTCAAAAGACATCTTAAGAGGTGCGTATGATAGTACGCGGTTTTATTATGCCGTGAGTCCTTTTGAATTGGATAGTTTGGATGATTTCTCTGAAGCTACATTGCGATTTGAAGGTGCCTTGAATTCTGCGGGAATTTTCCCTAAAATTCCAGAGCCATTAAAAATCATGAACGATTATTCTTTTGGATTCATTGCACAGGCACCGGCAGAGGGATATCCATTCTATGAGACAGATTCCAAGTATCAAAATAAAATTGTCCTCTCGAATAATGGACTGCAAGGAACGGGAACAATCAACTTTATTCAGTCGACATCCATTTCCAAAAAGCTGACGTTTCTTCCAGATTCAACGATTGGATTAGCGCAATTTGTCAACAAAGAAGTTGAAACAGGTGTCCGTTACCCGATTGTTCAATCCGAACAAGCCCTCATTTCCTATCAACCGCGTAAAGCGTTGTTGAAAGTTTCGAGTTTCGGAGAGAATCCATTAGTGATGTTCAAAGACAATGTTGCGATGAACGGAACCATTTTAATCGATAAAAAAGGAATCACAGGGATAGGATTATTGTCCTTCAAGGAGGCTAGTTTAAATTCAAAGGAATTCGTTTTCACCAACGAGGACATCCTTTCTGAAAATTCCTCCTTCAGTTTGCGCAACCGTTTCAGTCAATATGGCGAGAATCCATTAGCGATTCAATCAGATGAAATGAAAACGAACATCAGTTTCAAAACGCGAAAAGGAGAATTCACGCAAAATGGAACGAAGCGCATTATGTTCCCTGCGAATCATTATTATTGTCAAATGGACAAGTTTACTTGGTTCATGGATGGGGAGAGTTTAGACTTTCAGAAGAACAAAGGCGGCGAGACCAACTTTGAAAGTGGTGCTGATTTAACTCGTAACAATTTCTTCTCCACGGATGAAAAACAAGACACCTTACAATTCAAATCCCTCAGTGCAAAATACGATTTGAAAACGCAATTGATTTTGTGTAATTCGGTGGAATTCATCCAAGTGGGAGATGCGCGTATTTATCCGGATAGTTCACGTGTCCGCATCCGCAAGGCAGCAGCGATGGATACCTTGAAAAATGCCATGATTGTTGCCAATTACATCACGAAATACCATACGTTTAAGGAGGCTCAAATCAATATTTCATCCCGTAAATATTACGAGGGAACGGCGAAGTATCCCTATTACGACCGGGATAGCAATTTGACAGTCTTACCGATGAACTCCATCAAGTTTGTCAATTCAACGACAACGGCAGAAGGCGACGTCAAAGAAAAGGATCGTTTTAAATTGAGCAAGGAATTTGACTATTATGGAAATGTGATTGTGCGGGCTTCTAATCAAGGATTGTTCCTGAAAGGATCCACGCGCTTGAATCACGACTGTAAGTACGACAAATCATGGATGACGTTTGAGGATACCGTACTTGCTACTAACATTCAAATTCCCATTCAAGCTGAACCTAAAAACGCCAAAGGAGAGCGTTTAGCTGTTGGATTCCTATGGCGCCAAACCGATCGAACGGATAGCCTACGTGTGTATCCAAGTTTCTTATCCAAAGTGGAAAGTCCGAACGACCCAAGTCTTTTCTCTGCATCTGGCTATTTACAATACAATCAAGCATTGAGCGAATTTCAAATCGCCTCTAAAAATCGCTTGAGTAAAATGGATACCTTAAGCAATATCCTCACATTGGACGTTAAAACGTGTGAGGTTCTTGGCTTCGGTGACATCGAATTGGGCATCAATACGGGTGATGTGAAAATGGAAATGTACGGTAAAATCAACTATGACCAAGAGTTGAGTAAAACGAGAATTGCTGCCAATGCACGCGTAACCATGCCTCTTGCTTCCAATGTATTGGAAATCATGGCGAATAAAGTGAAAGCGCAAGAAGGAGCGAAGGAATTGGACATCAAAAAAGCAAGTTTAGGCTTGCGAAACACGTTGGTTCATTGGTCGAATGCGAAGGATGCACAGGAAGTATTCAAAGATTTTGATGAGGATAAACTGCGTAAAATGCCTGCAAGTTTGGAGTCCTCGTTTATTTTGACAGACATCGTCTTAGAATCCTACGGAAGCAATAAGCCAAGTGTGAAAAAAATCGACAAAGGACTAATTTCGGTCAACAATCAAGTTGGATTATTAAGCGTGAATGGCATTCCAGTCTTAAAACAAGTGGAATGGCATCAATTCTATTTGCAATCCTTCTCAGATGAGTCTGATCCAGGCTTTGCTTGGGAATTAAGTCTGATGGATGACACCAAGTATTTTATGCATTACTCGATGATCAAACGCGATGGTGAATTGCGTATATTTGCTACGGACAAGGCTTTGAATGATGCGATTATTACCATAAAACCGGATAAGCGCAAAACGAAAAACTTTAATTTTGATATCATGGATGAAGTTGCAGCGAAGAGTTTACTTGCTAAATTCCGCGGATACTTCCTTTATAAATAGAAAGATGCTACTACCGATTGTAATATTATTAGGCTATTTGATTGGTTCGATTCCAACCGCTGTATGGGTTGGGAAGGCTTTTCATGGCTGTGACATCCGCGAACATGGAAGTAAGAATGCCGGGGCGACCAATACCTTTCGTGTATTGGGCCGACGTTCAGGCTGGTTCGTGTTAATCATTGATGTATCTAAAGGCGTGTTGGCGGCTTGCTTGCCTCATTTTTTCACGCACATGCTTGTTGGATACAAAGACGAATTTCTCATTCTTCAATTGTGCGCTTCTTTCAGTGCGGTGTTTGGACATGTCTTTCCAATTTTTGCCCATTTCCGTGGTGGAAAAGGAGTGGCGACTTCCCTTGGAATTGTCATTGGCATTAATCCATACGCTGCTGTTGTTTGTCTGGCACTTTTCCTAGTGGTCTTTTTATCATCTCGCTATGTTTCCTTAGGTGCGATCACTGCAGCTTTGAGTTTTCCATTCATTAGTTACTTTATGATTAATGAGGATGCCCGAATCATGATTGTCTTTACCGTTGTACTCGGTTTATTGGTCATTCTTGCGCATCGAAAAAACATTGAGCGTTTATGGAAAGGTGAGGAGAACAAAATGAACCTTTTCTCAAAGAAGGCGTAAGAAGACTTAGTAAATACAATGTGTAGTTGAAACAAAAGTCCATTTCGTACCTTTTTGTTTGTTTCTTGCTGTTCCTTTCGGTGCAGTACGGATATGCACAATCTATTACAGCCATTAAGAAACGAGCGGATGCGGCCTTCGAAAAGAAGGAGTATGAAGCGGCAAAAGTCGACTACCGTCAGTTATTGGCACAGAATCAAAAAAATCCCGAATTAAATTACAAATATGCTACGTGTATTTATTATACGGAGGACATTAAAAATGCGCGAAAATATTACGATTTCATTTTGGCAAAAAAGGATGCCGTTTTTCCGTTGGAAACATATTATTACTTGGGGAAAATCTACCAGCATCAGTACTATTTTGAAACGGCCATTCAACAATTCAACACCTTAACTCAAAAGGATCCAAAATTAGCGTTGCAGCTTGACGTTCAGAGTGAAATCAACGCTTGTCAATATGCGATGCAAGGCATGAAAAACATGTTGACGCTGAATGTCCTTAAGAAATCACAACCCTATGGTGAAGCGTTTTACAATCACTATACGTTCGTCGACGATGCCTTTAGTTTTTACAAAGCTTCGGAAGTCTTTCCGAAAGAAAATGGGAAGCATCAGTATGAACCAATTTATGCCTTTAAACGGGGGATGAAGTACCGTGTTTTTGCCAGTTACGGACCGGAATCGCCTAATTTGGACCTCTACGTCCAGCGGAAGAATGCGAACAATGAATGGGATAAACCCATAAAAATCCTCGGACAGGCAAATTCCACCTCAGATGAAATATATCCCTTCTACGATGCTGAATATGGATATTTGTATTTTAGTTCGAAAGGACATCAGTCCATGGGAGGGTATGATTTATTCCGAGCAAAATACGATTTAGAGCAAAACGTAAGTTCGGATGTAGAAAACCTACATTTTCCTTATTCTTCGCCAAACGACGACTATTTTTACATTCCGGATTTGGTAAGTGGAAATGCCAATTTTGCTTCCAATCGAAATGGGAAATTGAATGCAGTAGAAACCTACTTGGTCAGTGCTGCACAGACACCCAAAGAATTACAATTCATTACTGGAATTTTAACCGATCAAATTGATCAGACCAACAAATCCGTCAAAATTGAAATCATTGTACCTGAAACGAACGAGCGATTTGGACCGTTTGTCAGTCAATTAAATGGCAATTATTTGATTGGCTTACCAGGACCAGGATCCTATCAAATGGAAATCACGGTCACTGGATCGAACAAAGTGTTTTC
Source organism: Crocinitomicaceae bacterium (assembly GCA_024643725.1). Lineage (GTDB taxonomy): Bacteria > Bacteroidota > Bacteroidia > Flavobacteriales_D > Crocinitomicaceae > UBA952. The sequence continues at coordinate 38,914 of JAHEMJ010000004.1, read as the reverse complement.
AGAAAGCTTAGAGATTCCGGTGATGGATTCCGATTACGAATTACAACAGGAATTGATTTATTCCATGGTTGATTCCAAGGAGCAGTTGAAGGTCATGACTCGCATGAAACCGAAAACGGTGGACAACATGGCTTTGCTAAGTGAGAAATTAAATCTTGCATCTAAAATGGATGTCAATTTAGCATCCTTCAACCGAAAAGTCGAACTGACTCCACAACAAAAAATGCAAATGGAGTGGGGGGTAACGGCAAAGGATACGGCCAATTTGATTGCCATTCTATCCGATTCCTTGTTAGCGGCAGAAGTGAATTTGGAAAATCAAGTCCGTTTGACAAACTACCTTGCTGAACAACTGAAGGAAAAACAGGCTGAATTCCAAGGTCAGATGACGGCCTTTGATCAGCGCATGGAAAAAGGCAGTGGTACCTTAGATCCAGTCTTGAATGAGCAATGGTTGCAGGAGTCCAAGCAAATGGAAAAACAGTTGGATGCGCAACTGAAGGACATTCAATTTTTACAAGATTGGATGACGGCGAATCAGCAACGAGGAATACCAAATATTCAAGTGCTGAAAAGTTTAGAGGAAATCAACCAACAAATTGCCTTGCTTCAGTATCAGCAGAATTCCGAGGCCATTATGGACTTGTTAACGGAGAAAAAAACCTTAATCAAAGATCAACTCGCGGTTGCAGGTGAAGATTTGGCGGCGGTGATACGCACCTATGCACAAGAACAAGAACGCATGCAAAATGAAGAGCTTGCACAATATAAAACGCAAGAGGAAAACCAAGTCCAACTCGAACAACAATTATCCCAATTAAAGACGCAAGCGTCCACCGCAAAAGGCAAAGAGCGACAAGCGTTAGATGCGCAGATATTGGAAAAAGAACAATTGAATGCGAAGTTGAAAAAGGAATTAAAGAATTGGTCAGAACAATTGGAAGCACAAGCAACATCCGCGAATGTTCCTTTTCATCAGCGTCAGTCCCTGGTAGAGGAAGTGTTATTGTCCTCCGAAAAAATGCCATTACCAACTGCCGCCATTCCCTTTGATCTAGCAAAAGAACAGGCAAAACAGGCGGAATTTATTCAACAACGAACTGCTCAACAACAACAATTATCCGTTGAAACTGCTAAGGTCAAAAAATGGACAGCGATAGACCCGAATTATTCCGCTGATATCGCACAAATCAATGCCGCCAATGAAGATTCAATCAAACTCGCAGAATTGTTAAAACAGCGCGAGACGATACATGTCAATCAATTGAAAGCTGCCGCAACAAACGCAACAGAAGGCGAACAAGAATTGTTGCAAGAGCAAATTCAATTGGCTGAAAACCGTTTGAAATCTCAAGAAGAAACGTTGGCTCAACTGAACACCCAACAAACAACAACGAACGGCCAACAAACAACGGGCATCGGACAACCAGAAACCACTCAAATAACCGAAACCGCACAGACATCGGTCAACGGCCAACGGACATCGGAAAACGGCCAACAAACAACGGGCATCGTTCAACCAGAAACAACCGAAACAACGGCCAACGGACAACGAACAACGGAAAGCGGACAACGAACAACGGAAAACGGCCAACGAACAACGGGCATCGGACAACCAGAAACAACCGAAACCGCACAGACATCGGACAACGGCCAACGGACAACGGAAAACGGCCAACAAACAACGGACATCGGAAAACCAGAAATAACCGAAACCACTCAAACAACGGACAACGGCCAACGGACATCGGAGAACGGCCAACGAACAACGGGCATCGGACAACCAGAAACAATCGAAACCACTCAAACAACGGACAACGGACAACGGACATCGGAAAACGGCCAACAAACAACGGGCATCGTCCAACCAGAAACAACCGAAACCACTCAAACAACGGACAACGGACAACGGATAACGGGCATCGTCCAACCAGAAACAACGTCCAACGGCCTACCCGAAACCATTCAAGTGGATCAAGTGAAAGAAACAGCCCGCATGACTTCGATTGAGGAATCCATCCGTCAGGTGGATCAAATGACGTCGACGAGCGTGAGTCCAAAGGAGAAAGCACAATTGAAAGCTGAATTGGAAGCTGCATTAATACTTGAAAAACGTCGCGCCGCAATGGAGGAATCCTTGGAACTTTTGGGGGCAAGCTATCCGAGTATCCGCGATATGCAAGTTTCGTACGAACAAGCGTCGACGCGCGTGAATACCTTAAACCTTCAAGCCTTGGAGCAGGCCTTGGCTGCAGAAACGAATCCAGATAAGGCGAAAATCATTCAAACGCAAATTGCGTCGATTCAAGCCATACAGCCGACGATTTCTTCCCGGGAAACAACACCAATTCCGAACCGTTCTTATGTACTTCCACTTGCGACAGAAGAGCCTGCCAATTTGAATGTGCTACAAACTAAAAGTAGCTATGTTCAATATGCGAATCAGCGGGTTTCCTACCAAGAAAATACGATCAAGTTGGACTCGTTGCGTCAAGTCAAATCAGAAATAGAGGACAACATGCGCAACTTGTTGACCGCGGAAAATGAAATTGCCATTCGCGAACTTCAAGTACTTGCGGGACGACATGCTGAATTGACACAGGACATCGCGAAACGAACAGAGCAACTACATGAACAGCATGAACGCTTGGTGGATTTTGTCGACCAATCCAGCTACGAATGGATGATGCAAAATGGCATTCCAGCCAGTTCAACAGTCACATCATCCAATCAGGTGTCCAATACAGTTAGCACCACGACTGTTCCATTTGCAATGAATGCGGTTGCGACAATGAATCAACGATTCCCGGATCATCCAATCAATGTTCCTTTGCCGAATGGACTCATTTTCCGTGTCCAAGTAGGGGCGTTTAGAAAACCAGTTCCAAATCAACTTTTCCGCGAATTTGGACCTGTATCGGGAGAGGTTTTGAACAATGGACTGACATGTTACCTGGCTGGATATTTCAATGGCTCCACTGATGCGATTCAGGCACGAACGAACATTCGTAAACTTGGTTATGCCGATGCGTTTATTGTGGCTTATTGCGACGGAAAACGCATGTCCTTCAACGAAGGTAAACTGATGGAAGCAAACGGAACCTGTCGCAAACAAACAACGGAGGAATTGCAATTGGCGTTGAATGAGTTGATGCGCAATCAAGCTACAGCGTCAACAGTAACTCCTGAAGTGGCGCGTCCAACAGCGAATACACCAGATGCGAACAGCACAGAAGCGAATTTGGATCTGTACTACACTGTTCAGGTGGCAGTGTACAATAAAGCATTGACATCGGATAACATTCAAGGAATTGGTGAATTGTTGGTAACGAAAACAGAGAAGGGACAATACCGTTATTCTTCTGGTGAGTTCACAAGTTTCGCGGAAGCACGTCAACGTAAAAACGAAGTCGTGGCGAAGGGAATTCAAGACGCTTACGTAGTTGCATATTACCGCGGGAAGCGCATTTCCATTGGAGAAGCCAATCAACTCTTAGCGGCAGGTGTGAAACCGAAAAAACGTGGAGAAGTTTCGATACCAATGGAAACAAATGTGGCCACTGAAATGAATGTTCCGGTTGTCATTCCAACCTTGGTTGCCGTGGTGAAACGCGATTCGACCGTGCAATATGAATTGCGCGTGGACGAGTCCAACTATTTGGGACAATTGTCGCGCTTTAATCGCGTAGGGACATTTACCTATCAGGCCGAGAAGAACCGCATTCTTTCCCCGAAATATATCTTGGATTCATTGACGGTGAATCAGCAATTGTATCTGGCGGACATGAAACGCATCAAGGAGAAAGCAAGTAAAGTGAAACCATTCGAAGTGGAGATTTCTTCGGCACAATTGAAAGGAGATTTTTACGATTGGCTGTTGCGTCAAAACATCAGTTACGATGCCCATAAAAAGGATGAGGTTTGGATTTTCCACTTCTATCCTGAGAATGAAACGCAATTAGATCAGTTAGAAGCTGTATCAACAATGATCAAATGGAAACGATTGAATTAAAGATGAGTGTAGTAGAACCAAAAGAGCGTGTAAAGCGCAAAGAGCGAACCGAGGACGAAAGAGGATTGATCCTCTTTAACGATGATGTGAATTCATTTGATCACGTCATTTCGTGCTTGATGCGCATCTGTAAACATGACATGGTGCAAGCGGAACAGTGCGCGTGGATCGTCCATACAAATGGAAAATGTTTAGTAAAAACTGGAACGTTTGATGAGGTTCAGTCGATGTGTTTGCGACTGTTGAATCAAGGATTAAGTGCAAAAGTTGATTAATATGAAAATTACCTTTCAATCCAAAGGAACATTATTCCTGACTTTATTTTGTGTTTTGGGAAGCATGGCGGTCATGTCGAATATGTCCTTTTCCTCTATTTTCATTTTAAATGGGGATGCCCAATTTACGAATTGGACATGGTACGTCAGCATGCTGGGATACATATTTGGACACGCATCGCTTGACCATTTATTGGGTAACATGTCCTTACTGTTAATTTTAGGACCGATCATTGAATTGAAATATGGTACGCAACGCTTTGTTTGGATGACCATCATTACGGCCATTGTAACAGGGATTCTCCATACCTTGCTTTGGGACAATTCATTGCTTGGATTCAGCGGTGTTGTGTTTATGTACATCGTGCTTTCGACCTTGTTGAATATCCGAAACCGTGAAATTCCATTTACGTTTATTCTCGTAGTAGCCTTGTATTTTGGAATGGAAATCCTCGCTTCTTTGAAAGAAACACAAGTGTCACATTTCGCACACTTATTTGGTGGCGCAATGGGGGCATTTTGGGGATTTAATAAAGGGAAACTTTAAGGACGCAGCGTCTGAATAAAGACCTTTTCGATTGTTTCGTAACGACCATTTGGCGTTGGGCTCAACGCAGGAGAAGCAATCAAGGTTAAATTCGGATCGAAAAGCAAGTAGAGCGGATAACTATTGATTTCTAAGTTCTTCCAGATTTCATCGGAAATATCTAAGGGATATTTATCCCATGTCAATGCATCGAGGTTGCGTTGTTCCGATTTGCTATAGTTAGCTTTCTTTGGATAAATGGTGATGAACTGAAAGTTCTTTCCGTATTTGCTTTGTAGTTTTTTCAATGCGGAAATTTCCGTGATACATAATTCATTTGAGGGGTCAAACACATGCAAATAAACCCATTTTCCTTTGTATTGATAAAAGTGCTTCGATTCAGATAAGGGATAATCTGGTGCTGTCATGCCAATTTGCATGCGCTTGAAATCGTTCAATAAATTTCCTGCAATGTAGCGGTGTTCTTCGACTGGACTCGTTTGTTGAATGCTATTTAACAAGTCAAAAATCAAAGCACGATCTAAGTACCCTTGACTGAAAGCTTCTTTGCACGTCAGGAGCGTTACGAATTCGGCACGCTTTCTTGTTTGTATGGAGGGATCCGATTCTAGTGCATCTAACAAAGCGGTGAGAGAGGCTGTGCGTATGGCACTTTCTACTTTTGTTTTGATGTCTTTGTCCAATTGATAAAAGTACTTTTCGTAGAACAATTGTGCAAACGCGATGTACGTTGGATTCTTGAATTGAATGCTGTCTTCGGATAAATAAAACTCGAATTTATCGCTCTTGGAAGGTCCACCGATAATATTGAAATTGTCAATGGTGATTCCAACGGAATATTTCACGTAATTCAAGAAAAACGGATCGTTTTCCTCGGTGTATATTTGAGCCGTTTCATTCTTAAACGCACGTACTTTAGAAATAAATTCTTCCGGATGAACGTCCTTAAGCTGATAGATGTCCGCGATGGTTTCATCCATCCACGCTTCAAAACCGAGGATTTTGTAATTGATATCCTGTTCGTTCAATCGAAAGAAAAGCATTTCGATTTCTTTGTTTCGTTCGAGCGATCCAATGAATTCCTCCGGAGCTGGCAATTCTACGAAATAGGTCGTTTTTGGTTGGATGTACAACCACGAATAGTAATTCGCTCCTCGTAAAATGATTTTCTCAATGCCGCTTGAAACAAACGTAAACTCAAATACATCGTTTGTGTCCACTTTTGCTCGTCCGATTTCGACTTCGGTCTCGCTAATAAAATCAGAAACGCGGTAAGCTCGGATTTCATCCGTTTTCCAATTGGAAATGCCGCGCAACAAGGTTTGTCCTTGAAGGACATTCCAAGTGCTCAAAAGCGTCATTAAAAAAAGGAAGGAACCTATTTTATGCATCGACTTATTTAACGAGTAGTTGGGTGGAAGTTACAAAAGGAGAAATGTCCGCATGATTCTGGTGCATTTCACGAATGATGGACGAATTAATGGCACTGTGTTCCTGACTGGTTAAAAAGAACACGGTTTCTATACCCGAAATCGCATGATTCATGTGACCGATCGTTTTCTCGTACTCAAAATCTTTGGAATCCCGAAGTCCGCGGATAATATGGGACGCTTCGATGTCCTTACAGAAGTCCACCGTCAGTTTCTGATACGTTTTCACACTCACCGCTGGATACTCTGCGAAAAGCGCTGTAATGTGTGCGATTCGGCTTTCAACCGTAAAGTAACTCTGTTTTTTACTGTTGATTCCTACGCCAATAACGATTTCATCAAAAACCTCGAGCGCTTTTAACACGACGGCTTCATGCCCCTTGGTGAATGGATCGAACGATCCTGGAAATAATCCTTTACGCTTCATCGCTTAAAAAACTAAAATGTACATTTCCAAAGTTACGAGAAAAGCTGAATTGAGGAAGTGCTTCCAAATTCGTTTGTTTCCCATGCTCCACAATGAGAAGTCCCCCCGGTTTCAATAACTTCTTATCGAAAATCGTTTGAATCAATTCTTCGTGAAAGTTCAAATGAAACGGTGGATCAGTAAAAATTAAGTCGTATTGTACGTTTTGAGCATTGCGGCAATACACGACACAGTCCGACTTATAAGCCTGCATTTGCGCTTCGATTTTCAAGTCGCGAATGTTTCCTTTCAAGTATTGAATGCAGCGTGGATGACTATCAATCGCCAATAAATGTTTTACGCCACGAGAAACAAATTCAAAGGAAATATTTCCGGTTCCTGCACAGAGGTCCAGTACGTCCATGTCCTCCAAGTCAACACGATTTTCAAGGACATTAAACAGTCCTTCCTTCGCAAAGTCGGTTGTTGGACGAGAAGGGAAATTTGGCGGAGTAGCGAAACGCTTTCCTTTTAAGAAACCACGGATGATGCGCACAAAATCGATTTTTGGTAAGCTGCTTGAGAATAAAAATGGGTGTCGAATTCACTAAAGTCTTTGAATTGCTTCCAAAGTGATTCAAACGATTCTTGATCGAAGGTCGCACTTGCGGGATAAACGTGCAGGGCATTGACTTTCGGAAGTTGCATCTTTTGCTGATTCGCAAGGATGAAGTATAAAATATCGGTCGTTCCATGGAATTCCGATGGAATACACAATTGAAGTTGTTTGTTTTGTTTCACCGAAAGGACAAATGAATCATCTTGAATGAACAAGAAAACGCTATTCGCTTCGTTATCCGAAAATTGTTTCTGTAATAAGAGGTGAACGAGAGAAGGGACATGTGATTGAAGTAATGTGCCGGTTGCGAGTTCCATTAACCAATTTGGAACCGCATAGACCAAAACGGCTTGTTGGACATGTAGCTTTTCGAATTGCAACACGTGGTCATTTGCTAATTTTCCAAAGTTCAATTCGTAATAGGTTTGCAACTCCGATTCGAGAAAGATGTTTTCAGGAATGAAGGTGAAATCCGTTCCAAACCAAGTAAGGCGGTGTAAGTTTGCTTCCGACATGGCCGTTCGAATATGATCCTTCACTTCTTCCAACGAAAAAGGTCGCTTCATGTCGTAAGGAATGCGTTTTTCCTGACATTCACCTGCGGCATCCTCTAATAGAATTAGAAGTTGCTGTGAATTAAAATCAAGAACGAGTTTTTTTTCCATGTCACTTACCTTGGTTGATAAAATCTTTCATCCTTTCGAAAGGAATTGAGATAAATCAAGCTTTACAAAGCTACAATATTTAACTTTATACCCGAGCCTTCTGAATGGAAAAATAAGAGGCACAATCCCGAGCGAAATGGATCAACGAGAAGAAACGTACATGCAGGCTGTCCGAGCCAATTTTGGATTTGAATTTACTTCGGACCAAAACGCTGCGTTGCGTACTTTTTATACCTTCTTCACGGATACCTATGCACGCAAGGTCTGGCAACTATCAGGTTTTGCTGGAACTGGAAAATCAAGCATGGTTTCTGCCTTGGTAAAAACCTTGAAACAGGAGAAAATCGGATTTAAGTTATTAGCACCTACTGGACGAGCGGCTAAAGTGTTGTCCAATTTCGCTGGATATCCAGCGAGCACCATTCACAAGCAGATTTATTTTTCTGGAAATGAATTAACGAATGCGAAAATCACACCGGCGAAAAACCTCTATAAAAACACCTTGTTCTTTGTGGATGAATCGTCCATGATTAGCAACGAATCGGAATACGAAGGACCGAATGTCTTGATGGACCTCATGAACTATGTTTTTCAAGGGGTCAATTGTCAGTTGATTTTTATTGGCGATTTGGGACAGTTACCGCCGGTTGGACAAGAGGAATCGATTGCGTTGAATGCCGAAGCGTTTCAAGCCATGTTTCCGACGGTTCGGGTATTTGCGAGTCAGTTGTCCGAGGTTGTGCGCGTGCAAGAACATTCAGCCATTCTAAAAAATGCGACGTTCATTCGAGAACAAGCCGATTATGTGACACCTTTTATCCATGAAATTGATGAGCAAAGCACCTTTCGCTGTGAAGGTGGCGAATTCCAAGAGTGGATTGAATCGTCGATTGATCAAGTAGGAGTGGAGGATACCATCGTGTTGACCTTATCCAATAAACGCGCGAATCAGTGGAATCAAGAAATTCGCAAACGACTTTTTTACCGTGAGGATGTCCTCGAACGTGGAGATCTTTTGATGATTGTCAAGAACAATTATTTTTGGTTGGATCCAGCATCCGTTATGGGCTTCATCGCAAACGGTGAGCTAGCGCGTGTGGAGCGGGTACGAAAAGTTGAGCAGCAATATGGTTTTGAGTTCGTTCATGTGGACTTGAGTTTTGTGGATTATCCAGAGGTCCCAAGCATCACTGTGATCGTTCATACCGCTAGTTTGACGGAAGAATCACCGAACTTGAAACGCGATAAATTAAGTCAATTATTCTACGCCATTGAAAAGGATTTTAGTGATGAACGTGTGAAAAATAAACGGTATCAAAAAATCATGAAGTCGCCATATTTCAATGCGCTTCAAATCAAATATGCGCATGCGGTCACGGTGCATAAGGCACAAGGTGGACAATGGAAACATGTGTACATTGACTACGGATTTATTCCGGAGGAAATGAAATCAAAAAATTACTTGCGTTGGCTGTATACTTCGGTCACAAGAGCCACTGAGAAATTGACTTTTTTGAATTTCCCGAAAGAAGCATTTCGTCAATTAATCGATGGATAGGTTGCCCCAATGATTGAGTGCGCTGTGCTGCGCTTCACTCAATGTCTCCAGTCGTTTCACAGATTGAATCGCGTAGTATGAATGGTTGTCTTCTTCTATGGACAGTTCCATGATACGACCACTGCGATTCACTAAAAGACTTTTCGTTTCAGCACTAAAATAGGAAAGCCATTGATCCAAATTGTTTTGCAAACGCACCTGATTGACTCCGATGATTTCATCGTTTATGGCCAGTCCGCTGACATCTGCAGGAGAACCGGGATAAATCGCCACAATCTGTGCATCCGTTCCTTTTGGAAGGACTTTCATTCCCAATTTCGCCTCGGCGTAACTTGATGCTGGTGCGGGTTTGATTTCTAGTCCAAGGTAAGCACAAGCTTCTGTTAGAATGTTATTGTAGGATTCGATACCAAAGAAATAACGTTGAAAGAAATCGTCAAAAGAAATGCCGCTCACTTGCTCCAAGATTTGTTGGTAGTCTTGCCACGTGTAACCGATGCCTTTTTTTGCAAAGTCAACGTAAAGTCGTTTCATGACTTCTTGAATGCCGAATTGGTGCTTCGTTGCTTGTTGGATTTTCAGGTCGCACACGAAGGCTAATAAGCATCCCTCCGTGTAGATGGAAACTTTGCGTCCCGGAGCTCCAGGTGTGTAACCGTCGAGCCATGTGTCAAATGAGGACTCTGCAACTGAGTAGTTCAATCGCCCTGGATTGTCCATGTGTTTTTGCAGCTGTTTTCCTAATTCGACCAAATATTGTTCGAGGGTAAAAACGCCACTTTTCAATAGGTATAAATCGCCTAAATACGTCGTTACTCCTTCGTAAACGAAGCCAGAAACGGCGTAGTTTTCTGCTTTGAAATCGTAAGGCAACATTTCTGCCGGACGAATGCTCTTCACATTCCAGACATGATATAATTCGTGGGATGAGACACCGAGTAATTCTTTGTACAAACTTCCGAACACCTCATAACTTGGACCTAAGGTAATCACCGTGCTTTCCAAATGTTCTACGCCATGATAGGCAGCGTACGGCAATGAGTGAATTAAAAAGTGAAAATCTTGAACAGGGAATTCAGAGAAATCAGCAATTTGTGCCCGAGTGAATTTTTCAAAGTCCACCAATAATCGCTCCCAATCAATGTGTTTTTGATGATTGAACCAAACGTGGAATTGATACGCATTCACTGCGTACGATTTTTTAGAAAGGTTGGGAGAGCAGATAATAGGACTATCCGCTAGTTTGTCAAAATGAGCAACTTGGCAACGGTTGTTTTCAAAGGGAAGTGAACTCGCGATTTTCCAATTGGAAGGAATGTTTAAGCTCAATTCATACGCATGCGTTTCATCTGCGAACAAGAAACAATTCACCGGATTGAAATACAATTGTTGGTCGTCCAAGTAACTGGATCCAGCGTTTAATTCACTGGCATAATAGGAATATTCCACACGGACAGTTTTCGTTTCCAAGGTTGGAATTTGCCATGTGTCTTTGTTTGATTTCTCAAAGGTAAGCGCTTGGTTTTGATCATCGAATACCCGAAAATCCTTGATGTTTTTCGCAAAGTTACCTAGCTCGTAGCGACCAGGACGCCATGCGGACAAGTGCAAGGTAAGGTGAGACTCCGTTGCCGGAAAAGTCGCTGAAAATTGAATGTAACGCTGATGAGCGTTAGCACAAGAGACTTGGAATTGAATCACCTGGGACATTACGCGTACAATTCTTGTTGTAGTTGCGTGATTTTGTCATCTGCCAAATACTCATCAAAGCTCATCATTTTATCGATGATGCCATTTGGCGTAATTTCAATGATGCGATTTGCTACCGTGTTCACCAATTCGTGGTCATGAGAAGTAAACAACAAGGTTCCTTGGAAATCTTTCATCGCATTGTTCAATGCCGTAATGGACTCCAAGTCCAAGTGATTCGTCGGTTCGTCCATCAACAACAAATTCGCTTTGGCTAACATCATTTTTGACAACATACAACGCACTTTTTCACCTCCGGATAATACCGTCGCGTGTTTCATTGCTTCTTCACCTGTGAAAAGCATGCGTCCCAAGAAAGTACGCAAATACACTTCCTCGCGTTCCTCATCTGTTTGCGCGTATTGACGCAACCAATCGATCAAGGAAATTTTGGAATCGAAGTAATGGTGATTGTCGTTCGGTAAGTAAGCCGTTGTAATGGTCGTTCCATAAATGAATTCACCTTGGTCCGGTTTCATGTTTTCGGTAAGGATCTCAAAAAATGCCGTTAACGCGACTGAATCCTTGGATACAAAAGCGATTTTATCACCTTTATTCACCGTGATATTCATGTCGTGAATGAGTGTTTTTCCATCCATACTTTTGGACAAATGATTGATGTTCAAAATTTGATTTCCAGCATCGCGGTCTTGGTGGAAAGTAATTCCTGGGTAACGTCTAGAAGATGGTTGGATTTCTTCCAAGTCCAAATTATCGAGCATTTTGCGGCGACTCGTAGCTTGTTTCGATTTAGAGGCATTCGCAGAGAAGCGAGCGATGAAGTCCAAGAGTTCTTTTTTCTTATCCTCTGCTTTTTTGTTTTTATCCGAACGCTGTCTAGATGCTAATTGTGATGATTGATACCAGAACGAGTAGTTTCCGGTAAACATATTGATTTTGCTATAATCGATGTCGCAGATGTGCGTACAAACCGTATCCAAGAAGTGACGGTCATGCGATACAACAATCACCGTATTTCTAAAGTCTAATAAAAAGTCCTCTAACCACGAAATTGTTTTCAAATCCAAGTCGTTCGTTGGCTCATCGAGAATCAACACATCTGGATTTCCGAATAAGGCTTGAGCAAGTAGGACACGTACTTTTAAGTCGTTGGAAAGTTCTTCCATCAACAAATAATGTTTGGACTCATCGATTCCAAGGTTGCTTAAAAGTGTAGCCGCATCTGTTTCGGCATTCCATCCTTCAAGGTCAGCAAATTCACCTTCCAATTCAGCGGTTTTCATACCGTCTTCATCCGAAAAATCTTCTTTAGCGTACAGCGCATCTTTTTCCACCATGATCTCATACAGACGTTTGTGTCCCATGATCACTGTTTGCAATACTTGTACTTTATCAAACTCAAAGTGATTTTGTTTCAAGAACGCCATGCGTTTTCCGGGCTCAAGTTCTACGCGACCTGTAGTTGGATCTTGGTCACCCGTTAAGATCTTTAAAAACGTTGATTTTCCCGCTCCATTCGCGCCAATGACACCATAACAGTTGCCATTCACAAATTTCACATTTACTTCATCAAAAAGTACGCGTTTTCCGAATTGGAGGGATAGGTTATTTACACTTAACATGCTTCAAATTTTGCGCAAAGATACGCAAAAGAAATCAGCTATTCGAACAGCGATAGACGAAGGCTGGTGGAAAGTTGAATGCAGCGTAATTAATGGACACATGTTTGAAGATGCGTTGAAAGTGTTTTTTCGATTGAAGGGTGTATTGGAATTGAATAAATGTACCAGTGGGAGTTAAACAATTTGTCACTGCCTCCATGATATCGATACGCAGATCTTTTGGGAAATTAGCTAGTGGAAGTGAAGAAACAATGCAATCCGCTTTTTCAAAACCTAAGTCATGAAGGATTTTCTTCAGGTCACTGGCAGAACCATGTACCATGTGACAATTTGGATGCTGTGCTTTTTCGGCAAGTTTATGATAGAAAACATCATTTAGTTCAATCACAATCAAGTGAGTGTCCGGCGCTAATTTCGCCATGATTTTTTCCGTGAAAATGCCGGTTCCGGGTCCAAGTTCTACGATGACCTTTGCTGAATCAAACGGAATGTGTTGGAGCATTTTTTTTGCAAGAAAACGCGAACTCGGTATGAGCGAGCCAACCATTTTGTTTTCTTTGAAAAACTGCTGTATAAAGGATTTTTTCGACATTAGGCTTGTTGAAGGCTTGCTTGCGCGCCGTGAATAATGCCAAGGACTTTCCCTTTCATTGTGTGGTTTTTGAATGGACTAAATCTGTGGTGAGTTGAATCCGCAGACCATTCGAAAGCCAAACTTGGATCAAAGATACTCAAGTCGGCACGTGTACCTTCTTCAATCGAGGAATGTTGAATGCCAGCGATGTTTCTGCTTCGTTCGCTGATGGCCGAAATAACCGTGTCTAAATCCGATTCATTCATGCTGTTCAGTGCGGCAAAAACAGTTTCAAGTTGTGGTGCACCAAAATTCGCTAAATCAAATTCCAATTCTTTTTCTTCCGTGTCCGCTGGACGATGGTCGGAAACGATGGTATCAATTGTTCCGTCTTTCACGCCTTCCCATAAAGCAATACGGTCTGATTCTTTTCTCAAAACAGGTAAAACTTTTAGGTGCGAATTGAAGTCCAGCATGGCTTGTTCAGTGAAACAAAGATTCATGACGTGAACATCCGCAGTCACTTGCAATCCACGTTTCTTTGCTTCTTTTACCAAACGAACACTTTCTGCGGTAGAAAGTCCACTCAAGTGAATGGATCCATCCGTATATTCCACTAAACGCAAATTGCGTTCGATTTCGATGATTTCGGCAATACTTGCATCTGCTTTTAAGCCAGTGCGCGTGGACGCTTCGCCTTCGTTCACTTGTCCTTTTCCTGCCAAGGATTCATTTCGGCTGAAAGTCAAAACTTTCCCGCCAAAGTTTTTGGTGTACAATAAAGCGCGGTACATAATGCCTGCAGAGACGGAATGAGTATCATCAGTAAAGACTTTGGCTCCCATTTGATACATGTCGTATAATTCCGCTAATTCTTCTCCTTTTAATCCTTTCGTTAAAGCACCTAGCGCATGAATTTGAGTGGAATGTCCTTCTGCTTTTTGATACAAGTAGGCTATTTGTGATTTTCCATCGATGCTTGGTTGCGTTCCTGGCACGACATGCACATGTGTATATCCGCCCATGGAGGCTGCATCTAATCCACTTTGAATGGTTTCTTTGTGTTCCATTCCTGGATCGCAAAAATCGGCTTTTAAATCTACCCAACCCATGGAAACGTGAAGGTCAGCAGAACTCATTTCAATGGCGTCAGCATCTTGAATGCTTGTCGCAATTTGTTGAATGTTTCCGTCCATGACTAAAATGTCCATGCGCTTCCCATGATGAGAGGACGTTTGATCAATGATTTTCGCGTTTTTTAGTAGGATTTTCATTTCCAAAATTTTATCAATGCCATTTCCGAAAGAACGAATAATAATCCGAGGAGTAAAAAGCTTCGCCAGTATTCGAATGGCTTATCAATTTCAATCTCCGCGAGACTTTGTCCATCTTTGACTGTGTTAAAAGTACAATTTTTTATCCCTCGATCGCTCAATCCTTTGAGAATTTCATCTTCTGTTTGTTGCTTCATGAGGGACTCTTTACGGTCGTAATTCACCGCAAGAAGTCCGAGAGTATCCTCATTTTGAATGGAATAAACACCTGCTTTTAAACGTTCAATCGCTTCCATTCCCGCGATGGAAATTTTTGTTTTTCCATTGAGGTTTTGCGTACTTGGAATGAAGGAGAACTTGCCGTTTTTCAGTTCAATGGGTTTTTCACTACTGATTTCTTTACGGATAGGAATGTTTGCATCAACACCGATAGTAGCGAATAAGGGGAAGTTTTGTGAAGCGAATTCACCAGCTCTTAAAAGGAGAGTTGGGAAAATGGCATTTCCAGTAAAGTTTCCGAAGTCGTCTTGAAGTGCCGTGCTCAACAAAAAAGACTGGGTTCCTGCACGCACAAATAGGGGAGCATCGTTTCTGAATTTCAACAAAGGAAAACTACTGGATTGAAGATCTGAACCTAAGCGGTATGCTTTTTTTACATTGGGTAAATTCAATTCTTGGTTTTCTTTTTCGAACACGCCAACGAAGAATGGATCCTTGTATTGAATTTGGTTGATTTTCAGTCCGTCGGACATTAGTTCTCCCAAACGCGGTAATTGAATGCCAGATAGCAGATTGTTGTAGTCCGAAACATGGATATGGTCACCAGGAATCACGAAAACGGCTCCACCTTTTTCATGGAAATCGATTAAATCACTGCTTAATCCAGATGGGACTTCATTTAATCCATTGAGCACAACAAGGTCGCTATTATTGAGCAAGTCCTTGGTGTAGTTGGTGTTTGCGAGGGAATTGGTGTGGTAAAACGGTTCAACGGCAAACACTTGTGCGACTTTTGGACTCGCAGTCTCACCATTTAAAATCAACACTTCCGCGTTTTTAGCTACGTTGTATGAAAAGTAAAAGTCATCGTCCCAGTATAACTGTTTGTCGCTGATGCTGACAATTCCCGTTTTGAAGCCAGTTCCTTTTTCAGTGAAGGGAAAACTAGTGGTGCGTTTTTCGTTTGGCGCGATATCCAAGAACATGGTGCGTTTCTGTTTGCCAATGCGTGCATCCAATTCCAAGTTAACGCGATCAGATTTCGAATCATTGTGCAAGCGAACAAAGAGTTCGTTCGGTTCGCCATCTTTGTGTACAGGTGTCGCAAACCAAATGGAATCGATGTATAAATTCCCTGGATCCTGTGCAAGAAATTGAAAAGTATAATAATTCGATTTTTCGTCCGCTTCCAATTTGTCGAGCAAAAAGGAATTCGATTGAAAGTCAGACAGCAAAACAATTTGGCGTGTTTTCAATCGTTCTACTTCGTTGTTCTCTTTGTCCAAAAAGTTCTTTTGCCACATCAATACTTCATCCATGTTTCTGTGGATGGAGGTCGGCTCAATTTTGTCAATGTACGCGAGTGCTTCGATTTTAGTCAATAAGCGTTGTTCGACACCATCCATTTTGTTGGTGTAAACTAAGACCCTTGTTTCTATCGGCGTTTTCGCTAACATGCGTTTCGCCATTTCTCGCGCTTCGGAAAGCAGTTCTCCTTCCTCGCCAATGGCAGTCATGGAAAACGAATTGTCAATGTAAATGGCCAAAACATTTTTCCCTCCTTTGCTTGCTGAATCCTTCAATGGAATGATCGGCATTGCAAAAGCTAAGACAATGAAAATCAAGGCTAAACAGCGACTGATTAAAACCAGTAAGTGACGCAATTTTTGAGTGGACTTATTCTCCTGTTCAATGAAACGAATGAATTTTAAGGAAGAAAAGTAAAGGACCTTTTGTCGGCGAAAATGGAAAAGGTGAATAATGATTGGAACCAGTAAAAGCGAAAGAAGCCAGAGCCGTTCTGGATGTATAAATTCCATAAGTCAAAAGTAAGAAAATAAATCCATTAATCTAGTGCTCGATGATGTCTTTTGCAATCACAATTGCTTGTGATCTCAATTCACCGATTGCGGTACTTTCCCAGAATGTGCCCTTGCATAAATTGCCAATCGGGTAGATCGCTCGATTGGAAATTCCACACGCTAAATGTCGCGTTGGATCGATGAGAATCCCCTGTTGAACTGAGTCTGCTTGAATCCATTGTTTTTGTAGAAAATCTTGAATGCTTGGATTTGTCATCTGTTCAATGGAGGTTTCTGGGCCCGTACAATTGATAAAAAGCGAGCAGGAAACTTGGTGCTCTTGTCCATTGGATGTATAACGAATAGTCAATGAATCTCCTTCCATGTTCGCGTCCAACAATCTTCCAGCGAGAATCGATAATCCACCTTGTGATTCTTCTTCCTGCATCTTTTCTGCAATTTCAGCTGGAATGCGGTGTCGAACTGTTCCCCATAAATGCCGCAAGTGTTGAAGAAAAAAACGTTTCTCCTCAGCCATGAATCCCTGCCACCATTGTGCAAGGTAAGGACGACATGTATCAATCCAACGAAGAAATTCGTCCAGCGAAACTTCTTTTCGTTTGCTATTGAAGTAGGGGAGCAGTTCATTCAGTCTGGTGAAATTCGGAACGTCGTTTGTCATGGATGTTTTCGAATCACTCGGATGAGACAACATGTGGTAGCCATGCCGCGACAAGGCAACGATTTGTTGTTTAGCACCGGAACGACGCAATTTCAATACCGTATCCACCATCGTAAGGCCATTTCCTAAAATGAATATGGGTTCATTCGAAGGTGGGATTGGAAAATGGTGTTTCCACGGATTAGCCTGGAATAACGGGCTCTTTTTTACCTTGACGGAAATACCTTTTGGGATGCGTGGAAGTTCGTTTCCTGTGGCAAGAACAAGGTGTGTATGGTCTGATTTTTCAGAATGAAACGTTGGATGAATGGCAATCGTCATTCCTGCGTCTTTCGCTAAACGCATCGTTTCGTTCCACACTTCCTTTAGGTAGTGTCCATAAATGTACCTCGGACAAAAAGAATTTGGATTTGCTTGATCTGGAAAATGCTTTTCGAGGTAGTGTAGAAAGTGTTGTTTATCGTCTGGAAAGGCGCTCATGTTCGCACTTCGGACATTCAAAAGCAATTGAGGATTTGGGTCAGAATAAGCTGGTCCTTGGGCCATTGTTTCATCCTGTTGAAACACGTCGATGCATCCCCTGAATCCTAGGTTCAACAATTGACGAAGGACCATGGTTCCTGAGAATCCAGCTCCAATAATGGCGATTTTTTTAGGCATAAAAAAACTGCCCGAAATCGGGCAGCCTCCTTTTATTTATTACAAAATGTCTATTGTTGTTTCAACGCTTCCAAACGTTTTTTGTACTCTTGACCTTTCTCGATGCGTCCAAGCTTCGTGTTGGTTTTGTACAAGATATCCAAAATGGATTTTTCGTTTGGATTTTTCTCGATGTATTTTTCCAATGGAGTTAAGGCCAATGTAAACAACTCATTTGCTCTTTTCTCCATTTCTTTTGCTTTTGGATCTTTCATGTCCAAATTCATCGCTGCTGTTCTTGTTTCAGCTGCCCAGTTGTAGTAGTGCGCTCCTAATTGGTATAAAGCCTCGTTGTACTCAGGGTCGATTTCAATCGCTTTTGAAAGTGCTTCTGCGGCTTTCTCATTTTGCTTTAACTCGATGTAAGATGTCCCGAGGATGTAATACAGCTGTTTGTTTTTTGCATCAATTGCCAAGGCTCTGTTGATGTATGTTTCTGTATTTGCGACATCTCCTTTTTGCAAGTAGATGTTCACCATCGAAATCAACGCGTCGATGTTATTTGGGAAAATTTCCAACACACTATTTACTGCTACCACCGCTTTGTCGAATTCTTTGGCGTCGATTAATTTATCGACGTGGTTATTCAAACTTAACGTGGCATTGATTTCCGCATCTTTGTACTCTTCGTTGATGAATGAGCGCAAGTAATAAGAAACTAAGAAGGAATTTAAAGCCTCATCGTATTTTTTATTGTTGTAGGCATCCAAACCTTGATTGAACATCATGTCCGAGCGGAATCCAATAAACGTTTGCGCGTCGCCAGAATACGTTTTCTTTGGGTCGTCCAAAACTTTTTTGAAGGATGCTTTCGAAATTGTTTCGTATTCTTTCATTTTTGCTTCATCCAACGGAACTTTCGCAGCATTCAAAGTTGCAACTTCAATTAAGCTGTAGTAAATCTCCGCACGATACAAGTGCATTTTGAAATCCTCCGCCGTTTCCGGGTTTACAGAAGCTAAATCGATGAACTTGCGCGCTTCTTCTACTGTTTTAATAGAAGGTTCGATTCCGTTCGCCATCGGATTGTACTTTTTGTAGGTCATAATGGCGTCCGTCACATTTTTTTTCTGTGCAAACGATCCAAAAGTCAAGGCAGAAAATGCGATTACTGCCGTTAGTTTCATGAAGTTTCGTTTCATATCCTTCTATTTGATCTATTCTAATTAATTAAGCTTCGTCGCCTGTTTCAATTTCTGTGCCAGAATCTGCAGATTCATCCGTCAATGGAATATCTGCACCTTCAATGATTTCGATGTCCTCATCTTCATCCTCTGTTCTCGGTACACGTGCAATGGCAGCGATTTCAGCATTTGCTTTCAAGTTGATCAAGCGAACTCCTTGTGCAGCTCTTCCCATAGTGCGGATCGTATCCACGTGCATGCGGATGGTTACACCAGATTTCGTGATGATCATTAAATCGTCTTCGTCGAATACGTTTTGAATCGAAAGTAATTTACCCGTTTTGTCCGTAATGTTCAGCGTTTTCACCCCTTTACCACCGCGGTTCGTGATGCGGTATACTGGTTCTTTGTCCTCCGGATCATTCAAGTAAGTGCGTTTTCCATATCCTTTCTCAGAAACCACCAAAATGGTTGAGAAAATATCTTCGACGCAAATCATTCCAATTACACAGTCGTCATCGCTTGTTAACGTAACTCCACGAACTCCAGAGGCATTTCTACCCATTGGACGAACAGTCGATTCATTGAAACGAATGGCGCGTCCAGAACTTGTCGCTAAAACGATTTCGTTCGTTCCGTTTGTCAATTTAGCTTCTAACAATTCATCGTTTTCACGGATACCGATGGCGTTAATACCATTAGAACGTGGACGAGAATATGCTTCCAAAGACGTTTTCTTGATGACACCTTGTTTCGTACACATCACGATAAAGTTGTTTTCAACGTAATCCTTATCGGTTAAGTCAAGTACTTTTACGTATGCTTTTACTTTGTCATCTTGTGGAATGTTGATCAAGTTTTGGATCGCTCTTCCTTTGGATGTTTTATTTCCTTCAGGAATTTCGTACACGCGCATCCAGAAACATCTTCCTTTTTCTGTAAAGATCAATAAGTAGTTGTGGTTCGTTGCAACAAACAAATGCTCCAAGAAATCTTGGTCGCGTGTCGCAGATCCTTTGGATCCCATTCCACCTCTGTTTTGAACTTTGTATTCTGCTAAGTTTGTACGTTTGATGTATCCAGCGTGAGAGATAGTAACAACTACTTCCTCATCCGCGATTAAGTCCTCCATGCGCATTTCGCTCGCTGAGTACTCGATGCGTGAACGACGCTCATCGCCATATTTATCGCGCATTTCAAGCAATTCATCTTTGATGATTTGCATGCGGCGTTCCTCATTCGCAAGGATGTCTTTCAAATCCGCGATTAATTTCATTAAATCGTCGTATTCTGCACGCAATTTATCTTGCTCAAGTCCGGTCAATTGGCGTAGACGCATGTCCACGATTGCACGCGTTTGAATTTCCGATAATCCAAAGCGAACGGACAGACGCTCTCTCGCTTCATCTGGACTTGGAGAAGACTTGATGATTTCAATGACTTCGTCGATGTTATCAGAAGCGATGATGAGTCCTTCTAATATGTGTGCGCGTTCTTCCGCTTTTCTTAAGTCAAATTTCGTACGACGAATCACCACCTCATGACGGAATTCCACGAACTCTTGAATTAAGTCGCGCAACGCCATCATGCGAGGACGTCCTTCCACCAAACAAATATTGTTCACTGAGAACGACGTTTGCAAAGCGGTGAATTTGTACAATTTATTGAGGACCACATTCGCAATCGCATCGCGTTTGATTTCGAATACGATGCGCATTCCGTTACGGTCAGATTCGTCACGTAAATCAGAGATTCCTTCGATTTTTTTATCGTTCACCAACTCAGCGATCTTTTTGATCATTTCCGCCTTGTTGACTTGGTAAGGAATTTCAGTTACGATGATTTGTTCGCGTCCATTTTCCTCTTCAATTTCCGCTTTTCCACGAATCACGATTCTTCCGCGTCCTGTTAATAAGGCATCACGGACACCCTCGTATCCATATATGATTCCACCTGTCGGGAAATCTGGTGCTTTTACATATTGCAATAATTCCTCACCTGAAATGTCTTTATTGTCTACGTAGGCAACAATTCCATCAATGACCTCTGTCAAGTTGTGTGGAGCCATGTTTGTAGCCATTCCGACTGCGATACCAGCGGCACCGTTCACAAGTAGGTTTGGTATTTTTGTTGGAAGGACACTTGGTTCCTCTAAACTATCATCGAAGTTCGCCGTGAAGTCCACCGTTTCTTTTTCCAAATCGCCCAACATTTCTTCGGCGATTTTACGAAGACGTGCTTCGGTATAACGCATTGCTGCTGGACTATCACCATCGACTGAACCAAAGTTTCCTTGTCCATCCACCAACGGATAACGCAAAGACCATGGTTGTGCCATACGCACCATCGTATCATATACAGAACTATCCCCGTGCGGGTGATACTTTCCTAATACTTCACCGACAATTCTCGCGGATTTCTTATAAGGTCGATTCGAATAAACACCCAAGTCTTGCATTCCATACAAAACCCTTCTGTGTACAGGTTTGAATCCATCTCGTACATCAGGTAAGGCACGTGAAACAATAACGGACATCGAATAATCGATGTACGCTGATTTCATTTCATCCTCAATGTTTATCTGAATAATTTTTTCTCCTTCAGCCATGTTTATTGATAATTAAATTCTGCTCGTCAATTTAAGCATTCAAAATTAATGAAATAAGGACGCTGAACTAGGCGGTCTAGCTAATTTTACTAACAAAATCACTGCATAAATTGTGAATAATTAACAGTCGTTGCGAAATATAAAAGTTATATTTGTATTGCTTAAAAAGTGAACACATGGAAGCGAAATTTTCACCGCGCGTCAAGGATTTAATCAGCTACAGCCGAGATGAGGCCGTACGTTTGATGAATGAATTCGTTGGTGCCGAACATTTATTGTTGGGATTAATTCGCTTGAACGAGGGGACAGGAGTTCATATTTTACAAGAATTCAACCTGGATCTAAATCAAGTGAAGTCGGAAATCGAGAAGATTCTCACAAAATCTTCTGTGTCCTACATTGCAAATCTCAATTTACCCTTATTAAAACAAACCGAGAACATCATCAAACAATCTTATTTGGAGGCGAAGGAGTTCAAGTCACCGATTATTGGTACGGAACATTTGCTGTTGACAATTTTACGCAATGAAGACTGCGTGGCTTGTCAAGTCCTAAATAAATATGGTGTGATGTACGAAAATGCACGAGACGAATACGAAGTTATGTTAGAAGAACGCAAACAACCAAGAGCTGAATTCCCGAGCAATAGCGGAGGAGAGGAAGAAGAAAACTACGGTGGTGCACAACGCAAACCTGTGGACCCGAAATCTAAAACACCTGTATTGGACAATTTTGGTCGCGATTTGACCAAAATGGCTGAAGCGGGGAAATTGGATCCAATTGTTGGACGTGAAAAGGAAATTGAACGAGTGAGTCAAATTCTTTCTCGCCGTAAAAAGAACAATCCAATTTTAATTGGTGAACCAGGTGTGGGGAAAAGTGCAATTGCGGAAGGACTTGCCTTGCGCATCGTGCAACGCAAAGTGTCACGTATTTTATTTAACAAACGCATTGTTTCTTTGGATTTAGCGTCCTTAGTGGCTGGCACCAAATACCGTGGACAATTCGAAGAGCGCATGAAGGCGGTGATGCAAGAGATTGAAAAAAATCCAGACATCATTTTGTTCATCGATGAAATCCATACCATCATTGGTGCGGGTGGAGCGAGTGGTTCGTTGGATGCGTCTAACATGTTTAAGCCAGCATTGGCACGTGGAGAGATGCAAGCAATCGGTGCGACTACCTTGGACGAATACCGTCAATACATTGAGAAAGATGGCGCGTTAGAACGCCGTTTCCAGAAAGTGATTATCGAGCCGACTTCAGTGGATGAAACGATTCAAATTTTGAATAACATCAAAGAACGCTACGAAGAACATCACTCGGTGACCTATACGCCGGAAGCGATTGCTTCGTGCGTAAAATTGACAGAGCGTTACATTACAGACCGACACCTTCCAGACAAAGCAATTGATGCGATGGATGAGGTTGGGTCCCGCGTTCACATCACAAACATCAATGTGCCGCAAGAAATTGTGGACATCGAGGCGAAGATTGAAGCCTTAAAAGAGCAGAAAGCGGAAGTGATTCGCTCTCAACAATACGAGAAAGCTGCTGAATTGCGCGACAATGAACGCAAATTGCAAGAGCAATTAGAAGCCGCGAAAACGAAATGGGAGGAAGAATCCAAAAATAACCGTGTCGTTGTAACGGAAGAACATGTGGCGGAAGTTGTTTCCATGATGTGTGGCATTCCTGTGACCAAAGTATCGGAGTCCGAAATGGGCAAATTGGTGAAAATGGCAGAAACCATTCGTGGGAAAGTCATTGGACAAGATGAGGCGGTGGATAAAGTGGTGAAAGCCATTCAACGTAATCGTGCGGGATTAAAAGATCCTAATAAGCCAATCGGTTCCTTCTTTTTCTTAGGACCAACGGGTGTTGGTAAAACACAATTAGCGAAAGTCCTAGCGAAGAATTTATTCGACTCTGAAGATGCGTTGATCCGCATCGATATGTCCGAGTACATGGAGAAATTCTCCATTTCTCGTTTGGTTGGAGCACCTCCGGGATACGTTGGGTACGAAGAAGGTGGACAATTAACGGAAAAAGTACGTCGTAAACCATACGCGATCATTCTATTGGATGAAATCGAGAAAGCGCATCCAGATGTGTTTAACTTGTTATTGCAAGTGTTGGACGATGGACACATGACAGACGGTCTCGGTCGTAAAATTGACTTTAAGAATACCATTTTAATCATGACTTCGAATATTGGCGCACGTCAATTGGCAGATTTCGGAACGGGTGTTGGATTCGGAACGAAATCCCAAGAAGAGGCAAAAGAAGCGAACTCGAAATTGGTGATTCAAAATGCTCTGAGAAAAGCATTCTCTCCAGAATTCTTGAACCGTGTGGACGATATGATTATGTTCAAGTCCTTGAGTCGTGAAGACATTCACAAAATCATCGACATTGAATTAGAGAAATTGCATGCACGCATCAAAGGAATGGGGTATTTCGTGGAAAGCACTGAAAAAGCGAAAGACTTCATTTTGGAGAAAGGATACGACGAGAAATTTGGTGCGCGTCCAATGAAACGTGCCATCCAGAAATTCATCGAAGATCCGCTTGCGGAGGAAATCATAAATGCGAACTTGGTGGAAGGCGATACCATTTTGTTGGACCATGAAGATGGGAAAGACGAATTGAAAGTCACCATCAAGAAACCGAAAGCAACGAAGAAAAGTGCTTCTGGTGACGCAGAAACGAAAGAAGGATAAAAACAACGAAAAGCGAGTGTAAACTCGCTTTTTCTTTTTCTAAACATGAACGTAGAAGAAGCCTTAATTGCACGGTTTCAGGAACCGAAGTTTACAGAATGGCATCGGCATTTTGTCACGCATCCCGAGGATATTCCAGCACTCGTTGAACTGGCTTTGGGAACGAAGAAAGCGCCTTTGCCGGCGCACGCATCCTGGTTGCTTATTCATGTGGCAAAGCACGATTGGACCTTGTTGGCAGCATATGAGCACGCTTTTATCGATTGTTTTTTACAGTCGAAGCATCAGTCCATTTTACGAAATATGCTCGTTTGTTTGTTGGAGTTTCCCTTGACAGATTACCGCGAAAGCGATTTCCTCGATGCATTAATCCTGCACGTAAAAAGCGAGGAGAATAAAGTCGCTTTGCGCGTGTATGGTTTGTATAAGTTAGTGGCGTTTGTTGAACGCTATCCAGAAATCAAACAAGAAGTTGATGCGGTCATTGAACTCATTCAAGAACATCCGATGTCACCTGCGCTGCGCGTCGGAATTCGGAATTTCGAACAGCTGTGCCGTAAAGGAAATTAATGGGTAAAAATCACCTCCTCATTTGGAACGCGCATTCTCGGACCCCAGATTCCCGGTTCTGTCCCAAGTCCAACTGAAATAATCATATTGATTTCAGCGCCTCTCGGTAAGTTTAAGGCCTTTTTGACACGTTTCTCGTCGAACCCTTCCATTGGACACGTATGGAATCCTTCAGCGGCGATTGACAACATAAATGTTTGTGCGGCAAGTGCGCAGGATTTATGGGCGCCAATGCGTTGATTTGCGATTCCCCCAGTTCGAACAAAAGGTTTTCTGAGTCCAGCGAAGAAACTGATGCTGCGACGCAGTAAACTCATAAATCCAAATGGATCATTGCTATAGACAAGCGGCATGATTTTGCCATAGTAATTCATGCCCATTTTTTGAGCTTTGTTTGGCTCACCTTCAATGGTTGATTTCACCATGTCTAAATTCCATTTTGCACGGCTTTTCCATTTGTCCTTGCGTGTCACGAAAACCACCATCTGCTGCGCAGTTTGTGCGGCACTTTGTCCAAGACACAAGGGAACAAACGTTTCTAACATGTCCTTGGACTGAATCCAATGGAATTCCCAAAGTTGCATGTTACTGCTGTTCGGCGAAAGTATCGCTCGTTCGATGCTAGTTTGAATCACTTCGTTTGGAACGGGTGTGTTCGCGTCAAACTTTCTATTTGAACGTCTGTATTCGATGATGCGTTGAAATTCTGTGTTCATGGGTTAATTTGCTAATGTGCTAATTTGCTTCCGCCGCGGCGGAGTGCTAATGATCTTTCGGTTTGTTAGTTCTTTAATTGATCGCTTATTCCATCGACCGCGTATCCTTGTTTGCGTAACAACTCAAGGACGCCATTTGTTCCACCGAGGTGTCCGGCACCGACAGCGATGAAGGTTCCTTGTTGATGGATTTGCTTTTCAATCACCGGAATCCAATTGGCATTTCGCACATCCAAAAACCAGTGGTTAAATTCCGGAAGCATGTCCGTCTCAGAGGAAATCAAGGTGTACAATCCCTTGATGTCTTCTTTCATGTACAAATCGAACATAACATTGAAATCCGACATATTTGAAAAGTCATCCATGAATGGAATTTGATCCTTGATGCTAATGCGGTCAATGGTTTCCATTTGATACATCACCGTTTCTAATCCCATCAAAGGTTTATCGTATTGCTTTGCCAATTTTTGGAATTCCATTTCAAATGATTTTTGTTTACCAATTTTCTCTTGAAGCACGACAGAGCTAAAAAAGAAAGGTTTCATGTGGCTGTATTTTTCGAATTTCGCTTCTTTCCAAGCAAGGGAATCCATGCAGTACGATTTAAGTTTCGTATATGCTGAATCCGTCATGTAATTTTTTAGCGTTTCGCCATTCGGAAGCAAGGTCATTTTAGCAAGTTCGATTTGTTCGGACATCGTCATGTTTAGGTCAATTTCCAGGGCCACCATTTCCGAGGACTTTAACGCGTCTAATACTTTTTTTGGCATCTTGAAATCTTCCTTTGGCATGGTGTGAATGGTTCCAAAAATGTAGGAGTTTTTCGTTAGCCCATTTCCGGAAATTTGATAAAGCAATTGAGCGTTTAAGGTGCAAAAGGATAGCATGCATCCGACAAAAATCAACAAGCGAGTAATTACGTTCATGGGGATATTCTTAGTGCGACAAATTTACGCTGAAAATTGACGATTGATGATTTTTACTGACAACTTTTCAAGGAAATGCACAAACTTGCTGACACCTTGACTTAATTTTCACAATGGTCTTATCTTTGCGAACCCAAAAACGAATTAAAATTTCAACATATGTCAGAAGAGAAGGACGAATTGAGAGCTGATCAAACACAAGATCAACACGAAGAGACAACGGAAACAACCGAAGTGAACGTAGAAGAAACAAGTGAAGAGGCTCCAAAAGAACCAACAGCAGAAGAGAAGTATGCGGAGTTAAACGATCGTTTTTTGCGTTTGTATGCTGAATTTGAAAATTACCGTCGTCGCACGAATGAAGAGCGTTTGCAACTCATTGCAACGGCGAACAAGGATTTAATTCAAAAGTTACTTCCTGTGATGGACAACTTTGAACGTGCCATCGCCAATAATGAAAAATTGGACGATGCTGACAGCATCAAAGAAGGTTTTCACTTGATTCACAATTTATTGAAAGGAGTTTTGGATGGAAAAGGATTGAAAGCCATGGAAGCCAAAGGAGTTCAATTCGATAGTGACCTACACGAGGCAATTGCGAACATTCCAGCACCGGATAAAAAGATGGTTGGTAAGGTCATCGAGGACGTAGAAAAAGGATATTATTTAAACGATAAAGTGATTCGTTTTGCGAAAGTAGTCGTAGGACAATAACCCGGACCCACATTATGAGTCAAAAAAGAGATTATTACGAAGTTCTAGGTGTTTCCAAAAATGCCGATGAAGCGGAAATCAAAAAAGCTTACCGCAAATTAGCGATTAAGTATCACCCGGATAAAAATCCAGATGATGCAACTGCGGAGGATAAATTTAAAGAAGCTGCAGAAGCATACGAAGTATTGAGTAACAGCGAAAAACGTGCGCAATACGATCGCTTTGGACACGCCGGAATGGGTGGGCAAGGTGGCTTCGGTGGAGGCATGAACATGGATGATATCTTCTCGCAATTTGGGGATATTTTCGGTGGTGCTTTCGGTGGAAGTTTTGGTGGATCTCGCAGTGGAGGAGGATCCCGCACTGTTCGTGGAACCAACCTTCGTGTAAAAATGAAATTAACCTTGGAGGAAATTGCCAATGGGGTTAAAAAGAAAATCAAAGTGAACAAATTGGTTAACGCGGAAGGCGTGACCTATAAAAATTGTTCAACCTGTAATGGTACTGGACGCATCACACGTGTTGCCCAAACTTTTTTAGGTGCCATGCAAACACAATCGGCTTGCCACGTTTGTCAAGGTGCTGGGAAGTCCATCGACAAAAAACCAGCGGATGCAGATGCGCAAGGATTGAAACGTCAAGAAGAAGTCATCGAAATTGAAATTCCAGCAGGAGTAGAGGAGGGCATGCAGTTGAGTGTTCAAGGACGTGGGAATGCAGGTCCATTTAACGGAGTGGCAGGAGATTTAATCGTTGTCATCGAAGAAGTGGAGCACGAAGAGTTGCGTCGCGAAGGCGAAAACGTACATTTCGATGCTTACATCAATTTCGTAGATGCCGTACTTGGTGAGTCCATTGAAGTACCAACAATCGGTGGTAAAGCGAAAATCAAAGTGGAACCAGGGACGCAAAGTGGTAAGGTTTTACGCCTACGTGGTAAAGGATTGCCAAGTGTTCAAGGATACGGCACAGGAGATCAATTTGTACACATTCATGTCTATACGCCAACCGAGGTTTCAAAAGAAGAAAAAGAAATCTTGGAAAAGTTAAAAGAAAGTGAGAACTTTAGTCCGAGCGCAGCACAGAAAGAAAAAGGATTCTTTAAGCGCATGCGCGACATGTTCCATTGATGAAATTTATCGATTTAGCTGAAAAGGGAAACAACTCACCTTTGACATATGTCAGTGGGATTCTCCTTATTTTCATTTTGTACTTTGTTGGAAGCTTGGGGGTTTTAGTCGACATTCACTTTAATTTCCCTAGCTTATCCATTCAATCCATGGATGCGGAGTTCTATCAAACAATGGGACACACGCGTTTTTTGTTTTGGGTACTTTTTCCATATTTTCTTGTTTTCACGGGTGTTTTGATTCACCATCGATGGATGCATCAACGTCCATTAATTCAAGCATTTACCGCAATGGAAACATTTCGATGGAAGCGCTTGTTTTTCGCATTCTTTTTGATGTTCATCGTGATGGTTGGACTCTTGTCCATTCAGATTTATGCCGATTCTTTTGGACACGGACAAGCATTTAACTTTCAGTTTAATCCATCCAAGTTTTTCCCTCTGTTGCTGGTGAGTTTGCTGATGTTGCCAATTCAAACTGCTTGTGAAGAATTGTTGTTTCGTTCCTATTTATTGAAGGGATTAAAACTGCGCATTAAACGCATCGGAACTTCGATTTTATTAAGTTCCCTGATGTTTGGATTGATGCATATTGGAAATCCAGAAGTGCAAGAAATGGGCTACCACATGTTGGTGTATTATTTCCTCTCCGGATTGTTTTTGGCATTAGTTACCACTGTGGATGATGGCTTGGAATTGGCCATAGGTTATCACACCGCGAATAACCTCATTGCTGCTATTTTCGTGACGACCGATTGGCAAGTGTTCCGAACGGATGCTTTGTTCATCAATCATCAAGATCCAGGATCGGGATGGTCTTCACTCTTTTTCTTATTGATCTTATTGCCGAGCTTATTTTTGCTCTTCAAACGCATGTATCGCTGGCCAAGTTGGAAAGAAATCATGCGAAGCATGTAGGAATTCTCCGCTTTTTTTTAGCTTTACCCTTGTTATGCTTGAAATCAATCACCTTCAAAAATCCTTTCAACGGAAAATGGCCCTTGATGACGTTTCGTTGTCTGTTGGACAAGGAGAAATTTATGGCTTGCTTGGTCCGAATGGAGCAGGGAAGACAACCTTGATCCGCATCATCAATCAAATCATTGAAGCCGATGCTGGAATCATTCGATTCAATGGACAATTAATGGCGCAACAACAGTTGGCGCAAATTGGTTACCTACCCGAGGAACGAGGCTTGTATAAAAACATGCAAGTGGAAGAACAATTGATTTTTCTCGCTCAATTGCGCGGCTTAACCAAACATGAAGCGCAGCGAAATGTGACCCATTGGTTGACGAAATTTGGGATTCAAGATTGGCGTACAAAACGCGTGGAATCCTTATCCAAAGGGATGGCGCAAAAAGTGCAATTCATTGCCGCTTTGGTGCACGATCCGCAATTGTTGGTGCTAGATGAACCATTGAGTGGATTCGATCCCGTGAACGTGGAATTGATATTAACGGAAATGAAAGAATTGAAAGCGAGTGGAAAAACCATCATCCTTTCAACACACAATATGCAAAGCGTGGATGAAATTTGCGATCGCGCCAGTTTGATTCACGAAGCGAAAAAATTAGCCGAGGACACCGTGTGGAATTTACGTGAACAACACAATCAAGGCGAATATGTCGTTCGATTCAAAGGAAACATGATTGGATTTGTGAATGCACTTTGGACAGACTTTGAATTGCTTGGACACGAAGAAATTGGTGACAATCGATTTATGGCGAAATTGAAAATGCGTGGAACGAGTCAAATGAACGATTTGATCAACGCGTTAGTTGGGAAAGTAGAATTGGAATTAATCGAAAAGAAACTACCGTCGATGCAAGAAGTATTCATCGACATCATTCGAGGAAAGGAGGAAGTTCATGCGTAATTTCTGGTTACTAACAAAAAGAGAATGGTCGGAACGCGTTTGGAATCGTACGTTCTTGTGGATGTTGTTCATTGGTCCCATCATTTGTTTGGTGATGTTGGCTTTTCTCTTTAAAGCGGGAGATGAAGGTAAAAAAAGCATCAATGTATTAATTGTTGATCCGGCAGAATTAATGGATCACCGCGTCATGGCACAGGCCGAACACGAAGTACATTACTTTTTTATTGACGATTACGTGGAAATTGAAGAATTCCGCGATGGGTCCCAATACCAAAAGTTCGATGCAATGGTGGAGATCAACGAGAAAATCCTCATCAACAAAAAAGCTTTTGTGTTTTACCGCACGAATCCTTCGTTGGATGTCAAAATGCAATTGAAGTTTCAAATGGAACGACGCATTGAAGAGTTGGTCGTTGAATCCTTTACGAATTTATCCTTGGATCATTTCCGTCGCATCAAGCAACCGTTGATCATGGATTTTCGAAATGTCTACGATCCGAAAAACGAGTCCAGTGACCTAGAAAGTTGGGTTGGATTTGTCTTCGGAGCCTTGATATTCTTGTTCATTGGAATATACGGAATGACCATCTTGCGCAGTACGGCAAAGGAGAAAAGCAACCGCATTGTGGAAGTTTTATTATCCGCCGTGAAACCACGTCAACTGATGCTTGGAAAAATGACCGGAATTGCTTTGGCGGCATTGTTTCAATTGCTGGTTTGGTCGGTGTTAATCGGATTAGGTTTGTGGATTTTCCGTCAGACGATTTTCCCTGACATGTTGAATCCAGCGAATTGGCAAGGTGTTCAGATGTCCGCGGATGTCCAATCGCAAGTGATTGCCACGCAAGAAGGAATGAGTAGCAATCCAATTTTGGATTTGGTCTATGCCCGCATTGATTATGTTTGGATGAGCATACACTTTGTCCTCTTCTTCATGGCGGCGTATTATTTCTACGGAGCATTCTTCAGCATGATTGGCGCGATGACAGGAACTGAAAGCGACGGACAACAATTTGTCATGCCGATATTATTGTTGCTTGGCTTTTCCATTTTATCGGGATACATGTACATTCAATATCCGGATTCCACCTTTGCGGGATGGATGAGTTATGTGCCATTTACCGCACCGATGGTGGTCATGATTCAATTGGCGCAAGGCGTTCCGATTGAGTCCTATTACCTCATTTGGATTCACTTATTCATTATTTTACTTTCAGCTGTGTTGATGTTGCAAATCGCAGGTCGACTGTACAAAAATGGCATACTTCAATTTGGACATCGTTTGCGATGGACACAAATTTGGCGCATGTTTAAGTCTTAACGAATTTCATTGCCATGAAAGCACTCATTGATTTAGGTACAAATACATTCAATTTAATGATTGCAGAGATGGCTCCAGATGGACAAATTCGTACGCTGCATTCCGAAAAAGAAGGCGTTGCACTCGGCATGGGAGGGATTCACGAAAAACGCATAACGTCGGATGCGATGGAACGTGCTGTGGTTTGTTTGACACGTTATGTTGCGATCTGTCAATCAAAAGGCGT
Organism: Crocinitomicaceae bacterium; assembly: GCA_024643725.1. Lineage (GTDB taxonomy): Bacteria > Bacteroidota > Bacteroidia > Flavobacteriales_D > Crocinitomicaceae > UBA952. The sequence goes on along the minus strand of JAHEMJ010000004.1, from coordinate 6,884 downwards.
TAAGGATATCCGAGCGATCGGCACCTCAGCCATACGCGATGCCGAAAATCGTTCAGAATTAATCCAACGAGTACAAGATGAATTGGGATTGCACATCGAAGTCATTTCAGGATTGGCAGAAGCTCAATTGATTTACTGTGGCGTTCATCAAACCATGGACTTTGAAGAATCGGGTGTCATCATGGACATTGGTGGCGGAAGCACGGAATTTATTTTAGCCGATGAAGAAGGTGTGATCGACATGGATTCCTTCAATATAGGCGTATCCCGTATTTACCAATTATTTAACTTTTCTGATCCGATGTCCACTGAGGATATCCAAACCCTTGAAAACTATTTAGAGTCCGCCTGCGGCTCATTTTTACGCTCCTTAAACAGCCACATGCTCATCGGTGCATCCGGAAGCTTTGAAACCTTCTTTGAGCTCATGCATGAGCGACCGTTCATCGCCGAAGGACGCGCACATGAAGTTCAATATGATCATTTCATGGACATGTTACATCGCATTATAGCTTCGAGTCAAGCCGAGCGGGACGAGAATCCACACATCATCGCGATACGCAAGCGCATGGCACCATTGGCAGCGATTAAAACTCGGTGGGTCTTGCGACAGTTGCAGGCCAAACGCATTTTCATTTCACCGTATTCCTTGAAGGAGGGAGCCTTTTTAGGGGGATAGGTAACCTGCGTTACACATAGAATCTTGTATAGCTTGTAACTTGCTATAAAACAAGAAACCATGATCATTCAAGTAGAAAATTTAAAATGCGGTGGATGTGTTTCCAGCGTTGAAAAATCCCTCCGAAAAGTAGTAGGGGTGGAGTCCATTCATGTTGATATCGAAAGCGGAGTAATTGAAGTCACGGGACACGCCGATCGACATGTGCTCATTGAAAAACTCGCGGGACTTGGATATCCCGAGCTTGGAAACAACGACCTACTTTCAAAAACAAAATCTTATGTCAGTTGCGCCATTGGAAAAATGAGTTGATGAACGATAAATTCATTGACAAAACAAAAAATCGAGTGTATCTTTGTACATAGGTAGGCGGGGATCACATATCCACGTTGATCCAATTGGCTCCGTGGCGCAACTGTATAGCGCACTGGATTTCGGCTCCAGCGGTTGTGGGTTAGAATCCCTCCGGGGTCACTCGAGCGGAGATTTGGTCAAAATTGATCGAATCTCCGTTTTTTATTTCCTTAAAAGCATCTGAAAAACAACGAGTTAACTCAATTAAAATGTTGGTTCTAAAAGTTAGAACTCTGCCATTTTGCTTGTCGTAAGTGAATCCGTTTGGAAATAAAATATGTTGCAATTTGTGTTTACCGAACACATCCGCAGATTCCCATAGATTACTGAGTTTACGGGCGATTTCAAGTCCGTTTTTGATGCATTTTTTAAGGTTAGAACTCGTCATGTGAGGGTTCATCAATTTTTGCTCTAATTCAGCCAACTCAGTTTTATACTTTTCACTAAACTTCGTGTAAATAAGCGCATCTATTTTCCCTGTAGCATAACGTTCTTCGATGACTTCTAGATCTTTCTTTACCTGCGTTATTCTCGATTTAGTTGCTGATATTTCATTGGCATCCTCTTTTGAGAGTTCAAGCAGTTTGTATTGCATAATTTCTGGCAAAATCTCATTTTCTAACTCACTTAAATCGAGTTGGTATGATTTGAGTAAATCCAAGAATGCATCGTGTAATTTTTTAGCACTCACATTCACCCCAATGCATTTCTTTTGACATTTGTAATAGAACAGGTCTTTTGATTTTACATAGAAGCCAGTCATTAAATGATTGCAGGTTGGACAACGCAAAGATTTCTTTAGAGGCAAGTCCAAAGACATGGTTTCATAGGTTTTACTGACCACTTTACTCGCAGGAGCATGAATGGACAAGAAATCTTCTTGTGAAACCAAAGGTTCGTGTTGGCCCTGAATGATTTCACCTGGAAGCATTTTTGAAATGAGAATCCCACAATAAAACGGATTGTTAAAAATATCGTGTAGGCGTTTTTCATCAATCTTCATTCCCTGAGCATTGAGCTTTCTGACTATTTCTGCTGAACTGAAGGTATTATGGCGTCTCCACTGAAAAGCTTGTCTGAGCAAGTCCCCTTCTGCGGTTACAACAATTTCCCAATCTACGGCTCTGTGGTGCTTTTTGAGGTTCTGATAGCCCCTAGGTGGCGTCCATAGCCAATAACCTTTGCGTAATAACTCCGTCATTCCAGTTTTGGTCTTATCTCTGCGCATTTCGTTGTCAAAACGGCTTAACAAAAAGAAGAAATCTTGCTGCATGATTCCTCCTGCATTTGAAGTATCTACTTTTTGTGTGACGGCGATCAGCGTAATTCCTTGTTTCTTAAGTTCGTCAGCAATGTATGAGGCATTGGCCCCTGAACGAGAGAAACGGTCATAGGAATAGATCAGGATGTAACCGATGGTCGAATTCTGACGAGCATATTTAATCATGCGCTGAAATTCTTTGCGTTCATCGGTTTTAGCGGACTCATAGGTTCCACCAAAATATTCCACAACTTCGTAGCCATTTTTCAAGGCGAAATCTTCACAATATTGCTTTTGAGTAGCCAAACTGGTATTGTTGTCAGCCTGCTCTTTGGTTGACACACGGGTATAGATAATCGCTTTGTTGCGGTTATTCTTTTTGGTGCTCAGTCCATAGAGTTTTTCAAAATCCTTCAATCTATTCATTACCTTTAAATAAAGTGTACTTTATTACTAATTCACAGTAAGTTTCGAGAACAGCAAGGTATTCTGTTGCTTGTTCTATTGTCATTTTTTTCTGCTTACTAATTCTCTCAATTAATCTTTTTTTTCGTTCTTCTTTTGACAAATCCATTTCAAATTATGGATGTGCTCGCATTCCTAGGTATTAGGTAATTTGCGCTATTTACAATTGATCCAAGTTATTTGGTATCAAGTTTATATTTGGTGGTTTTTTCACAATACACAACCTGTCCATTTTGGGTTTTAAATGTAATATCTTGGTAACCCCTTGAAAGAATCAATTCGTTCAAACGAGCTCTTTCACTAATAAGGTTTTTTGTGGTTACTTCTACAAAATGAGGTTTTGATTCGTTGTTGTAACGAATTTCAACTCTTGCGGCATTTTCGGTGCGCAACAATTCAATGATTTCAGCTTCCTTCTTTGAAAGAATCGGTAGTTTTTCTGTGCAAGCAAGGGGGCCAAAAACATCGACAATATCCTCCAAAACGTCATTTATCGAAATGCGTATGTGTGATTTTCGTGTGATGCGTTCAAGCTTGTTTTTGAAGTCATCATCGTTATTGTCTAAAGATCCCTCTTGAACAAATAAAAATTCATCCTTGTTATCAAAGATTAAAAAGAATGGTGTGCGCTCAAGTAAAATATGCTGGATTAACAACTCAAAATCATTCAACTGATATTTTGCTAGATCAGCCCAAATTTGGTCGTCATTGAAATGCTTCTCAAATTCTTTAGGAATAAGATTGAGTTCCTTTAACTTTTCTATTACAGATTCTTTTTCGATAGCTCCGAATACATTTTGAGGCTTCGTGAAGAATTCGTCTTTGATCTTTTTGATTCCTTCAATGGAGACATTAAAGCTTCTAAGCTGATCAACCAGTTTGATCCAAAAGACCTCCGTTAAATTCAAGATGATTTTCTTTTTAGCCTCATGGCTATCACCAATAATTCCTTTCTCAATCCAATGATTTGCTACTCTAGGCGAAAATCCAAATTCTTTAAGTGTAAATCTTCTTTCACGCATAAATTCAATTGGATTGGTTTCAATTTCTACAAATGCATCGAACGATTTTTTTATCTGTTCATTTTTTTTCATGTAGTAAAATTAGAAATAATTTATAACTTTACATTAATGTAATAGAAAAATAAATGTAACATGTCAGGAATATATTTAAAAACATGTGGGTTCTTATATTGCCAAGAGGAATTTTACGGTAGGAAAAATCAAGTGTATTGTGATACCGATTGCAAAACACATGAAAACAATCGAAGAGCAAGCGAGGCCAGAATGTTAAATAAGGAATACGTAGAAAAGTACAATCGTGCCATCAATATACTCAGAGGAGTATTTAAACCCGATGCGAATAGACAATGCCTTGTACCGAAATTAGTAATGCAACAACTTAATTTCCCAAACGATTGCCCATTCACACCAATGAAAGACGATCGCTACGATAAGCCATTTCACGCAATCGGACCCTTTGCTTATCAGTTAGTAGGAAACAATTTTTTAATCATCAAAAAGAGAAAATATGGGACAAGTACTTTATAATCATTTCAATCCTGTTGGATTTCAGAATTATGTACCTGAGGTGGCGACGAAATCCAGTGACTTAATTGTAGACGTAATTTTAGTTGCTGGCGCAATTGCGGCAACCATTTACATTCTAAACAGAATTGAAGTAAAGCCAGAGCTTCGTGTCATTCTAACTGAATACATGGAATGAATTAATTATCCTTTTTAGCCTCCTGATCGCTATCCGTTGTTTGTGTAACAATGGTAAAGGAAAATATTTCCTCAACTTCGATTTCAAAAGCAGAGGCAATTCTATAAATTGTTTTGAGTGTTGGATTTGTCTTACCAGATTCAATCCTACGTAAACTTGAATCCTCAATACCTATTTTGGAAGCAAGTTCTAGTTGAGTCATTTTTTTCTTGACTCTAATCAGTTTGATTTTTGTGCAAACTTCTTTTATGTATTCTTCCTCGGTCATTTGCCCCGAAGGTAGATTTTGAATTGCGTATTAAACAGAGCATAAATGTACTGTTGTATAATTTGTTTCGTATATTTGATGCAAATTATACAACGCATGAAAAAAATAACACTACTTATCTTGCTTTTTATTAGCAGCTATTCCTTCTCTCAAACAGAATGGGCAAAAGACGATCGAAGTAATCTATTCTCTGAATTTACCTCAAAATTGGGTGCCTATAAGACACTAAGCTCTGAACAAAAGGAAACCATCGCACTATGTGGTTTAGAAGCACTTACAGCTAAATACACAAAGAAAGATTTTAACTCAAAAATTGATATTGAAATCGAACGTATTTATGAATCCATCATCAGTCAATGTGCTAAAAACATCGGAGTCGACATTTCTGAAAAACCAAAAGAAAAGGAAAAGGAACCAACCACTGTTAAAGTTGAGACGAAAGAATGGGATCGAGAATCGAAAGAAAAGCTCGCCAAAGATTTTGCTCGAAAAATTGACGAGTATTCATTTTTAAGTGAATCAGACAAGGAGCTGATTTCACTTTGCTGCATCAATCAGACGGTAAACAATATGACCAAAGCTGCCTACGATGCCATGATTGAAATCGAGATGAAACAATTCCTGAATTCAACTTTCACGAAATGTGCAAAATCCAATAACGTTTCTTTGGAGAAGCCAGTTGTAAAACCACAAACTGAAGTGAATACCATTTCAAAAAAGAACATCTTGGGAACATGGAAAACTGATCAAAATTTCACCATTACCTTGAATGACAATGGAACTTACCTCAAAACCTTCAAGGATGGTTCTATCTCTGTTCGCTATTTTTCCATTGAAGGAAATACCGCAAACGGTGAATGGTTTCTTGATGAAAAAGGAGTAATCACACTTAATGAAACTTGGACGGAAATCGATTATAAATTAATTGGTGAACGACGTTACAAATTCAATGAAACAGCGAAATATCGCTTTAATAGCGTCACTGCAGACTATTTCAAAATGGAATTAACGGAAGGTACTTCTTGCTGTTCGGGTAATACCATTCAGGCAAATAAGGTAAAATAACCTGTAATCAATACATATATGAAAACAACAATGAAAACGATGGCAATGCTGATTGCCATAGGAACACTTAGCTCATGTGGCTTCAAGCGCTATGGAGACTTCACCATGCTTGCCAATGGTAACGTTGATTCAAAAACGGAATACCAAAAATTAAAGGTGAATGCAGAGGCAGTTGTAAAAACAAAAAAGATTGACCCATTAGAAGAATGTGTAGATCAGGCTGTGAAGTCAGTTGAAGGTGGCGAATTCTTGAAAAACGTTACGGTTTATGTTAAAAAAAGTGGCCGTAAAATTAAGGTTACCGGTGACGTTTATGGCATCCCGGTTGATAAAAAATAAGTTGCTTGAAATTGGTCCGGCTAACGGATCTTAAAGTCAAAGCGATAACTTAAAAGTAAATCCGCATTAAAACGTTTTAATGCGGATTTTTTCGTTTGAATGCGTTTGTATTCGACTGTATTCGTGTTTATCCGAATTAATGCGGATAAATGCAGCATATAGTTGTACGATCATACAACAGATCTGAAGGATTTTTTAAAATTTTAAAAGAAAATTCAAAGATTATTTAATCTCCAATACTCGTTTAGAAACAGCAAGTAGTACACGACATGATTTTGGTAAAATTTACGAAATGGATGGTCGCAAATTTTTCAAATTAAATATTCAGATTAGATTTGTTAAATGAGAAAAATAAAAATTTCTTCTAATTATTGATTAGTAAAAATTCTAATAAAACGAGTATTGATACTATTTATTTTATTTTAAACCAAAGGACTTAAATGTAATAATTTCTTTATAAATAGGATATTTGTGATTTCGACTTGCAGATTTTGCAAATTAAAATTAAAAATCTAAATTTTATTTTTTTAATATTTTGGTGGTGTAATAGTAATGTTACAAAAAGAAAACTATTCTGACTAAAATAAAAATAAAAATGGCTCATAATTTAAAATTAAACATCTGGTCAATTGGATTTGAAGAAAAAATTGAATCAGAATATAGAGAAATTGATATCAAAACTCTATTTTATCGATTTGCTGATTTAACAAAATCGAAAGCCAATCCTG
>JAHEMJ010000010.1 GCA_024643725.1 Crocinitomicaceae bacterium | reverse complement strand
ATGAATTATTGTCGGTGCACGCTTGCGGCATACTAGACTTTGGCGAAAATCGTGTACAAGAAATGGTTGATAAACAAACTCAACTGCCCCAAGATATTCGTTGGCACCAAATTGGCCACCTGCAAACCAATAAAGTAAAATACATTGCCCCTTTCATTCATCTGATCCACTCAGTTGATTCCTTCGATCTCTTAAAAGAAATCAACAAACAGGCCGCAAAAAACAATCGGATCATTCCATGCTTATTGCAAATGTACATTGCGCAAGAAGAAAGCAAATTTGGTCTAGATAAGCAGGAGGCGATTGATATTCTTGAACATCCCGAACTTGCAAGTTTGAATAACATTGAAATTGTAGGGTTAATGGGCATGGCAACATTCACAGAGAATACCAACCAAATTCAAGCTGAATTCAAAGAATTAAAGTCGATTTTCGAGACATTTAAATCCCAGCAAACGGGCATTGCGTCTAATCGAGTACATTGGAAAGAAATCTCAATGGGGATGTCGGGTGACTATTTACTCGCCGCGCAGGAAGGTTCCACGATGGTACGCGTGGGTTCAGCCATCTTTGGACCTAGGGCATAAAAAAAGCCCTCCGAGTGGAAGGCTTTAGAAGTCATCTAATAATTACTAACGAGACAAGGACATAATCTCAAATTCCAAATGCCCAGCAGGTGCTTGGATTTGCGCTAACTCACCTACTTTCTTTCCTAACAACCCCTTTCCAAACGGCGAAGAAACTGAGATTTTCCCAGCGCGTAAATCCGCCTCTTCTTCGGATACAATTGTATATTTTACTGTCGCATTGTTTTTCGTATTACGAATTTCAACAATCGAGTAAATCGAAACCTTCGTCAAATCAATTGTCGATTCATCCAAAACGCGTGCATTGGAAACAACTTCCTCCAATTTGGAAATTTTAAGTTCCAAAAGGCCCTGTGCATCTTTCGCAGCGTCATATTCAGCATTTTCACTTAAATCGCCTTTATCGCGAGCTTCTGCGATTTGCTTGGCCATATCCGAACGTCCTTGAATCTTCAAGTGATGTAATTCAGCTTTTAATTTGTCGAGCGCCTCAGCGGTATAATATTGAAACTTTGCCATAAGCTATGAAATTTAATGCCTGTGTTAAAAAACAAAATAGAACGGCCTCCGACCGTTCTACTTAAATTATTTGTAGTTTTGTTTCGGATTCGGAACTAAAATAAATGTTGCTTTGCTAACACAAAATCAGTTTTGGTAAGCCACAAAGGTAAACAAAAAATGTTTTACAACAACCATAAAACATTTTCACCCAGCCCCCAACATCTATGCGTATTGTTTTTTTTGGCACCCCTGATTTTGCTGTTGCAAGCCTTGAAGCGCTGATTCAAGCGAATTTCGATGTCGTTGCCGTCGTTACGGCTCCCGACAAGCCTGCAGGTAGAGGCCAACAACTTCAGTCATCGGCTGTAAAACAATATGCGGAGACGCAGGGCCTTCCGGTTCTTCAGCCACTTAAACTTAAAGATCCTTCTTTCGTCGAGGAGTTAAAATTATACAAGCCTGACCTTCAAGTTATTGTTGCGTTTCGGATGCTTCCGGAAGTTGTTTGGAACCTTCCTCCTTTGGGAACCTTTAATTTGCATGGTTCCTTATTACCGAATTACCGTGGAGCAGCACCGATTCATTGGGCTGTTATCAATGGAGAAACCGAAACGGGCGTGACAACCTTTTTCTTGCAACATGAAATTGATACAGGGGATTTACTTTTCCAGGAAACAGAACCCATACACCCTAACGACACTACGGGTGAAGTTTACGACCGACTGATGAAACGGGGGGCTAAATTAGTTGTCAAAACAGCACAAGCCATCCAAGCAGGGACCACAAACCCAATTCCACAAGATGAAACGGTGGACATGAAACCGGCACCTAAGTTGACACGCGCAACGGGCGAAGTACATTGGTCCAAAACAGGGGCTGAAATTCACAATTTGGTTCGTGGCATGTATCCATTTCCAGGATCACACACAACTTTTCAAGGGAAAAATTGCAAACTCATTCAGATTAAATTCCATCCAGAAACAATTCCAGACCTTGGGATTGGCATTTGGGATACTGACCAAAAAACCTTTTTACGCGTAGGTTGCCAAGACGGCTACATCGAAATCTTGGAATGGCAAATGGAAGGTAAGAAGCGGATGAAAATCGATGAATTTCTACGGGGGTACAACTTTAATTTTTAGTCTCGAAAGCCCAGCGACCTAAGGAGTAAAAATACCCATTGCTTTGATATGGCTTAATGAAAACCCAGTTTTGATCTGTATTGACTTCGATGCGAGCTGCATCTTCAGCAGTTTGATTCACGATTGGCAAGATAGCTTTTTGACAAGCACAAACCTTCCCTACTTTGAAGCGATTTAACGTAATCAATAAAGCCTCTGTATCTAGGACTTTATCAATATTATCTACATTTCTACGATAAATCGCTTCGTAATGATCCCGATACTTTTCAAATTCAAAAGCTAAGACAGGGTATTGACTTACAAGCGCAGCACTATTTTTAAATCGCTGCAAATGCCCCGGATCTGGGAAACCCACAAAATCCCCACCCCAAAACATGCCTAACGACTTGGCCATTTGGCCCAT
>JAHEMJ010000008.1 GCA_024643725.1 Crocinitomicaceae bacterium | reverse complement strand
AATCCCAGCGGGATCACAAACAAAAGTCCACTTCGAAAGAAGTGGGCTTTTTTTGTTTTAAACGCGTTTGAAATTCATTTCAATAAGCGGAAAAACAAAAAAGCCCAAACTTTGCGCAGCAAAGTGGACTTTTGTTTGGTATGAGCCCCATTTTAGGGAATACGCGCCAGCGTAATCCCAGCGGATCAAGATCGTTCATATTTTTGAAATCCACCTCAAAAGCCGGAGAAAACATAAAAATCCACTTTGCGCAGCGAAGTGGACTTTTGTTTGGAATGAGCCCCATTCACTGAAAACGTGAAAAATTAATCCCCGCTGATCACATCGGAAGTGAAGTCATTTCATCCTATCCCATCAATACTTCAATCCTACTGCTCTACACGTTAAGCGTTCGATCATGGTTCCGGATAAAAACCGTGCGATGAAATTTAAAAAGACACCCTTGGATTCAGAAATATACATGCCTTTGGGATCTTTAGATTTTAATATTTTATTTACGGTTCTCACTAAATCTTCTGGTCCAACAGCCGAAGATAAATTCTGATCTCTGCGCTGGTAAACGCGATCAGAAACGGGCTTATATTCGGATGAGTCATCACAAATATACTCAAGCTGAATGCCACTATTGATGTAAAATGGGTCAATGGAAGTGACATGCACTCCGAAGGGACGCATTTCTTTGCGCAAACATAAGGACCAAATGCGCAACGCAATTTTCGAAGATCCATAGGTAGATTGATATGGCATAGCAAAGGTTCCGGATAAAGTACAAATGTTTATCACTTTTCCTCTTCGTCGTTGACGCATCTGTCCTAAATATTTTTTCGTTAAACTCATCGTGCCGAAAAAGTTCACTTCAAATATCTCACGAACCTTGTCGTTGTGAATTTCTTCTGCTGGTCCCATCTGACTTTGTCCGGCATTATTAATGAGCACCTCGATGTCTGGTTGTGATTCAAAACATTGAACAATCGATGCTTCATCGCTCAGGTCTAACGGTATGTACGTTACTCCTTCGATTTTATCCTTTATTTTTTCAGGATGACGCGCGGTGCCATACACTTCATAACCACGTTGCACCAAGTCCACTGCCAGGGCTTTTCCAATTCCTTTGGAAATTCCTGTGATCAAAATGCGTTCAGCCTCTTTCATCGGGAAAAACTTTGAAGTAACTTCTCATATCCTGCCACGTATCGATCGTTGTCCTGCTCCGTATGCGCGCAGCTCACAAAATCTCTTCCATGTCGTGAAAGGACACCTGTCGATGCCACAATCGCTGAATACGATGATAAAATTTGTCGTCGAGAAACCACCTCCATTAAAGCTTCTTGAGAAGTTAACGGAACTGCGTGTGGTGCTGTTAACTCAACGCGTAAAATATTTCCAATGTTGTAGGCGAAGAAATCGGATTGGTAGGAAGTGAAAAGTGTATTCAATTTGGACACAACATCTTCTGCCATCTTCTCTGCTATTTTTAGCCTATTGGTTGTAGCTAGTGTTGTAACGACATGTTTACAAGCCGCCACGGACAATGCATTTCCCGAAAGTGTCCCGGCGACATAGGTGTATGGCGAGCTGTGAGGAATGCTTACATTGGCCGCGTCCATGTATTCGCGTTTCCCTCCAACCGCACCGCAGGAAGGAAATCCATTCATAAGTCCTTTACCTAAAGTCGTTAAATCTGGCATGACACCCAAGCGTTGTTGAGCGCCACCTTTTCCTAATCGAAATCCAGTAACCACCTCATCCATGATGTATAAAGCGCCGTAACGATGTGCCATTTCTAAAGCTGCTTCATTGAACCCTTCTGCAATAGGCACAAGTCCTGATTCCGCCCCATATGGCTCAATAATAACGGCAGCAATTCCACCATCTGCCTGATGAGCACGAAACACATCCTCTAATTTTTCTAAATCGTTTGGCGGAACAAGAATGGTTTGATCCATGTATTCGTCTGGAATCCCATTCGTTACAAATTTTCCTGACCCAGGCACTTCGACATCCATCAAGTATTCATGTCCCCAACCGTGGTAATGTCCTAAAAACTTGATTAATTTCTTTTTTCCAGTAACTGCTCGAGCAATTTTTATGGCTGCATTGTTCGCCTCACTTCCACTTGCTGTAAACCGAACCTTTTCGATGGATGGAAAAAAGGAGATGACTGCCTCCGCAGCATCCAATTCAAGCTCATCGAAATGTCCATGAAAATGGGTTTTAGTGGAGAGAAGCGTTTGAATGCTCTGAATAAGTTCGGGGTCGTTGTGCCCCAGAATGATGGCGCCACCACTAAGAATGTAATCTGTGTATTCGTTTCCATCGACATCTAACAACAAACTACCCCTTCCTTTTTGCATAAAAAAGGGATACGGATTAGATAATGGCAAGGTATGTTGCGAGCCATTTGGAAGGACTTTTTTCGCCCGTTCAGTTAATTCTGCTGAACGCTTGGTTCGGGATTTTATTTCGTTAATCGAGGCGTTTAATGCAATTGAATTCAGCGATGGTAATGGCTTAGAAGCAATTTCCGCAGCGCGTGCAAATATCTCCGATGTTTTCATGTGTTATTCGGTGTTTAGGTGATAATATTCGTTAAATCGCTCAACATATTTTGCGCGAACGTCCGCCACATGTTGGTCTAGGTTTTCAATTTTCCAATGCGAAGTTTGCACTGTTTCCATGTTTTCAATTATGACTGTTCCTCGTTTAAAAGGACGAAAATTTGCATAGGGATTAGATTCAATGGGTGTATAAATGAACATTGGAATAATAGGCATTTGACATTTTACAGCCATATGATATACACCACGATTAAATGGAGCAATGCGATCTGCGTATTGGTGTACACCTTCAGACGAACCCATTATGTGCATTTTATCCCGAAGAACTAATTCCTCAACCTTTAAAAAATAGCGCATTCTTCTTTTGGGATGTTGTTTCATTGGAATGTACAAAAGGCCAATGGAAAAAGACACCAACCAAACCGGAAGAAAGATCAACATTTTTTCACTCATCAGGATGCGCATATTGCGGAGCCCCAAACTCATGAGAACAAAACCATCCAAATACGAATTGTGATTAAAGGTGATAAAATGGGGGGTATCCATGGACGAAAAATTTGTTCGATCTTCCAATCGAATTCCCATGGCTCTCAACGAAATTTTAGAAAACAACGGTATCCAAAAAGTTCGATTAAAATTGGTTAGTAAGCCGAATGAAAGTATGCGCAGCATCGTACCGACAAGGCCAAAAAAAAGAATTAATGCAAAGGCCATTAGCACTTTAGCGATGTTGATTAGTTTATCCATATCCAACTAAGATATAGATTTTATTCTTAAATCCACATTCGATAAAAGATATCCTTCAAATTAAAACTGAAAAAATTTCCCTGATTCTATCAGCGTGCCTTCATCCAAGAATCGATAAAAGTACATTCCCTTTGGCCAATGTTCCATATCGATATCCTCATCCTGGTAAATGGTCTTTTCAAGGATCCTTTCACCTATTTCATTGGTCACGATGAACTTATTTGCCTTTCCATTGGGACAAGAAATATGCACGATTTGTCGCTCCAAATCAACATAACAATTCGTGTAAGTCATTGCAGAAGAGGAAAGTCCAACATTGGATGTTACTCGAACTAGGGAAACGTCATCTACAAAATAATAGGCAAGATCAATTGAATTATTCTCGATGTTTTGAATTTGTGTATTCGCATTCGATTGAAAATTCCCAAGGACAATATGATCATAGGCAGAATCTGCCACGAAAGTGTAATTTAACTGGGTCCAACTGGTATCATATATCAATGAATTCTCAACAAGTTGAGGGGAAATGAAACTCATTGGACTGGTGCCAATTTGCTGTGGCTCTCCCATAGTAAATGCGACACCTAAATTGTTGCAAGCACTTCCTCCATAGTTACCATTATACACGCCATTGGATACAAAATATGTCAATTCGTACGTTTGTCCAACAATGAATGGCACGGACAACGCATGAGCAATATACTCTCTGTAATCAGTGGAAACACCATGGTAAGCAATGATTCCCATAATGGCATTTCCACTATGAGGTTGAATGGTTGCATAAAACGCATTCGGCAAATGAACAAGTCCAGTTCCATTGGTGTGGAAATAATCGGGTGTCCCTCCCCCACCTTGATTGCATTTTGACCATCCAACACATAAATTCGATTGCATGACATTTGTTGGAAGGGATGAATAGGATTCAAAATCACCATTATCGATTAAATTTTGAGACCAACTCACTGCTTTCGACAACAAACAGATAAGAAACAGTATATTTTTCATTCGCTTAGCAGGACTGTATGATGATGTTTTTTCAAAACTATTTATTTTTTTTAGTCTTTCAAACGATTCTTGGAAATCCATTGCTGTAACTGTCTTGATTACCTTTATCGCTGCGCATCAATCAAGCAGAACTTCTTGAGCGAAATTCAATTTTTTTCAGAATATTCTACGTTTTTTTTATGTCCTAAATGAACAACTCATTCTTACCTAGACAAATTCGTGCCACTTGAAAAAGCTAATACCTAAAGCTTAAAAAACTTCTTTGCTTGATACATAACAGCGGACTCTTCCACAAAAATTGTAAAGATTCCAGAGGATAAGGACGATAAATCTACATCCAATTCTTGGTCATCGTTCGATAGCTCCAAGACACGCTTTCCTTGAATATCGAAACAGGTGATCCGTCTGTTGTGAGCGGCGTTTGGAAAGCTTAAATGTAGCATGTTTTGTGCTGGATTCGGGTACATGGTAAACGCTTCATACGTGAATTCTGAAACAGATGACGACGGTAGTCGGTATTCCACAAATAAAGTGGGTCTTTTGGCTGGATCTGGGTACTCTTGACTACAAAAAGCAAGGCTAGAAGTAACGACCTCATTGACCAAGGCCAATCTGAAACCGAAACTCGTTGTGGGATTATTCACCATGTCTTGTACCAGCGAAGCCACGTTAATGTTTAAGTAATCTTGATCTTGTGTCACACTTTGATTCAACACTGTTTCATGTAGACTTGAAACCGAAGGTTGGGTGTTCCACGTCACCGTATTTTCGCTCCAATTACTTGTCACTCGTGAAAGTTTACTCTGGTTGTTACCGTAATGTCCGTCCTGAATTGGCGCGACCGTGAAATCTGTATACGCGTACAAGTTAAGCTTTGCTGAAATGACCGTTGATCCAACGGGAATGCCCGACAAATCAAAAGCCATTAATCCTCTGCAAGTATTTACACCATAGTGATATCCCGGAATTTGCAGAGCTGATACATGGGCCGCATTTCCGAAATTTACATTTGCCGTATTGTATCCATCGTGATACCCAACCGGGCTATCAAAGTTCACTGGCAAGGTGACAAACACTTGTCCCCACAGGGTGACAGACATGGTCAACAAAGGAATAAACAATAAAATTCGTTTCATTTTCAGTGGAATAAACAATTGATTGGTGTGTATTCCATCTCAAAACTATTTAATTTTAGTTGACTTTCAAAACGATTTCATTCAACAACTGATTTAAAGTGAACTTAGTATCCAATTAAACCTGATTCACGATAAAGAAATAAATAGGCATTCCAAGGGTGATAAATTTGCTTGGCACGAGAAGTATTAAGGCGGTAAGATTTGGTGGATTAAACGCAAATCGCTTCCATGCTTCCTACATCGAATAGTTCTTCTGATTATCTTTGGACTGTTCATTTACTAATTACTATGAAAACCTCATTCTCAAATACCCTTTTCATTTTAAGCATCTTAGTCCTCCTAGGTTCCTGTACCATCGAAAAAAGGTTGTATCGTTCAGGATTCAACGTTCAATGGAAAGGCTTTAATCACCAGGTGAAATCACAGGAATCTGTAGCGGAAGAATTCAGCATAGACGCGGAACGCCAGAATAATCGTGTTACAACGAATTGGAATGAGCATCAATCAAGTGAAACGGTTATTCAGTCTGAGGAAAATCAAGAACGCACCTCGTTTCATCCATCCAATGAAGGCGCAATTTTTTCAAAAAACAACGCAAAAAACTACCCCCTCGTTGAAAAGTCCACGGAACGATTCAAATCAATACCCCATCAACATCCTGCCCAATTAAACTTCAAAGAAATGTTTCAGCAGAAAAAACACGTTTCCAAGCAACACAGCAACGACGGAATTGACTTACTTTATTCAATCGGCTGGCTCTTACTCCTTGGCTTAATTGCCACCTTGATAATCATCGGAATATTCATCGGATTCGCATTGATTATTAAACTCGCTCTATTTTTACTCATCCTACTACTCTTCGGATTGACGATTTACATTTTCAGTTTAGCGCTACTATAATCAACGTATTAAGGGGGTAGATCAACATTATTTCCATGTTTTGTTTCATGATTAGAATGTATTCTAAAAAATCATTGAAAACGTATGGATGTCAATGCAATACCAAGAAATATTGTATTTTAGTATGTGAAATCAGTTGTTCGCTGTAATTTGACCTGGAATCAACTACTTCATATCGACTGAGGCTAATTTTCAATCCTTTATGAGCATTATAAAATCGCTCTTCTTCTGTTGCATTTTCCAAGCGTTCTCATCGTATGCTCAGGATTGGGGTTGGACCATCAATAGCAATTATGCAAGTGAAGCGAAATCCGTGGCTTATGACGCCAATGGAAATAGTTACGTTTGTGGACATCTCACGGCAAATAGTGAATTTAGCTCTACCCTTTCGATTGCGAACATACAAGGCGGTAGCGATGTCTACCTTGCAAAATATAGTCCGACTGGATACATACTTTGGGTCAAACATTTTACAGGAAATGGGTTCGACAGAGCATTGGACATTGCCATTGGACCTGATAATTGCCCTGTTATCACGGGTACCTTCACCAATCAATTTCACGCGGACAATTTCACCATCACAGCTCAAAATAATTCGCAGGATATTTTTATCGTTAAAACAAACGATGTTGGACAAACACAATGGCTACGTCAAGAAGGTGGATTGGGCTCCGAAGTTGCAAACGGCATTGCTATTGACTTACAAAATAATGTCTTGCTGACAGGGAATTTTACGGGTTCATCCATCCTTCAAGGACAAGCATTTACGAGTTTAATCGATCCATTTACTATGCAATCGAGCTCCGACATGTTTGTGTCCAAGTACACTTCGAACGGAACACCTACCTGGGTAAAAATTGGCGCAAGCAATAAGAATGATAAGGGTACGGCCGTTGCCGTAAATGACCAGTTACAAGTATTCGTTTGCGGACAATTCTCTTCTAATTTTTCCTTCGCCAATCAAACGATTACGAATTCCACGAACAATGTGGGCTTTCTTGCGAAACTAGACAATTCCGGAACCTTCCAATTCTTAGAAACAATGAAAGCGGGGTCTGTCCTACCCAATGATCTGGCCATCGGGAACGATCATCAAGTGGTCATCTGCGGTGATTTCAGTTCAACGATGACCTATTCAAATCCTGGAAATACGATTACGAGTACCTATACTGACCGTATGTTTATCCTCAAAACAAATGAATCAGGCGTTTATCAATGGTCAAAAACTTTTGGCTCCAACAATCCACTTAGCGCAAAATCGATTGCAACGAATCCATCCAACGGTATTTTCATCACAGGATTTTTTAATTGTTCTTTCGACGAATTGCGCAGTCTTCCCGGAAATCACGACGGCATGTGGAATTCAGTTGGATTCGGAGATGTATTCACCATTGCCCTAAACGCGAGTGGGACATTAAATTGGAGCAAACAAGCGGGAAGTCAAAAAGATGATCTTGGACAAGGAATTGCCGCTTATGGAAATTTAAATCCAGTTTTTGTGGGCTATCATTCCGAACAGCTGTTTTTTCCGAGTTCACTAACGGTGAATGTACTTGCCGCTCAAGAAGCTACCGCTTTAAGTTACGAAAGCTCGACCAATAATTTTGAATTATACAGCAGCGTTAAATCAGGATTTATCACGAATTGTCTCGCCGCTGACAACCACGACCTCAATTACTTTATTCAAAATGATTCCTTAATTGGTGCCATAAACGAAGGCCTAGATACCGTCGTGTTTTGTGAAGCGGGAGATCTAGATTATAGTGAATACAATCAAACAGCCAACACGTATTTTGATCCCTTGTATACCTACAATTGGAGCAGTTCAGAAACAACGCCTACCATTACGGTCAATAGTTCAGGTTATTATTGGGTAGAAATCGAACGATTGGACCAATGTAGCGCTTGGCTAGATTCCATCTACGTGGACATTCATGCGAATCCACCCTTGCCACTTTATTCCGATACGATGAATCTTTTTGTGAATCAACCAGGTGAAATGTATGCCACTTACAACTGCCTTCCGCATAACCTTGTTTTCAATTTTCAAAATTTATGTCAGGGCTGTACTTTAAACGTTGGACCAAATGTAACGGGTAGCGGACTAGGTCCTTATGAAGCCAGTCAATCGAACACCTATTTTGTCTCTGTGATGCAAGATGGTTGTGGTCAACTTGGCATCATCAATTTGAACATGGCTGAGGCAAGTCCAACCGTTCCACCGATGATACCCGCCATCATGCCTGGGCTTGACACCATTTATGTTTGTAATAACATTGTTACTTTTTTCCTGACCGACAGCCTGACAAATCCCAATTTATTTCTCTCACAATCCTTTGAGAGTCCCTTTGAAGTCTATTCTGCAGAATGGATTATCAATGGAGTTAGCTCCGTCTTATATAACTCTTATGCAGTCGGCGCAACAGTCACGAGTCCTCAATG
This sequence comes from Crocinitomicaceae bacterium, assembly GCA_024643725.1. Taxonomy (GTDB): domain Bacteria; phylum Bacteroidota; class Bacteroidia; order Flavobacteriales_D; family Crocinitomicaceae; genus UBA952. The sequence goes on along the minus strand of JAHEMJ010000008.1, from coordinate 49,648 downwards.
GTTTCAAGTTTCAGCTTCATTTTCAGTGGGTTATTTAGGCAATTGCGACACCGTTTTAAATAATTACTTTGTTTCTGACTCCTTCTATGTCGTTCCCTTTTCTGTCTCCATTCCGCCTCCCGTATTGCTTGGTAATAGTACTCTTTGTCCAGGAGACTCTACCATTCTCAGCGCTGTGAATCCACAAGCTGGATTTCAATGGAATTTATCCACCGCCCCATTGAATGGTCAAGGGATCATTTGGCAAAGTCAGGACGGCGACAGCATTGCCGTAGATGCAGGTGGGGTTTATCAATTTGAAGGAAGTTTCATCGATCCGATTAGCGGTTGTCCATACAGTTCTGGGTCTTCCATTTACGTCCAATTTGCAGATCTCCCCACCATCACTATGAATCCGATTGACGCCCTACTTTGTCCAGGCGACTCCATCTTCATGGGAGTCCAATCGACTTTTGCTTCCTACACATGGATTGGACCCAATGGACAACTTCCGAATACAACTCCAAGCATTTTCGGAACTCAGGACGGAACTTATTATTGTGTAGCGATAGATTCCAGTGGATGTCAACTCACAAGTCCGAACGTACAAATTATTCCGTATGTAAGTCCATCGATTCAAGTCATTCCATCCAACATTCTGTGCGGAAACAACACCATTGAGATTATGGCCATATACAGCGGAAATCCGACGGTGAATTGGTGGCCAACGCCATCCAACAGTAACACCATTCAGGTCACGCAGCCCGGATTTTACGGCGTCAGCATTGAGCAATGTAATATCCTCATTTCAGACACAGTCGAAATCATCGACGGGAGTTTTCAAGTTTCCATCAGTACAGTGGACACGATGCTTTGTTATACCGAATCCACCGTTCTTACAGGTTCTGAACTGAATGCAAATTACGAATGGCTGCCAACGAATTCAAGTGCTACGAACCAACTTATCGCGAATATCCCGGGAGATTATTCCGCCATTGTGACCAATTTATATGGTTGTCAAAGCACTTCCAACACCATTCACATCGGATCTTATGTCGAAAATATTCCACCGCCGATTTTTACGGATACGGTATGTATTCACGATAGCATTGTGTTAAGCGATTTGAGTGGATACGCCATGAATTGGTATGATTTGGACACAAGCATATTGTCTAGTTCCTCCAATTTAGCACTGAACAACATCCAAGAAAACACGTCAATTTTAGTGAGTTATGTAAGTCCTGAATGTCCAAATATCTACAGCGCATCTACCATTTTCATTTATGATTCGTTAATGAGTAGTGTGTTAAGTGGTCCAACCGTTTGGTGTGACGATGGTGCAATCAACCTCCATTTCAATCAAGAAAATGACACGTGGTTTGAATGGTTCAATGGAGATAGCACACATGTGGATCTCCAAGTGAATGCTCCAGGTGTTTATTTCATTCAATATGGACGTTGTGCAGAACAACGCAGCGACAGTTTACTCATCAGTGATGGTACATTCCAGTATTCCCTTCAGGCATCGGACACCCTCATTTGTACAAGCGAAGAGTCAGGAAATCCAAGTATACAGCTTCAATTCAGCCCAAGCAATTTATCGATCCATTGGAATGTTCCCTACAATGCAGCGCACCCGGAATTTTTAACGGTGAATTCCCCGGGGATGTACATCATCCAAGCCAGCAATACATTTGGTTGTTCCATCAGTGACAGCGTTGAAATCATTGGAATGGATTGCACACCAATCATTCCAAATGTGGTGACGCCAAACGGTGATGGCATCAACGACATCTTCCTGATTGAAAATGCCTTGAATCAACCCTACAACCACCTCATCATTCTAAATCGTTGGGGAAACATCATGTATGAATCTGCACCTTACCTCAATCATTTCAGTCCAAGTGAATTTATCGACGGAACCTATTTTTACATCTATTATCCAAATGAGCAAACCAATCCTGATTCGTTTGAACAAGGATTTTTCGCTGTGATTTCTAAAAAATAGAGACTTTAATTTTGGGGATTTTCCCCGTACTTTTCCATTAAAAGGTCGTTCAGTGTCGATACCAGTTGATTTTCTTTTTCGAGTTTTTTAAGCCGATGGCTTAGGGTATCAAAGGTTTCACTAAAAAGAAGAAAAAAGTCAAAATTCAATACTTGACTAATGTTTCGCAGTAAATCAGTATCGATGGATTTTCGAGAAAGGATGGAATAAACATTTCCCCTCGATTTATTGATTCGCTTGGCAAATTCAGACACAGACACATCGCTTGCATCCAACACCTTTTTTATTTCATTGCCAATGTGAATTTCTTGCATGGAACAAAATTGCGTATTGCCTTTAGATTAAATTTGAAATTTTTGCTTATTTAATTAGACACTTTTGTACAATATTATTGTACATTTGATTTAAAATTTATTAAATGAAACTAATTCATATAATCATTACGATTGCCAGTTTTCTTTCAATCATCCGTAATAAACAAGTCTATTCACAAGAAATGAAACCGTTGATGGACCTATCCAAAAGCATTGGAAATGCCACGAAATCTGATATCATTATAAGTCCTTGTTTAGGATCCACAACTGTCAAATCTTCCGACCTAAAATGGCTTCCGATTCTAGTAAAAAAGAAGGAAATGATTGAGTTTCATCCTGAAACAAAAAACGAAGAGCTATTAGAAGAAATCAAAACTGAAAAACTGAAAAACAAATCAGAATCGAAAGGCGAAGATGAAGGTTCTACTTTAAAAAGCACTCCAATAATAGGAGCTAACTGGTTAGGAAATTTAAATGATGGCTCCACACCAATGGATAACCATTTAGCTATTTCCAACAACGGCATAATTGTAAGTGTTTCGAATAGCATATTAGAAATTGATGATTCACAAGGAACCTTACTTTACTATAACGATTTTGTATCCTTCTTCAATGTTCCATCTATTCAAGAAGTTTGTGATCCGGTTGTAATTTATGATAATCAACAAGATCGTTTTATTCTATTTTTTCAAGAAAGTTCGGGTACAGCAGCAGGATCAAAATTGTGCATCTGTTTTTCCAAATCCAATAATCCTTCAATTGATGGTTGGTGGAAATATGCAATAACAGGTAACCCATTAATGGATGGCTCGTGGTTTGACTACCCCAAAATGGCGATTTCAACAAACGAATTATATATTTCGGGGAATTTATTTTACGAAACGGGTGGCTATAATGAATCTGTCCTTTATCAAATTAATAAAGCAAGTGGATATTCTGGCTCAGGACTAGATTGGAATTTCTGGTATAATATTCCTGGAAGTCCTTTCACTTTGCTGCCTGTAAGTTATGGTCAAAACGGAGGATATGGGCCAGGATGCTATTTAGTTTCTAGCGAACATACTGGAGGTAGTATTTTACATTTATATGATTTAACCGATGATTTACATAATAATCCATCCTTAAATCATTATGTAGTAAATACGAATTCATATTCCCCGGCAGCAGACGCCAATCAACTTGGCTCCAGTGATTTATTAGATAATGGTGATTGTAGAACTCAAAGTGGTTTCTATTTGAATGGATTGATTCATTTTGTTTTTCATTCCGATATTGGTGGAGGATGGAACGGGATCAACTATAATCGACTTAATGTGAGTGCACTTACCAACACATCTTCAACATTTGGACTTTCTGGAACATGCGATTATTCGTATCCATCGATTGCTTCTTTTGGAAGTAATGCCAATGATAAATCAGTCATGATATCCTTTCTTAGAAGTGGCTCAAGTATCTATCCACAATGTAACGTGGTCAATTGCGACGACAACATGAATTGGTCTGCAAGTACGATTGTTAAAGAAGGTGAAGGTTATGTGGATATGATTTCTTCTACAGAAAGATGGGGAGATTACACTGGAACATGTCGTCAATATAACGCACAAAATCCCAAGGTATGGGTAAATGGCATGTTCGGGAATGTTGACAATGTTTGGGACACTTGGATTGCCGAGATTGGAGTAAATTCTAACGGAATAAACGAAGTATCAACTGACAATAAAGTTAAAATATATCCAAACCCCATTGTACAACAATATCATCTCGAATTTGATTCTAAACAGGCAGAGATGATAGAGGTACTGATATTCAGTTCAGAAGGTAAACAAATTCAAAGTCTATTTAAAGGAATGTCCTTTACAGGAAAAAATGCCTTTTCTTTCAATCAAGGAGCATTGGAGGCCGGAGAATATTTTCTTGTCGTAAAAACAAGTCAAAACCAAACTAGAATTAATGAAAAAATTATTATTGTTGGCAGCCATTAATTTGTTGATTTTTTCCAGTTTGACGCAATGCCAAACAAGCAAAAAAGTAAGGCGAAACAACAAAGAAACAAGGGAAATCATTCATCAATCGAGTGACCAACAGAAATTAGATTCTATAAAAAGGGAAAAACAAAAAAGTAAACAATGACACAAAGCAAAGTCATATTTCTTTTCCTGTCAATGATTTTATCCATTGCTTGTCAAGCCCAAGTCGGTCTGTTAGATAAGGATTTTAGCAATAAAAATATCCTTTCAACAATTTTCAAAGGCGAGTTTCAAGAGGAAACCAATGCTCAAAAATGGCCCGTATGTGGCGTACAAGCATTAGAAATGAGTTCATATTTAGACTGGAATCGAAATGCCTACACATTGGTTGATACAATATTAACAGTTCAATTGGATACGAGTATCTGTAAAATTGTGATCTTGAAAACGATGCAAGTGGATTCGAGCGGATGGATTCAAGATTGCAACGGTTGTCCTCCTAGAATTGGAGTTGCTTATTTTGTTAAATATAATCAACACTATGATTTACAATTTTTTAAATTAAATCTAACCGTAAACGGTCATGGTTTTAATATTCCAAAATCTGGGTTGAAACAAATTGGTCAGTCCATTTATGCATTCGTATTAACCGAGGAAGTGATGCAAGATCAAGGAAGGGAATATTGGTTTGACATGTCAAATGAATTTCACGAATTCCTTTCATTTGATTACTTTTCATTAAGCACTGCTGAACCATCAAGTATCATCGAAAACTCCATCGAAATCGTTCAAACGGAAAATGAATACTTTGATTTAATTCTGAATTCAAAGATGACTCCAACTGATGTTTTTGATTCAGAAAAAGAAGCCCAAATAAAACCTGTAAAAACGAAACTAATCTATAATAATACAGACATGATGCAACATGTCCAGATACCTTTTGGGTATTCAATTCAATATAAATAATCTTTAATCTTAATCTAATTCTTATGAAAAAAATTGCATTTTTATCACTGTTATCTTTACTAATGTTCAGCTGTTCCAAACCAGGATGTACAGATCCATCTGCGAGTAATTATAATTCTTATGCAAAGAAAAATGATGGTTCTTGTACGTATCAAACAAAATTGATTTTTTGGCAAGATTTAACGGCTGCTAATTCTTGGGCTCCATTAAATGTGACTTCCTTAAAATACTATGTGAATGGTGTCTATGTTGGATCTTCCATTGCAACGGAGTATTATCCTTCTCAACCAAGTTGCGCAGCCTCAGGACAGGCATCTTACACCATTGACTTAGGAAAAAATTCATCTGGATCTGTTCACGTACAGGTTTTAGATCAAACTGATTTTTCATGGTATGATGAATATATCACTGTCGATAACTCGGAATGTAATTATTATCGGGTATTTTAAAAAAGTCAAATTATAAAATTGAATCAAATGAAAACTTTTTACACAATCATTTTATACATTTCCTTTGCATTTCTTTTTGTTCCAAAATTAACTGCACAATCATTTACTCCTGGTTATTACATCATCAATAGCACAGCAGAATATTCAATTGCTTTACAAAGTGGTTTCGATAACTATACGGATAATTCCGGAAACATCATTCAATACAGTACGGAAGAACTAACCATGAATTCCGGTGAAGTTGTCGTTGCCTTTGAATTCTCAAAAGGAAAATACTACTGTTTCGATCCGAATGGAAGAATGGTAGTTATTCAAGGGACAAACTGCTTAACATCCGCGCCTATGACTCCCGGTGCTGGTGTTGGACTAATGATGGAAACAATTTCTTTGATTGATGGAACTGATCTTTCTGAAGGATCATATATCTGGATTATGGGTCAAAATGTAGCCAATTCAACAGTTAAAATTCAAATAGCGGATGGTGCAACTTTAGACATACCTCAGGATAAGGTTATGTTATATGGAGCATTCATCAAAAACACGATGAAAGACCAAGTTTACAGAAAGGTTGAATAAACTAAATCCCTACACCTACCCCTTCGGCTTCTCCACTCGCCCATCTGCGTGCTTCGCAAAGCGTCCTTCGGAGGCGTCGTGCACTTGATCGTAGCGGGACCATGGCCATCCGCCGAATTGCGTTTTTTGGTAATGGTCGAAGGCTTGGTAGATTTCTTCTTTGGTATTCATCATGAATGTTCCATTTTGAATCAGAAGTCCAAGAATTTGATGAAGAATTAAAGGTATTGTTTTTTCCTAGTTTTCAGACTAAGAATTCGATGTGACAATTATTTCGAAGTGCCTCTTTAATGTTCTATTTTAGAACAGACTCTGATTGAATCATGTTGACAAGGCGTTGTTTTATGAGGAACAGACCAAAATTGATGGTGATCGATTTATTTATAAAAGTATTTTTCTTTCCAATGTCCCCATTCCGATTCCCAAGTCATCGTTTTGTTTGACTCATTGAGGACAAAAACGTGCGGTTGATTGGAAATAGAAAAGTGGAAAATGAGTAGTCCATCTTCAGACAATTCCACATATTCAATCGGAAATTCATCCGTTTTATGCTTAGTTGATTCGGCAATCGTTATTAGCGCCTCATCATACATGGGGTCATTTAAATGAATTTGAATGGTAATCTGAATACTTGCCGCCTTGATAGGTTTACAATCATCGCTCCCCAAATAATTATAATTAAGATCTTGTTTTTCGGTACAACTTTGTGTTTTATTGACGGAGTATTTCTTTGTGGAAACCTCTATTACAGGATCTATAAACTTCACATCGGAAACGAAGGGTTGGTAAGAAATGACTGCATCTTCGGAGTTGATAAATTGGGCAGAGGCGTTCGTGTAAAATAATAATATCATTATGAATATAGAGCATTGTCTCATCTTGTTTTATCGGCTTAAATAATTCGAAAACAATGTAATATATATTTAGTACATAGGAGACATATACTAGATTAATTACATTTTTTATTTTATTTTTATAGTCTAACCATAAAAATCTATTATGAAAAACAAACTAACGCAAGTATTTAAGTTCATTTATGAACAACGAACATGGAATTGGACTGCTACGGTCATGTTTTTAATTTTCCTTGGCGGACTCACCTACTACGGCTTGAATTTTTTCGATAGCAAGCGTCCGCATGTGAGCATTAGTCAGAAGGAACTTAAAAAAGGAGTCATTAATGAAGACTTAACGGAAACGGATCAAAATGAAACAGGAGTCTCCTTTGAAGAATACAATAAAAAGTACAAAGCTTTCCAACGAAAAATCCCCAAAGCAGAATGGGTAAAAACACAAAGAGAGTTGACTGATGCTGAATACGAGGCGGCTCTGGCAAATTGGACTTCCTCCAGAATGGCTCAGATAAGTTCTAATAACTTGTTAATGTCATTTGGTATTGAGCCATCCAATTATGAGATTCCTTATCCATCTCGTGTTGAAACATACACTTATTCCATGAAGCGTCTATTTGATGACGTTATCGCGGGCTATGATACGGATTCAGCGGATTTCGAATCGAAAATCAACATTATTGAGAAAATGGAACATTTCCTGAGTTTATCTGACAAAAAAGGTTGCGACACTTTATTAGTCAATAAATTCAAAGATGTCCTAGTCAAAAGTAAAGACTTAAGCCTTGATGAGATGAAAGCCATTGAAAAGTTGCATTTATCTGTTACAAAGACACCTCTTATATTCAGTAACACCAAAGAAAACAAGGTTTTTGAGCGTCAATCTGAGCTTTTTAATTTTTATTCCATTGCGGCTAATTCTGACATTTCAGCAGAGCGTTTTGAACAATTGGAAAAACTAGCTAAACACCTAAAAGTAAAAACAAAAGTAAAAGATACGGTTGCCGTTTTATCCGTTTTGGCAGATGCCATGAAATTGGATTTCAGTTCCTATAAAGAGAAAGATGAACTTGGAAGTGAATTAGAAATGCAATGTGTCGATGATTTCTTCTACAATAATAAAATTGCCTACAAAGCTGAAGATGTAAAAGATCAATTTTCCAAATTCAAAGACCTTTTCGGTAAAAAATTAGAAGCTGCCAATTTAGAGAAAAAAGCCCGAGACATACTGCGTGCAGAAAATAGAATCACCGCAAAAGACTGGATGTATTTTGGGTTCTTTTTCCTTTGCCTTGGAGTGATGATTGTCATTCTAGTCAAATTAAATAACTCCATTAAATCATTAAATAAAGAATCATGAAAAAAATCATATTTCCCATTTTAGGAGCCATGCTCTTTTTGACATCTTGTGAGGACAAAGAGCGCTTAGCTGAAATAAAGGCTGAATTGAAAGGATCGGATGATCAAGGTTCGAGTGAAGTTGATAAAGCAGATGTGACCATTTCGGCCCCTTCTCAAAACATCGTTGCAACTCCAGCTCCTTTGGAATCAAGTCCAGACTATTCCACTGGATTTACAGATGAACCGTCCTACAATGAACCATCTGACTTCGATCGATATGAAGAAGATTCAGAATACTAGTGTATAACTGAATTCAAAATAGAAAAGCGTTAGATTGATCTGACGCTTTTCTTTTAGCTATGTTTTTTTTAAACCACTCTTCTTCCCCTTAGGTATCTCTAACTGTCTATCCGCATATTTCACGAAGTGTAGTAATGATGTTGTCATTCCATTATTCTACTTTCGTATATTTCAATAGACACGTGAAATGTCCTCCGAATGGTGAACCACCGTAAACCTGATTAAAGTAATTTACCTTGAGTTTAAATGCGTTCGCTTCATCATTCATTTCCCCATTAGCGGAGAAAAGACAGTTCCACATATTCTGCTGTAAATATTGTTCTGGAATAGAAATTTGCTGTTCGTTAATTGATGCAAAAACAAATGTCTCAGGCGAATAGGTATCGAACATGTCTGTGGTTTGAATCTGTTTATTTTCTTCTCCTAAAACAAATGTGACCAATGAATCCGGAAAAAACAAATCACAATCAGAACTTCGCTTCCAAGTCCCGACCCAATTATTGCGATCAATGATGACATTTACCATTCTAGTCAGCGTTTCTTTTCCAGATTTTAAATCCGCTGAATAATTCACTTTACACATTCCTTTTTTAGAAGTGTTAACTTGATTATCGGTTTGAACATAGACTTCTGATCCATCGGCATTCATGGCTACTGCTCCATCATCAATGTAGATACTACCAACATTGACTTGAACCGGGGTTTCTCCTAACATTTTAAGTCCAGGAAGGTAAACACAAGTTCCGTTGTTTTTGGTTACTTCTGGATTATAATTTGAAGCTCGTTTATCGTTGCAGCCTTGCTTGGAACAAGATGTTAGCATTGGTAATTGACAAATCGAAAAGAAAAAAAATGAAAGTAAAAAATAGTTAAGTCGCATGTTAATAGATATTTACAAACATGCTAACGAACTTTCTGTTAATTTATTGCATTCATATACCTAATTACCTTTCCACGACTTTAATCGTTATCCCCCTGAAATAAAATTGCTTACACCTACCCCTTCGGCTTCTCCACTCGCCCATCTGCGTGCTTCGCAAAGCGTCCTTCGGAGGCGTCGTGCACTTGATCATAGCGGGACCATGGCCATCCGCCGAATTGCGTTTTTTGGTAATCGTCGAAGGCTTGGTAGATTTCTTCTTTGGTGTTCATGACAAATGGTCCGTGTTGAACGACTGGCTCGCCAATTGGACGTCCTTGCAAGACCAATACTTTCGACGTTTCGCCATTGTTTTTTAAACGCAATGCGGCTGTTGGATCGACTTCCACAGCATGGTAATGCGGGATTTCTTGTCCGGTAATTTGCAATCGATTTCCTTCGTAATAAAACAAAGTGCGGTTCACTCCTAGCTCGGTCGCTGGAAGGATCCACTCCGCATTTGGCTCCAAGTGGATGTTGTAAATGGCCACGTGATTGTTTTCATCGGCTGCCCACGAATTCGGCGGCGCACTCAAGGCGCGATTTTCATTTAATTTCCCCACCAATACTTCGATGTGACTTTGATTTCCAAGGGCATCTTTGGCGTCAAATTTCGGCACTGATTCCGACCAAATCATTTTGAAATGTGGTTGTACCATTTTGCTTTTCTTCGGCAAATTCAACCAAATTTGAAATAACTCAAGTGGATTGTCCTTATCCTGGTTTAACAAGGGAAACATTTCAGAATGTTGTACGCCTTTTCCAGCCGTCATCCATTGTACATCGCCATTGCCGTAACGTCCGGCAGCACCCAAGGAATCGGCATGATCGACGAGCCCTGTACGAACAACCGTAATCGTTTCAAATCCACGGTGTGGGTGTCCAGGGAATCCAGGAACCGTTGAACCGTGATACATACGAAAACCATCCTTTACAATGAAATCTTGTCCCATGTGGCGTCCTTCAAACAAACTTGGATCTGGACCTAATTGCGCATTTCCTTTCGGAAAGAAATCTTCGTGATGAACGCAAAATAAAAAAGGGTCTGCGGTTTCCCATTGGAATCCAAGTGGACGAATACGGGTAATGATATTGGCTGTTTCTTTCATGTCTTCTTTTTCTTTGGACCATGAAGCAAAGGGCAAGGCTACCAATGAGGAAATGCCTAGTCCCAATCGCGTGATAAAATTTCTTCTTTCCATGTGCTTCCGTTAGGAACACAAAAATACATGGTTTTACAGAAAATTAGCCTGAACGAGGATAAGATTTAGCCCTTCTTTTTGAACCACTCAACAAGTTCTTGAAAATGCGTTTGATTCTCTTCCAACCATTTACTGGAAACGGCATTGGACTGCTGTGAAATGTAATAGCAATAGGCATCGATCACGTTGGAACGCGCCAAATCGTCGAATAAGGGAATGTAAAACTCCCAATACAAGCCTTTGTCTTTCTTATTTTTCAATTCACCGAGCATCTTGAACATGGATGTCGTGTTTATGATGAATAATTCTTCTGGCGTTTTATCCTTGTTTTCATCCAATGTTCCATTCACCGACAAGAGGGAAAGCATCAATTCAGCAGAAGAAAATTCAGGATCCGCATTTGGATCAACATAAATGTTGATTTTATTTTCGGCACCTTCTTCACGTTTTACATTTCCCCCCATTTGCTTCATCAACAAAGCATAGGCTTTTTCGGATCGTTTGGTCGAAGGTTCCAATAAAAGAAAATAATGCAATGCTAAAATGCTTCTGACCTTCATTCCTTCATCGGCTAAGATATACCCCAAAAGCATGTGGCTACTTGCATGTGATTTTTTCGTTTCGATTCCATGCTCCACGGTTTCCTGCGCTTTGGCTAGCTCACCCATGCGGTAATAATCCATTCCGAGGTTGTAACATAGTAAATGGTCGTAACCAAACTTCTTAATTGCTTTCTCAAATAGCTTGATGGACTCTTCGGTTTTTCCCAGTTCATCTAAGCAAGATCCTTTGATGAGGTAAGCTGCCAGGACATTTTCTTTATTCAAGTCGATCACTGCCTCACTTGACTTTATCGCTTTTTCAAATTCCTTCACTGCCGTATACGTCAACGCTAATTCGTAATTCGCCAAGGCAGAATTCGGTTCTATTTTTAACGCTTTTTGGTATTGTGCGATGGCCAATTCATATTTCTGTTGATCGTAACATTTTACACCAAGAGAAATCAAACTATCGAGGGTCTTCGCTTTTTGGGAAAAACTGAGGAATGGAAGAAAAATAAGAAGGAATAGAAACTGTTTCATAAACGAGATTTAGGATAAAAGTATGAAAAGGATTCAATACCTCCTAAATTCCATAAATGACGCTTAAATTTCCAATTTGAATTCAGATGTTTTATGGAAAACTAAATCCGGATAATCTTGTTCTGCCATTTGCAATAAGAACGGTGTTTCAGCTAGGAAAACAATGTTTTCATCTTTATCCGTTGCCAAATAATTGGACTTCGCACGCATGAAACTTTGCAATTGCTCTTGATTGTCCGTGGTAATCCAACAAGCTTTGAAGTAATTTCTCGGAACAAATCGACAATTCGCGCCATATTCGTGAATCAAACGGTAATTAATGACTTCAAATTGAAGTTGTCCAACCGTCCCAACGATTTTACGGTTTCCAGGTTGTTGCACAAATAATTGGGCCACCCCTTCATCGATTAACTGTCGAATTCCTTTTTCTAACTGCTTGGACTTCAATGGATCTAGGTTCTCTAATTCTTGGAAAATTTCAGGAGAGAAACTTGGAATTCCCTTGTACATCATCACTTCTCCATCGGTCAAGGTGTCCCCAATTTTGAAGTTCCCTGTATCGTACAAACCAACAACATCTCCAGGAAAAGCCTCATCGATGACACTTTTATCTTGCGCCATGAACGAGGTTGGATTCGGGAATTTCAATTTTTTGTCCAAACGCACATGCTGATAAAAAGTATTGCGCTCAAACTTTCCAGACACGACACGTAAGAAGGCGATGCGATCGCGGTGTTTTGGGTCCAAGTTCGCGTGGATTTTGAATACAAATCCCGAAAAACGATCGTCGCCCGGCTCTACCATGCGTTTGTCCGTTTCGCGTCCACGTGGGGAGGGAGAAACTTCACAGAAGGTATCCAACAATTCTTTGACACCGAAGTTGTTGACTGCTGATCCAAAGAACACCGGAGCTACATCTCCAGCCAAATAAGCTTCACGGCTGAAAGCATCGTAAACACCTTCAATCATTTCCAACTCTTCACGTAATTCAGCAGCTGGTTTTTCTCCTACAATTTCATCCAAAGCGGCATCGTTGATATCCGAAATGGACACGACGTCATCGGAGATTTTCGTTTTGTTTGCGGAGAATAAATTCAAGCCTTTTTGGTAAATGTTATAGACCCCTTGAAAGCGATCTCCCATGCCAATTGGCCAAGTCAATGGACGCACTTTGATGTCCAAACTTTGCTCTAATTCGTCGAGCAATTCGAAGGACTCTTTACCATCGCGGTCCATTTTGTTGATGAAGATGATCACGGGCGTTTTACGCATGCGACACACTTCCATCAATTTACTGGTTTGTTCCTCCACACCGTTTGCACAGTCAATCACGAGAATGACACTATCGACAGCGGTTAAGGTACGAAAAGTGTCCTCTGCAAAGTCCTTGTGACCTGGTGTATCGAGGATATTGATTTGTTTTCCATTGTATTCAAACGCCATGACGGATGTTGCCACGGAGATTCCACGTTGTTTTTCAATTTCCATGAAATCCGAAGTCGCGCTCTTCTTGATTTTATTGTTTTTAACGGCCCCAGCGGTTTGGATGGCCCCACCAAAAAGCAACAACTTTTCTGTCAGCGTCGTTTTACCTGCATCGGGATGTGAGATAATCCCAAAGGTTCTTCTTTTTTCGATGGCTTCTTGATTCTTCATGGTATGCTATGGAAAATGAAAAAAGACCGCAATGCGGTCTTTTCAAAAATATGCGTGTTCAGAAATTAGAAAATCTCTGCTGCTGTAAAATGGAATAATCCTTCGATTTCTGCATTCTCATCGGAATCAGAACCGTGAACTGCATTTCTTCCTTTGCTTTCAGCATATGCTTTACGGATGGTACCGTCAGCTGCTTCAGCTGGATCTGTTGCACCGATTAACGCACGGAAATCAGCTACTGCGTTGTCTTTTTCCAAGATTGCCGCTACGATTGGTCCAGAAGTCATGTATTCAACCAATTCGCCATAGAATGGACGCTCAGCGTGTACTTCGTAGAATTTTTTCGCTTGATCCTCAGATAAACGCGTGTATTTCATCGCTTTAATTTGGAATCCTGCAGAGATAATCATGTCGATGATTTTCCCCATGTGCCCGTTTTCAATTGCATCAGGCTTAAGCATTGTAAATGTTCGATTCGTTGCCATTGTATTTTTCAAATTTGAGTGCAAAGGTAGGGATTTTTTCGTGATACCACCATTCGAACTACTTGGAAACGGTGCTTTTTTTCTTGTTGGCAAACTCAATGATGATTCCAAGTGTTGGCTGAACAATTCCATTGGAGTTCGCAATGAATTTGGTTTTGTAATGCCCTGGATTCGCAGGATCAGCGATTGGTGCGCCACTCGCATCCGTTTCGACCAATAAAATCGGCGCTAATTTCGCTTTATACCCATATACATTTTGAATGTCCAAGTAGAAGTTCATGGTGAATTTCTCCAAATAGAATTTCTTGTCCACGCGCATGTTTAACTGATGAAAACTCGATTCACGCAAGGTGTTCAGTTTGGAATAATCTAAAATTCCTTGTCCATTGATGTTCCAGTTTTGAATCATACTCGAAGTTGCAACGTCGTACGGCGTGTACGGCGATCCTCCTGAATACAACCAGCGCATCCCAATTTCCCATCCGTTTTTGAAGCGTTTTCCTCCCGTTAAAGAAACGATGTGCTTGCTATCCCAAGCTGTTGGGACATACTTCCCGTTTTTATCTTGGAACTCCGAATGCACATACGTATACGCCAAGACCGCGTAGAATCCTTTGTACAATTTCTGTTGAAACAAGAACTCCATTCCATAGGTTCTTCCCTGTGAGAAGGACTTCACCGCTTCGTTACCAATCACACCGAAATCAGATCCGACATTCGCCAAGCAAAGTGAATCTTTTAAGGAGAATGGATAATTGTTGTATTTCTTGTAGAATCCTTCCAAGGTAAAGCGGGAATTCAATTTCGTCAAAAACTCACTCCCCAAGACAAAATGATCTGCCTGAATATACTTCACATCGTTTTGCTGATTGACTAAAGTCCCTTGTCCGTCGCGGTATCCGAGAATCGTATAAGATGGCAACTGATGATATCGTGCTATGTTTCCGTTTAACGCCCATTGGTCGTTGATGCGGTAGGAAAGTGACAAACTTGGGGACAACTGATTCAAAGGATTCAACATGCTTTTTGAATAGTTGGAGAAGTCTGTGCGCAATCCGATGGATGTATTTAATTTATCCTTGAAAAAGGCCTTGCTTACTTGTCCGAAAGCGGCCATTTTACTCAAGAACAAATTCGATTTAAAGTCAATGGTGACTGGCGAACCTTGAATGGTGATTTTGTTATAGGTCGATGAGAAATAGCGCGCATATTCATACCCAAAACCAGCGTTCACTTTCCACCCATTTTTGGAATACGTGTGTTCAAATCGGAATTTATTCTCCGCTTCAAACGACCGGTAATCTTGCAACAGATTTGCCGGTGTTTCAATAAGGTCCTTGTACCGATAAGCAGAATTGTTTAACATGTTTCGACTCGCCACAATGTTCTGATACGAATGCTTGGAATAATGTACCCAGTTTACCCCCATCGTGTAGTTCCATTGTTTTTGAATCGGTAAATTATTGATGATGAAATTGTTGTATTCCCTTGCCGCTGTGTCGGTAATCGATGCATTCACACCTGTATTCAAGCTGAAATTATCCAAAGCTCCTAATCCAATAATGGTCAATTTGTTTTTTGCATTGACTTTGTAGTTTATTTTAAACTGACTATCGTTGTAAGAAGGTAAAATCGGCAATTTCAGGGCCATGAATAAAAATTGCAAGTAGGACTTTCGTGCGGAGAAAATAAAATCCGCTTTCTTTCCCAAAGGACCATCGAAGGTTAATCCGGCGTCACTCGATCCAAGGGAGAAATTGGTAATGAGTCCGTCCTTATTTCCATCTTTTTGTTTAAACGCCAGTACGGAACTCAGTCCGTTCGCGCGATTCGCTGGAAACGAACCGGAGTAAAAGTCCACTTCACGAATGAAGTTTACATTCAACAAGCCAACTGGTCCACCACTACTTCCTTGCGTAGCAAAGTGATTGATGTTTGGCACTTCGATTCCGTCTAGGTAAAATTTATTTTCTCCCGGAGAACCACCACGAATGATGATGTCGTTTCGAAAGGTTGCCCGGGAAGCGACTCCTGGCAATGCCGCAATCACACGACTCACATCGCGATTCGCTCCAGGTAAACGCTCAATCTCTGTTGCATTCAAGGTTTTAAGTGAATTGGGAGACTCTGCCTTTTTCACGAATGGCGACGATTTCACCACGACTTCTTTTTGATCTTTTACGGTTTCTTCCATCGCAAAGTCAAGGTCAACCGCACGGGCATTCGTGATGGTAATTTCATTGAAAACAAGTTCTTTAAATCCAATAGCAACTGCCTTAAATGTATACACTCCCGGTTTCAATCCTGTGAGTTCGAAACTACCATCAGCTTTTGATAATGTTCCTTTCGCTTGTTCGATGACTTGTACTTTTGCACCTTCAATCGATGCGTTGGTTTGTGCATTGAAAACACGTCCACGAACCAATCCGTTTTGTGCTTGTAATCCACCAATGAGAATTAAAGTAAATAAGATGCTGAGTAATGACTTCATTTTGTTTAACGTTTGATGCTTTTTTAGTTCAAAAGATTAAACAAAAGAGTTTTAAAAAAGTTTTAGGTCGATGGAATTTTTTCGGTTTTAATCCACGTTTGTGTTCGAAAGAAGGGGCCAATGTATCCTCGAACGTTTAATTTATTGAAGTTCTCTGCATTGATCCAAATCTTGGCATCGTACGTTTTACCATTTTTGGGATCCAAGATGGTGCCTCCCGCCCACTCAGAACCATCCCAACTCATGTTTTTGAGAATTTGCATGCCCATCACCGGTTTGTTTTTCAGGCTTCCTTCGCATTGGTCGCACAAAGAATGAGGTCCATCCTTTCCGTGTTTATAGATGTAGACAATTTTACCGTACATTTTCCCATCCACTTTATACAGTTCCACTACAGACTTTTTTAATCCTGTTTCATCATCAATGGTAATCCACAGCCCCAAACAACTTTGCGCGTTGCCAATTACATGCAAACAGAACATACAAAAACTCAGTAAAATCAATCGTTTCATCGTTGGACATAGGTTAAAAAGTTCGACATGATGGCTAGTCCGTGTTCAGTCAAAATAGACTCAGGATGAAATTGCACGGCGAATAGTTTTTTGGATGGGTCCTCAATGGACATGCACACTCCTGATGTTGTTGCCGAGGTTTGCAAATGCGCCAAACCATCTACTTTCCAGCTATGGTAAAGTCCCACCTGAAATTTCGAAGGGAGTCCAGCAAACAAGACCTTGTGATCACTTACGTGCAACGTTTCTTGTACGCCGTGTTTCACCATCGCTTGATTGACCAATGTTCCTCCTAGGAATTCTGCCAGCGCTTGCATACCTAAACAAACACCCAAGATCGGTTTTACACCAACGAATTCCATTAATAATGCATCAAGATTTACTTTTTCCTTTGGCAATCCCGGTCCTGGCGACAATAAAATCGCATCAAAAGCATGCATTTCGGAAAGGTTCAAATAATCGTGGCGAATGACCGTTACTTCTGCGTCTAATTGCTCCAAGTAATGCACCAAATTGAAGGTAAAAGAATCATAAAAATCCACCAGTACTACCTTCACGTTCATTGATTTTTGTTACTTTGCAAAAGTAGAAAAAATCGCTTAATCCAATTGAAATCGAAAATTCCATGAAAAAAGCCTTGCAAATACCGAATGCTCCCGCTCCAGTAGGACCTTACAGTCAAGCGATTTTGGCAGGAGGAATGTTGTTTGTCAGCGGACAGATTCCGTTGAATCCGACAACGGGTCAATTGGAAATGAATAGCATTGAAGAAGCGACGCATCGCGTGATGAAAAACATCGACGCCTTGCTTTCAGAAGCTGGATTAACACTTGACAATGTTGTAAAAACGAGTATTTTCCTCAAAGATTTGTCCGATTTTCAAGCAGTAAATGGCATTTACGCTTCTTATTTCCAAGGTGTTCCACCGGCACGTGAAACCGTGGAGGTCGCTCGCTTACCTTTGGATGTAAACATTGAAATATCTTGCATTGCACTTGCGAATGGCTAATGTGCGTCCCACATATGATTTAAGCGTTGTCATTGTCAATTACAATGTCGCATATTTCCTAGAACAATGTTTGAACGCTGTTTTAGCGGCGAGTAAAAACTTGCAGGTTCAAGTATTCGTTGTGGACAACAATAGCGTGGATGGTTCCGTGGACATGGTTCAAACGAAATTTCACGCCGTGCATTGCATCGCTAACAAAGAAAACGTTGGCTTTTCACGAGCAAACAATCAGGCCATCGAATTATCGGATGCGCGGTATGTTTTGCTGTTGAATCCAGATACAGTTGTAGAAGAAGACACCTTTGACAAAGTCGTTTCGTTCATGGACGAGCATCCGCAAGGCGGTGGACTCGGAGTCCGTATGGTCGATGGAAAAGGACGTTTTCTACCGGAATCCAAGCGTGGACTTCCAACACCTATGGTCGCTTTCTATAAAATTTTCGGTCTGTCCAAAATCTTTCCAAAATCGAAGCGATTTGGACGCTATCACCTTGGTTATTTAAGCGAATTTGAAACGAACGAAGTAGATGTCCTGAGTGGCGCTTTCATGCTCATGCGCAAAGAAACCTTGGATGAAGTTGGTTTATTAGACGAAACGTTTTTTATGTACGGAGAGGACATCGATTTGTCCTACCGAATCCAACAAGGCGGCTATAAGAATTATTATTATCCCGAAACAAAAATCATACACTACAAAGGTGAGAGCACGAAAAAAAGCTCCGTCAATTATGTGTTCATTTTCTATAAGGCGATGGTTATTTTTGCGAAAAAACACTTTTCTCAAAACAACGCCAAATTATTCTCTTTCGCCATTCATTTCGCCATTTACATGCGGGCATCCTTATCGATTGTTCGTCGGTTCATTGAACGCATTTCGTTTCCAGCAGTAGATTTAGCCGTTAGTCTAAGTGGACTTTATTTATTGGCGGAACGCTGGAAGGTGAAAGACATTCAATTCCCTGAAATCGCCTGGCATTGGCTGATTCCGGGGTATGCTATGATTTGGATGTTATCCGCATTGGTTTTTGGTATTTACGACAAAGGAAGTCGCCACCGACTCATTTTCAAGTCCGTCTTTTTCGGAACGATATTCATCCTCACGATTTACGCTCTTTTCCCAAAAGAATGGCAGTTTTCGCGTTTGTATATCCTCCTTGGTTCTCTTTTATTCATCGCGAGTTATTTTGTCGTTCGATTCATGTTCGAATTGGTGTTTAAAGGACACTTCGGACTATCGAAATTGCCTAAAAAACGCTTTGCAATTATTGGAGACGAGTCGGAATACTTGCGCATCAAACAATTATTGGAGAACACCTATCCACAAATCGATTCGATCTTTGGCATTTCGAACACCGAGAAATTTGATGGCAGCATTGGAAACATGGATCAATTGAACGAAATTGTCTCCATTCACCGCATCAACGAGGTGATTTTCTCTGCAAAGACCTTAAGTTCGTCGGAAATCATTCATTGGATGACCCAAACATCTGGTCAGGATTTGGAATTCAAAATTGCCCAGCCCGATACGAGCTTTTTGATTGGAAGTAACTCCATCGATCGAGCTGGAGAACTGTATGTGTTGAATTTTAATTCGCTTAGTCATCCCGAAAACAAACGCGTCAAACGACTCATCGATGTCAGCTTCGCCTTTCTTTTCATCGTCGGAAGTCCACTGTTGATTTGGTTCTTTCCCCGAAAAAATCGTTTCCTTCAAAATTGCGGATCCGTTTTCATTGGACGCAAGACTTTTGTTGGATACACTGATTCAGAAGCACTTAGCAAATCAAGTCAAAAACAAAGCATCATTGGACCCTTTGACCACTTGCACTTAACGAGCAAAGAAGACCGCGAACGATTCTTCCTCATTTATTCACGTGATTACACGCCGCTGTTTGATATCCGCAGTATTCTTCGAAATTTCCGAGCACTCGACCGCAACTAAAATGCACGAATTGCACAATTTTTCACTAACTTCGCGTCCAAGTAAAAGACATCAATTTACACGTATACTATGGCAGAAATAGAAATCCGTCTTCCCAAAATGGGAGAAAGTGTGACAGAAGCTACCATTACCAATTGGTTAAAAAATGTAGGCGATTCCGTTGCAATGGACGAACCTTTAGTAGAGGTTGCAACCGACAAAGTAGACAATGAACTTCCTTCTGAAGGAGCAGGGACATTGGTTAAAATCCTTTTCGAGAAAGATCAAGTGGCTCAAGTGGGCGATGTGATTGCGATTTTATCTACGGATGGTTCTGCAAGCGCAGAGGCTCCAAGTGCCAGTGTTGAGACAGCAGCGCCTGTCGCAGCAGCTCCAGTAGCAGCAGCACCAGTTGCCAACTCAGCGGATCAAACAGCTATTCCTAAATCGGGAGCAAACGGTAAATTCTACTCTCCATTGGTACGCAACATTGCTGAAAAAGAAGGAATCAGCGCCAATGAATTGGATGCCATTTCTGGAACAGGTCAAGATGGACGTGTGACGAAAAAAGACATGATTGCTTATTTGGAAAACCGTGGAACGGCTCCTGTGACAGCAGCACCAAGTGCAACAGCAGCGGTAGCTAGTCCAGCGGCGACACCAGCAGTTACTGCAACACCTTCAGGTGCTTCCTTCATGAACATCAAAGAACCAATCGTATTGCCGAATCCAGGAGATGAAATCATGGAAATGGATCGCATGCGTAAATTGATTGCAGATCACATGGTGATGTCTGTTCACGTTTCTCCACACGTTACTTCGTATGTAGAGGCTGATGTGACCAACATCGTGAAATGGAGAGAAAAAGTAAAAAACACCTTCAAACAACGCGAAGGACAAAATATCACCTACACGCCGATTTTAATTGAGGCGATTGTGAAAGCGATTAAAGATTTCCCAATGATTAATGTGTCTGTTTCAGGAACAACCATTATCAAACGCAAGGACATCAACATCGGAATGGCAACAGCTTTGCCATCTGGTAACTTAATCGTTCCTGTGATCAAAAATGCGGATCAGTTAAACCTTGTTGGACTAACGAAAGCAGTCAACGGATTGGCTGATAGCGCTCGTAACAACAAATTGAAACCAGAGGATATCCAAGGTGGTACATATACGGTAACAAACGTAGGTTCTTTTGGAAACGTGATGGGAACTCCGATCATCAATCAACCACAAGTTGCCATTTTAGCACTTGGCGCAATTCGCAAAGTTCCTGCGGTGATTGAAACGCCAGAAGGAGATTTCATCGGTATCCGTCATAAAATGTTCTTATCTCACTCGTACGATCACCGCGTAGTGGATGGCGCATTGGGTGGACAATTTGTTCGTCGTGTGGCTGATTACTTAGAGAGCTTCGATCCAAACATGCCATTTTAAGTCGGAATGAGTTTGCAATTAACGCGTCCACTGTGTGTTTTTGACTTGGAAACTACAGGACTTCAAATCACCAAGGACCGTATTGTACAAATTGCTATTCTCAAGGTTTTTCCGGATGGAACAACCGAAGAGTTCAGTCGTTTGGTCAATCCAGAGATGGTGATTGCGGATGAAAGTACCGCCATTCATGGTGTGAGCAATGAAATGGTGAAAAACGAACCAACGTTCGCTCAATTAGCACCAGAAATATTAGACTTTATCGGCGATGCAGATTTAGCGGGATACAATTCCAACAAATTTGACATTCCGGTTCTTTCGGAAGAACTCTTGCGGACTGGAAACGACTTCGATTTATCGAACCGTCGCTTCGTGGATGTGCAAAACATCTTCCACAAGATGGAACAACGTACCCTTGCTGCCGCTTACCAATTCTATTGTGGAAAGACCATTGAAAATGCGCACAATGCCATTTACGATACTTTAGCGACTTACGAAGTATTGATCGCACAATTGGAAAAATACCCAAGCTTAGCGAAGGACATCGACTCCCTTGCAGATTTCTCCAAAGCGGGAGATTTTCAATTAGCGGATTTTGCGGGGAGATTGGCTTACAATGCCAAGAAAGAATTGATTTACAATTTCGGGAAACATAAAAATAAATCCGTTGCTCAGGTGATGAAAGAAGAACCTGGCTATTATGGATGGATGCTCGAAGCGGATTTCCCCTTGTACACGAAACAAATCCTACGCAAGGAAATGGAACGCATGAAAGCAGAAAAAGAAGCGATTCCGTTAGAGGATAAATTGGATTTATTAAAACAAAAATTCAACAAACCATGAAAATCATTTGTATCGGTAGAAACTATGCGGATCACGCCAAGGAAATGAAATCAGCTGTTCCAACGGAACCGCTCTACTTCTTGAAACCCGATACAGCGATTTTGCGCGAAGGTGATTTTTATTATCCAAATTTCACGAAGGACTTGCATTTTGAATGCGAACTTGTCGTGAAAATTGACCGCGTTGGAAAACACATCGAGCAAGCATTTGCGCACAAATACTATTCTGAATTTTCTTTAGGAATCGATTTTACGGCACGTGACATTCAAGAGCACTGCAAAGCGAATGGACTTCCATGGGAAAAAGCAAAAGGATTCGATTCGAGTGCGGTTTTATCCAACAAATGGATCAACAAAAACGATGTGGATTTATCCACCGCTGAATTTACATTCTACCAAAACGATGTACTGAAACAAACCGGACATCCACGCGATTTCATTTTTAGCATTGATGAAATCATCTCCTATGTTTCACAGTTTATGACGCTAAAAACGGGTGATTTAATTTACACGGGGACACCTGCCGGCGTTGGTCCCATTCAAATTGGCGATCAATTACGCGGGGAATTAAACGGTGAGCCGTTTTTTGCGCTTTCGGTGAAATAATTACTGTTTGATAAACTTTCGGCTGCATCCGCTCGTTCGCGACTGAATCACGTACATTCCTGCCTGTAAATGTGACACGGAAACTTCCTGTTGACTAGATTGAACGTCCCAGGTACATATCCAACGTCCATCCATCGAAAACACATCGGTTAATCCTAAGGGCTGTTCAGAAACAATGAACAATTCATGTGTACTTGGATTCGGATACACGTGAAATTCCAACGGAGCAATGTCAGCAGCAGATAACGTACTTCCCGGTTCATCTTCTAAGTGAAAAACGCCTCCTAAATCTTGTCCAATGAATAAATCTAAATGTCCATCTTGATCCACATCGTTGACATAACATGCGCTGTAAGCCCCAATGATGGCTTTAAGTCCAAGGAAATCAGTTGTTCGTTCATGAAAGTATGCCCCCACTCCCAAGTTCCCATCGATGGAATCACAAAACCGAATGGAACCATCGTGTGCACCAAGCAATAAATAGGTCGTATCTTGAAAACGAAAGAAATGTGGAACCGAATATCCATCCGGCGTCAAGGAATCCGTATCCTCCATGCCTAATTTCGGGTTGACCAACGCAAACGACGGAACCGTAGTTGAACCGACATTTTCATAATAGGCTAATTCACCCGTTTTCATTCCCAGCAATAAATCTAATTTCCCATCCTTATTTAAATCGAATAATTGCGGAGAAGCATATTGTCCAACATTGATGGTTGTTCCACTTTGATCGCTCATATTCAAAACCGGAGCCGCAAATGTTGGAGAAGATCCACTCGTTGTATTTTGATAATAGGATATGTTTCCATTTTCTAGACCTACCACCATGTCCTGTTTTCCATCGGCGTTTAAGTCACCAAAAGCAGGAAATAGGCGCAAACCCAAATTGGATTGAGCGAAGTTCAAAAAGTTGACATCCACCAGGGTGAATTTAGGTTGAGCAGCCGTCCCTGTATTTTGGTAATATGCCACGCGACTTTCCTTCAATGCGGTGGCCTTATAGGCGTAGAAATTGGAAACGATTAAATCCTGCAAGCCATCTCCGTTTAGATCTACCAACTGTGGACTCGCTGCTGTTCCGTGTTCAATCATCTCATTTTGCAAAAAGGCTTTCGTTTGATAGATGAAATTGGGTTGATTGTTGGCTCCTGAATTTTTATAGAACAAGATGCTCGTTTCATTTTCAGAAACGTTATTCGCATTCGGTGTGACCATCAAGTCTTTTTTGCCATCGAAATCGACATCCACATAGTATCCCGCAGGAAAAAGTTGCATATTCACCGGCGTCGTATTATCTGGGAAATTGGTGTTCATCGATATCATATCCGAATTCGTATTCGGTGCAGACCCACCATTTATGAGCAACATTAAATTCGTATAAGAAACATCTCCTAAAATCAAATCCAAGACCCCAGAATTGTCGTAATCCAAGGCTAAAACTGTCGATCCAGCATGTGCTTTTGGCGCGTTCTCCCCTGGACTTTCTGGATTTGGCACATTCGAGCCATTGCATGGACCAGATGTATCGAACAAAAAGACTCCATTCGTTGTGACATCCTCGCGGTATCCACCCCAACACGAATTTTTCAACTCAAAAATCAAGGAATCAGAGTGTCCGTACAATTCCTGACTTTGGTTTTGATGGTATTGTAAATATTCTCCGCTAATGTGATAGGTTAACACATCCAAATCGCCATCACCCTCTACATCCACAATTGCCGGAATATCCGCTGAACTGATGTATAAATTCAAATGAGAACCATTGTAATTCGAGGTGATGTAATTATTGTACTGCTCCCATTGCAATCCTACACTAGCATTCCCTGTGTTTTTATAGACACGCAATCCACCGATGGTGTAACAAAACAAATCGTTTTGACCGTCCCCATTATAATCGGCACAGGATGCACGGTAACGCAATCCTGCCGGAAACTTGAAATATGCCGCTGGGTCTGCCACGTAGAAATGTTGTCCAGTTAAGAACTCGTGACGATATATACGAACCTGGTCATGACTTCGGTCAAAAACGAACAAATCTTTGTCGCCATCGAAATCATAATCAATTTCACTCAACTGTGCATTATTGTGTCCACCCGCCCATGCCAAATCTAAGGGATTTCCATTTTTAAACACCAAAATAGAATCGTTGAAATTGAATTGAAATTGCGCCTTAACTTGAACTGCGCACAACAAAAACAACAAGAAGAGACCTTTTTTCATGCGGAGAATTTGACTAAAATTACATCATTCCTTTTAAACTTTGGACATCCATTGAAAAACACGGAGTAATTGATCGTCTCCTACGGTAGCAACCGTTCCGTTTTGATCCGTCCATAGTCCATTTACCGAATGTCGGTGTCCACGGTTTTTCGCTTCTACTTTTTGCACAACGTGTTGCGTAGATTTGTCCCAAACTTTGATGGACTTGTCTCGACTGACGGTTACCATATACTCTTCATTTAGGTTCATGATGCCATAAATGGCACCTTTGTGTGCAGGCAATGCACGAAGGATCTGAAAATCTTCTACCTGCCACCAGCGTAACATGCCATCTTTTCCTCCACTGATAAGTTGTCTGGTCTTCGCCTCAAAACACACCGAAGAAACACCCAGTTCATGGGCATAAAAACGGTGGATTTCATTCATGAATTCCGTTTCGATGATGATGATTTCACCCTCATTGGTTCCGATAGCGATTCTTCCCTGGTCCAATGCTGTAATCGCGCGAATTTTACTTGAACAAAGTGGGAGGATGATCTTCAATTTTAATGATTGTGTGTCCCACACGGACAAGAATCCATCGGCATCTCCGACAAACAACTGTTGTTTGTCCTCTTGTTCAAACATGGCAAAAATACCCACTTGATGTTGGACATATAAGTGAAGTTCCTGGCGTTTCTGAAGGTCAATGAAATGTAGGTGTCCATTCGACAAACCAATGGCAAGAATGTTCTTTTGGCGAACTAATTTAATCGCGAATGGACTTGATTCGCAACGGATGGCAAAGGGATCTTGTTGTCCAGTTTCCCGATTCCACCTGGTCACGAATTTATCCGCCGCCGCTGTATAAATAAAGAAATCATCTCCATCAACCGCGTAAATGGGTCCGGCATGACCGGCGCATTCATGCGTTAATTGGAGTTGTGGGTTAGGATTAATTATCGTCTCCGTCGATTTCATCCTCCTCGTCGTTCACTTGTTTTAAACGATCTGCGTAGGATTTAGGAAGGAAGTCGAAGAACGTATCTCCACGCAATCCTAAGCGCAAACATTCCAAGGGAATCATGTCGTTTGGTGCTATGTTTCCAAGATTCACTTCAGCGCCAAATAATTTAATGAACCACACTTGTTGGTTTTTTTGAGGTGCCTCCCAAAGGATATCCTCTGGCTTTACGCTCGCAATAATGCGGTTGATTAACATGGTGTGAGCTGTTCCATTTGGACGAAAAACACCAACATTTCCAGCTTCGCGACCTTCAGCGATCACTTTCCAACTTCCCGCATCCAATTCACCCTTCATGTTTCTCACCCATTTCGCTGGAGAGATTAGAATTCCTGAATCTTTCGATCCAACTTCTGACATGACGGTCATGTCCTTTGACAATTCATGAATCAATTGACATTTTTCATCGTGAGGAATGATGATTGATCCATCGGAAACTTCTACTAAGTCCAACTTAAATTTATCAATCACTTTCTTATACTCGTTGAATTTTCCACGTGCGTAGAACGCCTCGAAAAGAGTCCCGCCAAAATACGGACGAATGCCCGCTGATTTGTACATTGCGATTTTCTCTTCCAAGTTTTTTGTTACATAAGAAGTTCCGAATCCAAACTTAACGATGTCCGTTAAATGTCCAGAAGCTTCGATAAAATGCTCGGTTTCGCGTAAACCCAAGCCCTTATCCATCATCATGGTAACACCCTTGTTTCTCGGTTTTTCGCTTCTTTTTGGTATAAAAGTTAGGTTAAAGTTCATTTTATTCAGATAAATTTAAAAAATCATGATCATCCAATAATTTTGGATTTATTTCAAATATAGTTTTTGCCTTGATGGAATCCTGTTCCAAACAATCGGTAAAAAGCCGAATCGCTTCCGCTCGTTGTCCGAGCATCCACTGTAAGTTTACTTCTAACACGCGAGCGATGCCATTTTCACGTTCCCCTGCGATAAACGATTGCAGAACTTGGTAGGCTTGCAACGGTGACTCGGTGGACAAAAACTCGATGTAATCTGACAAACACTCTTCATCCCCTGGATTTAACTCCAAGGATTTCTCGTAATGGTAGCGCGTTTCTTCGCGCAGTTCTAATTTCTCATAGGCACCTGCAAGAACGTGGTATATTCCCGCATTCTCCGGATCGAAGTCCAAGGCTTTTTGAATCAACACCACTCCTTCTCTTGTGTTTCCTTGCAAATCTTCCACGATTCCTAGTCCAAGCCATGCTTCAGGCAACATTGGCTCCATTTCGATGCTTTTCTTGTAGTAGTGTTTGGACAAATCAAATTCATTCAATTGTTCATAGGCTTCACCTATGTAACACATCGCCATGGCGTCATCTCCGTCACATTTTTGACAAAGTTCGAAGTGCTCAATCGCCTTGTGGTATTTCTCCAAGGACAAATATGAATTTCCTAAATTGAAGTGAGCTGGACCGAAATCTTCATTAATTAAAATTGCATAATCGTATGCCCAAACGGCTTTTTCGAAATCCTCTAATTTGCTGTAAGCATTTCCCAAATTGTACCAAGCAGTGGCGGAATATGGTTGCTCATCAATAAATTCAGTATAGGACTTCACCGCTTCCTTACTCTCCCCCATCATATCATAGCAGCGTCCAAGTTCGTACAGCGCACTCTCGTTGTATTTGTTGACACGCAACGCTTCTTTCAACACTTCTACCGCTTCACGATACATGCGCAAACGCTGATATTCTATGGCAATGTCTAAGTAGATGAAATCCGTTTCGTTAGGTTCGGAATATTCAATGGATAAACGGAAATATTTAATCGCATTTTTATGGTCACGCAATTGCGAATGTAGCGATGCCTTCGTCAAAAATAATTCTGCCGATGGCTCCATTTTTTTCTCAAGTCCTTGTACAATGTCCAACGCTTCATTTAAAACACCCAATCCACCAAGTGACTGAGCTTTTCTTAATTGAAAAACCAAGTTATACGCAAACTGATACATGCCTAATTCGGATGCAGCTTTTGCTTTTTGATATTGACCTTGAACTAAATAATGATCGATGATGTTCTCGATGCGATCACTGTCCATGAATTGTAAGGTATTTCCCTGTAAATGCGCTTCAAAGCGTTCGATATCTTCGATCAAACTGCCGTCTGCAAATTCTTCTTCGTCGTCATCGAACATTCACTCAAATTTTAAATAAAATTACGCCCTTTAGCCCGAATTAAAAAAAGAAACAACTTGCAGTTTTCAACAAAAGGAGAATTTGTTAAAAACTAGTTGCGATAATTGAGAAAATCAATATTTCCTCTTTAATCCGAGGTTATTTTCCATTTGAAACTGAGAATAAAACTGCGTCCTTGACTAGGCATTTGGATGTTTTTAAGCCTAGACAAATGATCGATGTAATTGGCATTAAACAGATTCTTTGCGCTTAGTTCAATATCCATGAAATGAGGCCCTTGATGTTGCACATGTATGGACGCATGACATACTTGATAAAATTTCGAAGGTTTTTCAAATGTGGCAACTTGAATCTGCTGAAAATTTGCGGAATGTATGCATTCAATCGATGACAATTTCCATTTTTGGCCAAAATCTACTTGATAACGAATGGTCGTTGAAATACGTGGTTGAGGAACAAGGGAAACCGATTGACTCGACGCATTGGCAAAACGCAGATAAGAAAGGTTACTTTCCACATGCAGTTTCTCCATGCGATGTATATGAAAATGTACGCGTGCATCAACACCATACATTTGTACATGATCCATTTGTTCATATTGAAAAACAGGCATTCCCCCTATCAAAGAATCCAAGGGATTCAAGTAAATAAAATTTGAGAAAAATGTATAAAATGGATTGATGGACCAATCAACGTGTTCGGACGAATAGTCCATCGTAAAATCGAGTTGTAAGGCACGTTCCGAAGTCAATTTTTGTGAACCAATTTCATAACGCAAGGCACCATGATGGAATCCATTCGCTAGCAACTCAGTTAAATGCGGCGCACGATATCCACTTGAAACATGTACCTGCCAATTCAATTTTTTTGATTCCTGCACTCTCCATCCGATCGATCCATTTGGACGAGCAAATTGACGCGACAACGGTGCTTGACCTTGCATACTATCCATGGTTGACAACATGCGCACATCCATTCTCAGTCCAGTAGTTAACTGACATTTCTCATTCACTTGTACCTTTAACACCGAAAATACACCTTGATCAAAGGTATGAGCGTTTGGCATTAATTTCTCTATTGCAGTTAACCCATTTCGGTTGAATTGAAACATCCCTTGATACCCCGCTGTTAATTGATACACATCCTTCCATTTCTTTGTCCACTTCACTTGAGCGCTTGAATTCCATAAATTCATATCCATGGCGTTTTCGGCATATGACTCTTCGAATTCCTTCAATTGATTCAATGTTTGTCCAAATAGAAAAGACAGCTCTTGTTGCTTGAAAAACCACTTTTTTTCAAAAGATGCGCAATGATTTTGAAAGTACTGAGTGGGAAGAATCATAGATCGACCGCGTTGCTCTGATTGAAATCCATTTGCAATAAGGAGACTATCCTCCGACTCACCAGGAATTCCTGTTTTAACTTGATTAGAAACGAGACGCAAGTGTTGAACACTGTTGGCATGATTCCAACTAACACTTGCCTTTAACACCAATTCCTCAAAGCGTGTATTGTATGCAAAATGATGATTTGGCAATTGAAAATCGGCATGAGATGTGTAGGATACCCCAAACAATCCACGGTATTTTGAACCGGATTTTTTCCACAAAAAACTCGTTGCACTTCCCATACTTGCAAGATGAAAGGACTGTTGAAATTCAATGGATTGTTTTCCATTATTCGCATAGGGTTCATCCACAAAATAAAGAACACCCCCCAGCGCATCGGCTCCAAATAAAAGTGAAGCCGGACCTTTTACCACCTCTACTGAACCTATCCCCAAAGACGAAACACCCATTCCATGATCTCCACCCCACTGTTGTCCTTCCACACGAAGTCCATTCATAAATGTCAAAACCCGCATTCCTTGCATCCCTCGTATCACTGGCTTGGAAATTCCATTTCCGGTACTGCTTTGATAAACTCCTGGGATTTTTGCTAAGGCTTCTCCAAAATTCACGTTGGAAATCCGATTTAAATTGTTGATTTTTTGGTAGTCCACCGAAAACATGTGACGATTGGATATTTCCATTGATTTTGTATCCACCCTCACTTCATCTACATCGGTCACGTGATCGCTTTCCAAAGGAATCACCAAATGAATTGACAGGTCCTCCATCGTGGAAATGTATTTGGATTCATAGCCATTCGCTTGAATGAATAGCGTGCTTTTTACAGGAACTTCTCCGATAAGAATAAAGTAACCGGCTGAATCCGTGGTCGTTCCTTGACCTGTTTCCAATAACTGAATGTGTGCAAGGGGAATGGCTTGCTGATTTTTTCGATCGATTACCCGACCTTCCAGTTTGAACTGTGCGTGTAGTTGTAGCACAAGTAACAAACTGAATCCCAGAAAAAGGTGTTTCATGATTTAAAAATTACTAAGACGCTGATTTGATTTCTTTTAAATCAAACATGGAGGTCCTCGTAATTCCTGATGTTGGATACTTTCATTCGATTCTTTTTCACACGAATTCCAAATCGCACAGTCATTCGAAATGGCAAGAAAGTGAAAGCGAATTATTTTTGGCGAATGACATGTTCCTAGCTGAAAATCACATAGGTAACATGCTCCATCATCGAAATGAGTATGATCGCTGTCAATGGTAGTTTTATGGGTACAATGATGAATCCACTCTCGCGGAACAATCAAAGCGGTAAATGCTGCGAGAATGACAACAGAAAACCATTGTCTCGTTGAACGATATTTAAAGTAGTTCTTCAATGATGCGATCCATTGAATAACCCTCTGCCTCTGCACGATAGTTTCGAACCAAACGGTGACGAAGAATGGCTTTTGCCACTGCTTTCACATCTTCGATGTCCGGCGAATATTTACCACGTAAAGCAGCATGACATTTCGCTCCAACAATTAAGTATTGAGACGCACGAGGACCTGCTCCCCATGTGATGTAATCTTTGGTTAATTGAGGGGCGTCTGGCGAATTTACACGTGTTTTAGCGACCAATTTCACCGCATATTCCAACACGTTATCTGCAACTGGAATGCGACGAACCAATTCTTGGTATTCCAAAATTTGTTGTGCGTTAAGCAATTTCTGCAAACTTACTTTGATGTCGGAAGTCGTTGCTTTAACAATAGCTAACTCTTCAATGTAACTTGGATAATCCACCCAAATATTGAACATGAATCGGTCCAATTGAGCCTCTGGCAATGGATAGGTTCCTTCTTGTTCGATGGGATTTTGTGTCGCTAACACAAAAAATGGTGAAGGTAAGTCATACGTTTTACCAGCAGCAGTTACACGACGTTCTTGCATCGCTTCCAACAATGCCGACTGTGTTTTTGGCGGTGTACGGTTAATCTCATCTGCCAAAATGATGTTTGAAAACAATGGTCCAGGAATGAACTTAAATTGCTTGCTTTCATCCAAGATTTCCGAGCCAACGATATCCGAAGGCATGAGATCCGGTGTAAACTGAACACGGTTAAATGAAAGTCCAAGTGTTTCTGAAATGGTATTCACTAACAGGGTTTTTGCTAATCCCGGCACCCCCACTAACAGACAGTGTGCACGAGAAAATATTGCAATCAAGACCTGATCCACCACATCGTCTTGTCCAATGATGACTTTGTGAATCTCATTTTTTAAGGCGTGATAATCCGTTACAAGCTGGTCAATTCTCTCTTTATCCGTCATTTTATTCAGCGTTTGTTGTGTTCCAATTATTTCTAAATGAGCAAGATTGATACGATTCATCGATGCGGATGTATGCATTTCCAATCTTATTATTTACCCATTTGTCGATGGTTTTTTGTTTTTTGTCGTTTTCAGCCGCTAATTTAATCAGCGCGTAATCATCTTCCAAATTCGCCAAATGCGCTGGGAAACGTTCTGCTAGGCGAACGATTCGTACGCCTTGTTTGCGTTCATACAAATCGATATACATACTCGGCTGTGTAATATCTCCTTTATTCAATGCATCCGTCAACAAATAGATTTGCTGATCCACCTCATTCAAATCCTCCATGTCCCAAAGTTGATCTCCAGAGATTGGATTCGTAATGATTCCACGGTTTTGTTTTGTCAATTCATCATTGGAGAATCGCAGTACCGCTTCGTCCCATGTGATGCGATTTTGCTTCAACATGGCATAGCAACTATCAATTTTAGAAGAAGCGATTGTACTACTTTGAGCATTAAATTCCGGCATGATTAGGATATGAGAAACGGTGTAATCATTTCCTTTTCTTGAAATTAATTTGATGATGTGATACCCATAAACTGTTTCCACAATTTCAGAAACCTCATTTACTTTTAGTCGAAACAAAGCCTCTTCGAACTGTGGTACCATCATTCCCTTCGAAGCCGATATTTTCCCTCCTTGAGCGGCACTTCCTGGATCCTGAGAGTGAATTCGCGCCATGGTTTCAAAGTTTTTTCCTTTCGTTAAAATCAGGTTGCGTATTTCCGCTAATTGATCGTAAGCGCGTTTTTTATCCTCCTTGGTAATGACGGGATATTGTACAATCTGTTGGAAACTCAATTTCATGTTGATGTACGGAATACTATCTTTCGGTAAAGAATGGTAATATTCAGCTACTTCTTTCGGTGTTACAGAAACGTCAGCCACAATTTTGGATTGCATTTCTTGCGCCAATAATCGTTGTTTGATTTTGGCACGAAACTCTTCCTTGATTTGTGTCACAGACTTACCATAATATGCTTCAAGCTTGTCGCGACCTCCCATTTTGGACTCCAAAATGCGCAAACGATTCTCCATCTCATAGTCCACCGTCTCGTCTTTAATCACCAAACTATCGAGCATGGCTTGATTGATTAAAAGTTCCTCAATCATCAATTGCTCCAAAATGCCACATTCCATGGCTTTGTTGACTTTCACCTCACTTTGCTCTGCTTGCAATAACTGAGATTCAATGTCAGAAAGTAAAATGATGTTATCACCAACTTGAGCGACGATTTTATTCACCACTTTTTTTGGCTGTGCATAAGCCAAAGAGCATAGAAAGAGACAGACAAAAAGGGATCGAATCGTCATGGTTTAATTTCCGATTTGGTAAAGAACATCTGAATTTACTTTCACTGTATGTGCTTTACGAAGTGACTCCAACCAAGTTGCTTCCAAGTAATTTTGGTAATCAGAAGTAGCCATTCCTTTCGCTTCTGTGAATTCTTTCAATCCCGGCTCTAACACTGCTGCGACTTTAATCACATAGTATTTTCCTTCAAATTCGTATGCTGGATTCACTCCTTTTACCAAATTGCGATTCGTTAAATAAGGTGTTTGAGCAATGTCGAACTTATTCATTTTCACTTTTAAATTCAATTCTGAATCCTTGTTAATGACATCCAATACATGTTTGGAATTAATCGTGTCATTTTTCAACATGCCACTGACTTTTTTCGCGATATCAGCATTCAAACATTCGTACACTGTTGCGTCCAAACGTTTTGGCCACGTATACTTCGCTTGATTGGCATTAAAGTAAGCTTTCAATCCCGCTGTATCTTTCACCGCTTTATTCCAAACACGATCTTGCATGATTTCATACAAAATAATTCCATCGTGGTACTCTTTTAACAAAGCGCGGTATTCTGGGTATTTTGAAGGAAGAATGGATTCTTCATATTGAAGGATCGCTGTTTTCTCCCAATTTTTATACTGTTTCGCCACGACGATTTTCGCTTCATCGCGTTTTACTCCACGGTAGTTTTTCTCCAAGTATGCAGCAAACTCTTGTTGGGTAAATGGCGCTGTGACACCATTTAGGACAAACATTGGTTTATTGGACTTCAATTTTCCATCTGCCGACCATTTACCAATGAAGTATGTTGAATCTAAATGCTCATTAAACCACTTTAAGTTTTTATCCCCGTTGTATTTGTACTGGTAATTGGTTTTCAATTTTGCGACAAATGCATCTTGTGTCTTTTTTGAACGTTCATCTTTATTGACTTTCGTTTGCAATTCTTTTTTCATGGACTCAAACGAAGCAACTTCTTTCCATTCTAACAATTTGATGATGTGGTAGCCAAAATCTGTTTTTACTGGCTTGCTGATATCTCCCACATTTTTCAAGGCAAAAGCAGCATCTTCAAAAGCAGGTACCATACGTTGAGTCGTCCCAGAACCAAAAGCGGGTAACTCCCCTGCTTTTTTCACTGAATTGGCATCGTCCGAATGTAAGCTCACCATGGACTCCCATTTTTCACCGGCCATCAATTTGTCGTAAATCTCAGTTGCTTTTTTCTCAGCATTGGCTTTCGCTTCAGGAGTTGCATCTTTTCCGGTGGAAATCATCAAGTGAGCTACTCTGATTGTTCCACGAGATGGACGTTTGTCCGTAACTTTCACAATGTGATAACCAAAGCGCGTTCTGAATGGTTCAGAAATTTGTCCGATTGGTGTCGTATATGCTTTTTCCTCAAATGGATAAACCATTTGAAAAGCCGTAAAGTATCCCAAATCACCACCATTGTTAGCCGCTGAAGGATCATCCGAACCATTTTTCATTTTAGCAACTGCCGCAAAATCTTCCCCTTTCTCAATGCGAGATTTCAAGGCTAAAATACGGTTGTATGCTGCCAACGTGTCTTTTGGACTCGCATTCGCATCCACGCGAACAAGAATGTGCGAAGCACGCACTTCGTTTTTGATTCGATCGTAAGCTTGCGCAACCATGGCTTGATTCTCCACGGAATCAATCAAATAAGGCAAAGCCAATTGTTTGCGGTAGCCATCCAATTCTTTTTTCAATTTAGGAATGGTGTCATATCCTAATTTCTCCGCTTCCGCCACTTTTAATTTGAATTTGGTAAACATCTCCACGTATTCATCGAGGGAGGCTTTATCAAATTTGGGATCTGGATTATTTTTCAAGTAAATCTGTAAAAATTCACTTTTCGTAACTGGTTTCCCATCGATTTCCATGACAATTGGATCTTTCTGAGCAAACGACTGAACCGCCGTCATCAATAAGCATAAAAGGATAAATTTTTTCATCTTTTCTTTCTTGTATTGTTTTATTTTGTCTGTAGCAACGTAAATTTCGCTGTTTTATTTGATACTGTAATTCGGTGCTTCGCGTGTAATCGTTACATCATGTGGATGCGATTCACGAACCCCTGCTGATGTAATACGAACAAACCGTGCTCCTTGTAACTTTGAAATCGTTGGAGCTCCACAATATCCCATTCCAGCACGCAGTCCACCGATGATTTGGAACATCACTTCGATTAACTTTCCACGGTATGGTACACGTCCAGAAATTCCCTCTGGAACTAATTTTTTAATATCGTCTTCGGCATCCTGAAAATAACGATCCTTTGAACCTTTTTGCATGGCTTCAATGGACCCCATTCCACGGTACGACTTAAACTTTCTTCCTTCATAAATGATGGTTTCACCCGGAGATTCTTCCACACCCGCAAACATGGATCCAAGCATAACGATGTCCGCCCCAGCAGCAATCGCTTTCACAATGTCTCCAGTGTATCGAATTCCACCATCAGCAATGACTGGAACACCTGTTCCCGCAATCGCTTTTGCAACTTCATTGACAGCCGTTAATTGTGGGACTCCCACACCAGCAATGACACGTGTCGTACAAATTGAACCAGGTCCAATTCCTACTTTCACTGCATCCGCTCCTGCTTCCACTAAATATTTTGCTGCTTCTGCGGTAGCAATGTTTCCAACAACCACTTCAAGGGTTGGGAATTTCGCCTTCACACTTTTCAATTGATCCACCACTCCTTTGGTGTGTCCATGCGCCGTGTCAATCACAATCGCATCTACTCCAGCTTCCACCAACGCGGTAACACGCTCCATGGTGTCGTGTGTCACACCAACCGCCGCTGCCACACGCAATCTTCCCAAAGAGTCTTTGCAAGAATATGGATGTTCTTTGACCTTAATGATATCTCGGTACGTGATGAGTCCAACCAAACGATTTTGCTCATCCACTACCGGTAATTTTTCAATTCTATTTTGCTGCAGAATGACTTCTGCCGTTGTCAAATCCGTGCTATCTCCTGTTGTGATAATGTTTTCAGAAGTCATGATTTCACGCACTGGACGCGTCATGTTTTTCTCAAAACGCAAATCGCGGTTTGTCAAAATCCCTTTCAATACTTTGTGCTCATCCACAACTGGAATTCCACCAATGCTGAATTCTTTCATCAATTGTAAAGCATCTTGCACCAAGGCATTTTCCAACAAAGTAATGGGATCAATGATCATCCCACTCTCCGAACGCTTTACTTTACGCACTTGCATTGCTTGTTGTTCGATGGTCATGTTTTTGTGTACCACACCAATTCCACCTTGTTGTGCAATGGCAATCGCCAATTCGGACTCCGTCACTGTATCCATCGCCGCCGAAACAATTGGTGTATTCACGGTAATGTTGCGTGTGAATTTGCTTTTAAGAGAAACTTCACGTGGTAGGACTTCTGAATAAGCAGGTGCTAACAGAACGTCATCGTAGGTTAATCCTTCTGAAATTTGTTGTAGATTATCGAGAGACATGTGAACTTATTTTTGTAATAAATTCTTGCAAATTTAGTAATTAATTGGCAGGTTTTTCGTTTTAGCATTGGTCAATTGTTAAATAATTCCTAATAAGTGAACAATTGGCACTTTTTACTTAACCTTGTATAGAAATAACGCTTATGAAGATTTATATCTCACTCTTATTTGTCGCATTGAACTTGGGTGTTTTTGCTCAAAACGACGCGCCAAAGAACACACAATTGATTCAGTTATCGGGTGTTGTGGTGACAGAGGAAGCGATTCCTCTACCCTATTCTACAGCATACAATCGTTCACTCAAGAAGGGTGTTGTTTCCGACTTTTATGGATTTTTTACCTTGGTCACTCAACCGGGTGACACGGTGTTCTTTTCGCGTGACGGATTCCAAACATCGCCGTTTATCGTACCTGACACCTTGAAAGAAAACCGCTACAGCATCATACACATGTTGGTTCGTGACACTTTGGTACTTCCGGAAGTTGTCATCCATCCATGGCCGACACGATCCCAATTCGCAGACTACTTTGTCAATATGACTCCATACGAGGATGATGTGCGTCGCGCTCAAAAAGAACTTTCTGGGGAATCCTTGGCTTTTGTTGCTGCACGATTGGAGGCAGACGGTTCATTAGCTTCTGGGAATGCGTTTAACATGCGAAACACGCGATTGTACACGAACGGACAATTACCCGCAAATAACTTGTTAAACCCATATTCATGGGCGAAACTTATCCAAGATTGGAAAGAAGGAAAATTAACACGACAATAATTCCCTTGTCTTAATTCAAATTGAATTGCTTCTCGGCCTCATCAGCAATGTATTGACCAATCGCTAGAGATGCAGTAGCTGCCGGAGATGGCGCATTCAACACGTGAATCGACTTTCCATGATATTCAATTCTAAAATCGTCACGCGTGTCACCATCCTCTGCTAACAACAAAGCACGTACACCTGAACGTCCGGGATGAATGTCATCCATCGTTAAATCTGGAATCATTCGTTGCAAGGTTTTCAAGAATAGTTTTTTCGAAAAGGCACGACGGTATTCGTTGATTCCAAAACTCATGTTATTGAAAAACAACTTCCATGTCCCGCCGTAAGTTAATGCATCGACGGTATCTTTTAACGAAAAATCTGTTTTTCCGTATCCCTCACGTTTAAACGTAAACACCGCATTTGGACCACATTCCACCTCACCATCGGTCATACGTGTAAAATGCACCCCCAAGAAAGGAAAATCTGGATTAGGAACTGGATAAATGAGGTTCTTAACTTTGTGTTTTGCTTCTGGTGTCAATTCATAATAGTCACCACGGAACCCAACTACTTTTTCTTTCAATTTGACTCCGTCTTTCTTTGCCAAACGATCTGCTTGTAATCCTGCACAGAAAACTAAGTACTCTGCTTCGTAGGCTCCTTTATTGGTCTGAATGGTCGAACTTTCTTCTCCTTTTTCGATGGAAAGTACTTCCGTTTCTAAAAACAGGCGACTGTCTGCTTGCTTTGCCAAGGCCAATTCCACCATTTTTGCCGTTGCTCCGCGAAAATCAATGATTCCTGTGCATGGCACCCAGATACCTCCAATGGATTTTACGTGAGGCTCGATATCACGGACTTGATCCGCATTGATCATTTCAATTCCTTCAATTTTATTTTCGAGTCCCGTTTTGAAAATTCGTTCCATGTTTGGAAGTTCGCTGGCATCAGTAGCCACCACTACTTTTCCGCAGACATCGTGATCAATGCCATACTCTTTTGCAAAAGCGACAAGTTCATGACGTCCTTGAATGCAATTTCTCGCTTTCAATGACCCCGGCTTGTAGTACAATCCAGAGTGAATAACACCCGAATTGTGTCCCGTTTGATGATCTGCTACCAAGGCTTCTTTTTCAAACAAGGCAATTTTCTTATTTGGATACTTTAATTGCAACTTGTAAAAGGTTGCCGCTCCAACAATTCCACCACCAATGACCGCTATATCGAATTTCATGTCTTGAATTTTGTCCAAAATTAATGATTAATCAAACGTAAACACGCAAGGAATTCTGATTTTGACGAAGGAATCCCCTACAAATTCGTTTCCGTTCACAAAATAAGTCCTTAACTTTGCATCCTCAATGAATCAATTCAAAAAAGTCGCTTTTTACACGCTTGGATGTAAGCTTAACTTCTCCGAGACTTCTACCATTTCACGGTTGTTTGAGGACGCTGGTTTTGCCAAAGTGGACTTTGAAGAACATCCAGATGTTTATGTCATCAACACCTGTTCGGTCACGGAAAACGCGGACAAAAAATGCAAACAATTAGTCAAGCGCGCAAAGAAAATTAATCCGGATTCATTCGTTGTAATCGTTGGCTGTTATGCCCAATTAAAACCAACGGAAATTGCTCAAATCACTGGCGTGAACATGGTTTTAGGTGCCAACGAGAAATTTAACATTCTGGAACATTTGGAGAAAGTGGATCAAACATCCAACGAAACCATTGTTTCCTTTGACAATATCAAACAAACCAAAGAATTCGTCCCTTCCTTTTCCTATGGAGATCGAACGCGTTCTTTTTTAAAGGTACAAGATGGATGTGATTATTTCTGCACCTTTTGCACCATTCCACTTGCCCGTGGAAAAAGCCGCAATGCGAGCATCGCTGAAACCATAGTAGAAGCAAAGAAAATTGCCGCAACTGAAATCAAGGAAGTTGTGCTGACCGGCGTGAACATTGGTGATTTTGGACAGGGTGAAGGTGAAAATTTTTTCGAACTTATACAGTCCTTGGACAAGGTCGAAGGCATCGATCGTTTTCGCATTTCATCGATTGAACCAAATTTATTGTCGAACGAAATCATCGATTTTTGTTTATCCGACTCCAAGCGCTTTGTTCCGCATTTTCATGTCCCATTGCAATCTGGAAGTGACCGAATTTTGCACCTCATGCGCCGAAAATACGAGCGTTCTTTGTATGCAGAACGCGTACAACAGATTAAATCCTTACGCAAGGATGCGTGCATCGGCGTAGATGTCATTGTTGGATTTCCCGGTGAAACGGATGAAGACTTTATGGAAACCATCGACTTTTTGAAGGACTTGGATATTTCATACTTACATGTCTTTACATACTCTGAACGTGCCAATACAGGCGCTCCCAAATTAGGCGAAGCCGTTCCAATGGATGTTCGTCGCGAGCGCAGCAAACAACTTCACTTACTTTCCGATCGCAAAAAACGTCAGTTTTATGAGGAAAATAAAGAAAGTAAACGATCTGTTCTTTTTGAGCAAGAAGAGGACGAAGGACTGATGTATGGATTTACCGAAAACTATGTCAAGGTGAAATATCCGTATGATCCTCAATTGGTGAATACGTTTCAGGAAATCATCTTAACGGAAGTGGACCGAGATGGCATCATGAAATGTGAATTATTGTCAACGAAATGATTGAATTAGCTATGAAAACAGTTTACATCACGCGCAGAGAAACATTTAACGCAGCCCATAAATTATGGCGTGAAGAATGGAGCGATGAGAAAAATTGGGAGGTGTTTGGGAAATGTTCCAATCACAATTGGCATGGACACAATTTCGAGTTGTTCATTACCGTTAAAGGCGTACCACATGAAGAAACAGGATTTGTCATCAATTTAAAGTTGTTGAGTCAAATTGTACGTGAACATGTCATCGAAGCGCTTGACCATAAAAACTTAAACTTAGATGTGCCTTTCCTCAAAGGAATCATGGCTTCAACGGAAAACTTAGCAATTGCCATCTGGGACATTCTCGATCCACTTGTGAAACAACATGGCGGTGAAATGGCAAAGATTAAACTGATCGAAACCGAAAATAACTTTGTAGAATATTTCGGCGGGAAAGAACCTTTTTGAGCTTCCTTCGTTTTACCTAAAACTACTTATGTCTAATCACCACGGAATGGAAGAGCACTATCGCTCGATAATTGAACAAATCGGGGAAGATCCGGAACGCGAAGGATTATTAAAAACACCAGAGCGCGTCGCAAAAGCGATGAAGTTTTTGACAAACGGATACGACATCAATCCAGATGAAATTGTGCAACAAGCCATTTTTCACGAAGAATACTCTGAAATGGTCATTGTGAAGGACATCGAAGTGTACTCGATGTGTGAACATCACATGTTGCCCTTCTTTGGAAAAGCACACATTGCATACATTCCACAAGGGAAAATTGTTGGACTAAGTAAAATTCCTCGCGTCGTAGATGCGTATGCACGTAGACTTCAGGTGCAGGAACGCTTGACCATTGAAATTCGCGACTGTATTCAGCGTACCTTAGATCCAAAAGGAGTTGCGGTCGTGATCGAATGCTGTCACATGTGCATGCAAATGCGCGGAGTACAAAAACAAAATTCTGTTACGACAACGAGTGCTTTCACTGGAATATTTTTGAAAAACGATGCGACACGTAAAGAATTTATTAATTTAGTACAAGCAAAATTACATTGATATGAATGACTTTTTAAACAATGACCGATCTGTTTCTACAGATGTCGCCAGAGATTTTATCCGCAGCGTCTACACGTATATGTTCGCTGCATTAAGTATTTCAGGAATTCTCGCTTACACGGTTGGAACGAATCCAGCGTACATCGCGACTTTATTCTTGACAGAAACGGGTGTTTCTCCACTATTTTACGTGGTGATGTTCTCTCCAATCGTCGTGGTTTTCGCCATGAGTATGGGGCTTGAACGCATGTCGATGCGAACGATTCTATTGCTGTTCATTGTTTATTCCATTTTAATGGGACTCAGTTTATCCTTCATCTTCATGTTATACTCCATGGGATCCATAGCGCTTACATTCTTTGCTGCATCCGGATCTTTTGGCATCATGGCGGTTCTTGGATACACCACAAAAACGGATTTAACGAAATTCGGAAGCCTCTTGTACATGGCGTTAGGCGGAATCATCATAGCAAGCATCATCAATATGTTCATGCATAGTTCTGGCATGGACAAAATGATTACTTACATTGGTGTATTTGTCTTTACAGGACTTGTAGCCTACAAAATGCAAATGTTAAAAGAACTAGCTTACAATGCAGAAATGGATGCTGAACAACGCAACAAAATGGCCTTGTTTGGTGGACTTTCGCTTTACATTACATTTATCAATTTATTCTTGACCTTGCTTCGCCTTTTCGGTAGTAGAGATTAATAAATGATGAAATATGTGTGAAAAGCCCTTTTTAGGGCTTTTTTTTTGAGAGAACAGCACAGTATAAACAAAACAATTCCTATTTTTGAATTCTAAAATAAAACATTATGTCAGATAATTTCTTTGAAGGGTCGACTGCAGCAGTAGGAACAATTTATACGATTATTGCTTTATCTATCCTGATTTCTGTCCTTATTTGGGGATAAAATCAACGCGTTTTCCATTCATCAATTCAGTTGAATTATGCCTTTCAACTCTGTTTTTTCTTGGTTGATTGGAAGACGTATGGCGCGTATTCATGATTACCGCCAAAATCCAATTCAGAATCAACTTCGTACCTTTGAATTCTTGGTCCAACAAGGTTGTAAAACGCTTTATGGACAAAAATTTGGTATGCGTGAAACAGACAAGATCACTGACTTTCAGCAAAAAATTCCACTGAGCGATTACGGTTCGTTAAAGCTCTTTATTGATGAATCGATTACTGGACAAGAATCCAAACTGTGGCCAGGTAAAACCAATTGGTTTGCCAAATCATCCGGAACGACAGCCGATCGCATCAAGATTCTCCCGATTACCAAAGAATCATTGATCGAAAATCACTATGCAGGTGGAAAGGATTTGTTGGCGCAATATTACCACAATCATCCGAAGCGAAAACTCTATAATGCCAAGCATCTCATCATTGGCGGAAGTGGGAAAATTGATAAATCAGACCAAGGAATATTCATTGGCGATTTATCCGCAATTATCATCGATCATCTTCCCTTGTGGACCGAACTTCGTCGAACTCCGAAAAAGGACATTGCCTTGTTGGAGAATTGGGAAGAAAAATTGGAACGCATGGCGGAATCCGTGTTGGAGGAAAACATTTGCATCATTGCTGGAATTCCAAGCTGGACCTTGCTTTTATTGAAAAAAGTACTCGAAAAATCAGGAAAACAGAACATTGGAGAAGTCTGGCCCAACCTGGAACTCTACATTCACGGAGGAATGTCCTTTCAACCATATCAAAAATCCTTTCAAGACATCATTCAACTGCCTGGAATGAACTACGTGGAATCTTATAATTCTTCGGAGGGATATTTCGGCTTGCAAGACCAATTAGAATCGAAGGAATTGTTGCTATTAACAAATTCGCAGGTCTTCTACGAGTTTATTCCCATGGACCAATTCCAAGGACTGAATTCTAAATTCGTTTTAACGTTGGATTCCGTCGAACCCAACGTAGATTACGCCATGGTGATCTCCACCTCTGCAGGACTTTGGCGTTACATTATTGGGGACACCGTTCGTTTTTCCGAAGTGCATCCCTTTCGATTTAAGGTTTCTGGACGAACAAGTCATTTCATCAATGCCTTTGGAGAAAAATTGATCATTGAACACGCGGAAAAAGCCATCAGTGCTGCAGCGAATGAAACAAAGGCAAAAATTAGTGATTACACCGCCGCTCCATATTTCAATCAGGAGGAGGTGGTGGGGGGACACCATTGGCTCATTGAATTTGAGCAAAATCCGGACGATGAAGCCCGGTTTTTATCCGAGCTAGATCGCTTTTTAAAAGAAGAAAATGCCGATTACGATGCGAAGAGAAAGGACAACATTAACATTGGTTATCCCAAATTAACCGTTCTCCCAACTGGTACATTTCATACATGGTTAAAAACAAAAGGGAAATTAGGTGGACAACATAAGGTTCCTCGACTGATGAA
The DNA here is from genome assembly GCA_024643725.1 of Crocinitomicaceae bacterium. Taxonomy (GTDB): domain Bacteria; phylum Bacteroidota; class Bacteroidia; order Flavobacteriales_D; family Crocinitomicaceae; genus UBA952. The sequence continues at coordinate 5,938 of JAHEMJ010000008.1, read as the reverse complement.
TGATCCACAATTAATCAACGAAATTCTGAACTTAAAACCATGAAATACCTTGTTTTACTCTTGTTGATTCCATGGCAATTGTTTTCACAAGAAAAACCATTAACGCTTGTTGAAACCTTTGAGTCTCCCGTAGAAATTAGTTATTGGACCATTGATGCACAAGGAAATTTATTGTTAAGTTCCGGAAACAACGTGCTAAAAAAAGCAATTCAAGGAGACCGGAAATTCAATCAAACATTTAAGTCTTTGAGCGATATACAGTCGATTGCTCCCATTAACGCGATGAAAATACTCTTGTTTTCTGAATTGCAGCAGTCTGTCGCCATTGTGGACAACACGTTAACACAGCAAGGCGAATTGCTAGACCTGAGTGAACTTGGTTTTTCCAACGTGAGTCACATTTGTGTGTCCAACCGTCCGAATTTAATTTGGGTTTTCGACCAATTTCGATCCAACCTTTGCCTGGTCGACTTCAACCAACAAAAAATAGTGCAACAAGTACAAAACAGTCTTCAAGATGAATCGGGCATCGTACAGATGCTTGAATACCATGATCAGCTTTATGTCCTTTTCCAATCGGGAACAGTGAAATGTTATGACTTCTTATTGAATTATGTGGAAACGTATGAACTTCCTAAGAGCGAACAAATCCAAATTCGAAATAACACTTTTTATCTCTTAAAAACAGGCAAAGTCGAAACCCGAACGTTTCGTCATGCTCAAGCTCCACCCTACTGGAGTATCCCAAATAACGAGCAAATTAGTTCATTTTATTTGAACTCTGATTACCTCGGTATACAGAAAGGAAGGACCTTATTCATCTACACCATCAACAAAAGCAATAAAATCGAATGAGTCCATCTCGAACGATTCTTTTTAAAGCTGATTTTGTTTCCCTTCAAAAAGACTAAAAAATTACCTGAATTCGATAAAATACTAGCCTTTCTCGTTTTTTTCTTCCTCGGAAATATCGTAAATTAGCGTTTCTAAAAAAGAAATTATGCACGTTGCAATCGCAGGAAACATTGGATCGGGAAAAACCACATTAACGAACTTACTGTCAAAACATTATGGATGGGAAACGCATTACGAAGATGTGGACCAAAATCCATACTTGAACGATTTCTATCACGACATGCAACGCTGGTCTTTCAACCTGCAAATTTATTACCTCAATAGTCGTTTTACACAGATTCAAGAAATCAAAGAAACGGCACATACAGTGATTCAAGACCGCACCATTTACGAGGATGCTTTCATTTTCGCTCCGAACCTTCACTCGATGGGATTGATGACAACGCGTGATTTTGAAAATTACTTCTCCTTGTTCAACTTAATGGATGGATTCGTTTCTGCTCCGGACTTGTTGATTTACTTGCGCGCAAGTGTTCCAACATTGGTGAATCAAATTCAACAACGTGGACGCGATTATGAAGAGAGCATTCGCCTCGATTACTTGAAACGTTTGAATGAGCGCTACGAAGCATGGATTTCTACCTACGATAAAGGAAAAGTGTTGATCATCGACATCGACAACAACCGTTTCCCTGATAATCAAGAAGATTTAGGGAAAATCATCAACTCGATTGATGCGGAAATTAACGGTTTATTTTAAGCACCAACAATGATTGTTGTTACAGGTTCAGCTGGATTCATTGCTAGCTATTTAGTAGATCACCTCAATGGATTAGGTCACACAGACTTAATCTTAGTGGATGATTTCTCGTTTGCTTCGAAAGAAGAAAATTGGATCCACACGAAATTCCAATTAAAAATTGATCGCGCAGCGTTTATTCCTTGGTTTGAAACACATGCCGATCAAGTGGATTTTGTTTTTCACTTAGGAGCTCGCACAGATACGACAGAAAAGGATTTGAACTTACTCGATGAGTTAAACCTGACTTACACCAAATCCATCTGGAAGATTTGCACGGCGAATCGCATTCCCTTAGTGTACGCAAGTAGTGCGGCAACTTACGGACTCGGAGAATATGGATACGAAGACGCAAATGACGTGATTCCAAACTTAAAACCGTTGAATCCTTACGGAATTTCGAAGAACGAATTTGACAAATGGGCCATTCAACAGACGGAGACACCACCTTTCTGGGCGGGATTAAAGTTCTTTAATGTGTACGGTCCCAAAGAATACCACAAAGGACGTATGGCGAGTGTTGTGTTTCACACACATCGACAAATCAAAGAGAAAGGACACATGCAATTGTTTCGATCACACAATCCGGAATACAAAGATGGAGAGCAATTGCGCGATTTCGTTTACGTCAAGGATGTTGCAAAAGTGTGCGAATTTCTCATGAATCACCAAAATCATTCAGGCATTTACAACCTCGGATCGGGCAAAGCACGCACCTTCTTAGATTTGGCCAGTTTAACTTTTCAAGCGCTTGGACTCGAACCATCGATTTCATACATTGATACACCGATTGACATCCGCGACAAATACCAATATTTTACGGAAGCAAACATGTCGAAGTTGTTGTCCATTGGCTATCCACACGCTTTTTACACCTTGGAAGAAGGGATTTCAGACTACGTGAAGAATTACTTGGAAAAAGCTTAAAAAATCATTCCTGCTGCCACAGTCTCATTGGACTGTTCATCGATCACAATAAACGAGCCTGTTGCTTTGTTTTTTCGAAAAGAATCCACGAAAATGGGTGAAGACAACTGCACGTCTACGCGCGCAATGTCGTTCATTTTCAATTCACCTACTCCTTCCATGCGTTTTAAGGCATTCAAATCATACACATATTGAATCGATTTAATCATCATCTTCGCCTCGCGTGTTGTGTGACGTATCACATATTTCTTCGCTGGGACAAAAGGTTTCGCACTCATCCAACACAGCATCGCTGAAAACTGCGCCATGGATTCCGCTTGATTCATGGGTTTCACGAACATATCCCCTCGTGCAATATCTAATTCATCGCTCAACTCGATGGAAACCGACTGAGGCGCACACGCTTCCGTCACTTGTCCGCTCATACCTTGAATGGACGTTACCTTTGATTGCATTTGACTCGGCAAAACGAGCACCTCATCCCCTACTCGAATAATTCCACTGGCAATTTGTCCGGCATACGCTCGGTAATCTTTTAACTGTTCATCGTCCACTCGAATGGCGTGCTGAATAGGAAAACGCAAATCAATTTGGTTGATGTCATTCGCGACGGATAGATTTTCCAAGGTATGCAATAAGGTGGATCCTTGATACCAAGACATGTGTTGAGAACGATCAACAACATTGTCACCATTTAAGGCCGAAACGGGAATAAACTGCACATCCACGATGTCCAATTTGGCTGCAAAATCCCGAAAAGAGGCAACAATTTGCTCAAATTGGCTTTGGTCGTAGGAAACCAAATCCATTTTATTCACGCACACAATCAAATGCTGAATGTGTAACAAAGAAGCAATGAAACTATGCCGTTTTGTTTGTTCAATAACACCTTTTCGCGCATCTATGAGAATCAAGGCGGCATTCGCGGTGGATGCTCCTGTGACCATATTACGCGTGTATTGCAAATGTCCAGGGGTGTCTGCGATGATGAATTTCCGTTTTTCCGTTTGAAAATAACGGTAGGCAACATCAATGGTAATCCCTTGTGCACGTTCATCTTTCAAACCGTCGGTAAACAATGATAAGTCGATTTCCTTCATTCCCTTGCGTTCGCTGATACGCTGCACAATTTCCAATTGATCTTGTGTAATTTGCTTACTATCAAACAAAAGGCGTCCAATCAAGGTGCTTTTCCCATCGTCCACACTACCGGCGGTTGTAAATCGCAATATATCCTTGGTGTTATTCATCAGAAATACCCTTCTTTTTTACGGTCCTCCATGGACGATTCCGAACGAAAGTCATCCGCTCTTCCGCCACGTTCCGATTGATTCATTTCTTTTAATTCCGCAATGATTTCCGCTACAGTGGAGGCACTAGATTCCAATGCGCCACTAATAGTCATGTCGCCAATTGTTCGAAATCTCACGTTCAGCTCCACTTTTTCGTCCTGCGGATGAGGTATTAAATAAGGTGAATCCGCCAAGATGCTTCCCTTGCGTTTGACACAGTTTCGAACATGTGAAAAGTATAAACTTGGCAATGGAATTTGTTCTTGCCGAATGTATTCCCACACATCCAATTCCGTCCAATTACTAATTGGGAAAACGCGGAATTGTTCACCTTCATTTTTGCGTCCATTGTACAAATTCCAGATTTCTGGGCCCTGATTTTTTGGATCCCATTGTCCGAATGCATCGCGGTGTGAAAAAAAACGTTCCTTTGCACGCGCCTTCTCTTCATCTCTTCGTCCACCACCCATTGCGGCATCAAAGCCATGGTATTCCATGCTTTCCAACAAGGTGATTGACTGAGCACGATTGCGATTGGCATTTGGACCAGATTCCTCTGTCACGGTTTGACGAGCGATTGAATCGCTGACGTACCCAACAACTAAACGAACATTCATTCGTTCAGCTAACGCATCTCGAAAGTCCAAGGTTTCTTGAAAATTATGTCCTGTATCGATATGCAATAAAGCGAACGGTAGAGGTCCAGGCGCGAAGGCTTTTGCCGCTAAATGCGTTAAAACAATCGAGTCTTTTCCCCCAGAAAATAAAATGCATGGATGTTGAAATTGCGCAAAGACTTCACGTATGACGTATACTGCCTCCGCTTCCAATTCTTGCAAATAATCTAACCGGTATTTCATGCGTTCTGTTCCTTCCATTGTTTCATAATCTGATCGATGCATGCTTCCACAGAACTTTCCTCTGTTGAAATACGCATGGATGCATCCATTGGTTTTTCAAAAGGAGCCGAAACACCCGTAAAAGAAGAGATATTTCCCTGCGCTTGCTGTTGATACAAACCTTTAACGTCGCGCAGTTTGCACGTTTCTATTGACGCATCCACAAAAATCAAATGGACCTTAGCTCCAAGGACTTCTTTCACTTTCCTACGGTGTATATCCTCGGGAGAAATGAAAGATGCCACGACAGAAATTCCTTGTTCCAATGACAATTTTGCTATTTCTGCGGCGCGACGCACGTTTTCCAATCGATCTTGGCTTGAAAATCCCAAGTCTTTATTGATTCCAGCACGCATTTGATCGCCATCCAAACGCAACACCTGTTCACCTAGGGATTTCAATCGCAGCGCAAGGGCATCCGCCAAGGTGGACTTACCCGATCCGGATAATCCAAAAAACCAATAAACGTATGCTTTTTCCATGTCCAAGTGTGCAGGAATAAAGTTAGTTTTTTTCTAGGTCCTAGCGAAATGAAGGCAAAAAAAAAACTCCTTCCAAATGGAAGGAGTTTTGAATATGATTCAGTGTTTCAGCTTATTCGCTTACCACTTCGAATTTGAATGCTTGTTTCACACCTTTGTAAAGGTTCGCTTCTACTTCGTAAGTACCAATCTCGCGGATAGGCTCATCTTTAATTTTCAATGATTTACGATCGATATCGAATCCTAAGGCACGTAATGCATCAGCCAATTGAACGGTATTAACAGAACCAAAGATTTTACCATTTTCACCTGCTTTCGTAGCGATTGTGATGGTTAAATCTGCGATTTTAGCTGCCAATTCTTGAGCTTCAGCCAACATTTTAGATTCTTTGTGAGATTTTTGACGCATAATCTCTGTGTGTGCTTTCTTTGCGCTAGCTGTAGCTAGGATCGCGTATCCTTGAGGAATCAAGAAGTTACGACCATATCCAGGTTTTACGGTAACGATTTCGTTCGCGTATCCTAATTTATCAACGTTTTTCTTTAAGATAATTTCCATGACTTTTCAGTTTTTCTGTTCAACAAATGATTATTTCAACATATCACCAACGTATGGAAGGATCGCAAGGTGACGAGCACGTTTGATCGCTTTGTTGACTCTCTTTTGGTATTTCGCAGAAGTAC
>JAHEMJ010000016.1 GCA_024643725.1 Crocinitomicaceae bacterium | reverse complement strand
CAAACTCTCCGTTGTATAATAACTTTGAATTTTCATAAGAGCTCGAGTATGTTTATTATGTTCTTTTCTTAAAAACGCTGTTTCCTTATTTCTCAATACTTCAAAGAACTTCTTCTGTCGTTAGTAGAACTCCCGTTCTAATTAACTTTTTAAGATTTTTTCCCTTAGATTAACCGTTGTTTATCTCGTAAGCGGGGTGCAAAGATATGTACTCTTTTTGGATCTGCAACACTTTTTCAAAAATTTTTTTGATTTTTTTTTGATTCAAGACCCGAGAAAGTGAAACGACAATTGTTTCATAAGGTTACTCTTTTTTGAAAATAAATGTTAACTCATTGATTTCATGCAATTAACAAACAACTTGTGATTGATAACAAAGAATTTGCAGGAAAAAATAAATTAATAGTACCTTTGTTAACCATTTGGTTAAACCATGAAGTTAAAAGATCAAAATACGGAAGCAACTATATTAGAGGCCGCAAAGCACATCTTTATGGAGAAAGGTTTGTACGGAGCGCGCATGCAAGACATCGCGAATCAAGCGGGAATAAACAAAGCACTGCTACATTATTATTTTCGAAATAAGGAACGGTTATTTGACGAGGTATTTGGAGGGGCACTGGAACGGTATTTTCAAAACATGGATATTATCTCTGATGAAACCTTACCTATTATAGAGCGTGTTCTGACGTATTCGAATCGATTCGTGCACTTCCTTGCAGAATATCCTCAAATGTCTATCTTTCTTATTAAAGAGATCAGTAGCAATCAAGCGCTTTTCCATTTGAAAGTAAACGGAATTAAAAAGGATAAGAAGTACTCCTTATTAACGTTGTTAAATGAAGGCATCCGAAATGGGGAACTTCCTTCGTTGGATCCAGTCGTATTTCTAATGAACTTGCATTCGATGTGTGCTTATCCATTTGTGGCGGCTCCTATCTTTCAAGTGATTTGTCAAAGTAGTGGTGTTCAATGGGCCGATTCCAATCACGAGAAACTTCTCAACTCGATACATGACTTTATTCATTTTAAATTAAGTAAATCCAATCTATGAAAAAACCAACTCTCATTTTGTTATTTGCCTTGCTCTGTTTTCAGGGCCAAGCCCAACGAGTCATTCTTTTGGATTCCTGCGTTGTTTGGGCTAAAGCAAATTACCCATTAATAAAACAAGATCCCCTGTTTAATGAGGTTTCAGCGTTGAATGTCCGTGCAATCAACGAAGCATGGCTGCCGAAATTAACGATGAACCTTCAAGGTGTCTATCAAACAGAAGTTGTGCAATTTAATTTGCCTGGAATGACAACTCACTTTCCGCACGATTCCTATAATAGTTCACTTGCCATTGAACAAACCATTTTTGATGGGGGAATAGCGAAGAAACAACGCGAAATTGAAGCCTCCAATCTTTCCATCGAAAAACAAAAAAATGAAGTGGAACTATATAAAGTCATTGATCGCATCAATCAGCTTTACACGTCCATTCTTCTCGGTCGCGAAAACTTAAACATGTTAGCCATCTTTAAGGACAATTTAGTAAACCGCAGAAAAAACATCCTTCCTGCAGTTGAAAATGGTTTGAGTTTATCCAGCAGCTTAGATGAAATTGATGTTGAGTTATTGAAGTTGGATCAAAACATGATTGAAACAACTCAAAATTTGCAAGCGCTTTACCGTGGACTTTCCATCTTAACAGGAAAAACAATCCAAGAAGGAGATGAGTTTACGCTTGTTGCTTTAGGTGGACCATCAAAAACCAAGGTTTCGCGTCCAGAATTAATTCTTCTTGAGCAGCAAGAAACACTTTTGGATAGTCGCTATTCATTAGCTACGAAAATGGCGCTCCCAAAAATCACTTTAAATGTTGCGGGGAATTATGGTCGACCTGGGCCGAATTTCATTAACCAGGAACTTCGTGCTTTTGGAAGTGCTGGAATAAACGTCCGTTGGAATATTTCTACAATGTATGGATTATCCCGTGAAAAAAGTCGTTATGAAATAAACAAGGACTTGATCCAAATTCAACGAGATGCCTTTTTATTAAATACCACGCTGGCTAGCATCAATTATGAGAAACAAATGGATGCGATGAATGAACTCATTCAAAAGGATGCACAAATCATCGAAAAACGCGGCGCAATTTCCAAGGTATATTCCACGCAACTCGACAATGGAAAAATCACAGTGAGTCAATACCTTTTCCAATTGAACGAGGAGATGACCGCAAAACTGAATCAAAAAATTCACGAAATCAAACGCATGAATGCTCAATCGATGTACAACACAACGATGGGTCTTCCATATTAATCTGATATACAAAGAACAATGACAACAGAACAAAAACCAAAAAAGAAAAGATTCATCGTATTAATTGCTATTGCGGGAATCGTATTAATCGGCGCATTTATTTCTTACTTAGTAAATGCAGGATATGAAACAACGGACAACGCGCAAATCGACGCGGACATTATTCCGATTCGATCAAGTGTAACGGGCTATGTGAAACATGTTTATTTCAAGGATAATCAATTTGTACATAAAGGTGATTTATTAATTGAAATTGATGACCAAGAATTCCAAGCTCGTGTCATTCAAGCTACTGCTGCTTTAGAAAATGCTAAAGCAAATTTAATGGCCGTAAGAAACAACGCGGATGCCGGTTCGAAAAATGCGGATGCCGCTTCATTGAGCAGCGAATCTTCGAATGAGAATATAGATGTGGCAAAAGCGCGTTTGACGAAGGTGAAAGAAGACCACAAACGCATCAAAAACATGTTCGCTCAAAATGCTGCAACGAAAGCAGAAATGGATGCAATCACAGCTGAATTGGATGTCGCTCAAGCACAATTTAACTCCGCAACGAATCAATATAAAGCAAGTGCTGCTCAATCTTCGGGAGTTCGTTCGCAAGCGGAAGGACAAAAATCAATGATTTCATTGGCAGAAGCCTTAGTGAAACAGCGTCAAGCGGAATTAACGTTGGCAGAAACACAATTAACATATACAAAGATTCTTGCTCCATGTGATGGATTGGTATCAAAAAGAAGTGTAGACGATGGTCAATTTATCACCACTGGATCTCCAGTTTGTTCCGAAATTGACAACCAACATTTATGGATTACCGCCAACTTTAAGGAAACACAAGTCCACCGTTTACATCCAGGTCAACGCGTAGAGGTAAGTATCGATGCGTATCCAGATTTGCATATTGTCGGAAAAGTGGAGTCTTTTATCGGTGCGACAGGAGCTAAATTCTCCTTATTGCCACCAGATAATTCAACGGGTAATTTTGTGAAAATTGTTCAACGCGTTCCGGTGCGAATTTCCTTAAAATCGCTTTCCAAAAAACAAACGGAACTACTTTTTCCAGGTTTGAGCGCATTCGTTTCCGTAAAAGCAAACTGAGGTGAATCCGGCAGCAGGAATAAAAATTGAATATCCAACGGGGGCAACCAAGTGGATCCTGATTCTAACAGCGATCAGTTGTGCGCTTTTGGAGTTGATTGACGCTACTATTGTCAACGTGTCTTTGCGCGAAATCAGTGGAAGTATCGGTGCGACCACGACGGAAATCGCATGGGTTGTAACGGCCTATGCCGTATCCAATGTGATCATCATCCCGCTGACAAGTATGCTTTCTGATTTCTTCGGAAGAAAAGTGTACTTTACGGCATCGGTTATCATCTTTACATTTTCATCCTTGATGTGTGGTATGTCCACCAGTTTATGGATGCTTGTTTTCTGGCGTTTTGTTCAAGGACTAGGTGGTGGTGGACTTCTATCCACTGCTCAAACCATTATTATCGGTGCCTTTCCTCCTGAAAAAATCAGTACGGCAAATGCCATTTTTGGAATGGGGATTATCCTCGGTCCAACGTTTGGACCAACATTAGGAGGGCTAATCACGGATAACTTATCTTGGAATTGGATCTTTTTCGTGAATATTCCCATTGGAATTTTGGCAACTGTCCTTGCATGGACTTATGTAGGCGATCGAATTGGAGCAGTGAAACCAAAACGCATCGATTACTGGGGAATATTATTCCTCGTGATTTCAGTAGGAAGCATTCAATTTGTTCTCGAAGAAGGATCAGCAAAGGATTGGTTCGAGAGCCGTGAGATTGTCCTTGTTTCGCTCATGGCCTTCATCGGACTCATCGCTTTCATTATACGAGAATTGAGCATTGATTATCCCGCCGTGAATATTGGACTTTATCGAAGTTATAACCTCGCATTGGGAAGTATTTTAAACTTCCTACTTGGACTAATGCTCTTTGGTTCGGTGTTTATCTTTCCATTGTTCGTACAGATTTCCTTAGGTTGGACCGCCACCCAAACGGGTGTGTTCATGATTCCAGGTGCCTTGTTTACGGCGTTTACTATGCCAACGATTGGAATGCTTTTAGGAAAAGGCGTGAATCCAAAACGTATTATTATTCTTGGAGCGATAATGACCTTTTTCTTTCTTTACATTCTCTCTTTTGCATCGCCAGATTCTTCCGAAAGAAACTTTTACTTTCCTTTCATTTTAAGAGGAATTGGAATGGCCTGTATGATGTCTCCGATTTTATCCTTGGCAATTTCCGGACTTCAAGGGAAAGATATGGCGCAAGCAGTTGGATTATCGAATATGATTCGCCAACTTGGAGGTTCAGTGGGAATCGCTTTAATCAATGTGTTTTTAGTCAATAAAAATGCGGAAGTTCGTGGAAATATGTTGTCGTACGTTACAGATTATAGTCAGCAAACACAAGAGCGCATGATGGGAATCAAACAAAGTTTCTTGATGAAGGGTTATTCCTTACAAGAGGCGGAAACATTGGCAAATAAATCGCTTGAAGGAATCATTTTCAAACAACAAGCCTTGTTGAGTTATGTACAAGGATTCTATGTAGTTGGAATCTCGATTTTGCTCATTATTCCTGTTGTATTGTTGATACGATACAAGAAGCCGAGTGGTGGAGCAAAGGTGGTGGATGCGCACTAATTTGAGAATTTTTAGCGCCATTTGTGGAATAGCACTTTAAGGTGCATCTTTGTAGTAGATGCTATTAAACAAACGAACATATGTACGAAAACTCAGTGATGAGGACATCATTGCACTCTACAAAGAGAAGCAATGGACCACCTGCATTGATGAGTTATATACGCGTTATAGTCATTTGGTATTTGGCGTATGTTTGAAATACGTCAAGCAAATTGAAAATGCCGAAGATTTGACGCTTTCCTTGTTTGCCTCCTTATCCGATAAACTATTACACCACCAAGTTCAACATTTTAAAAGTTGGCTGTATGTTTCTGCGCGCAACAGCAGCCTGATGTTCATTCGTTCAAATAAAAAAGGTGCAGATCCAATCGCTGATGATTTCTTGGCGGATGATGGGGACGAACGCTTGAACGAGAAACTAGAAAAAGACGCGTTAATCGATCAGTTAACAATGGTACTAGAAGAATTGAAGCAAGAGCAACGTCTGTGCATTCAACTCTTTTACATCCAGAAAAAAAGCTACGACGAGATCACGCAAATTACCAAATACAGTTTGAAGGAAGTGAAAAGCCATCTTCAAAATGGACGAAGAAATTTAAAAATACTTTTAGATCAAAGAAAGGAACACCATGAACGTTAGTCGACATATACTAAAATCCTATTTTGGAAAGATGTCCAACTCAGAGAAACATGCCCTGGAAAAAGAGAGCCTGAAGGATCCCTTTTTGTCAGATGCACTCGATGGATTTTCAGAGAATCCGGAAGCACTATCGGCATTGAAACGCATGGATCAAAAACGCAGTGGTCGTTCAAAAACTTGGGTCAACATCTCGTTTGGATTATTCTTTGTAGTAGGGTTTCTCTACTACTTCTCTCCTGCTTCGAAAAGTCCTACCCCTGCGAAAAAAGCGACTACGTTAAAAACACACTTGACACAACTCAGTCATGAAACATTGAAAACGTTGGAGAAAATCAATCCGAAAGATGAAATTGTGCCGAGACGTTTGCAAACCGATTTTAAAGTAAAAGATAAGAAGAGTAACTTTCAAATTCAAGAAAATCCAGTATTTCCAAGTGAAGAATTAGTCCAGCTGCCGATTCAACCCAAAGGAAAAGTAGACCATGCACCGATACAACGCAGAAGAAATTTTGCCATGGAAACTTACATTCAAGATTTAAAGGTGCTCGATTATCGATACTATCGCACGAAAGTAAAATCCGACCGCTCTTCTTTACTCACAGGAACCCCTGCTGCACAAGAATCAAATCAGGCTGATATCAGCGCAAAAGAACAATTAGAAATCAGTTACCTCAACTACCTTAGTGCCACCTTGGCTGATTTTAATCAAGGTGAGTACAAAGCTGCATTGCTTGGATTTGATGAAATCCTAAAAAGCTATCCAGATGATGTGAATGCGCTATTTTATAGCGCGCTTTGCTTGTTCAACTTACAACAATTCCCTTTGTGCGAGCAACGACTTGATCTCATTGATTTGGTGAAATTTGACAATTTCGACGAGGAGCAAAAATGGTACTTATTGCTTTGCTACCGGGCAGAAGGAAAATCAGAAGCCTTTCTTTCCCTGAAAAAAGAGCTTATTCTCCAAAATGGTTTTTACGCTTCAAAGGCAAACGCGTTGACATTGAAATAATGGGTATTTTCTTAACTTAGGAGCATGAAAACAACGCTCTTATTTTTGTCATTTTTTGCCTTATTTTTCTCCGTGAATGGCCAAATTGAGCCAATGTACCTAGAAGGACAAGCACAAGGAACAACATACCATATTACTTATTTTGATGAAAAGCAACGTGATTTGCAGGAGGACATCGATCGGCTCTTGAAACGCTTCGATCAATCAGTTTCGACGTATCAATCCAATTCCTTGATCTCAAAAATCAACCATAATCAATTTTATTGGCGAACGGATCCTTATTTCAACGCTTGTTTTAAAAAGGCGAAGGAAATTTGGGTCTTAACGAATGGTGCGTTCGATCCAACTGTTTATCCACTAGTCAATGCATGGGGATTCGGACCTGAAAAGAAAAGCAACATCGAACAATCGAAAATTGATAGTCTTCTTACGTTTGTTGGTTTTGAAAAGATTGAATTAAAGCACGGACGCATTGTCAAAACAGACCCGAGGGTTTCACTGGATTTTAATGCGTTTGCTCAAGGATATTCAGTCGATTTGGTTTCCGAATTTCTGCGATCAAAAGGAATTACCTCATTTATCGTTGAAATTGGCGGTGAAGTGTATGCTCAAGGCAAACGTTATGAAAAATATCCGTGGTACATCGGACTTGAACAACCCGTTGAAAATAAAACATCGGTGAATCCGCTTAATGTCATTTTTCAGTTGGAAAACATCGGTGTCGCTACATCAGGAAATTACCGCAGATTTACGATAGAAAATGGTGTGAAAATCGTGCATCACATTGATCCAAAAACCGGGAGACCTACAAGTAATCAATTGTTGAGCGCGTCCATTTTTACGGAAAAGTGCATTTCATCCGATGCTCTTGCGACGGCTATTTTAGTCATGGGCTTGGATCAAGCCAAAATCTTTTTGTCGAGTCACCCTGAAATTCAAGCTTACTTAATTTACAGTGACACGGACGGAAAATACCAAGTTTACATTACCCCGAAATTAATCGATTGGATTGCCGATGAGCAATAAAAAAGGGGGAGCAATTGCTCCCCCTTTTTTTATTTAAATCAATGGAATTCTATTTGTTGATCACTACTTTGTGTTTCGAAATGGTTACTCCGTTAGACACACAAATGAAGTAAACACCGTTTGGTACATTGGACAAATTCAAGGTTTTAGAAACTTCGTTCATTTTGATCTCTTCTGAATACACTTCTTCTCCAGCAAGGTTAACCGCAGATACATTGGTTGCATAGTTAAAATCTACCGTGAAAATACCATTAGAACTTGGATTCGGGTGAATGGACACGTTCATGTCGTTTGTTGTTTCCGCTACACCTGCTCCACTTGGATTCCAAGCTAAAGCAATTCCAGTGAAGTTTGCATCATCTGCAGGCGTTTGTACATCAGCAGCAGTTCCTTTCGTGAATGTAAACGAACGTGTTGTTTTTGCGGAAGTACCATGGTTCCAACAGCTTTCAATCGTTACTTTATATGTTCCGTCAGCAACTAGGTTTCCGGAAGCATCCGTTCCATCCCAAGTTAATGTTCTTGTCCCAAAGCTAGTTAATGTTGCTCCTGTTGTTGCGCCCACTTTGTTACAAGCGGTAGCCATACAGTTGGATGCTGTACCACCAGAATTCACCGCCCAAGTTGGAAGGTGATCAGAAGTTCCTCCACCAGCATAACGCAAACGCGTTTTTACGAAAGTCCCTGTGCTTGATTGAATCCACACAGCAAGTACGTTTTTGTTTCCTGTGTAAGAAGTATGTGCTGTTTGTGTAAAGCTAAAGGAAAGTGTTCCTTGGGTTTGCGCTTGTAATAAACCACAAGTAAACAAGGAGATAGAAAGTAAAAGTGATTTCATAGTTATTCAAAATTTAGTAAGCAAAGATATTTATTTTTATTGATGTTCAAAAGGGCTTTTGGTTCATGGAAATAATTTGAATTGATTCTAAATTATTGTCTTTCAATTTATTATTTTAAGCATTTTAAGGGCCTCTTCATGAAGTGGATTCACTTTTAGACAGGCTTTTAATTGTTTTCGGACGAGGCGTTTCGACTTGTTAAGTTGTGCATACATCTGCGCTGCGAAAAAATGAGCATCTGCGTTTCCGCCATCCAGACGATTTACTTTTCGGAAATCAGAAAGGGCTTGTTCATATTTTTTAGTCTTCTGGTATAACATGCCGCGAAGGAAGAAATTATCTGCGCTTTTCGCATCAATTTCTATTTCCTTCGTTAAATCAGCAAGGGCTCCGAGCGTATCCCCCAAGTTTTCGCGCATGATTGCTCGGTCGAAGTATGCAGTTGTATCAAGGGGATTCAAGGCGATAATCAGGGACAATACTTGCTCTGCTTGTTCGAATTGATTTCTGTATCCAAACTCAGTGGCTTGTTCATACAAAATCGTTCTTTCTGATTGCGCAAATGAACCCGCTGAGATCAGAACAAATACAAGGGCGAAAAAACGCATGTGAAAGAATCTTAATTATCCAGTTTTCCTTGATAAATCCAACATTCAATGAGTTGAATCGTCGAATCTGGTAACGCAGGTCCCCCCATCGGCATTAATTGGTATCCTGAATTTCGCATGGAGCCTAAAACGGCATTCGCATGTGCTGATACATTCGCGTAATTTGATAATTCATAGCCACCTGCTCCATTACCGACATCATGGCAGCCCGTACAATTTTGTTGAATGACAGGTAAGACATCATTTGCGAAAGAAACCGTGCCATTGCAATTTGGCGCTTGTGTAAAAGGTGTTTTTTCTTTAGTACAAGAAGTTGCTAGAAAAACAGAACAAAGGGTAATAAAAAGTAATCGCGTCATTTTTGTGGAAATAAATGATAAAACGTAATAAACATCAATAATGGTAAGAAATGTAGTGGGATGATAAATCCGGGATAAAACTCGGAGGCATCGATATACACTCTTTCCGTGATGGGATAAATAATACTGACAAATGATCCTATTGAAGCACTCAGGGAGAACCAAAACATCGCTCGGTGATTCAAGAGTTTACAAAACAACGATTGCATGTAAAACAGAATCAAGGTGAACGAAATCAGTCCGAAAGAGACTTTCCAAAGAGGAAGAATTGCCGAAAAATCAAAGAGCGTTTGGTAGTAAAAATAAGTGTAAAGCGTGCCCAAAACGCAAGCGGAGAGGGCACTGTATAAACCTAACTTTACATTCACAAATTTATTTTTTAGAAACTGGGACTTGGAACGAAACCTTCATTAAATCCGGCACGACATCACTTTTGTGTCCTACTTTAAATTCAATGCGATTCACATTAAACGTTCCTTTGAACGTTACCTTGTCTCCACTTTTTACGTACGTAGCAGGAATCGTGTATTGTTTCGTGATTCCTTTAATTGTCAAGTCACCAACGATGCTCAAATCCGATCCTTTCTTCGTTACTTTCGTCGATTTGAATTTCGCATATGGATATTTTTCCGCGTTAAACCACTCTTCAATTTGTGATTTTTTATTCATCATTCCGTTTCCGGTAGAAATCGATTTGACATCAATTTTCAAATTAAATTGCGTCGCTTCGACATTCGCTTCATCAAATTCAACGGTTCCATCCATGGTCTTAAAAGAACCGGAAGGATCCTTACTTTTAAAATCGATGGCGTATCCATCCGACACCTCATAATGTGCACTTGGCATCCAAGCCAATGAAGTAGAAAGTACGGTTAACGCAACTAATCCGATTGTAGAGATTGTTTTTTTCATTTTATTTGTTTTAAGCATTATTCATAAGAAAATTTACGGCTAACACTGAAGCCGAAACGGAACTGTCCTTTCCCCCAACTTTGGAAAGTATACGGAATGAACTGTGTTTCGCCAAGTCCAGCAGCATTTGTTAAATTGATGGTAAAGTTATGTCCAAACGTAAACCACTCCAAGGCGATTCCCATGGAATTTTTATATCCCGATTGACGGTAAGCGCTGTTGCAAAATACTTGGTAATATTCACCAACCAACGCAAAACGGCTAGTTAACTTCACACGGAAGGCACCACCCAATGCAAATAAATCATTGACATCATCCGCCGCTACATAATTTCGGTGAACATACGTAGGCATCAAAGCAATGGAAGCCACTTTTCCAAAATGATGTGCCACGTTTAATTGTGTAAAATACGAGAAACGGTGTGCTGTCTTTGGAAAACTATTCACTTGAGATAAATCAGAAGAAGCTTTCATATAAGTAAAGGAAGATCCACCGATCAATGCCATGGAAATCGGCATTTCATTTTTCTTCTGTGTTAACATGCGGTATTTTACAAAACCATCCAATAGGGAACGATAAGGTGCGCCTGTTCCTTTGCAGCGTCCAGCCCCAATCATTAATTTATCTGTTACACCGTATTCTAAAGCGATGCGCATGTCAGATAACATATCGAATCCAAACATGTTTTGTGGACCACCATTTGCACCTGCGATGTCACCAAAGCGGTGTTCGATGCGAAAATCCATAATTCCTTTCGATAAAGTTTCTACTGAATGTCCCGAAACGATGCGCGTGGAGGCAAATGTAATTGGTTCGTCTTCGGTGTATTCTTCTTCAACTAGGGTATCTTGGGCATATGTTGTTGCGTGTCCAGCAACAAATAACAACATGAGTATCAACGTTTTTTTCATAAGGTGTAATTTCTATTTAAAACAAGGTTTCGAATTATGGATGATTATTTTGAATTATTTAACAATTTTAACAATTACTATTTTTTTCTATTTCGTTTGTCGGATAACCACTTTGGTACTTTCTCTTCATTTGCTTGTTCTCCAAGCAATTTCTCTACCAAATCTGGACGATTTACTTTTGCCAAACGTTGTTTAATCCACTCTTTATTTTCACGCTTATACCAAAAGAAAAAGCGGTTTTGATTTAATTTTTCTTCCCTCGTTTTGACCGTTTTAATGGGTTTCAGGGTATACGGATGCAATCCGGTGTAATAAATGACTTCCGCCACCGTCATTGGGGTTGGCGTAAAATCTTGTAC
This sequence comes from Crocinitomicaceae bacterium, assembly GCA_024643725.1. Taxonomy (GTDB): domain Bacteria; phylum Bacteroidota; class Bacteroidia; order Flavobacteriales_D; family Crocinitomicaceae; genus UBA952. The sequence goes on along the minus strand of JAHEMJ010000016.1, from coordinate 50,381 downwards.
TTGTTCTAATTGAAAACCCATGTCCTTTGTTTCAGCAGCAAGATTCGCCATGTCCTCCTCTTCACATCCAGGATGTGAGGAAATAAAATAAGGAATCAATTGTTGCTTCAATCCATGTTTCTCCGATAGCTTGTCGTATTTTTCCTTGAATTTATGGAAGTACTTGAAGGATGGTTTTCGCATGACGCGAAGGGTATTGTCCGAGGTATGCTCAGGCGCTACTTTTAATCGCCCACTGACGTGACGAGTAATCACTTGTTCGATGTAAGCGTCGTGATTTCCGTCTTCATTATTCTTGTTGAAATCGTCGACCAATAAATCATAACGGATTCCCGATCCAACAAAGGCTTTTTTCACTTTCGGATGCGCGTCGATTTTCTGATACAATTTGGTCATTTGTTCATGCGATGTATCCAAATTATTGCAAATCACTGGGTGAATACAACTTGGGGAAACGCATTTGGCGCAAATGGCTTCGTCCTTTCCTTTCATTTTATACATGTTGGCAGAAGGACCACCAATGTCTGAAATGTATCCACGAAAATCCGGGTGATTCACTAATTCTTCCAACTCACTAAGGATTGACTTTTCGCTGCGCGACGCAATGAACTTTCCTTGATGTGCTGAAATGGTACAGAAACTGCAGCCACCAAAACATCCACGGTGCATGTTGATGGAGAACTTGATCATATCGAAGGCCGGAATCGCGCCTCGCTTTTTGTATTTTGGATGTGGAAGTCGCGTGTACGGTAAATCGAAACTTTGATCGATTTCTGATTCCGTCATGGTTTTGAAAGGCGGATTAATCACCAACGTTTGGTCACCGACATGTTGAATGATGCGGTTTGCCTCCCATTTGTTGGATTCAACCTCCACCACTTTAAAGTTAGTGGCGTATTGCACTTTATCTACCAAACATGTTTCATGACTTGACAACTCCACCGTTTCCCAGTTTTTATTTTTGGGTAATTCCTCTGCTTTCGGATTCAAAAAGGCGACTTGGTTGATTGTTTTCGCTTGATGAAATGGAACTCCACGTTTTATTAGACGGAGGAGTGTTCTTAATGGTTGGTCTCCCATCCCATAGACTAACAAATCAGCTCCCGAATCCACCAAAATCGAGGGCATCAATTGGTCCTTCCAATAATCATAATGTGTCACGCGTCGCAAGGACGCTTCAATTCCTCCAAGGACAACCGGCACATCTGGATATAGTGACTTTAGGATTTGACTATAAACAGTCGAAGCATAATCTGGACGAAATCCTGCTTGTCCACCGGGCGTGTATGCATCGGTTGAACGTAGTCGTTTGTTTGCGGTGTAGTGATTCACCATCGAGTCCATACAGCCGGCAGTCACTCCGAAAAACAAGCGTGGTTTTCCCAATTTTTTAAAATCCCTCAAATCATCTTTCCAATTTGGCTGCGCCACTATTCCAATGCGCAATCCTTCATCTTCGATGATACGTGAAATAACAGCCGTTCCAAAACTCGGATGGTCCACATAGGCATCACCAGAAATTAAAATCACGTCAAATTCATCCCATCCGCGTTTTTCTGCTTCTTTGAATGACATTGGAATCCAATCTGAAATCGGTCTTTCTATACTCATGGGACAAATTTACGCAATATAAAGAGGATAGGTTTCATAAAAGAAATCTACTTGGACATAAACAAAACCGAAGCATTATGCGTTTAGATTATGCTTAATTTTGTCGAAGTAAATTAACATTTAAAAATAGAGATATGTCATTTGAATTACCACAATTACCCTATGCATACGATGCATTAGAGCCGCACATTGACGCGCGCACCATGGAAATACACCACACGAAACACCACCAAGCGTACATCACGAATTTAAATAACGCGATTACTGGTACGGAACTAGAAGGGAAATCGATCGAAGATATTTTAAAAGTATGTAAAGATCTTCCAGCTGTTCGCAACAATGGTGGTGGATTCTGGAACCACAACTTATTTTGGGAATGTATGTCTCCAAATGGTGGTGGACTTCCAAGCGGAGAATTAGCAGACGCCATCAATGCGGCATTTGGTTCATTTGAGAATTTTCAAGCGGAATTTGCAAAAGCAGCAACGACGCGTTTCGGTTCTGGTTGGGCTTGGTTGTGCGTAACTAACGGAAAATTAGAAATCTGTTCGACAGCAAACCAAGACAATCCATTAATGGGTGAAGGATGTCAAGGTACTCCAATTCTAGCTTTGGATGTTTGGGAACATGCTTACTATTTAAATTACCAAAACAGAAGACCAGATTACATTCAGTCTTTCTTCCACGTAGTGAATTGGGATTTCGTAGCAGGGAAATTTGCTGAAGCGAAATGATCGAGTTGAAATCAAAAAAAAAGGGGAGCATTGCTCCCCTTTTTTATTTTCTGAGATGAATTAGAAGCGGTATTGAATACGAACGGTAAAGACATCATCTTTCAAGTCTTTATCGAAACCTGCAATTCCTGCTGCATTTTCGTTGGTCACCATGTTGTAGTAGACCATGAGTTTTACATTATCGTTATAATAATAGTTGTATCCTATTCCCAGCATTGTATATTTCAACTCAGCCTTGCTCATTGTTGTACCCACTCCAAAATCTACTGAACTTACTTTCGTATTTGGATCATACCACTCATATTTTAACGCGATTTCGTTTTTAGATTTTCCTAAGCGTTGAATCAAGTAAGCATATCCACCATTAAATGAACGCAAATACGTATCCATTTTAGCAGGAAGGGTGCTTGGGCTTTTCGATTCATCGATCATTCCGGATTGCGTTCCTGTGATGTACTCACCACGAATGGTTGTCGTTCCGATTTTTGATTTTACGCTCAACTGAAAATCCGCACCATAATATTTGCGCGGTGCTTTCCCACCTTTTGACAATGCCGTTGTTGCCGTATCTCGCAGTTGCCATTGCATGAGGCCATTTGCCCCAGTAGTAAGTTGATCAAAAACACGGTTGTTTTGATAAACAAATCCGCCGTTATAATGAGAGACACCAATTCCAAATTGAATTTTGTCTTCTTTCAAGGATTTCTTGTAATGTGCGCGTCCAATAAAATCTTTATAAGAGTCAAAGTCTACGACACCAGCACCATTTAAACTTGTCGTTCCAGGTACAGCGATTCCAACTCCATTGAAGAATCCTCCATCTACTTTCAATCCATATAATTTTTTCCCTTTTGCTGGTTGGAATGTTAACATAGCCCCCATATCACGCTCATTTGGTAATAGAATTTGAGTGAAACGTGAACGCTCAGGGGTTTCTCGGTCTGCAGATGATTGTTGAATTTCGAATCCAAATGGACGGTTCATCACACCAGTTGTAAGCGTAAAAGATTTTGTCCAAGGATCAGTAATTTTCCCAAAATACTCTACCAAATTGACTCCTCTATCCGTAGCGTTCAGTTGCATGACCCCTTGGAAGAGTCCGCTAGTATAGGTGAATTTGACACGTGCTCTACGCAACATGAATCTGTTGTCTGAAAGTGGTAAAAAATCGCCGCCATCAAACGTTTTAGCGCCTTTCGATTCAGCGTGTTGAAATTGCGTTTGAACCCAACCTGTAATTTTCAGGTTTTTCATTTGTGTTAAATCGCTTTTCAATTGATTCACCGTTTGTTTCAAGGTGTCGTCCTTCGTCCCTTGTTGAGCAAACAAAGCTGACATGGCAGACATAGACAATACAAGTAGTTGTTTTTTCATGTGTTAAAATTTGAAGGCAAAACTAAAGGATTCATTTTTCCTTAACACATTGTTCATTTTGATTTAACTTTTAAATAATTTTGGTAACCTTTTCTTAACATTAAGTGATGTTTCCTGATTTTTTAGTCATTTTAGCAAGTCTATTCGTCAACTAAAAGATTGAACAGATAAGGTTTTTCGAGTCATTCGAGTTGAGGGAGCGCGTTTGGTAATGTTATGTTTACGTTATCAAAGGTCACGTTTGTTTGCATGACGGGTTCAAGGCCATACATTTGTCAAAAAAATTAATGTTATGGCTGGAATTTTAAGTTACTTTTTACCTAAAGACAAAGTGTTCTATTCGTTATTTGAACAAGCAAGTGATAACCTAGAACTAATTGCGAAAAAACTTGTACAAGTGGTACAGGAATCAGATTTCAATAAACGTGCAGCGTACATCTCTGAGATGCAGGACATCGAACACCAGAATGATAACATTACGCATCAAATCTTTATTGAATTAGGAAAAAACTTCATTACTCCTTTTGACCGTGAAGACATTCACAGTTTGGCATCTGCATTGGATGACATCGCAGATTACGTGTATGCATCAGGTAAGAAAATTAACTTTTACCAAATCGACCCGATTTCAGATCAAGGAATTCAAAAAACTGCAGAGGCGATTCTTGAAGCGGTAACAGCTGTGAAAGCTGCCGTGATGGAATTGAGAAACTTGAAAAACACACAAAAAATCATTGAGTGCGTCATCAAAATCAATAGCATTGAAAACAATGCAGACAACATTTTTGATATGAGCATTGAAAAATTGTTCAATTCTGATGTGGACGCCAAAGAATTAATCAAACGCCGCGAATTGTATCAGGTAATGGAAACAGCTACTGACAAATGTGAGGATGCTGGGAACGTGATCGAATCGATTGTCGTTAAATACGCTTAATTTTTAACTAGAACTATACGTCTATGTTTACTTTATTAATGGTGGTGATTGCGATCGCCCTACTATTTGACCTAGTTAATGGTTTCCACGATGCTGCCAATTCGATTGCAACGGTAGTTTCGACGAAAGTATTGACTCCTTTCCAAGCGGTTGTTTGGGCTGCAGCCTTCAACATTATTGCATTCTGGGTTTTCGACATGAGTGTTGGAAATACAGTGGCAAAAACAGTTGATAGCAATGCCATCGATCTTTGGGTCATCCTTGCCGGATTATTGGCTGCCACATTTTGGAATTTATTGACGTGGTGGTTAGGAATTCCTTCCTCTTCTTCTCACACATTAATAGGTGGATTCGCAGGAGCGGCAGTTGCACATGCTGGATTCGGGGTAATTGAATCTGGAGAAATTTTAAAAGTGATTTTATTCATTTTCCTAGCGCCAATTATTGGTGGATTCATCGCCTATCTCATCGCTGTAGTTACCATTAGTCGCTCATTTTGGAAGAAAATGTTAGTGATTCTTGGACTCTCAGCAATTACGATCATGGTGATGCAGTACATGATTGAGTACATTGATATGAAACCAATCATGTTGTACATTGTCATTGGAATGATCAGTATTTTCATTATTGTGTACATATGGTTCGAACTTGCACATAGCAAAAAACCATCTGCTTTGAAAGAAGCAAACATGCACAAACGTTTGCAGTTGCTTTCCTCGGCAGCGTTCTCGCTTGGACATGGTGGTGCGGATTCACAAAAAGTGATGGGTATTATCTGTGCTGCTTTGTTGGTGTATGGCAACATGGGACGACAAGGCAAATTAGATGAGGCTGTTCCAAAAGACCTTCAAATCACCGAATTGATGCAGATTGAATACCACAATGCTGATGATAAATTGGAAAAATTCAAGCCTGAAGTAGCACAATTTGACAGCACTGTTTACTTTCTTGAAAACAAAGCAATTGTAGACGCATCAACTGGTAAAGTCGTTTATGACAAAGAAGGAAAACTTGATCCTGCTTTTGCCAACGCTACCGTTCCTAGTTTTAAGGACATTGATGACAAATTGGAGAAAATCGAAGTATACACGCTTGGTGATGCGCTGTGTGATGCAAAAACACATGACACCGTTTTCAATGATAAGGCATTAAATGCGAAATATGCGTATGCTGGAATTTTCGGAAACTATGTGGATGAAAAATCAGGCGAATTGAAAGAAGGATTTAAAATCAAAACAAAAGTTCACTCTGAAACAATGCCATTTTGGATTGCATTTGGATGTTACTTGATGATCGGACTTGGGACCTTAATGGGTGGATGGAAGATCGTTAAAACAATGGGAACTAAGATTACGAAGGTCACACCGTTGGAAGGTGTTTGTGCCGAAACCGCAGGGGCATTGACCCTGTTTACCGTATCTCAGTTTGGAATCCCAGTTTCAACGACACACACCATTACGGGTTCAATTATTGGAGTTGGTGCGACAAAACGACTTAGCGCAGTGCGCTGGGGAGTGACCATCAACTTACTTTGGGCGTGGATTCTGACCATTCCTGTAAGTGCTGGATTAGCTGCTATCTTTTACTATTTAATTCTATGGTTAAGATAATTCAGCTCGTTTAAATATTGAAAGCCGTCCAAAAGACGGCTTTTTTTATTCACTTTACTTTTGTTTATTTTTCATTTTGTATTAACTTTAGCCAAAATCATTTTAAAAAATCAACTATGAGAAAATTATTACTTACTATTAGTGCCTTAGCATTGACCTATATGTCAAACGCTCAGGTAATTGTAGCGGGGGTTTCTCCGCAATCAATTGTTGCGAATTACACGCACACATGGGCTGATCCTGCAAGTGGATGGGGAACACCTGACTTTAATATTCCTGGTACATACGTACAAGATACCTTGATGTTGGTAGAAGACGGAAGTACAGGGACGAATGCGCAAGGTCACCCAATTTCACAAGAAGGTTGTAATCCATTGATTAACAACTTAACTGGAAAAATCGCTGTGATTTACCGTAACACTTGTGAGTTTGGTGCTAAAGCATTGAACGCGCAAAACGCGGGAGCTGTTGCCGTAATCATCATTAACCGTGATCCAGCAGTTATTTCGATGGGAGCTGGAGCAAGTGGTGCTACTGTGACGATTCCAGTTGTGATGATCCAGAATTCTGATGGTGATGCCATTGTGAATCAAATGGCGAGCGGACCAGTTGTGATGTTCTTAGGAAACAAAACTGGATTATTTGCAAATGATGCAGGTATCTCAGCAAACGCTACTTTACTTCCTAAACAAGCGATTATTCCTGCTATGATTGCACAAAATGGAACGGAATTTAACGCTGATTTAGGTACACGTATTTACAACTACGGAAACCAAGCGCAATCAACGATTTCCTTAAATGCAAAAATCACGAACCCATCTGGAGCAACTGTTTATGATAATACTGTTTCAGGTTTGTCTCTTGCTGCTGGTGATAGTACAGATGTTTATCCAGGTGGAGCATCCACATTGCCTCAGTTCTCTTTGGCTACGTATCCAACAGGAACGTATACATTAACGTACACTGTTAATTTAGGTGTTGCTGATGATTACAATGCAGATAACGTGTTGACTACAACATTTACTATTTCAGACTCCTTGTACTCATATGCGCAAGCAGATGCTACAACAGGATTGCCAGCTGGTGGAAACTACTACCGTCCATCTACAAACAACCAAACATTCTCTGTTTGTTCAGTAATCAATGATCCAAATGCAAGCCGCATGAGTGTGGAAGGTATTTTCTTCTCTGGAACAACAAGTACAGCTTCTGGTGTATTGTTAACAGGTGAAGAAATGGCATTGTACTTATACAAATGGGAAGATGCATTTACAGATTTGAACGACGCTAACTTAGGATTCACAATATTAACAGAGGTTGCTTCTGGATTCTACTACTATCCAGGTGACTTACAAGGAGAAACAGTTTACGGAGCATTTTCAGCACCGGCTAACTTAGAAGACAATCAACGTTATTTAGCGTGTGTTCAAACAGTAAACTTAAGCTTGTACTTAGGACACGAAAATGCGACGAACTACACTTGGAACGAGTCTTACTACTTACAACCAATGTCTCCAAACGAAAGTGATGGAACGTACTTTGCAGCTGGATTCGGTGCAGATGTACCAAGCTCAATTGCATTGAAAGTTGCTGGAGCTGTTGGAATCAATGAATTAAACACTGTTGAAGGTATGGCTTATCCAAATCCAGCTACAGATGTTGTAACGATTTCTATCGATGGAGAAGGAACAGCAAACTTAACAGTAACAGATGTTGCTGGTAAAGTTGCAGTTGCACAAAACGTAAACTTAACTGCTGGTAAAGCAGACTTAAACATCGCGAATTTAGAGGCGGGTGTTTACATTTTCAACGTAGTACTTGAAAACGGTAAAACAGCTCAATTCAATGTGGTTAAAAAATAATTCGAACTTCGAATAAGAAAAGGGTCGACTCGTCGGCCCTTTTTTTTTGTCCAAACTTTTGGGCCTAGGAAATTCGGTAAGATGCCTTTGCTTTTATTATCTTTGCTGTCAATGAAAAAAGCAAGCTATACCGTCACCGCTGCATTGCCTTATGCAAACGGACCTTTACATTTAGGACACGTCGCAGGTGTTTATTTACCAGCAGATATTTTCGTTCGCTTTTTGCGCATGAATCAGCACGATGTTGTCTTTATATGTGGGAGTGACGAACATGGTGCAGCCATCACTTTGCGCGCAAAGAAAGATGGATTAACACCCAAAGACATCGTCGATAAATACAATGGCATCATCAAAGGCGCCTTTGAAAAATTCGATATTTCGTTCGATATCTTTCATCGCACGTCATCCGAATTACACCATGAAACATCCGCTGCTTTTTTCAAACAATTGTACGACACTGGAAAATTCATCGAAGAAACCTCTGAGCAATATTACGACGAGGAATACCAACAATTTTTAGCTGACCGTTACATCACTGGGACTTGTCCGAAATGTCAAAACGCCGGAGCATACGGTGACCAATGTGAAAAATGTGGAAGCGATTTGAGTCCAACAGACCTCATCCAACCTACCTCTACCTTAAGTGGTAAAACACCTGTCTTAAAGTCAACATCTCATTGGTATTTGCCGATGGATCAACATGAAACGTGGTTGAAAGAGTGGATTCAAAACGGGGTCTTAGACGGAGAACAACAACACGATCCAAAGTTGTGGAGAAACCAAGTCATTGGACAATGCATGTCCTGGATCAACGGTGGATTAAAACCACGTGCCATGACACGCGATTTAGATTGGGGTGTCAAAGTTCCATTGCCTAATGCAGAAGGAAAAGTTCTTTACGTCTGGTTAGATGCACCAATTGGATACATTTCTGCCACCAAACAATGGGCGCTTGACAATGGAAAAGATTGGCGAAACTATTGGACAAAGTCCGAAGCTGGCGACCGTAAATTGGTCCATTTCATCGGGAAAGATAACATCGTATTTCATGCCATTATCTTTCCAATATTATTGAAAGACCATGGGAATTTTATTCTACCAGATAATGTTCCAGCGTATGAGTTCTTGAATTTGGAAGGTGATAAATTTTCCACTTCTCGCAATTGGGCCGTATGGTTGCACGAATATTTGGAGGCCTATCCAGATAAGATTGATGAGTTAAAATATGTACTCAGCGCCATTGCACCTGAGAGCAAGGATTCCGAATTTACATGGAAAGAATTTCAAACGCGTGTCAATTCAGAATTGGCCGATATCTATGGGAATTTTGTGAATCGAACCTTGGTATTAACACATAAATACTACGAAGGAATTATTCCGAGTCCAAAGTCCTTCACCGCAGAAGACGAAACCGTCTTTCAAGAACTTGAACAAGCACCGAAACGCATTTCTGAGTTGATGTATGCGTATAAAATCCGTGAAGCTCAAACGGAGATGATGCAGATCGCTCGCATTGGAAATAAATACCTGGCCGATCAAGAACCATGGAAACTGATTAAAACAGATCCGGAGCGTGTTCAAACCATTTTATTTGTTGCCTTACAGATTACCGCTAATTTACAAATCGCAAGTCAGCTATTTTTACCTGCAACTGCGCAGAAATTAGGGAAAATGTTGAACGCCGAAGCATTAAATTGGGAGGCGTTTGGAAGTGCTTCGATGCTTGCAGCTGGACACCAAATTGGTGAAGCCCATATTTTATTTACAAAAATTGAAGATGTCTTGGTACAAGCTGAAGTAGACAAACTTCACGCGAGTAATCAACAAACATCAAACTATCCACCTATGAAAGAACTAATCAACTTTGACGATTTCAGTAAAATGGACATGCGCATGGGGAAAATACTTAGCGCCGAAAAAGTAGAAAATGCGGATAAGTTACTCAAGCTCCAAGTTCATACTGGGATTGACGAACGAACGATTGTTTCAGGAATTGCTGAGCATTATTCTCCCGAAGAAATCGTTGGAAAGACTGTTTTAGTTTTATTGAACTTAGCACCGAGAAAAATTCGTGGCATTGAATCCCAAGGAATGATTTTAATGGCGGAAGATGCTTCAGGAGCCTTAAGTTTTCTTGCGTCTGAAAAAGAATTTGGCGAAGGTCCAACAGTAGGTTAAATAAAATTTGTTGGATTCACAATAAATGTCGTATCTTTGTACCCGCAACCAACGATAAACGAATCGACAACAGTTGTCAATCAGTTTCATTACTGATCAAAATAAAAGCAATAGATAAAGATATATTGCGGGGTGGAGTCCGCCGCGGCGGAGTAGCTCGTCGGGAACAAAACCCGAAATTTAATAGAAGTAAAGCAATAGATAAAGATATATTGCGGGGTGGAGCAGTTGGTAGCTCGTCGGGCTCATAACCCGAAGGTCGCACGTTCGAGTCGTGTCCCCGCTACTAAAAAGAAAAGCGCAGTCTGCAAAGATTAGCGCTTTTTCTTTTTTCCTCACCCTCACTCTCACTCTCACTCTCCTTCTCACACTTGTATTTGCGCTTTTCTTTCAAAGCGAGAGTGAAGTGTGAAAGCGGAAATTCGATCTTGGTAAACAGTATAGTTTTTTGCGCAGCAGCTTGGTTTTCCTTGTTAAGCACCCATTTACGTCCATCCGAAACGAAATTAAGGGTAGTCGTGAACCAGTTCAAATGAAGTTATTTTTTAGTGTCTTTTATTTAACTTTGTAATCAGAGATTTCCACAACTTATGGCGGTTAGCAAAACGTTAGGTGCCATTATAACTAAACAGAAACGACAACTTATCTCCTGACAACTTTAAATGCCATATTGCGACCATAACCTTGCATTATAGCTAAGTTTATCCAAGACAAAGCAAATTTTTCTAACAGTTCTACTTTGTCGGACTTGCCAAAATCAAGACAACAACTAAAACCATTATCCAAGGCTAATTGCCGGGCGACAGACTTTGCCTTTTCACTATCGCCAGCCATAAACATATCAATGCCTTCGCCATTATAGACAGGGTTCAGCATATTTTCAAAACCCGTACTATTAAAACATTTTACAACTTCGGCTCGTGTTTTATTAGCTAGACAATGATAGACTGTTTTGTAAGGCTCAGGTGTTTGTCGAACCGCATTGGTAGCATCAATAATTACCTTGTCTGATACATCACCCAGTTTTTCAATAACATTAAAAATGGCAGTAGGTGGTATAGCAATTAAGATAACTTCCGATTTTGAAACGGCTTCATTAATTGAAAAAACTTTTGTGCTTTCATTTTTCAACAACTCAATGCCTTTGAAATTATTGACATCCTCCACACCTAAATTTATTGTGTGTCCTTTTTTTGACCAGTTGGTGGCTAAAGCACCTCCAACATTTCCTGTTCCTATGATTGCAATATTCATTTATTTTTTAATTACCACGGCAATGATTCGCCTAAATGTATAAATGTACCTGTTTTTCCATTTACATCAAGTGTGCTCAAATCTACAATTGTTTTTACACCATCTTCAATTGACATCGGAGCATACTCTCCTCCTAAATCTGTTTTTACCCAACCTGGATGAGCCGAATTTACTTTTATCAAAGTATCTTTCAATGCTTCAGCCAAATGCAAAGTAAACTGATTTAACGCTGTTTTGGATGAATTATATGCTAATAATTTTATACCGTAAATTGGAGAACCTGCATCGGCATGAAGAGCCAATGAACCCATAATACTTGATACATTGACTATTCTGCCGGCATCTGATTTTTTTAATAATGGCAATAACTGTTGTGTTAATGCGATTGGTGCGAAGAAATTAGTTTCAAAAGTCTGCTTCAATATTTCCATTGAAACTGTTTCTGTTGAATTTCCGGGCATAAATCCAGGAAAATCTAATTGCACTCCGGCATTATTAACCAATATATCTAATTTTCCAAATCGCTCAGTTAAAAAACTTACGAGATTAGTAATGTCCTTGCTACTATTCACATCTAATTGTACACCCAAAGCATCAATGTCTTTTGTTTTTAATTTTGTTGCGGCTTCGTCACTTTTCTGTTGGGTACGGGCAGTGACAATTACTGTAAATCCTTTTTTACCTAACTGTAAGGCTGTTTCAAAACCAAGTCCTTTAGAGGCTCCTGTAATTAATGCTATTTTTTTCATTTTTATATTTATTTTAATTTTTGTGTCACAAAATTATTAACTATATATACTTTTGCGCACAGTATAACATATTAGTGCGATACATACTTTTTTGAAAGTATTAATAAAATAAACAGTTTTAACTAATGTCAGACTTTAAATACAACGGAAAAATTTACTACAATCCTGTTCAGTTAGTAATGGAACAGATTGGTGGAACTTGGAAAGCACCTATTTTATGGCGACTAAAAAATAACACTATGCGATATGGAGAATTACGAAAAGACATTCCCCACATATCAGACAAAATGTTGACAACACAATTAAGAGAATTGGAACAAGACGGTTACATTAATAGAAAGGTTTTTGCTGTTGTACCACCCAAGACAGAATATTCATTGACAGAGCAAGGTAAAGACATCTTAAAATTAATCACGTCAATCAGAAACTATGGATTGAAAATGATAGAAAAACAAGACTTAAAAAAAACGGCACATAATATGTGTTTGATAAAAGTGACGGTTCTTTTCTCCTCGTCAATCCCGAAAGCTATCGGGATGGTGAAAATCGCCACCCTCGCCAAGCCCGAAAACGTTATAAGATATTAAAGATGAAAAAACTTATCCTTTTACTTTTCCTTTTCATTGTCAGAGTTGGTTTTAGTCAAGAATCGATAAGACCGGTTCACGGAATAACATTGGGGTATTTCAATGATCGTTTTGGAAGTCTTGGAATGCGAGCCGGTTATGATTATACTTTTTATGAAAAAACAAGACCAGGTATCGACCCCATAAATGTTTATCATGCTTTTTTACTGAAAGTTAATCTTAGTTTTTTCAAACATCCACGAGCTGATTTAAGTTTTGTCTTAAATGTAAGTTGCGGCTATAGATATACAACAAAATACGGTTTAATGGTTGAGCCATTGCATTTCGGATTTGGTGGGATGCACTCATTTTTAGATGGAAAAACATACGAGGTGGATAATAACGGGAATGTAATTTCAGGCATAAGAGGTTATAGCACCTTTGTACTTCCCTATGTTCAAGTTCTAGGTTTGGGTTATGATTTCAGACAAAAAACAAACATTCCATTGAGTTTTATGGCCTCGATTGATGCATACTCACAAAGAAACATTAATACGAAATCTTGGTTGAGACTTGCTACTCCAATTAGTTTAACATATTACTTAAAGTAAAAATGAGAATTTTAATTCTACTCATAGTAATCCCTTTGCTTTCTGCTTGTCAAAAAGATACTCTATACAAGGAGGGAGATTATTTTTTTCTCCGAAACAAGGGGGCGGATATGCCAGTTTGGGTTAGAGGAAATATCCATTCAAACGTTTTTATCATTCACTTGCATGGCGGACCAGGAGGCAGTAGTATTAATGAAGCTGAACAAAAGGTTTATCTCGATCTTGAAAAAGATTATGCCATGGTATATTGGGATCAGAGAGGTTCAGGTTGTTCTCAAGGCAAAGCGCAACCTGAAACCATGACCGTGGAGCAGTTTGTTGAAGATTTGGAAAAACTCGTTGCCGTAATAAAGTCAAAATACAACAATCCGATATTATTTCTGCACGGTCACAGTTGGGGTGGTGCTTTGGGGACGGCATTTTTGATAAAGGGGAATAATCAAAATTTGGTAAATGGATGGATTGAATTAGACGGCGCTCACAACTTTAAAAAAGGATTAGAATCGTCAGTTAACTGGGTTAAGAATTATGCGCAAAATCAAATTTCAGCAGGAATGGATGTTTCTTTCTGGCAGGAAGCATTAGATTGGTATAGCACGAATCCAGTCATGATGACGGTTGAACAAATGAAAAAACACTGTGATACGTATTTGCCAAAAGCCAATGGATACATTTATGACATAAACAATCCATCATTTTCCTATTTTTCTGGGGGGACACTTAACAGCCCTGGCGGTTACTCCAATGGAGATTATGCTCAGAAAAATTTGGTGGTTGAGTTACAAAAAGGATATTCAGATCAGATGTATAAAATTACCATACCAACATTAATCCTTTGGGGGCAGCACGACGGTATCTTACCCGTTGATTTGGCACAAGATGCTATGGATCATTTGGGAACCCCCTCTAATGACAAGAGTTTATATATATTTCAGAATTCCGCTCACTCCCCAAATCGCGAGGAACCAACATTATTCAATTTAAAAATGCGAAGTTTTATTGAACTCTATAAGTAGTTTCGGAGCAGTAAAATTTAGAAGTCAAAATAATAAGACATGAAAAAAAAAATTCTACCATTCATTCTGTTGCTTTTCTTAAGTAATTTGACTTTTGCTCAAACGAATATTTATGACAGCATTTTTGTGGATGGTCGTTGGAGAACTTTTTTAACTCATCTTCCAACAGGATATAACACATCGAACAACTACCCATTAGTTCTTGCATTCCATGGAGGTGGACTTTTAGGTTATCAATCCATACAATATCAATCAAGATTATCTCAAAAATCAGACACAGCCGGATTCATTGTTGTTTATCCAGAAGGAGTAAAAATTGCCGGAAATAGAACCTGGAATGCAGGAGGATGCTGTGCCCCTTCAACGACACAAAATATAGACGATGTTGGTTTTGTAAATTCTTTACTCAATGATTTATTTGCAAATAGACCAATAGACACAACTCGTGTTTATGCAACTGGCTTTTCTAATGGTGCTCTATTGTGTTATCGTTTAGCCAATCAATTAACGAATAGATTTGCAGCAATTGCTCCTGTAGCGGGAGATTTAATGAATTATCCTTGGAATCCTTCAAGGTCAATTCCAATAATAAGTTTCCATTCATATCAAGACCAGAATGTAAACTATTTTGGAGGTGTAACAGTTGGTTCAACCGGAACTTATTTCCCCCCTCAAGACAGTATGTTTACTATAATAAGTGCAAATTATTCCTGCGGTATTATAAAAGACACCTTATTTCACAACACTAACCAATACGACCATTTCAACTATTCAAACTGCTCTTGTAACGTAATAATAGAGCAATATGTAAGCTATGATGGGGAACATTCTTGGCCTGGAGGTCTTTCATCGGGAACTGTTATGGTTAGTAATCAATTTAGCGCAACATATTTAATGTGGCAATTTTTTCAAAACTACACAACAAGTTGCTTAACAACCGGCATTAATGAGAATATTGAAGAAAGTAATATTATGGTTTATCCAAATCCATTTGCAAACAAAATTAATTTGACAAACACGACAGGGAAAGAACACTTTTCACTCATTAATTATCTTGGACAAATAATGTGGTCAGGTAAAGACATTGAGAATCAAAATTTTTCTGAACTATCAAGAGGATTATACTTTCTTAAAATTGATCAACATATAATAAAACTTATGAAACAATGACAATTGGGGCAGCACATTACAGTGTGTAAGCAATATTGCCTTGCCAAAGGCGCAATACAAGGCAACATTGCCTATACGCAAAACGTTAATATGTTTATTGTCAAGAATCAGAGTGGTTTCTAAATAGCCCAACTAAAGACGTTCAATCTCCCCCAACCCCTCCCATATTAGGTTCGATAATTCAATGTTCCTGTCTACAAGGAAAAGCCAGTCATTTCTGACTGGCTTTTTTATTGGATGAAACCGAATCAAGCCTTCGCTTGAATGAAGGTTCAGACAATAAAAAAGGAAGAACGCGTAGCGGTCTGAGCTTTTCCTTGTTAAGCCCTCCTTAACGTCCTTCCGCAACGAAGTGAAGGATAGTCTGTCCCCCTCTAATAAAGCCCGTAAGCTTGCTTTCAAAAGCTGAATTGACATGCAAAAAGGAAGAACGCGTAGCGGTTAAAAATTTTCTTATAAAAGCAATTTCAGACCATAATGTTGGAATAAAGAATTTTTTTCTCTATTCAAAGTAAAAATAACATTCATTTTCTGGGTCTATTTACAACTGTCTGTTTACTCTGTTCTCAAAAGAACTTTTTTATAAAAATCAGTATTTTCTACCTTAAATTAGTCAAAAATGTCCCTTATAAAAAGATGTGTTCCTTCCGGATTTGCCCATATCGTTTGGATATTCCTACTGTCATTTGAGGTATATTCATACACGATCACTGAATCACCCATTCAAGTTGGATTAAACCAAGGTAACATTTCTCCATGGGGAACATTCGCATTTGTCGTCGGGATTTTATGCTTTGAAAAGGTATGCTTTCCCAAGATGCGTTTCAATTCGGCAGGACAGGATTTCACATTTAACCATATGGCATAGTCAATTTTCGGAACGACTTGGTCTTGGTAATTTAAAACATGGATACAATACGTTTCACTTTTACCAAAAAGAGCTTCATATATTTCGACTCCGGTTCTCGGTTTGAAGGATTCTGTCAATGAGTAATACGACTTTGTGACTAGAATTTTTCCTGTCCATACTCCGCAAGTTAGGAAAATGATAAACAATAGAATGGATATCTTTTTCAGCTTCCTATTCTTTTTCGTTAATCCCAGAATGAGGCTTAACAAAAAGCTTAGTAAAGTGATTACGGTTACAACAATCCAAACTAAGATTTCTTTCATACTCATTTCTAATTATTTCAATTCTCCTGGCTTAAAAATAGGTGATTTTTCTCTGAATGATATACACGCTATTGTCTTTCGAATTTTTATTCGTCCGTTTAATCCAATTTCCGAGTTGGTCAAATTCGTAGCTGGACAAACTCGTATTGGTGACCTCCCCATCCTTATCTGTCTCCATTACCTTCACTTCATTCCTGTCCTCAAAATAACTGATGACTTTTCCATCCATCTCGTTGTCTATGTACAAGGTCCAATCCTCCATTTTAAGTTGATCGTTTTCATACGTAAAGCTAAATTTTTCGGCTAATCCATCTTCATCGTCTCCCAAAATCAACTCTTGAACGTTTCCGTTAACATCATATTTGACGTATTGAAAATCCATCCTATCCTGATGATAGGACAACATTTTAATGGGTTTATTTTGTTGATTGTAAAAAATGGAATCGATGCCCAATACATTTTTCAAGGAGTCCGATTCGTTTTTCACTATCAAGTTTCCTGCAGCATCATAAACATACTCTATAAGATATAAGGTCGGTTTTTTCTTGTCACTAATAAACCGATACCTTTCCCGAATTATCTTTCCGTATGAATCATAATCATAAAAACTATGATGATATAAGCGAAAACGCTCGATGAGTTTGCTATTTTGATATGTGAAGTATTCCGTTCGTAGCACTTTGCCCAATTGGTAAAAATCAACTTTAACTAAGTTGCCGACAGAATCGAAATACGTTTTTGAGTCTTTTTCCCAAGTTGACTCCCATCCTGGTTTGACCACCACATAGGTTCCATTTTGCTCCTTTCCAACAAAACTTTTCTCCTCTATTATTCGAACCCTTCCTTTTAAATTCTCTGTTTTCCAGTTTGGCGCATCTAGTTTCCAGTCCTCCTGTGCCTTGGAACAAAAGGGGAAAAAAATGATGTAGAACAGACTATAAAACGTGCTTTGTAGTGGCGTCATCCTTCATATGAATTCATCTCAAAGTCATCGGTCGATACTTGCTGACATTTTCAAAACGAAGTTAGAAATTATTTCATTCCCATACTATTAGGCCATTTAATTGTGGGTATTTACTAAGAAACCAGTCACTGTTCATTCTCCCTCACTACTCCTATTGGGATAAATCTGCGTTTTACACCTAAAACACGATTATGATACATCCACTTCAAGGCCTCCTTCCGACTCGTTTGCTTTTTCAAACTTTGATCATTTTAACACTTTTTACGACACCAGCCAACGCACAGATTGTAAACTCAACTGTTTTAGATCAAAACAATATCAGTTGTACCCTTTTTGATGAAGGTGGGTTTTTTAATCAAGTATCTGCTGGACTTGCGGGATACGAAGTGCCAAAAGGAAGTGGATTAAGCACCATCTTTTCCGGAAGCTATTGGGTTGGTGCCGAAGATCCTCAAGGAAATTTTCACATATCTGGAAATCGATATAACGCCGGAGGAAATCAATGTAGTTTTCATTCTGGACCGATTGCGGATCCTTCATATTACGGTACCTTGAATTATAGCAACAAGTATCAAAATTCCGTTTGGAAAGTGAGTCAAGATGATATCAACTTTCATCAACAACACTATCAAAGCACAGGGTATGTCATCCCAAATTCTATTTTGAAATGGCCGGGAAATGGCGATGTTTCCATGGGTGTTGCAGCTCAACTTGCTCCGTATGTCGACATCAATCAGAACGGAATATATGAACCAAGCCTGGGGGAATACCCAGACATCCGCGGAGATGAAGCAGTGTATATCATCATGAATGACGAATCGTATTTCCCAGATGGGAATCAATTGAAAATTGAATTACACGCGATGTTTTATCAGTTTAGCACAGGTAATTACATCAATAATACAACGTTTATGAACATTCAAGTTTTTAATCGTAGTCTGGTGAATTACTTACATTATTACCAAGGAATTTATTTAGATTTTGACATTGGATTTTTTGCAGATGATTACATCGGATGCTCACCTGATAAGCAACTATTATTCGGCTACAATGGGGACGATTATGATGAAAATGACGGGGGACATTTCGGCTATGGGAATAATCCACCTTGTCAAGGAATCGTGAGTTTATCGCATCCATTGGAGAATGCCGTTGTGTTTAATTATGGTCAAGACGCCGGGATTTATTCGGATACCTTATTTTGGTTGTTAATGCATAGTCAATGGGGCGATAGTAGCAATTGGATCAATCCACTTACGAACCTCCCTACTCATTTTACCTTTCCTGACAATCCCAATGACTCAACGGGATGGAGCGAAGAAGCTTTTAACGATATGCCCTCAGACCGTCGTGGTATGATCACCATTTACGAGACTGCTTTTCGTCCAGGAACTAAAATTTGTTCCGACTATGCCTTCATTTACGATCGTTCTGGTTCGCGTCTTCAAAATGTACAAAACGTTCGGAATATCGCCGGAAGTTTATTGGCCTTGTACGCATCTAGTAATCAATTTCCATGTCAATCAAGCTCAACGAATCAAGTACAAGAACTTTTGTTAAATCCGAATGAATTAAAGGTATTTCCGAATCCATCCAATGGGGAATTTATTGTCAGTTGGGGTGAAGATCCATTGACGAAACTAATGCTGTATAATTCCCTTGGACAAATCGTTCTAGAGCACGAACTGAGTGATTCAAAAAGTACGCGTATAACGCTCGACAATATCCCTTCTGGCGTTTACTTTCTGAAAGGATACAGCAAGAATCAAGTCTACACTAAGGAAGTCGTGGTGGAATAGATTCGAAAAATTCTTACACTAGCCATCTCGAGACTTTGAAAAACTTTACATAATCTTAATAAACTTTCACAAGAGTTTGATTGCGCTTTTGCGCATCTTTGCTCCATGAACATGATCAACCGTGAACTGAGTTGGCTATCCTTTAACGAACGAGTGCTGCAGGAAGCCATGGATCCTACTGTACCCTTGACCGAACGCATGCGTTTTCTAGGAATTTATTCCAATAACATGGATGAATTTTTCCGCGTTCGCGTGGCGAATTTGAAACGCATGTCCGTTTTAAAAAAGCAAAAAGTAGAAGGATTTAAAGGCGATGCGGAAGAATTATACCACGAAATCCGCAAGGTGGTGATGAAGCAACAACAAAAGTTTGAACAAGCTTTCACGCTGATTCAGTCCGACTTCGAAAAGGATCAAATCTTCATGATCAACGAACAAGAAGTGAATACTGAGCAAGTATTGACCTTGAAACACTATTTCAATGAGCACTTGAAACACGTGATTTTCCCCATCATTTTGGATAAGAAAAATCCATTGCCGAAATTGCGTGATTATGCCATTTACCTTGCCGTTAAAATTGTCGAAAAGAAAAATAAAACTCGTTTTGCGCTGATCCAAATACCAAGTGATTATCCACGTTTTTATCAGTTGAAAGGTGAAAATCGAATAGATTACATTCTGATTGACGACATCATTCGTTTGCAACTGAAAGAGGTATTTTCCATTTTCGAGCCCGTTGAAGTTTCCGCATTTACCTTCAAATTTACACGTGACGCCGAATTAGACTTGGATGACGATTTATCGCTCTCCTTCTTCGAAAAGATTGAGAAAAGTTTGAAGCAACGACGCAAAGGAAATCCTGTGCGCTTTGTATACGATGCGAAAATGCCCAAAGACCTCTTGCATTTCTTGTTGAAATCGCTCGATCTCAGCATGGGAAATAATACCATTCCTGGTGGACGCTACCACAATTTCAAGGATTTTATGTCCTTCCCAGATTTTGGCATGGCGAAATACCGCTACAATCCGGAACCACCTCAAGCGCATCCTGCCTTTACGCAAGGGAAAAGTCATTTGGATGTCATCTTCGAAAAAGATGTGCTCTTGCATTTTCCGTATCAAAAATTTGATCACGTTGTGGACTTATTGCGCGAAGCAGCGTTGGATCCAAAAGTGAAGGACATAAAAATCAATATTTACCGCGTAGCGAAGAATTCAGATGTCATGAATGCGCTTTTGGCTTGTGTCTTTAATGGCAAACAAGTTACTGTAGTTTTCGAACTACAAGCACGCTTCGACGAAGAAAATAACCTATGGTGGAGTAATCGATTAAAAGAATTTGGCGCCAATGTCATCTATGGTGTTCCAAATTTGAAAGTCCATTCCAAATTGATGCAAATCCGCAAAGTGAAAGATGGAAAAGACCATTTCATCACCTACATCGGAACCGGAAATTTCAATGAACGAACAGCCACTATTTATTCCGATTTGGCAATTATTACTGCGGATCGACAGATATCACAAGAGGTCAGTAAAGTTTTCGGTTTACTCGAAAACAATATGGAGCGTCACTTATTTCGGAATTTGCTCGTTTCTCCATTCAATACGCGCAGAAAACTGTTTGCTTTAATTGATAAAGAAATCAGTTTCGCGAGGGCCAAAAAACCGGCAAACATAAAAATAAAAATCAACAACCTAACGGACGTGAAAATGATTGACAAACTCTATGCAGCAAGTCAAGCAGGAGTAAAAATCGAATTAATCATTCGTGGGATTTGTTGTTTGAAACCAGGTGTAAAAGGACTTAGCGAAAACATCGAAGCCATTTCATTGGTCGACCGATATTTGGAACATGCGCGCTTTTTCATTTTCGAAAATAACGGTGAACCCGTTCACATCATTACAAGTGCAGACTGGATGGAACGCAACCTCGATCAACGCATCGAAGTCGGAATGCTTGTCAAGAATCCAGAGATCCAAGCAGAATTAGACCGCATCTTCGATTTCCAATGGCGTGGAAGTGTGAAGGCACGCAACATCAGTGCGGATTTGAAAAACCGTTACAGCGAACGCAATCTTCCTCCTTTCCATGCACAACGTGAGTTGTATCGCAGTTACATTCAAAAATAACGGCAGGAAGTTCAGTTCACTCATCACCGTTCATTCATCACTGTTTAGAACAAATACTTCAACACGGACAACTTCTCAAAGGTGGTTTTTTCATCTAAGGTTGGCCTTACTTTACATTGTTTAAACTCAAAATCTGCCAATGTTTTTTGCACAATGGACTCTGTTCGATCTTGGTAATCTACGTGTAGATAGGTTCCCTGACTCAACCAAAGATTGATGGTACGGTGATGTAATAAATTCAAACTATCAATCATTGTCGCACCCATATTTTTTGCAGCAACTGCGTTGCATTGTTGCTCATATTGTCCTTTCATTGGAATGACCAACAACTTCTTCTTCAAATACATGGCCTCTGCAGGAAGTTCAAATCCGGCTCCACAAAGTACACCTTCACATTCGGAAAAACTCTTGGTGAATGATTCATTATCAATGGGGAAGAACGTAACATTGTCTGTTGTCGTTTTCTCTTTTGCAAATTTTGAAAAGACTTCCCATTTCACTGGAAACTGTTTGAGGAATTGACGCAGCACTTCATCGTGATATGCTGGAAGGTATACGGTGTAATGCCCGAGGTTTTTTGCGTCAATTGTCCGTATGGCTTGACGAATAACCGGTGTGTGAATGTGTTGGCCATATTGATCAAAGTGAAATCCGATTTTTTCCTTGGTCGGACAATAATGATTCAAAATATACTCCCCTATTCGATTTCGTGAGTCTGCTTTCGGTGCATTGGGATGAATGACTGCCGCCTGATGACTCATTTCGACACATGGCACGCCGTGCATCAAGGCAGACCAAGCAGAAACAGGTTCAAAGTCTGTAATAACCAAATCAAATTGTTTTATTGGGAAGGTGCGTATTTCGTTAAAAAAATCGATGGGATGCGATTTAAACACCGTTCGAAGCAAATCAATTTTTCCCGTTTTGCCACTGAGGAAGGTCAATCCAGTTTTTTGATAATTAATGTCAAAATTCGTTTGGATTTGCGATTGATTGCCACTCACTAAAACGGTTGTGTCTACGTATTTATTGATGAGTGGAACAATCTCTTGTGCACGGCTCAAATGTCCGTTTCCTGTTCCTTGTATAGCATAAAGTACTTTCATTGCGCATCAAAGTTTAATCCTGACACCACTTCTTGAAGCAATTGATCATAACTCAAGGCACTTTTAAAAGAAGCTGCTTCTTCTTTCACGGTAAAATCGCCCGATTTAGGCACATGCTTATAAAGGGTCCATTGATCTTCATGATATTCCAAAGCGGTGGAATTTTCCACCCAATCACCGGAATTTAAGTACATCACCGATTCGCCTTGCGCATTGGTCATTTTTTTCATTTGCGGATGATGGATGTGTCCACACACGACGAATTGATATCCATTATTGATCGCGATTTCAGCTGCTGTTTCTTCGAAGTTATTGACGAATTTGATCACACCCTTCACGCTATCTTTTACTTTTTTGGATAAAGAAACACGTCCGCGTCCTAATTTTTCACTGAACCAATTGACCACGGTGTTGAGGATAATCAATAGGTCGTAACCTTTTCCACCCAATTTAGCAATCCACTTGGAGTGTTTCATGGTGGTGTCAAAAACATCCCCGTGGAAAATCCACGTGGTTCCGGTTGATAGAGGAAGAATCAATTTATTCTGAATCTCAAAGTTCCCCATACTGAATCCTTTGAACTTTCGGAGCATTTCATCGTGATTTCCTGTAATGTAATAGACTTTGGTTCCTTTTGAGAGTAAGGAAGTAATTTCCTTGAGCACTTGCATGTGGTCTGCGGGGAAATAGTGCTTGCTAAATTGCCAAATATCGATGATGTCCCCATTTAGGACCAATGTTTTCGGTTGAATAGACCGAAGGTAGCTGACAAGTTCACTTGCTCTTGCACCGTATGTGCCCAAATGAACATCTGAAATCACCACTAATTCAACATCCCGTTTTAGTTGCATGCTTTAAATTTTATTCAAAGTTGCGCACGGGATGTTTCTTTAGTTTTAAGAGAAGTTTATCATGTAAAAACCTTTTCCATATACTGTTGTGTACAGTAATATTGGCGTTACATTTTAATAACCTTGAAGGATTTTTGTCCGATTTGATTTGTCATTTTTACGACATACGTTCCTTTTGCATATGACGTTAAATCCACTGGGAACTGACTTCCCTGAACAGATCTCTCACATACCACTTGACCATTCATGTTTTCAATGATCATTGTTCCTACAAAATAGCGATCAGCAACAATCTGGCAATTCTCCATACTTGGATTTGGAGACAGCGCCATCGAATAGAAATCCAACTCAAAGATTCCGTCTGAAGAAGAGACGATGGAATCGTAAGAGTTGGAACATCCATTATCAGAAGTAACGGTTAAGGTAACTAAATACGATCCAGCATTTTGATAGGAGTGAGTCGGATTTTGAATGAATTCATTCGGTGATGCATCACCATAATTCCATTCATATTGATTGATGTTTCCAGATAAAATGGTAGATTGATCCGTAAACACCTGAGCATTTAGGCCCGAATTGAATACCGCTGAAAACGCCGCTTGAGGACCTTCAAGGATGGTCACATCTCTATTCAACGTATGCGTGCAACCATCCGTTGTTGTTACGTTTAGGCTTACGGTGTAAGCACCTTGTACATATTGGGTACTATCGGTTTGTTGTGTACTCAAATCGCCGTTTCCGAAATTCCATTGATAAGCGGTTATGGCTTGTCCATAAATGGTTGAAGGATACGTGAAACCAATAAAATTATGTGTGCACAATGGATCGGGAGATACTAGTTGTATGGGTTGTTCCGTTGGTGCGACAAATTTATAGGAGCTCACATCGCCATCAAATAATGTCGTCACATTTGAAAAGTCATTTGCTGTAATTTCTGTACAGGCAGTCGCTAGAACGAACTTCAATTTTATCACCGGAATATTCAACGGCATGTTAAATGTAATCGAAGTTCCAGAGCTTGTATTACTCAAATAAAAATTCGTTGCATTGTAATTACTAAATGCATCCAAACCAGTAATGAGCGACGTTGTTGATTCGTAAGTCATTTTATTCAGGTCAAACTGAAACCAAAAGTCAAAAGAATTAATCGCCAAATTTGAAGACTTTAGGATGACCGGGAACTCGATGTAATTTATTCCACCGGCATTTGAATACACCGCTTGATTGATGTCAAAAATAATGGTGTCGTTTAATGCTTTTTCCTGATGAGGTTTTTGCAAGTGATTTTGTGAAAAAGCTACTTGTTGCAAGCTAACTACGAAGATGAAAAGTAAGATTTTGTTCATGGCAAAAAGTATTAAAAAAATAAAACGAAATAAGTCGCAACCTTTCGGCTGCGACTTACTTTAGATAAAAAGAAAGAAGAAAAATTATTTTTCAATAACGATTCTTTTTGTTGTGCTGAATGCATCATTTTGTACACGTACTAAATATACACCTGCCTCAACGTTGTTCAAGTCAATGTTCACTTTTCCATTAGAAGAGATCACTTGGCTTGCAATGATTTGTTTACCATTCATATCGTATACATCCACTGTTGCGTTTTCTGTTGCTTGAACAGAGAATGCACCATTAGATGGATTCGGGTAGATAGAAACATTAAATACGGATTGAATTGCTTCACTTGATTTCTCAAATTTCACATCAACTGGTTTACCATTTAATAAAGCTAAATCAGCAATGATGTCTTTTGCAGAAATTGTTTCGTTGTTTGATTGCAACACTAACTCAGCAACAGTAGCACCTACTGTAAAGTTAGCCACATCAAATCCTGTGAAACGGAAAGTACGATCTGTTTCATTCATGAACGCATTTGCTTCCATTCCAACTGCTACATTATTTAATTCAGTGAAAGAAACATTGTTCTCATTGAAACGAACTGCAAAGTCTAATGCATTCGTAGCTTCTGTTGATTCGAAAGAAACTGGAATTCTAAATGTAGTTCCTTCTTTCACTGCTGAAGCCAAGTCTAAAACTACTGCGCCATTGTCTGATTTCAAGATACCATTCGCCGTAAACGTAGCATAACTAGCGTTCACATCTCCTAACATGATTCCTTTGTACGTTTCCGTCTCAACGATTGGACATGTTGAGTAGTTTGTTACATTCGCAGCCAAATTAAATGGTGCTACCGGTACATGAGATTTAGAATAACCTGTTCCATCATTCGCTGGGAACGTAGCAGAAATTTGGTAAGCTGCATCTGAAGTCACACGTGTTTTATCTACAAATACCCAGTCTTTAGAAGGTTGGCCGTTAGAAACACCTGCCGCATTGTAGTTCCATGCTTGACGGAATTCAGGAATTGTTAACGTCGCACGTTGTTTGATTTGAGAGATATCTCCTGCACTCACTACGCCATCCAAGTTCACGTCTAATGCCATGATTTGATAAACTGATGGTGTAAAGTTTCCATTCAATAACAAGGTTTTAGCCAATACTGCATCTGCTGCATTTACTAATAACTGAACGGAATTAATATTGGCGATATCACGCTCGATGCGAACATCTTGTCCATTTAATAACGAATGTGTAAAGTTACCAGTCAAATTCGGTTGAACAGCTGTTGCAGAAACGAACGTCATAGCAGTTGAAGATAACGCTGCAGTTGTTGCTGCAGACAAGGTTACTGTGTTACCAGAAATACTTGCTACCGTTGTTCCAGCTGGAACACCATTTGCAACTACTTTCATACCTGCAACTACTCCAGTTACTGAATTAGGAATGGTCACCGCAGTAGCACCAGATGTTGCTGTTCCTGTTGTAGACATTGATCCGTATACGTTTGTAATTAAATAAGAGCTCGGAGAAGCCGTGTTGTATTTAATTGCTTGGTTATCTGACCAAAACTCTAAATTACCTTCATACGTTGTGTTTTTGATCGAGTATGCTTTACCAGCATTTGCTGTTTTCAAAATAACACCTGTATAGTAACTTTCTTGGATCGAGGAGATAGATAATGCTGCAGAATCAAGAGGGTTGAATCCAGCTGTTTTTGCAAATTGAACACAGAAGATATCTGTATTTGTTCCATTAAATTCAGCCGTTGATGGAGCATTGCTATTCAAGTAAAGAGAAATTTGCATGCTGCCATTACTTCCAGATGGCGCATTGATTGAAACCGCTGTTTCAACGTAGTTTGGATTGATCAATCCATTGTTTACGGTTACGTTTCCAGTTGGAGTCAATTTAGACGCATCGTAATTCAAGATCACATCATAACCAATTACGTTATCAACTGTATACGTTTGAGCAACAGCTACTGGCATACAATACGTAGAAACATCACAATATTGTGTATTGTTTTTGATTTTGTATGGCAATGCATTTGGATCAGCGATATCGATGGTAACGTTCGTTGAGTTTGTATAAGCACCATACGTATCCGTTGCTTTCGCATAGAATGTTTTAATTCCCGGAGTACTTGTCCAGTCAAATGAATATGGGCTCGTTGCATCTGAACCTACTAACGTTCCATTTACATAGAAATCAACTCCAGCAACTCCATCATTATCGGAAGCTGTCGCTTGTAACGTAACGACTGTCGGTGCAGTGATCAATTGACTTGAGGTTGGATTCGTCAAGACACATGTTGGAGGCGTGTTAGCCATTACACTCATCGTGGTTGAAGCAAAAGCACCAACTAATCCAAGGTTATCCGTTGCTTTCGCTTGAACAGAATATGAACCACTTACAGATGATGAAGTTGTGTATGAAAAAGAGTAAGGACTTGTATTATCTGTTCCGATAGAAACACCATTCACAAAAAACTCAACTGAAGCAACTGTACCATCTTGGTCAGTAGCCGTACATGTAAAGTTCACCGTTGAACTCAAATAAGCAGTAGCCGGTGCCGTTAAGTTTGATACGACTGGTGCTTGGTTGGCAGCAACTGTAATGTTATAATTTGAAGTTGTTGTTGACGCACAGTCGTTATCCGTTGCTTTTGCCGTAATCACATGTGAACCATTTACAGAAGCAACATACGTTTTTGTATATGTACCACTCGTGCTGTTTCCAGAAGCTAAAGTACCCGTTCCGATTGAAACACCGTCTACGAAAAACTCAACACCTGTTACAGTTCCACCGTTTACATCTGCTGCCGTTGCAGTTAATGTCATGGACGTATTTGTGATCACTCCTGAAGTAGAAGGACTCGCCGTTAATGAAATCGTAGGAGGTGTATTTGCTGCCAAAGTCAATGAAGCATGCGTTAACTCACTTCCAGTTGGATTTGAAGCCACATAATTTTCAGCCAAACCTGTGGAAATATTCACGATTTGAACGTTTAAGGCAAACGTGAAAACTCCATTTGTCGTGAATTGTCCAATAAGTACTTTGTTTGAAGATGTTGGTCCTACAACACCACCAAGTGCCGCAATTGAACCATTTGTAATCACGATTGCACCACCGTTTGTTTGATCTAATACATTGATTGACGTTGGTAAACCAAGTGAATTAGGAACAACATAAGTGGAAGCAGAACTTGGCAACAAACCATCTTGAGAACCACTTCCCGTAATTGGCAAACCATAGCATCCACCAGGGTTATTCGCTAAGATGCTTTGTGTATTTCCAACTGATCCATCCGTATCTTCCGTTTTCATAACTCCTGCTTTGCCACCACCGGCACCACCAGTTGTGAAATAAGAGTCAATCAAGGTTGTGTTTTTCATTAAGTTCGTTAATGAAATTGTTCCTGGGTTAACGGAAACACCATAAGATGGGTCGTTATAAAATGCTGTTGTGGTATTTACTGTTAAGTTGTGTGAAGCGTTTCCATACAACTGAGAGAATTTATATCCCGCAGCCATGTCAACATACACACGGTATACCACTGAATTTGTTGTTAATGGGGTAACGGCACCATTTGAAGTTGCATTCGCAACGTCTGCCGCGTTCGGAATATAGTATTTCTCCACTATGATTCCTTCTAATCCCTGCGCAAAAGAGTTTGCAGAGAAAAATAAAACGAATATCTTCGTTAATAAATTAAGTGTTTTCATAACATTTTGATTAAAAGCGCTCACCAGTTTTCGAAGGCAGATGAGCGCTTTGTTTTTTAATTTTAGTTACAAGAAGTTCCAAATGCAGGAGCAAAAATCAAGAAGTCGTTCACGTCAGTAACTCCATCAAGATTTAAATCTGTAGGACAAGCTACAATTCCTTTGATAGCACCAACTAGATTTGAATAAGACCAATCTGTTAACCAATTGTCATTTTCAGAACCAAAAGCACCGCGGTATGTTGTTGGCTCATAAAATCCATCAGATGGAGCTTGTGGGCATCCTGAACCTAAAGCAATCGCAGGAGTTGGGATTACATCATTTTTAGCGGTAATTGCATTTGAAGTTGCAATATTTGAGAAAGCCAATGTAGTTGCTGAAAATCCTGGTAAAGTAGTTACAACAGAATTTTTATCTGTTGTTGTAAATTGTGTATAGTCAGCTGAACCTGAAGCAGGTATTAAAGTAGGAGTTGAAGTTGAGTTTGCGGCGCCGATTGTTAAAGGATTCGTCATACCAACAAACGTGTTACATTTTACTTTTACAGTTTGTAAACCATTGGCTGCATATGCAGGGAAAGTCAATGTTACTGTTGGAGTTGATGTATACCCGGTTCCCGCATTTGTAACTGTAAAACCAGTTACAGCACCTCCTGAAATTGTTGCTGTCGCTGTCGCTCCAGTACCACCACCACCGGAAATAAGAACTGATGGAGCTACAGTATAACCAGAACCACCACCTACAACTGCAATAGAACCCAAAGTATTACCGCTCAATGTTGCCGTTGCCGTTGCCAAAGTTCCAGTGGTCGAATTATTTGACCAACTAGCATAAGAATCACCATTTGTGTATGTAACTTTAGTAGGATTTTCTAGATTCAATCCATTTTTGAAATTGGCAAAAATGGAATTGTAGATTTCGATTTCTGCATCTTCTTTCATTTGTATTGCTGCAAGACCTTTATTGTCAGAAGTATTTGTTGTTTTACCATTTCCAATGATGGTTGCATTGTAAATCACCGGATGAGCCTTTGGTGTATTATTGGACTGTTGGTCATCTGAATCACACTCAAATCCATTATCTGAATCTGGACTTGCAATTGTCCCAGTTGCTGCCCATGGTGCTTTCATACCAAAAAGAAATTGACATTTTCCTGACCATCCAAGGTCATAATCGAACATATCATCATTTCCATAAAGTTGGGTAACCCATTTAATATTTACTGTTCCTCCAAAGAACTCAATTGCATCATCTCCGCAAGAAACAATTTCAAGGTGTTCTAACGTTGTACCCCTACCAACAGATCCAAGTGTAATTCCGTTGATTTCTGAACCAACTGACAAAATAGCTCCGGAGTGGCGCACAGAAACATACTTCATTACACCAGAGTTATCATTGTCATCGAAGGTTTGTCCAAGTGACAAATTCACCCCGAATTGATCCTGTGTATTTGAAGTGGCAAATCCTTCAACTACCCCAAGTCCATCCGCTGCAGCCAATTTTCCATTACCAGAACCAGCAAGGAATGGTCCATTCGCAGCAACAGTTAAGTTATTTGTAGCTTTACCTAAAATGACGATTCCACCCCATTTACCATTGTTGTAAATTGGATAAGTCCCGTCTAATGGATCTGCTTGCGCAGTAAAGATAATGGGACACTCTTCCGTTCCAGCGGCGATAATTTTTCCACCTTTTTCAATCACTAGTGCTGAAGCATAGGAAGGTCCTTGAGCAGAATTATCTTTTCCTAAAATCACTGTTCCAGGAGGTATTGTAATAGTTTGTCCAGATGGAATATAAATCTTTTGATCTAAAACATAGGTGTTTGCGCAAGAAAGTGTTGCTCCTTGAGTTAACTCTCCACCATATGTTCCGGATATTGCAGTAAATCCAGTTAAGGTTGACATATTAATCTGTGGTCTAGAACTAAATGATGGGCAACCGCATGAAGCTCCAATGTTTGTTTGTGCGTTCAATTCTTGACCCACAAACAAAGAAACGGCTGCCATAGCAAACCATTTGAAGTAATGTTTTTTTGATTTCATAAATCTCTTCTTTAATAATTAAACAACATAAATAAATTACAGAACAAATTTATGCGCTTAATAAGAAGTTGATTTTAAAGGTAGATTATTGTTTTAATACCTTTTTGTTGCTTCAAAATGTAAGATATATGATGGTAAAATAACCGGAATATTAAGAGTCTACTTCCTTGAGTAAAAAAACTTTTGAATCTCCCTTCGTGTCTAAAGATGTCTTAATATACCAAATTGCAATCCGATGGAAAAAAGCTTTCGTTGCAGATCAGTTGATGTTACAGTAGTAAGTTGCTGTTTGTATAAGATTCCCAATTGAAGTTGCGTGCTTTTATCCAGATTCACTTGATACGCCAATCGCGCCATTGCTCCAAAGACAATTGATTTATTTTCTTGGGTCGTGATGATTAGCTTCGTATCGCTATTTGAATTGTTCATTTGCAAGTGTGCTACATTTCCTAGTGAACCTAACACTTGAGGTCCAGCACCCAAAATCAACATGCCTTTTGTCAATGGATACATATATTGGAGCATCACCGGGATACCGATGTATCGATACGTTGTTTTGTAATAGCTCATATCGTTGAGCACTGTAGACTTCAACTGTTCGCCCTTTGAATCATAGGAACAAGCAACCGATAGCGCGAATTTTTCGTTCAGGTCATAGGATACTTGGATGTTGGAGGAATAGCCCATTTTCCAAGTTTCTGAACTATCGAGTTGTTCTTTTAACCAACTTAAATCCGAGCTTGCTTTTGTGATTCGATAACTCGCATCAATGGATTGATTAAAACCAATCGCCCATTTGGAAAGATGCTGTTGCTGTCCAAATAAAATCGAAGTCATCGATGCAAATAAAATTGTCAAAATACTTTTCATGGAACCCTTTTTAATCTTTTACACAGCGAATACTCATGCCATAACTAGGTTGCGTGTATTGCCTAAAAACACCTTTAAATTGGGCATCGATGTAACGGTAGTAGACAAGATTGTCTTTCATGGTACTTGTCCACCAAAATCCAACTGACTGACTCAAATTCGTTGAACCGTCTGAAATCCGAACCCCGCCTGGCAAAGCTGAAAATCCCACTTCATCTGAACCAAAAAGCACCGAATTTGTCGGCCATCCGATGGAGGACTTTACAAGTAATTTCTCAGCTGCTGCTGTTCCTCTCCATGCTAAACCAGCGGTTTGAGCATCTGACATTCCAATCGATTTCTCTAACGTTTGCCATTCACTATCCGTCGGAATATGCCATCCTTCAGGAGCTAATTTACGCGCGTCAGAAACCGCTAAATAATTGTACAATTTTCCGTAAATGCTATCATTTATGTAACAGTATGCACCATCGGTTGCATGACTCCAATTTGAATCCAATCCATTGATATCAATCCAATGAATCGCAGACCCATCATTATAATGTTCCACTTTTAAATTTTCACACATCCACCATTGCGAACCAATTTTTACGGTTTTATAAATGTTTCCATCAACGTCTGTTACCGTGCCAAATTGCAAGGGCTCAACAATCTGTTTTTCCTTGTGACATGCCCAAAGGGTCATCAATGCAATAGGTAATAGAAAAAGTACCTTTTTCATAGGTTAATTTTTGAATAATAACTGTGACTGAACTTGTCCTCCGATACTCACTTTCAAGTGATAAATTCCTTTTTCTGCAGATGATAAGTTTAAGGATTCACCTGTTATAATTGCTGCTGCTGGATAAAGTTTGTCCACCAATTTTACCCCATAATTATCAAAAACCTCAATATGTATGTCTTCGGTTTCCATACCACTATACACATCTAAATTGAACTCGTCGATACTAGGATTTGGATACACCAAAAATTCAAAATTTGATCCTCTTAACGCGGGACAGACAATAGCAATGTCTCGGTTATTACATTTTCCGGGATAGCAGCATAAGTTTTCTACATGCACATTTACATTTTCATCAAAATTACATGCTACTGTATCCATGCATCCAATCACAATAGGAGTGACACAAGATCCAGGTTCTAAACAAATTACAGCAGGATTATATTCCAAGTAATTAGGGTCATTACAACCACAAATAGAAGGATAAGATAAATATGGATTATACACTTCGCCTGTCAAAATGGTGTCATTGGATGATACATATTGAATGGTTTGAGGTAGACCGTTGACAATCGCGTCCACTTCTATGTTCAAATGAAAAGAAAGTGTTCCTGCAGTTGTTAGTTGAGCGATAAGTATTTGATTACTGTCAGCAACCACTCCCTTCACACCTGAATTAGAAAGGAAAAAGTTTGTCGAATTAAATCCTTGTTGAGATTGTAAAGAACCAAACATCGTTGTGTCATTGCCTGTCACAAAATCCAAAACGCCAAAATGACTCCAAGAAGTAGGAAGTGCAGCCAATGTATCCATGCCATCCGCTTGCGTCAAAGGAATTCCTGCATTTGGATCGGCGTTCGTTAATAAACCATTTGGAATGGCAGCAGAACCTCCATCATTGTTTATTCCACCGATAAAAGAACCATCCAAATCTTGGTTTTTCAAAATACCGAAATAGGTTTTTCCGGCTTGTGTTTTCGTCGTTTGTCCTAATGTTAACCATGTATCCAAAGCTACCACTCCTTCCAAATAACGATTCTTTACAAAGTCCTTTGCAAAGGTTTGTCCATCACTTTTCTGATTAAAAAAAGGCGCTGTACTTTGAATGGAAAAGGGATGATTCACATCGCCATAGATTTTTTTTAATACACTTCCTGGTGCAAGATCGACATAAATGCGGTAAGTGGTGGACCCTATTGGTAATCCACCTCCTAGGGTATCTGTTGCATCCGATGCATCACTGACATAATACTTTTCTACAATGACTTTTTGTAATTGAGAAAAGGTCGTAAAAGTGATTAATTGAAAGACAATAAACCCAAGAATTGATTTGTACATATCTTCAGATTAAAGTTTGTAAATGATTCCAAGTTGGACATTGGTTCCATAACGATAGGAGTCGTATGTTTGATAGCCATTGTCTGTTTTATACTCTCGTCGCACTTTTGCATTGAGGAGATCTCGAACGGTTAAAGAAACAGTAAAGTGCTTTTTGATGGATTTTGTCATCTTAAAATCAATCATATTTCGCGGCATTTCATAGACATCAGCCATTCCTTTGATAGCGCTTGAAATCACTAGTCTTGGACCTTGAATATTGTAAGTGATCGATGCATTTAAACCAAGTTTCTCATGAGTGTAGCTTGCAATAAGATTCACAATGTATGGTGCTTGTCCAAACATGACACGGTTAATCGTATCAACTGGTGTGTAATATTTGATTCCTTGAATCACTTCTAGTTCTTTCACTACAAACTGAGAAATGGATTTCACTAAAGTCACATTCGAACGGATATCAAAAGACTTCGAAAGTTTCTTTTTTACTTCAAATTCGACTCCTTTAACATTGGATTTACTAATGTTCTCCCAAGTAATTCCATCGACTTCAAAACCCATTTCAATGTGATTTCGAAAATCCTTATAAAAAACACTAGCAGAAATATTATCCCCATTATTCCAATATTTTTCATATCGAAGGTCATAATTCGTTATGTATACAGGTTGCAAACTCGAATTACCATAAATCAAAGTTCGGAACTCGTAATCATAAACAGCTCCATCATTTAATTCTCTAAAGCTCGGACGAGCCAATGTTTGACTGTAATTTAAACGAATGTTGGATTGTCCAACCGTGTCATTTTTGAATTTAAAAATCAAACTTCCACTTGGCAAATAATTCACTTGTTTGATGGATGCAGCATTAATCAATGGAAACCCCCCCATATTCTCTCTACGTATGTCATTATTCGCATAACCATTGCGGTAATAATCGAGCACATCTGTAAAAATATTCGTTGACTCTGCTCTAACACCTCCTGCGAATCGAATGTTTTTATTGAATTCGAAATCGAGCATGATATAGGAAGCGGCGATATTACCAAGTCCAAAAGTGTTGTTTCTTGCCCATTGTGTTCGAGAATAATAATATCCTACTTGTCCATTTTGCATGATAAAATGATCGGGGCTTAAATACGCATTGATGTCTTGATTTTGAAGTGCCGGAATAAACGAATTTCCTTTAGAAAGATAGTATTCATCCAATATTGATTGCCTTGTGGATTTTTGGAAAGCACCACCAAATTTTAAATTTCGGCTAAGTTTACCCTCCTTAGATAATGGTTTTTCGAATTGCAACCTTGAATCGAACACATTTTCATTCAAATAGCGATAATATCGACGAATTCCCTCTCCAGCATTTGTAGCGAATTCATAGGCTCCCACTTGACCATTCACAATGTTGTATGCATATTGCATCAATTTAAAATCGGGAGCAATACTTTTTCCTCTCGTAAATGAAGCATTCGTTTCGATTTTAAGGCCTAATTTAGGAAGGAAATGCTTCGATTGAAATTGAGTAATTTGTTGGTTTCGTTCTTCATAAAATATACTATTTCTAATCTTTAACTCTTGTCCTTGAACAAGTTGCAGATTCGAAAATCTAGAAACATCATTGCTACCAAATATATTTGGCATATATAGAAATGATATTTTATGTTTATCGCTCAATTTATAAGCTAGATTTATGAGTGCACTCCATGAATTGGTTTCTTTACTAATTCTGGTGCTATCTACAAAATCAACCGTATATCCCAATGATTCATTCATAATGCGTTGTGAAATTCCATTCGGGTCATAGCGAACTGTATTTCCATAGCGGAATCCAACAATATATCCCAAGGGTTTACCAAACAATTTCACTTGGTCACCGACGCTGATGTTTTGGGTAAAAGCTAGTGGAGCTTTTCTGTATGTGGAACTCCAATTGTTTGAAAATCCGTTATTATAATCCGTTCCATTAGGATTTAAAGCGCTAAATGCTTGTGGTTTGTATTGTTGGTTATAAACCGACAAGGCTTGCTGATAACTCGCATTATTATTCATGTCATTTGCCTGTAGCAATCCTAATTGAACCAACCCTAAACGCATGTAGGTACTTGATTCTGGACTTCCATCTACCCATCCGTTGATGCCTTGCTGAGAAAAATAATGTCCAAGCCCCAATGCAACCATTTCCTGATAACTGGTTGGCGTCAAATTAGGTTGTGCAAAACTCGTATTGTCCTTGTCGCGATCACGTGTTCTCAACCCACGATCAAATCCCAACCAATCTGTTGAACTGCGATCTGAGGTAATGAAATCTTTGAACGTTGTCTGTGCGTTATATCCAAAAGAAGACTCAATATTTACGGATAATTTATCCGGATAATC
This sequence comes from Crocinitomicaceae bacterium, assembly GCA_024643725.1. GTDB lineage: Bacteria > Bacteroidota > Bacteroidia > Flavobacteriales_D > Crocinitomicaceae > UBA952. The sequence continues at coordinate 14,276 of JAHEMJ010000016.1, read as the reverse complement.
CTTTGTTTCAACGGATATATATGCCCCTGCCCAATCTCCAGGTAAATCGGGGCTAGCCGATTTCGTGATGATAATGTTGTCAATCAAACTCGTTGGAATAATGTCGAGTTTAATATTGTTCGTTAAAGGATCCAGTGTTGGAATTCGAGAGCCATTTAATGTCGTTTTGACGTAGCGGTCACCAATTCCTCGAACGGTAATGAGTCCACCATTGGTGGAGACACCGGAAACACGTGCGACTGCAGCGGTTACATTGGGATCTCCTGTTTTCTTCATGGTTTCAGAGGAGATGTAATCAATCGTTGTAGCAGAATTCAATTTGACTTTCTCCATGTAATAATCATTCGCTTTGACCTGCTTAATGCTAACCGTTACCTGATTCACATTCTTGGTCGTATTGCGTTGATTAATCGTAATGTTTTTAACCAATACTTCTTTATCCTTCAATTGAATGATTTCAATCAAGGTATCGTGTGCATAATGAGTGAAGCGCACATGATAGGCGGCATTATCCGGAAAATTCAAAGTGAAATTTCCATCTAAGTCGGTTTTCGTTATTACTGCTTTATTCTCTAAAAGAAGGATTTTTACTTCCATCACCGCTTCCCCATTTGGATCGGTTACCTTTCCACGAAAAGTTCCTTGTGAAAAGCTTTGAGAAATAAATAAGAAAGTAAATAAAAGAAGTACTAAGCCGCGCATCTGATTATTGTTTGATCAATTTTGTCGTATAGGTCAATCCATCTTGTGTCATCGTTACCAAGTAAATTCCTGTTCTCAAAGAGGAGGTATCCACCATGGTATTTTTTGTCTTTGCATGACCAGCAACTACCGTTTTGCCACTTAAATCCGTCACCAAATAGTCGAAATCGGATTGCATCATGTTTCCTGATTGACGAATTGCGAATGATTCATTTGCCGGATTCGGATACACTTGATATTGAATCGAAAGTTCACTTTCTGTCAATGCCTCCTCTAATCCTGCGCCGCCTCCGCCATTCGGATTGGAATGATAAATTAATGTCGTATCAGTTAACTCAGAACCATTTGGTGTATCTGCTACGTAGGTTTCACTGACACCCGCTGTTGGAGTTAATATTTGCAGGTTTAATTTAAAACTGAATTCTCCATTTGTCGTAAATTGTCCCAATAAAACGTGATTGGATGGCGTTACTCCGTCCATTCCCCCTAATGCCGCAATCGCACCATTAGTAGTGGAAAAAGAAGATCCAGCAGTTTGGTCAAAAATATCCAACTCCGTAGAAATACCCAACACATTCGGAATAATAGGCATGCCTGGCATTAATCCATCTTGCGCGTTTGTTCCGGTAATAGGTAAGCCCATTTGTGGGTCTGTATTTGCCAAGATGCCTTGAAGGTTTCCAATAGAACCATCTGTGTCTTCAGCTTTTAACACACCAACTAATCCGTTTGCTACACCTCCCACAGTAATATAAGAGTCAATTAACGTTGTATTTTTCTTTGTATTATTTACACTTGTACCTTGATACACTTTGAATCCAAAATTTGGATCATTATAAAACGCGGTCGAAGTTTCAATTTGCAACGGGTGTGCCGCATTACCAAACATCTGTATCACTTTGTAGCCCGGCAATAAATTCGCGTAAACACGGTAGGTTGTTGATCCAACGTACAATGGATACACCGCTCCATTATTCACTGCATCGATGGAATCGGCTGCATTAGAAATATAAAATTTCTCCACTACAATTCCCTCAAGTCCAGCTTGAGCATGCATTTTCGTAAATAAGCTTGACAAAGCGAAAAAACAGATAGGAAGTACAATTTTTTTCATGGTTTTCGGTATAAATGATTAATGAGTAGATAGTAAAGCAGGGTGAATACGTTCGTTCTCGACAGCATCCTTTGCGACGTATTTTATGGTTTTTCCGTCTGGTGTCCCAATAAGAAAATTGAGCTCATAGGATAGTTCTCCTTTGGTCGTAATTTGTGCGATTAATACGGTGTTGGAACCTAAAGAATCAACTCCACAGACTCCTTTACCCATGGATGCCCAAGCACCATTTTCGATTCGAAAGGTCTTGCCAATTGTTTCCATTCCTAATACACGCAGGTTACTATCAATATTATATAAGGTAATGTCGGGTATATGCTCTGAACGCAAGAATCCATCTCTTTCACGCAATGGATATCCCATCTCATTTTTATTTGATTCAAGAAACCCACGTTCGAATGGAACAACGGTTCCAAAATCCTTTAAGGTATCTGCTTCCTTTAGTACGCCCAGATAATTCTCTCCAGCAGGACCAACGGTAACCCAAGAATCCAATGCGACGATGTTTTTCTTATAAGTTCTTTCTGGAATTCGAATGGGATAAGTCGCCCCATTTTCAACGTGATTATAAATGTTTTGAGTAGAACGGATTTCTAGTGGATGTCCAGGTGATCCAAAAGCTGCAATAAAACGATATCCCGGAGCAAGGTCAACATACATGCGGTAAGTTGTACTTCCTACGGGAAGTTCACCACTTAAGTGTTTTTTTCCATTGTCCTTCTTGGTAGAAACATAGTATTTTTCGAGCTTGATTCCTTCTAACCCCTCTTGTCCGATAAGATTAAAACCAAGCATTATCATGCACACTAAAATACCATTCAATTTCATGATGCAAGTTTACGTCCACTATATTTTTAGAGGATTAAATGCAGATTAACATTGAATGAAAAAGAGATTAACAATATATCCTTCCAATGAACCTTATGAGAATAGTTGAAAAATGTAACGATAGCGTAAAAAATAGCTTTGGATTTCCTTTATCTTTGTCCTCATTCAAATGAAATTCGGGGCAATCGACATAGGGACCAACGCAGCGCGCTTACTTGTAGGAGAAGTGTGTTACGATGGCGATCATGCCTATGTGAAAAAACATTCCTACTCGCGTATCCCGTTGCGTTTAGGGGAGGAAGTTTTTGACGAAGGACGCATTTCCAAAAAGAAAACGGAACAGTTTATTGATTGCATTCAAGCATTCAAGTTAATAGCACACATTTTTGAAGTCGAGCAATTACGCGCGGTCGCAACTTCGGCCATGCGCGAAGCGAAGAATGGACAAAAAGTGCAAGAGAAAATCAAGCAAAAAACGGGTGTAAACATCGAAATCATTTCTGGACAAACGGAAGCTGAATTGATTTTTGGCACTTTTTTCTTAGTTGACTTTGACAAATCACATCCCTTCATCGTCATCGATGTTGGTGGTGGTTCTACGGAAATCAGTGTCTTTGAAAATGGACAAAAACGCGCATCGCGTTCCTTTGAAATTGGGACCATTCGTGCTTTGAAAGGCAAAGTGTCAAAGAAAATCTGGACAGAAATCAGCACTTGGATAGCAGCAGAGGTGGATGCTAGTATTCCCCATCGACTTTTTGGAACGGGCGGCAACATTAATAAAATCCATAAGATTGTTGGACTGAAAGACAAAGACGCCTTGAGTTCCAGTAAAATGAATACACTTTTACACCAACTGGAAAAACTGACCGTTGAAGAACGCATCGATCAATTTCAACTCAAACCTGACCGCGCGGATGTCATTGTGCCAGCCTTGGAAATTTATCTGTTTGTCATGAAACAGCTTGGCATTCAACAAATCAGCGTTCCAAAGATTGGACTTTCCGACGGAATGATTTACGATATGTACCTGAAGTCCCAAGGATAATTCCTCCTGCAACTCCCAACTTATTCTTCCATTTTTTTGGAATCTAACTTATTTTATCCCTATCTTTGCACCCTGAATGCCCCGGTGGCGGAACTGGTAGACGCGCTGGATTCAAAATCCTGTTCTTTCGGGAGTGCCGGTTCGATTCCGGCCCGGGGTACATAGAGAATCGCTAAAAGCCTTATTAACAAATGTTAGTAAGGCTTTTTTGTTTGATTCCATTCCCGTCAAGAAAGGCAAGTTGAAGAATCAAGACCAAAACCTGGGGACTTAACATCATTTGGTATCCAATACAATTGTTTATTTTCCACTTTTTGGCTTGATCCAAAAAGTTCGCAAAAAGATCAAGACTACGAATTTCCTTCTTCGAAGTGAAAACTACGAATATTTACAAGATTGCTTTCCTGCGCATGAAAAGATGTAACGCCAACCCTCACGACGAAGTTGCGTGAAAATTTCTGGCTGTTTGAGCCGAGGAACGAGAGCGAGTTTCAGAAATTTTAGCAACAAGAAAGATGAGGGTCGTTAGATCTTTTAAGCGCTAGAGTTTCTTACAGTTCTAATCGTAGCATCAGAATTTGTTACTTTTTGGGGCAATGCCAAAAAGTAAAAGAATCAAAATTAATCTCCTTTATCCCCAACTTTTGATATGATGCTAAATGTCGTTTTTTGTTTGTTTCCATTTCAATAATTCTTTACTTTCGTTGCTCTTGAAATGGGGCGTCCATTACACCTCATTACATAAGCGGATGCAAACAGGCGAATTCATGTGTAAAAGTTCTTTTTCCTACCTTTAGTTATGCAAAACTGGATAAGGGCATTTTGGTCCACTCTCCCTCTTATATCCGCGTTTTTTCTCCTTCAATTGGGAATTCAATGGCTGTTTATTTGGCAGTTAGATGAGTCTTTTTCGTTGGAAAAGTCATCGATTGCCATCCTTCAAAATGTTTTACTCTATTGTTTTTTCTGGGTTATCACAGCAAGCATTTGTCGGATATTCCCGATTAAAACGAAACGAATACAATGGAGCTTTTACGGAGCATACAGTTTGTTTTTACTTGGAAGCATTGCCTGTGATCAGTATTACCTTCACGCGCATGAGGTTCTCGATGAATCCATTCTTCTTTTTGATTCAAAAGAAATTTGGATCATTCTCGATCTACAACACCGCATTTCAATCGGCGGACTCCTCCTATTCGTTTCTTGCCTAGTCGTACCTGCATTATTGATCCGATTTATTCAATCCTTGTTAGGTCAAGAAAGTCCTGTGCGATTCAAGTGGTGCTTGCCCATGATCCTCGTGGCTTTCGTTTCCTTTTTGTTTGTTTCCTTTCCCATTACACAAACCAATCGCTTTTCATATTTTCTGGGAAAGCTAACACAGCATGCCTTGCATCCATCGGAAAATCTAGCCGAATTGCGCATCTCGCCTACTGACTTCAAGGATATTCCATCGGCCTTTTACAATGGAGGAAAACCCGTCAATCCATTGTTTCCTTGCTTGAATGAGCTCGATGAATCTTCTCATTTAGCGCCTTTTTTAACGAAAACAAGTCATGGAAAGCCGCCAAACATTTGCATCATCATCGTGGAAAGTATGTCTTCGGATTTATTTGGTGCGCGTGGAACGAATACGGGCGTGCTCATGCCTTTTTTAGATTCTCTAAGCAAAGCATCCCTTTACTTTCCAAATACATTTTCAACGTATCAACGCACCCACAATGTCCTGCCCGCTGTTTTAGCATCGGTTCCAAATACCGTAAATGGAAATGTATTTCAACAAATCCAATTTCCAAGACATTATTCGCTGTTCAATTTATTGCGCGATGATTATGACAATCGCTTTCATTGTGGCGTGCCCTATGACTACCTCAACATGAGTGGATTTATGCAACAATATCCCGGTGTGAAATTGCTGAAAAAATGGGACAAATCACGTCAATTTCACAAGGATTCCCTCGGAAGCACTTGGGGTTTTCCGGATGAGGATTTATTGGGGCAAGGACAAGCATCCGTTCAACAACGCAGTTCGGACTCAAAACCGCTTTTCCAAGTTTTCTTAACGATTAGCTCACATGATCCATTTGTCTATTCCAATAAAGAAGCTTGGACGAATTTTGTGCGCAGGAGAGCGCTGTCCATCCAGAATCCCAAACTGAGAAAATTAGTCAAGCAACAGGCAATGGAATTTGGTTCCTTTTCCTATGTGGACTCCTGTCTCAACGACTTTTTCCAAAAGGAACGCCTCCAAAACACCGACTACAAGAACACCATTTACATCCTTACTGGAGACCATGGGACAGAATTGTATCGAAGGAATGCGCTCTCCAAATACAGTGTGCCACTTCTGATTTTTTCGCCTTTGTTGAAACGCCCTTTTCAATCAAACGCAGTCGTTTCACACAACGATATCGCACCCACTTTACTCCGCTATTTACACACTATTTACCGTGTGTCCATTCCAAGTTCTGTTCCATTTGTCGGCAAGGATCTGCGGTTTGACCAACGCACCGTCATGGATCGTCAACTATTATTTACAACCAATAAATTGCGCACCACGGATTTAATGGATCATACCCTGGTTTACCTCCAGCATCAATTGTACCGCATGGATGACAAATTGGACCTTCATGCGAGCAAGAACAAAACAAAAACAGATCATTTCAAGCGTATTTTGTATCAGTTTCAGCGCTTAAGTCAATATACCATCATCCAAAATCACTTGGTTGATTCGCTCTCTTTTCATCAATGGGTCGGGACAAACCTCCATGCCAGAACATTCGCTCAAAGTCAACATTCCAAACTTACTTTGAAAAAGAAAATGACCTTTGTTGGAGCAACAGCCTGCCAATGGAAAAAGGGAATATTGCGAATTGAACTCGAAGCGACCGTGAATGCACTACGTAAACATTCGAATGAACTTCTTCCACTGCTCTTGATTCAAACGAAAAAAACCCACTATTATTCCAAGCGCTGGACACTCAACCAAAAAGTTCGTCCACAAATCATGAACTATGATCCGAATCGAAAATGTGCCACTGTGCGCTACTCACTTGAATTTGATCCCAAAACCATACAACAAGAAGTGAAAAATGGTGAATTTTTCATTTACCTGCTAGATGAAAAACGAATTCAAGCCACATTCAATCAGGTACACCTTCGTTTTAAAAAGGTGTGGTAAAAACACCTTGAACTTTCAGTCATTCAGACTCCTCAAAAGAAAACATATTTCTAGTCTGTCTTTTTTTCCACACGAAATATTCCTGCAACTTTTCCTACCTTTAATGTTGTGAAAAAAATCTCCCGCAGGTCTGTATTACCCATTTTAGGCGCTGGTCTATTTGCTCCTTTTATCGCTCGATCCGTGTCCGCATTGCCGGATGTATCGACGAATCTCCAGTTTCCTCATGCACTTTCCAAAGGTGAATTAGTTGGGATTTGTTCGCCTGCTGGAGCAAATCACGATCCAAAAGAAGTGAGTGATTTCATCACCCTTCTGGAAAACTTTGGATACCGCGTGAAAGTTTCAGGAAATCTTCAGTCAAAGTTTGGGTATTTATCTGATACCGATGAAGCAAGAGCAAAAGCCTTCATGGATCTGATTCACGATCAGGAAGTAAAAGCCATTTTCTTTACGCGAGGCGGATGGGGTTGCGCACGTATTTTACCGCTGCTCGATTTCAATGCCATTCAAAAAAATCCAAAAATTATTCTTGGTTTCAGTGATATTAGCGCCTTTCTTGTAGCCATTACACATAAAACCGGACTGATTACTTTCCATGGTCCGAACGGAAATGCTTCTTGGGGCGCCTTTAGTTGGGATTCCATCCAAAAAACCATTGCACTAGGAGAATTCTCGACACTTGTCAACGATGATCCACTCCGCTATCCAAGTCCACCAGTTTGCATCCGTTCAGGTAGCGCACGAGGGACATTATACGGCGGAAATTTGAGCGTTTTAACTGGTCTACTCGGCACGGAGTATTTACCTGAATGGAAGGGGAAAATACTATTTTTAGAAGAAGTCAATGAAGAACCTTACCGCATCGATCGGATGCTGACACAATGGAAATTAAATGGTGTTTTCGAGCAATTGGAAGGAGTAGTCATCGGTCAATTCCGAAAGTGCATTGCCGAAGATCCAAAATGGTCCTTTACCCTAGAAGAAGTACTGAACCAACATTTCAAAGATGCAAAATTTCCCGTGTTTAGTGGGTTCCTTTGCGGACACATCGCCGATAAATTTACCTTGCCAATTGGCCAACTTGTGGAGATGAACGCGGATGCATTTTCCATTACGCCTATGCGTGCTTCCGTAACATTGCTGTAACGAATTTAGCCTATTGACTTTTATAGAAAAATGTTTTACCTTTAAGGTAGACAGAGCGTGTCGCAATTTCAGTTCTAACTCAATTCAAATTTCTATGAAAAAGTTATTGTATAAATGGGATAAATACAAATTAGGACGTCGACTACATTATTTACAAAAGCGTCTAGTTCGAGCTGAAAGCAATGGGTATGATGATAAAATCGCGAATTACAAGCGACTCATCAAGGATGTGCAGGAGAAATTAAAACACGTTAAGGAATAAACACCTCATCGGACTGAATGATCTCAATCCACTCATCGACACTTTTCGCATCTTCGATGTGATACGCACCTGAAACGGTTCGACGCAAGGCAATTAATGTCGCGCCAGAATTTAGTTTTTGACCGAAATCCGCAGCGATGCTTCGAATGTAGGTTCCCTTCGAACAAGATATTTCAAAATCAACCTCTGGGAAACGGGTGGAATCGATGGTAAATGAATGAATCGTGATTTCGTTTTGCTTCATTTCCACCTCTTTTCCAGCACGGGCGTAATCGTACGCGCGCTTGCCATCAATGAGTTTAGCCGAAAAAATCGGCGGTGTTTGTAATTGTGTGCCAAGAAAGGACTGTACGACTTCTTGCATCAATGCTGGAGTGATATGTTCCGTTGGAAATTCTTGGTCGTATTCGGTTTCCAAATCGTACGAAGGCGTGGTCTTTCCGACAAGAAAAGTTCCTGTGTACGTTTTGTGATCATTCGTTAGTCCCTCGATGAGCTTCGTGTGTTTTCCAATGCAAATGACCAATAGTCCAGTTGCCAATGGATCCAAGGTTCCTGCGTGTCCAACCTTGATTTTTTTGACTTTCAATTGACGTTTTAAATTCCAACGCAATTTATTCACCGCATCGAATGAGGTCCATGTGTACGGCTTATCTACTAAAATCGTTAATCCTTCGCTTACCTCTAACATTAGCCTGCCATTTCAAGTGGAATTCCCGCTAACAGAAGGATAATCAACAGCGCACCGAGTACAATGCGGTAATAACCAAAAACTTTGAATCCATTTCGGTTCAAGTAGGAAATAAAAGACTTGATGGCAATGAACGCTACGACAAATGCCACCAGATTTCCAACCAACAACAAGCCCCACTCTTTGCCATCCGATTGCAATAGCATTTCTTTTTCGTCGTACATGCTTTTCACAGTTGCTGCAAACATGGTCGGCACAGCTAAAAAGAAGGAAAATTCTGCCGCAGCCTTGCGACTTAATTTCTGAGAGAGTCCACCAATGATGGTCGCAGCCGAGCGGGAAACACCAGGTATCATCGCAATGCTTTGAATGGTTCCTATAATGAAAGCTGACTTGAAGGTCAACGGAACTTCTTTTGCGTGTTCGTTTTTCTCGAACATGCGGTCAATGAACAACAAGACAATTCCACCCAAGAAAAGCGAAACGCCGACTACCATTACATTTTCCAATAATCCGTCGATGTGCTTTTTCAATAACAGTCCGAGAATCCCCGTTGGAATAAAGGCAACAAACAACAAGGTGTAAAATTGAAAACTTTGCAAAAACCGTTTAAAGTAGACAATGACTACCGATAAAATGGCGCCAAATTGAATTGCTACTGTAAAGAGTTTGGTGAACTCATCCGCTGCATTCCCCATCATGGTTGATGCAATAATCAAGTGTCCGGTGGAGGAAATAGGAAGAAACTCCGTCAATCCTTCGATGATGGCCAAAATGATGGCTTCCAAGAAATTCATATGTGTAAAATTATGGGGTGATTACGCGGATTGATCTTCCGAAGCATCCTTTTTTGGACGTTTCATGATCGCGTAAAAAATGATGATGTACCCAATCACTATCAACATCGGTGATAGGGTAATACGTGTTGAACTAAACAATTCATTTCCATTAAATTGGCTTGGATCTTCTGCCCCACCACCAATCATTAGTAAATATCCAAGAATATTAATGGCTAATCCAATGTATAACCATTTGTAGTTCTTGTCATCAAATCCGAAGTGTTTAATTGGCTCTTTCATACTTAGTACAAATCATCTAATTTCATACGAAGATACTTGTTTAAGGCAAACCACGTTGAAATTACGGTCATAATTACACCGATCAACAACAAAATTCCTACAAGTAAAACAAAACTTTCTAATGTATAACTGATTTCAATCGTTTCTAGTAAGTTATTCAAACCATAGAAAACAGTCAACAACAAGGCTAGTCCAACCAAGGCCGAAACCAATCCTTGTAAAACTGCTTGCCAGATAAATGGTCGACGAATATAGCTACTTGTTGCTCCCACCAATTGCATGGTTTTAATGGTAAATCGTTTTGAATAAAGTGCCAAACGAATCGTGTTATTGATCATCGCAACAGCAATGATGATTAATAACAAAGCAACGGAAAGAAATAAAACGACAAATTGTTTAAATCCTAAATTCACATTTTCGACACTGGCTTTGTCGTAATTCACTTCATCGATTTCTTGCGGGAATCGACGCAACAATTTGGACTCGATATGTGCCATTCCTTTACTAGTGGCATATGCTTCCTTCGGTTTGAATCCAATCGTTGGCGGCAACGGATTTTCATCTAAGAACATGGACTGGACCTCCTGTTCCACTTGGCTTTCTCCTCCAAATTCTTGTATGGCTCTTTCGGGAGAAACAAAATAGACATCCGAGAATTCCTTCCAACCGTTTAATTGTTCCTCTATTTGTTTGATGTCTGCATCGTTCAACTCAGATTTAAAGAAGATATCTCCTTGCAGGCTTTCTTTGGCTTGCTTTTGTACACTTCTTAATCCAAAAACTCCTCCTAATACGAGTCCAATCATGAACAATACCAACGAGATTCCAATCACCGTGGAAACATAACTCGTTCTCAATCCTTTTTTACTGTAATCTTCGGCCTTCTTTGACATGTAACGAAAATAGTGACTATTTGTGTGTAGAATCAGGCACGAATCACAAGTTTTGAAACATGCATTGTGTATTTCCGAGTTGACTTACATTTTACTTTGAATCGTCCAGCCAATCAGTGCTGCTCGCTGTCGGGCCATTTCCGCTTTTTCTCCCGTAAATCGCTCGTCGAGGGTTTCATTGAATAAAGACAGCCAACGTTGGAAATGCTCCGCTTTCAACCGCATGTGCATGTGTTTATCCGTCACGCTTGTGGTATAACCTGATTCATCCAACAACACGAAGCGCCAAAAAAACTCCATTTTCGGCAAATGTTCCGCTAAATTCAATCCACGAAAAAAGGGTGCCAAGACATCATCTTGCAGCACTTTTCCATAAAAAGCGTGTACGAGTTCATGTACATCAGCAGCATTTTCGATTTCCTTCATTCTTCAAAGTTAGGGAACATTTATTTTCTTTGTATCTTCATGCCAAATTAGCTTATGCCTAAACTTCTACCATTTATTTTCTGTCTTTGCTGGTCCATTTTTGGCTTGACACAATCCTACACAGGAACGTATCACGTAAAAACACCCGTTTCAAAATCTGCCAATTGTGCGCCTCCAACCATGACAACCTACATGGAGTTGAATAATGTCCGTGCGATGATTCACACCGCTGGAAATTTATGGCAGATTCCAACAAAAAATTATTCCCAATATGAGATTCCGAAAAATTCTGGAATCATGGCCTTATTTACCGCAGCGCTTTGGCTTGGCGGAACCGATGTCAACCACCAATTAAAATTAGCGGCACTGCGTTATAGAAATGGACAAGATTATTGGACTGGTCCACTGTCCAAAGTGTATGCTGAAACCAATTATGAAAACTGCCATAAATACGACAAGCATTTCGTTTCAACCCAAGATCAAGTTCGGGAATTCAATGCGTGGTATGAAGCAGGAATAGCAGATCAACAGAATGGAACCAGTACACAAGATGACCTTTTTCCAGGTTATGAAGTTCCAGATATCATTAAAAATTGGCCTGCTCATGGCGATGTTTCACAAGGACAAGATTATTACCTTGCTCCATTTTACGACTTCAATGGCGATGGACATTATCACTGGGAAGACGGTGATTTTCCTTGGTACGACATCAAAAAAACGAAGGCATGTAGTATTGATCGAAGTGTGGCCTTATACGGAGATCAAAATTTTTGGTGGGTCATGAATGATAAAGGAAACATTCACACGGAAACTGGAGCGGAACCAATTGGAATGGAAATTCGTGCTCAAGCTTTCGCCTTTGCATCCAATGACGAAATCAACAACATGACCTTTTACAATTATGAGTTGATTAACCGTGGAACTCAAACATTATACGATACCTATTTCGGATTTTTTACGGATGGTGCTTTAGGAGATCCTTATGACGACTATGTGGGTTGTGATGTAAACCGTGGACTTGGATATTACTACAATGGTGATAATTTCGATGGAGATAACTCTGGCTACAAAGGCTACGGTTATTCACCTCCGGCAGTTGGCGTGGACTTTTTTGAAGGACCTTATCAGGACAATGACGGGATCGACAATGCGTATGGCATTCACCTGAACGAAGCCTTGAATGGAATCGGATATGGAGATGGTGTCATCGACAACGAACGCTTTGGCATGCGCCGATTTTTATATTACTCCAATACTACAAATGGCGCAAATCCAAATCAAACGGATCCAACCAGTGCTTCCGATTATTACAATTACTTGCGTGGATATTGGAAGGATGGATCTAAATTCGTTTACGGAGGCAGCGGACATATTTCCGATCCAGAAGCGGATCCAAATACACCTTGCGAATTCATGTTTCCCGGAAACACTGATCCACTCGGATGGGGAACGAATGGTGTTCCACAGCCTGTTTGGACCGAACAAACAGCGAACAATACACCAAATGACCGTCGCTTTGTACAATCTGCAGGTCCATTTGTCCTCAAACCAGGAGCAGTAAACAATATTACTGTAGGAGTCGTTTGGGCGCGTGCTAGTTCTGGCGACCCTTTCGCTTCCGTGAGTAGTTTGCAACGCGCTGATGATAAAGCGCAAGCGTTGTTTGAAAATTGTTTCAAGGTTTTGGATGGTCCACATGCGCCGGAATTAGCCATTCAAGAATTGGAAAATGAAGTCATTTTGATGTTGAGTAATCCACTCAACTCAAATAATTACCGCGAACAATACGAAGAATTCGACCCATTCATTGTTTCCAGTGATCCAAATGCCGATAAAACCTACAACTTTCAAGGATATCAAATTTATCAACTTCAAGATGCCAAGGTTTCCTTGTCTGATTTATCTAATCCAGATAAAGCGCGATTAACGGCACAATGCGACATCAAGGATGGCGTTGGGAAAATCATCAACTTCGAATTTAATGAGGACCTCAATGCTTCGATTCCTGTCATGAAAGTCAATGGAGAAGACAAAGGCATCCGACACAGTTTTAGTGTGAAAAACGATCTATTTGCCCAAGGTGCAACACGACTTGTAAACTTCAAACGCTATTATTTCATTGCCGTTTCTTACGCCTTCAACAATTACAAAGACTACAATCCAACAGACCCATTGGCCCTCGACGGACAAAAGAAAAAGTACATTTTAAGTCGAAAAGGTGCGGTTGGTGAAGTTAAGGTGATGGAGGCCATTCCGCACAATCCAATGCCAGAAGCAGACGGTACAGCGCAAATGATCAGCTACGGAAGTTCTCCATTGATTACGCGTTTGGATGGCTACGGAAACGGTAATCGTTCATTGGAATTAACGGCTGAATCGGAGAAAACGATTTTGGAGCAAGGGTATATGGATAATCCAACGTATGATTATGGACGTGGTCCAATCAACATCCAAGTAGTGGATCCATTAAACTTGGCGAGTGGTTACTTTGAATGTAAATTCAGAAACTACACAGCAAATGCTTCTGGAAATGCCGCTGATACCGCAAGTTGGATCGTTTATCGTTATGAGAACAAAGGTGACTTAACACCGATTGATTCAGCGACATCCGAAAATTCGATTGCATCAGAGAACGAGCAAATCATCCCAGCGTGGGGTATTTCGGTACAGATTTATCAAAACAAATACTATTTCCCAAGTGGAACTGGAAACTTGGCTGGTAAAACAACAGACATGATCGAGTCGTCGATTGACTTTGCAGATTCATCGAAACGTTGGTTGTCAGGTGTCATGGATAATGATTCGTACTTCCCAACAAACTGGGTGCGTTCAGGTGACTATTCACCAAATAGTACGGTTGGAGATCCAGGATATGAGTGTTTGCCAGATGGACCAACATATTT
>JAHEMJ010000013.1:77555-293846 GCA_024643725.1 Crocinitomicaceae bacterium | reverse complement strand
CAATGTAAGGAAGATTTTATTGATTCTTTATACCCAACTTTTCAAATAGATAACTAACTTAGTACTAACATTTAACCCAGGAACTCTATCTATAACCGTTACTGTTCAGGGGAAGCTTACCGATGGAAAACAACTTTTTCCAAAAATTAAAGGATATCAAATTAAAGAACTACCGATAATGCTTACTGATGAATTTAACCAAAAAGAAATTAGTGTTCTTGCTGATTTAATAATAACACATTCAGAAGAGTTAATATTGTTGGATTCAAAATTTGTCAGTTTTGTAAAAAATAAATTTCCTGATTTGGAAAGTAAGTTATCGTCTTGGTTACAGTTTTCTTTTACCGATCTTTTAATAGTTTTAAAAAAATCTAAGATTCGTTTAAATATATCAGAAGAAGCAGAGTGGATGCAATATTTCAATGATCAAATAATAAATGCACGTAAAATTCAATTAAAAATCAGTCAAATAAATCATGAAATTGACTGTAAGATCAATGAGTTATATGGAATAACTAATGAAGACATTCATATCGTTGAAAATAGTTAAAATGGACCCAAGTTAAATGGATAGGATTAACCTAAAAAATAAACAAGTAGAAAATTAAAGATTCCATTCGGAACATTGAATAAATATAAAATGATAAATCCAAACAGAGTTAAACCATTGATACCAAATATTAAATCAGAATTTAAATACAACCGATTAATTATTGTAGGTAATGGCTTTGATCTTGGGCTTGGTTTAGAAACCAGTTATAATGATTTCATTCTATTTCATGTTAAAGAGGTTATTAAAAATGCCATTAATTTGAGGAAGTTTGACTCTGGACTTATTGAAGCATCTACCGATTTTAATTACGGTGTGAGTTCAATCAATTTATTGAATAAAAGATTGGATTCATTTAAAAATGTAACGGATTTAATCGCTTCATTCCAAAATGAGATAAAAATTAAATTCAAAACCTTATTCATCAAAGATGTTTTTGAAAATGTTAAGGTCAACAATTGGGTAGATATTGAATCACTATATTTCAAAAATCTAATCAAACTATTCAAATTGGTTAGCGATAAACCATTTGATAAAAAAGATTATTCAAAGATTGCCGAATTAAATCAGAGTATGGATCTGATTGAGCGAGGGCTTAAGGATTATATTCAAAATGAACAAAATAGGCATGATTTTACTTATGTTAATTCACATTTTAAACCTCTCATAGATTCATTCTTTGAGCCAATTAGAAAAAAAGAGAATTCATTAATACCGGAACAGGAAAGTAAAGATTCACCCCAAACAGTATTCTTTGTGAATTTCAATTACACAAATAGTTTAACTAAACTCTTAAATAATTCTTTTTTAAAAGATAACAGGGAAATTCAAATACATGGTTCTGTGAATGATTTGTCCAACCCCATAATATTTGGATATGGAAATGATATTGGATCTATCTATTCAGAACTTGAGGAAGAAGATAATGCTGAATTATTAAGAAAGATAAAATCATTTGCATATCCTTCAACAAACAATTACCATAACCTTTTAAATATCCTTGATTCCTTACCCTATGAAGTTTTTATTGTAGGGCATTCGTGTGGGGTATCTGATAAAACGATGCTAAATACGATATTCCAACATCCGAAATGTTTAGCAATTAAAAATTATCATTATAATGGTGAAAAAGAGGATTTTTATAAAAGAATATCTATTTCACGTCACTTTTCCGATAAGCCATTAATGCGTAAACGAGTTTTACCATTTGATGAATGGGCAAAAATTCCTCAAAAAAAATAAGAAATCAAAAATATCGCTTGACATTCAAAAACTAAAGCTTGATATTAGCCAAAAGTCCATTTTGAAACAATCAATTTTAAGACGTCTGGCAAATTGTTTTGAGGCATATGAACACTTTCCCTTCGATGCGCGGTATAATCGATTTAAGGAGAAAAAAAAGTACTTTCTTGAACGGTTCGACGAGGGGCAAGTGAGTGAAATATACCACCAATTTGTGTTTTACCACTTTGTTCAGTCACATAAATTGAACTTTATATTAAGAAAGAAGGATATCATTAATTATTTCAATGGAAGAAAAAAGAAAGGCTAAACTTAGAACATTAAGAATTGTGATGAAAAATGTATATTCAATTGGGATTTTTCCGCAAATGAGTTTTAACGAGTTCAGAAATCAAAATTTATTTTTTTTATCCGGGTTAAGTATAAAAGATCAAATGTTTGAATACAAATGTTACGGATTTTATGAGGTTTGTCGCGGAATTAAATTAAAAGTAACTTCAGAGGAAGTAAGAGAGTTTTTTAGAATTGAGGGTACTAAAAAGGGAACTGAAATATAGATAGTGTACTAAAAAGGGTACTACAAACGAGTATATTTAGACACCTTTTTAACACCTTAATAGATTGATATTGAGGATATAAATTAAAAAAGCCCCCTTAAAAGGAGGCTTTTCTGTGATCCCGCTGGGATTCGAACCCAGGGCCCATACATTAAAAGTGTATTGCTCTACCAGCTGAGCTACGGAATCATTAAATTCGGGTGCAAAGATATGATTATTCTTTTGTTATCACAACATTATTGGTTTAAATTTGATGTAAAATTGTGAAAAATTAGCAATGAGCTGATTTTCAAGGATAATTAAGATGAAGCAAGGACCGGTTTTTTTAGTGGGGATGATGGGAGCAGGGAAAACAAGTCTCGGTGAATACTTGGGAATCCAAACGGGACATCCATTTTTAGATACAGATGCAGCAATCGTTGCTCAATCGGGTAAATCCATTTTACAGATTTTTCAAACGGAAGGAGAATCGGCTTTTCGTGCGATGGAACTCGCTTGCTTTGAAACGATTTCGTCCGAGTCTCAGTGGATTGCTACTGGTGGTGGATTTCCTTGTCATCATGACTTGATAGACAAAATGAAATCTCTTGGAACTGTTCTATATTTGAAATTAGAGCCTGAGGAATTATGGAATCGACTTGAAAAGGACGATTCGAGACCGCTGCTAAAAACGGAAAATCCAATAGAAGTGTTGGAAACACGATTAAAAGAGCGCGCTGAAATCTATGAGCAAGCTCATTTTATCATCGATGGAAATCAATCGTTAAGCGATTTATTCCAAGAAATTGAAGGACTCGGATTAATATAAATCCTTTCTGAATCCAACGTTGAACAAGAAAATCATTCGGGAAATCAGTTGACTATTATAAGCAGTTTGATTACTCGCTTGTCCAAATAACAAATATTGTCCACTGACATCGGCATAAACAGACCCAATCGCTGGAAACGTGTATTTTACGCCTAGTTGAAATCCGGCGGCGATGCTTAGAAAGGTCCCTTCTTTTTCCTCGGATGGACTTAACGTATAATTGTTTGCCCAATCATATGCACCTGTAGCATCTTGTTTTTCGTAATTGTTTTTCACCTTGTTAACGATGACCATGAAATTACTTCCGGAGTAACCTGAAAAACCGTAGTCGTAATCGTTTCCAATGTATCTTCTTGTTCCACCTTCAAAAATGGTGTAATTGGTCGAACGTTGGTAATTCACGGTTAAATTGTAAGGTGTTGTGGTTTGATTCAATGCTGTGACCATCGTCGAATAAACCTGATCTTCTTTCACGGGAAAATAATAACTCAATCTCCCGTAGTACGATTGGTCTGTTGAGCGTGGGACTTCTACGCCTAAGTGTAGATTACCGAAGGATTTCGTCGCGCCGAATCCTTTCAAAGCGCCAGCTCCTGCATCAAAACTAATTTGACCAAAAATACTTGTTGCGCTGAATAAAAAGATAAGAAGAGAATAAGGTGATTTCATGTGTTTTCTAATTATGTTGTTTGTACTTTGGACAAGTTACGTCATGTGAACCTTCGATTTTTCCGATACTCAGAAGAAATTCTTTCACAATCTCTCCTCCAACAAATTTAAAGTTCTTTTTGAAGAGTTTTACCCATTCGTCGGTATTTTTTATTTCCTGCATGTCAACCCAATTTAAAAAGGAGCCGTGCATTTCTTTCAACGCAAGAATTTGATTTGCATTGTAAATGACGGCCTGAATTTTTAACCGATTACGAATGATTCCAGTATTTTGTAACAAGCGATCAATGTCCGACTGATCATACCGTGCGATTTTGTGGTAGTCAAATTGGTCATAGGCCAACCTAAAGTGCTCCGATTTCTTGAGAATGGTGTCCCAACTCAATCCAGCTTGATTGATTTCTAAAATCAATCGTCCAAACAACTCAAAATCGTCGCTTATTTTTTGTCCATACACCTCGTCGTGATACCTTCTGTGGACGTTGTCCAATGGGAGTTTTTGACAATATTCACAATAGCTCATGAACAAATTTACGCAGGCTGTTTTGAGTATCCGAATTTTAACTTAAATTTGTTGTAAGCATGAACAAAAAACAGTACTTCTTTTCCTTTGTTTTGGCGACGATGTCGTTCATTGCAGCGCGCTCCCTTCAAAAGGTTGGCGTGGAAAATTATTACGTGAAAAAAGCCACGAATTTCCAAAAAGAGGATGGTTATTTTGATCTGCAACACCCGAATTCAGTACAAACGTTACCGATGGGCATTCAGCCCTTCTCTGATGTGGCTTTGTTGGATTCAACACATTTAATTGGGTTAAACCAGGAACAAGGATCTCTATACATGTATAACATGGAAGACCAGACAGTGGCTCCGTTTTTACCGTGGGACCTCGGTTCTAAAATTTGTAATGTGTCCAATTTGGATTCCACCTTGGTTTTAGTGGATGACGCAAAACACATTCACTTTTTACAAGCGCCATACGATTCTACCAACCTGACCACACTTTCGTTAGAAAATGAGCAGTTCGAAGCAACAAGTGTTTGTCTGCACAAGGAAACGAATCGTTTATTTTTGATTTCATCGAATCAAGAACGCGTTGAAGGATATAGCAGTAGCTCTGTCTACGCCTATAATTTAAATCAACACAAATTGAATCCACAGCCGCTTTTTACGATTTCCGGCGAGGATGTGGAAGCATTCGCGATTCAAAATAACTTGATTGTCCCAAGTTCCAATTTAAGCATCATGGACGATACCTTGGAAAGTATCAACTTTACGCCATCCGCGATTGCTGTGCATCCTAAAACAAATGAAATCTATGTGCTATCAAGTGTGGATCATACCTTGGTCGTTTTGGATCAGTTTGGGAAAGTGGTGAACTTCACGACCTTAGACAAAACAACGTTCTCGAATCCAAGTGCAATGACTTTTCGTCCAAACGGCGATTTGTTAATCACAAATGGAAACTTGATGAATCCAACAGTGATTCAAGTGAAATGGAACAAGTTGTTTCAATCAAAGTCTGGACACGGACTCATCTTTGGACGCTAGGATCCATTTACGGATAAACGGTCCTTCATTCAACAAAACATCAATCATCGATAAATTCGGAGTAAATGATTTTCCATAGGAAAACACCTGTTGGTAATCCGACAATCCCAAGGAATCTCTTTCTAGATAAGCGCTTTTTGAAGTCGGACCATCGACACCTATGTAGGAATCGGTAAATCGTACCTGAATCGGTGCGTCCAGGACATCTTCGAGCAGCGCTAAACAACGCTGATTCTTTTGCCAAAGAAATTCATCTGGCGCATAAATAATTTCTTTTATTTCTGCTGCGTAATCTTCAAAATAGGGAGCAAGCGCATAGGCACTGGTAATCGCTCGCCAATGATCGTTTTTCCACGTTCCGGTGTGATCAATCCTCAATTCGCATATGGGAATCTTTTGTCCACTTTCATGTTGAATGGGAATACTCAAACGCAAAATTCCATTTGCACTTAAAATCTCACATCGTGTGCGGATGGTTTGTTTTTGAAAATGTTCGTGCCATTCAATTTGTGCATCCGTTGCTTTTAAAAGAGCACGCAAATAATGAATGGAAGGAAAATAAGCCGTTGGAAAAATCTGCATTAATCAATCAACTTCATGATTCGGTTCCAACGAATGCCCATATAAGCACTTTTGGAGAACCACACAAGAGAAGCTCTTCCCACGACGTGATCTTCCGGGACAAAGCCCCAAACACGTGAATCGGCGGAATTGTAGCGATTGTCTCCCATTAACCAATAGTAGTTCATTCCGAAGGTGTATGAAGTGACTTTTTTACCATCGATGAAAATCCCTGCTTTGGTTTCTTTTAATTGGTGTCCTTCATATGCCGTGATGATGCGACGGTACCAAGGAATATTCGTAGCTGTCAATTTGATTTTCTGTCCTTTGCGTGGCACTCGGAATTCTTGGAAGTCCGTAGGAGTGTTATTCACGTGGAAGTCTTTCGGAAAGTAACTTAAGTTCGCAATCAACTCCATTGAATTCGGCTTGTATCCTTTTTTATGTCGATAAGCGGGCATCAAATACTTCTCTAATTTGATGTGAAAATCTTTTTCAATGCGTGCTTTTTCGCTCTTAGTTAAGGTGAGGATGTAAATTCCTGCCTCGCGGTCTTCAAAATCTGTGCGCGTGCCATCTGGTGCGTTCTCTAATCCATAACGCGTCATCATTTCCGTAGCTGATGGGAAACTCACTTTGGACTTATCAATCGTGTATTTTAAACATTGTCCTGGTGTAACTTTTGATGGATGGCCATTCACGTACAAAATGGAATTTTCAACTTTCAACACGTCACCTGGAAGTCCGACACAGCGTTTGATGTAGTTCTCGCGTTTGTCCACCGGACGGAAAGTTAAACCGCCATGTTTTGCAGGCATACCAACGTGATCTTCCGGTCCGCCTGGAAATTCTCCCGCTGCCAATTTAGCCCTCGCTTTCTTTTTCCATTGTTCGTGTTGTTCAATGAAAAGGCCATACATCTGCTCACTGATCGTACTGTCGATTTGTGTCGCTGGCATTTTTCGTTCTTCTAATAAACTACGCATCTGCATGACTTTGGATTGAATCTCTTCAGAGGATTGAAACAAATAACGCGCTTCTTCATTCAAGATTCCGTGGTAGTCGTGCCCCATTAATCCGTTTGGTGTTCTTGGATCGACAATTGCTGTATCTCCTGATGGATAATTAAAGACAACGACATCGTTTCGGTGGATTTTTTGGTAACCTGGTAATCGTGTGTAAGTTCCCTTCTCAAAGGAAGTGTAGGACTTGATGTTAACGAATGGTACAATGTTGTGAACCAATGGATAAGAAAGTGGTGTCACAGGAACTTTTGGTCCATAAGCTAGTTTGTTTACGAATAAAAAGTCACCAACCAACATGGTTTTCTCCATGGATCCCGTCGGAATTTGAAAGGGCTCGAATACATACGTGCGAATCACGCTTGCGGCAACAAGTGCCCAAAGAAAGGAATCTCCCCATTCTTTGACGCGCGTTTTTTCTCCTGGTTTATCGCGGCTAACCATGTCCAAAGCCAACGCAAGCACGTGTCCTACCACTGGCAAACACATAAATAACACAATGTGATCTCCCCATTTGCGGTTTTCCGCCTCACGTGAATTAGACCAATTTGTTTCGTTTCCAAAAGTCACTTCGCTATTCGCGATTTTTGCCATTATTAGGTACGGAAAGAAAATCCCTTGTAAGGTGTCGGTAAATGAAAAGAAGCCAAAACGACGAATGTAACTCACATTTGCCACCATCCACATCACTAAATGCACGCCAGGAAAGACGAATAGGAGCGACCACCAAGGTTTGTTCGCCGTCATTTTAAAGACGACAAAATAATTGTATCCAGGAATCAAGGCTTCCCACGACTCACGACCAGCTTTTGGAAAACTTTTCCACCACATCGCTAGGTAAGGGTGAACTAATATCAATAGGTAGAAATAGAAAAAACTCATATGTCTTTATTTTAATACGTCTTTCATGGTAAAGATTCCTTCTTTACCCAGTAAAAATTCTGCTGCTAATACAGCGCCTAATGCGAATCCGGTGCGGTTGTGTGCAATGTGTTCGATGCGGATGCTGTCAATTTCAGAGTCATACGTAACTTCGTGCGTTCCAGGAACATTCGGTTCGCGTATCGCTTTGATGGATATCACATCAGAGCCTGGATTTTCTGTGGATAGTTTCCACGATGTATAAGCCTGATGCTCAGCGATAATGTCATTCGCTAAACTAACAGCTGTTCCACTCGGTGCGTCTAATTTTTGAACGTGGTGAATTTCCTCCATGTGCACCGAATAGGCTGGATAACGGTTCATGATTTCCGCTAATTTTCGGTTGATTTCAAAGAAAATATTCACACCAACACTGAAGTTACTTGCATGCAACAGGCTGCCATTCAAATCGCTAACCAATTGTTCAACTTTCGGTAAATCTTGTTGCCAAGCAGTCGTTCCCACAACAACAGGCGTGTGGTTTTTCATGCAATACTCCATGTGACGAACGGCAAGATCTGGCTGCGTAAATTCAATGGCCACATCGATTTCTTCCCAGTTTACTTCTTCGATTGGGTGTTCACGGTTGACGCGCAAGGAGATTTCATGTCCACGATCTAAAGCGATTGCCTCAATCGCTTTCCCCATTTTGCCGTAACCAATTAATCCAATCTTCATAGGAACAAAAATACGTTTTTAGCTTTAACGAAACTTGAATTGTACGTGAATTCCCGCGGAAGTTGGTCCAAGTAGTGTTGGGTGGACATTCATGCTCAATTTGTCGCTGACATCAAAATGTAAAAAATGGGCTTCCACACCCGCTTCTGCAATTTGAATAAAGTACACTGCGGCACATCCTAAAATGGACATATCGCGCTTATTGAGGTAAGACTGGTATAAACTCAAAACAGCTTGATCATCGTATAGCGCCCATGTTGGATTCAAATTCGCTACATTGTCCATGCGGTTTTGATATTCCAACTTTAAAGACTTCTGCGTTTGATTGTTAACGGTTAAAAAATAGCCTGTCGCTCCGAGTCCAGCATAAATGAGTGGGACTTTCCAAAACGCATGTTTTGGACCATTTTCTCGGTGAATGCTATTGTAAACTTGTCCGGCACCGGGAAGAACAGCAGATAACAACATGACTTTTTTATGCTCCGGGAAGCTATCGCGTTTCATCAAAAGAGGCTGAGTCCAACTTGGTAGGTGGATAAATAAAAGAATTAAGAAAATGAACCGAGACATTATTTATTCAAAAGAGCCATTACGCGGTTCAGTTCAGCTTCTGACTTGAAATGCACTTGAACCTTTCCTTTGCCGGCTCCGGATTTATCGATGGTTACTTTCGTTCCCAGTTTGTCGCTTAAGAAAGAGGCAAAAACGGATTCTGTCGATGTCAAACTGACTTTTTCGCTTTTCGTTTTAGCTGGACTTGCTGCGCTAGTTGGTTTCACTAATTGTTCAACCGCACGTACGGATAAGGAATCGTCGATGATTTGCTGGTATGCCAACAATTGCTCTTTTTCATCCGTAATACTCAACAGGGCACGTGCGTGTCCCATGCTAATCACCTGATCTCGAACGCCAGCTTGAATAACAGCTGGTAATTTCAATAAGCGGATATGGTTAGCGATATGTGAGCGAGATTTCGCTACTTTTTCACTCAATTGTTCTTGCGTTAATTTGCATTCGTCAATCAGGCGCTCATAAGATATCGCAACCTCTATGGCGTTTAAGTCCTCGCGTTGAATGTTCTCTACCAAGGCCATTTCTAACATGGTTTGGTCATTCGCAATGCGGATATACGCCGGAACTTCCGTTAAACCAGCCAATTGAGAAGCACGAAAACGTCGCTCTCCCGAAATCAACTGATAGCGGTCACGTCCAAGTTTGCGAACCGTCAACGGTTGAATGATGCCATGTGTTAGAATGGACAAACGCAATTCCTCCAAAGCTTCTTTTTCAAAATGCGTTCTTGGATTGAATGGATTCGCTTCGATGTGATGAATATCAATCATGGAAACAGATCCAACCGTAGCACCATTCATGGAGGTGATGTCGGTATCTGAGTTTTGCAATAAAGCACTTAAACCTCGTCCTAATGCGGGTTGCTTCTTCGGATTAGAGCTCATGATCAATTTCAATTATTTTGTCGTCATTACCAATTTTTGTGCGATCGTTTTTCTGCAACAATTCACGGGCAAAATTAAGGTAATTTATCGAGCCTTTTGAGGATGCATCGTGCATAATTACGGTCGAACCGTGACTCGATGCCTCACTTAATGTCGTGTTTCGGTGAATGACCGTGTCAAACACCAATTCTTGGAAATGGGTTTTTACTTCATCCACCACTTGGTTCGCTAAACGCAAACGCGTATCGTACATCGTCAAGACCATTCCTTCAATTTCCAATGATGGATTTAAACGTCCTTGAACGATTTTAATCGTATTTAATAACTTGCTTAGTCCTTCCAAGGCAAAATACTCACATTGCACAGGAATCATAACCGAATCCGCAGCGACCAATGAATTTACAGTGATGAGTCCGAGGGACGGAGAACAATCAATCAAAATGAAATCATAGTCATCCTTGATTTTCTCCAAAGTACTCTTCAATAAGTACTCGCGATTTGGCATATTGATCATTTCCAATTCCGCACCAACTAAATCTAAATGGGAGGGAAGGACATCCAAATTTGGATTACTTGTCTTTAAAATGACATCTTTGGGATGAGCGCCATTCACCAAACAATCGTAAATATTGCGCACGTTTTTCGGGTCAAAGCCAGTTCCAGATGTCGTATTTGCTTGCGGATCAGCATCGACAATGAGGGTTTTATATTCCAACACACCCAAGCAACCACCTAAATTAATGGTTGTTGTGGTTTTGCCAACGCCTCCTTTTTGATTCGCTATTGCGATAATTTTTCCCATACGATTGTTCTGAAGGTTAAAATTACGAGTTGTTCCCTTTCGTGCAACAAAATAGGGGAGGAACTTATTAACGAAATGCAATTTTTTTTGTCAATTTGTTGGTCAACTGTGCGCATTTTGTTCGAATGCGTACTTTTCCTAGCGATTTCGTATCTTTGGTTCGTATTTCATCGAAACTCATGGATAAAATTCACCTACGTATTGGAAGTGCGGCCGATAATCAACTCGTCATTGAGTCTGTCGATGTGGCACCCTACCATTTGGAGCTGTTTTGTGATGCCGAAGGAAACGTGTTTATTACGGACCTTGGTTCAGAACAGGGGACCTTTATCAATAACCAGCGCTTGGATGGATTCAAGTTGCTAAAAGAAGGAGATCGTGTCCGTTTTGGATCCTCTTATTCCTTTCCGTGGGAAGGATACATTCAGCAAAAAAGCACAAAGAAAGAAAGTCCATTCGCGGAGGAAAAACGACCAACAGTTGAACCGACTGCAAACAAGGAAGTAGAGGCAGACGCGACGGACAGCAATAAACAATTATATATCATCTACGGATGCATCATTTTGTTGCTCGTATTGTTGTCCCTTTATTTGTAAACGCGAGGAGAACGATCCAATGTCGTCGGGCGAATCACCTCTAAGCACCTTGAAAAGAAAGAAATTAAAAAATCACCAAGAAATTTGTTTCAAAAGTGGTTGTATTCAGAAAAAATTACTAATATTGCACCCCGTTTCTGTTTGAACGGCAAAAAAATTGTGAAATGAGCATTATCAGAGAAATTCAAAAAGAACTAACAGTAGCAAACGAATTGCCTGTTTTCGGTGCAGGAGATACCGTAATTGTTTCTTATAAAATTGTTGAGGGTAACAAAGAGCGTATCCAGCAATTCCAAGGTGTTGTATTACAACGTCGTGGAAATGGAGCAACAGAAACGTTTACTGTTCGTAAAATGTCAGGAAATATCGGTGTTGAACGTATTTTCCCAGTGAACTCTCCATTCATTGATGGAGTAACAATCGTGAAAAGAGGTGCTGTACGTCGTGCACGTATCTTCTACTTCCGTGAGCGTACTGGTAAATCTGCACGTATCCGTGAGAAAAAGAAATTTACTGCATAATCTGCAGCAAAATATACAGAAGGGGATTCATCGAATCCCCTTTTTTTATGTTTATTTTTTTGAGAAGGTGACCACAGGATTGTAAACCTAGCGATGTATTGGTTTCGCTGGAATGGGATCATGTCAAAAAGTTGGGGATAAAAGAGAAGGTTATTTTTGATTCTTTTACTTTTTGGCATTGCCCCAAAAAGTAACAAAAAGGTCTAGCGCTTAAAAGATGAAACGACCCTCATCTTCCTTGTTGCGTGGAAGTGCATAGCGTGCCGAAGATCTGAATCGAAGGATTAGCAATCCTGCGTACTTTAACGATCAACTATTCCACAATCTCGAATTCTGTGCGACGGTTCATCGCCCGACTCTCAGGATCTTCGTTCGCAACGCGTGGCATGCTTTCGCCAAAACCACTCGCTGTCATACGCTCTGCAGAAACGCCTTTCTCGGATAAATAGCGCTTCACTTCTTCTGCACGGGCCTGGGAGAGTTGTAAGTTGCTTTCCTCGTTTCCTAAATCGTCCGTGTGCCCGTTGATACGTATGTTCAAGTTCGGATTGGCTTGTAAATACTTCGCGAAGCCATTCAAAATGACTTGCGCCGCTTTGTTTAATTCGTATGAATCTGTGGTGTACAAAATGTCGGCTATTGTATATGGTTTCCCGGTAACTAAACTGTCAACCTGCATCGTCTTTACTTCGACATGTCGTGTGCTTCGGTCATTTAATTGTTCACTGCTAACCGTTTGGGCCTGAAATGCATAATTCTCTTTATTTACCGTTAACGTGATGTCTTGTTTTTTGTCCACCTTTACAACCGTCGCGTATTTTCCATCCTCTGCATTGACCTTGAAATTGACGGTTTCCCCAGTCTCATTGTAGGTGATGTCGATGCTCGCATTGCTCACCGCATTTCCGGCTTCATCTTTCAACTCCCCGCGTAAAATGACTACTTCCTTTGGACGTGCTTCTTCGTATAAATCGAAGGCATAAATGTTCCAGTCACCGTCCTTGGCTGTGGAGAAATAAGCGACTTTTCCACTCGTGGAAACAAACAATCCGAGTTCATCTTGCGGCGAGTTGATGGGATATCCGATGTTCTTCGGTTCAGTCCATTTGTCACCCTCTTTTCGGATGTAAAAAATATCGAGTCCGCCGAGTCCTTTGCGGGACTTCGTACTGGAGGATACAAAATATAAGGTTTCACCATCTTGGTGGAAAAATGGACTCTTGTCTTTCGCTGCAGTGTTCACTACGTCAAATGGTTTCGCTACACTCCAGGTTCCGTCCGCTTGTTTCTCGGAATAGTAAATGTCGTTATCGCGCGAACCCTTGCGCAATGTTGCGAAGAAAAGGAGTTTTCCGTCCGCGGACAAAGACGGTTGTGCTTCCCATCCGTCCTTCGTGTTGATGTTCGGACCCATATTGACCAATGGAGTCCATTTGAAATCGTTTCCTCCGCGTCCACTTCGGCTGTAACTGGTCGTGTACAAATCGCAATTCAAATAATCTTTGTTGTAGAC
Organism: Crocinitomicaceae bacterium; assembly: GCA_024643725.1. Lineage (GTDB taxonomy): Bacteria > Bacteroidota > Bacteroidia > Flavobacteriales_D > Crocinitomicaceae > UBA952. Next base: position 280,398 of record JAHEMJ010000013.1, on the reverse strand, counting down.
TTTTTCCACCTTACAGGCGCAAATAATCATTTCGCGGTTGTCCACGGACAAGGAGGCCGTTCCATAATTGTAAAAAGTTCCGTTGTTAAATGGCTGCGGTAGGGGAGATCCCACAGAATAAAGTACATCCGACGCGCCTCGCTCGGAAATCGTAAATTCTTCACGGATATTGGTGCCGATGTCTCCCAAATTCGTTCGATCGACCTTGCGCGTGTAAAATAACAAGTCGTTGTCTGGGGATATCATAGGGAAGTATTCATCCAAAGCTGAACTCACGCCTCCTACTTTTTTCGGGACAAAGGGAACTGGATTTTCGATGAGTTCCTGCTGAAACTTAAGGTCATCGACAATGGATTGAATTTCTGCTTTTTGTACCGCATACGTTTCGGAAAGTCCACTTGGATTGATGCTGTCGAACACCAAGAATTTCTCTAAAAACGGCAGTGCTTTTTGGTCCTCACCATAGTTATAGAGCACTTTACCACAGTAATAGTAGCAATCGGAGTGAAAACTTGGACATTTCTGTGTCGTTGTTTGGTAGAATAAAATCGCTTTCTTTAAAAGTCCTTCTCCCTCCGCTGAATTTGGATCCGCTTTCAATTTGAAACTCGCTTGCTGATAACACAATTGGGCATAGTAATAGTAACTCTCCGCATGATTGGGGTACTTGCGCATTAACTCGCTAAATTGCGCCGTCTGGCTTGTGAAATCATTCGCTGCGAGCGCTTCCGTCAACAATTTTCGAATCTTTTTATCATCCGTACCACAAGGATCATCCTGAGACCACATCACAGAAGTTAGTCCGAGTACAAAAATGAAAAAGAAACGTAATTTTTGCTTCATATTATTTAATGTGCTTCCGCCGCGGCGGAGTGCTAATGTGCCAATCTGCTAATTCTTCCCGCTCTCGTTCTTTTTCTGTTCACTGAGCTCTGTTCACTAGTCACTAATCACTAACAACAACCTCCCCAATCTTCTCACACGTAAAATCAATATCCTCCGCGGAAATGTCTAAATGTGTGACGAAGCGCAACATTCCTGGTCCGAAAGCCATGGCAAGGATCCCGAAGGACATAAATTGTGCCAAGATTTCGTCGCGTTTTGCTGCGTTTTTCAATTGAACGACAACAATGTTCGTTTCCACTCCAAGAACGCTATCTACCCAATTTTGTTTCAAAAAAGTTTCTTCAAGTTGCTTGGCATGACGATGGTCATCCACCAAACGCTCACGGTTGTGTGTTAATGCGTAGAGTCCGCCGGCAGCGATGATGCCCGCTTGACGCATGCCTCCACCCATGACTTTCCGCACGCGTCGTGCTTTTTGAATGAATTCACGTGTTCCGACGAGAACGGATCCAACGGGCGCACCGAGTCCTTTGGACAAGCAAATGCTGATGGAATCAAACGCTGCGCCATATTCCGCAGGATTCACCTGATTCACAGCGAGTGCATTGCATACACGTGCTCCATCGAGGTGAAGTGGGAGTCCAAGTTTTTGACAAAGTGCTTTGATTGCTAAAATGTTCTTAAAATCGTATACTGCTCCTCCACCGCGATTGGCGGTGTCCTCCAAGGAAACAAGTTGTGTTAAGGGAAAATGGACATCTAACGGTGGATTGATCCATTGTTCAATGCTTTGCGCATCGATGCGTCCTCGGTCGCCTTTCAATAGTCGCACGGAAGCACCACTGTTTTTCGCGATGCCGCCACCTTCGTACTTATAGATGTGGCTTTCTTCGTGGCAAATGACTTCGCCGCCTGGTTGCACGTGGACATTGATCGCGATTTGATTGGTTTGTGTTCCGGATGAACAAAAGAGTGCAGCTTCTTTTCCAAACAGTTCAGCTGCATATCGTTCCAAGGCGATGATGCTTGGATCTTCCCCAAAAACATCGTCCCCGACTTCCGCGGCAAACATTGCTTCCTTCATGGCTGCACTCGGTTTTGTCACGGTATCACTTCGAAAATCAATCATTCCTATTATTTTTAACAAAAATAAGGAAAATGGAAAGTGAAATCAGCATTGCCGTCGTTTGTTTACTCGGATCTTTTGCGACCTTTTTTTCAGGTTTCGGACTAGGAACAATTTTACTTCCTGTTTTCAGTCTGTATTTCCCAATAGAGCTGGCTATTCTGGCTACGGCGCTTGTTCATTTCGCGAACAATATTTTTAAGTTGTCTTTGATGGCGAAGCATGTGGACTTAAACCTGTTTAAGCGCTTTGGCATTGCCGCATTGATTGGAGCCATAGTTGGAGCGAGTGTTTTGAATCTGGTTGGACACGCAGGTAACATGTACGCATCGCCCATTTGGGAAGGTAAATCCGTGACATATGTGTCCTTTTTCGTGGGCTTACTCATGTTATTCTTTGTCGTTTTTGAGTGGAAGTCCATTCGCTTCCCTTTTTCACAATCGCCGTATTTTCTGCCACTCGGAGGACTTTTAAGTGGATTTTTTGGTGGATTTTCCGGACATCAAGGAGCATTGCGTTCAGCTTTTTTGTCCAAGATTCAGTTGGATAAACAATTGTTCGTTGCGACCAGTGCCTTGATTTCCTTGTTGATTGACCTTTCCCGAATCTCCATTTACAGCAGTTCAAATTCTTTGGGACAGTTGAATGTTCGCTATCTCATCATCGGTGGACTCTCCGCCTTTGCAGGATCACTGTTAGGAAAGCGTTACTTGAACAAAGTATCCTATCGCTTTATCCAATGGATGGTTGGAATTTTTTTAACGCTAATGGGGCTATTGATCTTATCGGGCGGAATTTAATGTTCCTCTGACTTTTCGTCCGATACTTCAGCGGCCTTCTTCGGTTCACCTTTTTTGGATTTCTCCACCTTTTTATAAAGTTCTGTTTTTACCCCAAATTGATCGATGCTAAACTCCTCGAGTTTTTCGCTTTTGTTGGTGTAACTTGCTTGGTATTTCAGTTTTCCATCGGGATAATATTCCACGTGTTTTCCAATGGGCAAGTTATTTTGGTAAAACGCTTGTTGGAGAAGCATTCCTTTTTCGTCCACCGTTTTAAACTCGCCGTTTTTTAATCCATTTGACCAATTTTCGATGTGTGCTTCTTTGCCGCTTTCGTAGTAGTATGTCCATTTCCCATCTTTTTTTCCTTGCTTGTAACTCAAGCGCATCTCCACTTTTCCGGAGTCTGTGTAGGTAATGTGTGGACCATCTTGAAGACCAGCTTTATAATATACCATCTTCCCCAGTTTGGATCCTTGGTAATAGTATTTTTGAACGCCATCCATCAGGTTATTTTTGTAGGTGTGCAGTTCGATGGTATCGTTTCGTTCATTGTCATCAAAGAGGATGTAGGTTCCTTGCAGCAAATTATTCACATGGTTGATTTCCCGTTCTTTTCTTCCTGATTCGTAGAAAACGGTGCTTTTCCCGTTCAATTTCCCCATGGCATAGGCTTGAATCGACTGTCGACAGCCATTGCTAAAGTACGACGTATCGATGCCGTCGCGGTAACCATTGACAATCGTGAGGGATTCTTCCAAGTAACCATTCTGATGACAAGTAGAACAAGTTCCATTGTATGGAGTAGCGAAGTCCTTTTTCAGCAAGTACAGATTGCGTTGGTCATCGTAGGATAATAGGTTGTAACAATTCTTCACGTTTCGAAAGTCACAGGTTTTGATCACATTCCCACAGGGACTTAGTTCTTGTCCAACAGCTAGATGGCCAAAAAGTAAAAAGAAAAAGAAGAGCCGAACGTTCATAATAGGATCTTTAGCGTAGTGAAGTTACAATAAAAATGGATTGAGTCATTGTCAGTCAATTTATGAGGATAAAGATTTACCTTTATACGAGCAAGTGGATTGGTATCAAGTAATTCAGTGATATGAATATGAAAAAAATGATGTTCGCCTTATTGTTTTTTGCCTCATGTGCACATCCAAACAAGAAGGAAAAAAGGATAGGGGACGATGTAACTAAAAAAGTAGTAGAGATTGATTCCGTCAGTTATTGGCAGATGGATGAAAAAATTGCACAACTTGATTACTTCGATACCACAAATCAAACCTCGGTATCCAATACTGAATTAATCGATGCGTATTGCACTTTTTTATCAAGAGAAGTGAATGATTACACTACCTATAAACGATTCTTTAACGAGATGTCTTCATCCAGGGATACTATTTTCATTCTTCAGAAAGGACGAAATTTTTACAGATATTTAAAGAATGATTCCCAAACGAACTTGATCTTCGATGCATATATGAAGAACACCCGGTCACTACCTGAAAAACTAAGACAGCAGATATTAAAGTTGACAGAGGACAAAAGTAAACCGCTTGTGATAAGTGATTCTACTTTTACGAGTAGTATGATGATTCATTTTAAAGGTGATACAATTCACAAATTGATTTTTGTCTGTTACCTTGATTGAGGATACTGACCCGCAGACTTCCATTCGTGCCAGATTTCCTCAATGAAAAACGCTTAAAGACACCACATTGCACATCGCAGATTTCAGTATATTTGATGAAATATGAAGCCTTAAACCTATTCCGAAATAAATGATCAAAAAAACGTGCGTCTTCTTTTTTGTGATGTTAGCTCATTTTTGTTCCGGTCAAAAAATGGTAAAGAAAATCAAAGGGGATTGGATCTATTCCTATAGTTTCAAAGCAGATACCGTCATCATTTTTACAGAAATTAGTCAATCCACTGATCCGTATCTCGCTGCTGAATATATTTTCGAAAAGGATACACTGAATAATAGAGATGCGTTCTTGAAAAAACTCGAACCCAATTTTTTATCCACTCTCGTTTGTATCATTCCTGGAAATCCAAATCGTTTTTATCCTTTGGGTTATGAACTTTCAAATAGCCGGATCATGCGAAAGATGGAGGTTCAACTTCACTATCAATCCGGATTAAAATACAAGAATTTTCGGGTGTTGAAAATTAGAAAAAATCGAATGTATTTAAAGGATACGCGCAGACACATTCACAAGGACCAAATTTATACGGAATTTACACATGTGTACATTAGAAAATGAGCATGATTAAAAAAGAATAATATGTCAGAATCCTTCTATTATTACCAAAAAGTTGGTTTTTTGGTTCACGAAGACATCGACGATGGTTTGCGCTTGCTATTGAGGTGTATTTTACCCTTTACTTTGCCGATTGTATTTCTACTTGTCTTTGTCTTTCAAGAAATAGCTCTTTTACTTATCGGTATTGTCGTGCCAATTTTATTGGAGATTTGGGAACGTTTTTTTAATAAAACAATCGATCGGGGAGAGATTGTTTTTTATGATGACCGAATCAAGATTACGTCGAATAACATCAATATGGAAGCGTCCTATGATCAATTCAAGGACATGAGAATAGTCATCAATGAGTACGAAGGCCAAAAAACTGGTCGTTATTCCTCGTCCTTAGGGTACAACAACCGAATGAATTTCACGTATGAGTCAGAGCCTTACGAATTTGAAGTGATATTACTCAGAAGAAACATTGAGTATATTTACGAAAATCGGGCGAAATGGAATAGGCAATTCGGGGTAAAGATCACCTTGAAGAATTACACTGATTGGCGTTTTCTTCGTTTTTTTGTTCGTTATTATTTTTGAGAACTATTTGTAATTGGAAATTAGGAATGAAATCAGTAGACAAGCCAATCAAAATAAAAGGAAAGAACGTAAATAGCATGAAAAATTTAAATCCCGTCAAAAAAATGGAAATCATGTGTATCTATCGATCCAAGGAAGGACGTGAGGTTGAATTTAACTTGCTAACGGATGGTTCGGATACAATGGATTACGAAGATTTAGAAGTTCCTAATTTTGTCAGTATGATGGGAGGATTTTCCGTGACAATGGATGGCTATAAAACCATATTCAGAGGTGTGAATTTTAATCATTTATGGAAGCCCGTTTCTTTTTTATTGGAAAGTTTGTTTTGGCTAGAGGGATTGTCATCTGGCCTACTAGATATTGATGGTGAATTTTCATCCAGCCTCATTCTGAGTACAATGATAGAAGAGAAATTCGTATTGAGTAAGTCCGGAGAAAATGGTTTAAACCTAAGCTTTTTAGCACCTGATGAAGCTCCAATGAAAACTAGAGCCCAACATTATTTCTCTGGGGTTCCCCTTCCTTTAAAAGACTGGAAAGAGGCTGTTTATGTCGCCCTAGAAGAATATTTTTATTGTGTAGAGCAAGTGCTTCATCTGAATCCTAACGGGAATAATGCTGGAGTGTTAAATGAGTTGATTGACTTATGGAAAAAGATTGTGGGAATTGTACAACTGGAATTAAAAAACAAGGAATGAGATCGTATTGTTTCATTTTGGTATTGCTGTTTTCTAAAATTAGCTATTCACAAATAAGTTGTTTGAATGAGGGGGCTTTTCACTGTCAAATGGATAGTTCTCATCAGGTGTACGATTATTTTAATCAACGAATGGACAGTCTGTATTGCCTCTATGGAAGGGTTTATTTAATGGACTGTTCTCCATACTACATGAAAAACCAGCAACCATTGTATGTCACAAGAAAATCAACGGAGATTGATAGTGATAGCGGATATGGCTTACTTGACATATTTTTGGACGGTCATCTGCTTTTTAGGTACGAAATGCGCAATGGAAAAATAGAGGGTACAGGCACCATCTTCTATCCTGATTTAGGTAAAGTAGCCTATCAAGCAACCTTTAAAAATGGGCAACTCGATGGTCCTTTATTTTGCTTGAGTAAAGAGAATTCTGAAGTTATTCATTCCATGCGCTTTAAAAATGGAAAGCCGAAGAAAATCCTTTATGTTTATAACATGGAACAAAGCAAAAAGGAATACAGAAGGATAAACAAAAGAAAGTACTTCAGAAAAAGGAAATGTACGGGCGTGGTAGAATATCCCTTTTTAATGAGTCATCGGAAGGTAATTAGGTAGATATTCTCCTCCGATTGTATCCGGGAACGAATCCTGTTTTCTCCGCTTTAGACGAACAAGGAGTATCTTTCCCTCGGTGTTTCTAATGGGATGATGAATAGCGAAAAAAAAAGAATGTCAAAAAAGGTGAAAATTAGAATATGAAAATTCGACTTATGGTTTTTCTAATGTGTGTTTTAGTGAACGCATGTGATAATCAACCTGCTGTGGTTGGAGAGTATGAGAATCAATATGGACAAACATTAGCATTAAAAAAGAATCAGACGTACGAATATTTTGATGCGCATCATACAGTTCATTCAGGCAAATGGAAGTTACTTGAAAGTGGAAAGGTGAGGTTTTACAACTGGTTGTATGAGGGTCATAAAAAAGGTATGCGCGAAGTGACTTGCCAAAATGCTACACTTTTGTTTTCTATGGATGATGATTTACTGAATTTTAGAAGGATACATCGCGAATGAATTTGGTTGTCACTTAGCCTCTCATTGTGTCAGTAGATTTCGCTGAGATAAAATTTTGAAAGTTCAAATTGGTCATTTAATCTATATTTTACTTAATTTTCGACTATCTGTTTCCTTACTTATTTCCTTCACTTGAAGATCTTTATCTTTTTGGTATTCGAACTAAATAAATCAGGGGACAGGTAGAGAAAATAATTATCCAAATACCTAATTAGAGAGGGAATGAGATTCGTTTTTTTACTTTGTTTATCCGTATTATTGAGCTGCTCCAACAATAACACGAAGTCTCCAATCACAGCGAAAGAAATGGTGGACACAACTCGGGTCAAATTAGACAGTATCTGTACCTTAGACATTCTAGTCCACAAAACGAAAAATTACACAGCACTTGCGTTGCGAGATTCCAGCGCGATGAACTCCCTCATCGGTTATGGCAATACCTTTCCGGTAGAGAAAAACAATCGGATTTCCTTGGACAATAGTATTCACTCGAGGGGGTGAAATGCCCTACCTTTTGCGGACATATGTGAATGGATCAACATATGGAGCGGAGGTTAATTACATCATCTACAAGGAATATGAACGGTGGAATATCTTTAGGATACCATTTGACAAAAATGATGTGCGTTACGACGCAGTAAAAAAAGTACATCAGATTTTGAATGTCAAAATGGATGACGAAATCGAAAAATACACCTTTTCTAATGGATTGTTAACGCGTATAAAGTGATGGTTGATGAAATATGTTTTGAAATCATTCGTATTTATTCCGTAATATCCATGCAATGAAGTCATCTCTTTTACAGCAACACATCAAATTACTCAACGTTCGAAAGAAGTTGTTTTACAGCAAACTGCTCTTTTTTGGTGTATTTCTTTTACTAAGTGGACGATCCATTTCGCAATTGGATTTTGAACCGCTATTTGGGGTTGATCAAAAGAAAAAGGCACTCTATGAACTCCTCACATATGGACAAGGAAACTTTGGTGTCGCAGTTGATCGTTTACAGGTGAAAAAAAGGCTAAAGCCGACTACGCTAGGTCAAATTGATTCACTTTTGTCCATTCAATACAGTGGATTCGGCAGGAAAAAGGTGTTCAAGTTGTATTACAATGGTGAAAATTTCTTGTCCGTTGAAAGAAGAAAAAACACACTCGTGGTCAATTATAATATCCATCAGGAAATCTATTATTCATTCGCGCTCGATCATGCTGATTCGTTCACTCAAGTGTTGGTAAAAACCAAAGGTCAGAAACTGAAAACGCAAATGAATTCGCCTGAAATAGCACACAAATGGAAGGAAAAGAAAGACCTTGAGACGACTAAAGACTACCGTTACATCAAGCAGATGGAGGAAGTGTACCATCAGTTTGTTGTCCCATTTGTTCCCTTAACTAAAAAGTAAATAAGGCATGATTTTAGATCTCATTGGACAGTTTTTTTGGATGCTCATGTTTATCATGCCGCTAGTAATGGTGCTGATCATTTGGAAAATGAGCGAGACGAACAAAATCTTGCTGGTTATCATTGGCGTGTTAGTTGGATCTTTTTTTTCGGTCCTTTGTTATTTCATCAGCCTAGCGATTTTGTTTAGAAATGGCATGGGTAACTAATCCTTCAAGAGTGGTGATTAAGAGGATTTTGATCATACCTTTAAACGATATTTCTATTTTTCAAAAGTGCGTATCAACTTTTTAATCTCATGATAAAAGTGAGGAAGGAGCTAACTTACAAAAGTGTGTTTTTCAAGGAATCGGAACTTTTTTCTGCACGTAACGATTGGTACAGGAGTTATAAATTTCAATCGTTAACTGCTGATTCATTTCCTTGTTGACCTTGGTTATTTCATAGCAGTTGCCGGAATATGGACTTTTTTCGAGGTCCAAAACCACTTGAATCGCTGGTTTGGGTAGTTTTTTATTGCTTAAATCATAGTTAAGGACAGTAATGCTCGATTTCCGATAGCTAATAATTTGAATGAGGCTATCGCCGAATTGACTGAGGAAATCGTACTCACCTTGAACAGCAATTTCACCCTTTTTCCATAAAACAAATCGATTTCTCGAAATCACCTCTGGGGCTGTTTCTTTCATCGAATACGTGGAAAAGGAGTCAATGCATTGATCCATTCGAATCGTTTGAACGGAATCTACGTATTCAAACCATTCGTACTTCGCTATGTTGTTTTCAATGTTCGTTCGATTGGATTTCTTTTCCCATTTTTTAGATGTATTGCTATCAGTGGAACAGCTTGCAAACAATCGCATAAAAGTAACGATGAATAAAATGCCAAACGCATTGGTTCTAAACGTTGTGGTTTGTCGTTGCATTAAATTTTGGACGCTTTCAAACATTCTTAACCTAGTATTTTCAGGAAATGATTCCAAACTGATACATCCCTACGCCAATTTCAAAATCGCTTCCTTCATTCGCTCCGGAATTTCGATGGTCGACTGTGTTTTAGAGTTGAATCCAACTAATACGGAGGAACCTTTTGTGACCAATTGATCGTTTACGGTGATTTCGTAGCCTAAGGTGAAGCTTTTGGTTCCAAGATGAATCAAGGACACCTTCACGTAGGGAACGTCGTTTAAAACGATTGGTTTGATGTACTCGACTTCGTTTTTGACCAATACCACGCCTTCTTCCATCCAATTCCATTCATTTCCGACCAACTCGGCAAAATAATGCATGCGAGCGATTTCGAAATAAGTGAGGTAAATGGCGTTGTTGACGTGTCCGAGGATGTCAAGGTCCGTCAAACGAACGAAAATGCGAGCTGGAGAAATCATTTGTCGAGTTTTTGGTATTCGGAATTGTTGGAGATAAATTCTGGGACAATCTTTTTCATTTGGCGGACAATCGCTTCGTTCTCTTGTTGAACGGATAAGTCAATCAGCGTTTGTATAGCGGCCACTTGTTCGTCACTTTCCACACGTGTTTTGGCAATGAGGATTTTCTGATGATGTGTGGGCATTGTATTCTCTTCATTGGCCAACAATTCTTCGTATAGCTTTTCGCCCGGACGCAGTCCAGTAAATGAAAGTTCGATGTCCTTTCCGAGTTCGAGTCCGGACAATTGAATCATTTTTTTTGCTAAATCGACGATTTTCACCGATTTCCCCATCTCGAAAACAAAAATCTCACCGCCTTTGCCCATAGTCGCTGCTTCTAGTACTAATTGACAAGCTTCGGGAATCGTCATGAAAAAGCGGGTGATGCGTTCATCGGTTATCGTAATGGGTCCACCGTTCTCAATTTGCTTTTGAAAGAGTGGAATGACAGAGCCATTTGAACCAAGGACATTTCCAAAGCGTGTGGTTATGAACTGTGTTTTTCCTTGTTCGTTCATTTTTTGCACGTAAATCTCTGCAATGCGCTTCGATGCACCCATGACGTTGGTTGGATTTACAGCTTTATCTGTCGAAATCATGATGAATTTCTTTACGCCCATTTCCATGGAAAGATCTGCAAGCAATTTGGTGCCTTTGACATTCGTTTGAATCGCTTCTGCTGGATTCAATTCCATCATAGGTACGTGTTTATATGCCGCTGCATGAAAAACGATTCCAGGACGAAAATGAGCAAATAACTTACGCATGCGTTCCGCATTTGCAATGTCTCCCATGACCAGTTCAAATACGAGTTCAGGAAATTGTTGATTCAACTCAAACTGCAAATCATACATCGGCGATTCGGCTTGGTCTAATAGGACAATTCGTTTCGGTTGGTAACGCGCAATCTGATGAACAAGTCCACTTCCAATAGATCCAGCAGCGCCACTCACCAAAATGGTTGAGGTGGTCAATTCTTCCATTAAGGCATTGTCGCTCAATTCAATGACTTCTCTCCCTAACAAATCTTCGATGCGGATTTTTTTCAATTGACGAGAACTAAAGGTTCCATTGATCCAACTTTTTGGATTTGGCACCTTTTGAACGTCCATTTTTAATGAAATAGCTTCATCCAAGACCGCTTGAAGTTTTTCGCTATCTGGATTTTGGATAGCGACAATCAAGGTATTTGCTTGAAACTCATCTTTGAGTTTTGCTAATTGTTTCGTGCTGTATACGCGAATACCTTCGATGCGAGATCCGCTCAGTTTTTCATTATCGTCGATAAAAGCGACACCCACTTGTTGATTTCGCGTATCTTTTTCCAAGGTACGCTTCGTGATTAATCCGGAAACTCCGGCACCGTAAATGATGACTGCCTCTTGTTGACCTTTGTCCTTCGTTGTCTCTAGATACAACAATTTAATGACGAATCTTCCACCTACAATAAATGTCACACTGGCAAGAAATTCCATGACCAATACGGACATCGGGAATAAAAAGTAGCCATCCAGTTGATGAAAACGGACGAGACCAGCAAGGAGAAAGAGTAGGGAACAGGTTAATTCTGCGAGGAAAATACGTTTGAGGTCCTCGGTAGAAGTGTAGCGCACCAATCCTTTGTGAATTTGAAAGAGGGAGAACACAAGTAGTTTCACTAGGACAAAGAACCACAGGGATTTCGAAAGGATTTCCCATTCGGATTGAATCAAAGAAAAATCCGCTTTGAGATCAAAGCGGATTAAGTATGCAAATGCGAGCGCACAAAGATGAATAATTAAGTCGAGAAGAACGACTACCCATCTTGGCGTATTTTGTCTGAGTTTAAGCACGCGTAAAGATAGGAATTCTTGCGAATTACTTCGAACGAACTAAGGTAACATTTCCTTGTTTCAAGATTTCATTTCCTCCATTAGAGACTGCTTTCGCAATGTAGAAATAAACACCTTCAACGACGTCGTCTCCAGATTCGTCTTTTCCATCCCACATAAATGCTGGATCATCGTACTCACGGATTGTTTGACCCCAACGATTTAAAATGGTACAATTAAACGTCTTCAATCCACCAAAGAACAACAATTGGAAGTAATCATTTGATCCATCTCCATTCGGTGTAAAGACATTCGGCAACTCGATGTCACAGAAGTAGAAACTAACCGTTGCAGTATCGATGTAAACACCGCACATATTGGTTGTTGACACAATGTAATCTCCGGTTTCAGTCACACTAATCACTGACGATGTTTGTCCTGTTGACCAAAGGTAACTTACGTTTTGAGGTTGAACAAGAGCAGCAAGCACCTGTGTCTCACCAACACATAAGGTCGTGTCCAAAATGTGTGTATACGGATCCGCAACAAATGTTAATTGGAATGTTTCCGTGAAATTACAAACGCTATCCGTAACCGTGATGGCGTAAACTCCTGCAGTATCTGCTAAGATTGTTGGATTTTGTCCAGCTGGATTCGAGAAATTAATGTTCGGCGAATTCGCTGTCCAGTTACTTCCAGTATAAGAAAGTACCCCGTTGATTTGGAAAGTTAAATTACAAAGTACCGTATCTTGAAGTGGAGCAATTGGTGCTGGAATGGAATCAACAGTTACTGTGACACTATCCACACAACCAATTTGGTCGATGACGATAAGTGAGTAATCTCCAGACTCTAATCCAGTAAAGGTACCAGTTGCATTGTTCGCGATGAGGTTACTTCCTTGGTGCAAAACAAATTGATATGGAGTCACACCAAGTGTTGCCGTAGAGGTAATTCCACCATCTGACAAACTACAGAATTCCAAAGTAGAATTGAAGTTGTTGATGTCTGGATTCGTTGATGGGAAAATCTCCACGGACTCATTGTCAAAACATCCATTTTGATCGACTACGTGGATTGGATAAACACCAGGAGCAAGGTTAATAAAGTTAATCGCGGAAGAATAGGTTGTTCCATTGTCAATACTATATTGGAAAATAGGCGTTCCTCCAACGACATCAAAATCGATGACCCCGTTATCCAATCCACAGGTGGTGGTGACGGAAGTTAAATTGGTGATTTGAAGTGAATCGACACCATCTAATATGGCCATCATGGTATCAGAACAGTTGTTTTGATCCACCATGATAATGGTATACATGGCTGTATCTAAATTGTTAAATGTTCCAGAAGGTTGGAACGCAGCCCCAATGCTATAGGTATATCCACCAGCTCCACCGGAAGAGGTTGCTGTTAAACTTCCATTGATACTTCCACACGTTGGATTAATCGTTGTAACTGTATCAATTTGTGGGTAGTTGACAGAAATCGTAATGGTATCGTAGCACGTGTTGATACTATCGGTCATCATGACGATGTAAGACGTTGTTCCTGTTGGACTAACCGGTGTTGGGTCGTCTCCCGTGTAATTTCCTGGGCCATACGAATAGTTATCGTGTAACCATGTAATGTTAAAGTTAGGAGCTGTTGCGGTAATCATGATATTATCCAAGCCCCAGTGGTCAAATGCCGCACCAGATACTGCTAACTGAGTCCATCTAAAAGATGTAGATGTCGTTTGAGCAGCCGCCGGAATGGGAATACAGTAGTTTTGCCAAGAAGTTAGCATTGGATCATAACCACCATTTGGACTCCAATATTGCATGGTTGTCCAAGAAAGTCCAGCATCTGTAGAGAATTGAACGTACACACCTTCATTCGCTAAATCGGGACCTTCGCAAGGAGACGCTTGTGCCTGAATCGCATAACGCATATCAAAACAAACTTGTCCACCAGAAGATACATCTAATGGAATCGTTGTCATTTCACGAGGTGCAACAGATTGGTTCCCCATCCACATGAAATCTGTTCCATCTAACGAAGGAACCCCGCATGTGTTGTTTGCAATGGTGACAACTTGTGAAAACTGCCATCCAACGGGCTGACCACTGTTGAAGTTTTCACCGAAGGCAACTTGACTCATACCACTTCCTACGACACTTAAAATAGTCGAACCGTTACAAGGGATGGTAGTACTTTGTGCACTTGCCGTTACCGTACATTGTGCATAAAATGATTGAATTGATCCAGCAACAAGCGCTGCTGCAACAAATAGGTTGGTAAATTTCATTGTGATTATTTTACAACAACGTTTTTAATATTGAAATCTGTCAGCGTTGTTTTTGTCAAATGTGCTGGCATATGATGGAAAATGGTCAAGCCCATGTGTGTGCGGTCTAAACATTCACCAACTAATACTTCATGTGGTTGAAGTGTTTGGGTATATACGTACTCTTCGTGGTCACATGTTGCACATGCACCATCGTAGTATAATTCAAAACTGTAAGAAACAGTTTTTACTGAATTTGTTTGGTTTTCAATGGTCAATTGAATTAAATCTGACTCATATCCTTCTGCCGGAATGTTACAGTTAATCTGTTTTGTAGTGATTTTAATTCCGTTTGTTTCAACGTTCTTTTGCGCATTTAGTCCGAATCCTAGGAAACAAATAGACAGAATAGTTAGGCTTAATTTCATTAGTTACACTTTAAAATTTCACATCGTTTGACGCAACACTTTCACATTAAGTTGCATCTTTGGTAAAATTATGAAAAAAAAATAAAAAAATGCTCGAAATCGAACGCAAGTATCTCATTCAATCCATGGACTGGATGAACGAAGCTACAATAGCAAAGCATGAAATTCAACAAGCATATTTGTTTCAGGATGACGAAAAGTCTATCCGTATTCGAGTGAAAGGAACAAAAGCCTTTCTAACGATTAAGATGGGGAAAGGGATTTCGAGACATGAATTTGAATACGAGGTTGCTCTTCAGGACGCCAATGAAATGATACAGGTCGCTCAATTGAAGTGCTTACAAAAAACGCGTTATGAAGTTTCTATTCAAGGGCACACATGGGAAATTGATGTCTTCCATGGCAAACACGAAGGACTCATTTTGGCAGAAATAGAATTGCTTTCTTCGGATGAGGAATTTGTTTTACCCCCTTGGCTAGGAGAGGAAGTAACCAATGATCCACGTTATTTAAATGCGAATTTGTTCAAGAGCTTATAATTCGAGCTCTTCTAAGCTTAGGTCAGTGTCTAATAAGTCCACCACCATAATGCCTAGGTGAGCCTTAAAGTAACGAAAAAAAGTTTCATTGTCCTTTACCACAGGCCATTTGCTTTGATCTAAGCAAATTTCAGAACATTCTCTTGCCATGATTTTCTTTCGGTATTTTTCAATCATCAATTCATCTTCCCAGAATTCCTCTTCGATCAAATAAACGGATGGTTCTGGATTCTCTGAAAAATACAACGTTTCTTCGCTGTGTTGAGTCGCCCATTTTTCAAATTCATTTGTGGGAAAGACCACGATTTGTCCACGATTTAATAGGTTCATTGTGCTGGAATTAACGTTGTTTTCTTAAGGTTGTACGAATACCACAGAGCAGGCTTGTTCTTAACCTGCTGACAAATGTAAATAAAGCGCGTTTTATTTTCAGTAAATTGAATAAAACGCAGCCATTTGAGCAAATCAATTTTTGATTCACTGCTGACCACATGTATGCTTTGGTTGGTGCAAATAAACACAAGGTTTCCTGGATATAGTTTTTGACGACTAAGTATTTTAATCGTAGCGTTTCGTTGACAGAATTGTTGGTCAAACCAATTGTAAAAGGTGTTTTTAACGGCATTGGAATCGTTTTTGAATAACCAAAAACGGTGATTATAGGCATGTTGATTAGAGTCGGTCAAATAATACCGATCGGCTTTCTCAAAAATGAATTGATCGAGGAAAGAGTCCGTCGTGTCTTTTGACATGCTCGAAATGGCTAATTGAACGGAGTCTTGGTTGTATCGATCCAATAACGCTTGAAAAACATCGGCGGATTGAATGGGTTTTGGTTTGCTGTGGTAATTGGAAGTGGAGCGAATCGAATCCAAATCTTTTATCTTTCCTGATTTCGTTTCCGTACATGAAAACCCAAAGAGTCCAATGAAACTCAAAATGATCCATGTTAAAAAGTGTTTTTTCAGATTTTTCATTGCGATTTTCTGTAAATTTGACCAAAATTACGGATTATGAAGAATATCATGTTTTTATTTTCAATGAGTTTGGTGCTCATTTCATGTGGGGTAAAGGTTCCATATACAACGCAACTTAGAGATGAATTTTCCTTGGATACTGACGAGAAAATGCGTCAAGTTCAATTTTATACCTCTCACACGATTATCTTAAATCAAGAAAAAAGAGATGATAGTCAAAATACAACGCAAAATGGAACGCTCGTAGCTAGTTCGAGTAGTGAACGCGAAAGCATTGTTATTCCGGCGATGACGAAGTGTGTATTCGAAAATTTTGGCCCAAAAGGCGAAGTGCAAGTACGTTTCGAATTAGGTGATGGTCGCATCTTATCATTCGCCACAAAGGCTGAAGGAAGTAGCGTGAAACGTTATTACTTCGAAGCTGATTGGAATAGTCAAGGTGGTCCAAAAATCAATTACGGAGAAAATGTTTACAAGGTTGACCTCATGCGTGGTGCTCCACGTTCTGCACATTTGTTAGTAGTGAAAAAACGACTTCAAAAAACAAAACGCAAAGAACGCGTGGTTCGTGGATTGAAAGTATAATTTTTTGCATTCAGTGGACAAGGAAGCTGTTCTTCTTTCGCATAGTATCGAGTATTTAAAGTAAAAGACACATGTCACAAATCGCATTTAACCGAGAAGGATTCTCTGATGAAGAGTTATTGAGTATTTACCACAAATTGGTCCGTCCAAGATTAATTGAAGAAAAAATGCTCATTCTCCTGCGCCAAGGAAAAATCACGAAGTGGTTTTCAGGCTGGGGTCAGGAAGGCATCTCTGTTGGATGTGCTTACGCCATGGATGCGGATGAATACATCCTACCCATGCACCGAAACTTGGGCGTTTTCACCACACGTGACATTCCGCTAAATCGACTTTTTTCTCAATTTCAAGGAAAACTAAACGGCTTCACCAAAGGGAGAGATCGTAGTTTCCACTTTGGAACCCAAGAACATAAACTGGTCGGAATGATTTCGCACCTTGGTCCACAACTTGGAATTGCCGATGGAATCGCTTTAGCAAATAAAATTACAAAAAGTCAAAAATCAACATTGGTATTTACCGGCGACGGTGGTGCGTCAGAAGGGGATTTTCACGAGTCCTTGAATGTTGCCGCTGTTTGGGACTTGCCCGTTATTTTTGCCATAGAAAACAACTGCTGGGGACTTTCTACACCTTCTGTTGAGCAATTTAGATGCAAACAATTCATCGATAAAGGAATTGGATACGGAATGAATGCGCTTCAAGTAGATGGTAATAATGTCTTAGAAGTCATTCGAGTAATGCGTCAAATCAACGATGAAATTCGAGTGAATCCTAAGCCATATTTATTGGAATTGATGACGTTCCGTATGCGTGGACACGAAGAATCGTCCGGGACGAAATACTACCCAGAAGGAATACAAGAGGAATGGGAGAAAAAAGATCCTGTTTCCAATTTCGAAGCTTTTTTAGTAGAACTTGGACTACTCACCGAAGCGAAGGTGCAAGAAATCAAAGAATCGATCAAAGAAGAAATTCAAGCTGGATTCGATCAAGCGCAAGCTGAACCGGCGATTGAGGCTAGTTTGGAAATCGAAATGTCCGATGTTTATGCCCCTCACATTCAACAAGTAGTGGAGGCGAGCGGACAAAAAACGGAAAAGCGTTTTATTGATGCGATTCAAGATGCCCTCATTCAGTCCATGGAAAAACACCAAGGACTCGTTTTAATGGGGCAAGATATCGCTGAATACGGTGGTGCTTTCAAAGTAACCGAAGGACTCGTGGAGAAATTTGGAAAAGACCGTGTACGAAATACTCCGTTGTGTGAATCAGCAATTGTTGGAACTGGACTCGGATTATCTATTTCAGGAATGAAAGCCATGGTAGAAATGCAGTTTGCTGATTTTGTCACATGTGGATTTAATCAAATCATCAATAATTTAGCGAAAATGCATTGGCGTTGGGGTCAAAACGCAGATGTTGTTGTCCGCATGCCGACGGGTGCAGGTACAGCCGCTGGACCATTTCACTCTCAAAGCAATGAAGCATGGTTTTTTCACACGCCAGGATTGAAGATTTTATATCCTTCGACACCATACGACGCCAAAGGATTACTGAATGCAGCATTTGAGGACCCAAATCCAGTTTTGTTCTTTGAACACAAATACTTGTACCGCAGTTTAAAAGAAGAAATTCCAACGGATTATTATACGGTGGAAATCGGTAAAGCTAGAACGGTAAGTCACGGAACCGATTTAACCATCATCACATACGGACTCGGTGTTCATTGGGCAACCGAAACCCTTGCGAAGTTCCCGGAGATTTCTGCAGAAATCGTCGATTTACGTACCTTATTGCCTTTGGACAAAGAAGCCATTTTCGCTGCTGCGAATAAAACAGGAAAAGTCCTTGTGCTTCATGAAGATTGCATGACAGGCGGTATCGGTGGTGAGTTGGTCGCGTTGATTACTGAGCATTGCTTTGAAAACTTGGATGCTCCCGTTCTACGAGTGGCTTCTCTGGATACTCCGGTTCCGTTTGCAGTGACTTTGGAAAAACAGTTTTTGGCATCTGAGCGTTTGGAAGAAGCAATCCAACGTTTGATGACCTACTAATTTGCCTAGATGAATCGATCGATTTTAAAATCGTTTAAACCTCTTGCGTGGGTTTGGCTTTGCTTGAGCATGTACCGTGTCATGTTGGTTGTTTCAAATAGCAAAAAGTTCCCGGAATTTTACTTAAAAGACTATGTGATTGGTGCTTGGTTCGATTTGATTACCATTGCCTTGTTCTTTTTCCCCTTCCTGATCTTGAGTTATTTCCCCTTGCCTAATTCCTGGGAAAAAGTACGAACATGGATTAAAATCCCAGTGTTTTACCTCACCTCCTTTTCGATTTTTGTTTTCAACGCTTGGGATGTGGCCTATTTTTCCTATACCGCAAAGCGCACCAGTTTCGATTACTTTGTCTACATGTTGACCAACACGGAAACATCGAGTCTTGCTGGTGATTTTATCTTGGAGTTTTGGTGGTTGATTTTGTTTTTTGTCCTCAGTTTATGGTTCATTGGTCGTAGTTTTCTAAAGGTGAAATCGACGCCGGTTCTTTGGAATGATAAAAAACAATGGGCGTCCTTTGTATTGATTTTAGGAAGTAGCATTTTGATCGGACGAGGTGGTTTTCAATTAAAACCAATCGGCATCATTGAGGCAACGAATTACAGTAGTCTGGAAAACGCTCCTGCTGTATTGAACACGGCATTCACCTTAGTGAAGACTTGGAACATGAAAGGGGTAGAGGAGAAACATTATTTTGACGAAACACAACTCAACACGATCTTTAATCCAGTTCAGGAGACAAATCCACAACGGCTCTTGCCAAAAGGAACGAATGTATGTTTTATCCTTTTAGAGAGTTTTGGCACCATGTATTGTGGTCCAAATAGTCCCGAAAGCTATACCCCATTTTTAGATTCCATTCTAGGAAAATCGATGTTCTT
The DNA here is from genome assembly GCA_024643725.1 of Crocinitomicaceae bacterium. Taxonomy (GTDB): domain Bacteria; phylum Bacteroidota; class Bacteroidia; order Flavobacteriales_D; family Crocinitomicaceae; genus UBA952. Next base: position 260,631 of record JAHEMJ010000013.1, on the reverse strand, counting down.
TGAGGATGCGATTGCAAATTCCCGGACGTCCATGGACGCTGTTCCATCTGTGGTTTCATCGATTCCAGCCTATACCAATGAGTCGTTTATTTTGTCCTCGTATAGTTCGAATCAATTTCAAGGACTTCCATCCATTTTAAAGAAAGATGGCTATTTTTCCGCCTTTTTTCATGGGGCGAACAATGGTTCTATGCGTTTTGATGGATTCACCTCCGCTGCTGGATTTGATCGCTATTATGGGCGAAATGAATACCCAAATGATGCGCACTTTGACGGGAATTGGGGCATTGAAGATCATCATATGCTGAGCTTTGCAGCGGACGAGATGAGTCATTTCAAGTCACCGTTCTTTTCCATGATTTTCACCCTGTCTTCGCATCATCCATACACGATTCCTACGGAATTTAAAGCTAAAGTGAAGAAAGGTCCAGAACCGCTTTGCGCGACAATTTCCTATGTCGACATGGCCTTAAGGGAGTTTTGGGTAAAAGCACAAAAGCAAGCTTGGTTCAAACATACCTTGTTTGTGTTTTGTGCCGATCACGTAGGACCAACCCAGCGTCGCGACCGACATTCATTGAATTGGACCTATCGCATTCCAATTGGTTTCTATCATGCTTCGATGAACTTACCAAAAGTACCAAAGGGTAAGGTGTTTCAACAAATTGATATTCTTCCAACCGTATTGGATTTATTAGGAATTAAAAGCACGTATTATGCATTCGGAACTTCTTATTTTAATCCGAATAGTATGCCGAAAATGGTGTGTGAACAAGGTAATTTGATCAATTTCGACATGACCAATCATGGATTCATGAACACGGTTTGGAATGAGAATATGAAGCAAAAACGCAGTTCTCATGAGCAGAAAATCATCGAGCAAATGAAAGCGATGTACCAGCATTACACCCATGATTTGATCTCAAATCAATTGACTCCAGAAGCCAGTAAGAGCAATCGCTAGAACCGATGATTCTCCGCTCAGCATCTCTTTATTTTTGAAGTATTTTCCCTACCTTTGCATTCAATTACAGGAGCAATGGCACAGAAATACGTTACGAGAGCAGAAGATTATTCAAAATGGTATAACGAATTGGTTTACCGTGCAGATTTAGCCGAACATTCCGATGTTCGTGGATGCATGGTGATCAAGCCCTATGGTTATGCAATTTGGGAGAAAATGCGTGATATTTTGGATGTAAAATTCAAAGAAACGGGACACTCGAATGCGTACTTTCCGTTATTCATTCCAAAATCCTATTTGAGCAAAGAAGCAAGTCACGTGGATGGATTTGCCAAAGAATGTGCGGTTGTAACTCATTATCGCTTAAAGAATGCAGAGGATGGAAGTGGCGTTGTGGTAGATCCAGACTCTAAATTGGAAGAAGAATTAATTGTTCGTCCAACTTCTGAAACCATTATTTGGAACTCTTACAAAAATTGGATTCAGTCTTACCGTGATTTACCGATTTTGATTAACCAATGGGCGAATGTCGTTCGATGGGAAATGAAAACGCGTTTGTTCTTAAGAACGACAGAGTTTTTGTGGCAAGAAGGACACACTGCGCATGCAACGAAAGCAGAAGCGATTGCGGAAACGGAGCAAATGTTAGATGTCTATGCAGATTTCGCTGAAAACTACATGGCGATGCCTGTGATAAAAGGAAGAAAAACCGCGAATGAACGTTTTGCTGGAGCGGACGACACTTTGTGCATCGAAGCGATGATGCAAGATGGAAAAGCACTTCAAGCGGGGACTTCCCATTTTCTTGGACAAAATTTCGCGAAAGCATTTGAAGTGAAGTTTGCCGATAAAGAAGGTAAATTAGATTATGTTTGGGCAACATCTTGGGGTGTTTCGACACGTTTAATGGGTGCTTTGATTATGACACATTCCGATGACGAAGGATTGGTTCTTCCTCCGGCCTTGGCTCCCATTCAAGTGGTGGCTGTTCCAATTTATCGCACAGATGAAGAGTTAGCAGCGATTTCAGAGAAAATGGCTGAGTTGTCAAAAAAATTAAAAGCAAAGGGCATCTCCTTTAAATACGACGATGACGAAAACCGTCGTCCAGGATGGAAATTTGCCGAATACGAGTCAAAAGGAGTACCTGTTCGTGTAGCAATGGGTCCAAGAGATTTGGAAAATGGAAAAGCAGAAATCGCTCGTCGTGACAATAAAACCAAAGAGGTAGTCGACTTTGATGGATTAGAAAATCACATTGAACAATTGTTGGCGGACATTCAGTCCAACCTATTAGCGCGCGCAAAAGCCTTCCGTTTGGAAAATACCCGTGAAATAGATTCGTATGACGAATTCAAAAAAGAAATCGACAAAGGTGGATTCTTTTTAGCGCATTGGGATGGAACTTCTGAAACAGAGGAACGCATCAAAGAAGAAACCAAAGCGACCATTCGTTGCATTGCCTTGGATCGCAAAGAAGAAGCGGGTGTTTGCATGGTTACAGGAAAACCATCTGCAGGACGCGTAATCTTCGCAAAAGCCTATTGATTTGTCCGTTTTTCGCTTTCAGCAGTTCGATGTTCAACAGTCGAACAATCCACTTAAAGTAGGAACTGATAGCATGGTCCTTGGTGCATTAATTCCAGCACAGGGTAAAACGCGTGGTTTAGATATCGGCACAGGGACAGGCGTGCTTTCCTTGATGGCGCTTCAGCAAAATCCACGATTAGAAATTGACGCAATTGAAATCCACGAAACAGCAGCGAAAGAATGTGCATGGAACGTACAACATTCGCCATGGCCAAATTCGGTTCAGGTGTATTCGATGGATTTTTTATCTTTTGAATCAACAAAAACATATGACCTGATCTTTAGCAATCCACCTTTTTACGTTGATGGGTTAAAGTCGGGAAATGAAACGCAAGATCAAGCCAAGCATATGAGTCGGGAGCAATTCGACTTATTCGTGAGAAAGGCCGCTGAATTGTTATCAAATGAAGGGATTTTCACGTTAATTATCCCTGGGGATCAGCGCTCCTTTTTGTTGGATTTAGGTAAGTCCTACGGTTTGTTTCCAGCTCGTATCATCGCCATTCACGCAAATACACAAAAGTTAAACAAGCGCGTCATCGTTGATTTTGTGAAGGATGAAAGGAAAGTAATAGAAGATGAATTAACGATTCGGAATTTAGACGGATCCTACCATGATGCGTACATTTCGTTAACGAAGGATTTCCATTTAACGGACCTAAGCAAGTAGGCTTACTTTTTCTTCCAGTTGCTCAAGGATGAACTTAGTCCAATGGAATGAATGGTTCCCGCTTTGGAGTAGAATTGAATGCCATAATCCAAATTAAATTTCTTTAATTTCAACGAGAAACCTGTCGAGAAACCAGCAAGTCCGGGATGATCTGTTACCTTTAATTGCTCACGTCGCATGTAGTTGAATCCTGCGCGCATTTGAAAGGATTTTGACGCCAGTAATTCCACTTGAAAATTAAAGTGATTGGCGATTTTTGTTCCGATGGAAGGTGTGTAAATTGGAATGGTGTCTCCTGTTAATGGATCATACGTCGGTTTTGCAAGTGGGTCTAGGTAGACGTTGTTCAGGTGATTGAGTTGGTGTGCTTGGAATCCAAATCGAAAAGGAGCGTGTTTGAGCTTGTAACTCATGCCTACTTGAACATCTAACGGCAATTGAGATTGGCTCGTTCCTGTGTAATCCTTTAACGTCAAACCAGCATTTTTCACTAGGAATGTCGCACATAATAATTTGTTCGGGTGTACCAATAATCCACTAAAACTGGAGGTGAAACCGAAGGAGCTGTATCGGTACAATTGAGAGCCAAGTATCGATAGGCTTGCCCCAATACTCATGACATCATTTATTTTTCGGCAATAACTGGTTCCAATTGCATATTCTGAACCGCTAAATTCACCAATGGCATTTCCAATTTCATCTGTTTCTACAAATTTTCCATAGCTGAAATAACGGACACTTGGAGCAAAGGTTCCTAATTTCGAATGAAAGGCATAGCTGACGTTGCCATAGTTTACTCCGGCGGGATACATTCCGTAGGAATACTGAAGTTGTCCTTTCATTTTTTCGTTCAACAAAGCCGGATTATCCAAAGCGAGACCAAGGTCGTTATCGTAAACGCTAATCAATCCATTTCCAGCTCCTGCGTTGCGTGCAGAGGTAGAGGCATTCAAAAATTGGAAGGTTTGTGTACCACCATAATATTGAGCTTTGCTCAAAAATGGAAGGAAGAAAATTAGAAATACTAATTTGCGCATGGTTCAACAACGAAGAAAACGAAATTTAATTGTGAATTTAAGGCTAAAAAAGTGTTTTTAGTGTAAATAAAACGAGGAATTTTTGGTTTGTGAAAATTTTGGACTGATTTTTGTTTTGTCGGAAAACGATGAACAGCGCACGACATACCATGGTTTATAATGAGTTAATGACTCAGCATGGATCCTTTTTTAAGCATGTCATGCGAAGAAGCATCCCTGCATCTGAATTACCGGATACTTTTCAAGAATTTTCCATTCATTTTTACCAATTGATTGCCGAGCGTTACGATCACCAACCGGAGTTGTTCGCGTCCTATGGCTGGTTAAAAACCATTACACATCATTTCTGCATCTCTGAAATCCGTAAACGTCAAGCCAAAAAGAATCAAGTGTGGGTGAATACCACCTCTGAGAAAGTGATTGTATCTGAACATCCCGTTTACGATCAAGAGGAATTAATTACCCAGTTATTTGAAGCAGTGCTTGGATCTGTCAATAAACGCGATGCATTGGTTTTGAAGATGAAATACTGCTACGATAAACCGTCAAAGTATATTTCCGAGAAAATGGGAATAAAACATGTGGACATGTACATTTCTCGCATAAAAGAGAAGGTAAAACGTCAAACTGGTAATGTCAATTTAGAAGAATGGCTGAATAGTAAGTCTTAAAAGTCAATGTGACGCTCCTTTTTATCTGGATAAATGTCCGCGATTTTCACCAAAATTCCTGTTTCCTCTACATTTCCAAAATCTGGATTAATCGCGGTATCAAACGTCATCATGGTTGGTGACAAATTCATGTAAATATTCATCAACGGCGGAATAAATTCGCCTCGCTCTCTTGTGAAGGTATTCAAGGTTTTGAACGCTTCTTTGTAGTCAAGTCCCATGATTAATTCTTCAAAAATGGCTGGGTCTGACTGAATTTCAAGTGGATAAAAAGCGTGCATCAGTCCACTTTTATCTGGAAAAAACTTATGTAAAAAGAATAATAGGAAATCACGGCAAGCCACATCGTAATTTGGATACATGGTTACTTTACCAAAGAAATAGTCGATTTCTGGATTAAAACGAATTAAGGCTCCGAGTCCATCCCATATGTTATCCAAGGCAAACAATCCTTTTTTCGGATTGACAGATGGCTGAAAATTGGGTTGAACCCAGCTGCGTCCTAGTTCAATCGTATTTGGCAAATAATCCGAAATAAACGCTGGTTTAAAGTCAAAGTAATGCGTGGTGGACAAGTGAATATTTTGTTGATCATCGATTGCCTCCTTGCATTTTTTAAAACGGTATCCGCCGATGATTTCTTCATCTTCCACAGACCAAACAATGAGTTGTTCGTAGGCGTAAGGACCTAAATCAAATTCATCTAAGTCGATGGATTCGCCGGTTCCTCCACCGGATGCGCGGAAAGTCACCTCGCGTAAACGACCAATTTCCTCCAAAACATTCGGTGCATTGTGGCAATTGACCATGTAAATTTCATTTCCTCCTTTTCGTGTGACACGTAAAAAACGATCTGTCGTTAATTCAGCTTTCAATAGTTCTTTTGAAATCGCTTCTCTAATTGGTTTCATTTCGTTTTTTTTAAATGATATACTTGTGATTTAAACCAATTTGCTGCTTTTAAATCGTCCATGTTTGGATCGATGTCTTTGCCCATGATTGGTTTTCCAACGGTAAATCGAATGGTTTTGTTTTTTTGTTTCAACATTTCATCTGCCAAATAGAACATCTCGATGTTGGCTTTGATGCCGAAGAATGTTCGGATTTTATATAAGCGGTAGAAGAATGGAGATAGTTGTCCACTGATGTGGATCGGGACAATTGGACGATTCAGTTCACGTCCATAAGTGATAAACGTTTTTTTCCATTCGCTATCCTGAATCTGTCCATCGTAAATGCGACTCACCATTCCGGCTGGAAAGATGCACAGAGCTTGATCTTCGTAAAAAGCTTGCTTGATCCGTTCTCTTGTGGAAATGCCGTTTTTCCCATGTTTATTGATGCCAACAAAGAACTCGTTTAAATTGTCAAGGTTGGTTAGCAAATCGTTCACAATGAATTTCAAGTCTCTGCGATGGTTTTGCAGTGCCACGATAAATGCGATGGCATCCACACCACCAAGCGGATGATTCATAGCGATGATAATCGGTCCTGTTTTGGGAATGTGCTCGATTCCGTCCACTTCAAACTTGAAATTGAAATACTTGGTTGCCGCTTCGCAGAAGGCATGTCCTTCCAATTCGCCATGCGCCGTGATAAACGCATTTAACTCTTTTTCATGCAGCGTTTTACGCAGATAGCGCAAGACAAATCCTGGTAAATACCGCAATAATTTGGGGTTTTTACTTCGGATTAGTTCTTTGATGTCAATTAGTTTTGGTGCTTGCACGGTTCGAAATTAGCATTTTTCATCTTGCAAGAGAAAGGTAAATCAGTTGATTTATTCACATTTACCTTGTTAGCATGTGAATTCAAGCTGCATGCCGTCGTAGAGGACGGATACGTTGGATGGTAATTCTTCCAGAATGTGTTCGTGTCGACCGAAAAGATGAGAGATGTGTGTTAAGTAAGCTTGTTTGGGTTGGATATCCGCAATAAACGCCAGGGCTTCATCTAAGTTAAAATGAGAGATGTGCGGAAATTTGTGCAAGGCATTAACGATCAAAATGTCAACATCTTTCAGTTTTTCTCTTTCTTCTTGCGAAACTGTTTTCGCATCCGTAATGTAGGCAAAGTTACCAATGCGAAAACCAAGTACGGGCAATTTGTAATGCAGGACCTCAATCGGTTGAATGCGAATTCCATCTAGTTCAAACGCATGTTTATCGATGCGATTCAATGTAATTTTTGGCACACCTGGATAGTTGTTTTCATCAAATATGTAATGAAATTCTCTCCGCAAGGCAACTTCTACATTGTCCGTGCAATAGATGTCCATCGGTTTTTCTGAGAAGAAATTAAAGGCGCGCACATCATCCAAACCCGCCACATGATCTTTGTGCTCATGCGTAAAGAGAATAGCGTCTAATTGTTTGACATGCTCTCTCAACATTTGTGTGCGAAAATCAGGTCCAGCATCAACGACATAGTTCTTTCCATTTAATTCGATGAGTATCGATGCACGGAGTCGTTTATCCTTTGGGTCGGTGGACAGACAAGTGTCGCAATCACAGGCAATCATTGGGATTCCTTGTGATGTTCCAGAGCCTAATACACGTACTTTTCCAAGCATAGTCTAACGTTATAGCGTAACTAATCGGTGACGTTTGTCCTTCCGTAAAAACAAGTTGATAATCGATTTGTTATCGCGGTTTTCGGCTTCTAATTGAATGTATCTCATCCAATGCATGGGCTCTTTTCCGTGAAAATGAAAGGGTGCGTAGCCGTAACCTTTGTACATGCCACGGTCAATCCAAACCAAGCTTTTTTCGCCTTTATTTCTTCCTTTGTCGATAATAAAAAAGGAAGAACCTTTAAAGTTCAATTGTTCAATGAGTGCATCAATTCGCGCATTATAGGAATCGGTTGATTCCTCTTGCACACAAGCTCCTTTACAGGATTTAATCGTGTAATGAAAACATGCGGATTGTGTCGGATACAGGTGACATAGTTTTTGACACAGTTCAAACTTTTCTACTTGATAGGTTAAATAATCCGTCCCTTCTTTTTTACTTGAAAAATGGATCAGTGGATGTCCTTCTTTTTTCGCAATCGAATCAACTTTCAATTGGATGTAACCTTGTTCGTCCACTTCATCAAAAATACCAAAGGGAAAGAAGCTTTTGCGCAACTTTCTGTTGTAAATGGGTTGGTGTTTTTTAATTAATTCGGATTCCAACAACATCGCAATTAATTCACTGCCAGTCAATTCATGTTCAATGCGGCAAATATCCTGAATCATTTTTAGTCCTTTTGCCGTTTTCGTATTGCGCAAGTGTTGTTCGATGCGTTTCTTGATGTTGATGCTTTTCCCAATGTAAATCAATTGGTTGAATTCGTTGTACAACAAATACACCCCTGTTTTTGAAGGCAGGTTATCGATCACATCCAAACTTAGATTTGGGTGAATGGATTTTGGATTCAGTTCTTGTTGAACAAACGTACGTAAGTTGTTTGGGTCCTTGTGAAAAATCAGGTGAAATAACTCGGTGGTTGCTTTGGCGTCGCCATCTGCTCGGTGACGCGCATTGTTTTCGATGCCAATTTCACGGCATAATTTCCCTAAACTGTAACTGGCGTGTCCAGGAATGACATAACGCGAGGCGCGAACCGTACACAAATGCGGTAACCTGAAGTCATAGCCCAAACGACGAAATTCACTGCGAAACATGCCGTAGTCGAAGGCGACATTGTGAGCGACAAATACGCAGTCTTTGGTGAATTCGATGATGTCTTTTGCTAGTTCATAAAATTTCGGAGCGTCTGCAACCATGGAATCGGTGATGCCTGTTAAGCGAACGATAAACTCGGGAATGGCTTGCTCTGGGTTGATTAGGGAGATCATGGAATCGATGACTTTTTCGCCATCGTATTTGTACATCGCTAATTCAGTGATTTTGGAGTCTTTGGTATTTCCTCCGGTTGTTTCCACATCGACAATGACAAAATTCATGTTTGCGAAGTTAGGAAAAGGATTGATATAGCATTTTGACAAGCACATCAAATTTGTGTATTTTTGAAAAAAATAATGATTATGAAATTGATTACAAGTGTTTTATTTGCTTTTATGAGCGTGATTTCCATTGCTCAAAGCAACTTGACCATTTTTAATAATGGTGGACAACAGTTCTATGCGATTTTGAATGGGATTAAACAAAATTCCCAGCCACAAACAAATGTGTACATTGCAGGAATCAAGAATGGCGGGTATTCATTGAAGATTATTTTCGCTGACGGGAAGACGCCGGATGTGAATAAAAACTTTTTCATGGACGAGCCAAGCGATATTACCACACGCATTGTCTTTAAAAAAGGAGTGGGAAAATTACAGTTGGTGAGCATCGTGCCTACGGCAGGAGTGATCAATCCAAGTGCCGTTGTTTATCGTCCGACAGATACTGCGGTTTACTCAGATGCAGTGGTTCAAACCACTACAGTACAAACCACGACTACGCAAACGACCAACGCGAACACTAATACCAATGTCCAAACACCTACAAATGGTAATGTGACGATGAACGTGAATGCAAATGGCATGAATCAACAAACGTCCAATCCAAATGCGAATGTGAACATGAATGTCAATGCAGGTGGCATGAATCAAACGCAAACAACGCAGACAGGAAATGTCGGGATGAATGTGAACGTGAATGCAAATGGCATGAATCAAACGCAATCCACACAAAATGGAAATGTGAATATGAACATGAATGTTTCTGGAAATGGTATGGATCCGACGATGCAAAATGGCAATGTGGGAATCAGTATCAATGTTTCAGGAATGGATCCCAACATGCAAAGTGGAAATATGGGTGTGAACATGAATGTGAATACGACTGGAATGGAACAACAGCAAGTGAATCCAAACGCTACTGTAAACATGAATGTCAATGCAACGGGAACGAATCAATCGGTGACTCCGTCCAATAACGCCAACATCAACATGAATGTCAATGCGAACGGCATGCAAACGCAAAACACCTATGGAAACAATGGGAATGTTCAGATGAACGTGAATGCGAATGGAATGAATACGCAGCAAACGACTGGACAAACAACAATTACCACTACCACCACCACGACGACTACCAACTCAGGTGGGAACGTCAATTATCAAACGAATGCACAACAGAATCAAGTCAATACGCAAACGAACGTAAATACATCTGGAGCGTTGATTTCTTGCAATCGCACCTTGAATAATTTGCCAACATTCCTGGAAGAATTGAAAGACCAAAGTTTTGAAGATGATCGTGTCGAAGCAGTGAAATTGGCCTTGAAAGCAACGTGCCTTACAACGGATCAAGCAGGGAAAATTGTAGAATTGTATACATACGATGAAAATAAATTGGAAGTCGCAAAATTCTTGTCAGATCGTTTGTTAGATCGTGAGAATGCAACAGCACTTGCCAAACTGATGACTTTTGATTCCAACAAAATGGAATACAGAAAGTACGTGGCGAGTCATTAAATAAAACTGTACGATTGTTTGATTTGATCGAACTCTTCGTGGATTTTAAAAATTGAATGGATTTACCGTTTATCACTGTTTTTTTTCTTATCTTTAAGTTGATAGAAGTATGATCCATCGATATACAATTAAAATCCATCAAGATGAGCGTTCAATATATTTCAGATGAGCATGGGAAAACCACGGGCGTCTTTATTCCAATTGAGGAATGGAATGAACTAAAAACAAAATTTACTGGGCTAGAACAGGAGGGATACGAATTACCTACATGGCAAAAAAATGAGTTGAACGACCGGATGGCGGAATACGAACGTAATCCATTGAATGCAACTTCCTTTCAAAAGGCAATGGATGATCTTGAAAAAGAGGTTTGATGTGGCGGGCTGAAATTATTTTTCAGGCAAGAAAAGACATTGAAAAAACAGTTATTTGGTATAATGAAAGAAAAGTAGGTTTAGGAAAACTTTTTCTTGAACATATAAGCGCAGATGTTTCCATCATACAATTGAACCCTTATGCTTTCGCCTTGAAATATCAAGAGGTTCGTTCAAAGGTTATGACGACTTTTCCATATATGATTCATTATTTTATAGATGCTAAAAATCATAAGTTCATCATTATCGCGGTATTTCATACGAAGTTAAATCCTTCGAATTGGAAAAAAAGAATATAACGAAAAAGCCCCTGACAGAATCGTCAGGGGCTTTTTCGTTTAGATATTAATTTCTTTGTCTTTCGAGTGGCGAATCTTGTAGTCAAAGTCGATCACTTTATTTTCCTTCGGTTTCAAGTTGAAACTCCATTCGATGACTCCGGTTCGTTCGTTTAAACGTCCTTTGTCCAAGTTGACTGACTCAATGGTGATGTCCGTATTTTGTGTAATTGGAATTTGATCTTGAATCACAATATCAATCGGACTCGATTTACTATTTCGAACTTCAATCGAGTACGCAAACGTTCGTTCGCGCTTATCTTGAATGACCTTGTCCTTGCATTCTTTTTTCAATAAAGTTCGTTTCACCACAATGTTTGGATCTTTTCCTAGCGACAAATTCAAGGTGTCTTCCATGCGCGTTGGATCGATGTAAGTTTCCCCAATGTAGGAACCATCAAAGAAGATATTAGCCTTAGCTGGAATCAATTGCAATTCATCCAATTTTGTCATTTGGGCAACCAAGAATACCCCTGGATCCATTTTTGGAACAGCATAGTATTTGAAAGTTGTTGCTAAATCCGTTTGCTTGATGAGTACCATGTGTTGATCATTATTGGAAGGAATCGAGTAGGGTAGGTCGATTTTAAATTCGGCGGCAATGAGCATTTGAACAACTTTGGTGAAGTTTGCGGCAGATAAAGCATCTCCCAAGTCTTTTTGCGTGAAAGAATACCCCATGTTCATCGCTTGCGTATTGATTAATCCAGCGCTTGTGCCAGAACATACTGCTGCTTCTTGCACTTTGCGTCCATATGCTGCTTGGTAATCAATGTACCATGGATTTAATTCAGGTTTCGTTTTATTGGCGTATGGATTGTTGGTTGAAATGTTCAAACGAATATCGTTCCAGTCTAATCCAGAATTTTGGTGTACTTGCGCCTTATACGTTAAGTTGATTTTTCCGGTTGAGGAGTCACTGCGTAAATCGTACAGGGGAGTCCAGCCAGCTTGAGAAATGACATAAGAGAAACTCAATTTTCCACTGACCACTTCATTGGAAGAAAGGGTAATCACGATACGTGGAATGGCTTTGTTGTTCTCAACGTTCAAGCCATTCCCATTTTGGTAATTGCGCAATTCTTCTAAACGCGCTTCCATTTCTTTTTTTGCATCTACCTTTACTGCTTTTTTGCGTTGTAAGGTCAATAGTTTTTTGTTGATTTCATTCATTTTTAAAGCATAATAGTCCACCGCAGACTTCAATAATTGAATGGAATCGTTCACCTTTCCAGAGCCTTTCATCGAACCATTATTACTGATGATGTATTTCGTCGCATTTAATACACCGATTTCATCATCAATTTCCTGAATGTCGAAGTTCCAAGAACGCAAGGAATCTTCCAACAATGAAATGCTGCGTTTGATTTTTAATGGGATGCCGTCTTCTGTGACTTGTGTTGGTTGTGGATAGTAAAGGACATACTTCGAATCCAAAATCACCACATTTCCAGTTGCTTTCACTTGAATACTTTTCGGATCAATATATGGACTAATCCCTTCAATACTCACTTCCGTTACACCAACCTTTGCGGTGTAATTTGCCTTGTGATGCAATTGTGCACCTTGTGAATACACGGTGACTTCGGATAAACTTGCCTTGATGAGGTCTTTTTCTGTGGCTTGCGCTTTCCAAGTGAAAGTCGCTAATACCGTTAATAAGAAGATTCTTTTCATGTGTGTCTGTTTTTCCTTGCTTACACACGTAACTTAAAAAGGTTCATTCACCTCAGGAAATCATGGATAGTTATCCGATTCCACTCAAACATCCGTACCTTTGTCGTATGAAATTCAAGGACTATTCCCTTATTGACGAAATCAAAGACCAGCTTGACATCCTAGGATTCAAGCGTCCAACCGACATTCAACACAGAGCCATTAAACCCATTTTGGATGGAGAAGATGTCATGGCCGTTGCACAAACAGGTACAGGAAAAACGGCAGCTTTTGTCATTCCGATGTTGCATAAATTCGCGACAAAAAGACGCGGAGCGTACAAAGGAATCCGTGGATTGGTACTGGTTCCAACGCGTGAATTAGCGAAACAAATCTCAGATGTTGTAGTGCAAATTGGGGCAAAAACACCAGTGAGTGTCCTAGGACTTTACGGTGGAGTTGAACAAGAAAAACAAATCACTCAATTAAAAAATGGGTTGGATATTTTGGTGTCCACGCCAGGACGCATGTTCGACCTGATTGCCCAAGGATTCATTGATATTTCCAAATTGGAAATGTTGGTTTTAGATGAAGCAGATTTGATGTTGGACCTAGGATTCACGAAGGACATCCACGATGTGTTAAAGAAAATTCCGAAAAACCGTCAAACCTTATTTTTTACAGCAACCATTTCGAAGAAAATCAAATCCTTGGCTTATGATGTGGTCAAAGATGCGATTCGCATTCAGATATCGCCAAAGAATCCCGTTTCCAAAAACGTTACGCATGCGGTTGCTTTTATTGAAATGGACGACAAGCGATTCTTCTTGGAAAACATGATTAAAGAATACCCGGAATTTAAATTCTTGGTCTTTGTTCGGACAAAAGTGAGGGCAGAACGTGTTGTTGCTGCTATGGAGCGCGTAGGAGTGAAGGCAGAAGCATTGCATGGAGGTAAGGAGCAGGAAGACCGTTTTGCGATTTTAGATCGTTTTCGTTCGACTGAAAACCAAGTATTGATTACAACCGATGTTGCCTGCCGTGGAATTGATATTCCGAACATGGATTATGTGATTAATTACGATTTGCCTGACTCTCCTGAAAATTATGTTCACCGCTGTGGACGTACAGGACGTGGTCAACAAACCGGACAAGCATTATCCTTCTGTAGTGAGGAAGAAGTGGTGTTGTTAGAAGCGATAGAATCCTACACTGGTGAGGAAATATTGCGATATGATATCGATAACAAAGATTACATGTCTATCATAGAGGATACCGAGGATTTAAATTACAATTGGAAGAAACTTTTGGAAGAAAATACGGATCCAAATGAATGGGATGATTAATCTTTGTTGGAAAATTATCGATCATTCCTTATTTTTGAGAAACCCTAAACGAATCTTATGAAAACAATCAAACTTTTACTTTTCGTAGTGCTAGGATTTACTTCCTTTGGACAAACGAAAACAATTAATGGCGTAAAGTTTCCATTAACAGAGAAAATTGGTAAAAACGAATTGGTGTTGAATGGCGGTGGACTCCGTGAGAAATATTGGATGGACCTATACGTCGCAGCTTTATACTTGGACGCTAAGACAAGCGATGCGAGTAAAATCATTTTCGGAAACGAAGAAATGGCGATTCATTTGAAAATCATTTCTAGTAGTGTCACAAGAGAGCGATTTATTGAATCTGTGAATGAAGGATTTGCAAATGCATCCTGCAAGGCGTCCGCGGATGAGAAGAAAAAATTCATAGCTTTTTTCTCCGAAGAATTTAAAAATGGAGACATTATTCATTTCGATTACACACCGGAAAAAGGAACAAAAGTGACAAAAAATGGAGTGGTAAAAGGAACCATCCCAGGATATGACTTTAAAAAAGCGTTGTTTTCTATTTGGCTCGGATCCAAACCAGCTGACGAGAATTTGAAAAAAGGCATGTTGGGTAAAGGATAGTCCCAAAACACTATAAGTGAAAAGACATCTTCGGATGTCTTTTTTTTTGTTGGACAGTGGAATTTATCTTTTTCTAGAATTGTGACTTAAATCACTTTTTGATTCAAATTGGTGGGCTATATTTGTACTGATATTAAAACAACAGAGATGAAAATCGAACAAATTTATACGGGATGTTTGGCGCAAGGCGCATACTACATTGTGAGTGGAACAGAAGCAGTGATTATTGATCCACTTCGCGAAGTAGAACCTTACCTTCAACGATTGAAGGAAGACGGTGTGACATTGAAGTACATTTTTGAAACGCATTTTCACGCTGATTTCGTTTCTGGACATTTGGACTTAAGTCAAAAGACCAATGCCCCCATTGTGTATGGTCCAACGGCAAAGCCTGCATTCGAAGCCATTGTAGCGGAAGATGAGCAGATTTTTGAAGTCGGTTCGGTGAAATTGAAAGCATTGCATACGCCAGGACATACCATGGAAAGTACGTGTTATTTGTTGATGGACGAACAAGGGAAAGACCATTCGTTGTTTTCTGGAGATACCTTGTTTCTCGGAGACGTTGGTCGTCCCGATTTAGCACAAAAAGCAGCAGACATGACACAAGATCAATTGGCTGGACTTTTATACGAAAGTTTGATGTCGAAGATCATGCCGTTGTCGGATGACGTAACGGTTTATCCAGCCCATGGCGCAGGATCAGCTTGTGGTAAAAACATGATGAAAGAAACCGTCGATTCGCTGGGTAATCAAAAGAAAATGAATTACGCCTTGAATCAACCAAATAAAGAAGCGTTCATCGCTGCCGTGACGGATGGACTTCTACCTCCGCCAGCATATTTTGGATTTAACGTGGCCATGAATAAAGGAGGATATGCTAGTTTCGATGAGGTAAAAACACGTGCCATGAATCCATTGACAGCAGATGCATTTGAATTAGTAGCAGAGTCAACTGGAGCCTTGATATTAGACACACGTCCTGCAGGAGAATTCCACAAAGGATTTGTGCCAAATGCCATCAATATCGGAATCAAAGGAGATTTTGCTCCATGGGTTGGTGCCTTGATTGGCGATGTGAAACAAGAAATTTTGTTGGTGACTGATCCAGGAATGGAAGAGGAAGTCATTACACGTTTGAGTCGTGTTGGATTTGATCACGTGGTGGGTTATTTAGCGGGTGGATTTACAGCTTGGAAGGAAGCAGGTAAAGAAATGGATCAAGTGCACCGCATTAGTCCAGAAGAATTTGCCGCGCAATTTGATGCTGAAAAATCAGTTGTAATCGATGTGCGTAAGGAAGGCGAATACGCTGCCGAACATGTAGCAGAAGCATACAGTAAACCGTTGGCATATATCAACGAATGGACCAAGGACATTCATCCTGATCAACATTTCTTCATGCATTGTCAAGGTGGATACCGAAGCATGATTGCAGCGAGTATTTTACAGGCAAGAGGATATAGAAACTTCACAGAAGTAGATGGTGGATTCGCAGCTATTTCGAAAACAGCGATACCTACGACGGATTTCATCTGTCAAAGTAAAGTGTTGAAATAAGTGGAGATTTTTGGCTATGTCGCTGCCGTATTCATCGGGCTTATTTTAGGACTCATTGGAGGCGGTGGATCCATTTTAACGGTTCCCGTTTTGGTTTATTTGTTTGGAGTTTATCCAAGCTTGGCGACTGGTTATTCCCTGTTTATTGTAGGGACAACAAGTCTTTTTGGCATTTATTCACGTTGGAAATTACAGGAAGTCAATGTGCGCGCAGCACTTGTTTTTGGACTACCCTCCATGCTGATGGTCTTCGCGACACGCAGATGGATTTTACCAATGATTCCGAATCCAATTTTTTCCATGCATGATTGGCATTTATCAAAGTCCCATGCCATGATGTTGTTATTTACGGTATTAATGTTGCTTGCAGCTTGGAACATGTTGCGTCCTACAAGACAAAATACGATTCAGCGCGAGAGCGGAAAAAGTGGAACAGAGTTATTGCGTTTTTCACTTGTGATTCAAGGACTCGTGGTGGGATTATTAACAGGTTTGGTAGGCGTAGGAGGTGGATTCCTCATTGTTCCAGCCTTGGTCATGTTTAGTAAACTGCCGATGAAAGAAGCAGTAGGAACTTCCTTGTTGATTATCGCCGTGAATTCGCTCCTAGGTTTCACAGGTGATGTTTGGACGCAAGGTGAAAGCATGGACCTGCTCTTTCTGGTATCAATCACGGGACTTTCCATAGTTGGGATTCTCCTTGGAGGACAACTAGCGAAACGAATAGAAACAACGATGTTACGAAAAGCATTTGCCTGGTTCGTGTTGCTGATGGGATTAGTCGTAGGCTTCGAAGAAATTACACTCATATTTTAAAGCGAGAAAAATGCAAGCAGAATTTTGGAATGAACGCTACAAACAGGAGGTCTTTGCCTATGGAATCGAAGCAAATGATTTTTTGCGAACCCAGTCCTTTCCAGAAGGATCAAAGATTCTTTGTTTAGCAGAAGGAGAAGGTAGAAATGGAGTATATTTGGCTGAACAAGGACACGATGTGACTTGTGTTGATTATTCCGAAGAAGGCATTCGAAAAATGACGCAATTGGCTGAAATGAAAGGGGTTGTTATTCATCCCGTGTTAGCGGATCTGAACGAATATGAATTTCAACCGAATGCTTGGGATGGCATTGTGATTATTTTTGGACACTTACCAACCGCTTTGCGCGAAAAAGTACATGGGCAATTTTTTAAAGCCTTAAAATCCGGAGGGAAATTGGTTTTGGAAGCGTATCATAAAAGTCAGATGGAATATAAGACTGGTGGACCCATGACAGAAACAATGTTGTATTCCGAAGAGGAGTTGCGTTCCGACTTTCATGAATTTGAGCACTTGGAAATTCATCAATTGGAGCGCGAGGTTCATGAAGGTGAATTCCATTTTGGAACGGCAGCCGTTATTCAAGTTGTTGCAGAAAAGTAGGTAAAGTGTTTACCACCTTATTTCTATTTCTTTCTTTGAACTTTATTGAGGATATGTTGTATTAAAAATCATGTGTAGAACGTATACCGCGTTATTTCTGTTTTTATCTTTTGCTTGGATACCTTTTCTCCACGCCCAGGAAAATTGCACCTTCAATTCCTATGACAAAAAAGGAAGTAATTATGTCTTTTCGACGTATTACGAAGCGGA
This sequence comes from Crocinitomicaceae bacterium, assembly GCA_024643725.1. Classification (GTDB taxonomy): domain Bacteria; phylum Bacteroidota; class Bacteroidia; order Flavobacteriales_D; family Crocinitomicaceae; genus UBA952. The sequence continues at coordinate 242,713 of JAHEMJ010000013.1, read as the reverse complement.
CATGAAAACACCCTTGAATGGGAAATGTGAATCCTTTATTGAGGGGAGATTATATGAACGACGTGAATTTAAAAATGGACACTTACTTTCCGAAGAGGCCAATTTTCAAGATGGAAATCCTCGTGTGATTTTAAAACGATATGAATCACGTCATGATGGAACTATTGCGGAGCTGAAAACGTATTGGGAAAATGGTCAGCCTGCCATGTATGTGAAGTATTATTTAGATGAAACAGGTCGACGATGCATGCAACAAACGGATTATCATCTCAATGGAAAGAAGCGCTTTGTGCAATCGTTTGCTTTTGTTCGCTTGAGCGAAATCAGCGAATACGAAATCAAGGATCATCCACCACATACAGTGGACGATGAAGGATATACCTATCTGACGGTTCAATTTGGTGACGAAGAAAATTATTCCGCGGAGGGTGTCCTCATCAGTAAATTCCACCATAAATTAATTTTGAGTGAGTTCTCTCGTGATTCCTCAAAGGATGGTCCGTTTACGGAGTACCATGAAAATGGGAAAGTAAAAACAAAAGGATTCTATAAAGATGGAAATCCAGATGGACATTGGATTGGTTACAATTACTTGGGGATGAAAAATGTAGATTTGACCTACAAGGACAATCTGATACAAGGGTATTATCGAACCTGGTATGACAACGGTCAACTTCATACCGAGGATTTTTACGATGTAACGTCTAATCATCCGTTCAAACCAACAAAAAAGGAATGGACCGAGCAGGGAAAGTTACTTTTAGAAGTCGTTCTAGATGCTGAAGGTAATGGCTATACAAAGAAATGGAACAACGACGGTGTGTTGCTCTATCAAACAATGATTAGAGCCAATGACTACAAAAAAGACATTGAAATAGAACGGTATCCTGATGGAAAATTAAAATCCATTTTGAATCACTTGCCGAATGCAGATACCACCTACGTTGCTTATTTTCCAAATGGACAGATGTCGATCCTTCATTTCGAGGATGATTCAAAAGTGAAAACAGCCAAAAAAATTCAGAAAGAATGGTTTGAAACTGGTGTTCTTGCACTTGAAGTAGAAATCATTGAAGAAGCATTTTTTACTTCTTATACGCAACGCGAATTTTATTCCAATTCCAATTTGAAAACCCATATTATTCAAAAGGAACACATTCAAAGTGAGAATATCAAGTCTGACTTCGGTCTTCAAACGCAGGTTCTTCAAAAAAAGACGGATCGCAGTGAAGAATTTTACGCTTCGAATGGCATCAAAGTGAGAAGTCGTCAGACAGTGGATGGAAAACTCGAAGGTCCATACAGGGAATCAGATAGTTTGGGTAACGTTCTTGTTGCGTACTCTTATTCAAACGGATTGAGAAATGGAACGTGTCGTCGTTATAACGCTAAACAAGAACTGATTTTCTCACAGGAGTACCTGAATGGTTGTTTGATTTCCTCCAAAACGGATGTCAATAACAAACGTAAACTTTCCGTTCTAACAGAAAGTGAGCGTTCAAACGTGTATGGATTGGTGCATCGTCAGTTTTTCAATTCGGGTAACGAACATTACTCAAGAGAACAAATCGATTCATTGGCTCAATGGTATTCATATATCATGGATTGCACGCCATATCATAGCTTTGACTTTCAGTCTTTGGATGTTGGACAACAATTCGTGAAGGTGCATTTTCCTGTGGCCGCTTTCCCCAGATTGATGGAAGGAGATACGACCAATCCGCGCAATAAGGAGTTTTTCGAATCATTGAAGAAACTCGGATGGAGTCGACCGTCTTTGGAAATCGTGAATGGTGAATATGTGGGAAAAATCATGCTTGAAGGACTTTATACCTATGCGGTATTGAGTAGTTATTTCCCCAACATTCAATCATGGATGGAATTCGGTTATACGAATGAAAACCCACGTAATCGGGAAGTTGATTTTGGATGGAAACGAACGAATCGTCCAAATGCCATTTCCATTTCCTATAAAAATGCCTGTTTGATGCGTGCATCCATGACCATTCCGGCTGGAAACATTCCACTTTTAATCTACGCCGATGGGGAAGTGGAAGTGGAAAATCAACTGTTTACGAACGACGATTTATTAAAAGAAAATAACCCTTGGATACATGAAATTGGTTGGGATTAAGGTCATTCTTTTTTGCTGTTTATTGCTGAGCGGAAGTCAAAGTTTTGCTTACCTGCGTCGTCCTGAGCTGTCGATGGAATTAACGTTGAAGAAACCCTTTTATCAAAATGGTGACATGATGCAATTTGAAGTCACATTCACCAATCAGACCGATCGTGATTTAAGCATATTACTTCCGGGAAACCAAACGAAAGGAAAGCGCATCCTTCAGTTACAAGTCTTTTCGGTGAACCAAGACACTCATTATTACACCAAAGTTTTTGAGAATCCTTTGGAACTAGAAATGGATACGTCCATCCTGGGCTCCGTTCAATTTAAACGTTTGAGAGCGAAAGAATCCGTGTCCATTCCACTCTTCGTGAATGATAGGGTCAACGCGAGAAAAAACATTTATTCGAACTATGCTTTTCCGGATTTCAATCAAGGTACATACCAAGTCCTGGCCTATTATAATCCATTTGGAGAAACCTTGGCGCCATATGCTTTTCAAGCGTATGATTTTGAGGGGAATAACATCGAAGACACCTTAAATCCAGAACGTTTACAAATGGATGCATCGGGAATCTATAGCAACTATGTTTCATTGACCATTTATCGACTGAATTCCGATGCATTTATGGAAATTGATCATGATACTTGTTCTGACAATTGTCGCTTTTGTCGCCACATAGAGAAAGAACAATGGAACCGGGTAAGAAAGGACATCATTCACCGTGTAGACAACATTGCAGAACACCAACATGTTCGTTTTTTGTTTCATGGTCCAGATGCTGTTTTGAGTTCACTTCCGGCATATTTTTCAAGGCAAATCGTTTTTGATACCGAAAATGGTTTGGAATACAAGTATTTGACTTGGCAAATTGGAAAAATCCATCGTTTTCGGAGCTTTATCCATAAATGGTGCTATTGGATTTTCCATTGGAATGCCCCATTGCATTTATCCGACACAAAGTATTTTCGCTTAATATCCATTCAATGAGCAACTTCCATACCTGTAACTTCGTTTTAGGCACAGAAATGATTAAATTTGAACCTTACTAATCAATCAACACATGAAAAAACACTTACTTAAATCAATGTTTTTGGGACTAAGTCTTTTGTTCTTAGCTCAATTTTCGAATGCACAATTGGCCATCACACCGGCGAGTGGACCAAACGTTTGTGACGGAACTGCTGCCATAACGAATCCATCTCAAGTAATTCAATCGTCTATTACTTGGTACGGAAATGGAGCAATTGTCGCGACAAACACCTATCAAATTGGAAACTTGTGTCCAGGAAATTACGGTGTCTATTACAACCAAAGTAATCCAGCGGGTGGAATTGATTCCATGAATGCATCTTTCATCATTTTAGGTGGTGGACCAAATCCATGTGCGAATTTCAATGTGACTTTAACAACAACGCCTTGTTCAACGGTTAGTTCGAATGATGGATCGATCGTGACGAATGTGACAGGTGGAACAGCACCATACACTTTCCTTTGGAGTACAGCCAATACACTTCAAAATCTGTACAACCTGATTCCTGGCTTCAATTATTGTGTGACTGTTGTAGATATAAACGGATGTCAAATGAACGTGTGTGATTCCATGACCGTTTCCGGAGCAAATACGGGTGATACCTTAGTCGTGAACAACGCCAATTGTGGTCCTGCTGCCATTGGGAACTTTGTGCAACAATACGAAGACTGTAACTTTGATTTTAACGCATGTACTTCCGCTTCTATGACCTCTTCTACTATGATTGGAGTGGATACCTTACAAACGGTTTGGACATTCGTTGATTCCATGAATGTAACGATTGGAACATACACCATCAATTATTACATCCCGAATGGAATGGGGAATGGCTGTGTGAATCTTGAATTCATCCTTTATTGTCCAATTAAATCGACAAACATCAAAACCATTGTCGTGAATGACGCTGCACAACTAAGCGGATTAAACGAATTGGTGAAAAATCCATTTACGGTATTGAATCCAATGGGATCTGAATTAACCGTTCAATTTGACGAAGTTACTTCGGGAACAATGAAGTTATTGAACATGACTGGACAAGTGGTGAAAACACAATCCTTACAGTCTGTACAAAAAGCGTCCATCGCGACCACGAATTTACCGTCAGGAACATACTTCTTCCAATTGGAAGTTGGTTCAACGGTTTACACGCAAAAAGTGATGAAATAGCATGAAACCATAGATTTCAACGAAATTATGCAAAAACCCTGACAGCTTTGTCAGGGTTTTTTTATGCGATGTCGATTCCGAAAGTCGTGAGGAGTCCAGCCAAACCTTCTCGACTAAATTTAGCTCCCTTCATGCGGTTATTGGATGGATCAATGATGTAACCTTGTGCACCAACGAAATTGGCTTTTTCCAAATGACTAAATTGAAAAACAGAACCGGATAGATTGCATCCTTCGAAAGAAACGCTTTCTAAATTTGTCTCGGTAAAGTCCACCTCGATTAAACGCGAATTGGAAAAACGTGAACCTTTCATGGGGCATTGATAAAAGAAGGAATAGTCCAAGGTACAGGACTCAAAATGGCATTTTAATCCATAGGGATTACAATCCTCAAAGTGAATGCCCATCAACTTACAATCCCTGAAGTAAACTTCGCGAAAGGATGTTTTTTTACTGCGAATGGAACTAAGGTCACAAGCAATGAATTCACAGTCAACAAAGGTGAAATTGGACAAGTCCGCGTTTCCAAAGGAACACGATTTAAATTGGCAGTTTTCGTATTCAGCGAGGGATAATTCGTCTCCATTGATTCCTTCAAAGGTCTGATCCGTGATGTAATCCATTAGTGTACACGTTGAATGAGGACATAATGATCAAATGCAATACGAATCAGAAAGATATCTGGATTGTTTTGGAATGACATCGTTCCATCTCCATTCAAAGAAGAAAAAACTGGAATCTGCTGTCCAGCGAGATTCAATGCTTCCACATTTAGGACCTCAAAGAAGTTGGTTTGACAAATCAGGTTTCCATTATCGTTTTGATAAAAATACGGGTATTGTGTAGCGATTTCATCCAACGAAACAGTGTTCACCGTAATTTGCTGTTGCACGGTGTCCATGCCACATGCGCCGCTTGCAAAAAGGGTAACCGTGTAGGTTCCTGGAATATAGGTATGCGATGGACTTTGTCCAAATCCAACCGGACTTCCATCTCCGAAATCCCAAACAAGGTTTCCAGCTGAACTTGTCGTTGCGGAAAATAAGACATCGTATCCGTTGATGCCAGCCAAAAAGGAAGCATGAAAAAGCGAATCATGATGCACCAATTTCCATGTTGGAATGCTGTCAAGGACGATGGTACTTGCTACTTGTTGTAAAATGGCACAGGTTTGAGGATCTAGTCCGGCTGTGTATGTTGCTCCCAATGCCGATTTTTGAAAAAGCGAACTGTAAAACGTACATGCCGCCAAATAAGATCCTTCCAGGCTAGGGTGGGAGCCGTCACCAGCGTAAAGGTTAATGGCTGGATAATGGTCACGAACGTATTTCCAAGCAACACCAACCGGTGAAACAGAAGCATGCGTTGAGTCTGCGATGCGCAAGTAGGCATTTCGCAAGCGCTCGTTCATTTTGTCAAATGTATTGATGGAATCCCATTGCGGATCACCAACTTGACGTCCCCATGTCATGTAGTAATTCACTTGAGAACATTCATTCGCAGCGTAAACACTATCGGACAACTGTTTTGCGAAGGGCAAGGTTTGTTGATTTACTTGGTCGTACGGAAAACTCGGCTCTTGACTTTGTCCTTGTAAGATGACAAAATTCCAAGGCTTTGCATGGATTTTATCGTACGTTGCCGGATCCGTCGCATGTGATTGGAAAGTAAATCCACCATTCATTTTACTATCCATCAGCATATGATCACCTAGGGAAAGTGTTAAATCTTGTACCATTTGTGGTAAGTTATTTACACTCAAATAACTATTTCCAATAAACAAAACGGAGATGCTGTCTTGTGTCCATGAAAGTTGAACGACAAAAGCGAACAGAAGGCTTGCAATAATTTTCATTCGACGAATTTACGGATTTTTTGGATGAGCGGTCAATGCATAGACCATGGGTATTTTATTCAATAAGTGTTTCACTTGAAAACGATTTGGTTCGACTTCTACCAAATCCTTCAAGCAATCGTAAGGTGAAAATGGGTACTCTGAAAAATGATCGATTGTAAGTCCAGCGTTTTGTAAGGCTTGATACACTTCACTTAATCCATGATTCCAAGTAATGGTTGTGTCGGTTATTTCCAAAGACTTGTCCGCATATGAACCAGAAATTTCTTCCACAATGGCCTCATCTTGAAAATAATTATAGGCGACTTTTTGAAAATCATCGTCGAACATCCACACAACGGGATGGAATTCCACGAAAATTAATTTGCCGTTCGGCTTGAGGGAGTTGGCAATCACTTCCGCCCATTTCGATAGATCAGGAAGCCATCCAATTGTTCCGTAGGTCGTATAAACGATGTCGAATTTTTCCGTTAGAAATTGCCGTGAATCATAGATGTCGCAACAGATGAATGTTGCTTGGAGTTCAAGTTCGGAGGCTAAGGTCTTGGCTGATTCAATGGCTTTTTCCGAAAAGTCTATGCCTGTGACGTGTGCGCCCATGCGTGCTAGGGAAAGCGAATCTTGTCCGAAGTGACATTGCAAGTGGAGTACCTTTTTTCCAGAAACATCACCCAAAAGGCCTAATTCAATTTCCTTTAAGGAATTCTCTCCGGAACGAAATGCGTCCATTCGATAGAAATCGGACTGAAGGTGTCCTTCAACGCGATTATTCCAATTCTGACGGTTTAGTGCTAGGTAGTTTTCTTCCATACCTTAAAATTAAGGTTTTGAATGCTTTATTCCATATCGACATCTGTAAAGGATGTAAAAATAATTTGGTTCTTTTAATTCAGAACCAAAAGAACGTTGTACCTTTGCGCTCGAATTTAGGAGCTATATGATAGAATTACGTCCAGAACAACTCGAAATCATTCAAAAAATGAGTGTGTTTCAAGTAAGAGCAGGCATGCCTCCAACGGAAGCGCGTATTCTTGCTTTATTGCTGGTTTCGGATCGAACGGAGTTAAGCTTCGACGAAATCCGTGAAACATTGAACACCAGTAAAAGTGCTGTGAGTACGGCGCTTAACACCTTGGTTTTGCGCAATAAAGTGGAGTCGATAACGATTCCAGGTGACCGCAAGCGCTATTTCAAACATCAATTACGCAATTGGAACGCCAATGCCAAAGATGGATTGGATAAGCTACTAAGTGTGAATCAATTGCTCAAAGAAATCTTATCTGTTCGAACCACGGAAACAGTGGACTTCAATCAAGATTTGAAAAATGTCATTGCGTTCATCGATTTTATGCAAGGAGAATTGGTGCACGTATTTCAAAAATGGAACGATCAACATCAAATAGAAAACAACTAGGAAATGAAACAACAATTCTCTCAAAACACATGGTTTGCACTCGCGCTGATCTGTATTTCCATGGGTTCCGTGTCCTATGGACAAGTGACCACTTTTACGCTGCAAGATGCGGTGGTTTACGGTGTCGCGCATCAAGTGAACATTCAGAAATCCAAATTGGAATTGGATAAAAACGAACAAAAGTTCAATGAAGCGCTCGCGTTATATTTGCCTCAAGTACGTGCGTCCGGAGGCGTGAACAATAACTTGAAGTTGGCAACGAACATTATTCCTGGAGCCGTTTTTGGTCAGCCAGGTCAAGATGTGGCTGTGAAATTCGGTACGAAATACACCGTGAATGGATTCATTGACGCTTCCCAAGTGATTTATGACCAATCGCTATTAACCGGACTCGCAGCGAACAAAGAACTTCAAACCATTACGCAACTAACTGTCAATAAAACGGAGGAGCAAGTGATTTTCGATGTGGCCATTGCTTATTACAATGTACAATTGATCGGACTTCAAAAAGAGATTGTGCAAGCGAACGTAAAGAAATTAGATAGCCTTTTGAAGATTACCAAAGTTCAATTGGACAATGGATTCGCCAAACAATTGGATTACGACAAATTGAAAGTCAATCGCACCAATTTGGAAACAGAATTGTCCAATATCGAATTGAACTACCAACAACAGATGGTCTATTTAAAATATGTCATGGCTTATCCATTAGATCAAGCGATTGAACTTTCGACAAAGGTGGAGCAGGAAAAAGTGGCATCGACGATTGCTTCAAAAATGGACGTAAATAACAACCTTGACTTTCAAATCCTCATGGCGCAACGTCGCATGACAAACATCAACATCAATCAATTGAAAGCGTCTTATTTACCGAGTTTTTCCTTGGGATTCCGTTATGGATATCAAGCACAACGCAACCAATTGGATTTTTTAAGCAGCGCAACAACGTGGTATCCGAACTCGGTGCTTTCGATTAACATGAACATGCCCATTTTTGATGGATTAACGAAGCATGCGAAAATCCAACAATTAAGCATACAGCAAAAACAAAGTTTGTTGGACGAAGAACAGCTCAAGAACTCGTTGAATTTCCAACTCAAAAACATGGAAACGAAGTTAAATGTGAGTTTAGGTGCCATGGAAACACAGCGCAACAATTTGCAATTAGCGGAGGAAATTTATCAGACAACCATGTTGCAATATCAAGCAGGTATCATCAGTACCGCAGAATTGTTGAATGCTGAAACAAGTTTGAAAGAAGCGCAAACAAATTACTTGCGATCAGTTGCTCAAATCCGCATGGCGGAATTAGAAGCATTGAAAGCAGCTGGAAATATTAAGTCAATCATTAAATAGTCAATACCATGAAAAAAATCAGAAAAATTCTCGTTCCATCCATCATCACGATTCTCCTTGTTGCATTCGTTGGATGGAAATTATCCAGCAATAAAAAAGTGATGGAAGCGAAAGCGGCCATTGCTGAAACGAAAACAGTGATCTTCCCGGTGACCATTGTTCACGCTCAATCACAATTGTTAAATCAATTAATCGAAGTCAATGGAGTGTTTAATCCAAATCACTCTCTGAACTTTTTATCCGAACAATCTGGACGCATCGTTCAAGTGTCCATTCGCGAAGGACAATCTGTTTCGAAAGGACAACTCATTGCGAAAATCGACGATGAGCAATTGTTAATCGATTTAGAATTAGCCAATGCTACTTGGGATAAAGCAAAAACAGATTTGAACAAATTTGAAGGAATGTTGGCAGGGAATGCAGCGACAAAACAACAAATTGAAGACTTGAAAATGCAAGTAAAAAGCGCCGAGGCGCGCGTTTCTACTTTGAAGAGACAGTTGAGAGCGACAAAAATCATTTCTCCGATTTCCGGTGTTGTGAACAAATTGTCATTGGAAGTGGGTTCTTTCGTTTCTCCCGGAGCAAGCATTGCTGAGATCTTAGATATTTCCAGTTTGAAAATGAAAGCGTCACTTTTGGACCGCGATGTGGTTCGTTTTAAAGTAGGACAAAGCATTCGTGTAAAACCAGATTTGTATCCAACTTCACCACGAAATGGAAAAATCACGTACATCGCTTCGAAAGCAGATGCATCTAGAAACTATGGTGTGGAAATTGAATTAGCGAATAGCGCAAACGAACCGTTGAAAGCTGGAATGACTGGTGTTGTTTCTTTTGAAATGTCAGAACCACGTCAAGCGATGATGTTACCGATTCAATGCATCGTTGGTGGATTACAAGATCCGAATGTGTATGTCATTGTCAACAATGTCGCGGTGAAACGCAGCATTCAAACGGGATACATTCAAGGTGATTTTGTGGAAGTATTGGGTGGATTAACCGAAGCAGATGTTGTTGTTCGCACTGGACAATTGAACATTGCAGATGGATCGAAAGTTGAAATCATTAAATAAGAAATCCATGTCAATTACGGAATTAGCAATTAAAAGACCATCACTCATTGTGGTGATCTTCTCAGTACTCGGATTTCTGGGACTCCTCAGTTATTCGAAACTGAATTATGAATTAATGCCCAAATTCTCGATTCCAGTCGTGAGTGTTACGACGGTTTATCCTGGTGCATCGCCGACAGAGGTGGAGAATTCGGTGACGAAAGTACTTGAGGACGCTTTGTCCAATTTGGAAAATTTGGATGAGATTAAATCCACATCCATGGAAGGTGTTTCATCAGTTGTGTTGATGTTGAAACCAGATTCGGATGCGAATCAAGCTATTCAAGATGCACAGCGCAAGGTCAATGCGATTCTCTCCAAATTGCCGGACGATGTTCAATCACCGTCATTAGGAAAATTCTCCTTTGATGAGGCGCCGATTATGCGTTTGGGTGTAACGGCCAAAATGCCACCAAGTGAATTGTATTCGTTGGTAAAAGATGAAATCAAACCTTTGTTGGGACGTGTAAAAGGAGCTGCTCAAATATCGATTGTCGGTGGTGAGGAACGCATGATCAACATCAACATCAATCGCCGTCAAGCGGAATTGTATAACTTGTCCATTCTGCAAATTAGTCAAGCCGTAAAAAATGCGAATTTGGAGTTCCCAACAGGGAAATTGACCAATGACAATACGCAAACGGTCATCAAATTGAAGGGGAAATATCAATCCTTGGATGACATTCGTAACTTGCCGGTCGGCATCGATAAAAATACGGGTTCCAAAATTCGCTTATTTGAGGTGGCAACGATTTTAGATGGAACGAAAGAAATCAAAACGTTCAGTCGCATTAATGGGAGAAACTCGATTGGACTGTTAATCATCAAGCAAAACGATGCGAACGCAGTGGAGTTGAGCAAGTTGGTGAAAAAGGAAATTAAGAACCTTGAAACGACATATAAAGCGAAAAACTTAACCTTCGACATCGCTTCGGATTCATCCGATTTTACCTTGGCGGCAGCGAGTGCTGTAATGAACGACCTTGGATTGGCCATTTTCATTGTGGCACTTTGTATGTTGCTTTTCTTGCATAGCATTCGAAATGCAGTCATTGTGATGATTGCCATTCCCGCTTCCTTGATTTCTGTTTTTGTGGCGATGTTCTTATTAGGATACTCCTTGAACTTGATGACCTTGTTGGCGATCTCATTGGTTGTAGGGATTCTCGTCGATGACTCGATTGTCGTTCTTGAGAACATTTATCGACACCTCGAGCTTGGACAAGATCGCGTGACAGCGGCGATTAAAGGAAGAAAAGAAATTGGTTTTACGGCATTGGGAATTACCTTGGTGGATGTCGTGGTTTTCTTACCGTTAACACTTGTCGGAGGAATTATTTCCAATTTATTGTCCCAATTCTCCGTGGTGATTGTCTTATCCACCTTGATGAGTTTGTTCGTTTCCTTCACGCTGACGCCACTTTTGGCTTCGCGCATGGCGCGCAAAGAGGAAATCACGAATAAAACCTTGTTTGGTCGTTTCATCTTACTGTTTGAGCGATTTATTACCAACCTCACGGATACGTATGGACACATTTTGGCTTATGCGCTTGGGAAAAAACGCTATGTGATTTTGGGAACCATTGTGGTCGTCATTGCATCGTTTATGTTGGTCGGGAAAGGCTACATCGGAACAGAGTTTGTGAGTCAAGGTGATACCAGTGAGTTTATCGTGAATATTGAATTGGCACAAAATGCGACTTTAGCACAAACGAATGAGGCCGTTCAAAAAGCGGAAGAGCATTTGTTCAAAAACGCAGATGTGAAAAATGTATTCTCGAGCATTGGGACGGCATCGAACGCGATTGGCGGAAGTAATTCAACGAACAATAAGGCGGAAATCAATGTCAAACTCGTTCCGCGTGAACAGCGCGAGGTCGAATCGAGCATCTACGCGCAATACATGAAATTGGAATTGGAGAAAATCCTTCCAGGTGTGAAAGTGAGTTCAGCCGCGGTGAGTATTACAGGGGGAGCAAATCAAGCACCGGTTCAAATGGCCGTTACGGGAAATGACTTGAATGACAATTTCCAAATTGCCAATGAATTGGTGGATCAACTGAAATCCATTCAAGGAACGGCGGAAGTGAAAATGTCCATTGAATCTGGAAATCCAGAAATCAGTGTGGACATCAATCGCGAAAAAATGGCTGAGCTTGGATTAAGCATGGATGTGGTCGGAATGACCATGCAAGCGGCATTTTCGGGGAATAGTAAGGCATCCTACACGGACAAAGGAAAAGATTATGACATCAATGTGATGTACGACAATTTTGACCGTCGCAATGAAGGTGATTTAGCCTCGTTGATTTTTATCAATAACCGTGGAGAGAACATTCGATTGGAACAGTTTGCGAACATCGGACGCACCACTGGATCAACGAAGCTAGAGCGTAAGAACCGAGTTCCTTGTATTTCCATTTCATCCCAAGTTCTCGGTGTTTCCAGTGGAACAGTGACCGGTGAAATGACGAAGTTCATCAAGAAGAAAAATTATCCAAGTTCGGTGGTTGTGAGTTTTGAAGGAAACTCGAAAAATATGGGTGAAGCCTTTGCGAATTTAGGATTTGCATTGATTGCGTCGATCTTGTTCGTGTATTTAATTATGGTGGCATTGTACGACTCGTACGTGTATCCATTTGTCGTCTTATTCTCCATTCCTGTTGCGGTTGTCGGAGCATTGTTGGCTTTGGCTTTATCCATGCAACCCTTGAGTATCTTCTCGATGTTGGGAATGATCATGTTGATTGGACTTGTGGCCAAGAATGCCATTTTGATTGTCGATTTTGCCAATCAATTGAAGTCAGAAGGAAGAAATACCGTGGAAGCATTAATTGCTGCAGGGAAAACGCGTTTGCGTCCAATTTTAATGACCACCCTTTCGATGATTACAGGAATGATGCCGATTGCCTTGGCGCATGGTCCAGGAGCAGAGTGGAAAAGTGGATTGGCTTGGGTTTTGATTGGTGGATTAACAAGTTCCATGATCTTGACCTTGGTAGTTGTGCCATCCGTTTACATGATTTTCGATGTCTTCAAAAAGGACATCAAGAACAAAGAAGGCAAAGCGCAATTGAAAATCATTCGCAAAGAAGGATTAGATGTCGCCGCGATGCTCAAAGAACACAGCGCACACTAGTCCAAGTTTACTTGGATAGTTTCCATACTTGAGGAAGTCCTTTGTGGTCGTACGAAAGTACATTCACGGAGGACATTTTCACTTTATAGCGCGTCGTTGATCCAAGTGCGGTGATGTTTTTTTGACCATTCAAGTTCAGTTGATTGATTGGAAGTTCCACAAACATTACTTCGAAATCAACAGGAATAAAAATCGCAAAGAGTTCCAATTGGTCGTTCTCTGTAAAGACCCATGTTCCTTGTTCGGTTTTTACTTCATACGGTGCAACCGGATGCGTTCCATAAATCGCTGTGCCATTTTCCTTCATCCATGTGCCAATTTCAGCGAGACGTTGATAAGCAATGGGATCCCATTCACCTTGTGCATTTGGAGCAATGTTTAATAAGTAATTTCCACCACGAGAAACGATGAGGCAAAGATTCTCTAGGATTTTCGCTGTGGACTTATATTGGTCATTTGGCACATAACTCCAACTGTTCGCCATCGTCATGCAGGACTCCCACGGATAGGGAAGGGGTTTTGCGGGGATTTGTTGCTCAGGTGTCAAATAATTTTGATTGGGGCCTTCAACAGCACGATCGACGACGATTAATCCCGGTTGTAATTTTCGAGCTTCATTGACCAATGAATCCATTTTGATGTCTTGATTTACCGGTTTGTATCCCCAGCGAGGTGAGGTTGCCGTCATCGGTTGCACCCAACCGCCATCGAGCCAAAGCAAGTCAATTTTTCCGTAATCGGTCATCAACTCCATGATTTGATGGTGTGTGAACTGCACGAATCTGTCCCATTTCTTGGGTTTTTTCGTTAAATCGTAATTGGGATTTCGGTCGTAAGGTGGAAAAGTTGGGTCCCAATAATCGTCGCTGCTCCAATCCGGTTTACTGAAATACGCGCCAATCCAGAGTCCTTCCTTACGAAAGGCATCGAATACTTTTAAGGCAATATTTGCATTTGGATTTGTGGAATAGGGACACTTTTCATTTGCGACGGTGTAATCTGTAAATTGTGAGTCGAACATGCAGAATCCATCGTGGTGTTTTGTGGTGAACACCATGTACTTCATGCCGGCATCTTTGGCTGCTTTTGCCCATTTTTCTGGTTGGAATTGAACAGGATTAAATGTCGTTTGCAAGTTTTCGTAGTTTTTTACGTAGCCGTAGTAGTCGTTTTTGTAAGGACCACGACGAATGCACCAATCTTCATCCTCTGGACAAATGCTCCAACTTTCCACGACGCCTAATTGCGAATACGTTCCCCAATGCATCAAGAGTCCAAATTTGAAATCCTGCCACGTTTCCAATTTCGCTTGAACCAAAGGATCAGTAGGTGGGAAGTACTTTTGTTCGTGTTCTTGCGCTTGGACAGTCCAAAGCAAACTAGAAAGAATGAGGGTAAAATACGGTTTCATCTTAGTGAATTTCAATTTCGTCAATAAATAACCAGCCATCACCATCCACACCGCGCCATTTCGGCAAAGCTCCAGGATTGATAACTTGAATGTAAAGGTAGCGTCCAGCAGTTTTGTGTGGAAGCGTTAATGGAAGTGGATAAGTTCCAGAGGGCATTTGTTTTCCCGCATCGGGATTTTCCACAGTTGCTTGAAAAGCGTTCGGACCTTCCAAATCTTCCAGTTTTTGCACAATGCGTACATTCAGCGCTTTCGGACCAACAATCCATGCGGAGTTGTTTTCAAGAAAGTTCAAACGAATGGATGAAATGGAATCCACTTTTCCAAGGTCAATGATGAGTTCAGCGTTCCTTCCTTGCCATCCTTGCCAATTGTATTGATAATCTGTCGTTCCTTTGATTCCATTGATCAGCGGCTGTGCGCTGCAGAAAGTCAGGCTGTCAATTGGACTTCCATCCGCTTTCTTGGCACCGTCGCGGTACGATTTATTTGGAAGAGTGAGGTATTTCAAAGAGCCATTGGATGCGAGGTGCTTGACTTTTCCATTTTTCCAATAGTCGCGAGTGATTTGCTCATATTCCTTTGGACTCAATTTGATTTCATGCAAAAGATTCGGTCCGTTTTTCAGTGCAAGACGAACGAAGTCCGTCAGCATTTGATCATACGGATTATCTGTTGAATAAAAATACCAATCCTTTCCGGCATCCGGAGATTTAGCGATTTCCAATGAGGCGTAGCGCATGCTTTGTTGCGCCATTTCGAGTCGTTCAATGTGTTTTGCACTCAAGCCTTCCAGACTTTTCGCTTTTTCGAACATGGTGTGATACCAATGTAGGTTTTCCGGGGACAAGTATCCTCTAATGTGCGTCATTGGTGGTTCGTACAAGGTCAAGGATTTGCCACTTTTTTGCAATTCGCTTACCTCCCGATCGAGGATTTCCTTGACGATGGGTCCTGCGGCGCCGTAATAGTTTGAAAGAAAGGCATCCATCAACATCGT
This sequence comes from Crocinitomicaceae bacterium, assembly GCA_024643725.1. Lineage (GTDB taxonomy): Bacteria > Bacteroidota > Bacteroidia > Flavobacteriales_D > Crocinitomicaceae > UBA952. The sequence continues at coordinate 227,101 of JAHEMJ010000013.1, read as the reverse complement.
TTCATCGAGGTACGGATCCCACATCCATTTGGAAAGCAGGAAACAGCGTAGTTCTTGCATTTCGGAGGAAGAATGATTGTATCCCTGTTCAAAGAGCATGTTGACACCGAATTTTTTGAAAAGTTGAATGTTTTCCTGAAGGGTAGGCCAATTTGGAAAAGGCATCACCATGTGAGAGAAGTTGATGACGTAATCCCAAATGAGGATGTTTTGACTGATTTTCGACCATTCCACCAAATCTTTTTCAAATCCAGTTCCTGTCAATGATTTTGCCCTGTTTTCTTCAATGGTACAAAGCATGATATTGACATTTGGAAGTGGCTTTGTCAATTTCGGTGCAGTGCGTGAATATTGATACGCCAGCGTTGAAATGACTTTGTCTGGAAAGCGTTTTGCAATTTCATTCACGAAGCGGATAATGGAACCGGAGTGCGCCCCTTCCTCCTCATCGATGTGTGCACATTTCTCACATTCACAATAGTTGTAGTTGTCCATTTGACTGACACTCCAATACGTATCCTGTGGATGTTTGTTGATCTCCAATTGTAGTGCATTGCTCACGTGAGCGAGCACCTCGGGATTACTCAAGCAAAGTTGATCTTTCATACGAACACCGTTGCGCAGCGCGTAATATTCTGGATGTTGTTCGAAATACGTTTCCGGGGGTAATAAACGATGCAGTGTATGAACCCATAATCCCCAGCCGGGATGACGCTCAAAACTTCCCGTTCCTTGTCCATCGGTTAAATAAAAGGATTCCGCATATCCAGCCCGACGCGCCTCACCATAAAAAACTTCGCGGTATTCAAAAGCAGGAACTTGTTCATAGATGGTGTAGGGGAGTGGTTTGATGCGGGCCAATTTTGGTATAAACGTTTCCTCTGCACTGTAAAAGCGAATACCGAACGAATGTTCGAGGGTGTAATAAATAGCGTGTTCAATGGCTTGTTCGGTTGCACCATAAAAAACTAGGTTTTTTCGGTCTGCTATTACACCGAATCCGTCTGCACCCCATTCTTTTGTTCGCCTGAAAAGTTTGTCGTTTGGACCTTCAAAATGAAATTTAAAGTCTGTTTCCAATCCGGTGATTTCTCTTAAGTAAAACTCAAACGTTATATTGAGTTTTGGGTAAGAAACAACTTGAGTATAGGAAGCAAACGATTGTAAAATAATCGTGCATGCGACCAGTAATTTTATCGGGAAGTTAACTGTGGCAGATTCGCCATAATTAAAAGTCATGAATTTCATTTTATAGGTACATTTATTAATGAAATCCACCTTTTCCTCGGTAGAGTTTCATGGGTTGTTTTAATTGGATTTTCAGCACGCTGATTTCTGGATCAAGCGCAGAAACGGGAACATCCATGTAGATGGTTCCAGGTACATAGCTCCAGTCGATTTTGCCGACTACTTTGTATGGGACAGAGGTATTCGTCCCAAGTACGGTGATGCTTTGAATGTCGGACATTAATCCTTTCAGTTGAACCGTTACTTTTAAATTCGATGTTGCAACGGGCGTGGTGGAAATGGTGCCATAGTTTAATTCCCTCGTTGCTTGATTGGTAGTGTCCACACCAATGGCTGGAAGAAACAAGAAAATCGTCATTGAATCGCTGGAAATGGTGCTGTTTCCGTGGAAGTGTCCGTCTGGAAGTCCAGCTTTCGATCCATAAATCGCTTCTTTGTGCTTGGAGGTCCAGCGTCCCACAGCTTTTAACAAATTCATTTGTTCACTTGGAATGGTGCCATCTGCTTTTGGGCCGATGTCTAGGAGTAAATTTCCGCCCATTCCTAAACACTCGGTGAATATTTGCAGGACCTCGTTCACTGTTTTCATGTTGTGATCCATCGGACGATAGCCCCAATTGTCGTTGCTGGTTAAACAAAGTTCCCAGGTATTTCGATCGGGATGTACAATCGGCATGTTTTGCTCGGGTGTATCGTAATCACCGTAGGACTTCAAGCGTCCATTCAAAATCGCCGTTGGATTACTCCCATGAATGATTTGATCGATTTTCGCAGCTTGCCATTCGGATTCTGAATGTTCCCAGTCGCCATCGAACCAGTATAAATCCGGTTTAAATTGCTGATTAATTTCTTGAATTTGTCCGTGCATAAAGGACAAAAAGCGATTCCAACGCACACTGTCGTCTTTGATTTGATAACGGTTATAGTCTTTAAGAAAGGTTGGGTAATCGTCATGCGACCAATCCAACAGGGAATAATACGCACCGAATTTCAGTCCTTCTGCGCGAACGGCATCGACAAATGGAGTGATTAAATCACGTTTCGCAGGTGTCTGGTAAACAACGCTCAAGGGTAATTTCTCCTTCCATAGAAAATCTCTCATGTATTTCGAATAAACAACGGTGGGAAGCGCTTTTTTCAATTCAACTTCTGTTGTTCTTGGTGTCGTAAATTTAGTATCCCATAATGCCACGCCATCGTGGTGTTGCGTGGTCATGACCGTATATTGCGCACCACTTTCCTTGATCAACTTTGCCCATTCCTCCGGATGATAGTTTACCGCGTCAAATCGCTCCAGTTGTGACATGTACGTTGGATATGGAACACCTTTATTGTGAAAAGCCCAACTTTCGGAAGTGCCATCAACAGCGTAAATCCCCCAGTGAATAAAGATGCCGAGTTTAGCGTCTGTAAACCATTGAATGGAATCAGATGTTGTTGTTTTTTGCGCAATGGATAAATGATTTGCTACAACAACACAAAGGGAAAAGGCTAAATTTTTCATGAGGTGAAGATACAAAATCTACCCGTATTGCTCGCGATGTTATCGGCTGTTCGAGGCATTCTATTTTCAGCATCTTATATCTTAACAATTTTATCATATGTTTAGTCGAATTAATTCGCTTAGTTAAAGTACCTTTGCGGAGAAATTTTGCGTTGATCTCCTTGAGGTGAACAAGCGTTTGCACCGAAACCAACGTAAGATTGAATGTCGATCCATGACAATGAATAAAGTCTTAATTCTGAGTGTATTGCTTTTGCTTTTTAGTGGTTATCAAGCACAGCAATTAATCATTAATGAAATTTCCCAAGGTACAGGTTCAAGTGAATATGTCGAATTTGTTGTCATTGGTACGCCAACCTGTGTCACCCCGGTTCCTACGTTGGATTTAAGAAAAGTCATCATCGACGACAATAATGGTTATTTCGCTCCAGGTTCAGGAACAGGGATTGCTGGTGGAGCTGTTCGTTTTGCAAATATTCCATTTTGGCAAAGTATTTCTCAAGGAACATACATTGTGATCTATAATGATGCGAGTCCGAACACAAGTTTACCACCGGATGACATTTCTACGACAGATGGAAATTGTCGTTTGGTCATACCATCGAGTTCGATGTTATTGGAAAAGACGACGGTTAGTCCAACAACGACAAATCAAGCATATCCACCGGATGCGAACTGGTCAGCAGGCGGATCCTGGTCACCATTAGCGATGGCCAATTCGGACGATTCGTTCCAAGTTCCAACTATTCCTTCAACGGGGGTACCATTTCACAGTGTGAGTTGGGGAAATAACACGAGCAATGCGATTGTATATTTTGCAGGTTCAGCCGCTGGAAAAGTGTTTTCATTTACGAATACGACCTCAAATAATTGGAATTTAGTCGCAAATTGGACAAGTTCAGATGTGGCAACGGGCCAAACGCCAGGAATGGCGAATAATGCGGCAAATGACGCATGGATTGGAAGCATGAATCCACTTTGTAGTGTCAATCCAGGAATGACTGTTACTCCCGTTATTGCGAATGAAACCTGCATCAATGCATGCGATGGATCCATTCAAACATCCGTGACTAATGGACTAGCACCGTATACGTATAGTTGGTCAAATGGCGCAACGACAAGTTCACTTTCTAATGTGTGTCCGGGTAACTATACAGTCACTGTTACCGGAGCAAATGGCTGTTCAGTGATTGAAACGTTCACCGTCACCGCAGGAAATCAAGGTTCGAATGCGAGCATTTCACCAGCTGGACCCTTCACCAATCAGGATGCTGCACAACAAATTCAAGCGGTGAATGGGGGAGGTGTTTGGTCGTCGAATTGTGGATCGTGTTTATCTGCAACAGGGATATTTAATCCCCAAATTGCTGGTGTCGGGACATGGCAAATTTGTTATGCCTTGGGTTCTGGAAACTGTGCCGATACACAATGTATCAATATTACCGTGACCAATGGATGTACACCACAAACAACGACAGAATCCTTGACCATTTGTCCGGGTGATTCCGCCTATATTAATGGTATTTGGGAAAGTGCACCGGGACAGTATTCAGCCGCATTTCAGGATATGAATTTATGCGATAGCACACACATTGCCACCTTGAGTTTGTATTCAGTAACACCATGGACAGAAAACATCACTTTATGTGAATTTGATTCCGTGTTCGTATTTAATCAATGGATTTACGGAGCACAGAGCTTAACACAAATTGAACAAAACGGGAATGGCTGTGATTACCTGCATACAGTGAATGTCCAATTAGACACCTGCATTATTGAGCCATCCGTTATTTACATTCCAAATGTCTTTACGCCAAATGGAGACATGGTGAATGACACGTTTGACATCATTATTCAAAATGGAAAAGTGGAACGCGGCTGGATTTTCAATCGTTGGGGCAATGTGATTTGTACCTTTTCACCCACCCAGCTGAAATGGGATGGGAAAGACGAAAGAACTGGAATTCCAGTGCTTGATGGTGTTTATACTTACGTGGTCTATTTCAATCCAGCGAATACAGTCAATGAATTGTACCAAGGATTTGTAACCGTTGTTAAATAATTAGTTTCATGTATCTGTAACGGATACAAAAATCATCTCGAATTTTCCTTGTATCTTTGTCCATCATGGGGCCGACCTTGGATTTGACAGCGATAGCGGTAGTCAAGTGTCAGCATGCAGAGGGTTGTGGTGAACCTCTTAAATATCTTGTCACGAACAATAATTGACAATACGTCATACGCACTTGCTGCTTAATTAGCTGAATGTTAATTGGCTTAATCCGACTGAAGCACAGTAGGTTGGACAAGTACTTTCGGTAGATCGTCGCCTAATCGATTTACCACCCGAAAGTTCATCCCATTAGGCTAGTGTTTGCGATGGTACTAAGCAAATGCGAATTTCAGTACCTAAGTTCAGGTTTTGGGTGTTCTTGTCCGTGCCTGAATCGAAAATCAACCGAGGAATAAGCATGTAGAAAGCTTGAAAACTCGTCGTTTGGACGAGGGTTCGAACCCCTCCGGCTCCACCTTCGCTCGCCGAAGTTTTTGAGTATCAAAAACGAAGGCGAGCTTTTTTTTAACCCATTATTGAATTTTAATTCTGTGTTGAATCGGCGAGCTACGGCGGACCCGTCCACTTTGGTAACAAGGTAATTTGAGTATCAAAAACGAAGGCGAGCTTTTTTTTAACCCATTATTGAATTTTAATTCTTTGTTGAATCGGCGAGCTACGGCGGACCCGTCCACTTTGGCAACAAGGTAATTTGAGTATCAAAAACGAAGGCGAGCTTTTTTTTAACCCATTATTGAATTTTAATTCTTTGTTGAATCGGCGAGCTACGGCGGACCCGTCCACTTTGGTAACAAGGTAATTTGAGTATCAAAAACGAAGGCGAAATTACTTCAGGTCCATCCAAAGTTTTGGTGAAATAATTTCTTGAATTTTTCGTTTACTGGACATGTATTTTGTTTATCAACTAAGGTGTTCCAATGGTAGTCCATATACGGGCTGTACAAGTAACCTAAATAAAAGATTGGATCGACACTCGAAAGGATTTGTGTTTTCAACGAAAGATAAACTTCCAGTTGAGTTAGAAATGTATGTTGCTTTCAATGATAAATACAAAGCATTTGAATTCGAGAAATACTTAAAGTCAGGATCTGGAAGAGCGTTTGCGAAACGGCATTTTTAAAGGTTGTAAATAGTTTGAAGCTTTTTGATTTATTGCGTATTAGCTTAAGGGGAAAGCTTACCATTTTAGATTGATTAAAAAAATAATTGTTTCGAAAAAGCTTTAACTAAACGCCATTAATTCATTTGTTTTTTGAATATTAATTATTTTCTGATTTAATAATTTATCACTTCCATTTGCGAATATCACAATTCCTAAATTTTCACAAGTTGAAATCAGTTTTAGCGCTAGGAGGAATAGAGGTAGGTTTGAATAAACTTAAACGAATTTACATGAAAAAACTACTAATTATTTTATGCCTGTTACAATTGAATCAACTTTACGGTCAGGAGGTGAATCGAAGACTAATTTATAAAAATGGCATTGGTTTAAAATTTGGAGGACCAACACCTTTTTTGGATTTGAACTACAATCATTTTTTTAATCAAAACATCAATCTGGAGTTAGGTGGAGGTGCATTTGGTGGATATGCAGGAATAAAGTATTATTTTGGAAAAATAAATAAAACGACTGCTTTTTCACCTTATACGGGAGCGCAAATTACCGTTTGTCCTTTCATAATGGATGATTTTTTACCAGTTCTATATGTGCCAATTGGAATACAATTTATGTCAAAAAATGGCTTTAATATGAATTTTGAGGTTGCTTGGTTTTCTGTTTCTCAAGAATGGCCAAATGGATTTCCTTGGGGGGCACTCAGTATTGTTCGAAATTTTAAATGAGTAAACGAATGAATTAAAAAGTTCAGTAAGGTCTTTTTCTTCTCACATTGAAAAGATAAATAAGTCAAATCAAGACACCATAAGAATATACTTAAGAATGAAGAATTGGATAAATCCTCAGTTGTTGCATTTTTTGCAATAACTGCAAGCGATGGTAAATTATTCATTGTCGAACATTTCAATCTTGATGCCATTTTATGTTGGCTACCGAGTAAACTCAAAAAGAGGTACTCAATTTCGTATTTGAGCGAATCGGGTTTTGACAGATTACCTCATGTAAGGCTATGCAGTGAATAATCGAGTGATTTGTTTAGAAAATCATCTTTAAAATCTTGAAGAAAAAGTGGAGTAGATTGAACTTAAATTAAATACCCAATTGTTCCCAACCCAAGGCATTTTCTTCGATGGACAAGTATTGATGCTTATGCCTTCGCTTCTCGCATTATTCGTTCCGATGAGAAAAACATCGTGCTGATCGATAACTACATCGATGAAAGTAGCTTCACTCACCTCAGTAAGAAAAAGAAGGGCGTTATTGTACGGTTATGTACAAAATCACATTCGAAACAAATTCAGTTGGATCTCAAAAAAAACCAAGGAACAATATGGTGGATTTGAACTACATTCCTTCGCTAAAAGTCACCATCGATTTCTAATCATAGATGCTCAGGAAGTTTATCATTTGGGCACTTCGTTGAAAGACCTCGGAAAACGTTGCTTTGCATTTTCTAAGTTGGTGAAGTCGTCAGTTGACGGACTATTAAAAAGGATCAATGAACTTATCGATTAATATTAAAAATACTTCTCAGCATTCTAACTATTTTCGTAACTTCATATATATGACCTCCAAATTGAATCAATCTCAGCGCTCTCCAGCCGAATTTACGGAACAGTTTATTAATCAAACCAATCAAACGATTTTTTTGACGGGAAAAGCGGGGACGGGTAAAACAACCTTGCTGCGGAAAATTATGGAGTCTACGCATAAAAATGCGGTGATTGTCGCACCAACGGGAATCGCGGCCTTGAATGCTGGAGGGGTGACCATTCATTCCTTTTTTCAATTGCCTTTCGCGGGATTCATTCCGGCGTTTGGTGTGAAGGCTTCTTTTACCGATACAGTCAAGTTTGAAACGAAGGATACCTTGATGCGCCATTTTTCGATGAATAAAACGCGTCAAAAAATCATTCGAAACATTGAACTATTGATCATCGATGAAGTGAGTATGTTGCGCGCTGATTTACTAGATTCCATGGACTGGACCTTGAGAAATGTTCGTCGGACTCATGAACCATTCGGTGGTGTGCAAGTGTTGTTTATCGGTGATTTGCTGCAGCTTCCTCCGGTGGTAAAACAGGAAGAATGGCAGGTGCTTCGTTCCTATTACGACGGTGTTTTCTTTTTTCATGCGAAAGTCTTGCAAGAAATTCAGCCATTATACATTGAACTTTCAACGATTTATCGTCAACAGGATCAGGATTTTATTCAAGTTTTAAATAACCTGCGAAACAACCAGATTTCCGCAGCGGATGTGGAAGTGCTGAATCATTTTGTTAATCCGGATTTTGATGCTTCGAAAGAAGAAGGTTACATCACCTTAACCACCCATAATTCCAAGGCGGACGAAATGAACGCCAAAGCATTACAAGCATTGCCGGGAAAAAAAGTGAGTTTCGATGCTGAAATCACGGGGGACTATCCAAAACACCTTTTTCCATTAGAAGAAACTTTGGAGTTAAAGATTGGCGCGCAAGTCATGTTTGTGAAGAACGATTTATCCTTCGATAAAAACTACTTTAATGGGAAAATGGGAAAGATCGAATCCCTCAGTGAACATGAAATCACGGTCCATTTTCCGGAGGAAAAGAAAACGATTACCGTCGAAAAATTTGAATGGAACAACATTCGATACGCCTTAAACGATGCGACAGGTGAGGTAAAAGAAGAAATTCTCGGGACATTTGTCCATTATCCATTGAAACTCGCTTGGGCAATTACCGTTCACAAAAGTCAAGGTTTAACATTCGATAAGGCGGTGTTAGATGTGTCGGATGTCTTTGCTCCAGGACAAGCCTATGTCGCCCTTTCACGCTTGCGTACCTTACAAGGATTGGTTCTGTTGAAACCAATGCGCATGAATGGATTATCGAATGACCAGCAAGTGGTGGCATTTAGTCAACATAAAGCATCGGAAGAATTGCTGCCGAGCTATTTGGCGGAAAGCACGAAGAATTACCTTCTTCAATCCTTAAAACAAGCATTTGATTGGTATGAACTTGGTTCGAAGTGGGGGAGTCATGAGGCAAGTTATCAAATCGTAGGCGTCAAAAGTGAAAAAGCAAAAAACAAGAGTTGGGTGACCTTGCAAAATCAGATCATTCAGTCGACGATGGACCCTGCTCGTAAGTTTTGTCGTCAATTAGAGGTGCAATTTCAAGCGGGAAAGTTTGAAATTCAATTCATCAACGAACGCGTGCAAGCAGCGTATCAATATTTCTTTAAATTGTTGGACGATGTACTTACCTCGAACTTGCGAAAAATAGCCGAATTAAGTCGTGTTCGCAAAACCAAACAGTACGCTGAGGAGTTAGAAGAATTGGATGAGTTGTTGCATGAAACCATTTTACGCATTAAAAAGGTACGCATCATGGTGGAAACCTTGGCCGCGGGAAAAGAGGTGACGAAATCCTTTTTAACACTCCCAGAAATCGCCAATTACCGCTTAGCTAAGATGGCCCTCATTAAACAAGAAATGAAGGAGCTTCCTTCGTTGTTGGATGATCCGGAAGAAGAGATGGACGTCATCTTTACGAAAACAAGTAAGAAATTGGCGGTGTCCAAGAAGGAGAAAAAATCAACGTACGAGCAAACCTTGGAATTGTTGGAAAGTGGGAAAGATGCAGCAGAAATTGCGCGCATTCGTCAATTGTCCCCACAAACGATCGCGAGTCACTTTGCCTTCCTCATCCGGGCTGAAAAAATTGAGTTGAGCGATGTGATGAATGAAAAACGCATCCATCAATTGGCTACGATGTTTGATGGTTTTGAAGGAACATCTTTGACGCCTTTGAAAGAAAAACTTGGAAACAAGGCAACATGGGATGAACTCAAACTTTATCAAGCGTATACACAAGTTTCCCAATAAAAAAAGCCCTGGCAATATCGTCAGGGCTTTTTCATTTTCAGGCTTTAATCGTGTTTAACGATGCGTGTCGGAAGTGTGACATCCTCGATTTGTAAAAAGTAGATGCCGTTTGATATGTTTTTCAATGAAATGCTTCCCGTTGCTTCGAACATCGTTCCGTGAAGGACAACGCGTCCATTTCCATCTTTAACTTGGTAATTTGTTGGATGATTAATGGCTGTTTCCATGTACAATAGATCATTCGTTGGATTTGGATAAATACGCACGCTTGATAAGTCATTTTCAAATACGGATGCATCCGTGACATTCGTACAAGCACTTGTTTGCGTGCAGTTGCCTTGTGTGATAACCACTGCATAATTCCCTGGATCGGTAGCTGTGAAAAACTGATTCGTTGCTCCAGGTATCGGCGTGTTGTTCGCGTCGCAATCCACCCATTGATAAGTCGTTCCCATGGTGGTGTTATTTGCGGATAAAGTCATTCCGGAAACGGAAGTGCTTACATCCACCGTGACAATGGTCAAATTCAAGTATTCGGTTATACAATTGTTTGTGGTCCCTTGGTAAACACCTGATGTGGCATAGGTGTTTCCGTTCCAAACGTAATCAGAACAAGAACTTACACTGAGTGTATCCGCAGAACTTTGGGTAATGGTTAAATCCAAATAGGATGTCACGCAATTGGTCGTTGGACCGGGATAAATTCCTGAAGTCGTATAGGTATTCCCATTCCAGTTATAGGAATCGCAAGAAGTAGCACTTGTTGTGTCACTCGAACTCGGTGTAATTGTGAGATCGAGTATTTCCGTTACACAGTTGTTCGTTGGACCTGTATACACGCCACTGGTGTTATATGTTGTTCCATTCCATGTGTAGGAACCACATTCTACGATACTTAAATTGTGAATGGTACTTGGTGTAATCGTGAGGTTCAAATAATGCGTCACACAGTTTGATGTTTGTCCAGCGTAAATTCCCGAATTGGAATACGTAGTTCCATTCCATGAATACGATCCGCATGCGCTCACGGACAAGGTGTCCAAAATGGCAGGAGTAATGGTTAGGTTTAAGGTGACCAAAGAATCTCCACCGTTGATATTGGTCAAGAGGTAGGTTGCGGTATTATTATTTGCGGTATAGGTCACGTTGTCTATCCATGTGTAGGAATTACACGCTGTCACAATCGCTGTTCCAGTATTGTTATTCACGGGAACACTGTGTGCATAGATTTTTGATCCACCTGTGGCCTTTGTTTCGATAAACGAGGCAACAACTTTTCCATTCGTTGATTTCGAGAAAAAGACGCGTTTTTTGCTAGCTAAATAAGTTGCCATTGGTTTGGTTTCATATGCCCAAGCAAACGAACCATTTGCATTTAACATACACGCGTGTAAAGTGGTTGGCGTTGCCCCATTGTCATAGCCACTCTTTACCAAAAAGACGGGTAGTCCATTGATTAATTGTAAATCACCAGCGTTGATTTTCCAAGTTCCAATCGCGTAGATCATTTTTGCGGTATCCGTAAACTGTCGATCACCCGTTAATTTGTCAAACTTCTGGATGTACACACCGTAATCACTTTGCGCGGAATTTGTGTAATTACAAATGGACCATACATATGGTGATCCTGTGGCAAAGGCAATTTTTGTGTCCATTTCATTTCGAGTCGTGGTGATATCGAAATCCTTTCCGTTGATTCCCCAAGGCAACGTTCCATCTGGATTGATGCGTTGTAAATAGGAGTCGAAATGCGTCCCAGTCGCACCTTTGTAGCCATAATAAACGATGTTTCCGTCTTGGGCGGAACTGTACATGGTGTTGTAAGCGGTTCCTTTATTCGATAATTGAATTGGATTCGGCCATTGTGGAACGCCTAATCCACTGTATTTCTGAGCCCAAAGTGTGGAGTTAATGCCAAAACTCAAGACATGAAAAACCAGTAGAAATTCATTGTTAGAAAGCTCAAACAGGTCACCAGGAGATTTTCCATTTGTCGCGCCGTTGCTGACTTGTTGTGCTGTTGACCACACGGGTGTTCCATTCGCACTGTATTTTTGCATCATGGTTTGATTGCTCGCATTCCATGCCACAATTGCTTCTCCAGTGGATAAAGGTAAAATGGTTACAACGTAACCAGAACCTAAATTGATGCCATTTGGATTCCATAAGTGATTTCCATTGATGTCCAATTTAAATGCAAAGCCGATTCCTCCATTCGTTCCCGTGACTCCAATATAGACGTTTTCATTGTTGTCCGTAGCAATTTTCATAATGGCTGTGGACGTACTCATGGGCAAGGTGTTGCTCACAAGCATCCCATCCGGCCCCAATTGTTTTACACCTTGATTGTTCAAGACCTGCATGCGGAGTTCGTAATTCACGGGTGCGTTGACTACTTTCCAGAAAACAGAAACTGTTTTACCGTTGACCGTTCCCAAGACTTTCATGTCATCGGAATTCGAAGTCGCTACTTCTGTATTCACATCCGTTAGGGGAGTCCATTGTGCAAATGTGGTAACAGATGTCAACAGGACAAAAAGTAATGTCTTTATTCTCATGCGTTTAATTTTTATAAAGATAAGTATATTCGGTGAATCTTAGAAAGTGCCTAATGCGTTGATTTGTTGGCTTTTTTCAATTTTTCATCACTCATGCAACTTAACATTACGTCACTCGTCTGACTTGCGAACTAAATTCTTTTCATGAAAAAAATCTTCACACTTTGCTCCTTATTTAGCATTTTTCTAACGAATCTCTTCGGACAGGTCAATTCCATCAATTTAATGTATAATTCCATTCCAGGAATTGGCTGTCATTCCAACATGTCGGTTTGTACCACAACTGGTGCATTGCCAGAATCAGGTGCGCAAATCATTGTGGACTGGACCGATGGACATGCGGATACAATGGTGGTATTTTCTGCCCCGAATAGTCAAAACTGTTACATTTTCGAACATGATTACAGTCAAGCGGGGATTTACAATGCGTTAGTGACGGTGACAAGTGGTACGTCTGGACAAGTAGCAGGAACTTCTACCATTGAATGGGTTATTACCAATACAAGTCATTGTGGATTCTTTCAAGTAATTTCCATGTTGAATCCTTCAGCAACTTTCTTGCAAAACGTTCCTTACGATGTGACAAACAATGCGGGAGTTACCACAACGATTTATCCACAAAATTCCTTTGGGAATGCCTATTACACAGAATTGGATGTCAATGCAACACCATATACTGTTGGCATTAGTGCAGCTTGGTTGCAGAACCACGGATATACGCAAACCTCCTCTAATTTTGCGATTAATTCTTTTGACGCTAGCGGACTTGCTTTGGGTGTACCCATGAACATGACTTTGGAGTGTGCTGGAAATGGTTTGATTCCCGATTTGGAAATTTCATCCGCGGCGGCTTTTCAGTTTTTAGCACCCTTGCAACATGGAAATGTCAGTGTCGAAGTGTGCAATGTTTCGTGTGGGAATTACGCAAATAGCATTATTCAAATCGCTATTCCAGCTGGGGTGACACCAGACCTGAGTGGACTTCCGAACGCTACTTTTGCGAATGACACCGTCAGCATTTTAGAAGCGTATTTGTCGGCTTGTCAATCGTATTACTTTCCGTGTACCTTTGCGGGTAATACACCAGCGGGCACCTTGTTCAACTTTTCGGTTAGCGTATCTGCACAGGGAGAGCAAGACCTTCAATTTAATACATCCGCTTTCGTAGCCACCGTATTGAATTCCTATGACCCGAATGACAAGCAAAGTAATTTACCAACATACATTCAGCCGGATGTACAAGAAACCATTGAATATATGGTGCGCTTCCAAAATGATGGAAATTATCCAGCGTTGAATGTCGTTGTTCGCGATACGATTTCACCTAATCTTGATTTGACCACTTTTCGTTTTATCGGCTCCAAACATCCCGTTAGTTATACCTTGAATCCAAGTACAAGAGAGGTTGTCTTTCGATTTAGCGGCATTCAATTGATGTCCTCCCAAGATAGCCTAGAAGGAAGTCAAGGATATTTCATGTATTCCATGAAGGAAAATCCAAATCTTTCCTTGAATACTGAAATTCAAAACACCGCTTATATTTACTTCGATTTTAATCCGGCGATTGTCACCAATACGACGGTAAATATCAATGGATATGCTGGATTTACATCGATTGAGAAAGGACTGATTACCTTGTATCCGAATCCATCTCATGGACAACTATCGATAAAAGGAGTGGAGGACGGAGAAGTGTCCATTTATTCCATTACAGGACAGAAAATGCTGCAGCAAACATTCATTGGTGGACAACAGATTGATGTGTCTAAATTGGATCCGGGAATGTATGTTGTTCATGTTCATTCGCTCATGGGTGACTTGGAGGAAAAATTGAATCTGCAGAAATAAAAGTGATGCCGTTTAGGCATATTGTCCCTTTTACCAGAAAACAATAAAAGATCCTTCCATTGAAATAAACAGCATATACAAGTCGAGGACCGGTAAAAATAGAAAGCTTGAAATCCAACCAAACACGATTCGCTTCATTTCTTTCCGTAGCTTTGCGGAAAATTAAATTCCATGACCTTTCGCGATTTAAATTTAAAAAAGCCCATTTGGAATGCCTTGGATGATTTAGGGTACAACACGCCCACAACCATTCAAGCAGCAAGTTTCAATGTAATGATGTCCGGAAAGGATACCATCGGCATCGCGCAAACAGGAACGGGAAAAACCTTGGCGTATTTGCTGCCATGTCTGTGCATGTGGAAGTTTTCAAAAGAGCCGCATCCGCAAATTTTGATCATTGTTCCAACACGTGAATTGGTGACGCAGGTGGTGAGTGAGGTAGAAAAATTAACGACATACATGAATGTTGCCGTTGGTGGTGTTTATGGTGGGACAAACATGAACACGCAAGCAGCAATGGTGCTTCAGGGTTTAGATATTCTAGTTGGAACACCAGGACGAATCCTCGATCTAGCAGCGATTGGCACCTTGCAATTGAAACATGCAAAAAAAGTGGTCATCGATGAGGTCGATGAAACCTTGAGTTTGGGATTCCGTCCACAATTGTTACGCATTTTTGAATTTTTGCCGACCAGAAGACAAAACATGGTTTTTTCGGCGACTTTGTCGGAGGAAGTAGCACAATTTTTAGATGACCATTTCACCGTGCCCGTTCGTGTAGAAGCTGCACGCGCAGGATCATCCTTAGATCAAATTGAACAACACGGTTTTCGCGTACAGAATTTCACGTCTAAAGTCCGCTTGTTGAGTCACCTGTTGGATCAAATGGATGAAGAAGCGAAAGTACTTGTCTTTGTTTCTTCTCGTTCTTTAGCTGATTTACTTTTTGAAGAAATGTCCACAATGTGGGACGATAAAGTAGGGGTAATCCACTCCAATAAAGCACAGAACTTCCGTTTTAACACCGTTAATCAATTTCAGCAAGGAGAAATCCGCATTTTAATTGCAACGGATTTAATTGCGAGAGGAATCGACGTAACGGATGTTACGCATGTATTCAACTTTGATCTTCCAGAGAGTCCGGAGAATTACATTCACCGCATTGGACGAACTGGTCGCGCCGATAAAAATGGTGAAGCGATTACATTTGTTTCCGATAAGGATGCACCGGCATTGGAGCAGATCGAAGCGTTGATGCGTAAACAACTACCGTTTACCGCTATCCCAGAGGACCTTGCATTAACGGATGAATTATTAGAATTCGAAAAGCCAAAATTAGTCGTGCCTGGAAAGCTGATTAAATTACCGAAACGAGAAAACGTGGGAGCTTCCTTTCACGAAAAGAAGGCCAAGAACAAAAAGGTCAACGTGCGCTACGATCACAAGAAAGCCATGATGGATAAATATGGCAAGCCCAAAAGAAAACGAAATTAAATGAACCAAAGCAGGCATCCTTTATACAATTGGGACGTTTGAACTACAATTAATATCAAAAATCAATTTATGAAATTATCATTATCCTTCATTTTAACTTGTCTTGTTGGAATGTCATTTGCTCAATCTGTTAAATCAGAGGACATTACCTACACTTACGTGAAATTACCAACAAATCCGGTTCAACCGAAAGTGGACAACTATTATTCGACGATTACGTCATCAGCGGAAGCGGAAAACGCGAAGTTAATGGCTGAATACGAAGCGGAAAAAGCGCGTGCAGAAGCCGATTATCAACGTGAAATGGCTGATTATCCAGCGAAAGTGAAAGCGGCGGACGATAAATACGCGAAAGAGATGGAAGTCTATAACGCGAAGTCTACAGCAACGAAAGTGATTGAAAAACAATTGTTGAACGAGAATACAAAACCCGTTCACGATTACGTTGCGCAACCTTACCGTCGCACTGTGTCACAACCTGCATTGAAAACAAGTTACGATTATCCTTCTTTGGCGGCTACGTATTTGGTATTAGATGGATTTACAAAAGCACAAGTAAACGCGCTTTCATATACGGTGAATATTCAAGGATTTGAGCATTCACAACCGCAGATTAAAACGGAAGTGAAAGATGAAGTTTCGGTAAAGGATGGCGTAAGAACAACGTATAAAGTCACGTATTACTACATTGAATTTACGTACAAAATGCCGATGTCTGTTCGCGTTGCTGGAATGAATAATCAAGAAATATTCTATGTGGCGCCGGTGGAATTGACAAATACCAAAACGTACAAGTCTTCACAGTCTAAAACGGCTCCATCATCAGATTTTAGCTTTTTGATTAAATCCACGGAAGAGGCGATTTTGAAAGAAAACTTGAAGTTTATCAATCATTTGGTGAACGATCGCATTGGATATGAAATCACGACACGTGCTACCTCTTTGGATTATGTAAAATCAAAAAACGATGCACATGCGGATGTGATGGAAGCATACAACAATGCGACAATCGGACTGAAAACACTGACAACAAACGAAACGTTGGCAAAACAAAAACTGACCGCTGCTATTGATGCATTCAAAGTAATCCTGACGGAATCTGATGTGTACGATAAAAAAGCACGCATCGATAAAGACATTACCACGGCGATTTACTTCGATTTATTGGAATGTTATTTCGCGATGAGAAACACGGCTGATGCTGAGGTAATCTTGAAAAGTCTTGGACAATTGGACTTGTCGAACCGCGACAAAAAACAAAAAGAAAAAATGGATGAATTGTTCTTGGATTTAACCCTTCGCAAAGCAGCGAACGGTTTATAAGAAGAATTCTTTAATTTAAAATGATCAAAGGCTGATTAAGACCAAATTCTTGAGACGCAACATCATTTGAAATTATTTAACATTTTTTTCCACTTTTTGGCTTGATCCAAAAAGTTCGCAAAAAGATCAAGACTTCGAATTCGATTCCCTTTGCAGACCTTACTCTGAAAGGATATTCTTTACATCAAGCTAAGGGTTTTCTTCGGATTTTGTCACACGATGCTTGGCGCATGAGCTTGCAGCTATGCTGAGCATTCGCGCGTGACAATGCTCCTTGAAAAACTTCGAATTCTATGTCGGTCCAAATTCTATTTTGAATTTTTCTCTTCGAAGGAAAAATATCATTCCTTTACAAAATTATCATCCCCGCGCATGAAAAGATGTAACGTCAAGCCTCACGACGAAGTTGCGTGAAAATTTCTGGCTGTCTGAGCCGAGGCACGAGGCGAGTTTCAGAAATTTTAGCAACAAGGAAGATGAGGGTAGTTGCATCTTTTAAGCGCTAGACTTTTTTGTTACTTTTTGGGGCAATGCCAAAAAGTAAGAATACGAAAACAAACAGAACATTCTTCTTTTCTTTTTTATTCTTCCACTTTTTGGCTTGATCCAAAAAGTTCGCAAAAAGATCAAGACTTCGAATTCGATTCCCTTTGCAGACCTTACTCTGAAAGGACATTCCTCACGTCAAGCAAAGGGTTTTCTGCGGATTTTGTCACACGATGCTTGGCGCATGAGCTTGCAGCTATGCTGAGCATTCGCGTGTGACAATGCTCCTTGAAAACCATCGAATTCTATGTCGGTCTAAATTCTATTATGAATTTTTCTCTTCGAAGTGTAAACAAAAGTCATTTACAAGAATTTTGATCGTAGCACCAGAATTTGTTACTTCTTGGGGCAATGCCAAAAAGTAAAAGAATAAATGAGGAGTTCTTTTGTTTAGAATTTTTTGAATTGATAAAAGGCTTGTGGAAACACAAGCCTTTTTTTTATCTGGATAAAAATTTAATCAAGCGTTTAATTTTTTATGGAATTTAAACAAATGTTTAAAATAAGTGTTTAAATTTGCAGCGCGAAATTTTATTTCATGAAAAAAGACCAAAGTACCGAACAGAAAATCAAGGATGCTGCACGTAAAGTGTTCATGTCAAAAGGATTCTCCGGTTGTACGACACGCGAAATTGCCAAGTCTGTAGGTATTAATGTGGCCTTACTCAACTACTATTTCCGTTCGAAAAGTAAATTATTTGAACTCATTTTAGAAACTGCCTTAACTGATTTTATCGAAGGAATGGCGGAAGTTTTTCATCAAGATTTATCCTTGGAGGACAAAACCCGTATGTTGATCGATCGAGAATTTGAGTTTCTGAAAAAACATCCAGAATTACCTTTATTTATTCACGCTGGATTGAACCAAGAATCGGAAAGTGAAATGGATCAGTCTCCTTTTCTTGGACGCTTGCGTGAAACAGGGATTTTTGAACAATGCGAACAAGCGCAAGCAGAAGGAAAAATGCGCAAAGTGAACATGATCAACGTTACCTTGTTGTTTATGTCAAACTGTCATTTTCCGATTATGAGTAAGAAACTAGTTTGTGGAATCTATCAAATTTCTGATAAAGAACACGAAGAGCGAATGACAGCTCACCAAGAAATTGTCAAAGAAATGTTAATCAATTATTTATTCCCTAATTCCAATCAACATGCGTAAATCTCTTTATTTCGCAGGGCTATTTTTAACACTTGTTCACTTGAATCCTTCACGTGCTCAAGAGTTGGATTTATCGACCTGCTTGCGAATGGCTGATACCGCTAATTTGCAAATTAGAAATGCCAATTTAGACGTCTTGATCAATGAGCGTCAACGCGAAGCGTATTTGTCATCCCGTATGCCACAACTGAACTTCAATGCAGATTACAAATACAATGCGGTCATTCCTGGACAAGTGATTCCTGCCTCAGCGTTTGGTGGTCCGGCAGGCGTGTATAACACCGTGAAATTTGGTGTGCCGTTTATCTTGTCGAACAATTTGCAATTGACTCAAATTTTGTTCAATTCGCAAGTGAATTACGGACTCGCAGCCTTGAAGATTAATACAGATTTGGTAGGGACACAACGTGATATCGCCGTTCAGGAAGTGCGTTATCAGGTGTCGAATTCCTATTTCTTATTGCAAGGAATTTACCAGCAATTAGCGTTCATTGATTCCAATATTCAGCACACTCGTGCCATTTTGAAAAACATGGAATTAACGCTTGCGCAAGGACTCATTATTCCAACGGATGTAGATAAAGTGAAAATCAACGAATTAAGTCTGATCAATACCAAATCCAATTTGTTGGCTAGCCAAGAGCAGTTGGAATATTTGCTGAAAATCTTAATTGGTTTACCTGAAAATGCAACAATTTCACTCGTGAAAGATGCGATGGTACAGAAAACAATATTGAAAGAAGCCGCACCAAACTTGTTGCAGTTGAACTTAATCGAATCGCAACGTAAAATGAACGAAGCGGAGGCAAAGGGAATTCGTATGAGTTACTTGCCAAACTTGAATTTTTACGGAATTTACAATTACAATGTCAACTTGAAACCGGATGATGATTTCCGCAAAGGAATTCCAGGTGCCTTTATCGGTTTGCGCATGGACTGGAACCTGTTTTCTGGAATGGAGCGAATTAACAAAGCGAAAATCAATCAATTCAACAATGAAAAAATTGACAATCAGTATGAATTAGTCAATCAACAGTTGGATTATGCCATTCGAAACAATAAACGTCAAATTACCGTGAAATCTGAATCGTTGGAGGTGTCGAAAGAACAACTTCGCTTGGCTGAAAATGTGCACCGAAATGCAAGTTTAAAATTTAAAGAAGGAATGATTAGCTCGAATGACTTAATCATGGCAGAAACTGGATTGGAACAAGCACAGTCAAACGTTGTGACGGCATACATTCAATTGCGTCAAGCCGAATTAGAATACTTAAAATCAATTGGAAACATAAAATAAGAAAAATGAAAAGAATCATCTCCATCGCTGTTGTTGCTATTGTAATCGTCGCCCTGTTGGTCGTGAAATTACTGTCCAACCAAAAAGCAGCACAAGAAAAAATCTTTATTTACGATGCCAAACAACCTATTTTGGTTGAGGCAGCTCATCCACTCACGCATACCTTTGACCGTGCCATGAGTTTTCTAGGCGTATTCGAAGCAAATCATCAAAACAATGTCGCTTCTGATGCATCTGGAAAATTGATTTCACTATTGGTAAAGGAAGGGGACAACGTTGCAAAAGGACAAGTCATTGCGAAATTAGATGACGAGCTCATTCAATTGCAAATTGATAATGCCAAGTTGAATATTGCGCAATTGAAAAATGACAATAGTCGCTTCGCTAGTTTGCGAAAAGACCAAGCGGTATCTGCTATCGAAGCAGAAAAAATGGAATTGGCCTTGAAATCAGCGGAGGTTCAATTGAAACAATTACAGAAACAATTGAAAAGCACGTCCATTCTTGCGCCTTTCAGCGGGGTGGTCACAAAGAAATTAGTTGATTTGGGTTCCATGGTCATGCCGGGAACGCCTATCGTTGAATTAACGGATATTTCAACCCTGAAATTAACCGTTTCTGTGCCTGAACGCGATGTGATGAAATTTCAAAAGGGTCAACAAGTCATCGCGAATGCGGATGTGTATGGGACGACAGCCTTTAAAGGCAATGTGAGCATGGTGGCTGTCCAAGCAGATGCTGCGCACAATTTTAAAATTCAAACGACGATTCAAAATTCAGCGAAAGATCGCATCATGGCGGGAATGTATGGTTCCGTTTCCTTGGCAAATTCACAAAGTGTCACCACACTTGCCGTATCTCGCAAAGCCTTGATTGGGTCTTCGAAAAATCCACAGGTATATGTTGTTCGCAATGGTAAATCGATTTTGACATCTTTTACGGCTGGAACATCAGACGGGGAGTACATTGAAGTGGTTTCTGGCTTGACGAAAAACGATGTCGTAGTGGTCAAAGGACAAGTGAATTTAGAGAACAACTCCAACGTTAAATTGGCTAAATAAACGAACATGACACTGACAGAATTATCGATTAAACGTCCGTCGTTTATTATTGTGATTTTCACCATCCTCATTGGTGGTGGACTCTTGAGCTACAATCAGCTTTCCTACGAGTTGCTTCCTGATTTCTCACCGCCCCTGTTAACGGTGACAACAACCTATCCTGGAGCGTCGCCTGCAACGGTTGAAACACAAGTTTCTAAACCGATGGAAGATGCCTTGAGTGGATTAGAGAACATTAGCGAAGTGACCGCTTTTTCCTTGGACAATGCATCCTTGATGTTGCTTGAATTTAAGGCTTCTGCGGACATTGACAAATCCTTGCAAGATGCGCAACGAAAAATAAACAACGTACTCAATAGCTTGCCGGAAGGAGCACAAACACCGGTGATTGCGAAGATTGAACCGAATGCATCCCCTGTACTACAAGTGAGTGCGGTAGCTTCAAATATGGATGATCGTTCCTTGATGGAATTAATGGATGATCAAATCCTTCCGCAGATCAAACAGACGAAAGGAGTAGCGGAAGTTCAAGTGATTGGTGGGGAGCGTCGTGCATTCCGCATTAACGTGGACAAAGACAAGTTAAAACGCTATGGATTGTCCCTTGCAAATGTCAATCAAGCCATTGCTTCATCCAATGTGGAATTTCCTACTGGAAAAGTGAAAGGCGAAGGCGAGCAAATGACGGTTCGTTTGGCAGGGAAATACGCGAAGATTTCAGATATTGAAAATTTAATCTTGTTCTCTCGTGGTATTTCAAGTGTCAAGCTGAAAGACGTCGCTGAAGTGGTGGATGCAACAGAAGATCAGTTGGCCGTTTCACGTTTGAATGGCGTGAATGGCATCGGATTGCGTGTGAAAAAACAAAGTGATGCGAATGCGGTGGACATGTCCGTCGCGACGAAAGAACGATTTAAAGTATTAGAAGAGAAATACAAGAAAGAAGGATTGAAGTTTACGGTGGCAACTGATACTTCTCGTCCAACTGTAGAGTCAGTAGATGCCGTTATTCACGATTTGGAATTAGCCGTCTTATTGGTGGCTGCGGTGATGTTGTTGTTCTTACATAGTATGCGAAATGCCTTCATTGTATTGATTTCCATTCCAGCTTCCTTGATTTCGACATTCGTTGCCATGTACTTATTGGGATATACCTTGAACTTGATGACCTTATTGGCGATGTCTTTGGTGATTGGAATCTTGGTGGATGATTCGATTGTCGTCTTGGAAAACATTTACCGACACCTTCAAATGGGTAAAAAACGTCGTCAAGCAGCGCTTGACGGTCGAAATGAAATTGGATTCACTGCACTAGCAATCACCTTGGTGGATGTCGTGGTCTTTTCTCCGGTGGTCTTCATCGAAGGAACGATTTCGGATATTCTTCACCAGTTCTCCATTGTCGTGGTGGTGTCGACTTTGATGTCCTTGTTTGTCTGTTTTACCTTGACGCCTTGGTTGGCTTCTCGCTTTGCGAAAGAAGTGGATTTGAATCCAAAAAATCCATTCCAAGCATTCTTGTTATGGTTTGAACGTCGCGTAACGATTTTTACGGATCAATATGTGAAATTGGTGGGATGGTCCTTGAAACATAAATTGATTATGGTTGGAATTGTCCTTGGACTGTTTGTTGCAAGTTTCTCCACGATGGGACTTGGCATTGTCGGACAAGAATTCGTTGCGCAAGGAGATCAAGGGAAATTCATGATTAAATTGAAGTACGATAAGAGTACGACCTTTGAAGAGAACAATGCGATTACCTTGGAAATTGAACAGTTTTTATTGGGACAGAAGGACGTAATTGAAACGGTGTTCGCGAATGTTGGTGGACCAAGTTCGGGAATGGGGGCAAGCTCTTTTGGGTCTGAAAACCGCTCAGAAATTACCGTGAAGATGAAACCGGGGATGCAAAAAAAGTATCCAACCTTGAAATACATGGATGAAATCAGTGAGCGTATCAAACAACAACATGCTGGAATTGAAGTGAAAGCCTTGAACATCGGGATGGTTGAGTCGGAAGAGGCGCCCATCGAAATGTTCCTTTCCTCTGACGATAACGACTTGTTGATTCGAGAGGCGAGAAGGTTAAAAGCAAAATTGTTGACGATTAAAGGTGCAAAAGATCCAGCGATTTCTACGGACGATATCACACCAGAAGTGCGCATCGAATTGAACCGAGAGAAAATGGGTCAATTGGGCTTGCCGATTGCGGTTGTTGGAATGCAGTTACAGAATGCCTTGACAGGAAATGATGACAGTCAATTCGATGAAAAAGGACATGAGTACGACATTCGTGTCATGGTAGATGAATTTGACCGTAAAAATGTCGAAGACATCAAAAGCATGACCTTTAACACTTCGGAGGGCAAACAAGTGGAACTTGGAGAATTCGCGGATGTATCGGTGGAGAATGGAAATGGTACCTTGGAACGCAAAAACCGTATTCCGAATACAACCTTACGTTGTTGGGTGCTTGGAACGGCGGCTGGAAATGTTTCCACTGAAATTGAAAAGTACTTGGAGAAAAATCCATTGGATAAAAACGTGCGATTGACATGGGGTGGAGAGATTAAGCGTCAGAAAGAATCCATGGGCGCACTTGGAATGGCGATGGGAATTGGTTTGATCCTTGTTTACTTGATCATGGTTGCATTGTACGATAACTTCGTGTATCCATTTGTGGTCTTGTTCTCGATTTTAGTTTCCTTAATTGGGGCAATTTTGGCCTTGGCCTTGAGTTCTTCCAATATGGGGATTTTTACGATGTTGGGAATGCTTATGTTACTCGGACTGGTCGCCAAGAATGCGATTTTGATTGTCGACTTTACCAATCACTTGAAAGAAAAAGGCATGTCGACCTACAATGCCTTACTTGAAGCGGTAAAAGAACGTATGCGTCCAATTTTAATGACCACGATTGCCATGGTTGTCGGAATGATTCCAATTGCCACAGCAACGGGTTCAGGAGCAGAGTGGAAAAACGGATTAGCTTGGATCTTAATTGGAGGATTAACAAGTTCGATGTTCCTAACAATTATTGTCGTTCCAATGATGTATTACACCGTCGACCGCATTCAAGATAAATTTCGCGCAAGAACGAAAAAATTGATGGTAGATCTGGAAGATTAAAATAACATTCAACTCCTATAAAGCTCGTTTCGGTATCTGCTGGAACGGGCTTTATTTTTCATCATAATGAAAACGACACTTTAGAATGTTTAATTCGTCGTTTGCAATGTGGTAGATTAGACGGTGTTCACCATCAATTCTTCTCGACCAACATCCTGAGTAGAGATATTTTAGCGGTTCCGGTTTGCCAAGGCCCTGGTAGGGAGTACGCATAATATCTTTGATTAGTTCGTTGATGCGTTTTACTTTCTTTTTATCTTGTTTTTGCCAATAAAGGTAATCTTCCCAAGCACAATCAACGAATTTTAAAATCATTACTCAATTAAATTTTTTGTTTCGGTTTTCCCTGATTTCATTTGATCTATGGCTAAATCTAGACGTTCCTGGTTGCGCTTGGAAGATAATTCATGCTGTGTTGCACAAAGTGAATTATATTCTGCTAGTGAAATAATAACAATACCATCATCTTTTCCTCTATGGATTACCAATGTTTCAAAGTTTTGACTGACTTTGTCTAAGTACCTTTTAATATCTTTTCGAAAATCTGAAATACTTGCTGTAAGCATAATAATTAATTTAATGTACATAATTAAGTACAAAAATATGTACAATAAATCTAATTTTGGGTGTTTTATAAAAAAATCAACTTATTTATGCAGTCTTGAAATCGAGACATTCTTAAGTTCAAAGTTTTGCAAGAACACCTTCATGAATAAAGTTGCAACTGTACGATCAAATTAGCACATTAGCACTCCGCCTTGGCGGAAGCACATTAGCACATTAAACTCACTCCCTCACGAATCGCTTTACCTTGCGAATTCCGCTCATTTCCAGGCAAATGAAATATGTCCCACTAGGAAATTGGTCAAGATTTATTTGCGTGTGTTGTTCAGTTAGGACATTCGACAGCAAGGATCGACCATTCAAGTCCAATAATTCAACGCTTGTCCCCATCATTGCTTCTTCTACTTGTATGGTCAGCATATCCTTTACTGGATTCGGATAAATCATCCACTGTCCAAACGTGTTTTCCGAAACTGAAACGTCAATCAGGTAATCACTTGTACTGTAGCTGCATCCAAACGGATCCGTGATTTGAACGCTGTAATTTCCGTTTATTGTTGGCGAAATCGTATCATTGACTTGGTTTTGAACTAAAACGCCGTCAACATACCAAGCAATAGTAGATGAAGCGGGATAATTGGAAAGTACCAGGTTGTTCGCGGCATTCATTGTAATGCTTGGATTGACGAATGGACTACAGTACACTGCGGTCATCGTATCGGAGAAACTCACACAGCCTGTTGTGTTGATGGCTACCACGTCATAAATACCGCTCAAGTAAACGACGTGACTTGGATTTGTTGCTCCGCCAATCGGACTTCCATTGAAATACCATTGATAAGCGTAACCTAAGTCTGGTGTACTAATGGTATGACTTGCTTGGTCGTAAGCGATGACCGGCGTTGGTGGATATCCATAAACGTGTACCGTGTCTTGCGCAATGACGGCTGGACTTGGATAAATCACCTGGTGGTTTATACTGTAGTTGAAATTGGATGTGCCTGCACCGCATCCATTGCAGCCATTGAGGTTTAATGTGTGACTTCCCATGTAATCGTCCGCACCGAAATAGGATTCACCATAACTATCGTCCGCCTCCCAAATCTCGAATACATAGGTGTTGGCTGGATTCAAATTTATGCTGGTGGTCCATTCAACCGGTGGATTCTGGTCGCCAATTATGTTTGATTGGTAAATTAACGTTCCGTTTTGGAACAATTTGAAATAAGCATCCGCATTTTCGTAGGAAGGAAAAGAATTCCCATAGTTACTCATACTATTAATATGGACATTTGTCAATGTATATACATTGGTCGTGTCCACGTTATTCCAAGCGGTGTAATGAACAATGTAATCACCAGGTGTCGTATAAACTTGCGGCGCTGGATGTTCACTCAGGGAAATGTTTCCATTGCCGAAATTCCATAAATAGGAGAGCATACCCGGATTGTTATTGGTAAAGTTTACCGTGATTGGGGCACATCCCGAAGAACCGATCATGTCAAATCCATTATTCGATACACTTGCGGTACTTGGAAGCACCTCCATGAAAATTTGAAACGTAAATGGGTATCCTTGTATAATGGTTAAATCAGCAATCACCGTCACGTCAATGGTGTACTGTCCAGCAAGTAGGGGAGTCCCGCTGATGTGCACGCAGCCATGTTGACTTACTTGTGGATTGTAGTCGCAATTATTCGCGGCATTGTTACACTGCCAGGAAAGTCCAACGGGAAGTGAAACGGATAAAATGTGAAAATTCGTAAAATTGTAACCCAGCGTATCGAGTGGCATAACAAAAGTCACATCCGTCGCGTAAGATTGTCCAACATTTCCTGTTGGAAGTGTATCCGGATAGATGCCCGTAACGGTTTGACTAAAATCGATGTTGCAAATTTGTCCATGGGCGAAACTTGAGCACAATACCACGCAAATAACGAGTAATTTTTTCATGATGAAGTAGTTAGGTTGATTCGAAAGTATAAAAATTATCGAATACAGACAACATCCACCCCCTCACGAAGCCGAATTTAAACGGATATAGTCGTTGGAAAAGTCGTTTAAACGCGTGGACCCAATTCGATCAACTCTAAGTCGTGAATACGGTCATCGGTGATGCAAAACCGCAAAATCGTTTTGACCTTGTGAAAGCCTTTGTATCCGCAAGCGCCTGGATTCATCCATAACATGTTGAATTTTTTATCCATTTGCACCAAGGTGATGTGAGAGTGTCCACAAATAAACAACTGTGGACTTCCATTCTTCATCAGTTCTTCGTAGGCTGGGTTCGCGTATTTGCCGGGACGTCCGGCGATGTGTGTGATCAATACAGAAACCCCTTCCACTTGAAATCGCAAGAATTCTTTCGTATCCTTTCGAATGATGTGGTCGTCGATATTTCCCCAAACAGCTCTGGTCGGCTTAAACGCACGAAGTTCGTCCAACACTTCCAAGGAACCAATGTCTCCAGCATGCCAGATTTCATCGACATGAGCGAAGTGTTTTTTGATTTTTGGATCGATAAATCCATGAGTATCAGAAAGTAGACCGATGCGTTTCAAGAGGCGTTTTTTAGCTTGTCAAAAATACAAAAGAAACAATTGTTAGCATCTTTTTCATGAAATATTAAATATTCGATGAAACCTAATTAATATTCAATGAAACACATTAAATATTCATCGTAACCTTTAATTTTTTCAACAAATTTGAGTCTCAATTAAATAGTGTGTAAATTTAGCAGGCTAAAACTATGGTGTTTAGTGATGTTTTATAAAAATCAAACTATGAAAAACCTTTACATTTTTTCTAAATCATTGGGAAGACTAGCGTCTATACTAGTTCCGGTGTTATTTGTGATTGGTATGTTTGGAAGTACTTCTGAAGTGCTTGCTCAATGTACGAATACAAGTTCTTACGGAAGTGCAGTTGCCCCAACAGGAACAGCTGTGACCACGATTTCAACGTGTTCATATCAAACAGAGTACTCGACCATATCAAGTGTGGTTGCGGGTAACCGTTATGTAGTCACAAACAGTGCTGCGGGATCCTTTATTACCATTCACTTTAGTACCTATAATGGTACGGTGGTGGCTGCAGGATTCTCTCCGCTACAGTTTACGGCTCCATGTGCAGGAACTTATTATGCACACTGGAATACGAATGCTGCATGTGGAACGGCAACTGGATGTACGACAACAACGATTAGTTGTGCATCATGCGGAGCAACCAATGGTTTACAGTGTAATAATACATCATCTTACGGTTCTGCTACTGCTCCAACAACTGGTTCAGTGAATTTTAGTACATGTAGTTATGGTGGAGAATACTCTACACTTAGCTCTGTTGTAGCGGGTACTGTTTATCGTTGTTCATCAAGTGTGGCAACGGACTTCATTACCATTCGTCAGGGATCTTCTTCTGGTCCAGTGATTGCTTCCGGAGTTGGACCATTAACTTGGACATCAACGGTAGCAGGTACGTACTATTGTCACTGGAGTTCAAACTCGGCATGTGGAACAGTATCGGCATGTAGAACCACATCCATTGCCTATGTAAGTGTTGGTCCATGTTCAGGTTGTTCAGGTACACCGACACCGGGAAATACCTTAGCGACTTTAGCGGCAGTACCAGTTGGTGGTACCACCGTTTTATCTATGCAAAATGCAACTGGAACAGGTGCTTTATACCAATGGCAATCCGCTCCAACTTCGACAGGTCCTTGGACAAATATTACCGGTGCGACAGCAGCAACATATACCTTGACGTTCTCCACGCCAACTTGGTACCGTTGTTCTGTTACTTGTACCGTATATAATGGTACATCTACACCAATTCAAATTGTACAGGGTCCATGTGTGCCAACATCAACTTACGGAAGTGCTTCCGGATATTATGGTGTC
Organism: Crocinitomicaceae bacterium; assembly: GCA_024643725.1. GTDB lineage: Bacteria > Bacteroidota > Bacteroidia > Flavobacteriales_D > Crocinitomicaceae > UBA952. Next base: position 198,406 of record JAHEMJ010000013.1, on the reverse strand, counting down.
ATTTCGAATGTGACCTTCAATACGATGAATCATACTTCGGCTGGTTTAGCTGCACCTTGGTTTGCTAGTTATCCAACTTCAGTTGCGACAACATCCGTGATGACGGGAACGACTCAAAACCTTTCCATTACAAGTTATTATTATGATATTGTAGGTGTTTGGTTTGACTGGAATAATAATATGATTTATGAATCGACAGAATATGTAGCCATTTCACCAAATAGTAATTCCGCAGGAGTAGCTTGGACGGGAACTGCTTCTGTCTTTATTCCTACAAATGCAACCATCGGAACGATAAGTATGCGTGTTCGAACAAATTATTACGGTTATGCATTAGGAGCAGCTGATGCTTGTACATCTACCTATTATGGTGAAACAAAAGATTACCGCATTACAGTAGTAGCAGCACCAAACTGTTCAGGTACGCCAAATGCTTCGACAGCTGTATCTTCCGTAACGAATGGTTGCGATGGTTCTCCATTTACCTTATCTGCTACTGGATTCAGTGTTGGTACAGGAATCACTTACCAATGGCAATCAGCGCCTACGGCAACAGGTCCTTGGACAAACATTACAGGAGCGACAACGACTACCTATAATACAGCTACGTCAACAACAGCTTATTACCGCATGGTGACAAATTGTTCATTCAGTGCGACGCAAAATATATCAAATGTTGTTTCTTATACTGTTCAGTCATGTTGTGCATATACCTTCTTATTAACCGATTCATTCGGTGATGGTTGGAATGGTGCAACAATGCAAGTGCGTCAAGGAACAACAGTGATTGCGACTCTTGGAGGTGCCTTTACAACAGGTACATCTTTCACGGTGAACCTTCCGTTAGCAAATGGGGTTGCATATAACTTATTCTATGCTGGTTCTGGATCGTATCCTTCTGAGGTGGGTATCCAAGTACTTTCTCCAACTGGATTGAACTTGTATACAGCAACAGCAGGTTCGGCAGTAGCTGGAACGCAGTTGACTTCTTGGACAGCAACTTGTCCGGTTCCTTGTACAGGAACACCAGCTCCAGGTGCCACAACTTCCACAAGTACTTATGTAACGTCAAGTGAATTCTTTACACTTGGATTACAAAATACACCAACAACAACTGGTAACACATACATCTGGCAGTCTTCTACAAATGGAACGACTTGGCCAGTGGTGAATCAGTTGATCAATACCAACTTTAGTGCATTGCCGGCAAATGGCGCTGTATTCGGTACAGCATCTGTTACAGGTGGTGAGTTGATTTTAACAAACAACGTTGGAAGTTCAGTTGGTGGATTTGTGGTGAACACGCTTCCAGGAACGAACACGAATTCATTCGTGGCGAACTTCGACTACCGCATGTTTGATGGTGGTGGTGCAGATGGAATGTCATTAAGCTATGGTCCTGATGTCAATGCAGCAACTGCCGGTGGTGGTGAAGCAGGTGAGGGAACAGGTGTAATCGTTTCATTTGACTCGTATTACAATGCGGGTGGATATTCATCAAGTCAAGTATTTGTATTCTACAATGGAGTTCAAATTTATGCGAACACGGTTGGATCTTATAACTTAAGAAATGCTGCTTATCGCAATGCGAACATTAACGTGAACGAGGCAGGACAATTGTCCGTGTCGATTGCTGGAGCAGGTGTAGTGAGTGGAGTTCAACTTCCAGCTGCTTACCTTTCAGCGAATAAGTCAGCATGGAGATTTAAATTATCTGCTCGTACAGGTGGTGTAGCTGATAAACATTCAGTTGATAACTTGAGCATCACTATGGGTGCAATCGGTGTCGGTGCAACATTGACTACCTCAGAAGCTGGTGCAACGTACTACCAATGTGTGGTTCTTTGTACTGGATCAGGTGCGTCAGCAACGTCCACGCCGATTTTGGTGAACTACAATCCATTCTGTACACCTTTATATACTTATGGTATTTCTTCAGGTGACTTAATCTCTAATGTGGCGATTCCAACGACAACTTTAAATAACTACTCTGGAATTGCTACTACAGGTCCATCTTACACCTATTACTCAGCAATTACTCCTCCAGTATTGCAAGCATCTACAAGTTACCAAATTCAAGTAACTGCTGGATCATTTACCAATCAGAATTTTGCTGTGTGGATTGACTACAATGACAACGGTGCATTTGAAGCATCAGAGAAAGTTGGATTTACAACAGCTGCTACGACTGCGGCATACCAAATGGTATCTTTCCAAATCAATTTGGCATGTACACCGCCTCTTGGAATTCACCGCATGCGTGTAAGAGGGGTTTATGCAACGGCAGGTTCGTCCATTGACCCTTGTATGTTGTATGCTTGGGGTGAAACCGAAGATTACAATGTAAACGTTGTGGCAGGTGCGCCTTTCACGCCTTCGTTCATTACACCGCCAAGTGCAAGTGCATGTACGCAAACGCAATACACTTACACAACTCAAACAGGAATGCAAAACTACACATGGGGTATCCCTGGTGTAGCGGGTGTTGACTATACGATTGTGTCTGGTGGAACAACGACATCGAATACACTCGTGATTAACTGGATTACAGGTGGTAACAAAACCGTAAGCATTAACTACTTAAATGCTTCAGGTTGTACAAGTACAGGAGCAGTGTCATACACAGTAACGGTTCAAAGTACGATTGTTATTTCTCCAATCACAGGAACACAATCCGTTTGTAAAAACTCAACAGTGACTTTTGCCTCAACGACGCCAGGTGGAACTTGGTCTTCAAGTAACACGGCAATTGCTACTGTGAATCCGACAACAGGAGTCATTACAGGTGTGAGTCCTGGAACAGCTACAATTACCTATTCTGTTCCGAATCCAACAACGTGGTGTCCGCCTTCAACAGCGACACGTACCATCACCGTATTGGCTATTCCAGTTGTGAACGCAGGTCCAGATATCAGTATTTGTGCTGGAGCGTCTACGCCAATCAACGGTTCTGTTGTGGATGTGGCAGCGCCAGGTTCATTTACTCAGTCTTTCTCAGGTTCAGGATACGATAATAGTAACTTCTATATTGGTGGTGTTACTGCTGGAGCTCCGGCAGGTGCTATCATTACATCAATTACCTATACAGCAACTATCGGAACATGGTGTACATCATGGTACAACTGGTTGTTATATGTAAATGGAGCGAATGTTGGTTCAGGATGTGACGGAACATTTACTTACAATGGATTGAATGGTCAAGCGGCAAATGGTCAATTGATTCAAATTCGTTCACAAGATAATGACGTCTTTGCTGACTTTGTTACTATGGGATTAACGATTACGGTGAACTATACGTTTGGTTCTTCGGTAGTTGCTTGGACACCTTCAACAGGATTGAGTTCTACAACTACTCCAGTTACAACAGCGAATCCTTCATCTACGCAAACATATACCTTAAGTGCAACAGCATTTAATGGATGTACGATTACAGATCAGGTATTAATTACCGTTCAACCTTTACCAGTTGTTTCCATTGCGAACCAAACAGTAGCAACGTTCTGTAACGGTGGAAGTGTGGTATTAGCGCCAACACCAACAGCACAAAACTACGCTTGGTCTCAAGGAGCAACGGCAGTTGGAACAGGTTCAACATATACGGCAACAACTTCTGGAAACTATTCATTGGTTGTTACGAATTACTATCCAGCTTCAGGAATCTCTTGTAGCAGTTTGCCTTCGAATCCAATTACAGTAACGGTGAATCCGAATCCGAATACGGCAATCACTCCAAGTGGTTCAACAAGTATTTGTCAAGGATCAAGTGTGTCATTGGCTGCTGGAGCGACAAACTCTACACCAGTAACTTACTTATGGTCGAACGGTGCTACTACAGCGAACTTTGTTGCAACAGCAGCTGGTCCAGTTTCCGTGAGCATTACGAATAACTTCGGATGTACGGCATCTTCAACGCCAACAACAATTACTGTTCTTCCATTACCTGTAGCAACAATCACAGCAGGTGGATCAACAACATTCTGTGCGGGTGGTTCTGTTGCCTTAAATGCATCTACTGGATCTTCTTACTTATGGTCTCCAGGAGGAGCAACAACACAAACATTGAATGCAACTGCTTCTGGAAACTACTCAGTGACAGTAACAGGTGCGAATGGATGTTCAGCGACATCAACGCCAATGGCTGTGAATGTTCTTGCAGCTCCAGCTAACGCGCCAATCGCAGGTCCTTCCACATTGTGTGTTGGAAATGCGGTTACAATGACAAATCCAGTTTCAGGTGGTGTTTGGTCTAGTTCAAATACTTCGGTATTGAACGTCAACGCTGCTACAGGTGCAGGTGTTGGAAATGGCATCGGAACAGCAACAGTTTCTTATACAACAACTGGTGCGAATGGATGTACAGCAACTCAAACGTCAACAGTTTCAATCACTGGTACTCCAGTGGCATCTATTTCAACAAGCGGTTCAACTGCGATTTGTCAAGGTGCAACCGTAACATTGACGGCGAATCCAGCACAATCTTACTTGTGGAATAACAATGCAACTACTCAATCCATTACAGTATCCAACGGAGGTGCTTACTCTGTGGTGATTTCAAATGGACCTGGATGTTCATCTGCAGCGTCTGCTCCAACTACAGTGACTGTCAATGCGTTACCAGTTGCGGCAATTAGCGCGAATGGTTCAACAGTATTCTGTCAAGGTGGAAGTGTGAACTTAACTGCAACAGGTGGAACATCTTACACATGGTCAAATAATACAACAGGAGCTACTCTTGCTGCAAATGCATCAGGTAACTACTTCGTAACTGTAACGAATGCAAATGGTTGTCAAGCGACATCGAATACCATTGCGGTTACTGTAAATGCATTGCCAACTGCAACAATCACAGCGAACGGACCTACAGCGTTCTGTCAAGGTGGTAACGTTGTATTAACAGCAGCTGGAAATGGAGCGATTGTTTGGACAAACAACCAAAACACTCCGGCTATTACGGTAGCAACTTCGGGTAACTATGCATACACGATTACGGATGCAAATGGTTGTTCATCAACAGCAACACCGACAACAGTAACGGTATCAGCTTTACCGGTTGTTCCTTCGATTACTGGAGCAAACGATGTTTGTTCAGGTGCGTCTACATTATTTGCAAATACGATGACAGGTGGTACTTGGTCTAGTTCAAATGGATCTATTGCGTCTGTAGATGCTTTAGGTTCTGTAACAGGTGCAGGAGTTGGTTCAGCAACCATCTCTTACCAAGTGACACAAAATGGTTGTTCAGCAACTTCTACGAAAGTAATCAACGTACAAGCTGCTCCGGTAGCGACAATCTCAGCGCTTGGATCAACAAGCTTCTGTATTGGTTCGAACGTAACATTGGTATCTTCTCCAGGTGTAACTTATGCTTGGTCAAATGGTGCAACATCTCAAAACGTTACCTTGAATACTGCTGGACCGATCACGGTTCAAGTAACAGGAACGAACGGATGTTCTGCGACATCAGCGCCTCAAACAATTGCGGTGAATGCACTTCCAGTGTTGGATCCAATTGCTGGAGCAAGCGTTGTGTGTGTGGGATCAAATGGAACATTAACGAATACAACAGGTGGTGGTTCTTGGTCTAGTGCGAACGCAAACGTTGCAACAGTGAATGCGGCAACAGGAGTTGTTTCTGGTAACGCAGCTGGTACAGCGAACATGACGTATACGTATACAAATGCAAATGGATGTACCAACGCAGTAAGTGCGCCAGTAGTGATTCAAGCATTGCCAAGTGCAGCGACTACAGTAGCTGGTTCAACAGTGTTCTGTCAAGGTGGATCTGTAACGCTTACAGCGCCAACAGCAGCATCTTACTTATGGACTCCAGGTGGAGCAACAACGCAGTCGATTGCGGCAACAGCAGGTGGAACGTATACCGTTCAAGTATCCAACGGAGCTTGTTCGGCAACATCGCCAGCAACAATTGTAACGGTACATGCATTGCCAACAGCAAGCATCACAAGTACAGCAACAGCGATTTGTCAAGGTGGAACAGTAACATTAACTGCAGCACCAGCGACATCTTATGCTTGGAGTAACGGTGCAACGACACAATCGATTACTGTAACTGCAGCTGGAAACTACGGAGTAACTGTATCAAACGTTTACGGATGTACAAGTACTTCTGCTCCGACAGCAATCAGTGTAAGTGCATTGCCTTCATCGTACATTTCAGCGGCAGGACCAACAACCTTCTGTAATGGAAGTAGCGTGGTATTGTCAGCGAACCCAGGTGCTTCTTACATGTGGTCTAACGGTGCAACAACGCAAAACATCACAGCGAATGCATCAGGTAACTACTTCGTGACAATTACGAATGCAGCGGGATGTTCATCTGTATCGAATGAGATTCAAGTGAATGCACAACAAACGTTTACAGCAACAGCAACAGCGGTTGGACCAACAGCAGTGTGTGATGGAGCATTTGTTACTTTGGTAGCATCTCCAGGAACATCTTACTTATGGTCAAACGGTGCAACGACACAAGGTATCAACGCAGGTGTGAATGGTAACTATAGTGTTACGGTAACGAATGCATTGGGTTGTTCTTCGACATCTACAATCATTCCAGTAACGGTATTGCCAGTTCCAACAGCAGGAATTACTGCAGGTGGTGCGACAACGTTCTGTGAAGGTGGTTCAGTGGTATTGACTGGTACTGGTGGAAATACTTATGTATGGAACAACAGCATCAACGGTTCAACGATCACAGCAACACAAGGTGGAACGTATATCGTTACAGCTTACGCAGCGAACGGATGTTCAGATGCAGCGGAAGTAACGGTAACAGTAAACGAAGTTCCATCCGCAACTTTAATTCTTGATGGTAACGCAGTTCTTTGTCCAGGAGAGTCTTTAGTGATCTCTGCGCAACCGAACAACACGTATGCTTGGAGTAACAACGCGACAACACAGTCGATCACCGTAACGACTCCAGGAACGTATTCAGCGGTCTTAACAGGATTGAATGGATGTACATCGAATTCAGATGTAGTGACAGTAACAGCAGGAGCAGCGACGTCAAGTACGATCAACGCAACTGGATACAGCAGCTATACCTTGAATGAAGTGGTGTACACGCAATCAGGAACGTACACACAAACTTTGACGAATGCGGCAGGATGTGACAGTACAATTACCTTGAACTTGACATTAACAGTTGGAATTGAAGAAGGAAACATCACAGATGTGAACTTGTATCCAAATCCAACAAGTGAGTCATTCACGATCAAAACATCAGCACCGCTTTACGGAACTTATAGTATCGTAGATGCACAAGGTAAATTGGTGTTCTCAGGTGAGATGACAGGAACAGATACACACGTAAATATCTCCAGCGTAGCGAGAGGAATTTACTACCTACGTATTCCGGAACTGTCCGAACCACTACGAGTAGTGAAAAACTAATAACAACGTTTTAACGTTCTTCAAAAACCCTGGCCGTAGTGTCAGGGTTTTTTGTTTTTGATCCATTCGTTTTGAGATTAATTTTCCCGCGCAATGCCAAAAAGTAAGAACACGAAAACAAACAGAAAATTCTTTTTTTCTTTTTTATTCTTCCACTTTTTGGCTTGATCCAAAAAGTTATCAAAAAGATCAAGACTTCGAATTCGATTCCCTTTGCGGATCTTCCTCCGAATGGATATTTCTCACATCAAGCAAAGGGTTTTCTTCGGATTTTGTCACACGATGCTTGGCGCATGAGCTTGCAGCTATGCTGAGCATTCGCGTGTGACAATGCTCCTTGAAAAACTTCGAATTCTATGTCGGTCCCAATTCAACTTCGAATTTCTTTCTTCGAAGTGAAAACTTCGAATATTTACAAGATTGCTTTCCCGCGCAGGAAAAGATGTAACGGGAACACTCACGACGAAGTTGCGTCAAAATTTCTGGCTGTCTGAGCCGAGGCACGAGGCGAGTTTCAGAAATTTTAGCAAGGAGGAAGATGAGGGTCGTTAGATCTTTTAAGCGCTAGAGTTTTTTGTTACTTTTTGGGGCAATGCCAAAAAGTAAGAATATTAAAACAAACAGAATATTCTTCCACTTTTTGGCTTGATCCAAAAAGTTCGCAAAAAGATCAAGACTTCGAATTCGATTCCCTTTGCGGATCTTCCTCCGAATGGATATTTCTCACATCAAGCAAAGGGTTTTCTGCGGATTTTGTCACACGATGCTTGGCGCATGAGCTTGCAGCTATGCTGAGCATTCGCGTGTGACAATGCACCTTGAAAAACACCGAATTCTATGTCGGTGTTAATACTATTTAGAATTTCTTTCTTCGAAGTGAAAACTACGAATATTTACAAGATTGCTTTCCCGCGCATGAAAAGATGTAACGGGAACCCTCACGACGAAGTTGCGTTGAAATTTCTGACTGTTTGAGTCGAGGCACGAGGCGAGTTTCAGAAATTTTAGCAACGAGAACGATGAGGGTCGTTATATCTTTTAAGCGCTAGAGCTTTTTGTTACTTTTTGGGGCAATGCCAAAAAGTAAAGGAATCAAAATTAATCTCCTTTATCCCCAACTTTTGATTATGATCCGACTTAACATCATTTGGTATCCAATACTATTGTTTATTTTCCACTTTTTGGCTTGATCCAAAAAGTTCGCAAAAAGATCAAGACTTCGAATTCGACTCCCTTTGCAGATCTTACTCCGAATGGATATTTCTCACTTCAAGCAAAGGGTTTTCTGCGGATTTTGTCACACGATGCTTGGCGCATGAGCTTACAGCTATGCTGAGCATTCGCGTGTGACAATGCTCCTTGAAAAACATCGAATTCTATGTCGGTCCAATTCAATTTAAAATTATTCTCTTCGAAGTGTAAACAAAAGTCATTTACAAGATTTTTTTATCGCGCATTGAGCGCTGAACACTGAGCACTGTTTCATAGTGCGCTGAGCACTGAATACCAGGTACTTGACACTCGTTCACTATCTTAATACTCGACAAAACCCCAATAATAATCATCGAACATATCTCAATATTCGATGAAACCCCCTCCTTGTTTCTTTTCAACACTACTTTGTTCATTCTGCTTGAAACTGAGTATTTTATTTTCTAAATTGGGGTCACCAAAACTATATTTTTTTAGATCCAAGACTATGAATCTTACGACTATTCTCCGCACAGCGAAAGCTGCATTATCATCAAGTTCTGTTTCCAACCTTGCAACAACGACTTCGTCGTCTCGCAAACCTCGTTTTTTCACTTCAACATTGCTCGTATTGAGTTTTGTGTTTTCGTTGTTGCGAGTTGAGAGTGGGTGGGGGCAGGTGAGTTTACCCTATTCTGAAAATTTTGGGTCTATTTCTGCAGCTAATGGATTTCCTGTAGTTACAGGAGGAGCATGGACCAGAACGGCATCGACAGCGATTCAACCTACATATGTAACAAATCAGGCTTCATATAATCGAGTTGGTAGGAATGATACGAAGTTTATGTCTTTTAGATATACTGCTGGTACTAATGTTTACTGTGTTGGACCTTTTAATTTGACAGCAGGTGTTTCATATACCGTAGGAAATTGGTATGTTACAGATGGTTTAAGTGGTTGGACAACTTATAAACTGACATACGGAACTGGTACAACAGTTGCTTTACAACCTAACACAATTGCAAGTGTTTCTTCCCCAACGAATTCTTCTTATAATCAGTTGACTGGTGCCTTTACTCCTGCAACTACAGGAAGTTATTATATTGGAATGTGTATGACTTCAACGTCAGCACCATGGTATTTTTCCGTAGATGATTTTTCTATTAATTTAACTCCGCCGCCCCCAACAATTGCATCCATTTCTCCAACATCAGGATGCCCTGGTTCTTCAATAACTATCACTGGGACAAATTTCACAGGTGCAACAGCAGGGAATGTGAAAATAGGAGGAACTCCTGTTTCATCGATTACCTCAAACACTGGAACTGCAATTACTGCTGTTGTTGGTGCAGGTACTACAGGGACCGTAACTGTTACCACTTCTTCCACCGCAACAAGTTCGGGAACTTTTACATTTTTGTCCGCTCCACCAGCTCCTGTAACAAATGCAGCGGGATCTATCACAACATCATCTGCCTCTGTGTCTTGGGCGGCTAGTGCTGGGGCAACATCTTATCGTTTGGATGTTGCAACAGATGCAGCTTTCACTGCTATGGTCACTGGGTTTAATGACTTAAATGTTGGTAACGCTACATCCTATTCAATAACTGGTTTAACTGCCAACTCAACTTATTATTACCGAGTAAGGGGAAACAATGGATCTTGTTCAGGTGGTAGTAGTTCCGCAATATCTTTTTTTACGGGATTTGTTGTTCCTGCAACAGGTTCCAATAGCTATACTTCATGTTCTGGTAATATTTATGACCCCGGTATCTTAGGGGATTATCCGAATAACGCGAATGGTTTTACTACCATTTACCCTGGAACTCCTGGTAGCTTTGTTAAATTAACTTTTAATTTTTTAACGGTTGAAACGTGTTGTGATTATATTAAAATTTACAATGGAAATTCAACTGCAGCACCGTTAATCGGACAATACACTACTTCACCGGGTGTGATTCAATCTACGGCTTTAGACGGTTCATTAACAATTCAATTTGTTTCTGATGGCTCTGTTGTATATGCGGGTTTTGATGCATCTATTTCTTGTGTTGCACCTTGTTCAGGAACACCTTCCGTTGGAGATGCAGTTACTTGGTCCCCAACAGCAGTAACAGGATTTAATGCGGATGTCATAGCTAATGGTGTTGGTGCAGCTTCTTCTAGTTCAAGTCAATTTGATGCGGGTGGTTTTGCATTAGTTTCTGCGGATTTCCAATCTTCAACAGCCAGTACATTACCTACATATTCCTTGCCAATAACTGGAATTGTAAATAGTAGTTCAAATGCTGGGGTAAATTATCAATTAGCTAATTACACGGGTAACAATTCATTGCGATTAGTTGGTGCGACATCCGGTTTATTAACTCTAGTGAATACAAACAAAGCCAAAAGAGTTGCTATTCTAACATCCTCTGGAAGTGGTACATCCGTATTTACAGCTCAAATTAATTTTAGCGATGGAACAAATGAGATTTTTGCAAGTAATTCAGTTCAGGATTGGTATGGTTCCACATATTCTATTGCACCTATAGGAAGAGTTCCGTTAACAACGGGAATTCCTGAAGGTACATCTACACAACCGGGGTTGTATGATGTCATTTTAACTCTGTCAGCTGCGAATCAATCTAAAACAATCACAAGTGTTTTATTTACGAAAACAGATGCAGTTGCATCGGCATTAAATATCCTTGGAATTAGTTTGAGTACAAATACACCAACAACTGTTTTATGTAATGGTCAATCCAGAATTTTGTCTCTTCCAGATTTGAATTCAACAATACCTGGATTAACATACCAATGGCAAACTAGTTCATCCTTAACCGGTCCTTGGTCTAATATTACAGGTGCAACGACTACTACTTATACAACGCCTGCGCTCACTACAGCTGGAATCGTATATTATAAATGTGTGGTAACCTGTACAAACAGTGTTAGTTCAGCTTCATCGACTCCAATTGCGATAAACGTAAATCCAACATTTATTATCAATCCGTCTAGTGGTGCGGTATGTTTAGGGTCTTCATTGCAAGCGATTCCCTCATCCAATTCAACCTATTTGTGGTCAAATAACGCGACAACATCCTCTATTTCTGTTACAGGCGCAGGAACCTATTCCGTATTGATTTCCAACAACGGATGTGTTTCAAAACCTAGTGCAACTGTAACCTTATTGCCTAATCCAACTGTTGTAAGTACGGGTTCAGTAAATGCTGTTTGCACGTCATCTTCGTCACAAACCTCAATTTTCAGTTATTCCGCTTCCATCAATTCCCCCACAAGTTATTCCATTGATTGGAATGCAGCTGCGAATTCAGCTGGAATAGCTGATGTCTCCACAACTTCATATTCGTTCCTAGCTGGTGGTGGTTCTTTCTCTGTTTCAATTGGAGCAAATGTCCCTCCAGGAGTTTATAATGGAACTCTTTCTTTTACAAACGCGAATGGTTGTCTTGGAACAACAACTATTAGTATTACAATTACTCCTTTGCCAACCCTTTCAGGTATTTCACAAGTGGCTAGTTTATGTTATACTACACAGAATGGTAATACGAACGCAAGTATTCAATTAACTGGATTATTAAATAGTACTTCTCAGACCGCAACCTATAATATAAATGGAGGTTCATCACAAACAATCGCATTTACTTCTTCAGCTTCGGGAACGGCCACATTGTCCATTCCGGTTACTACAGCAAATCATAATCAATCATTGACGATTACATCAATCAATTGTGCGAATTTTACTTCCAATAATAGTTGTGTGCTTTCAGTAATTCAAGCGCCAAATGCACCAATAGTTTTACCTTTAACACAGACAGTAAACGTTGGAGCATCTGCCACATTTACAGGTTCGAGAAGCGCATCTACAAATACACTGACTTGGTGGACTGCTACTTCGGGAGGAACGGAAATTGACCCTGATGGGCCGGCATTCAACGTCGATTCTATTTTCAATTCTTATGATGCTGTTATATTACCTTCAACTTCGATTGATTTTTGTACACCAGGATTGACCAGTTCAACTACAACGCATAAGTATTACGTACAGCAATACGATGGGGTTTGTCCAAGTGCTCGCACTGAAGTGGTTGTTACGACCAATAATTTATTCAGCAACACACCAAGCAATTTATTAATCTGTCAAACAGGTGGATCTGTAACGCTTCAGGCGAATATTACCCCTTTGGCGACGCAAAGTTTCCAATGGTTGTCTTCAACTACTGGAACGCCGGCATCAAATGCAACTGGTTCTTCTACTTCTTCCATCTACACGGCGAATCCAAGTGTTACAACAAACTATGCGCTAAGTACCAATTTAACGCCATTCGGTTGTTCTACTCCATTGAATACTTCCCAAATGTTTGCGGTAGGAGTTTTGCCGGCTAATAGTTTCATTCCAACGGCAACACCGAGTACATTATGTATTGGCGGAACGAGTACATTAGCGGCGAACCTAAGTAGTTCAGGGTTTTCCGTTACTTCAATTCCAATTGCAATGGCGACTTCTACAAGTCCTGTCCCGTTAGTTACAAATGGAACGATTAATGTGGCTTTAGCTTCAGGAAGTTTAGATGATGGTGGTTGGTCAAGTATTCCACTAGGATTTAATTATAACTTCTTTGGTAATACTTATTCTTCAGTAAATGTTGGGACTAATGGACTTATACAATTTGGAGCATATAATTCAAATAATGGTTTTACCGCTCCTTATGGTTTAGGAGATTACACCTTTGCCAATTCACTTCCAACGACCCTTGAACCAATGAACGTAGTTGCCGCAGCCGCAAATGATTATTATTGTTATTCAGGATTAGTTAGGTATTGGACTTATGGGATGGCTCCGACAAGAGTATTCGTGATTGAATGGAATGGCGTTCCAGGATTTATAACCAACGGAAGTATGACTACTCAGATTAAACTTTTTGAAACAACAGGTATCGTTGAAGTACATGTTCTGAATGCTAGCTCAACTAATACTAAAGTAGTTGGTCTTCAAAATGCTGATGCTTCAATCGGTTCAACGGCCTACTCAAGTGCGAATGCAATTACCAATCAAGCATGGAAATTCGTTCCAGGTGCAGCATATACATATCAATGGTATACAGGTACGAATACAAATTCACCAATTTCTGGTGCTACAAGTGGAACGTATACAACAACTTCAGCTCAATCTGCGACAGCGGGTCAAAAAACCTACACTGTTGCAGCAACGAATCCAATAACAGGATGTGCTTCAACTCAACCTGCAACCATCACCGTCAACGCTCTACCTTCCGCTCCAATTTCAGGTGGTAACGTAACCGCATGTAATAACGCGGCTTCAACTACTTTAACAGCAACTGCACCCGTTGGGTGTGTTGTAGAATGGTTCTCAAATTCAACAGGGACAGGCACTCCGCTTGCTACAGGTTCGAATTACACTTTTACCCCTTCTGCAGTTGCAGGAACATACACGTATTACGCGTTTTCTAGAAATTCTACTACGACGTGTGCGAGTTCAGCAGGTACGGCTATTTTATTGACAGTTGTCACATCGCCTGATGCACCAATAGCAACAACGACCGCATTTACGTATTGTGAAGGATCGACATCAACGCAATTAGCGGCATCTGCTCTATCCGGAAATACATTGAGTTGGTATTCAGGAACATTGGGTGTAAACCCTTCCTCAAGCGCTCCAACACCGAGTACGGCGACGAATGTAGGTTCTCCTTTTACCTTCTATGCAACGCAAACTTCTGGTACGAATGGTTGTGAGAGTAATCCAACAACCTTCACTGTTACCGTGAATAATACCCCTGCGGCACCTGTTTATGCAAATACAGTTACTGGTTCGGGATTGGGATACACGATAAATCCACAAGGAACCATTACTTATTGCCAAGGTGCAACAACCTATCCGATTTGGTCATCTGGTAGTGCAGCAAATGTGTTAAATAACACAAATAACAATCAAATTTATTGGTATTATTCTGCTCCATCAGGAAATGCTGGGCAAACTTCAACACCTACAAATCCATCTTCAGTCAATCCGGGTTCGACAACTTATTACGTAAGTCGTCAAAACACGGTTACTGGTTGTGAGGGTGCGCGTGTACCAGTTATTGTGGTTATTAATCCATCTCTAACAGCATCTGTAGCAATTTCAGCAAGTTCTACAACGGTTTGTCCAGGTGGATCCATTACGTATAATGCCGTTCCAACGAATGGTGGTCCTGCGCCATCGTACGCTTGGTTTGTGAATGGTTCACAAGTTGGAACAGGTTCAACGTATACGCAAGTGGCTCCTGTAAATGGTGATGCAATTTACGCAACGATGATTTCTAATGAGCCAAGTTGTTTATTTACACCGAATGCCACAAGTTCGACCATTACCTTGAATAATTCAACGGTGACTCCAAGTGTGAGCATTATTCAAAATACAAATACAACCATTTGTGCCAATTCATCAGTTACCTTCAGTGTAGCAAACGCCTTGAACATGGGGGCTACACCAACGTATGCATGGAAAGTGAATGGAACAACGGTAGGAACTGCAGCAACTTATACTTCTACCACTTTAGCGAATAATGACATTGTTACCTTAATGATGACATCTAGTTTACCTAACAACTGTTTAACCGGTGGTGTTGCAACTGCTACTTCAGCGGGTATTACTATGACGGTAACTCCGGTTACCGCGATTACGGCTCAACCATCCAACGCATCTGTTTGTTTAGGTGGAGCACAGTCCTTAGCTGTTTCAGCAGTTGGAACTGGAACCATTACCTATCAATGGCAGTCCGCTTCAACAGTAGTTGGTCCATTTACAAACATTTCATTTGCTTCTAATACAAGTTCGCAATCGTCTACCTTGTTGATTCCAAGTGTGGCTGGTCAATTAAGTTATCAATTAGTAGCTACTAGCTCTTGTGGAACAGCAACATCTTCAATTGCGACGATTTCCATTAATCAGGCAACTGGAATTACTGCTCAGCCACAAGCAGTTGTAGCTTGTGATGGAACGACTGCAACATTCAATGTAACAGCTGTTGGTACAGGAACCATATCTTACCAATGGCGCTTCAATGGGTCGCCAATTACTGGTGCTACAAGTGCAAGTTATTCGATTCTAGCAATTTCCTTAGCAAATGCGGGACAATATTCTGTGGTTGTTTCTGCTACTTGTGGATCTGTGACGTCTACGAATGCGCAATTAACGGTCAATCCATTAACAGCGATTTCATCACAGCCAGTGAATGCAAGTATCTGTGATAGTACTTTATTGAGTTTGTCGGTTTCTGCATCTGGTACAGCACCAATTTCTTACCAATGGCAATTCAATGGAACGCCAATTTCAGGCGCTACTTCTGCATTGTACTCCGATGCGACTGCTACTGTAGTTGAATCAGGATTATATACGGTTGTCGTAAGTGGTGGCTGTTCTAATTTGACTTCTTCCGCTGCCACTGTAGTGATTAGTCCAAACACATGGATCACCGCTCAACCAGTTTCTTATACGGGATGTGCTTTGAATCCAACGTCTATATCTGTAACAGCTTTAGGAGCGAACTTGCAATACCAATGGCTCATTGGGTCAAATCCAGCTAACCTTACGGCTATTACAGGTGCAACAGGAGCAACTTTAAATATGTCGAATCCACAAACAAGTAATAGTGGGACGTACAGAGTTTCGGTTTCGGGGATATGTGGTTTAGATACATCCGACATTGCTTTAATTACCATCAATCCAGTTCCTCCTGCAGGAACCATCAATGGTGGGAATTCAGGTGTCTGTGTGGGGTCAACGATCAACTTAACCAATTTAGCGAGTGGGGGAGTATGGACTTCCAGTAATCCTGCTATGGGAAGTATTTCATCAACAGGTGTCTTAACGGGTATTTCCGCGGGGACAATCACGGTGACCTATACCGTAACCAATAGCTTTGGTTGTGTGAGTACAGCAACGAAAGTGATTCAAGTGAAGGGATTGCCGACAGCACTTATTCAAACACCACTGGCGACTTCTATCTGTCAAGGCGAGTCCATGAACTTACAGTCTTCTGCGGCAGTAGCATATGCGTGGAGCAACGGTGGAACAACGCAAAACATTGCAGTCAACTCAAGTGCTATAGGAACGAGCAATTACACGGTAATAGTAACTGGAACGAACGGTTGTACAGCGACTTCTGCACCATTGGCCATCACGGTTATTCCTGTTCCAACCATTGCGGCAATTACTGGATCTGGAAACTTCCCGAACTTCTGTTTAGGAAATACGTCGAATTTATCGAATGCGACACCGAATGGACTTTGGAGTTCAAGCAATACAAATGTATTGACGGTGAATCCATTGTCTGGATCAGCGAATGCTTTAACCATCGGAACAGCAACCGTTTCCTACCATGTGGCGAATATCCCTGGATGTTTAAATCCTAATCCGGGCACAGCAACAGCAACGATCACAGTAAGTACACCTCCATCTGCTTACATTACGTCGAATGGGTCGACAACCTTCTGTCAAGGAGGAAGCGTCTTGCTTTCAGCGCCGAGTGGAACCGGATACAATTACTTATGGAGTAACGGTGCAACAACACAAACAGTGACAGCGACCACATCTGGTTCATACACCGTTACGGTGACCGCAACTGGAGGATGTTCGGTAACGTCTCTTCCAACAACAGTAAACGTTCTTCCAATTCCAACGGCAACGATTTATCCAACTGGAGCAATCAACATCTGTTCAGGAACAAATGTTACCTTGAGTACAGGATCAGCGGTTTCTTATGCATGGAGCAACGGTGCAAATACACCAACGATTTCAGTAAATGCAGCGGGAACATTCTCCGTTACCTTAACTGGAACAAATGGATGTACCGCAACTTCTGCTGTTTCAACGGTTTCTGTAACGCAAGTTCCAAGTGCGGTGATTACAGCAAATGGTCCAACCAATATCTGTGATGGTGGTTCCGTTGGACTAAGTGTTCCAACAGCGCAATCCTACTTATGGAGCAACGGATCAACGACACAAGCCATTTCAGCAACGTCCACAGGAAACTACTCGGTGACGGCAACAAATGGCATCTGTTCGGCAACGTCAACACCAATCTATGTCAACTTTAACCCAGTTCCAAGTTCGGTGATTACAACGAGTGGACCAACTACCTTCTGTCAAGGAGGAAATGTGACGCTTTCTGCACCAACTGGAAACTCATATACTTATTTATGGACGAACGGAGCAACGACTCAGTCGATTGATGTGGCAAGTTCAGGTTCTTACGGAGTAACAGTGAGCAACTCTTTCAACTGTTCGTCTACTTCAACACCGATCAGCGTTGTCGTGAATGCCTTGCCAACAGCAAGCATCACTGCTGCGGGATCAACAACAATCTGTAGTGGTAACAGTTTAAGTTTAACAGCGGCAGGTGCAAATGCTTACTTGTGGAGCACGGGTGCTACAACGCAGTCAATCAACGTATCCATTGCTGGAAACTATACTGTTCAGGCGATCAGCGCGGCGGGATGTACCGCAACGTCAACAGCACTAGCGTTGACAGTTCTGCCTTCACCAACAGCGGTGATTACCCAAGCGAGTGGAACAACCTTCTGTCAAGGTGGCTCTGTTTCCATGAGTTCAACTCCAGCGTCAGCTTACTTATGGTCGAACAATGCGACCACACAAAGCATCTCCGCAACAACAACTGGAGCATACAATGTACTTGTGACAGCTGCGAATGGTTGTACTGCGACTTCGAATACCATCAACGTAAACGTATTGCCGATTCCTTCTGCCGTCATTTATCCAGGAACGAATGTCAACATTTGTGCGGGATCAACAGTGACCTTAAGTACAGGTACTGCGGCTTCTTATGCTTGGAGCAACGGTGCAAATACACCAACAATTACCGTTGGAGCGAATGGCACACATACCGTAACCTTAACAGGTTCTAACGGATGTACGGCTACATCAGCGATCACGACAGTGACGGTGAATCCAATTCCAGTGGCAACCATTACCGCTGCTGGTTCAACCAATATTTGTAGTGGAACAAGTGTTACCTTATCAGCTCCAACAGCGGATACGTACCTATGGAGCAATGGTGCAACGACACAAAACATTGCAGCAAGTTTAGCTGGATCATATACGGTGACAGTGACAACTGCTGGATGTAGTGCAACATCTGCAGCGACATCAGTGAATGTCAATCCGGCACCAACGGCTGTGGTAACAGCCAGTGGACCAACTTCCTTCTGTCAAGGTGGATCCGTTAGCTTCACGGCGAATGCTGGAAATGGTTATAGCTATTTGTGGAACGATGGTTCGACTACAGCAAGTATCACAGCGACTTCATCAGGAAATTACAGTGTGACGGTAACGAACCAAATTGGTTGTTCAACCACATCTGTCGTCAATGCAGTGGTAGTGAATCCAATTCCAACAGCAACGATTACGGCTGGTGGATCAACGACAATTTGTAGTGGATCTCCAGTGAGTTTATCAGCTCCGGCAGGTGGAACGTACTTGTGGAGCAATGGTGCAACATCCCAATCGATCAATGCAAGTATTGCTGGGGCTTATACCGTAACCGTTTCCTCATTAGCAGGATGTTCGGCGACATCTACACCAACAACAATTGTCGTGAATGCGCTTCCATCCGCAGCCATCAGTTCAAGTGGTTCAACGACGTTCTGTCAGGGTGGATCTGTTTCACTGAGCGCAGCAAGTGGTTTGTCTGCTTACCTTTGGAATACAGGTGCGACTACCGCATCTTTGAATGCATCAACATCCGGAAATTACTCGGTAACCGTAACAAACTCAAATGGATGTTCAGCTACTTCTAGTCCAACGGTTGTGAATGTGCTTTCTGCACCTTCTGCCGTCATTTATCCAGGAACGAATGTCAACATTTGTGCGGGATCAACAGTGACCTTAAGTACAGGTACTGCGGCTTCTTATGCTTGGAGCAACGGTGCAAATACACCAACAATTACCGTTGGTGCGAATGGCACACATACCGTAACCTTAACAGGTTCTAACGGATGTACGGCTACATCAGCGATCACTACAGTGACGGTGAATCCAATTCCAGTGGCAACCATTACCGCGGCTGGTTCAACCAATATTTGTAGTGGAACAAGTGTTACCTTATCAGCTCCAACAGCGAATACGTACCTATGGAGCAACGGTGCTACGACACAAACCATTGCGGCAAGTTTAGCGGGATCATATACTGTAACCATTACAACTGCTGGATGTAGTGCAACATCTGCAGCGACATCAGTGAATGTCAATCCGGCGCCAACAGCTGTGGTAACTGCCAGTGGACCAACATCCTTCTGTCAAGGTGGATCTGTTAGCTTCACGGCGAATGCTGGAAATGGATTTAGCTATTTGTGGAATACAGGAGCGACAACGGCCGGCATCACGGCAAATACATCAGGAAATTACAGTGTGACGGTAACGAACCAAATTGGTTGTTCAACTACATCTGTCGTGAATGCAGTGGTAGTGAATCCAATTCCAACAGCAACGATTACGGCTGGCGGTGCAACAACGATCTGTTCAGGAACAAGTGTAGCATTGAATGCCTCAGCAGGTGCGACGTATCTGTGGAGCAATGGTGCGACAACCCAATCGATCAACGCGTCAAATGCTGGAAATTATACAGTGAGCGTCACAAGTGCTGCTGGATGTTCAGCTACCTCTAATCCAACAACGATTTCCTTGAATTCACTTCCGTCTGCTTCCATTAGCTCTAGTGGATCAACAACCTTCTGTCAAGGTGGTTCTGTTTCATTAAGTGGAACAAGTGGAATGACGTCATACTTATGGAGTACGGGAGCAACGGGTTCAACAATCAATGCCACTACTTCCGGAAATTATACCGTTACGGTGACCGATGCGAATGGTTGTTCCGCAACTTCAACGCCAACGGCAGTAACAGTGAATCAAGGTCCAGTGGCTCAGATTTATCCAGGGACGAATCTAACGATTTGTTCAGGTTCGAACGTGACTTTAAGCACAAACTCAGCTTCAAGCTATACTTGGAGTAATGGATCTCATTCGGCTACTATTCAAGTAAATACAGCAGGGACGTATTCAGTTGTGTTAACGGGTTCAAATGGTTGTAGTTCAACTTCGCCAGTCACAACAGTCGTAGTGACACAAACTCCTTCTGCAACGATTACTTCAAGTGGACCAACAACGATTTGTCAAGGAAGTTCCGTGACATTGAGTGCTCCAGCTTCTGCATCTTCTTACTTATGGAACAATGGTGCAACGACTCAATCCATCACAGCGACATTGGTAGGATCATACTATGTAACGGTAGGATCAAATGGTTGTAGTGCTACTTCACCAAGTACCTTTGTATCCTACAATCCGGTACCAAGTGCGGCAGTAACAGCGAGTGGTCCAACGACATTCTGTCAAGGAAATAGTGTGACCTTCTCAGCGCCTGCTGGTAATGGAAATACATATGTATGGAATACGGGTGCAACGACACAATCTGTTAGTACCTCAACTGCTGGAAACTTCAGCGTTACCGTAACAAATGGTTACGGATGTTCTGCTACCTCGACGACAAGTTCAGTCTTGGTAAATCCTCTTCCGGTTGTGACACCAATTACAGGTTCTTCTTCTATCTGTGCTGGGACACAAGGACAAGTTTCCAACGTCATGACGGGTGGAGTTTATGCTTCATCGAATCTTGGTGTGGCGAGCATCGGACAATTGAACGGACAAATTACCGGTTTAACAGCAGGAACAACGACCATTTCTTATGTCTATACGAATGCGAATGGTTGTTCGAATACAGTCACGTATCCAGTAACCATCAATGCTGCACCAGTAGCAACAATTACTGCTAATGGACCAACAACATTCTGTCAAGGTGGAAGTGTTGGTTTAACGGCTTCTTCTGGAACGGCATATCTTTGGAATACAGGAGCAACAACGGCAACGATCACAGCAACAACTGCAGGTAGCTATTCTGTAACGGTAACCGGTGCAAATGGCTGTTCTGCTACTTCGTTAGCAACAACAGTGAACATCTTGACACCAAGTCCGGTGAGTGCCATCAATGGTGCAAGTTCCGTTTGTGTCAATAGTGCAACAGCATTAACCAACGCAACTTCAGGTGGGGTTTGGACAAGTTCGACTCCGGCTGTGGCAACGATTTCAGCTGCTGGTATCGTCACGGGTGTGAGTGCTGGATCAACAACGATTTCATATACCATTAACTCAACGAACGGTTGTCAAAATACGGCAACGAAAGTGGTGACCGTGAATGCGGTTCCATCCACAGCGTTAACCGCATCTGGTGCAACGACCTTCTGTCAAGGTGGAAATGTTCAATTGACAGCGAGTGCAGGTGCAACGTATGCTTGGAGCAACGGAGCAACAACATCGAGCATCACCGCAACAACTGCTGGAACATACAACGTAACAGTGACGGATGCCAATGGATGTTCAAGTGTTTCTACGAACCAAACCATCACGGTGAATGCGCTTCCAACCGCTCAGATTTCGACAAATGGTTCAACAAACCTATGTACTGGTGGATCGATTACCTTAATGGCGACACCAAGTGCAAGTTATTTATGGAGTACTGGTGCAACAACATCGAGCATTACGACAAGCACGGCAGGTACCTATACAGTAGTGGTTACGAATGCAAATGGATGTTCAGCCACTTCTACGGCAACGAATGTCGTAGTCAACGCGAGTCCAAGTGCAACCGTAACGGCAAGCGGTCCAACGACCATTTGTTCTGGAAACAATGTCGTTTTAACAGCGGCATCCGTAATAGGGAATGCCTATCAGTGGATGAATAATGGTGTCTTGATTTCAGGTGCAACATCCAATGCACTTACGGCGACAGCATCAGGATCTTACGCAGTAATTGTGACGAACGCTTATGGCTGTACCGCAACCTCGGTTGCAACACCAGTTACGGTAGTTCTAGCTAGTACATCGAACATTACAGCAAGTGGAACAACGTCACTTTGTAACAATGCATCGGTCACGTTAACAGCTTCAAGTGGTGCAAGTTACTTGTGGAGCAATGGAGCAACGACACAAGCGATTACAGTTAATACTGCAGCAAACTACACCGTAACAGTGACTAACGCCCTTGGATGTAGTGCGACATCTGTGGCAACACCGGTGATTGTGAACGCTTCTCCTGCTGCTACAATTACAGCAGGTGGACCGACAACGTTCTGTCAAGGATCAAACGTGGTATTGACGGCGAGTGCAGGTGCTACTTATTTATGGAGCAATGGCGCAACAACAGCAGCCATTACAGCTACTACGCCAGGTACCTATTCCGTCTTCATTACCAATGCTAGTGGTTGTTCAGCAACTTCTGCTGGAACAGCCATTACGGTGAACGCTGCGCCAGTAGCGAACATCACGGCAGGTGGTGCAACTACCTTCTGTTCGGGAGGAAGTGTGACTTTGACGGCGAGTGCAGGTACATCGTACTTATGGAGTACGGGTGCAACGACTGCTTCGATTACAGCAACAACTGCTGGATCAAGAACGGTAACGGTAACAAATGCAGCGGGATGTTCAACAACATCAGCGCCAATCAACATCGTGGTGAATACCATGCCAACAGCAACGATTACAGCAGGTGGTCCAACAAGCATTTGTAGCGGGTCCAACGTGACCTTAACAGCAAGTGGCGGTTCAACGTATGTATGGAACAATGGTGCAACTACTGCGAGCATTGTAGCAAATACTTCTGGTAACTATTCGGTTACTGTTTACAATGCAAATGGATGTTCAGCTATATCAACTCCTACGACGGTAACAGTGAATAATCCATCTGTTGCAAACGTTTCTACTTCCGGTCCAACGACATTCTGTCAAGGTGGAAGTGTGAATTTAACAGCGACAACAGCTGCGTCTTATGCATGGAGCAATGGAGCGACAACACAATCAATTTCAGTGAATACTTCTGGAAACTATTCCGTCCTATTAACCAACGCGAGTGGATGTACGAGTACATCACCAGTGATTGCTGTTACAGCGAACGCCTTGCCTACAGCGACAATTACTGCAGGTGGTTCAACAACCTTCTGTCAAGGTGGATCAGTTACACTGACAGCTAGTCCAGCGACAAGCTACTTATGGAGCAATGGCGCGACAGGTTCAAGCATCAACGTAACAACGGCAGGAAATTACACGGTACAAATCGCAAACAACAGTGGATGTACAGCGAACTCGACAGCGACAACCGTTACGGTGAATGCATTGCCAGTGGCAACGATTACAGCTGGTGGTTCTTTGAGTATTTGTGCAGGCTCTTCTGTCAATTTAACGGCGAGTACGGGTACAGCTTATCTTTGGTCTAATGGCGCAACGACTGCAACAATCGCAGCAAGTAATGCAGGAAACTATACCGTACAAGTAAGCAACGCTGCTGGATGTACGTCCACAAGTGCGGTGAGTTCGGTTGTTGTCAATGCGCTTCCAACGCCTAGCGTTACAAGTGTTGGTTCGACAACGATTTGTCAAGGAGCGAGTGTCACGTTGACAACAGCGAATGGATCCGGATTAACGTATCAATGGAAAAACAATGGAACGAATATCTCGGGTGCAACTGCCGCTTCTTACGTAGCAAGTACAGCTGGAAACTATACGGTTCAGGTGACCAATGCAGCTGGATGTTCAGGTACTTCTACCGCGACAACAGTTACAGTGAATGCTTTACCGGTAGCGTCAATCTCTAATTCAGGTTCAAATACGATTTGTTCAGGTTCTTCTGTGAATTTAACGGCAAGTACAGGAACAGCATACGCTTGGAGTAACGGTGCAACTGCAGCGACAATTGCCGTGAATGCAACTGGAAATTATTCGGTAATCGTGACGAATGCGGCTGGATGTACAAGTTCTGCAGCAACAACCATTACTGTGGTAACACCAACGGTTGCGAGTATTTCTGCGAATGGCCCAACCTCTTTCTGTACGGGACAAAACGTAGTCTTAACAGCGAATACGGGTGCATCCTATTTATGGAGTACAGGGGCAACAACGGCTTCCATTACAGTTGCAACAACAAGTAATATTAGTGTTCAGGTCACTTATGCCAGTGGATGTGTTTCGACTTCACCAACTACTGCAGTGAACGTGAATGCTTTACCTGTTGCAAGCATTACAGCTTCCGGTGCAACGAGCTTCTGTCCAGGTTCAAGTGTGACATTGACAGCAAGCAACGGTTCATCGTATGTTTGGACAAACGGTGCAACTACAAACAGCATTGTGGTTTCGAGTGCAGGTAGCTACGGAGTAACTGTGGCAAATGCAGCTGGATGTTCTTCGGTTGCGGCACCAACGTCAATCGTTGTATTTGCAGCGCCGACGGCAACAATCACGCCATCAGCGGCAACAACCTTCTGTCAAGGTGCATCGATAAACTTAACAGCGAATGCAGCTGCTGGGTATGCATGGAGCAATGGAGCAAGTACTTCCAGTATTTCAGTGAACAATTCTGGAAACTTCACCGTAATGGTAACCGATGCGAATGGTTGTTCTGCTATTTCATCGGTAGTTCCTGTCACAGTGAACGCAGTTCCTGTAGCTTCCATTCAAGCGAATGGTCCAACAACTGTTTGTCAAGGAACATCCGTGGTCTTGACAGCGAATGGTGGAACAGGCTTCGCATGGTCGAACTCAGAAACAACGGCAAGTATTACGGTGAATGCAACTGGATCTTACGGTGTAACGGTAACGAACGCTGCTGGATGTTCATCCGTTGTCACACCAGTTTCTATTACGGTGAATCCAGTTCAAGTCTTGAGTCCTATCGTTGGAGCAACCAACGTTTGTGTGGGATCTTCAACAACATATACGAATTCAACTTCTGGTGGAACTTGGTCAAGTGATAATACAGCAGTGGCTGCGGTGAATGCAACGAATGGAATTGTGAGTGGAATCTCAACAGGTTCTGCTACCATCAAATACCAATTCGTGAATGCTTCAGGTTGTACAAGTGAAGTGATCAAAGTTGTAACGGTAAATGGCATTCAACCAGTGTCCATTGCTGCTTCAGGATCGACGACCTTCTGTCAAGGTGGAACAGTTACTTTAACTGCTCCGGCTGGATTGAATTATAACTGGACAAATGGTGCGACAACTCAAAGTATCACCGTGAATGCTTCTGGAATTTATGGAATTACGGCAAGCAACGTGGCTGGATGTTCAACAACTTCATCTACGGTGGCAGTCACAGTGAATCCTGCTCCAGTGGCATCGATCTCTAGTTCATCAACAGCGCTTTGTCAAGGTTCTAACTTGGTATTGAACGCGCCTGCAAATGCAACGACATATGCTTGGAGCAATGGAGCAACAACGCAAAACGTTTTGATCACGGCGCCAGGTGTTTATTCCTTGACATTAACAGATGCGAATGGATGTTCAGCTTCTGCGAGTACAACGATTGTGAATGGCATTAATCCAGTGGCAACCATTGCTGCGGGTGGTGCAACTACGTTCTGTTCTGGTGGAAGTGTTGTGTTGAATGCTGCGGGTGGAACATCGTTCTTATGGAACAATGGTGCAACGACTCAAAACATTACAGTGAACACGCCTGGAAACTACAGTGTGATGGTCACCAATGCAGCGGGATGTTCAGCGATGTCCAATGCAACAATGGTCAATGTTCTTCAATCGCCAAATGCCGTTGCTACAGCTTATGGACCAACGACATTCTGTCAAGGTGGAAGTGTGACAATTGCCACTTCCGGTGGAGCAACTTATGCATGGAGCAATGGTTCTACTGCACAAAGCATTCTACCGACAACATCTGGTACATATAGCGTAGTAGTCACAGCGGCGAATGGATGTACGGCAACAAGTAACGCGATTAACGTGACTGTGAATCCAACTCCAACGGCTGTCATTACGCCAAGCGGTGCGACAACTTTCTGTGAAGGATCAAGTGTGAACTTGGTGGCTTCTGGAGGATCAAACTATGCGTGGAGCAATGGTCCAAATACATCATCGATTACCGTAACAACCGGTGGTACGTATACCGTGACCGTTACGAATGCAGGTGGATGTACAGATACAGAAACAATCAACGTAACAGTGAACGAAGTTCCTTCTGCATTCATTGTGACAAGTGGCGCAACAACGTTCTGTCAAGGTGGACAAGTGAACTTAACAGCTCAGGCTGGAAATAGCTACTTGTGGAGTAACAATGCAACAACACAGTCCATTTCAGTTGCATCGGCAGGAACGTATAGTGTAACGATTCTAAGTCCAAACGGATGTTCTGTTTCATCGAACGCGATTTCAGTAACCGTGAACCAACCAAGTGCAAGTTCGTTGAATGCGACAGCGTTTGATAGTTACACCTTGAATGGTATCTTGTATACGCAATCAGGAACGTACACACAAAACTTGACGAACGCGGCAGGATGTGACAGTACGATTACCTTGAACTTGACGTTAACCGTTGGAATCGAAGAAGGAACGCTTACGGATGTGAACTTGTATCCGAATCCAACAAGCGAATCGTTTACCATTAAAACGACAGTACCTGTATATGGAATGTACAGTGTAGTGGATGCGCAAGGTAAATTAGTCTTCGAAGGCGAATTAACCGGAACCGAAACGCAGGTAAATATTTCAAGTGTAGCGAGAGGAATTTACTACTTACGTATTCCGGAACTGTCCGAACCACTACGAGTAGTGAAGAATTAAGAATGAATTGAACATAAAAAATCCCTGGCAGAAATGTCAGGGATTTTTGTTTTAAGTTGGAAAAGTATTGGCGAAACTAGAGTAAATGGTGAATTCAAAGAAAATTGTAGTGTACTATTTAATTCTATATCTTTGAATAAAAACATTGTAATGGGTGCATTAGAAAATCATATGATGGACATCGCTTCTCTTTGTGCAAAATACAAGGTGAGGGCATTATATGCTTTTGGTTCCGTGCTGAACGAAAAATTTAACGATCAAAGCGATATTGATTTTTTAGTTGATTTTCATCCCTTGGATGTTTTTGAATATGGAGATAATTACTTCGAATTAAAATTTTCGCTTGAGGATTTGCTTCATCGTCACATTGATTTATTAGAGGAAAAAGCGATCAAGAACCCTTTTTTCAAAAAGAATATCTATGAACATAGAAAATTAATTTATGGATCTTGAAATAAAGACTTGGTTATTTGATATCCTCAACTCAATAGATGAAATTGAAAGTTATTTTGAAGGTCAACCAAAATTATTTGCGAGCTATCAAAATGATTTGAAGACAAAACGGGCAATTGAGCGTAACCTAGAAATTATCGGTGAAGCGATGAGTAGGATATTGAAATTTTCAACGAATATCGAAATTGCAAATTCAAGAAAAATTGTGGATGTTCGAAATAGAATAATCCATGGGTATGACTCTATTTCTGATGAGGTAATTTGGGGGATTGTTTTGAAACAACTTCCATTATTAAAAATAGAGGTCGAGCTGCTACTCAAACAAAATTAAACGCTCATTACTTTCCCGGTCTCCTAATCCTCCAATATCGTCAAATTGGCAAAGCGCAATAAGACGGTTTTGCTTCCATGATGTGGAAAGAAAATCGTTGCTTTTTTGTCCGGTCCGGATCCTTCCATCTTCGTTACTTTACCTTTTCCAAAGCGATCGTGTTCAACGTTATAACCTACTTTGATGTCCAATTCTCCTGATTTATTCGTTGGATTGGTTTGCGTGACTTCTTTCAAGGAACGTAATGGTTGATTGGATCCTCCTAAAGGTTTGTTTAGTCCACCGGTGAATGGTCGCTCGAATCCACCTCCCATAAGGGAGCGTCCACCACTTGGACGATTTCTAGATTCAAACTGTAAATAACCAGCATCGATTTCATCAATGAAACGACTTGGTTCACAAACAACAGCTTGTCCCCAAGTAAAGCGAGAACTAGCATAAGAAAGCATACAAGTTTCCATGCCGCGCGTCAGTGCGACATAAAACAAACGACGTTCTTCTTCCAATTCAGATCGAGAATTTAAGGCCATTTGTGAAGGGAATAAATTCTCTTCCAAACCGACGATGAAAATATGGGGAAATTCCAATCCTTTACTCGAGTGAATGGTCATCAAAGAAACGTGATTTCGCTCTTCACCTTTGTCTTCGTCGGCGTCGGTTAACAAGGCGACTTCAATCATGAAGTCGGACAGTGATTTGAAATCATCGTCCTCTCCTGATTTCGTGAATTCTTGAATACCAGCAAGTAATTCTTCGATGTTTTGTAAGCGTTCCACTTCCTCAGGACCTTTTTCTTTTTCGCTCAATAATTCACGCATAATGCCGGAAGACTTCGCGATTCGATCGGCGAGATCAAAGGCATTCAATTTATTCAATTCAGCCGAAAAACTTCCGACCATCGTAACGAATTCATAAATCTTTGCTTTCGTTCCTTGGTTGACATCGGTTGGATACGCGTCAAAATCATTCATCACATCCCACATCGACACATTGTAGCGATTGGCTGAAATGATGATGTTTTCTAGACTCGTTTTTCCAATGCCGCGTTTAGGATAGTTGATGACGCGTTTCAACGCTTCTTCGTCCTTTGGATTCGCAGTCAAACGGAAGTAGGCGAGGAGATCTTTGATTTCTTTTCGTTGATAGAAAGAAAGTCCACCATAAATACGGTACGGAACATTTAACTTACGCAATGCTTCCTCGAATGCACGTGATTGTTTATTCGTTCGGTATAAAATGGCAAAATCATTAAATGTGGAACTTTGACTTTGTTTTAAATCGAAAATCGCATTGGCAATCGAGCGTCCTTCTTCATTATCAGTTAAGGAACGAACAACTTTGATTTTTCCACCATCTTGGTTGTCAGTCCAGACATTTTTGAAAATCTGATCCTTATTTTTCTTTATGACACTATTCGCCGCTTCCACGATGGTTTTCGTACTGCGGTAATTTTGTTCCAATTTGTACAGCGTGAAGTCCGGATAGTCTTTGCGGAAATTCAAGATGTTTTGAATGTTCGCTCCGCGGAAAGAATAAATACTTTGGGCATCGTCACCAACCACACAAATGTTCTGATATGCGGCAGCTAACTTTTTGACAATCAAGTATTGTGCGTAATTGGTGTCTTGGTACTCATCGACCAAAATGTATTTGAATTTTTGCTGATAATAGTGAAGGACATCTGGGAAATCGCGCAAAAGGACATTCGTAAAGTAGAGTAGGTCATCAAAGTCCATTGCTCCCGCTTTTTGGCAACGATTCGCATATGCTTGATAAATGCGTCCAATCTCAGGACGACGCGTTTGTTTGTCCTCCAATTGAATCTCTTCATTCGCTTGGTATGCTTCCGGTGAAACCAAGTTGTTTTTTGCTGCTGAAATGCGTCCAAATACTTGATTCGCTTTATATGTTTTGTCATCCAAGTTGAATTCCTTGATGATATCCTTGATTAAGCTTTTGGAATCTTGCGTGTCGTATATCGTAAAGTTGGTTGGGAATCCAATACGGTCGGCATTAAAACGAAGGATTTTCGAAAATACGGAGTGAAAGGTTCCCATGGTGATGTTTTTCGCTTCACCACCACCAACAATTTTACCAATGCGTTCGGTCATTTCACGCGCTGCTTTATTGGTGAACGTCAGTGCAAGGATATTGAATGGATCAATTCCTTGTTCCATCATATAGGCAATGCGGTAGGTGAGGACTCTTGTTTTTCCTGATCCAGCTCCAGCAATGACCATCGTTGCTCCATAGATGTGTTCAACTGCTACGCGTTGACTGTCGTTCAGTTCGTCGAGATAGGACATGTGAAATGATTTTGTGTTTCAAAATTAGAAATTAGCGACAACATACGTCCTTCAATTTTATTCGATTTCATTGAAGTTTTAAACAGCGCGTAATTCGAATCAAATAAATCATCAAAAATGACGTAATTTTGCCATCCAAAAACCGTTCATGAAAGTTTATCATAATCCCTCGTGTTCGAAAAGTCGCTTGTGCGTGGAATCCCTGCAGGAGCAAGGACTCAACTTTGAGGTTTGCACCTATATGAAACAGCCATTGTCCAAGGAGGAATTACAAGCCCTTTTGGTCAAATTGGACATGCTTCCTTCCCAATTGGTGCGCAGAAATGAAGTGATTTTTAAGGAGGCCGCAAAGGAGCGAATGTTAAGTGAAGATGAAATTCTTCAATTAATGGTCGAATATCCGAAACTTATTGAGCGTCCAATCGTAGAAGCCAACGGCAAAGCAATGGTGGTTAGACCCATCGAACGACTTGCCGATTTTTTGAATCATAAATGAATAGTACCAAGTAAATGAGAACGAAATACATTGATTTAATCGACCAAACTTTTGATTTTCCTCAAAACGAATTCAACCTGCGTGAAGATCGCCTGTTTTTTCATGGAATCGATTTAATGCGTTTAATCAATGAATATGGTACGCCCTTAAAGTTCAATTACTTACCTCAAGTTTCAAACAACATTCAGCGTGCGAAGGGTTGGTTTCGTGAAGCCATCATGAACTTGGGTTATGCAGGAAAATACTATTATTCGTATTGTACAAAAAGCAATCACTTTTCCTTTGTGTTGGATGAGGTATTGAAAAATGACGTACACATCGAAACATCCTCGGCCTTTGATATCGACATCGTTCGAAATTTAGTGGAGACTGGGAAATTAGAAAAAGGACGTTTTGTCATTTGTAATGGCTACAAGCCGGAATTATACTTGAACAACATCGCACAACTCATTGAAGAGGATTTCTTGCGCGTGGTTCCAGTGGTGGACAACATCGACGAATTAAAACGATTGATTGCCATTACCACCAAAGAATTGAACATCGGAATTCGAATCGCATCGGAAGAGGAACCGAAATTTGAGTTTTATACCTCTCGTTTGGGGATTCGTTACCGTGAAATCGTGCCTTTCTACAAAGCAATTTTAAAAGAGAATCCTAGAGTGCGCGTGAAAATGCTGCACTTCTTTATCAATACGGGAATCAACGATACAGCCTATTACTGGAATGAGTTGACTAAATGTCTTCGTGTTTATTCCGATTTGAAAAAACTTTGTCCAGAGTTGGATTCGTTGAACATCGGTGGTGGATTCCCTATTAAAAAATCCCTGGCATTCGACTTTGATTATGCCTACATGGTGCGTGAGATCCTTACACAGGTAAAACGCGTGTGTACGGATAATGAAATTCCAGAACCGAACATTTTTACAGAATTTGGGTCCTTTACCGTTGGTGAAAGTGGTGGAGCAATCTTCAGTGTCTTGCATCAAAAACAACAAAATGACCGCGAGAAATGGAACATGATCGATTCTTCTTTCATGACCAATTTGCCGGATACATGGGCGATTAATCAACGGTTCATCATGTTGCCAATCAACCGTTGGAACGAAGATTACGAGCGTGTACTGTTGGGCGGACTAACCTGCGACAGTGATGATTACTACAATTCGGAGCAACATTCCAACGCGATTTACCTACCGAAATTTGATAAAAACAATGTGCTGTACATTGGATTCTTCAATACCGGAGCATACCAAGAAACCATTGGTGGATTTGGTGGACTGAAGCACTGTCTCATACCGGAGCCTAAACACATCCTGATTCGAAGAGATGAAAATGGGTCCATTCAAACAGAAGTTTTCAGCGAAGAACAAACAGCCCAAGATTATTTGAAAATTTTAGGGTATTAGAAATCTGCGAACACTTTTAAACGCTATATTTGCGGACAATTGTGAAAGGGAATGAAAGCAGAGACTATCTTTTTATTAACGGGAAATAAATTTTCGAATGCCATATCTGCCTGGGCAGCTGCGCGAGCAGGTGAAGTGGTTCAGGTATCGGATAAAATGGGAGATTTCTTTGATCGTACAGATAGTTTATTGATTTTCAATCAAAACCAAGAATTGACACCTGAGATTCAGGAGATGAAAACGGCTTATGACAAACAGCAAAAGCCCGTTCACAAAATTGACATTAACGGAACATTAATGGTAGGCGTTTCTAACTTGGACTTATGGGTTGAAACCAATAAATGTCGTCGCATTCTCGTTTTAGGCGCAGAAGAGTTGGTGACTAATCACAACTTAGAGCGTTACTCGAATAGCTAATCCCGATATTTCTCGATTTTTTTCTCGTAATGGAAGTCTTAATTTCTTAAGATGGCTCCACACTCTTTTTCCAAATTGGCTTGGATTTTTGTCATGCACGCCTCAATTTCTTGATCCGTTAGGGTACGGTCTCCATCCTGAAGAATGAACGATAGTGCATAGGATTTCTTTCCTTTGTCTAGGTTCTTTCCTTCGTAAACGTCAAACAATCCAACAGATTTTAAAATTTTACGGTCTGCTTGCAATGCCACTGAACGTAAGCTGGCAAAGCTAACTTGTTGATCAATTAACAAGGAGAAGTCGCGTCTTGTGGCGAAGGCCTTTGGTAATTCACTGTATTCAATTTTAACACGTGTCAGCAAGTCCATGACTAAATCCCAGTTCACAACAGCGTAATAAACTGGATTTTTAATCCCAAATGCGTTGAGTAGTTCCGCTGGCGCCCAACCGATTTCTGCCATTGTTTTCTTGTGAACTTCGAAGGCTTGTCCGTCCTCGAAAAGTTGATTCGATAACGCTTTTTCCTGAAGACTAGATGAGAAACCAAGGCGTTCCAGTAATCCAACTAAAACTCCCTTCAAATCAAAGTAGCTCGTGAGCGTGTCCTTGCCTTTTTCTGGACTCAACCAGTTGTCTGAATGACGTTGTCCTGTTGTACAGATGATCAATTGCTGCGTTTCCACGTAGCCGCTTGTGTATTTCGCGTATGTTTTTCCGAATTCGAATAAACGTAGGTTCGGAGATTGACGGTTTTGATTGTGAGCAATGTTTTCTAATAGTCCATAAAGCAATGATTGACGCATCACATCCAAATCTTGACTCAAGGGATTCAACATGCGCACCTGGTGTTCTTCTTTCAATTGATTCATTCCCAAGTTCGCTACATAGGCACTTTTCGTCAAGGAGTTGTTCATGACCTCTGAATATCCTTTTCCGACCAAAGATTCGGACATCGTACGTTGCCAGTGGTCTTTGTTGATTTTTGGAGCAATCGGCAAGGATAAATTCCATTTTTCCGGAATTGGAACAAGGTTAAATCCAAAGATGCGTAAAACTTCTTCAATGACATCCGCTTCGCGTGTGACATCGACACGATATGCTGGAATTTGTATGTCCAACGTGTCTCCATTGTCATTCGTTACATGAATGTCTAAGTCCTTTAAAATGGAAATGACATCAGATTTATCGATCTGACAACCAATTAATTGATTTACTCTATTTAAAGAAATACTTATCGTTTTTTCTTGTGGAATCGCTCCTTTCCAATCGAATGTTGGCATCGCCACTTGTCCACCTGCGACTTCTTGAATTAACTGAACGCAGCGTTCTAATGCGTACATCGTCAAGGTTGGATCCACTCCACGTTCGAAGCGGAAACTGGCATCGGTGTTCAGTCCATGTATACGAGCTGTCTTGCGCACGGATACCGCGTCAAATAACGCTGATTCAATAAAGATGGAAGTCGTTTGTTCGTTAACGCCTGAATGAGCCCCGCCAAATACACCAGCGATACACATTGCTTCCGTTGCATTCGCAATCAACAATTCGGATCCTTGTAATTTGCGTTGGACGTTGTCCAATGTTTCTAATTCTTCTCCCGCTTTGGCTGTTCTGACAACTACTTTCCCGTTGACTGACTTCGCGTCAAATATGTGCAAAGGCGTTCCCAATTCGCGCATGACAAAATTGCTTATGTCGACAAGATTGTTGATTGGATTTAATCCAACTGAACGCAAGGCTTTTTGCAACCATTCTGGTGAAGGTGCTACGTTGACATCCGTCATACTGACACCGCAATAACGCAAACAATCCGTTTGATTGTCAATTTCTACAGAAATGGGAAGGTTTCCAGTAACGGCAGGCATTTGAACCGTCGGCAACGTCAGTGTGAGTCCAGCTTTTTGGTGATAATTCAAGGCTGCTTTGATGTCTCGCGCCACACCAATGTGTCCCATCGCATCTGCGCGGTTTGGGGTCAAACCAATTTCAATTTGATAGTCATCGGACAAGTCGAAATAAGAACTTGCAGCTAGTCCAACCGGCGTATCTTCTGGTAATACAATAATTCCAGCATGTGAATGTCCAATTCCTAATTCATCTTCTGCACACAACATCCCGAAGGATTCGACGCCTCTGATTTTCGCTTTTTTAATTTGAAAAGCTTCATCTGGTTTTGGGTAAAGCGTTGTCCCAACGGTCGCTACGACTACTTTTTGTCCAGCAGCAACATTAGGCGCACCACAAACAATTTGCAATTCTTCTGTCCCGATGGAAACGGTTGTCACGTTTAATTTATCCGCGTCCGGATGTTTTTCACAGGCATGGACATGTCCAACAACCACACCTTGAAGTCCGCCTTGAATGGCTTCGATTTTTTCGATGCTTTCTACTTCAAGTCCAGTATCCGTTAAGACTTTTCCAAGTTCTTCCGGACTTAAATCGGTTTGAATGTATTTTTTTAACCAGTTGTATGATACTTTCATGCCTGTTGTTCTATGCCTATTTATTACAATATGTTGACTTCTCTTTCCAGTGTGACACCAAACTTCGTTTCAATGTCCGCAATGATCTGCGAAGATAAGTCATAGATTTGATTTCCTGTACTTCCTCCGTAATTCACCAACACCAAAGCTTGTAGTTTGTGTACGCCATATGTGTCAATGGTTTTGCCTTTCCAGCCAGCTTGTTCAATCAACCAGCCTGCCGCTAATTTCCCATGTTTGTCATCCACAGGATAAAACGGTGCTTCTGGGTGTTGCGCTTTAATTGATTCATACACGGAATTCGCTACAATTGGATTCTTGAAAAAACTTCCAGCGTTTCCAATGACTTTTGGGTCCGGTAGTTTTGATTGTCTAATGGAAATCACAGCGTTACTGACATCGCGAATACTTGGATTGGCAATTCCTTGTTTTTCCAATTCTGATGAAATCGCTCCATAGGAGGTATTTACATGCGCATTTTTTTTCAGTCGAAAGGAAACAGCACATATCACATATTGTCCTTTCACCTTGTTTTTAAAGACGCTTTCTCGGTAGCCAAATGCGCAGGCTGCCTTGTCAAACGTATGCATTTCTCCAGTGGCAATGTGATATGCTTGCAAGGATTCAAAACAATCTTTGATCTCTGCGCCATATGCTCCAATGTTTTGCATGGGACTTGCACCAACACTTCCGGGAATTAAACTTAAGTTTTCGAGTCCACTGTAATTCTGTTCAATGCATTTCAAAACAAATGCATGCCAAATTTCTCCTGCTCCAGCTTCCACGATCACTTCATGCTCATCTTCGGAGATCACTCGGAATCCTTTGATTTCGTTTTTGAGGACTAGTCCATCAAAGTCCTTCGTCAATAATAGATTGCTTCCACCACCAAGGATTAAGCGTTCTTCATTCGGGAATTGCTTCAACAATTCGGAAAGCTCTTCCATGGAAGAAAACGCGGCGAAAATTTTCGCTTTTACGGAAATGCCAAAGGTGTTGACAGATTGGAGGTCGAAATTAGTCTGAATCATCGGATTCAAAGTTACGTAATTTCGGGAATTCATGGACGGACTGTCCATTGGATTGACCTAGGAATTTCTCCACAGGCTATGAACAATGTTTAACGTTTACTTTTTACTGAAACTACAATTGAAAATAACCTCTGTCCCCCGGTTTGATTTCGTGAAACCATTGGTAATACAACAGGTGGTGACTTTTAATAAAGCCTTTTTTCGATTTGGGCCAATTTTTTGGAATGTAGATGCGTCCACCTTTCTTCGGGTCAAGGGATTCGATTCCGGGCACAGCCACTTGTGGTGCAATTCCATCTTGGTAACAGATGGCATCGGATTCCTTGTCGTCCGCACGGGCACCATACTG
Organism: Crocinitomicaceae bacterium; assembly: GCA_024643725.1. Lineage (GTDB taxonomy): Bacteria > Bacteroidota > Bacteroidia > Flavobacteriales_D > Crocinitomicaceae > UBA952. Next base: position 161,836 of record JAHEMJ010000013.1, on the reverse strand, counting down.
CCAAATTTCGTCGAAGTAATTCCAATCCCGTCCTTGTGCGCTTGCATTTTCAGGCGATAAAATGAGGAATTTCCCAAACTGAACCTTGGACTTTAACGCGTCGAACATCCCCAATGCATAGGCGTATCCCATGCTGTGACAAACGAAATCTATGGTCACTTTTTCCAAAGGAATTTGATTCTTTTCCAAGTAAGTCAACAGATTTTCTCCTGCAATTTGTCCGTTGTTTACACGTAGTTGAAATCCTTCTGGATTCGGTCGTTTATTCAACACCCATCGACTTCGTTTGGAAATCCAACAAAAACGGGAAAGGAAATAAGAGCTCGCAAAGTTGAATTCCGTTCGGTGCTGGGACGTGGATGCTGGATGATGTCCATCGAAATACAAGGGCTTCACGCCGGGAAATCGCTTGGCGATACTATCGTCGATGCTGTACCAATATCCCGTTGGATCTTTTTCGTGTAGACGATTGTCAGTCGTTTCGTGATTGGCTTTTGGACCTCTGTTTCCATTGATGAAAACGATAAATCGATAGCTTGAATCCATGGCTGTGGTTTGTCCAAATGAATAAACGGTCCAAATGAAAAAAAGAAAAACGAGAACGATTCTATTTCCCATATTGATAAAAAATTCCTCCTGCGAATGGTGTCCACAAACATGCTCGCTTGTGACATGCTTTTAATCCACGGTTAATCCATGAATTGCAGGTTAATAACATGCTGTATCGATTATGTGCAGCATAAAATGCATCGTTACCGCTGACGACTTTTTTGTTTCTTGCTGGAAGGTATACCGTTCGATTATCTTTTGTCCGAACCAACTGCTGTTGAATGTATTGAGCTAGTTCCTGGTATTGTTTCCGAGAGAGGTAAAGTTGAACGATTGGACGATCACTGAGGATGTCGTAGTGATACGTCGCGTGAATCGCGGAAGAACCAAGTCCGGTCATGGCTGAAACAGCGGTTTTAACCGTTAAATCTGCCCATTCGGGTGTATTCATGTAGAAATTCTTATCCCCCCAACCAATGGCAATTAATTTTGTCGTTGTATCCTTGAATCCTGTATTCTCTCTAGGGAAATAGGTGGTCCAATCAACGATGTCGTTTTTAATCGGCACCACAAAATCAGTGTGAACGCCTGACTTCATTAAGTAGATTTTAATGGAGGCTTGTTTGTCGTTTTTTCCTTCAACGGTGATGCGAGAAAGGACAAAAGCCAGGAAAAAATAGATGCAGAGGTAGCTAAAGAGAAGAATCGAAAACCACTTGGAAATCGTACTCAATAAACGTCCAGTTTTCCTAAGGAAAATTTTTGTTCGGGCGTTTTTTATTTTTTTCATGGATTTCGAGAAATTCTTTCAAACAAAGTTAATGTTTCTGCGGAATCATCCGAAGGAGTTGTTATTTTTGTTTTTCTCTTACTAAAACAGAACCCATGAAACAGTTTTTCGCTTTTCTCCTCTTTTGCATTCCCTTTTTTGGATTCAGTCAATTTGATCCGTCTGAACGCAGTACCTCTCAGAAATTCGATGAAGTGATGGACAATATCCTCCGTTTTTATGTCGATCCTGTCAATGGGAAAGAACTGACAGAGGAAGCGATTATTGCCATGCTGGAGAAATTGGATCCACACTCCACATACATCCCTGCAGAGGAGATGAACGAGGCGCAGTCAACGATTAATGGAAGTTTTGTCGGTATTGGGATTCGTTTTCAAATCATGAAGGATACTTTACATGTGGTAGCGACGATTCCTGGTGGGCCTTCGGAAAAACTGGGCATTCTTCCTGGTGATCAAATCATTGCAGTGGATGAAGCGAAAATTGCAGGTGTCGGATTGAAAAATCAGGATGTGCGCACCAAATTAATGGGTGAACTAGGAACGAAAGTGAAAATCACCGTTCGTCGAAAAGGAAATAAAATCATTGAATACACCGTGACGCGAGATAAAATTCCTGTTTACTCGGTGGATGCATCATACATGTTGAACAAAGAAACGGGTTACATTAAACTCAATAGTTTTTCCAGAACAACGATGGATGAAGTACTAAAAGCGATGACGGAATTGAAAGCGCAAGGAATGAAAAACTTGGTCTTCGACTTGCAAGGGAATGGCGGTGGACTTTTGGATCAAGCGCACAAGTTAGCGGATGAATTTTTGTCCGGAGATAAATTGGTCGTTTACTCGGAAGGACGCGCACAGCCACGTAGTAACTTGCGTGCAGGAAGAAAAGGTTCCTTTGAGTCTGGAAAATTGATTTTGTTGACCGATGAATACAGTGCAAGTGCGAGTGAAATTCTATCAGGGTCCATTCAAGATTGGGACCGAGGATTAATCGTTGGGAGAAGAACCTACGGCAAAGGCTTGGTTCAACGTCCAATGCCGCTGTCTGATGGATCAGAAATCCGTTTAACCATTGCGCGTTATTATACACCAACAGGACGTTTTATTCAAAAACCATACGATGACACGGAAACATACCGCAAGGACATCACACAACGCTTTTTGAATGGGGAGTTCATTCACGCAGACTCGATTAAAATGCCGGATTCGTTGAAATTCGAAACGTTGAAAACACATCGCACCGTTTACGGTGGTGGTGGTATCATGCCAGATTTCTTTGTTCCCTTGGATACGACAGAAAACTCAAAGTATTTTGGTGAATTGGTACAAGGTGGACATTTGAATAATTTTTCATTTAAGTATGTCAATGAACAACGAGCAAGTTTGAAGGAAAAATACCCAACCTTCGAAGTGTTTAAAAGTAATTTTCAATGTGATCAAGCCTTTATGGATGCGTTCTTTGACTATGTGAAGAAGGAAGATCCAGCGCTGATTTTCAATGAAAAAGACTACAAAACAAGTGAGCATTTAATCAAATTGCGCTTGAAATCTTCCATCGCTTCGGATATGTGGGGCACAAATGAAATGTTTCAAATTTACAATGAGTCCAATGAGATTCTTCAACGTGCGATTCAAATTTTAAATAGCAATGAATACGACAAAGTGAAGTTGGATAAATAAAAAGATCAGGGTTTAAAACGTAATTTTGCAAAAAAAAATAAAGTTCAATGTCAGACGATAAAAAAATCATATTCTCCATGGTGGGCGTGTCCAAAACGACACCACTAGGCAAACAAATCATCAAAAACATTTATTTATCCTTCTACTACGGAGCGAAAATCGGAATCATCGGTTTGAATGGTTCTGGAAAGTCTACCGTAATGAAAATCATCGCCGGACTTGATCCTTCCTATCAAGGCGACGTGGTTTTTTCTCCAGGATACACCGTGGGATATTTGGCACAAGAACCGGACTTGGACCTAAATAAAACCGTGAAAGAAGTCGTGATGGAAGGTGCGCAAGAAACGGTAGATGCCTTGAAAGAATACGAGGAAATCAATGCTGCTTTCATGGACGAAGAAATCTTGAACGATCCGGATAAAATGGACAAATTGATTGCGCGTCAAGGTGAAGTTCAAGACCGTATTGATGCCTTGGACGCTTGGGAATTGGACACCAAACTCGATCGCGCGATGGATGCCTTGCGTTGTCCGCCAGATGACCAGTTAATTAGTACACTTTCCGGTGGAGAGAAACGCCGTGTTGCGCTTTGCCGATTGTTGTTGCAAAATCCAGATATCTTATTACTCGATGAGCCAACCAACCACTTGGATGCAGAATCAATTGATTGGTTAGAACAGCATTTACAACAATACAAGGGAACAGTTATCGCCGTGACCCACGACCGATATTTCTTAGATAATGTAGCTGGTTGGATTCTTGAACTCGATCGTGGAGAAGGAATTCCTTGGAAAGGAAATTACTCTTCATGGTTGGAGCAAAAAGGAAATCGCTTAAAAGAAGAGGAGAAGTCTGAATCGAAGCGTCAAAAAATGTTAGCACGCGAGTTGGAATGGGTTCGCATGAATCCAAAGGCGCGACAAGCGAAGAGTAAAGCACGTTTGCAGAATTACGACAAAATGTTGTCGGAGGATGCACGTGAAAAAGAAGCAAAATTGGAAATCCCAATTCCAAATGGTCCACGACTTGGAAACAATGTCATCGATGCGGTGCACGTTGGGAAAGCCTTTGGCGATAAATTGTTGTATGATGATTTGAATTTCAAATTACCACCTGCAGGAATCGTTGGTGTCATCGGTCCAAATGGAGCAGGAAAAACAACGATTTTCAAAATGATAATGAATGAACTTCAGCCGGATCATGGTGAATTTACGGTTGGAGAAACGGTTCAGATTGGATACGTGGATCAAACACACAAGGACATTCATCCGGATAAGACGGTGTTTGACGTGGTATCGAACGGACTTGAATACGTTGAAATCGGAAATCAGAAAATCAATTCTCGTGCCTATTTGGGTAAGTTCAATTTCATTGGGGCTGATCAGAATAAAAAGGTGGGTGTACTTTCTGGTGGAGAAAGAAATCGATTGCATTTAGCCATGACTTTGAAAACAGAAGCGAACGTTCTTTTACTCGATGAGCCAACAAATGACATCGATGTGAATACGCTTCGTGCTCTGGAAGAAGGAATCGAGAACTTCGCTGGCTGTGCGGTGGTTATTTCCCACGACCGTTGGTTCTTGGATCGAATTTGTACACATATCCTCGCATTCGAAGGAGATTCTCAAGTATATTGGTTTGAAGGTAGTTATTCAGAATACGAAGAAAATCGACGTAAACGACTTGGCGACGCTGGTCCAAAACGCATTCGTTACCGTAGTTTGAGTTAAACAGCGTTCAAATGAACGAATGATACATTTGGGAATTTAGCCATTTATTAGTCGCAGATTCTACCAAAATGCTTGTCGTTGTGAAAATGTGCATCCAAATCCGCGAATTCTTTTAACAGCTCAGGAGAAGGAGGAACCGCTTGCAGCTTAGTTAAGTCGGGTTGACCAGCATCCACCCACGCGGTGTACCAAATACATCCGACGGAAAGGATTGCTTGACGAAGTCGTCGTTCCACCATTCCATTCAAGCGTTGGTGATAAGCAGCACAAAACTCTTTTGAGTATACGGAAATAGTCGTGTTGCCACGTTGTTCAAAGCTATACTTTTTATCCGCTGGAAATTCAGCGGAAAGTTCCTTTTCCATGCGTAAAACGGAGTCTAAGGCTAGGTGAGAGGCTTTTACAGCTTCCCAGGCGTAATCTTGCACGTTTGAAATGTACTTGATTTTTGAGACGAAATAATCGTAATCCTCTGCGTTGATTTCTACCAAACGACTCTCCCAAAGTCCATGAATGCCACGTTGTCCAGTTAATTGTCCATTGTAATTTTCTGTCGTGTGCAAGGGAACGTGCGCATCTCCAATGTAATGTCCGATATCTGCTGAGTATTTCAAAATCAAGTCGACATTTTTTGCTTCGAATGCTTTTTGCAAACGGTACTTCATTTGAACGATGTGCCAAGGAACAATCCCATAAGCTTGCAAGGTGTCTTCGGAATATTTTTCCACGGCGTCTTTCCAACGTCTGGGGATAAGCTCAAATGGATTTTCACCATGTTTGTAATAGTGATCTAAGTCAATGTAATGACATTGCGCTTCTCCTTCTACTGCATAGCGACGCTTGTCGGGATCGACGGCATGATCTGTCAGAAATTCAATGTGTTCTTTATAAAATCCGAACATAGGTGCCGGTAAAGTAAAAACGGCAATGCGATTGATGCGTTGGTGTCCAAAAAATCCCCAAGTCAGTTTTTCTGCTTTTCGAGCACTGCTCTGTAACAGTATACTCAACAGTATAGCGGAAAGGAGGAATCTATAATTGAACCAATTTACCATCTTTTAGAATCGGAATAACGTCAGTTTGATTAGGTGTTAAACAATACTTAATGTCCTCATTCAAATTCAAGTTTTTCAAACGGCGTCGATGCGAACTTGATTTTAAGTAACCTAAATAGTTGTCCTTTGCAGATAAATATAAGTATTTTGCTGCAATACTAGAATCTTCTTCAGACGTAAATTTCCCGGATGAAATCAAGAAATCAGAAATGGCTCCTGCGCAAATCGTATCTTCTAAATTGAATTTATCCTGCCAACCCGAACACAGACAAAGGATGTTCTTTTCTTGTTTGACAAGCCATTCACTTAAATAGTTCAAGTTTAAAAACGAACCAACCACGACGATTTCTGCGTCTTTGGCAACGTCCAGTGATTTTGTTCCATTCGTGGTTGTTAATACAACTTCTTGTCCTTTAAAATCCTCACGCATGTATGAAAAAGGGGAGTTCCCAAAATCAAATCCTTCCACAATTTGTCCCTTGCGTTCTGCTCCTGCCAAGAATCCTTTTTGCTTGTATTCCCATGCTTCTTCAACCGTTGGTACGGGAATAATTGATTTGATGCCATTGTCAAATGCAGCGCAAATAGCTGATGTTGCGCGCAATACATCGATTACGACAACGATTTCATATTCTCCTTTAAAATATTCGTATTCTCCTGGGGTGAAGCAAACTTCAATGCGATTTCTTTCTTTCATAACTGGGGCAAAGGTACGAAATATGGGAAAACAAAAAAGGGGACCGAGGTCCCCTTTCCTTTTCTGAAGTATGTGTTAGAATCTCCAACCAATACGAACTGATCCATGTGCAGCACCAATGTTTGTGTATGACATGGTACTACCAAGTGACGTTGATGTTGATGATCCAACAGGTGTTGTAGCATCTGTAACAGTATCATCATGACTCACTTTTGTGCTTGATAAGTTAAGCTCTAATCCTAAATAAAGATTATCTGCTACATAGTAATCAAAACCTGCACCTAATCCCCAGCCAATTGTTTTGTATCCACCTGTAGCGGTAACTGAAAATCCTTGACTGTACGTTAAAGACGAAGTTGGATCAACTGGATTAGAATAGAATACATCTGTCCATGTTTGTTTCTCCGAACCGCTTCCGAAGCCAATGTTTGCAGTAAAGTAAGGAGACATTTTATCTGTTCCTTTTAAGTGATATTCACCACCTAACTTTAAATCCCAAGCACTTCGGTTGATTTGAACTGTTCCATTTGCATCACCTGCAGCATTCGAGTAAAGATGTGTTTCTTTACTTGGAAGACCATTGGCAGATGAACCATCTCCACCAAAACCAAATTGAAGACGAGCTGCAATGTTATCGTTTACAAAGTAACGCAAACGAATGGATGGAGCTGTCCAACTCATACCATCTGTGGTATTCAAGTTAGCTAATCCTTCTAACGAATAATGTGAATCATCACTCGCAGGTTTTTGTGCGAACATTGTCCCAGACAACGTTAATGCACCAACAAAAATCATAAACTTTTTCATAGTTGTTTGTTTTAAAGTTTGAACTAACTTACGCTGAAAATCAGTTAGTTGTTTCAAAAAAAGACAAACAAATCGGTGTTGAAAAGTTTGAAAAAGGCACTACTTTTTCAATTATCCTCTTGTCGTAGCTGCTGTTCGTAGAGGTCAAAATAACTTCCTTTTAAGGAAATTAATTCTTCATGACTGCCTTGTTCAATGATGGAACCGTTACCAAGAACGATGATTTTATCGGCATTTCGGATGGTGGAAATGCGGTGACTAATGACAATTGTGGTGCGATCATTTCTGTCTTTCTCCAAATTTCCAAGAATAATTTCTTCGGTTTCTGTATCCACGGCGGACAAACAATCATCCAAAATCAACAATTTTGGTTTTTTCAAGAGCGCCCGCGCAATACTAATGCGCTGTTTTTGTCCACCACTCAAATTCACACCACGTTCACCGAGTAAGGTGTTGAATTGATCTGGGAATTCTTTGATGTTGTGATAAACATGTGCGCGTTTTGTGACGTCAATCAATTCTTCTTCACTCGGAAGATGGTCGTTCACACCAAACTGTAAGTTCTCTGCAATGGTATCCGAAAACAAAAAGACATCCTGTGGGACAATGCCGGATTGATTACGAAAAGCATCCAAATTGATGTCTTTGATGGATTTCCCATCGATTAATATGTCTCCAGATTGGATATCGTATTGGCGCATCAATAAGGCACTAATGGTTGATTTTCCACTTCCGGTATGTCCAACAATGGCCAATGTTTCACCTTTTTTTAGCTCGAATGATACATTCGAAACAGCTTTGATTTCGGTAATCGGGTATTCGAAAGAGACATTTTCAAAACGGATGTTTCCTTGAAAATCGAATTCTTCTTTGTTCTCGTTCTGTATACTTGGAATGGTTTGAAGAAACTCGTTGATTCGTTTTTGAGAAACAGAAGCACGTTGAATGATGCTGGAAACCCATCCCAAACTAGCAAAGGGCCAAGTAAGGTTATTGACGAACATGATGAAGGCCACAATACTTCCAACCGAAATGTGCTTTGTTCGATCCGTCGAAAAGGAGAGGAGTCCACCATAATACACGGCTATAAGTACGCTGATTCCAATAAGAAACATAATGGTCGGAATGAAAAAAGCATTCACTTTGACCAAACGCATGCTTTGTTTTTTGTAATTCTCCGCTCGCTCATTTAATTTCTCCGCTGTTTCCTTTTCGCGATTATAGGCTTTAATGATGCGAATTCCTGAAAATGTTTCTTGTGCAATGGTCGATAGCATCGACTGTTCTTGTTGAACAAGTACGCCCATGGCATTCATACGAGATGAAACCCGATAAATTAAGACGGACATAATCGGCAAGGGAATGAGTACAAATAATGTCAGAGAGGGACTTATGCCAATCATTTGCGTAACAATCATCGCAAAAGCGACAATCAAATTAATGATGTACATGATTCCAGGCCCTAAGTACATGCGCACGAGTCCAACGTCCTCAGAAATGCGGTTCATTAAATCTCCTGTTGCATTGCGCTTGAAAAAGGCTTGATCCAATCGCTGGTATTGTTCATAAATCTCATTCTTTAAATCGAATTCGATGTTTCGCGACATAACAATGATCGTTTGACGCATTAAAAACAAGAAAAATCCTTTTGCTAGCGAGAATAACATGTAGAATCCACCCAGCTTTAACGCAAGCCAAAGAAAATCATTTGGTGTGGAACCTTCAATATGAGCTTGAAAAGAGTCAACCGCATTCTTAAAATAAATCGGCATTTGTACGCCGTAATAGTTGCTAATCACGGTGAATACAATCCCCAAAAGAAAGCGCCATTTATATTTTAGGAAATATTTATTTAAGTATTGAAGAGACTTCATAGATTATTTTCTAATTTTGCCAGCGTTGAATAGCGTTACAAAAGTAACCATTCATCTGATTAGTTAACGAACTCAAGCAAAAACATGTCTGATTTGACAGTGACTCCTTTAACAGATTTGAATTCAAATCCAGTTATCCAACAGATGTCCAATATGGGACACGAACAAATCCTATTTTGTAACGATCACGCTACTGGCCTTAAAGCAATCATCGCTGTGCACAATACCGTTTTAGGTCCTGCCTTAGGTGGAACCCGTATGTGGATGTACAACAATGAAATGGAAGCGTTGAACGATGTACTTCGTTTGTCGCGTGGGATGACCTACAAAAATGCTATTTCCGGTTTGAATCTTGGTGGTGGTAAAGCAGTGATTATTGGGGACTCCAAAACCCAAAAATCTGAAGCGCTTTTCCGTCGTTTTGGTCAATTCGTCAATGGACTCGCTGGTAAGTACATCACAGCAGAAGATGTGGGCATTTCTCCATCTGATATGCAGTGGGTAAGTGAAGAAACGAATTACGTTGTTGGTCTTCCAGGGAAAAGTGGTGATCCATCTCCGGTGACGGCTTTTGGCGTATACATGGGAATGAAAGCTGCCGCGAAAATGCAATTTGGAACAGATGACCTTAGTGGGAAAACCATCGCTGTGCAAGGTGTTGGACACGTAGGTGAATACCTTGTTTCTCATTTAGTAAAAGAAAATGCGAACGTATTTATTACCGATATCAATCAGGAAGCATTGAAACGTGTTTCAGAAAAATACGGTGCAACCATTGTGGAGCCAGATGCGATTTACGACGTGAAGATGGACATCTACGCGCCTTGTGCCTTGGGTGCAACGGTGAACGATGACACACTTGCTCGAATGAGTTGCTCGGTCATTGCTGGAGCTGCGAACAACCAATTGAAAGACGAAAAAATCCACGGATTAGAAGTGATGAAACGTGGAATCATTTATGCTCCCGACTTTGCGATCAACGCAGGGGGAGTGATTAACTGCTTCTCAGAAGTGGAAGGATTGTCATTGGATTGGGCACATCAAAAAGCGGAAGAAATTTACGGTACCATTTACAACATTGTGAAGCGTTCACAGGATGAAGGGGTGCCAACCTATCAGATTGCGAATAAAATGGCTGAAGAACGCGTTCAGTCCAAAGGAAGTTTGAATCTGTAAAAAACGATAATGCTCAATAGAAGACACTTACGAATTAAAGTTCTCCAAATTCTTTATGCTTTTTTTCAAAGCGAAGAGGATAGTATCCTGAAAGCAGAAAAGGAATTGCTTTCTGCGGTGGAACGTATGTATGACATGTACATTTTCATGATTTTAACGCTGCCAGAATTAAAGCGAGCAGGATTAAATCGCATGGAAGAGCACAAGAAAAAAATGCGTCCAACTGAGGAGGATTTAAATCCAAACATGAAATTCGTAAACAATGTGTTGATCGAAGCCATTGAATCTTCCTATGAACTAACCAAATTGAGCGAAATCAGAAAGGTAAATTGGTTAGGAGCCGAGAGCCAGGAGATTTTTCGCAAATTGTATTTGAACATCTTGGAATCGGAAGTGTATTTCGAGCACATGAACAATGGCGCGGAAGGACTAGAAGAGGATAAATCTTTTGCTTTGCATTTATTCAAATCGGAGATTGCCAATTCTGAACTAGTGCAATACTTCTTTGATGAAAAAAGCATCTATTGGGCCGATGATTTAGATCTGTGTTGTTCCATGGCCATGAAAACCATGAAATCTTGGACACCAGAACATTCCTTCGAAGTGTTGCCTTTGTACAAAGAAAACGACGATGAAAAAGAGTTCATCGTGAATTTACTGCGCAAGACCATTCAAATGAATGAGGAAAATGAAAAACTAATTGATGAGTTTGCTCAGAATTGGGACCTAGATCGCATTGCGAAAATGGATATCCTTCTCTTGAAAATGGCCTTGACAGAATTACAAACGTGCAGCAGTATTCCAACGAAGGTGACCTTGAACGAATACATCGAGATTTCTAAATTTTATAGTACGCCAAAAAGTAATCTATTTATTAACGGAGTCTTGGATAAAGCCATCGCTCAGTTGACTAAGGATAAAAAGATTGTGAAAATTGGACGTGGATTAATTTCTTAATTGCTACAATATGAAAAAGTTAGTATTATTATTGAGCGTTGGATTGTTCTTCGGGTGCGGGGACGATAAGTCCGTAGACATCGACCAAAAAACAACGATGGAAGTCGAAAAAGTGTTTGAGGCAGGGACGGTCATGAAAGGAGAAGTGATCAATGCGAAATTTAAAGTGACAAACACAGGCGATTATCCATTAATCATCGGAGAAGTTACACCTTCTTGCTCTTGTACGGTCGCAGAAGAACCGGAGGAACCAATCCAACCGGGAGAATCAAGTGAAATTATTGCTCAAGTGAAAACGGATAACTTGAGTGCCAAAAAAATCCAAAAAATGATCACGGTAATGGCCAATACTGTTCCAAACGTGACTGTTTTGGAGATTCGAGGGAGCATCCGTTAATATTCATAAACAAAAACAAATAAAGATGATAAACGCACAAATTTTAGCTGGTGGACAAGGGGTACAAAGTATCTTGATGCTTGGACTTATGGTTCTTGTATTTTACTTTTTCATGATTCGTCCACAAATGAAAAAACAAAAAGAGTTGAAAAAATTCCGCGAAGGATTAAAAGCGGGAGACAAAATTGTTTCCATCGGTGGTATTCACGGGAAAATTTTAGAGATCTCTGATTCAACGGTATTGATCCAATCAGAAGGAACAAAATTACGTTTGGAGAAATCAGCGGTTTCTCAAGCAATGGAAGATACGTTACAAGCGAAATAAGCAGGTAATCTGAAAGAAATAAAAAGGAGGACTAACGTTCTCCTTTTTTTATGTCCTTATTTTTTAGCAATTTCAATTTTAAAATTTTTCCGCCGACACAAGAAACATATAGGTATTGATTATCAGCCGTCATGGACAAGGCATTTTCCGAAGAAATGGAATTCCAAGTGATGCCCGCATTTGTAGAGTAGTCAATTCCCGTGGTTCCACAGGCGTAATACACGCCTTTTGCATAGTACACGCAAGAACGATAACCATTTGGTCGTATAATCGATTCGTTCCAGGTGAGTCCACCGTCGGTGGAATAGAAACAGGTCATCTTCTTTTCATTTGGACGCTTGTAATCACCTCCAACTACCACTAATTCCTGACGGTTTTTATAGCTCATGGAATAAGCGCCACACGTTGGACACGACTCAAAAGGAATGGAATAACTTTTCCATGTTTGTCCAAGATCACTGCTCCAAATAAAACGACTTTTATCGCCGCCACTCACAAAAACAAAGTCGCCACCAATAATGTGATTCGTTGTTCCGCTAGCAGCGTATGCGGCTTCATTCGTTTGACTTTTTACTTTTCCAGGACACGCTTCCCAAGTTTCACCATGGTTCAGGGTACGAAACAAAGCAAAGTCACCGTCAACGGGATCTCCAAGGAGAAATCCAAGGGAGTCTTGCACATCAAGACCATCCAAGAAAACAGGTTTGCCATGATGTGTAAATGGAATGAGGATATCTTCCTTTCCTTCCCAATCCTTGCGCAATAGGTGCGACGAATCGTTGCTTTGCATGAAAAACAAATAGGCTTCATTTTTATCGGCATCTCGAATTTCCTTGATGAGGTGCTTCGTTTTGGGAAGATACATGGATACGGGTTTCTTGGCGTTCTTTGATACCAATAAAAAGCTGCCTTCGTTGGTTCCTAGAAGGATTTCGTTCTTGGAGAAATTTTGAATGCTGCGCGCATGGATCGACGATTTTCCATAGGTTAAAATCGCTATTTTCGGTGGGCTAGCAAAGAGGAATAACAAGGTTAAAGTAAATAGAATTTTCATAGTCGCTTATCTGAATTTTTCCTCAAACTTGGACTTCTGAATGGACTTTAAGTCCTTCAGGTCTGACGGGATTTCTCGTTTCCAGCGTTTGTGTGACCACAGCCAATGACAAGGTTCCTCAAGGATGCTTTGTTCGAGTAATTGAACGTGCTGTTCGGTTAATTGTCCGTAGGACAAGCTACGAGCTTCGGTGGTCAGGGTTTTGAATTCTATTTCGTAGTATCCTCGCTTGACTTTTTTCAACTGAAAATACACGACATTCAAATCAAATTCATTCGCCATTTGTTCCATGCCAAATAAAATCGGAGTCTGCTGATGTAGGAACTCCATCCAATAACTTTTTCGCGCATCTGCTGGAGCTTGATCGCTTAAAACCAAAACAGAAACCGGTTTGGATTGATTGAACATCGTTTTGTAGTTCTGGGCATGAACAACAGTTAAGCCAAAGCGCTGTCGTCGCTCCGTGAGTTTTTTATCCCAAAAGCCGTTACTTAAAGGCATGCCGATTCCGTATGAAGCATTCGGAACCAATAAAGCCTGTGCCGTGATGAACCATTCCCAATTGTTGAAATGTCCGGAAACAAATATGGTCGACTTCCCATTTTTCTGTAAGTCCTGAAGCACCTCCGGATTGATGACGGTCATCCGACGAAGAAGTTCATCTTTTGAAATACTCAAATTCTTGATGCTTTCGATGAGTAAATCGGAGAAATGTCGGTAAAATCCACGAACCAATACCGCTTGATCCTTCGATGATAAATCCGGGAAAGATCGCTCAATATTCGCTTTCACCACCTTTTTCCGATAGGGTAGAACGCTCATGAACAACAGAAAGATCAAATCACTCATGCGATAAAGGATCCACAATGGAAGTAGGGATAAGGGATAAACGATGCAGTAGTAGAGTAGAGCGGACATCATTTCTGGTATTTATCTTTCCACAACTGTGCAATCGTTTGCGCGATTTCTTGTTCTTTGGAACTGCTTCCTGCTTGGAAGAAATTCGTTCCGGCTATTTCGTTCGGTAAAAATTCTTGTTCTGCGAAATTACCAGGGAAATCGTGGCTATATAAGTAGTTTTCGCCGTAACCCAATTGTTTCATTAAAGCAGTAGGGGCATTTCGCAAGGGGAGTGGGACACCTAAATTTCCGGTTTCCTGTACCAATTGTTGTGCGCGATTTATGGCCATATAAGCTCCGTTTCCTTTCGGGGAGGAAGCCAAGTAAATCGTACATTCCGCCAGAATAATCCGGGATTCCGGCCAGCCAACACTTTCCACCGCTTGAAAACAGGCGTTCGCTAATAAGAGCGCATTTGGATTCGCTAGTCCGATGTCCTCCGTAGCAGAAATCAACAGCCTGCGCGCAATGAATTTCGGGTCTTCGCCACCTTCAACCATTCGAGCCAACCAATAAATGGCGGCATTTGGGTCGCTTCCGCGAATGGACTTGATAAACGCAGAAATGATGTCGTAATGTTGCTCTCCGTCCTTGTCGTAACGAGAAAGACTTTGCTGTGCATTTTGCAACACGACTTCATCGGTAATGTCAATTTCCGTTTGACCTTGAAATGTTCCGATGATGATTTCAAAAACGTTTAATAATTTTCGTGCGTCACCTCCTGAAATAGCCAATAAACTATTCGTTTCGTGGAGGTTTATCTGTTTGGCTTTTAAGACAATATCTTGTTGAATGGCACGATCCAACAGGTGTAATAAATCTTCTTTGGTGTGTTCTTTTAAAACATAAGTCTGACAACGACTCAGCAAGGCAGAAATCACTTCGAAAGATGGGTTTTCAGTAGTAGCGCCAATCAAGGTAATGGTTCCTTTTTCCACTGCTCCCAACAAGGAGTCTTGTTGCGCTTTACTAAAACGGTGTATTTCATCAATAAACAAAATCGTTCCTTTCGCTTGAAACATACCGCCGTTTTCCACCCGCGTAATGACTTCACGGACATCTTTTACTCCCGATGAAATCGCAGAGAGCGTGTGAATCGGTCGGTCTAAGTGCTTCGCGATTAATTGCGCCAACGTGGTTTTTCCAACACCCGGTGGGCCCCAAAAAATCATCGAGGGAATGACTCCGGCATCCAATGAGCGACGCAACGATGCGCCTTGAGCGAGCAAATGTGCTTGTCCGATGTATTCATCGAGCGTTTTGGGACGCATTCGTTCGGCAAGTGGAGCGTTGATCATGATTCAAAGTTACGCTTTTCTGTGTAATTATTTAGTGTGCTTTTCTGCAAAGAAACTGAGTCTCTACATGATCATTAGTGAAACAATTCTTTTAACTTTGTCCCATGTTAAATGGAAAGAAAATCTGCATCGTTTTGCCTGCGTATAACGCAGCGGAAACCTTGGAAATGACATACGCGGAAATCCCTTTTGATATTGTGGATGAAGTGGTGTTGGTAGATGACGCCAGTAAGGATAATACCAGTGATGTTGGAAGACGCTTGGGAATTCAACACATCGTCCGACATGAGCAAAATCGCGGATATGGTGGAAATCAGAAGTCCTGCTACGAGAAAGCCTTGAGTTTAGGTGCGGACATCATCATAATGCTGCATCCGGATTACCAATACACACCGAAATTGATTCATGCGATTTCTGGTATCATTGCGTACGAAGTTTATCCTGTGGTCTTGGGTTCTCGCATTCTTGGAAAAGGAGCGTTGAAAGGTGGTATGCCGATGTACAAATACATAGCGAATCGCTTTTTGACCTTGTTCCAAAACATTTTGATGTCCCAAAAATTGTCTGAATATCACTCTGGATATCGCGCGTTTTCGAAAGAAATATTTGAAAAAATCAACATCGAAGCGAACTCGGATGATTTTATCTTCGATAATCAGATGTTGGCTCAAATCTTCTTTGCTGGATTCGAAATCGGTGAGGTGACTTGTCCGACGAAATACTTCGAAGAAGCGTCCTCCATCAACTTTGCGCGTTCGACAACTTACGGATTGGGGGTGCTTTGGACATCTATGAAATACCGTTTGGCGAAGTGGAAGTTGTATACGGCAAAGGAATTTCGTTCCTAAACACGGGATTTCAGTTTGAAATGAATTTATATCTTTGAATAAAATAATACATATGGGATTACTAGCAAATAAAATCGTCCTAATTACAGGAGCTTCACGTGGAATTGGTAAATCAATCGCGGAAGAATGTGTGCGTCAAGGTGCTACCGTAGCATTTACGTATTTGTCATCAGAAGAAAAAGCACGCGCTTTGGAAGCTGAGTTAACTGCAAATGGTGGAAAAGCAAAAGGATTCCGTTCGGATGCTTCCAATTTTGACCAAGCACAACAATTAGTGGATGATGTCGTTGCGGAATTCGGAACGGTAGATGTTTTGGTAAACAACGCTGGAATCACTCGCGATACATTGTTAATGCGAATGACGGAAGAACAATGGGATGAAGTAATCAATACGAATTTGAAATCAGCCTTCAACTTGACGAAAGCAGTTCAAAAACCGATGTTGAAAGCTCGTTCAGGATCGATCATCAATATGTCATCGGTTGTTGGTGTGAAGGGGAATGCTGGACAAGCGAACTATGCAGCTTCAAAAGCAGGATTGATTGGATTCACGAAATCCATTGCCGCTGAATTAGGTTCAAGAAACATTCGTTGCAATGCGATTGCGCCAGGATTTATTGAAACAGAAATGACTGACGCATTGAATCCAGAAGTGGTTCAAGGTTGGAGAAATGGCATTCCGTTGAAACGCGGTGGACAACCAATCGATGTGGCGAATGCTACTGTTTTTCTTGCTTCAGATATGTCAGCTTACATCACCGGACAAACACTACACGTTTGTGGTGGAATGTTAATGTAATCGTATGAATATTCGTCCAAGACGCAACCGAAAAAGTCGTGCGATCCGCCATATGGTGGAGGAAACGAAACTCGGTGTCGAAAATCTAATTTATCCCATCTTTTTGAAGGATGGACACAACATCAAAGAAGAGGTTTCTTCCTTGCCGAATAACTTTCGCTGGTCCATTGACAAGCTATTGCCGGAAATAGAGGTGTGCATGAATCTTGGAATTCACACCTTCGATATTTTCCCAGCAGTCGATGAATCCTTGAAGGATCAAGTGGCGAGCTACAGTTACGCAAGTGATAATTTCTATTTGGAAGCTATTCGTCAAATCAAAGCACGTTTCCCCGAATCAGTGGTGATGAGCGATGTGGCCATGGATCCTTATTCTTCTGATGGACACGATGGACTTGTCATTGACGGTAAAATCGTTAACGATGAAACCCTTCCGATTTTAGCTAAAATGTCTATTGCTCAGGCGCAAGCAGGTGTGGATATCATTGGTCCTTCGGATATGATGGACGGTCGTGTTGGTGTCATTCGTGAAGCCTTAGATGGCGCAGGATTTACAGAGGTGAGCATCATGTCGTATACGGCAAAATATGCGAGTGCATTTTACGGACCTTTCCGCGATGCATTGAACTCCGCTCCGAAATCTGGTGATAAAAAAACATATCAAATGAATCCCGCCAACCGCAGAGAGGCTTTGTTGGAAGCGCAATTGGACTACGAAGAAGGAGCAGATATGTTGATGGTCAAACCAGCTTTGTGCTACTTGGACATCATTCATGTATTAAAAGAACAATTCCCGATTCCAATTACAGCTTATAACGTTAGTGGCGAATGTGCGATGGTACATGCTGCAGCGCAAAATGGCTGGTTGAATTACGATCTTGCTGTGTACGAAATGCTTTTGAGTATTCGACGTGCAGGAGCGGATGGAATCTTAACGTATTTCGCGAAAGACTTCGCGCAAATGCTTCGAAAATAACAATCATATGTCACAGTACACCATTCATTTGGATTACATCGAATTAACTGAATTCGAGAATATTATCTCTACTAACTTAAAGGTAAACTTATCTTCTGAAGCGAAAGCGGCGGTGGAGAAATGCCGTGCTTATTTGGATCAAAAAATGCAAGGTTCCGACGCCTTGATTTATGGGATTAATACGGGATTTGGTTCTTTGTGTGATACCGCTATTTCATCCAATGATTTAGAAGCGCTTCAACGCAATTTGGTGCTTTCACATGCGTGTGGAACAGGTGAGGAGGTGCCACAAGAATTGGTGAGACGCATGTTGTTATTGAAAGTTTTCGGACTATCAAAAGGAAATTCCGGTGTGCAATTGGCGACAGTAGAACGACTTTTGTTTTTCTACAATGAAGGCATTTATCCCGTTGTCTATCAACAAGGAAGTTTAGGTGCTTCGGGTGATTTGGCGCCATTGGCTCATTTGTGCTTGCCTTTACTTGGTGAAGGAGAAGTCGATTACCAAGGGAAACGCTATTCAGGAGCAGAAATCAATGCGAAATTCGGATTGGCACCAATCGTATTACAGTCCAAAGAAGGATTAGCCCTGCTAAATGGAACACAGTTCATGTCCGCTTATGCGAGTTACGCGGTGAACCAAGCGCAGTCCTTGTGGGAAAAGTGGATTCTCGTTGCAGGAATGTCCTTGGATGCCTACGACGGTCGTTTGAATCCATTTCAGTCGAATGTCAATTCCATTCGCAATCAACACGGACAAATTCAAATGGCTGAAGCGATGCGAAACTTAATGGAAACGAGTGAAATCATCGCGCAGGAAAAGAAACATGTACAGGATCCATATTCTTTCCGTTGCATCCCACAGGTACATGGTGCGACCAAAGACACGATTGACCATTGCGCGCGAATTGTGGAACGTGAAATGAATGCAGTGACTGATAATCCAACGGTTTTTCCAGATACGGATGAAGTGGTTTCCGCCGGTAATTTCCACGGACAACCCTTGGCTTTGATCATGGACTTCTTGGCAATTGCCATGGCAGAAATGGGAAGTATTTCCGAGCGAAGAGTTTACAAATTGATTTCTGGAACACGTGGATTGCCAGCGTTCCTAGTGGCAAATCCTGGATTGAACTCCGGAATGATGATTTCACAATATACCTGTGCGTCGATTGTCAGTCAAAACAAGCAATTGTGTACACCGGCATCCGTCGATACAATTGATTCCAGTAATGGACAAGAAGACCACGTGAGTATGGGTGCGAATGCGGCAACGAAACTTTACCGTGTGATTCAAAATTGTCAAACGATTTTAGGTATTGAGTTGATGCACGCGGCTCAAGGATTGGATTTTCGTCGTCCATTGAAAAGTTCGGAACGCATTGAACAGTTACATGCAGAATTCAGAAAAGAAGTTCCGTTCTTATCGGAGGACCGTTATTTGTCCCGTGACATGAAAATAGCACGTAACTTTGGACTGAAAAACTGGTAATCATGGAAGAATTTGAACAAGTGTTAGAAGGACAAGAAGTCCAAATGAATCCAAAAAGACCGAAGTTTCTTGCGGTGATTTCCATTTTGTCATTTGTGAACATTGGGGTGACCATTCTCACTTCCTTCTTTGGCGTATTGGGTGGTAAACCAAGTGCTGAAGAATTGGAAGCAGCTAAACTTCAATTCGCTTCCTCCCAAGAAAAATTGGATGCCCTCGCGCAAAGTGAGAAAGTTGACATGTCTTATTGGTCGGAAGTCCTTACGAAACTGGAGATTATGTCTGACAACATGTACGCCAATTTCGTTGCCTATAACGGATTGATTTTACTTGTGTCAATTTTTGCGCTGATTGCTGTCTTCCTCATGTACACAGGTAAGAAAATAGGATTTCATTTGTACATCGGCTACTGTTTCTTATACGTCATCCAAAGTTATTTTTTCACGACGCCAAGCGATGTGCCTACATTCGTCATTGTGCTAAACGTCCTTTATGGAGGAATCTGGGTTTACCTGTACTCCCGGAACTTGAAGTGGATGAAGTAATTTTAATTAGCACATAGGTACATTAGCACATAGGCACTCCGCCGCGGCGGAAGCACATTAGCATCCCGAAGGGTCTGGACAGGCATTAAAACACCTTCCCTGGATTCAAAATTCCTTTCGGATCAAAGACTTGTTTGATGTTGCGCATTAAATTTAAGGTTACTTCCGGAAAGGCTAGGTCCATGTAGGATTTCTGAACCAAACCGATGCCGTGTTCGCCGGAAATCGTTCCGCCTAATTGGATGACTTCGGTGAATAATTCTCGAATCGCAATGGGTAATTCTTCATTCCATTTCTCATCGCTCAATGCTCCTTTGATGATGTTTACATGTAAATTCCCGTCACCTGCATGTCCATAGCAAACGGAGTGAAATCCGTATTTCTTTCCGATTTCTTTGACGTGAAAGAGCAATTGCGGCAAGGCATAGCGCGGAACAACCGTATCTTCTTCTTTATAAATGGATTGCGCCTTCACCGCTTCACCTGCTTTTCGACGCAAACTCCAAAGCGTGTTCTTCTGTGCTTCTGAATCAGCGAAGAGGATTTCGTCCGTTTCAAATCCCTCAAGAACACCTAGAATTTTTTCACATTCCAACATCAACTGGTCAGGATCAAATCCATCCACTTCGATGATCAAATGCGCTTGATGATTATCCGCCACAGGAATGGATGTTTCTCCCGTAAATGCTTGCGTCCAGGTTAAGGCATCGCGCTCCATGAATTCCAATCCACTTGGCGTTATTCCAGCTTGAAAAATCGCCGCCACTGCTTCGCAGGCTTTTTGTGCGTCGAAAAATGGAACAAGCATCAATAAGTCATGCGTCGGATGAGGAATCAACTTTAAGACGATTTTGGTAATGATGCCCAATGTTCCTTCCGAGCCGACTAGTAACTGGGTTAAGTTGTATCCAGTGGCATTTTTTAATACGTTTGCGCCTGTCCAGATGATTTCTCCAGTGGGCAAGACAACTTCTAAGTTCAATACGTAATCTTTCGTCACTCCATATTTCACTGCTTTTGGTCCGCCGGAATTCTCCGAAACATTACCGCCGATAAAACACGAGCCTTTACTCGCTGGGTCAGGTGGATAAAACAATCCTTTTTCCTTCACGGCATCTTGTAACACTTGTGTGATGACTCCTGGTTCCGTAATGACTTGATGGTTTTTTTCGTCGATTTCTAATATACGATTGAAGCGCTCCATCGATAATAATACGCCACCGTGAATAGGCAATGCGCCTCCGCTTAATCCCGTTCGCGCTCCTGCAGGCGTTACTGGAATGCCTGCTTCGTGACAATATGCCATGATTTTGGAGATTTCTTCCGGTGTTCCTGGACGCAAAACCGCGCTCGGCGGAAAAGACAAATCTTCCGTTTCATCATGTCCGTAATTCATGCGTTGTTCTTCACTAAACAAGGCGTTGGAGCCTAGTAATTCAGTGAAAAATTGAATGTCCGTATCGGAAATAGCATGAAATGGATAAGCGCTCATTGTTGTTAGTGTTGATGCTACGAACTTAGGAATAATTCGCTTTTCTGTGACTGAATCCATGTATTTTTTCCGCTTTAAACGGAAGCGCTATCAGGAACGAAACAATTCCTTTTCTCGTGTTCAACTTTCTGCTTTTTCAATTACCTTTGATAAAAGATTAAAATTCATGTCAAAAGAAGTGTATTTGGTGGACGGTGTCCGCACCCCAATTGGAAGTTTTGGAGGAAGTTTGTCCCCCGTTCGTGCTGACGATTTAGCAGCGATCGTATTGAAAGCCTTGGTGGAAAGACATCCAAACTTGGATCAAACGAAAATTGAGGATGTGATCCTTGGTTGTGCCAATCAGGCAGGTGAGGACAATCGAAATGTGGCGAGAATGGCAGCATTGTTGGCTGGACTTCCACAAGAAGTGGCGGGTGAGACCGTGAATCGACTTTGTGCATCTGGATTAGCGGCGGCGGTAAATGCTGGACGAGCGATGAGAGATGGAGCAGGGGATTTGTACATTGCAGGTGGTGTCGAACACATGACACGTGGACCTTGGGTGATTTCAAAAACAAGTAGTGCTTTTGGACGTGATGCGCAAATGTTCGATTCTTCCTTTGGATGGCGTTTTATCAATCCAAAGATGGAGGCGATATACGGTGTGGATTCCATGGGGATGACCGCTGAAAATTTAGCAGAGAAATTTCAAATTAGCCGTGAAGATCAAGATGCATTCGCATGTTGGTCGCAAGAGAAAACAGCGAAAGCAACGGCACAAGGATATTTTGAGGGAGAAATCGTTCCGGTTTCCATTCCGCAACGAAAAGGAGAGCCTTTGGTTTTCTCCAAAGATGAATTTGCACGTCCGACAACAAGCATCGAGAGTTTAGCCGGACTTCGTCCTGCATTTAAAAAGGACGGAACAGTGACAGCAGGAAATGCCTCTGGATTAAACGATGGTGCAGCAGCATTGTTGATGGCGAGCGAAGAAGGATTGAAAAACCATGGATTAACACCAATGGCACGTATGGTTTCTGCAGCAGTAGCAGGAGTAGAGCCACGCATCATGGGAATTGGTCCAGTTGAAGCGTCGCAAAAAGCATTAAGTCGAGCTGGATTAACTTTGGATCAAATGGACATCATCGAAATCAACGAGGCCTTCGCTGCACAAGTTTTGGCGTGTACACGTAGCCTGGGACTAGATGACCGCGATCCTCGCATTAATCCAATGGGTGGTGCCATTTCACTTGGACATCCACTTGGAATGTCTGGCGCGCGATTACTTTTGACGGCGGCAAGACAATTAAAAGCAACAAACAAACGTTATGCGTTGGTGACGATGTGTATTGGAGTTGGACAAGGATACGCGGCGGTAATTGAACGAGTATAACATGAAAAAACTACTTCTATTTTGTGTATTAATTGGCATCTATTCCTGCAAGAAGGAGGATACCTCTTGGAATGTGGATTTGGAAGCTCCTTTGATTCACGACACTTTGTCGCTGAAAAATTGGGTCAATGATTCCACGCTTTCAGAAACAGTGAATGGCGAAATGGAAGTTGATTTGACGCGTACCTTATTGGACATTGGATTGTCGGATTTAATTAAAATTCCAGATACCTCCGTTGTTCAAATTTATTCACCCATCATTACCTTGAGCAATATTCCCCCGGGAACCACATTTGTCAATACCGTGGAAGAGCACTCCTTTGATTTGGATGATGTTCAATTGAAAAACATCCGTGTTTTTCAAGGAAGAGTAAAAGTTCGGGTATATAATCCACTCGGGACAAAAGTGCTATTTAAAGTTCAAATGCCGGGTGTGACGCAAAATGGTGCCATGTTTGAACAGAATTATAGTGTCGACGCTGGCACAGTGGCGAGTCCAACGATGCAGGAAGAAATTCTTGATTTGAGTAATTATCAAATTGATTTGCGTGGTGTAAGTGGGTTGGATTACAATATTTTACAAACAAAATTGAGTTTGACCACCGATCCAAATGGTTCTGCGGTATCGATTAGTTCGGCGTATGATTTTAAATTTCAAGCGAGTCTAGAAGATGTGAAAGTGGATTATGCCAAAGGATATTTTGGTTCCAAGACATTCAGCGATACGGCCGAATTTCACATCGATTTCATGAATAAAATTTCAGAAGGAACCTTGAACTTACCTGAAACGGCCCTGCAATTGACCATTGAAAATGGCATTAAAGTTCCCGTTCGTGGACAAATTCACTATTTGAACAACACAAATGACCAAGGAAACACGGTGTCCTTGGTATCACCTGAAATTGGTCCAAGTTTTTACATTTCTCCGGCTGTTGGCGCATGGTCATCGTTACAGTCGAACGCCCAACAATTGGCCTTTGATGGCACCAATTCAAATTTGGTTCCTTTCCTAGAAAACCTTGGTGCAACCAATGAAGCTGCCTATGAAATTCAATTGAATCCTTGGGGAAATACTTCGGCGGGCAATGATGAAGCCTTTCCGAATAGCCGCATTAAAATCAAAGCAAGTGCGCAGTTGCCTTTGAAATTGGGATTGAATGGACTCACATTACGAGATACATTTGACCTCCATTTGACTCAAAATTCGTCTAAAACGCATGTGGAATCAGGTGTGATTACGTTGGATGTTGTCAATGCTTTTCCGTTTAGCTGTGATCCAGTTTTGTATTTCATGACAGAAGACGGACACATTCTGCATAGCATTATCGGAAATAGTCAGATTTCATCCTGTGAAATGGCGGTGATCGATCCAATCGATGGCTTGAAAAAACAGCAGTCACACATTGAGTTTGTAGTTGATGAGGATATCGTTGCGGATTTACCAACCTTGAAAAAAATCATCGTAGAGGCGCGTTTTGATTCACCAAATCCATCAACTGGCGTGAGTGAACCCAAGCAAGTACAAGCGAAAGCATTCCTTTCCTTTAAATTGCGTATGAAATTAAAAACGTCCATGGTCTTATGAGAAAGTTCCTGATTTGTTTTGTAATGTTGGTCCTCGGAGCGAAGAGCTTTGCGCAACACATGTTACCAGTAGTGGAGGATTCAAGTACGTATGGGAAAGCAACACTCACTTGGACTTCCAACGGAGATTATTCCTCGAATTCAATCGGTAAAAACATCGTTCAATCGTTTTTTTACGGTGGATTCATTGATCAGGACATGAAAAATAAGAGCATTGTCCGCTTGCAAGATATCAACCAGTTTGGATTGGACATGAACACTGAGTTGGAATTTCGTTCGAAAAAGAACATCACTAAAAATCAAACGAGTCCTTTTGCGAATTGTGGATACCTCATTCATGGTGGATATCATCAGTTTTCATCGATGTTATTTTCAAGAGATGCCTTTCGTTACGCCTTCGAAGGAAACAGTCTTTTTTTAGGCGATACAGCGGACTTTTCTGGTACGCGCTTTCAGTCGATTGGATATTCGAAAATTGGATTTGGATTATTCAATCGCTCCAACAATAATTCCATCACCTTGAATGTACTTTCCTTGAATCAATTAGCCTCTGGAAGCTTACAATCCGGAACCATTTACCAAAATGCCTCGAATGATTCTATTTTAATGAATTACAATGGTGCTTTTTCCTACAGTAAAGGTGGATTCTCCAAGGGACTTGGATTCTCGTTTGACATCGATTATCGATTTAAAACGGTGGAAAATGAACACGCGATGACGTTTCAGTTTCTAGCAAAGAACATTGGGATGATTTTTCCGACAACAGCAATGACGCGTTACCAAGCCGATTCATCTTTTCATTACACGGGATTTCAAATCGATCAGTTGATTCAGCAGAATTTGTTTAGCACAGGGAAATTGATGGACACGTTAGGGATTTCCAAATCGACGCAAAAATCAACACTCATCGTCCCTGGATTTATTCAATTCTCCAAGATGGTGGACTTACAAGCGAAACAACGCATTCAAAGTTTTTATGGCGCACGCATGTTCATCTCCAAAAATTATGTACCATATTTCTTCGCCGGTGTCCATGGAAGAGTCACCAAACATTGGTCAACAGGTGTGAGCGCTTCCTACGGTGGATTCTCCCGCCTAAAATGGGGCATGTACTCCAGTTTTCAATTTTCCAATTGGAACATTGGCGTGGCAAGTGAAAATTTATTGAATAAAACAGGTGAATCCATCATACTTCAAGTAAAATGCGCATTTTAATCACGTTCTTTAGTTTATGCTTGCTTTGTTCAAGCGCATGGACACAACAGTCCTTCTATAAATTGTATTCAGGAAATGGATTCGATAAAGGAGAAGATATCATTGAATTGCCCGATACATCGTATTATGTTACAGGGAGCTCAGGAAGTTGGGGTGGAAATAGTCAAGCTTTTTTGATGAAAATCGACTCGCTTGGAAATTATGTTTGGAGTCAAGCATATGGTGGAGCAGAGTCCGAAGAGGCTGTTAAAGTGATGCATCGTCCAGGAAGCGGATTTTACCTCGCTGGGATGTCCAATTCTAGTAGTCTTGGGAATTTCGATGCCATGCTGATTAAAACAGATGAAAACGGAAATCAGGAATGGTTGAAAACATATCCAACAGCTGCATGGGAGCGCATCAATGATGCGGTCATGACAAAAGATACTGGATTCGTGTTGATTGGACAGCGTCAAGCGCTGATGGGAGCCAATTCAGACATTCTTTTAATGCGAATCGATAAAAACGGGGACACACTTTGGACAAAATCTTTCGGGACCATTGGAGAAGATCAAGCCAATGCGATAACGCGCTATCAAGATTCATTGTATATCATGGTGGCGGATGTTTTTGTGCCAGACTCCAATATGGTGAAAGGCTCACTGATCACGTTTAATGATCAAGGGACCATTTTATCACAGATCATGGTTGGAAATTTACCAGGTAAATATCACTTGGAAGATATCGAACCAGGTGAAAACAAATTTTACATCACCGGGAACCTAGAAAAAGAACCCTTCAATCATGATAATTATATGCGAGTTATTGATGAGAATGGCGTTGTGCAAAGTGAATACACAGAGGGAGATAATCCGATGGATATCTATCCTACGGATCGAAAATTAACACAGATTGTATTTCTTCCAAATCCAACGTACATCATTTCTTCGGTTTGTCAATACACGAATTTTTCATTTGCCGCATTTTCTAAAGATTTGAACTTTGGTTTTTACGATGCCACATTTGGATATTGGATGGGTTCTTCATCCTCCATCATTAATACTGGATTAGATCAATGCAACCAAATGTTTCCAACGCACGATGGAGGATATATTGCGGTTGGATTTAACACGATGATCGTGGATGGTCAGAATGCGGTAAATGGTGGTGCGAATGTGTTTGTGTTAAAGAAAAATACACAATTGATGATGCCGGTTACAACGGATACCGTTTTCACCTTAAACCAACTCGTGGAGACCATCGAATTGAATCAAACAATGGTTGAGTTAACGATGTACCCGAATCCAACTTCGAATGAATTGCATGTTAGCTTGAGCGAACAAGTGAGTGGAGCTTACACAGTATGTGACCTCATGGGGAAATGCTTGTTGACAGGAAAAATCCAATCGAATTTCACGATTGAAACAGCCACTTGGAATCAAGGGGTATACTTCCTGAACATCGGACAGCATTCCTTCAAGTTCATCAAACAATAAGGACTATTTTTTAGCGCGTCGGTCTAGTTCTTTTATGATCAAGGACAATTCACGACCGGTTTGTCCAGCAACGGATGTATTTTCATCTGCGCGTCTCAATAAATAAGGAAGGACTTCTTTCACTGGACCAAAGGGAACGTATTTAGCGACATGGTAGCGCTCATGCGCCACATTGTATGAAATATGATCACTCATTCCCAACAGCTGCGCAAAATAGAATTGCTCACTTTGAGGATCGATGTTCGCTTCCTTCATTAACTGCATCAATAATGCGGAACTATCTTCGTTGTGTGTCCCTGCGCACAAAGAGAAAACATCCCGATTTTCCAATATAATTTTTAATCCTGCATTGTAATCCTTGTCCGTATCGGCTTTTGTTGCTTGAATCGGCGATGGATATCCTTTTTCGGCGGCGCGAGCACGTTCTTTTTCCATGTACGCACCACGGACCAATTTGATGCCGTATTTTACCTGATGTTCTTTCGCTAACGCTAGACAGTCCTGTAAGAAAGCCAAACGATCGTGACGGTACATTTGTAAGGTATTGAAGACAATGCACTTTTCCTTGTTGTATTTCAACATCATGTCGAAAGTCCACTGGTCAATTGCATCTTGAATCCACGATTCTTCCGCGTCAATGAATACCGATGTATCGGCCTCATGTGCTGCTTGACAAATGCGGTCAATGCGCGAAATGATCACGTCAATTTCTCCTTGTTCTTGGCTCGTTGGTGTATATCCTTTGGTTGAAGCTTTTTCGATTAAATCGTGTCGCCCAATTCCTGTTACTTTGAATACGGCAAAAGGAATGTGTGGGTCATTCGCCGCTCGATGAATTGTTTGAATAATGACATCAACGGTTTGATCAAAGTCCTCGTCACTCGTTTTTCCTTCCACGGAATAGTCCAAAATGGTGCCGATGCCAAATTTTCCCAAATCCGCAATCGTTCGATCACATTCTGAAATCGTTTCTCCACCACAGAATTGACGAAAAATCGTTGCTTTGATTGGTGCAGAAATAGGAAGGTGTAATTTTAAAGCCATATTTGTGGCTCCTTTTCCAAATTTCACGATGGAAGGGGAAGCAATGATGCGAAATAGCCAATAAGCTCTTTTTAAGTCGCGATTAGATTTGCTTGAGAACGCAACTTCCGTGTTGTCAAATGATATCATATTCCAAATTTACATCGTTTTTTAGAATAGAAGTCATCTCGAAAGTTTAATTTTATCCCACGAATGAAAAGCATGAAAATCGAAGGGAAATATTGTCAGTTGGAAATCGGGTCGATCTTAAACGGTGGATTCCAAGATTTCTTGAAAGCGTTTGAAAATCAACAGATTCTCATTCTTGTGGATGAAAACACCCACGATTATTGCCTCGAATACCTCATTACCAGTTTTCCAGAGTTGGAACGCGCTGAAATAATGCTCCTTCCGTGTGGGGAAGAAAATAAAGTGATGGAAGTCTGTTTTCAAGTTTGGCAAGCCTTTACGGAATATGGTGTCGGACGCAAGGACCTCGTGATTAACCTTGGAGGTGGCGTTGTGACGGATATGGGTGGATTCATTGCTTCCATTTACAAACGTGGCTTGTCCTTCATTCATGTGCCGACATCGCTGTTAGGAATGGTGGATGCAGCCATTGGCGGGAAAAACGGAATCGACTTAAATGGGTATAAAAATCAACTGGGAACCATTACCCAACCCAATCGCGTGTTCATCGACACTGGATTTTTATCCACCCTGCCAGCAGAGGAGATTTTCAATGGCTATGCGGAAATGTTAAAACATGCGCTCATCGGTGATTCAGAGTTATGGGAGCAAATTCGACACATTCAAAGTGAGGAGGAGTTGATTCAAGAAGATGTGGTGGTCAAGTCCATTCGGGTGAAAACCAACATCATTGAGCAGGATCCCTTGGAAGGTGGTTTGCGCAAGAAATTGAATTTTGGACATACCATCGGACATGCGTTGGAATCCTATTTCCTACAGTCGACACCGATTTCTCACGGACATGCAGTAGCATTGGGGATGATTGCCGAATCGTATCTTTCCATGAAACGCGGCATGTTGAGCAAGGAAGTGTACAAGGACATCGAAGGAACCATTATTCGATCTTTTCCAATGATTACGCTGAATGCGGATGATGTCTCCGTCGTCATTTCATTGATGTATCAAGATAAAAAGAATGTCGCCGGTGAAATTCGCTCTTGTTTATTGGAAGGCATTGGAACCTGTGTGTACGATCAAGCCTTGAATGAAGAGGAAATAGGGGAGTCCTTGTTTCACCTGACTTTACTTCATAGTGCGCAAATCAATTAACATAAAAAAAGCCCCTGATCAAATTGTCAGAGGCTTTCCATTTATGATTTTTAGATACTGAATTAACGAATAATCGTCATTTCATCTACAATGTGTTTCGCTCCAGCGTATTTGTCAATGATGAACAATACGTAACGGATATCCACGTTGATGGTTTTTTGTAATTTGGTATCGAAGATCACATCTCCAGCCATCGCTTCGATGTTTCCGTCGAATGCCAAACCAATCAATTCACCTTTACCGTTCAATACAGGAGAACCTGAATTTCCACCAGTAATGTCATTGTCTGTCAAGAAACAAACCGGCATGTATCCCGCTTTGTCAGCGTATTCACCGAAATCTTTCTTGTCGTTCAATTCCATCAAACGTTTTGGTAAGTCAAACTCTTCGTCATTTGGTTTGTATTTGTTGATCGCACCTTGAAGGGTGGTGTAGTAGTTGTATTTCGCATCGTTGCGTTTGTCCGCAGGCAAGGCACTTACGTTACCATATGTCAAACGCAAAGTGCTATTCGCATCTGGATACTGAATCGTACTCATTCCAGATTCACGCAATCCAGCAACCAACAAACGGTAAGATTTCGTAAAGTCATCTGTCATTTTAATCAATTCCTCTGAACGGAACATCAAGTGTGATGTAATGTCAGCAGACAATTTCATCAATGGATCGTTTGTCAATGCCGCTTCACTAGGTAATTCTAAGAAAGCCAACATACGTTCTTTCGAAGCTAAAATAGACATCGCGAAAGCCGCGTTGATTTCGTTTGCAACTGAACCATCTTTGTACATGTCCTCAACGGATGGTACTAATTTGTATCCTGCTTTTTTTGCATACAAGTTTAATCCGTCGATTAGGATGTCAATTTCAGCTGGAACATACGTCAATTCAAAGAATTCGTTGATTGCAGCTGTTAATCCTGCTTTCATTTCTGCACGTTTCGCCGCATCTGCTTTCGCATAAGCTTGAAGTTGTCCACCTAATGAACGACTGATTCCAGCGTAATCAGAGAAACGGAAAACGATTTGTAAGTAGTTGTCGTGACGCGCTTTTTCATTCGTAGCCGCATAGAACTTATTGATGGTCTCCACCACTGTTCCGTATTTCGCAACGTTTGCTGGTTTGTTTGCCCAAGCATTGAACTTCGCTTCGTTTTTCGCTTTGGCAGCAGCCGTTTGGAATTTTGTTAAGGCATCGATCATACCTTGACGGTTTTTCCAATAGTTCGCAATGCGCGCATATTTCGATGCATAGTTCAAACGAACATTATCGTCTTTGTCCATGTATTTTTTCATCGCATCCATGCTTGTTTTAGAAGCTTCTACCCAAGCAGGATAAGCAAATTTCACGTTTTGATCAATTCCACCTGCAGGCAACCAACGATTGGTTCTTCCGGGATATCCAAGAATCATGGCGAAATCACCATCTTGAATTCCTTTGATGTTCACGGGTAAATGGTGTTTTGGATGCAATGGAACGTTTGCTGTTGAATACTCAGCTGGATTCCCGTTTGCATCAGCGTATACGCGGAACATAGAGAAGTCACCGGTATGACGAGGCCATTCCCAGTTGTCTGTGTCCCCACCGAATTTACCGATGCTATTTGGAGGCGTACCTACCAAACGAACATCTTTAAAATCTTGGTAAACGAAGTAGTAATACTCATTACCTTGGAAGAATGAACGCACGCTTACGGTGTATTTTCCACCTTCGCTGTTTTCTTTTTCGATCAATGCGATTTCGTCTTTAATGACTTTCTCGCGTTCCGTTTCGCTCATTTGATCCGTTACTTTTCCAAGGATGCGTTTACTGACATCATCCATGCGTACGAAAAAGCGCACGTACAAAGATTTCGGTTTCATTTCCTCTTGACGATTTGCCGCCCAGAATCCATTGGTTAAGTAATCCTTTTCAGGTGTTGATAATTCAGCGATTGCATCGTAACCACAGTGGTGATTTGTTAAAATCAATCCATCTTTGGAAATGATTTCAGCAGTACATCCACCATTGAATTGAACAACGGCATCTTTAATCGAAGAATGGTTGATGCTGTAGATTTCTTCCGTCGTCAACTGCAATCCCAATTTCTCCATATCTCTGTGATTCAGACGTTCAATGAACATCAAAAACCACATTCCTTCGTCCGCACGAACGAAAAAGCCAACGAACAAAGCGATGGCTAAAAAAGTACTTTTTAAACGTGTATTCATTTGTATAGTTTTTTGAAGGGCTAATTTACGGATTTCATACCAAGGAAAAAAAAGGACTTTTCCACAATTTTTGGAGGGTGGAGGTGAAGATGCACTTCTGAATAAAAAGGTGCATTACATCCGTCTTCCTAACTAACATTCGCATTAGCCAAGTTTATTCTTGAAATCCATTCTCTCGTGAAGAATTCGTGTTATTTCAACGGTCTGATTATCTAATTCTCTATAGAAAATGATGTGTTTTGAACTGATTTTCCCTTTCAAATCTGGATGTATTTCTGGATAAGATTTACCAATCTGTGGGTTCTTTGAAATGACTGTGCATTCGCTTATAATCAGTTTGTAATAGTTGTCCGCTTGACTTTCTGACCAAGTTAAAACGGTGTAATTCCAAATATCAGAAAGATCCTTTAAGGCACTGTTTGTTAATTTAAACATTGCCTTTTTCATCCCTTTTCGCTTTTAGCAATTTTAAATGAACTTCCGGATTAAAATCCTCTACTAATCCACTATTGATTCCTTCATCAATAGCACGACGCAAAGCAATAAATTTATGTTCTTCTTCTTCAAGTAGTCTTAGTCCAGCGCGAACTGCTTCACTGGCATTCTTATACCGACCTTCTCTCAAAACACCTTGAATGAATTCATCAAAGTAAGTGCCTAATGTGATAGATGTGTTTTTGCTCATGTCTTTAGATTTTACGCAGAAGTACCAAATATAGGTATTTTATAAGGATGTAATTTGGTGATATTTAAATTTATTCATTTCTGCCACATTATTTTCACTCCAATACTAAACAAAAGTGTTTTTCCTTGATTTGTGTAAGTATTGCCAAAATGCCCTGGATACGTATCCTTCCAATAATCTGTATACAATTCATTTTTTGAAAAAAGAAACAATTTCTGGTTGATTGGATATTCAAAATGAAGTCCGAGCAACCAACCGTAATTACCCGAGGTTCGAACGAATCCACCGGCACTTGGACAAACCCTGAATTTATTACCGATGATACATTTCAAATAAAGGGGTTCCGTAAATGTCGCATAGGTTTGATTAAAAAGCACGAATGGATCAGTATTGATGGAAAAGTAAGCGTGCTTCGGACGGAATTCGACGTTTCCGCCAATTGTTCCGAAATAAAGAGGTTGGATCGATGTTATTCCTGTGTTGAGTCCAATGTTTAACGTTTGCGAACGGACATCAAAGATAGAAATGATCAGGAAGCCTAGGAAAAGGATTTTTGATGGTGCTTTTTGGAAGAATAGAGATGCGTGCATGAACATGGAAGCAATGTGTTTTCTATTCCAATTATTGATTTAGTTCTTTTTTCATTCTTTTTGCATAATCAATGATTACGTCGTTCGCGTTTTTATACTCACTTAACTTTTTATACCAAAGGTTAAAGTTTTTCACATCTCGTTTATTGTAGTAAAATTGCATGATATTAAAACAGTTTTCTGCGTGATAAGTCTTGTCATCAATGTTTTGAAGGGAGAGGTTATATTGATTGACTGCTTTTTCAATTTGATCTGTTTTTGAAACGGTGTAAATGTATTCTTTGTTTACGTATGCGTTGGTAGGATGTATAGCCAACTCTTCCGCTAATATTTCTTCCGCCTTTTTATAATCCTTTAAACAATTGTACGAAAAAGCAAGTTCAACACCCAGACCTTCGTAACTTGGATTGATTTCTTTTGCCCTTAATAGGTAGTTTAGCGCTGTTGAACATTCATTCCAGCCATTATACATAAAACCCCATTTGAACAGCCTTTCGATGGAATTTGTATCCTTTTTGTATGCGGACAACCATTCAGGTTGCTTTTCAATTTGAAGAGGCGCAAACATGGATTCAGGAATAATCGCAACCTTCACATTGTTTGGCTGCAACCTAATTTTGATATTCGTGCCCTTAAATTTTTCAATGCTTAAGGCATTGTTTTTGTCAAATTTAAAATTTCCTTCCCTGTTGAATGTTAATCCAGCTTCTTCATCGATGTATATAAATCCATAGGTATATGAACTGTCCTTATTCATATTAAATGTCACCCAATGATCTTCACATTCAACAAATCGTTTGTCGAAATTTAAGTTTGTTTGCGCACCAATTTCAAATGATAAGAGGGTGAAAAGAATGATAAAGTAGTTCATGTGTTAAATTGTTTTTATCAATATGCTTGAATGAGCACTTCGGTTGGAATATTCAATTTGTCGTGAAGTTGACGAATCATTTCTAAAGATAGTTTTCTTTTTCGGTTTAAGATTTCACTTGCACGACTTTTCAAGCCAACAATGTTTGCCAAATCATTTTGATTATATCCCAATTGTTCCATTCTGAATTTGATGGCTTCGATGGGATCGGGTAAATCAATTGGAAAATGTTCGTTTTCATATCGATCGATAAGAATCCCCAAAACTTCCAATTCATCGCCTTCAGTTGAACCAAGTTTTGCGTCAAAGATTGTTTCCAATCTTTCCAACGCTTGATGATAATCGTATTCTGTTCTAATCGGTTTAATTTCCATTTCTTTTAAATTTCATTTGCGTTAATTTTATCATATTCCGCATGCGTTCCAATAAATCGAATCCAAATCATTTCATATGTATAATTTACCCTGACAATTAACCTATAATTATTTCCTTTTATGTTAAAAACGATGCGATTATCGGTTAAAATGCTGGCGCCAGGATAATCCTTTTTTACGTCGTTAGGATTTTTCCACTCAGCATCACCAACTTCTTGAAACCAAGATTTAAGTTGTTGTTCTGAATCTGCATGAGTCTTCCAAAATTCACGCAATACCTTTTTCGCAATGATCCTCAATGTGCTTATTTATCAAATGTAAATAAAAGTTCCCGTTTTGGGAAATAAATTTGTACTTTTTTCCAAACAAAAAGGGTTTAGGTGCCAGATAAACGTAATTCTATCTATTTTATTCTCGAAAAATAGTCTAATTATCTGTTTTCGAGTAGGTATTTAATGGTGCATTCTCCTTTCAAGAATACTTTTCTATTTTCATTTTTTTTTGCGATGAAGGTTCTCCTTATAAGTTTTCTTTCGTCGTAACAGTCTAACTAATATAATTCACTTTCATTTGGTTCGAAATTTTGCAAGTCAGGAAGTGGATTCAATTTGATCGTTTTTTCCTTTCGTTCTTCCAAGGTGTCCGAACTGTAGTTTTCAATGGTTTCTATGCGTTTTCCAGTGGATAAATTAAAGTCGATGAGGTATAATTTACCGAGTCCATCTGAATTTCCATAAGAATAACCAATCAGTTCAAATTGATTGTTTTGATAGCGAAATTTATGTTCAAAATGACCTCGAATTAATTCGTTCTCGATCCACAATATGCCTTTTTGTATGCTCAATTTATCAAAACCATTTCCCCAGATATGTTGTTCTCTTCCATTTGGAAACTCTGCTTCAATGGCTTTGTCCGTGCGAACGATCAGTTTTTTATCTCCATTTTCTTGTGTAAAGAAAATTTCTAATCGATAAGGTGCATTTTCATTCAAGGTATCCTGTGTAACCATGGCGATATCCG
Source organism: Crocinitomicaceae bacterium (assembly GCA_024643725.1). Taxonomy (GTDB): domain Bacteria; phylum Bacteroidota; class Bacteroidia; order Flavobacteriales_D; family Crocinitomicaceae; genus UBA952. The sequence continues at coordinate 126,672 of JAHEMJ010000013.1, read as the reverse complement.
GAATGTTGTCCTGATTTAAATCGCCATAAACAACCGAAATCAAGGTGTTGAAGTGTAAATTTGAAGCATCTATTTGCGAAAAGAAAGGGAAACAGGGTATGAGAAAAAAAAAGAGTGTTTTCATGTTTTTCTTGAAGGATTAACCGTGATGTAGGCAAACGATACACATGACGTGGTCGAATTTGTTTGCCCAAAAAAACAAACTTAACGCAAGAATGAAAAGTAACATGAACGATCGGAAGTCCTTTCGTCGGATCAATCCATTTAGACCGAACAAAAGCATCACTCCACCTAAGAAATAATAGCTCGTCCCGAAAAAAGGTCCGCTGTTCATGTGGCTATTTGCTGTTCTTTGAACATATGGGACAAGGAAGAAATAGGTGAGAAGGTTCGACAAAACGATACTCATGAACAGGTATGTATTCTTTTTGCTCAATTTAACCTTCCTCTTTTTATTGTTTCTTTAAAGTTTATTTTTTAGTTCACCTCTTGCCACAATTGAATTTTATTCCCTTCTCCGTCTAAGATATGCACGAATTTTCCGTAGTCGAACGTTTCAATGCTGTCAACAATGGTCACGCCTTCTTTTTTTAACTCATTTAACAATGCTTGCAAATTGTTTACACGGTAGTTAATCATAAAGTCACCTTCAAAGTAATTGGAATTTTCGGCAAATGGAGTCCATTGTGTTTGGGCTTTCTTTGATCCGTATTTATGCTCGTACCATTCAAATGTAGCTCCGTATGGATTCATGTTTAATCCAAGGTGTTGTTGGTACCATTCTCTTGTCGATTTTGGATTTTTACACTTGAAGAATATCCCGCCAATTCCTGTCACATGCGGCTTCGATTGATCCTTATTTTGTGTGGTTGACGATTTAAACGCAAATCCAAGAAAAAAGGCAATCGCTAGGGAGATGCCGGTGAAAATAGTTCTTTTCATATCGTTGGTTTTAGTTTTTATTGCACATTCATTTCATTATTCAATGAGCACAGAGTAATGTGCACTGTTCACCAAGTACTCGTCACTTCTACGGACAACTTCTCTGTTCAACTGAAATATTGCACACACATCATGTCATTTCACAGCTATGCCATAGCTGATGTATTTCCAATTTTCAGAACAAACTCTATTCAAAACGATTTCGTCGATTTTGGATAGGACATTTCGTTGACTTTCATTTCTCCCAAAAGACGCAAGCACGCCAGTTGTTTTTAATTGAAAGGTTGAAAAATCCGAAAGAAATTTGTTCATTTCTTTCACTGAAACATATCTCCAAGCATTTCCCCATTTGACAAATCGTTTTCTCATGAACCGGTGAAGAGGTGAAGCAATGAGATTTTCTGCAAATAAAAGTTTTCCACCTGGTTTCAGTGCTTTGTAGATTTCTTTGAATACCTTTTGTTGAATTTCATAATTATTATCTCTTCCTATTCCTCCAATAATCGATTTGAAAACGATGATGTCAAAATGATTTTCATAAGGAATATTCGTGGCGTCAATATCTTGATACGTAATGAATGAAGAAACACCGTGTTTTAGATGAAGTTTTTCTGCGGTGCTTTTCACATCCTTTAAATCAGAGCATACGATTGTTTTTTCTTTTAATGCTAGCCAAAGTGATAATCCTCCTTCGTGTCCACCAAGTTCAAGCCCATTTTCAACGTTTTCCCAATCAACATGATCTTCCCAAAATGTGAGGGCTTTTGACCATGATCTAATGTCCCATTGAATGATGTCTTTTTGTAGTTCTTTTGTCATTTAGGTATTTATTTGATCGCCATTTTCGTTTTTATTCTAATCGGATTATGGCTTCGTATTTCGATTTTTTGATTCAATTTTTGTCTGTGAATGTAATCATTTTTCAGGAATCTATATGGTGTTCAATGGTTTGGATGATCCACTCACTTCTTATACAACAACTTCTTCATGCGACTCAAGGACTCTGGTAAAATCCCCAAATACGAAGCGATTTGATGCTGTGGAACCAATTGTTCGATGCCGGGATGACGCTGGATCAACTCCAAGAAACGCTGTTCCGCACTTGCTGAAATCGTCAAGAGAAATCGCTTTTGAAGAACCGTCAAGGTACGTTGAGCCATGATTCTGAAAAGTCGCTCTAACGGTGGGACATGGACAAATAACCATTCCAAATCATCCTTCGTGAAGGAAAGGATGTAGCTATCTTCCATTGCTTGGATATTCATGTTCGTTTTTTCTTGACTGTGGAAAGAAGCAATGTCTCCAACCCACCAATCCTTGAAACCAAAGTAAAGGACATGTTCAGAAGCTTTTTGATCAATGTAAAATACGCGAAAGGTTCCTTCTACAATAAATCCCTGCGTGTAACATTCATCGCCTTCCCGTAAGAAAAATTCTTTTTTCTTCACCTTTTGCAAATGAAAACGGCTTTTAATTAAGTCCTCATGTTCAGGTGTAATACTGATTTTATCCTTGATGTAATCGATCAGTTGTTTGTGTGCAATTTCTTCTGTCATGACTTAATTCGTTGGTAAATTCATGCGTATACGCCATTCTTTCGGATGCGAATTGTTAAATCGATTTCCCAAATGCTTAATGATGCCAATTTGTTGTCCCTCGTAGGAAAGTAAGGTGTAACCAGGCTTTCCATCTAAGTAAAACGTATCACCGTGCAAATATTGAAGCGCCTCTTGACGACTTAATTCAATGGTTGGTATGTCTGGATGCAAGGAGAAATTCAAGGCCAACTCAATTTCCAACTGCCATCCTTTGCGTTGCTCGATGGCGATATGTGTCCCGCGTTTCATCCAATGAAGGACATTGCTGATCTCATCGTAATGTTGCACGCAAAATGGCGTTGACGCGTAAATGTTATCGTCGTTTTTGAAAAATGTATGCGGAAAATCTGCTTGAATGCTTAAGGGAATCTCATTTTTGGCTAATGTGTGAATTCTGCCCGATTTTCGCTTGTTTTGACCGGAAAATTCCTTTTTTTGAAGCAAAACAGCGTAAAACCCTTCACTTTTGGCAATCCCGGGAATAAAATGATATCCGAATTTATTCACGTCAGGTATTAATCCTTCGAAAAAAGGGATGGGAACAATTTCCGCTTCGTGTTCTTCGAGAAACGCAGCAATGCACTCCTCATTTTCTGCAGGATTAAAGGTGCAAGTCGAGTAGAGTAGGTAACCGTCTTCTTTCAAGCTTGGCCAAACGGAATCGAGAATGTCGGCTTGACGAACAGCACAATGAGCCGCACTTTCCAAACTCCATTCCAATCGTGCATTCGGGTCCTTTCGGAACATGCCTTCACCGGAACAAGGTGCATCCACCAAAATAAAATCGAAGTAGGAGTGAAGCTTTTCAAAATCAGCCGGAGCATTGTTGCTGACAAACGTATTCGAGAATCCCCATTTTGTGAGTGTTTCAGCTAAGATGTAGGACCTTGAACGAATGATTTCATTCGAAATCAACATGCCTCGGTTGTTTAAGTAACTTGCTAACAAGGTGCTTTTTCCTCCCGGAGCGGCACATAAGTCAAGCAAAATGGGATCTTCCGGCAGTGAAAGACTGCGGACAATCGCATCGATGTACATGGATCCTGCCTCCTGTGGATAATAGGTTCCAGCGTGAAAAAGTGGGTCCAACGTGAAGGATGGACGCTCACTTAAATACCGTCCGTTATTACACCAGGAAACACGTTCTTCATGTTCCCATTGACCGGTGGATTTACGATCGTTCAAGCGAATGGAAATCGGAGATTCTGAGTCCAAAGCTTGCAGCAGAGGCGTTTGTGAAAGTGGTCCGTTTTCAATTCGTTCGATAAAATCTTTTGGCAATGGAATCATAACAACGAATTTACCAATTATTGTTGAAGTCAATTCGAAGAATTTCAACAGAAGTCTGAGTTGCGATGGCACGACGGTCAATGCAATGTCCAATGCAAGCGAGGATTTTTTCGTCGTCGCAAAGTAAAAATTGTTGTTTTTTATCGCTGTGTTGCACATGTGCATCCTTCAGGATGTCTGAAATCAACTTGGAACCGTTGAGTCCAATCGGTTGCATGCGATCAGCGTTTTTCCAAGGTCTGACGTGAAGATCCCCCTTCAGTCGAAGCGCATCCAAAAAAAGCACGTCTTTCGAAAAATGTGTTGGCAATTCGTTGACTTTTTCTACTTGAAAACAAGGTGGGGCTTGGAGGTTTTCTGTTCGACGCACAAAGCGAAGGTGCGTTCGTTCTCGAACAACTTCATGATATTCGCCAGTCGTCGCATCCCAAGTAATTTTCTTGCCTTTTTCCGCTGATAAAAGTGTTGTGAATCCAAGGTGGTGAGCAGTTGGAATCCCTAATCCTTTTAATAATTCAATAATCTGAAAATCAACTAAATGATTAATTTCATCTAAATGAATGATGTCATTCTTTTTAATCTCTTTCAGTAGGGCTTGCAAGGTTGATTCAAAGTCCACCAACTGCGCATGAAATAGCTCCTGAATATACAATACGGAATGACGTAAAGTTGGAACCTCCTTTTCAAGTGCAGGTAGGATTTTCAAGCGCAAAGCATTGCGCAGATACATCGTTTTTTGATTGCTCACATCTTCGCGCCAACTCAGTGAAATAGCGTGTGCGTAGGTACTTAATTCTTGTCGAGAATAGGAGAGGAGTGGGCGTAAGATTCGTCCATTTTCAGGAAGCATGCCTTTGAGTCCTGCCATTCCCGCTCCACGCTTAAGTTGCAACCAAAACGTTTCATATTGGTCGTCTTGATGATGTGCCACAAGTAAACGTGACTGTGGGGTGCCATCCAAATGTTCCTTAAAAAATGCATACCGTTCTTCTCGTGCCAATTGTTGCAGGTTTCCGCCTTCTTTGAGTTTATCGGACAAACGAATGCGGTGTACGATGCACGGAATTCCCTTGGACTGACAATACGTTTCAACAAATGCCTGATCAGCCTCACTGTCCGCACCGCGCAACTGATAGTTGACATGTAACACAGTCAAATTGGTAGAACATTCACTTACTAAATCTAGTAACAACATGGAGTCTATGCCGCCACTGACCGCTATGAAGTAGTGCGCTGCAGCGTGCTTCGTTAAAAACGAACTGATTTCCTCTTGCAGCTTATTCTGCATACATCCCGTTTAGGATTTTTTGAATTTTCGTTTGACATTCCTCGTACTCTTTTTCAGGATCTGAAAGAATCGTAATCGCGCCGCCAACCGAACAGGAAAGGTATTTTTTTTCGCGGTGATAAATCAAACTACGAATCACCACGTTGAAGTCGAAATCACCGTTTGGACTAACATAACCAATGGATCCAGAATAGATTCCACGGTTGAAATCCTCCACTTCATCGATGATCTTCATTGCCTCAATTTTTGGTGCACCTGTCATACTGCCCATGGGAAAACTGGCGCGCAGCACATCGGTAAAAACAGTCTTTTCTTCTAGCTCACATTCGATGGTAGAGATCATTTGATGTACCGTTTCAAACGTATGAATTCCACATAGTTCGGTGACCTTTACAGTGCCTTTTTTCGCGATGCGTGAAAGGTCATTTCGCACAAGGTCAACAATCATGATGTTTTCAGAGCGTTCTTTTGGATTCGATTGCAACTGCTGTTTCAATTGTTCATCCGCTTCCGCGTCTTTTCCTCTCGCAGCAGTTCCTTTAATGGGCTGCGAAATGATTTTGTTTCCTGATTTTTTCAAATAGCGCTCTGGACTACCGCAGAAAACGGCATGATGATCCGTTTGTAAAAATGTGGAAAAAGGAGCTTTTGTAATCTGATTTAACTTGAAATAGGTATCCAAAGGATAGTCGATTTCTACGTTTTCAGCAAAATACTCTTGGCAATAATTGACTTCGTAAATGTCACCCCGTTGAATGTGTTCTTTCAGGGAATTTACCTGTGAAATGTAGCGTTCCTTGGAAGTTCTTGGTGTAAATCGGTAAGGAAATGAATGAAAGTTATGGTCAATTTCTTCTTCCATGAAATAATCGAGGAATTGGAAACTCTCTTCATCTTGTTCACCTTGTAAATATTGAAACTTCTCTTTTTCTAAATGAATGACATACTTCGGTGTCCAAAAATGCGCTAAGGGATACGCTAATTCATCCTCATGCGTAGACTGCAACGATTCAAATTCATTTTTAAGTTCATAGGAAAGGGAGCCGAAAAGATATGTGCCGGCATTTGCAGTTAAATAGTGCTGAAGTTGGGCTATGGATTGACCTTTTTCCAAGATAAATTCATTCTGAATGCCAAAAGCCAATAAGCCCGTACCATCGTTACTATTCAGGAAACAAATGTTTTTCCAATTTTTCATTTGACAAAATTACAAGGATTTGCGCTCGATGACATCTAAACACAAGAATCTTCAAACACTTTCGTTATTAAGTTGTTATTTTTGCATGGCATTCGGGTAACGAATGTTGAATGAACCCGTCAAACTAGTTAAAATCCCTCGTGGTATATGAAGTTAATCTTTTCTTTTCTCCTCATTCTTGTTTCCTTTTCAACCTTTGCGCAAAGCAAGGTTACCTTAAGTGGTTACATCACTGATGCAAAAAATGGAGAAGCAATGTCCGAAGTCAAAGTGTACATTCCTGCTCTTAAATTAGGCGCGCTCTCGAATTCCTATGGCTTCTATTCCTTAACTGTCGTACCTGGAAAATATACGGTGGAATATCGTTCCATGACGTATGGTTCGGAAGTACGCGAAGTAGACTTAACGAAAAGCACCGTTCTGACACTTGAATTGGGGTCCAAGGTGACCGATAAAAATGAAGTGGTGGTCAATATGAAAAAGACGGAAAACGTCACATCGACCAAAATGGGACAAATTGAATTGCAAATGGACCAAATCAAAACCCTTCCGGCTTTTATGGGGGAAGTGGATGTCATTAAAACCATTCAATTGTTGCCGGGAGTATCTTCGGTATCAGAAGGTGGACAAGGATTTTATGTCCGCGGTGGAGGTCCGGATCAAAATTTAGTTTTGTTGGATGAAGGGGTTGTTTACAATGCAGCCCATTTATTTGGATTTTTCTCTGTTTTCAATGCAGACGCTGTGAAATCTGTGAACCTCATCAAAGGTGGAATGCCTGCCAATTTTGGTGGGAGGATGTCTTCCGTGTTGGAGGTTAATATGAATGAAGGGAACATGAAAAAGTTGAAAGTGAAAGGTGGAATTGGTGCCATTTCATCCCGTTTGACCATTGAAGGTCCAATTAAAAAGGACAAAGGTTCTTTTATCGTCTCAGCGAGAAGAACGTACATCGATGTCATCATGAAAGCGGCGATTTCGGACACCTCTCCATTTGCCGGTTCTTCCTACTTTTTCTACGATTTTAACGCCAAATTGAATTATAAATTATCCGCCAAAGACCGCGTTTACTTAAGTGGATATTACGGGAAGGATGTCTTTAATTTCTCCGATAAAAAAGGTGGATTCGGAGCAAATATGCCATGGGGAAATGGAATTGCAGCTGTTCGTTGGAATCACCTGTATTCAGATAAATTGTTCATGAATTTGACAACGACCTATTCCGATTACATGTTTAAGTTTGGTTCGCAGCAGGATGAATTTCGTTTTGAATTAGCCTCTGGAATTAAAGATGTCGGTGGAAAAGTAGATTTCTCTTATTTTCCGAATCCAAAACACCGCATCAAATGGGGCGCCGATTATAAATATCATACGTTTACCCCCACAAGTGTCTCGGCGGCGAATGACACGACGGTTTTTGACACAGGCGCTGCCCAAAAGTTGTACTCACATGAGGCTGCATTGTATGCATTGGATGAGTTCGATCTAAACGATAAAATTCGCTTGAATGTTGGTTTGCGTTACAGCGCTTTCGCCCATGTAGGACCATTTACAAGGTACGTGAAGGGCGATGGAATCAGCACACAGGATACAACGATTCAATACCACAAAGGTGATTTGATTAAATTCTATAATGGACTTGAACCGCGTATTTCCATGCGTTGGTTATTACCAGATAACAGTTCCATCAAAGCGGGATACGCATACAATTATCAATATGTCCATTTGACTTCATTAAGTGCGGTTTCGTTGCCGACAGACATTTGGTTTCCAACCACTGATATTGCGAAGCCAGAGAAAGGTTGGCAAGGATCCGTCGGCTATTTTAGAAATTTCTTCAACGATAAATTCGAAAGTTCAGTAGAGGTTTATTACAAAGGGATGAAGAACCTCATTGAATTCAAAGAGGGTGCGCTTCCTGGGGACAATGTCAGTGACAATACGGATAATTTACTTGTCTTCGGTCAAGGATGGGCTTACGGTGTAGAGTTTTTCTTTAAAAAATCTGTTGGACGCTTTACCGGATGGGTCGGTTACACGTGGGCGAAAACGGAACGAAAGTTCCCAGACATTAACCAAGGTAATGTGTATCCCGCGAAATACGATCGCCGACATGACTTAAGTCTTGTGGGGACATACAAGCTAAATGAGCGTTGGACCTTCAGTGCGAGTTTCATTTATGCAACGGGTAATACCTTGACCTTGCCAAGTTCGTGGTACGTTCAAGAGCAGAACCTGTTGTTTAATTACGGTCCGCGAAACTCTACGCGCATGGCGCCTTATCACCGCTTGGATTTATCCGCAACGCTTTACAGCAAAGCATATAAAACAAAAACGGATCCCGCGACCGGAAAGGAAATCGAAGTAAAGAAGAGATATCGTAGCAATTGGGCTTTCTCCATTTACAACGTGTACAACCGCATGAATCCGTTCTTTTTATATGTAGACAACGACGGAGATTTTCTTTCTGGAAATTTCAAATTGTCTGTTAAACAAGTTTCCTTATTTCCAATTATACCAAGTGCAACATGGAATTTCGAGTTTTAATTCGCTTCGTTTTAGTATCCTTCTTATTCATTTTCGTGACGTCTTGTACAAAAGAAGTTCACATTGATATTCCTGGATACAAAGATCAATTGGTTGTAGATGGTAGCATTGAGACAGGTCAACCAGCCATTGTACTATTGAGTAAATCACATAATGTGTATTCGGCGACCAATCTGCAAGCATATTTAGATGGATTCGTATCTGGAGCAACAGTGATTATTTCAAATGGAACGGTGACAGATACTTTGACGGAAATTTGTTCGGACAATCTTCCTCCAGGAACGGAAGAAATCGCTGCAGCCTTTTTTGGATTACCGGTAGATGTCATCGTGAACATGCATCTCTGTGCCTACATTTCACTGAATATGGTCGGAGAAGTAGGGAAGACCTATGAGTTAAAAGTCATTTACAATGGTGTGGAATACACTTCTACCACCGAGATTTCTCAACCCACACCTTTGGATTCCCTTTATTGGAAACCGGAAGGTTCGTTTGTGGATAGAGGATTTTCCTGGGCGAAATTAAGTGATCCCACAGCAAGTGGGGATGCCTACTGTTGGCAAGTGAAGATGGCAGGAATGCCCAATTTTAAAAAGACATTTAATCCTTTTTTCAACGACAAATTCTTCAACGGAAAGTCTTTTGAGTTTGCGTACGAAAATCCAATGAGTTTTGACGATCCAAACATCGATCCGGCATACAAAGGGTACTACAAACTTGGTGACACGGTCATTCTTAAATTGTCCAAAATCGGAAAGCAGGAATATAATTTCTTCGAGAAAAAGTACAATCAAATGTACTCTGGTGGAAATCCATTTGCGACGCCTACGAATATTCCTACAAATATCAAAGGTGGAGCTTTGGGTATCTGGGTCGGATATTCTCCTTGGTTTGATACGTTGGTGTGTCAGTAAGCTAAAAATTCGCTACAGGTTAATTTGTGTAAGGTTTTTTTTTTTCTGCAATGTACAGTGGATAAAAGCACTCCTTCGCTACAGTCAGTCGGTACTTTTTCCGGATCAAAACTAAAAGTTGGGGATAAGGAGATTAATTTTGATTCTTTTACTTTTTGGCATTGCCCCAAAAAGTAACAAATTCTGATGCTAGGATCAGAACTGTAAGAAGGTCTAGCGCTTAAAAGATCTAACGACCCTCATCTTCCTCCTTGCTAAAATTTCTGAAACTCGCTCTCGTGCCTCGGCTCAAACAGCCAGAAATTTTAACGCAACTTCGTCGTGAGGCTTGACGTTACATCTTTTCATGCGCGGGGATGATAATTTTGTAAAGGAATGATATTTTTCCTTCGAAGAGAAAAATTCAAAATAGAATTGGACCGACATAGAATTCGATGTTTTTCAAGGAGCATTGTCACACGCCAATGCTCAGCATAGCTGTAAGCTCATGCGCCAAGCATCGTGTGACAAAATCCGTAGAAAACCCTTTGCTTGAAGTCAGGGACGATCCTTCGGAGTAAGATCTGCAAAGGGAATCGAATTCGAAGTCTTGATCTTTTTGCGAACTTTTTGGATCAAGCCAAAAAGTGGAAAATAAACAATTGTATTGGATACCAAATGATGTTAAGTCCCCAGGTTTTGGTCTAGATCCCCTTATTTGAGTAAACTCAAAACGTCCTGAAACGAAAAAAGCACCATCTTGCGATAGTGCTTTTATCAGAGTGGGAGTTGAGGGATTAGAGATCCCGTTGTCCCGACGTGCAGTGGATAAAAGCACTCCTTCGCTACACTCAGGCGGTACTTTTTTCCTTTCCGTCCTTATTTGAGTAAACTCAAAACGTCCTGAAACGAAAAAAGCACCATCTTACGATAGTGCTTTTATCAGAGTGGGAGTTGAGGGATTCGAACCCCCGACCCTCTGCTTGTAAGGCAGATGCTCTAAACCAACTGAGCTAAACTCCCTTGTGATTTACGTGTGCAAAGATAGGTATACTTTTTAATTCTGCAAGTGTTTTTTGAAAAAATTATTGATTGGATTTGATTTCATCAATTTTTGCCAAGACGTCATCGAGTCCTTCACGGAATTTTTCAAAGTCCTCTTTGTAAAGGAAAATCTTGTGCTTCTGATAGTTACCGTCTCCCTCGTCCCCAAAAGTCTTTTTACTTTCCGTTAACGTAATGTAAAGGTCATTTCCTTTGGTGGATTTAATATCGAAAAAATACGTGCGTTTACCAGCTCGGACAACTTTCGAATAGATTTCATTTTGTTCATTGCTCATACACAATCAATTGAGTGTCAAATATGCGTTTAATTTTGTAATAAACCAAATGTTCTACGTGCAATGTAACTTTAACTTAATTCTTTCGTAAAGAATGACTTACTAAAAAAGTGCACATGCGTTTAACATGGACTACTTTATTGATTGCCTTGGTTTTAGTTTCTTGTTCGGACAAGCAACATGCTCCTACCGTACACATCGACTTGAAAGAAATTCAGAAAAAAGGAAAATTGACCATTCTTACTGAAAATAGCTCTCTTTCCTTCTTTGAATACAGAGGCAAACGATTAGGATTTGAATATGAAATCATGGATACCTTTTGTAAATCCATGGGATTGAAAATGGAGGTAAAAGTCATTTCGGATACCAAGGATTTTCAAAAGTTTCTGAATAACGGTGAAGGGGATGTAATCTCTTCTAACTTGGTTGTTTCTTTGTCGGATGAACATAAAATGGCTTATTCGACTCCTTATTACTACACACATCAAGTACTTGTTCAACGAACGGGAGATTCATTGATCAAAGAACCGGCAGAATTGGCTAATCAATCTGTTTATGTTCGCAATAACTCACCTTTTTCAAGTCGACTAACAGCGCTGCAGGAAGAAATCGGATCACACATTCATATTCGCTACAAAAAAGACAATCCCATCACAGAGGATTTAATTGATATGGTGGCAAATAATGTCATTCCTTATACAGTGGCACATGAAAATTTAGCACGCATCTGTAAAGAAATGCATCCAAATTTGAACATCGAAACGCAGATGTCCTTTCAACAGAAAATTGCTTTTGGACTCCGTTTAAATAGTCCAGAATTGAAGAAGAAACTCGATGCGTTTATTGAGTCCTATTGTGCTTCTCCCGCATACAAAGATTTGAAGAAACGTTATTTTGATTACCTAAATGTCGCGCCGGTTGAATTTTACATCACGAAAAAAGGACATTTGTCGCCGTTCGATGATGTCTTCAAGTCCGTCGCGAAAAAGTATGGCTGGGATTGGAAAGTGTTGGCTGCTGTTGCCTTTAAAGAGTCTAGATTTAATCCAAATGCACGTGGATTTGGTGGGGCTTATGGAATGATGCAATTCATGCCAAATACAGGTCCAAGTTGTGGCGTGTTCCCGGGATCTGCGCCTGAAGTTCAAATTCTCGGTGGAATGAAATTACTGAATAGAACCTATAACCGTTGGAAAGCAGTTCCAGACCAAGAACAACGTTTGAAATTTACCTTGGCATCCTATAACGCAGGACCATGTCACATTGAGGATGCACAAAACTTAGCGCGTGCCGCTGGATTAAATCCATTGATTTGGGATGGAAACGTCGAGGAAATGGTGCGACACTTGGATGAACCAAAATATTATCGTTCGGAACACGTGCGTTGCGGGGCCTATCGTGGTCACGCTGTTACCTACGTGAAGAAAGTATTCGCGATTTATAGTGCTTGGAAATAAATGGAGAAAGTGGAGGGGAGGGTTTTTATCGTTCAAGGACCCACAGCGTCAGGAAAAACAAGTTTAGCTATCGACCTAGCAAAGGAATTGAATACAGAAATTATTTCTGCGGATTCGCGTCAATTTTACCGTGAAATGTCCATTGGGACAGCGAAACCAACGGACGACGAATTACGTCAAGTAACACATCATTTCATTCATTCTCATTCGATTCAAGAAGAAGTATCTGCAAGTCAATTCGCTGCTCAAGCGAAACCAATACTCGATCAATTACTCAAAGAAAAAGGTTCCGCCGTAATTGTTGGAGGTTCAGGGATGTTTATCGATGCGTTGACCTTTGGATTGGATGATATACCGCATGACCCAATGGTTCAGGAAAAATGGAATAAGTTGTTTGAAAACGAAGGCTTGGACTTTTTACAGCAACAATTGCGCGAAAAAGACGCGGTTTATTTTGGACAAGTGGACATCCATAATCCAGTGAGGTTGATTCGTGCTTTGGAGGTCATTGAACTCACGGGTAAACCCTATTCGTCCTTGCGACAAGGAAATGTAAAACACGCCTATCACATTCAACGGTATTGCATCGACTGGAAACGAGACGATTTGTATGCACGCATTGATCAGCGCGTGGATATGATGATTGCCGAGGGACTTTTTGAAGAAGCAAAATCCCTGTTTGCACAGAGACATATCAAGGCCTTGAATACAGTCGGTTATTCTGAGTTCTTTTCCTATTGGGAAAACAATTGCACGTATGAGGAAGCGCTTTCTAAAATCAAACAACACACGCGGAATTATGCGAAAAGACAATTGACTTGGATGAAACGATATTCCGATTTGATTTCTCTGAATCCATATGATTCAAACTCCTTGATAGATCAAGTGAAAGCGGAATGGAAAAAAGTTGGGGTTTAAAGCATCTTTTTTATTCATTCAACGTCTCTGATCGTCGATCCTTTTTTATCGCGTTCCATAAAATAGTTTAACAGGAACACTTTGGTTAAAGAAATGTTAAAAAAATCAGGGTCAAGCAAATTAAAAGCATATTCGTACAATAAAACTTACTGAATTCTATGAAAAATATTCTAACCTTTTTGTTTTTGGCATGTGCGTCAATGACTTACGCACAGAAAATCCACTTGAAAGTGGAAGGTCAAAAAGACACCACTGTATTTTTGATTAAGTATTTCGGTTCACGTTTGAATTACGCGGATACCGCTGAAATGAAAAATGGAGATGTGGTGTTCGATGGAAAAAAACAAAAGCCGGGAATCGTCGGATTATTGTTGCCTGGACAAAAGTACTTTGAGTTTGTTTACAACAATGAAGAAGTGTACTTGGAAACGAAAGGACCAGATTTCATGGGGAATCTGGTGATTAAAAAATCAGAAGAGAACAAAATCTTCATTCCATATGTGAAGTACATCAGTTCGAAAAAAGGAGAAGCAAATAAATTGGCGGAACAACGTGCAAAGTTGAAGGATACAGATCCAGAATACAAAACCTTGGGCGCGTCCATTGATGCGTTGAATAAAGAAGTAGATGACTATCAAAAAGATATCGTGGCGAAACATCCGGATATGTTGGTGGGGAAAATCGTTAAAATGTCCATTGATGTATTCGTTCCTGAATCACCTAAAAACGAAAAAGGTGAAATCATTGATTCCAATTTCCGTTATAAATATTACTTCGAGCACTATTGGGATAACGTTGACCTGAAAACAGATGCTTTGGTAAACAATCCTATTTTTCACAACAAGTTGGAGTTCTATTTTGGTAAAAACATGATGATCCAACATTGGGATACGATCATTAAGTATGCATTCAAATTCTGTGATGGATTAAATCCAAAATCAAAAATGTTTGAATACAGTGTGGGCTGGATTGCTTCTACTTTCGGTAAAAGCCAAATCATGGGAATGGACAAGGTTTATTTGTACATGCTAAACCGTTATTTCTGCACAACCGATCCTACAACTGGCAAATCTCCTGCAACATGGGTGGCTGAGGATAAATTCGAAGAACTTTGCAAGGACTTAAAATGGAAATTGAACTTAGTTGTCGGAGCAAAACCTTATAACTTAATCCTTCGTGATACATCGGATACGAAATGGTTGGACTTCTACTCACTAAAATCGGAATACACAATCTTGTATTTCTGGGATCCGGAATGTGGACATTGTAAAAAAGTGACACCAAAATTGGTGACCCTGTATAACGAGAAGTTCAAAAACCGCAACATTGAAGTATATGCTGTTGGAAAAGGAATTGGGAAGGATTTTGAATCTTGGAAAAAATACATCCGCGAAAACCATTTACCGTTCATCAATGTCGCTGTAACGAATAGTATCTACGAAATTGCAAAAGCAACACCGGAGAAATTGGTGCCTGTATATGCCGGAGAGAAAGGGAAACCAACGACATTGGAGTCCCTGAATTTCCAAACGACATATGACTTGTATTCCACGCCAAGAATTTTCGTGTTGGACAAAGACAAGAAAATCATTGCGAAAAATTTATCCATTTCTCAATTGGAAGATTTGATGGATAACCTTCAAGGAAAGAAAGATTTACCAAAATTATTTCAAGAAGATAAAGAAGAAGCTGAACACATGCAGCAGAACAATTAACTTTGTTGCATGATAAATGCACTACGCTTACATATTGATAATAGCCAACAGGTTTTAATCACCACACATAAATCTCCCGATGGCGATGCCATTGGGAGTGTTGTTTCATGGTATTTCTTTTTTAAAAACATGGGCAAAAAAGCACATGTTTTAATTCCAGATCGTCCAGCAGATTTTTTGTTGCCTTTTCTGAAAGATGTCGAATATTCCATTTTTGATCAAGGATTCACGCTAGATGCTTCGTCGTTTGACACGCTGTACTGTTTGGATTACAATGGTGCGAGTCGAGTAGGGAAGGACATGGAGTCATTTGTGTTGGATTTTCCATCAACAAAAGTGATGATTGATCATCATCCACATCCACAGGACTTCTGCCAAATAACGGTTTCTCGTCCAGAAGTGTGTTCTACTGCGCAACTCATTTTTGAATGCATCGATGAAATGGGTATGTTGCCACTGGTTGACGAAGCCGTTGGAAATGGCATCTATCTCGGTATGTTAACCGATACAGGGTCTTTTCGTTTTCCTTCCGTAACGGCTAAAACACATGAAGTGCTCGCGTATTTGTTGAAAATCGGGGTTAACCATGTGAACATTCACGAAGCTATTTACGATGTCAATACCGTTTCTCGTTTGCAATTACGTGGATATGCCATTGCTGAAAAACTCGAGCTTTTTCCAGGATTACCGATTGGATTAATCAGTTTATCATTAGACGAATTACGTCGCTTTGATTACCAAAAAGGAGATACAGAAGGACTCGTAAATGTGATATTGTCCATTGAAGGAATCTCCATTGCGGCCTTTTTTGTGGAGCATGAGGATGGAATTAAAATTTCCTTCCGTTCCAAAGGGAAGTATTTTGTGAACGAGTTTTCTTCCAAACACTTTATGGGTGGTGGACACCAATATGCGGCAGGTGGATTTTCAAATGATTCCTTAAGTGTAACAATTGACCGCTTCCGTTCGTTAGTAGGAGAGTTAACACAAACGAAATGATTCGATTTGCCTTTATTTTCTTGGTGCTGATTCTGTTTGCTTGTCGCGCGGAGAAAACAAAAGACAAGGCGGCGAAAACGTGGGGGACGGCACATTCGGTGGACTTTAATCAAGAATTAAATGCGCGTGAAGAGATTAAAATCAAGCTTTTTTTAGCACATCACCGTGAGTTAAAAATGGATTCCATCGTCAGTGAATCCGGTTTGCGTTTCATGCGTTACTTTCATGGAATTGGTCCAGGCCTTGCGAAAGTAGGACAGGAAGCGATGATTCGTGTGAAAATTGAATTGTTAGACGGACGCGTTTGTTACGAAACAGCAAAAGATGAAATCGAACGCGTGGTGATTGCTAAAAGTGAAAAAGAATCGGGTATTCATGAAGCTTTGCAACTCATGATGAAAGGGGATAAAGCCAAATTAATCCTTCCAAGCTATTTAGGACACGGACTTTTAGGGGACCGCATGAAAATCCCACCACAAAGCGTATTGTATATTGATCTTCAATTAATTGACTTAAAATAATGACAAGATTTCTTATTTGTTTATTGACACTTTCTTTGGTTGCATGTCAAACGACTACCGCAACGAAAAAGGATACTGGAAAAAAATCCATTCAAAAACCTTTGCAAAAGAAGGAAGAAGTGGAAAAAGAGTTCCAGTCCACAAAGGACAACCTCAAAACGTTCGAAAAAGGCAAAGTAGCCGATGTGTTATCGATGGAAAATGGATTGGTCATCAAGTGGATTTTAAAAGGAAAGGGACGGAAATTGAAAAAAGGTGAAATGGCCTTGATTGATTACCGTTTAGCTTTGCCAGATGGAAAAATCATTGATGGAAACAATCGTGTCAATATGCCATTTATTCCTTTTGTTATTGGTTATAACATGCAAACTCCGGGTTGGGATATTGCCTTTCAACAATTGACGCCAGGGGATTTTGTGAAGGTTGAAATTCCTTCGGCATTAGCATTAGGGTCAAAAGAAATCAAAGGGGTTATTCCTGCAAATTCACCTATTTGGCTCTATGTAAAGGTCGTTGCACTTGTTACTCCAAGCATTCACGAGGATGGTGTGACTTCCTGGAAAATCAAAGATGGAGTAGGAGCGACTTTAGCTGCTGATCCATCCAAAGAGCTTTCCTTCCATGCCATGGTTTCGACCGAAACAAAATCGTCCGTAATGAATACACGATTGGGGAATTATCCATTGAAATATACGCCTGGACAAAAAACCATTGTTCCGGGATTGCGAAAAATCATGAGAAATGCGAAGAAAGGAGAGCGCTATTATATCATTCTAGACGCGCCTCAAGCCTATGGTTCGCGTGGATATGCGGACTTGGTGAAGCCAAACGAACAAGTATTCTACAACATTGAAATCATGGATATTCGGGCCATGTAAAAGGAATTCACTATCTTTGAAATCCTTATTTTTAGAAATTGACCCGAACGTTTTTACATATCTTATTTTTCCTTGCTTGTGTAGCTACACCTGTATTTGGGCAACGCGCACTAGATACGGTAGATACAGAGGTCGGAAAAGTGATTATTTATTCCAATAAAACTTGGGCACTGTACAATCCCTTTAAGTTTGATGGAATTATGAATGCGCGCATTCATCAAATCATGACTCAGGAACAAGATGTTCCATATACCTTGTCCTGGAATAATGAAGTGTGTTTTACCAGTCGCAACGATTTATCTAAATTGAAAGATACGATTTGGCTGTGTGTGAATGACGAAGTCAACGATGGATTTTCCATGCCAACAAAAGGAATCGTGACTTCCCGTTATGGCTATCGAAGTGGAAGGTATCACAATGGAATCGATATTGGATTGAATGTGGGGGATACGGTATATGCGACTTGGTCAGGAAAAGTGCGCTATGCGAAATACAACGATGGAGGTTTTGGGAATTTGGTGATTTTGCGTCACTACAATGGACTTGAAACGTTTCATGCCCATTTGAGTAAATTTTTGGTTTATCCAGATCAAGAAGTGAAAGCGGGAGATCCAATTGGATTGGGTGGAAATACTGGACGTTCTTTCGGACCGCATTTACACTTTGAAATTCGTTTCTACGATGCGCCGATGAATCCAGAAGAGATCATTGATTTCGATAAACGATTTTTAAAAAACGAGAATTTGTTTGTGCACAAAGGATTATTCCGTCCAGGTGCCAAACCAACCGATTACTATGAGGAGCATCCGGCTGAAACACCGACTGCTGTTACTCCACCGCCTGTGGTGGTTCGAACACCTCAAGTAAGATACTATCAAGTTCGTCCGGGAGATACCTTGACGGAAATTGCTGACAGAAACCGAACAACCGTTTCAAAAATTTGTTCGTTGAATGGCATCAAACCTACAACCGTTCTTCAAGTAGGAAGAAGTTTAAGAGTGAAATGATGAAAATTAAATCGATGTTTCTTTCGTTAACAATGCTCCTTCTGGTAGCTTGTTCCAATTACAATAAAATTGTGAAAGGGGATGATTTTGCGAAGAAATACGATGTCGCGAACGAATTGTATGATGGCAAACAATACGAAAAAGCCATTGTGTTGTATGAGCAAATTTACCAGCATTCTCCAAAGAGTGCGGAAGGGGAGCTTTCGTATTATCGCCTTGCAAAAAGTTATTTTCAAATTGAAGATTACTATATGGCACAATATTATTTTAGTGCGTACATGCAGCGATTTCCGTACAGTGTCAAAAATGAAGAAGTATTGTTCATGGTCGCTTTGTGTAGCGTAAAAAATTCACCGGAACATTCTTTGGATCAAACAGAAACGGAATTGGCCATCAATAATGTGCAACAATTCATTGACCGATATCCACAATCGTACCTTCTAGATTCGTGTAATCACATCATCGATAACTTGCAGTTTAAATTGGAAACCAAGCAGTATGATCAGGTGAAATTATACAATCGAACAGAGAATTATCGCGCGGCAGTGACAGCTGGGGAGATCTTTTTAGAAGGACACGGACAATCAGATTACGCTGAGGAAATCAATTATTTGATTGTGAAAAATTCCTACTTTTTAACCATCAATAGTATTGAGAGCAAAAAATCAGAGCGAATCGAACAAACTAACGAAAGATTCCGTAACTTTGCCCTTCGCTATCCAGCTTCGAAATATACAAAGGAACTAACTTCGTTAATCGATAAGTTGAATGCAAAAACAACTGAAAAGTGAATTATGAGTACTAAAAACACACCAGCAGAAAAATCAACCATTACGCGTGACACCATTCGTATGGAAGAAAAAACAGGAAACATCTACCAAGCATTGGTGGCTATTTCTAAGCGTGCGAACCAAATTTCTTCTGAAGTTAAAGAAGAATTGACACAAAAATTACAAGAATTTGCTTCTTCTACAGACAACTTGGAAGAGATTTTTGAAAATCGTGAGCAAATTGAAATTTCTAAGCATTACGAGAAAATGCCAAAGCCAACAGCAATTGCTACACAAGAATTGTTGGATGACAAAATCTATATGCGTCAACCAGAAGAAAAACAGTAATGCAAGGAAAGCGCATCCTTCTCGGAATAACAGGAGGTATTGCAGCTTACAAAATTGCTTACCTCATACGAATATTAAAGAAACAAGGGGCAGAAGTCAGAGCAATCATGACTCCTGCCTCTTCTGATTTTATCAGTCCTCTCGTTGTCTCAACTTTGACTGAAAATCCCGTGCACATTGAGTTTTGGAACAAGCAAACTGGTGAATGGACGAATCACGTCGAATTGGCTTTGTGGGCGGATGTCCTCGTTATTGCACCTTGTACAGCGAACACCATGGCGAAAATGTCCACCGGTATCTGTGACAACTTGTTGCTTGCGACGTATTTCTCCATGAAATCGAAAACAATCATTGCGCCGGCTATGGATTTGGACATGTACCAACATCCAACGGTGAAGCGAAACATGGAAACACTTCTTAGCGATGGAGTTCAGATTATCCCAGCAACGGAAGGCGAGCTAGCAAGTGGATTAGAAGGGCAAGGTCGCATGGAAGAGCCGGCTCAAATAGCAGAGATCTTACAGGACTTTTTTCGTATTGAACACAAGAACGGTCCATCTAAAACCATACTTATAACCGCCGGTCCAACGCATGAAGCCATGGATCCCGTTCGTTTTATCGGGAATCACTCGAGCGGAAAAATGGGGTTTGAATTAGCAAAGACAAGTTTAGCGCTTGGACACTCCGTCATTCTAATTTCAGGACCAAGTTCCATGGAATTGGTTCATCCGAATCTGCAATTGATTCGCGTTCAATCCGCAGAGGAAATGTTGTCCGCTGTTCAAATGCATTGGAATCGTTGCCAAGTTGGAATTTTTAGTGCGGCAGTAGCGGATTATCGTCCAGAAATAGTGGCAAATGAAAAAATCAAGAAGAACGAGGAGCATTTGACCTTAAATTTGGTTAAAAATCCAGATATCTTATCATGGGCATCTAGTAACCGTGAAAATCGTCAAATTGTTGTTGGATTTGCACTCGAAACCAATAATGCGGAAGAAAATGCGTTAAGTAAATTAGACCGTAAAAAATTGGATTTCATTGTCCTCAACGAATTCGTAAAAGATGTCAGTGGATTTCAATCGGAAACAAATAAAATTACTATTTTCGATAAGGATAAAAAGTCCTTTGTTTTTCCCTTGAAATCCAAGAAGGAAGTGGCATTAGATATATTATCCGTCGTATTAACTATTGAATAATGAAGGCATTCAGTTTATTTTTCTTCACGGCTATCTTTTCTGCTTGTTTAAATGCACAAGAGTTGAATTGTCAAGTCTCCGTTTTAGTCGATGCTAAAGTAGAAGTGTCCTCCGCGGAAAAAGACATCATCAAACAGATGGAACAAAGCATTTTTGATTTGATGAATAACACCCAATGGACGAAAGATAAGTTCAAGACGGAGGAGCGAATCAAATGCAACATGCAAATTCAAATCCGTGAAATTCCTTCGACGGGGACATATAAAGGATATATTCAAGTTCAATCGTCGCGTCCTTCTTTCAATTCAAGTTACAATACTGTTTTGTTCAATTTTGAAGATGAGAATTTCGCTGTGAATTTTTCACGTAACGCTGTTTTGGTGTATGCGCAAAATCAATACCGTGACAACTTAACATCTATTTTAGCATTTTATGCATACTTTATTATTGGATTGGACTACGACTCTTTTTCGTTAAAAGGAGGAACCCCATATTACATTGAAGCGCAAGCGATTGTTAATAATGCACAAGCTGGAGGTGCACCAGGATGGAAGTCCTCGGAGCCCGGAAAAAGAAACCGATTTTATTTAGTTGACAACATGTTGCAGCCGGTGTTTGATCCAATGCGCGAGTGTTTGTATATGTATCATAGAAAAGGAATTGATAAATTATATGAGGATAAAGCTGCGGGTAAAAAAGCCATGTATGATGCGCTGAACAAATTGTCTCCTTTGGCCGCTTCTCGTCCGAATTCCATCAACCTTTTGAGTTTCTTGTTTTGTAAAATCCCTGAGTTCAAAAATGTATTCTCGGATTCAGAGTTAAAAGAAAAACAAGATTTAGTAGCGTTACTCAAACGTTTAGATTCCGCTAACTCTGCACGCTATCAGGCAATTCTAGAATAATGTTAGCTTCCCTTCGTATTTCCAATTTTGCCTTGATTGACGAAGTTGAATTAAACTTCCAGGCTGGATATACAGTGTTAACAGGGGAAACGGGTTCTGGAAAATCCATTTTACTTCATGCTTTACAGTTAATTTTAGGTGAACGTGCGGAACTTTCAGTCATTGGACCTGATGCGCCAAAGTCCATAGTGGAGGCGACTTTCCATTTAAATGACTCTTACCTTGCTTTTTTTGAGGAAAACGATTTGGATTACGATCCACAAACAATCATTCGACGCGAAATCGCGAAGGAAGGAAAGTCACGGGCTTTCATTAATGATGTGCCAGTGTCCTTGCAGACCTTGAAATTGTTGACTTCGCGTTTGGTGCAAATCCATTCCCAATACAATACCCTGGAATTGAAATCAAAGTCTTTTCAACTGGAATTGATCGATGTCCTAACAGGATTGCTTTCCGAGCGGAGAGATTTCACCAAAAAATACATGACATTTGAGTCACTTGGGAAAGAGCTTCAGGACTTGGATGAACAATACCATGCCGCTGTTCAGGCAGAAGATTACGATCGGTTTGTCATGGATGAACTAAAGGAGCTTTCTCTGGAGACAACGGACTTTAGTCAACTAGAAATGGACATGAGCCGCATGGAAAATGCAGCGCAAATTATTCAAGTATTTGGCGAAATCAGCCAGGTTACAGCGGAAAATGGAAGTTATGAGCAATTATATCGACTAAAGTCATCCATTGATAAACAGGCGAGTTACGATCCTTTACTTCAATCGATGAAAGAGCGTTTGGACTCAATCTTACTTGAATTGAAGGAAATGTCTTTAGAAGCGGATGATGCCATAGACGAATTGGATGTCAATGAGTCAGACAAATCGATACTTCAGGAAAAATGGAATGCCTTTAATAAGATTCTGAACAAGCATCGCTTAAGTTCAGCGGATGACTTAAAGCGCATGTATGATCAATTGTCAGGTAAGTTAAATTCCCTAGATGAATTGTTGGATGCTTGTACCAAAAAGCGAGCAGCCTATGATCAGTTGAAAAATGAGCTTTGGAAAGATGCACAATTCTTACACGAAGAACGAGGTCAACGCATACCAGTTATTTTAGAAAGACTCCAAGAACGATTGAAAGATCTAAAACTTCCACACACGACTTTGAAATTTGATTTAAGTAAACAAAGTGAATTGAATCGAACGGGATGTACGGGTGTTGACTTTTTATTTTCCGCCAATTTCGGAATCGAAGCCGTGCCAATCGAAAAAGCGGCAAGTGGGGGAGAACTCTCTCGATTGATGCTTGCCTTACAACAAATGATTTCAGAGAAACAGTCTTTGCCGACTATTTTCTTTGATGAGATTGATACAGGGGTTTCAGGGGATGTTGCATTAAAAATGGGACAATTGCTCTCTAAGATGGGTAAAACCGTTCAATTAATGGCGATCTCTCATTTGCCACAAGTTGCGGCAAAGGCAGCACAGCACATGGTTGTATCCAAGGAAATTAGAAATAATCGGATGCAAACTTCGGTTCGTGTGATCGATCAAAAGGAGCGTCCACATGAAATTGCTCGATTAATGAGTGGTGAAGTTGTGACGGAAGCGGCCATTCAAAACGCTGAAAATTTATTGGGCGAGAAATGAGTGTAAACAGCTACGATCATTGGTTAAAGGAACAGGCTTATCCAACATTCAGACATGGGGATTCTTTTGTGTTTTTGGGAAGTTGTTTCTCGGATGAACTTGGAACCATCATTCGCTCCAATGGATTCGAATCCTTGGTGAATCCAGGAGGGACCATTTTTCATCCACTTGCGCTTGCCAAATTAATCGAATGGACCTTTGACCACACGATTTCCTTGCGAATGTTGCAGCACGAAGATATTTTCTTCTCCTGGGAATTGGCTGGAACGATTTACGGCATGAGTTCAGAAGAACTATCCAGTAAAATCGAAAAACTTCGCTCAGAAATGCGCATGTTTTTAAGAAAAGCGACGCATTTGTTTGTGACCTTCGGTAGTGCTTGGGCATACAAATTGAAATCAGATGGTGAAATTGTAGCGAATTGTCACAAACAAAATTCCACCTTATTTTACAAAGAAAATAGTTCGATAGAAGAAATGGTTTCCCGTTGGAAGTCAGTAATTTCCTTGTTAAAAAATCAAAATCCGTCGCTCTCTATTTTTTTTACGTTGAGTCCTGTTCGCCACATCAAGGACGGTTACATTGAAAACAATCGAAGCAAAGCACGCTTGCTTTTAGCGGTGGAGCAACTGCAAGAGGAAACCGGAGTGTATTATTTTCCAGCTTACGAATTTGTACTGGACGATTTACGCGATTATCGTTACTATAA
Organism: Crocinitomicaceae bacterium; assembly: GCA_024643725.1. Taxonomy (GTDB): domain Bacteria; phylum Bacteroidota; class Bacteroidia; order Flavobacteriales_D; family Crocinitomicaceae; genus UBA952. The sequence continues at coordinate 102,504 of JAHEMJ010000013.1, read as the reverse complement.
GTCCGACGGTGTTCATCCAACGCCAGAAGCAGTGAACGAATTATGGGTTTTCTTTCAATCTAGTTTCTTTGCGGAAGAAACCATTGATTTACTGTGGCAATGGCAACAGATTCGTCAGTCCGAGCAGCATAAAATTCTATATCCCAAAAGTCAGGCGGCACGAAGACACATGGAGCAGACCATGAAGCGAAAAGCCCAGTTTTTAGCGGCACAGCCCTTGTTTCATATTCATTAATCGGGGGAAATCCATTTCTTCTCAATCAAATTCATTCGGATATAACTATTTATCAACCGAATAATTTCCACTGTCCAATCGAAATTTGATTTTTAAATCGAAAATTGAAAAAAATGGAATTAGCACACATTAAGAATCGTATTCATGAAGTACGAGGAATGAGAATCATGTTGGATTTTGATTTAGCCCAGTTGTATACGATAGAAACCAAAAGATTGAAGGAGTCTGTTCGTAGGAATATTAAACGTTTTCCGGAAGATTTTATGTTTGAATTAACTTCAACTGAATGGGAGAACTTGAGGACGCAAATTGCGTCCTCAAGTTGGGGAGGGAAAAGATATCTTCCTTTTGCGTTCACTGAACAAGGAATCGCTATGTTGTCAAGTGTCTTACATTCAGATGTCGCTATTGAAATAAACATATCCATCATGCGCGCTTTCGTACACATGCGTCAGTGGGCGCTTTCACATGAGGAACTTGCCAAGCATTTACGAGAGATGGAAAAACAATTCAATCAAAAGTTTGTGGACATTGAGCAGGTTTTAACTTACTTAATGCAAAAGGATCAAAAAAAAGTGAGTCAGTCGAACCGTCAAAAAATTGGATTCAAGAATTAAGACAATATTGTAATTGTGAAAAATATCCCCAAGCAATTAATTCATTTTTGCTACATTAACAGTGGATTTACCGGTGAACAAAAACGAATTAATGCAAATATGAAAAACAGAGCCATTCTATTATTGGTCATACTCATGACAATTTCAATCCGTTCATTTGGACAATCTACATCCGAAGTTGTTTTACCATCCTTTCAAGATACCTATTCTGACTATGTCAAAAAACTTGAGTCGGGAGAAACAAACATTGATTACCAGGATTTTCGCTATAGTTTTTTGAAAAGCGAACAATATAATCTGGCCCAAGCTGCATCCAAAAAATTTGATAGCCTAAAAAGAGAAATGTATGTGCAAATGAATGCAGCCAATCATTCCGAAATCATTCAGATTACGAAGGAATTGTTGAGCATAGATTATACGGATATGATGGCACATAAAATTTTACGTCAAACTTATAAAATCATTGGAGATACAGCCAATGCAGCGAAATATAAAACCATTCAATTTGGACTGATGAACTCGATTTTACAGAAAGGTGATGGGAAATCTTGCGAGACAGCTTGGCCGGTCATTAAAGTAGAAGAAGAGTATTTTATTTTGGAAATGGTTGGGGCAAAGCTAAAAGAACAAACCTTGGTTCAAGATGGCGGAATTTGTGATAAAATGGACTTTAAAGTCGATGGAAAAAATAAAACCTTCTATTTCGAAGTAAGTAAAATTTTTGAAGGATATAAAAAAATGGGATTAGATTAATTGATGAAAAAATACACAGGAATTATTGCGTCAGTTGTTTATGCACTGCTTTTTAGGTTGCTGGTTGAATTTCACGTAATGGAAATCAACTCGTGGACCTACCTCATTTTGGTGCCAGTTCTGATGGGTTATTTACCTTTCGTATTAGATAAAAAAACGTTTATTGAAAGCAAATTAAAGTCCATCTTGTTTCCAATGATCAGTGTTTTTCTGTTTCTGTTCATTGCGTTTATCACACAACTAGAGGATTTAGGTTGTTTCGTGATTCTATTGCCGCCATATGCACTGATTTCAGCACTAGTGAGTTTAAGTTTGCGTTTGTGTTTGAAAGAAAATACCGGGGATTCGAATACCGGCATGACAAAAAACAGTTTGATTTTTATTGCGTTGCCTTTGGTTCTAGGTCATGTCGAAAAAGGAATGGATAAAAAAACGAATGCCTTTGAGTTAAGCGAGAAAATCATCATTGAATCTTGTGATCAAGGTGTTTGGAACAACTTGTTTTCTGTTCCTAATTTATCAAATGACATGGAGTCAAGTATCTATAATTATGTGGGATTCCCAAATCCAGTTCGGTCTAATTACAACGACAAAACCAATACGCGCTTGGGATATTTTAGCAACGGGATTGTCCTTCTTGAAAAAGTGATCGAACAAAAAGACCGTAAAAAGTTATCCTTTGCCATCGATATCGATCAATCCATTTTGAATAAAAGTCAGACCTTTCAGCATGCTTTGCGCAATAGAAATTTGGTGTTTCATGCCATTACCTATCGATTGAAACGCCAGTCCGCACACCGAACAGAATTAACCTTATCGTGCAGGTATCAACTCAGTACAAATATTCCAATGTATGGAGCCTTTTGGTCCAAACAAATCATTCATGATTTCGAAACGAAATTGCTAAAGGCCTTAAAACGAAACATAGAAAAACAAAGAAAAGATGAATTATATTGACGTACTAATTCCACTTTTTGGTGGAATTTACCTATTGGTTTTCGGTGAATCGCGACTAAAACCCATGGATGCTGATTTCGCTAGAAAAAAACGCATACTGAAGCGTTCAGCTTACGGCTTGATTTTCGTTTCAATGGGTTATTTAATCATCAAGTTATTCGCTTGATTTGTGAATCAAAATAGGATTTGCGAATCTATTTCAGTAAATCTTGCCTATTAAAGAAGAAAATTAAAATGGATCCCAACATTCAAATAAAAACATTTATTTCCTCACAAATCCCCTCCAAACAACAGGACTTGTTGCTCTTGAATGAACTTCTTCTTCAATTAATGCCCGAGGCAAAACGCACTTTTTTTGATGGTTTGAATGAAGAGGGGAAAGTGGTGGCTAATCCAACCATAGGCTACGGTGAACGAACACTATACTATGTAGACGGATCAAGTAAGGATTCCTTCCGAATTGGTGTTAGCGCGAATAAAACAGGCATTTCTATTTATTTAATTGGACTAGAAGACCACGATTATTTAAAGAAACACTTTGCGGATAAAATGGGTAAAGCCAGTGTAAGCGCTTATTGTATTCGATTTAAATCCTTGAAAGATTTGGATTTGAATGTATTAAAAGAGGTCTTGACCTATGGTGCGGATTAATTTTATTTAAATAATTGTTCGTGTTTTAATTGAAGCATCCTCTTGTTTGGGAGTTTTGTATTATGCTCGGATACAAGCATAGGTGACATATTTCGACTTATTTCAGTCGAATACCGCTACCTTTGGATCAAAACTAAAAGTTGGGGATAAAAGAAACTATTTCAGATTCTTTTACTTTTTGGCATTGCCCCAAAAAGTAACAAAAAAGTCTAGCGCTTAAAAGATGAAACGACCCTCATCGTCCTTGTTGCTAAAATTTCTGAAACTCGCCTCGTGCCTCGGCTCAAACAGCCAGAAATTTTAACGCAACTTCGTCGTGAGGGTTGACGTTACATCTTTTCATGCGCGGGAAAGAAATCTTGTGAATGACTATTGTTTACACTTCGAAGAAAGAAATTCGAAATAGAATTGGGACCGACATAGAATTCGATGTTTTTCAAGGAGCATTGTCACGCGCGAATGCTCAGCATAGCTGCAAGCTCATGCGCCAAGCATCGTGTGACAAAATCCGTAGAAAACCCTTTGCTTGATGTAAGGAATATCCTTTCAGAGTACGATCTGCAAAGGGAATCGAATTCGAAGTCTTGATCTTTTTGCGAACTTTTTGGATTAAGCCAAAAAGTGGAAAATAAACAATAGTATTGGATACCAAATGATGTTAAGTCCCCAGGTTTGGTATTGATACCTACCTGATATTCAAACAATTTAAGTTGATTTATTCCGTAGACTTCAAAAAGAAATGGATCAAAATTGCTGATGTTTTTGATTCGAGACAAAATCCTCAAAAAATAAATCGCATCTAGCAATCAGTAAATTGATTATTTGAGATTCCACTCCAACTCAAATTGCTTTAGAAAATCCAACATAAACTGGTGTCGTTCCTCGGCAAGTTGTCGAGCTGTCGCTGTTTCCATGCGGTCTTTCAGTAACAAGAGCTTTTCGTAGAAATGATTAACGGTGTGACTTTTTGATTTCGCATATTCCTCTTTTGTCGCGTGGAGTAGGGGTGCGATGCTTGGATCGTACAAAGGCCGTAATTTACTCCCTCCGTATGAAAATGCTCGTGCAATGCCGATGGCACCAATGGCGTCTAATCGATCAGCATCGCGTACAATCTTTCCCTCTATGGATGTTGCTTCGTCAGAAACGAGTGCGCCTTTGTAGGAAACGACTTGAACAATTTTCGAAACGCGATCAGCGATTTCAAATGGACAATTCAATTGATTGAGCAAATTCAATACTTCGCGTGAACCCGCATCAAAATCCCCGCCATTGTATTTGTGGTCCGAATAGTCGTGGAGCAGGGCGGCTAGCGAAATTTCATCTGCATTCCCACCTTCTTTGGATTGAAGAAAAAGTGCGGTTTTCCAAACGCGTTCAATGTGAAACCAATCGTGGCTACCTTCTAAATCCTTGAATTTCGCTTCAACGAGTTGGGCAACTTGATCGATTAAATGTGTCATTAGATTTTGGAAATGCGTTGCGTGGTGGAAATTCCATTGCTTAAAAAACGAACAAGGTACATTCCTGTTGGAAGTGACTGAACATTTATTATGGGCGTTGAACTGGATAAAACAAGTGTCCCATTCAAATCTAATACCTCCAATTTGTCAATTTTTTGCGGACTTGCCACTTGAATGAAATCGGTGGTTGGATTTGGATATACAACATATGGAACAACCGTTGGTTCCTGCAATCCAACAGGATCTTCTTTTCGTGCTTCAATGTCGTCTACATACAATTTGAATCCATCCAACGTAATATTCACGAACGCTACGTAAATCGTTTGATCATGGTATCCTTGCGTGAATAAATTGATTTCGCGGTTTGTCCATTCGAAGTTTTCTTCTTCGATGAATCCAATCGTATCCGTGAAACTAGCTATTTGATTATCAGTAGATGACGCAAGAACAAGGTAGCTATCTGGAAAAGATGGATCGTGGGATTTTGCATTCCACTTGATGAAATTTCCAAATGCACCCAAGGAAAGAGCAGGGGTAATCATCCAGCGACTGGCAGAATCTAAACTCGTGAAATACGAAGTGGATGCAGCAACAGTATCCAAGGCGTTTTCCGGATCGACAACGGTTATCCACGCGCTTGTGTATTCTGCGACAGTTGGATCTGGCACATTTCCGTCATTGTCCACAATCGTATAATTCGAAGGCATCCCATTCTGAAAGTCTGTTGATAGAATCACCGTTTGTGCTGAAATTCCCATGGAAAATGAGACAAGGATGAAAAGAAGAAGTTGTTTCATAGGGTAAAGTTAACTTTTAATGTGTCATTTTACAAGAACACGAATCAGACGGTGGATTGTTACTAATCAACCAATGTAATCAAGATGTCATTGAATTCTTGGTAAAAGGAGTCGAATTCTACTAAATGCTTTTTAAAAAAAGCATAAATTTTAGGCCAATCAGAAGGTTCGTAAAAATTGACACCATCAAGTTCCCAGGAAATTCGACCGATGATTTGTCCTTCCGAATTATGAAAACGTGGGTTCCAGTTCGTTTGAATGGACATGGCATTTTCCAAGACAACTTTCAGTTCCGTTAATTGCTCCCAAACAATGGCTTGAATTCCAGCATCTTTGAATTGAATATCGTAACAGATGGACGTTTGAGTCCCTGTACAAATCATCCGTAAGTACGTGTTTTTTACTTGTGTGGGATAACTGGACCAATTCACTCTTCGTCCGGTACTCGACATCTGTCCACGCATATGGTCTTTAAATCCAGACCAAAATGCTTCGTTCAATGCCTTGCGTTCTTCCTTTGGAAGCATGGCTTATTTATTTCCTTTTGCGTAATCCGCTAAAAATTGTTGTAATCCCAAGTCAGTTAATGGATGTTTTGCCAATGCTTTGATCGCACTTAATGGTCCTGTCATCACATCCGCACCAATTTCCGCACAATGAATGATGTGCATTGGGTGACGAACAGATGCTGCGAGGATTTCCGTGTTGAATGCATAGTTGTCATAAATCACGCGAATCTGCTGAATCAATTGAATTCCATCAGTGGACACGTCATCTAAACGTCCTAAAAACGGTGAAATGTATGTCGCTCCTGCTTTAGCTGCCAATAAGGCTTGTCCTGCAGAGAAAATCAAGGTACAATTCGTGCGAATGCCTTTCGAAGCAAAATACTTAATCGCTTTGATGCCTTCAGTAATCATTGGGATTTTCACCACGATATTTTTGTGTAAGGCTGCCAATTGCTCACCTTCGCGCACCATTCCTTCGAAATCGGTTGAAATCACTTCTGCACTTACTGGTCCATCAACGATGTTGCAAATGGCAACGTAATGATTTAAAATGTTCTCAGCCCCCGTAATTCCTTCTTTCGCCATCAACGATGGATTTGTTGTTACGCCATCCAGGATTCCAAGGTCGTACGCTTCTTTTATTTCAGCAAGATTTGCTGTATCGATGAAAAATTTCATGGGTCTTATTTTTTATTTTTTAACATTTCTTGTTGCTTGCGCTGCATTTCTTCTAATTTCTCTTGAAAGCGAGATTTTTTCTTTGTTTTCTCTCCTCCAGCATTGTTCGATTTGCGCTCTGCCATTTTCACTTTCAATTTTTCCTCGTCCACAAAGAATCGTTTGATTACTACCATCATTAAGATGGAAATCAAGGTGGAGATAAAGTAGTAGTAACTTAATCCAGAAGAGTAATTGTTAAAGAAGAAAATCATCATAATCGGGAAGATATACATGATGACTTTCATGTTCGGCATGCCCGGTTGTTGTGGCTGCTGCATGTTTCCACTGTTCATAAAAGTATATGCTAGCGTTGTTCCAGCCATCAATAAGGTGAATAAACTCACGTGGTCACCATAAGGCCAGATCGAGAATCCGAAGTCAAAGATGGAGTCAAATGAACTTAAATCTTCTGCCCATAAGAAAGGTTGTTGACGTAATTCAAATGCTGCAGGGAAGAATCGGAAAACCGCCAATAAAATCGGCATTTGAATCAACATGGGCACACATCCAGCCAAAGGACTTGCGCCAGATTCGCGGTACAACGCCATCATTTCCATTTGCTTTTTCATCGCATCCTCTTGTTTTGGATACTTCGCGTTTAGTGCGTCCACTTCTGGTTTCAAAATGCGCATTTTCACGGATGAAACAAACATTTTCCATTGAATTGGCATCAAGATCAATTTCAAAATCAAGGTCAGAATTAATATGGCAATCCCAACGCTCATTCCGTAATCCACTAAAACATTAAAGATAGGTTGTACAGCGTACAAGTTAATCCAACGGAATAAGCCCCAACCAAAGTTTAGGATATCATCGTAATTGCTTTTGTACGTTCTCAAAAATTCGTAGTCGTTTGGACCAAAGAACCAGTTGAAGGATGCTTTGTTATTCGTAAAGTCTAAAGCCATTGTCGCGCTATATCCTTTAAGTACCTTCCAGCTTTTTTCTGTGTTTCCTTTAAAGGTATTGATGCGGAATTTAGTACCTGCTTTCGGGAAAGCATTCGCTGGCTTCAAAATAGAGGAGAAGTAAGACTGTTTAAATGCCACCCATTCGATTTCGTCCTCTGCATCTTGTGCATCATTACTCGTTTCACTTAGGTAGTCCAATCCTTCGTTCTTTTGGTTGAAACATACTGTTGAAACACGACGTTGTTCACTGAATAATCGTTCCGTTTTGTTGTAATCCGCTTTCCAGTTTAATTTAACATTTTCGTTTGCAACACCTTTTAAGTCAACTAATTCCACTACATAATCTAAATCATAGCTTTTATTCAAGGTGTATGATTGACGAACTTTACCACCTGCTAAAGGTGCTTCAAATACGATGGAATTCGCATCCTGTTTTACAACTTCAAATTGATAATTGCGTGTGTGAATTGTTTGATTTCCAACAGGAATCACTAACTGATTGTAAGCGTTTCCGTTTTTGAACAAACATAGCGAAGCATCCTTCTTTGCCGCAAAGTCCTTGTAAGATTTGTATTTTTTTAAATAGACTGCCGCAACGATTCCTCCTTTTGTATTGAAGTCTACGTGTAAATCCTCATTTTCTAAACTGACAATTTTACCAACAACTACTTTTTTCGCTTGTTGACGATCATTTGGTGTTATTTCTGGTCCAGCATTTGCAGAGACAGCATTTGCTGTTTTCTTACTACTCGCTGTTTTTGCTACTACCTTAGAAGTAGTTGCCTTTTCTTTTTTCTTGTAGTCATCCGCAGATGGCTGATTCATGATGGAGAAAACCGTTAAGATTAATCCAATTAATACGAGTCCGGTTACCGAATTACGATCCATAGTCTTTTTTTTACTTTTTATTGTTCAATGCTGCTTTTACAAAAGCAACGAAAATAGGGTGGGGCTGAGCCACTGTACTCTTGTATTCAGGGTGGAATTGAACTCCGACAAACCAAGGGTGAGTAGGTATTTCAACGATTTCCACTAATCCTGAATCTGGATTTTTACCAGTTGCTGTCATTCCGGCACCTTCATAGGCCGATAAGTAGTCGTTGTTAAATTCATAACGGTGACGGTGACGTTCTGAAATTTTATTGGCGTTGTAAGCGAGGGAAGCATTGGACTTCGGTTTCAACTCACATTGATAGGCTCCTAATCGCATGGTTCCACCCATGTTCGAAATTTTCTTTTGTTCTTCCATCATGGAGATGACAGGCGCTGAAGTTTTTTCGGACATTTCAGTTGAATGGGCATCGCCAAGGTTTAATACATTGCGTGCAAATTCAATCACTGCACACTGCATTCCTAAACAAATGCCAAGGAATGGAATGTTGTTTTCACGAGCATGTCGAACCGCTTCGATTTTTCCTTCAATTCCACGGGAACCGAAACCAGGAGCGACTAGAATTCCATCTAGATTGGCCAATTCCTCAGCAATATTAGCTGGTGTTAATTCTTCAGAGTGAATCCATTTCAAGTGGACTTTTGTTTCGTTGGAAACACCTGCGTGAATAAATGCTTCGCTGATTGATTTATAGGAATCTTTTAATTCAACGTATTTCCCAACCAATCCAATGGTCACTTCGTGTTTTGGGTTTTTAAGTCGTTCCAAGAACGATTTCCAGTTGTCTAAATTTGGTTTGGATTTTTTTGATAATCCCAGTTTGTCTAACACCACATTGTCCAGTTCTTCGTTGTGCATCAACAAAGGCACATCGTAAATGGAGGACGCATCACGTGCTTCAATGACCGCATTCACGGAAACATTACAGAATTTCGCAATTTTTTGACGAAGTCCTAATTCCAATTCATGCTCGGTACGACAACATAAAATATCTGGTTGGACACCTAACTCCAATAATTGTTTTACGGAGTGTTGTGTCGGTTTTGTTTTTAATTCTCCAGCTGCCGATAAATAAGGAATCAAGGTTAAGTGTACAACGATGCAGTCGTTTTCAAACTCCCACAACATTTGTCGAACAGCCTCCACATATGGCAAGGACTCAATGTCACCAACGGTTCCGCCAATTTCTGTAATCACGATATCGTATTTACCATGTTTGGCAACCAATTGAATGCGTTCTTTGATTTCGTCTGTGATGTGAGGAATCACTTGAACCGTTTTCCCTAAATAATCACCGCGACGCTCTTTTTCAATGACAGACTGATAAATGCGACCGGTTGTGATGTTGTTCGCCTGAGAAGTCGGAACATTTAAAAAACGCTCGTAGTGTCCAAGATCCAAATCAGTTTCCGCTCCATCATCTGTTACATAACATTCTCCATGCTCGTATGGATTCAGGGTTCCTGGATCGATATTGATGTACGGATCTAATTTTTGAATGGTGGTCGAGTATCCGCGAGCTTGTAAAAGCTTCGCTAGAGATGCGGCGATGATGCCTTTGCCTAAAGAAGAAGTAACGCCCCCGGTTACAAAAACATACTTGGTTGAATTGGACATAAAATAATTTGTAACTACGGGAGTCAAAGATAATACATCCTTTGCACTTGATCAGTCAAATGTTAACAAAAAAGGAGAATGTTTATTTCTTTTTGTGCCAAACGAAATAATCTTGCTTTTGAACGGGGCGATTTTCTTCGATTTCGCGCAGTGGTTCGCAAGGTAGGAGGGAAGCGTGACAGTCGGACGGTAGCTGCTGATACAGGGCTGTTCCTTCCGTTTTCCATTGAATCATTTCGTCGCTGACTTCCTTGATGATTTTCGCGGGATTACCGACTACGAGTGAGCGCGAAGGAATTTGGGTGTTCGCTGGAACGAAACACAAGGCACCAACAATCGATTCTTTTCCAATAACGACATCGTCCATTATGACACTGTTCATTCCAATCAAACAGTTTTCTTCTATGATTCCACCATGAATGATGGCGCCATGTCCGATGTGTGCACCTTTCTTTAAATGAACGGTTGTTCCAGGAAACATGTGAATGGTACAATTCTCTTGTACATTACAGCCGTCTTCAATGATGATTTGTCCCCAGTCTCCTCGAATAGCTGCGCCTGGACCAATGTAGACGTTTTCACCAATGATCACATTTCCGGTGACAGATGCTTGCGGATGAACGAAGCTAGAAGCTTTGATGACAGGGATAAATCCATTGAACGAATAAATGGCCATACGGTAGGGAATTTAGACGAAGTTACTGATAATTTGATTCTCGGCCATTATCTTATGTTAAATAGACTTTTGTAACGAAGGTCACATAAAGCGTAGATTGAATGCTTATCTTTGTTAACAAAAATATCCCATATGAAAGTTCTATTTTCTTTGTTGTTAATTGGATTAGCAACGGTCTCATGTGCACAGAATCGTGTATCGCAAGCAGAGTTTAAAAAATTAATGAAAGATCCAACAGCTCAAATTTTAGATGTGCGAACGGCGAATGAAGTAGCGCAAGGAAAAATCAATGGATCGATGAACATTGATTATTTTTCTCCAACATTTGTCGCAACCGCAACCAAGAAGTTAGACAAAACAAAACCAGTCTTGGTATATTGTGCGGCTGGTGGAAGATCGGCTAGTGCGGCGAAAGATTTGAAGAAAGCAGGATTCAAAAAAGTATATGACTTAGAAGGTGGATACGACGCCTGGAAGGAATAAGTAGAAAGAGGGATTGTTTACACAGTCCCTTTATCTTTGATTATTCTATTTAACATAATATTAATTATAATACATTTGTTTGAATCAAAGCACAAAACGAACTCTATTGTGATACGGTTGTTTGTTCCATATATTGGAGCGCATGATTTGATTTCCATTAACTTTGTTCTATGCTTACAACGGATGCACAAACTTTAACTGATTTAGAATTCGAACTCATTCGCGAATGGTTGGAATCATTTTGTGTGGGTCCAAGTGCAAAGTTGTCCGCACGTAAATTAACACCTGGAAATCGCTTCAAGCAAATTCGTGTTGAATTAAATCGCTTGAATGAATTTAAATCCATTCGCATACACGGAGAAAAATTTCCTGCTTTGGATTTCGAAGAATTACAAAACGAAATTCGTTTGCTTGGAATTCAACAAGCAGTCATTCCAATTGAAGGATTTCGTCGTTTATATCAGGCCTCGGATTTAGTTAATCACATTATTCAGTTTTTCGACAAAGCACTATTTACGTATCCTTTATTGAAGGAACTGACGAAGGATGTTTATTATACGAAGGAAATCCTCACAGAGATTGATCAAGTATTTGATCGTGCTGGAAATGTAAAGGATGATGCTTCGCCTGAATTGAAAGAGATTCGTGCACGCATTCGTACACTGCGCGTACAAATTAATCGAAATTTTGACCGTGAATTACGAAAGTACAATAAGGATAAAATTCTGGGTGAAACCCTCGAGGGATTTATCAACGATCGCCGCGTACTAACCGTTCAGTCTACCTTTAAGCGAAAAGTTCCTGGAAATATTCACGGTTCTAGTAAAACGGGAAGTTTGACGTTTGTCGAACCTGTAATCAATGTGCCGTTGAACAATGAATTGGAGTTTCTGTTCGATGATGAACGCAAGGAAATCCATCGGATTTTACAGGTTTTAACAGCTACTATCGCGCATTTCAAACCTTTGATCGAATCCTACCAAAAGTTGCTTGTTCAATTGGACTTTATCAATGCAAAATGCAAGTTGGCACTCGATTTAAACGCGAACTTACCATCCATTGCACAAACAGCTGGATTCCATTTAAAGGATGCCTTCCACCCTATTCTTTGGAAATCCAATCAGGTCTCTGGAAAAGTCACTTTTCCACAATCTGTCTCCATGAGTCCAACGTCCCGTTTACTCGTTATTTCGGGTCCAAATGCGGGTGGAAAAAGCATCACCTTAAAGACCATTGGATTATTGCAAATGATGCTGCAGTCCGGACTGTTAGTTCCGGTGAATGAGAATAGCGTCATGTGTTTTTTTAGCACCATTTTATCTGATATTGGGGATAATCAATCTATTGAAAATGAATTAAGTACGTATTCTTACCGTCTGCAAAGGATGAAGTACTTTATGGAAGTAGCAAATCATCAATCGTTGTTGTTATTAGATGAATTTGGAACAGGTTCAGATCCAGAATTAGGCGGTGCACTTGGAGAAGTATTTTTTGAGCAAATTTATCGCTTGAAATCCTTTGGTGTGATCACCACACACTACGGAAACATTAAACTCAAAGCCAGTGAGTTACCACATGCACAAAATGGTTGTATGTTGTTTAATGAAAAAAACTTGCAACCGCTTTATCAATTTTCCATTGGTCAACCAGGAAGCTCCTTTACTTTTGAGGTCGCTCAAATGAATGGCATTTCAAAAGAGCTAATTGCAGATGCAAAGAGCCGTTTGGATCAAAAGAAGGTGAAATTAGATACCTTGTTAAATTCCTTACAAAAAGAACGAAATCAGCTACTCGAAAAGTCCAAAAAGTTTGACCGAGTATCTACGGAAGCAATCAGAGCCAAGGCAGAATATGAATCGAAAGAATCCAAGTTGGATGCGCGTTTATCTCAAGTAAATCAAGTTACAGAAGTCAATAGTAAACAATTGCAGGCTGGTAAGAAAATGCTGCAATTCATTGAGCGTTTCAATGCAAAATCGCGAAAAAAAGACGTGAATACCTTGTTGTTTCAAGAGTTGACACAGTTCTTGCGCATGGAGAAATCCAAGACAGAGCTGAAAAAGCAAGAATCCATTGCGCCAAAAAAACCAACAAAGAAACAGCAGGAAAAGGTAGAAACGTATCAGCAGGAAATGATCAAAGTAGGCTCTCAAGTTCAGCTCATACAAACGAATCGCATTGGTGTGGTGGAGGAAATGAAGGGAAAACAGCTATCAGTGATCTTTGGACAGGCTCGAATCAAAGTCAGTTTGGACAAGCTCCGTTTTCTCAAAAACTAAGACGTTTCGCGTTAATTCGGCATTAAATTTTTCAGAATCCATTATTTGTCGCAATTATCACCGAAAAATCTAAGGGAAATCCGTAATTTTGCGCCACTTTTTCAATTTAATACGACAACAAATATGAGTACAGCCTTAGGAAATCACATTCTCGTTGAATTTATGAACTGTGATCCACACGTGATGAACGACGTGGCAGCTATCGAACGCGACATGGTTGGAGCAGCACAAAAAGCTGGTGCAACAGTGATTAACTCTACCTTTCACCACTTTTCACCTTATGGTGTTTCGGGTGTAGTTGTAATTCAAGAAAGTCACTTGGCAATTCATACATGGCCGGAATACGGTTATGCAGCGGTGGATTTATTCACTTGTGGTGAAATGAATGCATGGATTTCCTTTGATCACTTGAAAGAGTGTTTTGGTGCCAAATCATATTCCGCATTAGAAATGAAACGTGGATCCGTGAATTTATTGCAACGCAATGATTTCGATCTTTCTTCAGCGCGTGAAAAAGCAGCAGAATGGAGAAATCCAGAATTCTATACACGCAACGTATGGTTTACGGACAAGGACGAAGATCAAGCATTGTCTTTGCGATTTACCGGAGATGTTTTTGTTGATGTACAATCTCCTTTCCAACGTGTGCGTATTTTGGAGTCATTGAAATATGGAAAAATGTTGGCGTTAGACGATATGGTCATGACGACAGAAAAAGACGAGTTCCATTACCATGAAATGATCTCACATCCTTCCCTATTCACTTTGAGAAACGCGAAAAACGTTTTGGTAATCGGTGGTGGTGATGGTGGAACTGTGCGAGAAGTATTGCGTCACGCGAACATTGAAAAAGTAACGATGGTTGAAATCGACGGTGAGGTAATCGAAGCATGTAAAGTGCATTTGCCACAAATTGCCGCATCTTTTGACGATCCTCGTTTGGAACTAATTGTGGACGACGGAATTGCCTTCGTGAAAAATGCGAAACAAGGAGAATACGACATCATCATCGTGGATGGATCTGATCCTGTTGGTCCAGCAGAAGGATTATTCTCCGTAGAGTTCTATACAAATTGTTACAATGCTTTGAAGGCGGAAGGAATCCTTGTCGCACAAGGAGAATCGCCAAAATTCAATGAAAAAGCGTTCGCTGAATTGAACCATACCCTTCAAGGAATTTTTGGTGAAAATAATGCTCCGGTAGGATTGTTCTTTGTCCCTACCTACCCTACTGGTATGTGGAGTTTCCAATACGGGATCAAAGGAAATTGTCATCCGAAAAATGTACAGAATGTGGACGAGATTCGTCAGTTCGTTACAGATCAAGGATTGCGATACTATAATGAGGATATTCACTTTGCGACTTTTGCAACACCAAATTTTGTCAAAGCTTTATTACGCAAATAAGCGTCGAAAATCGACAGTAGAAATTAAATTAAACAATTGAGTATGCAAATTTCAGCAAACAAGGTAGTGACGTTAAAATACAAGCTATCGAATCATTCAACTGGTGAACAGATTGAAGAAACAAATGAAACGAATCCATTGGTATTCCTATACGGAGTTGGAAGTTTAATTCCAGAGTTCGAAGAGAACCTAGCGAATAAAACGGTTGGAGATGCATTTGATTTTCACATTTTAGCGGCAAACGCTTACGGTGATCATGATCCACAGCATACGGCAATGATTCCAATAAACATCTTCCACGATGAGGACGGGAAATTTGATGATCAAATGTTCCATGTTGGGGCTTTGGTTCCAATGAGCGACAATGAAGGAAACCAATTGCGTGGTAAAATCATCGAAGTAGATGAAGAGCATGTGAAAATGGATTTCAATCACCCTTTGGCTGGAACAGATTTGCATTTTTCAGGTGAAGTGTTAGAAGTTCGTGATGCGACTGCGGATGAAATTGCACATGGACATGCACATGGCCCAGGTGGACATCATCACTAGGAACTAGCAGAAAATCAGATTTTTATCTTTGTATTGCGGGAATTTTTCATACATTTCATGTCTTAAGTGAAAAGAACATAAAATTATGGCAACAATTTTTGAAACGAGGTTAATTGGAAACATCGGTAAAGATGCATTGACAAAAACAATGGATCGAGGAATCATTGCGATTAATTTTCCGGTGGCACATAATAAAAATTGGAAGGACAAACGCACCGGTGCGGTGAAGACTAAAACGACATGGGTGAATTGCACCATTTGGAAACGCGAAGGATCCAATATGCGCATTGTCGACTTCCTAAAGCGTGGCGCCATGGTAGAAATCATCGGTACGCCTTTTTCCAAAGCCTTTCAACACGAGGATGGTTCCATTCGTTCAGAAATTCGTTTGAATGTTTCTAAAACGAATATTCTTCGTCCAGCCAACCGAGAAGATGATTTCTCTGTGGATATTTTGGACAATGATGATGATTCTTACGAAGCAAGCATGGATGATTTCACCATGGATGAAGATGATTATTAAGTACTTATAAAAAGGTCGAAAAAAAATCTATTTTTTTTGCCTTTTCTGATTTTGATTAAATAAAAATTTATTTATATTTGCATCCTCAATCAGAGAGCAACATTCCTCCTTAGCTCAGTTGGTTAGAGCATCTGACTGTTAATCAGAGGGTCTCAGGTTCAAGTCCTGAAGGGGGAGCAAAAAGCCGATCAGAAATGGTCGGCTTTTTTTGTGTTCGAAAAAAGGGTCTTAGGTTCAATCGGCCGCGGCGGATTGAAGGGGGGAGCGATTTCCAGTCACTCAAAATGGGCTTTTTTTTTAATAATTTTACAATATGAATACTCCTTTCAACAAATATCTGTACATAGGCTTCCTCCTACTGGGAACCTATCATGCTTTATTTAAAAAGGATTACGCACAAGCCGCGGCTTCATTCGGTATTGGATTGGCTTTCGATCCCTTCAATCAAAAGACAAGTTGGTATGATCGCCGAACATGCCATAAAGTTATTTTATACGTGCATTTGTCAATTCTGTGGGGATGTATCTACTTGGCAGGATTTAGTGATGAATAACTTGTTTTAATAGATGATAAAGGTAAATCTCAATATTTTCGTCGAGTTTTTTGTTAAATCAATATTAATAGTTGTAGATATAACTATTATTTGCATCTTTGCATTCTAGTTGAAGATATGGCATCGATTGAACAAGAAATAAAACAAGTAAAGTTTGGAAACGAACTCGTAAAAGCCAACATCAATGTGTTGTTTACGGCGAACTGGTTGAATAACCGGATTTCTGCTGTGTTGAAACCTTTCAACGTAACACATGAACAATTCAATGTCCTGCGAATTTTAAAAGGAAGTCATCCAAATGCCATGTGCCAAAAGGATATTCTGTCAAGAATGATCGCGCCGAATTCTAATGTCACCCTACTCATTAAAAAATTGAAGGATAAAAACTTGATTTCTGTCCTGCAGTCGGACCGTGACAAACGCGAATATGAAATTTCAATAGCTGAACCGGGATTGTCGCTCTTGTTGGAAATTGAATCGATTTTACAATCAAAAGTCACTGATTTTAATCAATTGGAGGAGTCGGATGCGAAAACTCTGAACGATTTATTGGATAAACTCCGCGGGAATTAAAAAAAATTACATAAATAGTTGTATATATAAGTAAATGAAGATGCATAAGAAAATCACACACTCCAGCATGGCACCGAAAAGCGCAAGCATGGGTCCGAATGTCCGCCAAGTTATTCCTAGCGCGGTCGAACACATTGATCCTTTTGTGTTTTTAGATCATTTTGGCCCCATGCAAAGGAATCCCGGTAGCGCCGGAGTTCCCCCACATCCACACGCTGGAATTTCAACGATTACTTATCTGTTCGAAGGAAGCAACCGTCATCAGGATAGCCTTGGAAATGATGCGGTCGTGCACACGGGCGATGTTGCATGGATGCAAGCAGGACGCGGTATCGTACATGCTGAGGGAATGAATGAAAATAGAACTGAGCCAGAAACGGTTCATGGCTTGCAATTCTGGATTTCTCTTCCGGCAAAACAGAAGTTCATCGAACCAGATTTTTTCCATTATCCTTCCGCTGAATTGCCAATAATTTCCCTTGGAAAAGCAACAGTGAAAGTACTTTGTGGTGAATTAAACGGACAGCAATCCCCTGTTCAAAGCTTATCCCCTGCTTTTATGTACGAATGTCACCTTCCCGCCAATGAGGAAATAACCGTTCCACTTGTCGAAGGAAATACGCTTGGATTGTACATGGTAAAAGGAGTTATTCAAGTCGATGGAAAAACACTACTTCCCACCTCGATGACCGCTTTTGAAAAGAAAGGGGACACGGTGAAAATCAATTCATCCGAGGACAGTCACTTCATGCTAATTGGTGGAAAACCGTTGGACGAACCCATCGTTGGGTATGCATCGTTTGTGATGAACAACATGGAGCAAATTCAACAAGTGATGGACGATTACCATTCGGGGAAAATGGGCACAATTTAAATTTTAATCAACCCTAAATACAAACAAATGAAACTTTTAAAAGAAACAAAAATCGGGAATTTATCCTTGAAAAACAGCATGGCCATGGCGCCAATGACGCGTTCTCGCGCTGATTTTAATGGGGTTGTGGGTCCATCCACTGTGCTTTATTACAAACAACGATCCAGTGCAGGACTCATCATTTCAGAAGCCATCAACATTTCGAAGCAAGCTGCGGGAAGTCCAATGACACCTGGAATTTACACGGATGAGCAAATTGCCGCATGGAAAAAAGTGACAGAAGCGGTACATCAAGAAGGTGGAGCGATTTACGCGCAGTTATGGCACACGGGACGTGTTGGACACTCACTCGTGAAAAATGGCGAATTACCGGTAGCTCCCTCCCCTATTGCCATTCAAGGGCAACAGCATTTTACGATGGAAGGAATGAAAGATTACGAGACTCCGCGTGAACTTAGTACAGCGGAAGTGAAGTCCATTGTTCAAGAATACAAACAAGCAGCGATCAACGCCATGGAAGCTGGATTTGACGGTGTTGAACTTCACGCTGCATTTGGTTATTTGCCGAATCAATTCTTGGTTGAAAGTTCGAATCAACGCACAGATGAATACGGTGGTTCCATTGAAAACAGAAGTCGATTTATTCTAGAAGTCATGAATGCCATGGTGGAAGTCCTTGGTGCGGAAAAAGTGGCGATTAAACTTTCACCGAGTATTCCATACAACAGCATGATTGATAGCGATCCAACTTCCTTGTACCAGTATTTACTGGGTGAATTGGACAAATTACCATTGGCGTATGTTCAATTGATGAATGCCATGTTTCCAACGGATAACCTTCCTCAATATCCAAGAGATGTTATGGGAGTTTTTAGTCCAGCGACGAAACATCGCATTATGGCAAATGGTGGCTACACCAGAGAATCGGGAGAAGCCGAATTAGAAAAAGGGATTGCTTCGATGATTTCCTATGGATCCATGTTTATTTCAAATCCAGACTTACCGAAACGATTTGAACGCAATGTTCCATTAATCGAGCCAGATAGAGCAACGATGTATGGTGGACAAGACCAAGGATACATTGATTATCCAATGTTGGACTAAGAAAAGAGAGTCCCACATTACTTTTTCATTGTGAAGCCGATAGGTAACTGTCGGTTTTTCATTTTCAATCATTCATAAGCGTGTTGAATGCATTCTTTTTAATATTTTTAAACCTTAATTAAAACAACAATGAACACAAAAAAAATTACGTATTGGGTACTAACAGGATTGGTATCTTTTGTTTTTATCGGTAGTTCGATTGGTAAATTGACTGCTAACCCAGAAGCCATTAAAATGGGTGCGGAATTTGGTTTAGATGCTAAGGCGTATTTCGCATTAGGATTGATTGAACTTGTTTCCGTTCTACTTTTTATTTTGCCGAGAACCGGAGTTATTGGAACATTACTTCTAGCTGCATACATGGGCGGAGCCATAGCTACGCATTTAGAGCACGGACAATCAGTCGTTGCGCCTTGTGTGATTCAAGCAGTCTTGTGGATGGTCGCAGTCTATCGTTTTCCAGAATTGAGAACGAGAATTCTGAACAAATAACAACGACCGCATTAATTAGCTTTCGATGAATACGCCATTCAATAAATACCTCTACTTTGGATTTATTCTTCTTGGTTCCTACCAAGCGCTGTTTAACAAAGATTACATGCAAGCGGTTGCCTCCTTTGGAATCGGACTCGCATTTGATCCGTTTCATCAACAACAGAAATGGAATGAGCGTCCTAACTGGCAAAAGTTCGTGTTATACCTTCACTTGGCAATTGTAGCTGGACTATTTGGACTCGCAGTTGGAATGAATGATAAGTAAATGAGATGGAATTCCTAAAAAAAAAAAATCAGAATTAGCCGGTCAGTAGTGATCGGCTTTTTTGTTTGGATTTCCCATAATTTGTAAAAACTAGAACGCTTCCCCCTAGGATGTATCAAAATACTTTTTACATTCGTCAAATAAACTACGAAACGAAAGCTGAACCGAATATGAATACTTTCCTTATCCTTTCCATTATTCCGCTTGTCCTTATAGCGATGTATCTTGTCCAAAAGAAAAGCAAGTCATTGCATTTGTTGCTTGTTGGCGTGGCCGTGGCTCTGTTATATGTCAATCATTTTTATCAACACGAAGGAAATCAGGATTACCTGGTTCTTCTTTTAAGTTTGATATTATTTGGAAAGTTGTTGAAGAATTTTAGACAAGCATAGGGAATTTTACTTGCAATGTCCCAACTAGCACACTACATCCAATCTTTTTTTGGAGTTGAAGAAAATGAAGCCGAGAAAATCCAAGCATTCTTTCGTCCAGTAGAACTGAAAAAAGGTGAGCTTTTTTTGGAAAAAGGCAAGCGCTCGGATAAACTTGCGTTTGTTCAATGTGGCATATTAAGGGAGTTTTTAGACATGAACGACAAGGAAGTAACTAAGTGGATTTCAACGCAAGGATATTTTGTAGTAGACTTGGATAGTTTTGTGTTTCATCGTCCTTCCCGCTGGAACATTCAGGCTTTAACGGATTGTGAGCTTTATGTACTGAATCAACAAGATTACGAAAAAATAGGTGCTCAGATTCCACGTTGGAACGAATTAGAGAAGTTGTTCATCACCAAATGTTTCACCATGCTTGAGGATCGCGTACTACAGCATCTTTCCATGTCCGCAGAAGAACGATACCAACAACTCTTTCACTTCAATAAAGACCTGTTTAACCAAGTTCCATTGAACTTTATCGCTTCGATGCTCGGAATGACTCCAGAAACATTGAGTAGAATCAGAAGAAAAAGCATTTCCACCATTTCTTGATATTTATCAAGTCGGGTTTATTCGGTGAGGACTACCTTTGCTGAAAAAAAAGCATGAAAAACGTCATCAAATTAGAAGCACTTGGATTATTCATTCTGTTTACCGTGGCTTACTTCCAGTTATTTCCGGGCACTTGGGGTTTTTATTTAGCCCTCTTTTTTGTCCCAGATGTTTCGTTTATCCTCTTCCTCATTACGAAAAAACTAGGTGCCATTGCGTACAATATTTTCCATCATCAAGGAATCCTAGTATTATTGTTTTTGGTGGGTTATTACCTCAAAGATGACAACGTTATGAAAGTCGGGTTGACTTTTCTAGCGCATTCAACCTTTGATCGCGTAGCAGGATACGGACTCAAATACTTTGATAGCTTCGATCACACACACCTTGGGTGGATTGGGAAAAGCAAGCATTTGAATGACCCAAAGTCCTGATCTTCCTATCGACGTTGTGAAAAATAAAATCCTTTTTTTTCACAAAAACGAAGGACATTTTCATTATTCAGTTGTCCATTTTCTACAAGTCCATTCTTCACAATCATCATGGCCATTAGTTTCTTTACTGCATAGGTACTTGTCTCACACCTTGACTGTTCTTCATTGCTAAACGTTACGGCCAAATAGGAAAAATGTTGAGTAGTTTGAGCCCCAGTAGAGGTTTTTATTTGCCTAAATGAATTAATTTGATTAAAAACAACTAAAAGTTCGTTTTGCATGTTATACACCTTGTAACTTGAGGATAATAACGGACTTTCTAAAATAAAAGAAGGTTCACCATTCACTAGTACAACATCTCCATCGATTTTAATTTTTGCTTTTTGTGCATGATTAGTACCAATTAAAGCGAAGAATAATAGTAGGAGCGTGAATTTCATCAAGGTTGATTTTTCATAAAAGTACGAAAAAAGCCTTAGTCATATGGGATGTTTTCACGATTCATTAGGACATCAAATCCAAATTCCAAAAAATCAATCCCTTTTACCTTTGAAGTACGCATACATCGCCATCGCGTGTCCATGTCCTAAGTCAAAATCTGCTTTCAACCAATTCGTGATTTCTGTCGCCTTTATCGTTGCAGTGAGTTGACCATTTTGTAAAAATCCTTTTTCTTCGGCTTTGGTCATGAATTCCGCCGGACTCAGTCCCGTTTGTTTTTGAATGTTGTCTAAGTATGCTTGAAATGACATAAAATAATATGTTAATAGTTGCTAAAATTAATCATGTTCAGGATAAAAGTTCCTAGCTTTAACAAAAAAAAAGATGAACATTACTGCAGTTATATTAACGATCAAAGAGGGAGTCGATTTATCCGAATTAGGAGAAGTTTTGAAGCATGAACAAGAAACGGTAAAAGTGTGGAAAGAACAAGGGATTATTCACGACATTTACCTGCGTCAAGGAAGAAAAGGTGCAGTCATCATGTTTCCGGAAATTGATGAAGCAGCGGTTCAAACGTTAATCGAAACCCTTCCACTCTACCCCTATTTCAAACCTGCTGAATTTATGGGCTTGATTAAAAATAGCTAACCATTTTTAACTTGGTGGGGCAGTTTAAACAATAAAGTGTTTTCAATGTTTTAAGGTAAATAACGCATGAAAGCACTTCTTCTCCCCTTTCTCATTCTTTTGATTCAATCGACATCGTCGACGTATGCACAGAGCATTCAATTTACGTTTCACAATGGATCATTGAAGTCTATACCTTTGGTGATTCCTTCGGTGATGAATCCAAATTTGAGTCCGATGTCGAACAGTGGAATAGAACTAAAAATGGGACAAAATGTCTATTTCTTCCCGAATGCATCTTCGAAAAAACGCGCATTGTTGTTTACCGTGGATGAATCCTTTCAACAAAACCAGGTTTTAGAAATTGATCAATTGATTGAAATCCGCAAAAAGGAATTGAAAAATAAATAGTTATCTTCGTTGCATGTACATTTCGCTGACCGCCTTAAAACCAAAGAATTTCCTGAGCTACTTAAAGTTTTGGACACTAGCCATTCCTTCCTTTGCTCAGGCACAAGCAGCCAAAGGCAGACTCCATGTTTCAGCTAAACGAGTGAAAGGTTACC
The DNA here is from genome assembly GCA_024643725.1 of Crocinitomicaceae bacterium. Lineage (GTDB taxonomy): Bacteria > Bacteroidota > Bacteroidia > Flavobacteriales_D > Crocinitomicaceae > UBA952. The sequence continues at coordinate 79,544 of JAHEMJ010000013.1, read as the reverse complement.
AATGTACCATCACTGCTTGGGAAAGCCGCGAAGTGATGTTGGATTTCATGCGTTCCGGCGCACACTTGAAAGCCATGAAGCAATTTCATTCAATCGCTACGGGAAGAACGTATGGATACGAAGGAACTGACATTCCAAGCTTTGCGGAAGCGTTTGAATTATTGCAGGAAAAAGGAAAAAATTACTAGTCGAAACGCAATTCCATCAACAAATCCGTTTGCTCGTCCTGTCCAAGAAAAAACGAGTGTTTCCCGAAAAAGATAAAGCCATTTTTTTGATAAAATTCAATGGCTCTTAGGTTGTGTTCCCATACGCCTAACCAAATCACCTTGAATCCTTTATCCTTTGTTAGCTGAATAGCGAATTCAAGTAAGAGTTGACCGATACCCTTTCCTTGATTTTCTTTACAAACATATATGCGTTCAATTTCTAGAGAAGCCTCTTCGCGTCGCTCCGTTTGTGCATCCGCTTCGTTGATTTTCAAATAAGCCAATACTTCGTCTTGCTGTTTGACCATGTAAAACTGAGTTGCAGGATGATTCCATTCTTTTGACAATTGTTCCATGGACAAATTCTCCGTCAAATACTGTTGCATATCTTCTGGTGTATTGACATCCGCGAAAGTGTCGAAAAACGTTTGACGGCTGATTTCCTGTAGGGTTGGTAAATCAACTAGTTCCACGAAGGATATGTCATATTCAATCATCGTCCAAAGGTAATGAATCTCTTTTTTTGGCCAATTGATTTTAAATTTATCTCGATAATTGGTTTTCTTGAACCAAAAAAAAGTAATTTCAACTTAAAAATATACGTATGATAAAATCGGTCATTTCCATTGTTTTGTTTTTCGGAAGCATCTTCTTTTTAACGAGTTCTTTCCAAATACAACATGCACCACTGAATCCAACTGGAACCTATGAATACGACAAAGGTGATAATGGAAATGGAATCATCAAGGTCAAAAATATTGGCAAGGATAAATTCAAAGTGAGCATCTTTGTTGTTGGTGGCGGACCAAGTCATAACATGGGGGAATTCATGGAAGATTTGAAGTTGAAAAATGGCGTGATGATCTATAAGTCAGGCGAATGTGAATTGAAATTTATCTTCAGTGAAAAGGCTGTAAAAGTTATTCAACCGGGTTGGGACTGCGGATTCGGAATGGGTGTTATGGCGGATGGCTATTACAAGAAAACATCGAGTAAAGTCCCAGACATGGAAGATCCTTATTAATGAAAGCGCTTCTTTTTTGTTGGATATTAGGTTTCGGAATTGTCGGATCGTGTTTCGCTCAGTCTGAGGTGAAGTTGATGTCCTACAACATTCGGTACGACATTACGACTTCTAATGCAAGTCCATGGACAGAACGTCACAACGCGATTGCTAGTCAAATCAAACGATTCGATGTCGATATCGTAGGCATGCAGGAAGTGTTGGACCACCAGCGTACGCAATTGTTGACAGATTTACCTGGGTATTCGTCGGTTGGTGTTGGACGCGACGACGGACAAAAGACCGGGGAATATTCACCGATTTTCTACAGAGAAGAACGATTTCAACTCTTGACTTCAGGAACATTTTGGCTCTCTCCTACTCCTGATGTTCCTTCTAAAGGTTGGGACGCCGCATTAAATCGCATTTGCACGTATGCGCAGTTTTTGGATCATCAGGCGAAGGATACGTTTTGGGTGTACAACACTCATTTTGACCATGTGGGCGAAGAGGCACGTAAAAGAAGTGCCGCATTGATTTTACAACAAGTCGAAACATCTGGATTCAAACAGCAAGCGGTCATTCTTTGCGGGGACTTCAATTTGAACGATGATCATCCAACCATTTCTTATTTGCAAAATCATTGGAGGGATGCACTTTTACAAGCAGTTGACGTGAAATCTAAAATGAATCGCACCTTTAACAATTTTGATTTAGCAAACGAGGCGACAAAACGCATCGACTACATTTTTACCAACGAAATGGTCGATATTGTGC
>JAHEMJ010000013.1:76011-77455 GCA_024643725.1 Crocinitomicaceae bacterium | reverse complement strand
CTTTTACAAGCAGTTGACGTGAAATCTAAAATGAATCGCACCTTTAACAATTTTGATTTAGCAAACGAGGCGACAAAACGCATCGACTACATTTTTACCAACGAAATGGTCGATATTGTGCTCTTTGAGACCATTGTGGAAAAGTTTGGTGTCAGTTATCCTTCGGATCATTTTCCGATTCTGACAACACTGAGGATGAAGAACTAATTAGCGTAGTTTTCCCGCGTCTTGTAAGGACTTTGTCCAAGCTTGTGTTTTTTCAATGGCTGGCAAAACCTCTTCAGGTGTTTGAACGATTTGGTACAAATCTCCCAAATCATCGGACATAAATTTCTCAGCGACTGCTTGCTGCATCATCAATTGAAAGGCATCAAAGTAATTTCGTGTATTGAGGATGATGATTGGTTTTGTGAATTGCGCCAATTTTTTCAAGGTAATCGCTTCAAACAATTCCTCAAAGGTTCCGGGTCCACCAGGCAAAGCCACCAATGCATCCGTTCCTTCTAAAAACTTGGCTTTGCGTTCGTGCATGGTTTCCGTGTAAACGAAATCCGAGACTCCGCGGTGTCCCCACTCCACTTCATTCATGAATTGCGGCATAATGCCTTTGATTTGTCCACCTGCCGCCAGCACGCCATCTGCTAATTGTCCCATGAGTCCAGATGAACCGCCACCAAAAACGACTTTCACTTGATTTTTGGCGAAAAGATGCGCGAGTTCTTCGGTTGCTTTAAAATATTCCGGATGGATTTGAGCGCTTGATGCGCAATAGACACAAATTTGCATGATACGGATTGTTATTGGTAAAAATAACATCTATTCACGAGTTATCACTTGAATTCAATCCGAATATCTAATTTTGACGCAAGGAATAAACGTATGGAGAAACCAACAGAACTTATCAGAGGAGAAATTGCCGATTATTACTTGTCAGAGGAAGGAATCTTATTTTCCTATTCAAAATCCATCAAGCGCACCGTTGAATTAATCGAACGTAATGTTGTCTTAGTGAAAGAAATAACGGGAAACAAACCGGTTCCTTTGTTGATTCATTTGGTGAATTCTCCCATTCCGGACAAAGAAACCCAGCGTTTTTCGAAGGAAAAACTCCCTGAAATTTATTCCGCCATGGCGATGGTTTCCAAGCCAGGGCTTTCCGCTTTCATCATGAAAATACTCTTTCAATTTCAAAAACCGCCCATTCCAATGCAATCGTTCACTGATGAGCAAAAGGCGTTGGATTGGTTGAAAAGTTTGAGCGTTGAACAATAATCAATTCCATACGTTTCTAAAAGAAAACAATGACTCAAAATTCTCCCAAACCAAAAAAGTGGAAAATGCTTCTCGTAAGCTGGTTATTTATCTATCCGCTAATCAACGTCATGTTTGCTGTTGTATTTCCGCTTGTGAAGGAACAGCATCAACTAGTAAAAACACTTGTGTT
>JAHEMJ010000013.1:0-75911 GCA_024643725.1 Crocinitomicaceae bacterium | reverse complement strand
CTAGTATTGGGTACTTTTTCAACGGATGGACCCTTGAAATGCAGTGGACTGGAAATTACACAGTACAATGAAGCATCCATGGTGCAATTATTTGAATCTGTTGGATTTACGTTCAAAACAACAAAGCGCGAAGATCATTTAACACCGTTTGGTACGACCCAAAACTTTGTGTTTGCTTCGTTTGAGAAATTATAAACTCTGCCTAAGTACGATCCGCGAAGGATTTTCTAATCGTTGTTTCTTTCCACTGAGGACCATGCGTCCCATTGTTTTTCCCATTTGATAAAAGTCGGTAGAAATGGTAGTAATGCCGTTTTCGATCACCTTTTTTAATGGAATGTCGTTGTATGAAATGATGCCAATGTGCTTTCCGATTTCGAGGTTGTTTCGTTTCGCGATTTCAATTACTTCTACTAAATGGTCGTCGTTTGGAATGACAAACACGGCTCCTTTTTGAATATGGTTTTCTTCCACGGAATGAATGACTTCTGATGGAAACTTAATTTCTGCGCAGAATTCCTGAAATCCTTCCACCATGCCAATGGGCTCTTTGTTTCCAGGATAAATGAGGTACAATTTTCGGTAGAACTTTAAGCGAGATTGCACCTCGGTCAGTCCGCGTTTCATGTCCTTCGCAAAGGCTTGATGCACGGAAGGGAAATGACTTAAATGCGCATTCGTTTGATCCAAAATAAAAACATCTTCTTTGGGAAGTTTGGCGATGGACTCATGCGTTCGTGGTAAATTCGACGGCATAATAATGTACTTTGAATACTTGCCAGCGCTTTCAGAAATGAGTTTTTGAAATACCTGTGGATTGAAGTGGTGAAAGTAAATATCCAATTCAGCTTTCTCTTTTATTTCTTCAAGGAATCCATTGTAAATCATTTCTTTAAATGAGTTTAATTCATCAAATAATAGAAATAAATGTTGCTCGTGATGGAAGCCCAAACTTTTGACAAAATAACCTTTTCCAAGGATGGAATAAATCAATCCACGCTTCTTTAATTCGTCGTAGGCTTGTAAAACCGTGTCTCGGGAAAGTCCATTGGCTAGTGCCACTTTATTGATGGACGGCAACTTGTCGTTTAAACGTAATCGTTTCTCTGATAAAGCGCGTTCAATGCCATGTACCACTTGCTTGTACTTGGTATGCGTGGATGCTGGATCAATTTTTATAAGGGGCATAATGGAAAAACTGGTAGCTAAAATACGAATAAACTGGTAGGTACTGGTATGCTTAATTAAAATCCTTTTGTAGTTTCAACGTGAACTTAAAACCGTACTCGTTCCATGCAAATCAAAGCCCCTGTTTTATTTGGTGTTCTTCCCTCTGGTAAAGAAGTCTATTCGTTTTTTTTATCCAATGCAAATGGACTTCAAATTGAATTGATCAATTACGGAGCTGTGATGAGAACTTGTCAATTACCAACGGAAGATGGATCCATGGACGTGGTTCTCGGATTTGACACCTTGGAAAAATACCTTCAGTCCATGGAAATGGAGAATCCTCCCTATTTTGGTTGTATGGTAGGACGATATGCGGGACGCATCCGTCAGGGAAAAGTGAGGATTGGAGACAAAGAAATCCAATTGACAACAAACAATGGCGGACATCACCTGCATGGTGGATTCCAATCGTTTAGTCGGGCGTTTTGGGAAGTGGATGAGCAAACTTCGGCCAATGAACTGACGTTTCGATATGTTTGTCCAGCAGGGACGGAAAACTACCCGGGAGAATTAAACGTTCAGGTCACCTATACATTAACAGATCAAAACGAACTGAAAATCGCCATGCGTGCTGTTTCCACCGAGGATACGATCATCAATTTAACCCAACATCACTATTGGAATTTGGATGGTCATGCCTCATCCGTTGAAGGTCAATCGGTCTTCATCAATTCCAAGCGTTACTTGGTAAAAGATGCGGAGAATATTCCGACTGGTAAAGTGCAGGAATGGTCCAAACAGCCACTGCTGGAATCCTTGCCACATGAACTCTTAACAGGCATCGATCATTCCTTTGTTTTGGAAAAATCTACCGGCATTCAAGCGAAATTGATGCATCCATCCAACGGTTGGCAAATGTCCGTGTATTCGAATCAAGCGGCCGGACACATTTTTATTGGTTGTGGACTTCCCTCCCACCTCAGTGGAAAAAACGGTCAGACCTATCATTCCAAAAGTGGGATTTGCTTTGAAATGCAAAATTTCCCCGATGCTCCGAATCATGCGCATTTTCCATCCAGTTACCTAGAAAAAGATAAAATGTATGAAAATAACACGATCTTTCACTTTGAAAAACGAACACATGTATAAACGCGTCCTCATCGTATTGCTGATTTCCTTCTTGGGAATGAGTGTTTCTTGCAAAGACAAAAACAAACCGAAGCCACCTACTCCGCCTGTTGCGGTTGATTATTTGGCAAAAGGCGCTGACGTTGGATGGTTGTCCCAAATGGAAGCTACGGGATTCAAATTCTACGAATCTGATGGAACAGAAACGGATTGTTTGGACATCTTGAAAAACCGAGGAATGAATACCATTCGCTTGCGGGTGTTTGTTCATCCGTCGAGTGATCCACAAAGTGGACATTGCTCCAAAGAAGAAACGGTGGCAATGGCTGTCCGAGCAAAAAATGCAGGCATGCGCGTCATGATTGATTTTCATTATTCCGATACTTGGGCAGATCCATCACATCAAACCAAACCAGCTGCTTGGGCAAATTGTACCTTCGCCGCGTTGAAGGATTCTGTTTACCAACATACCTATGATGTGTTGAATGCCTTGAAATCCGCAGGAGTGACGCCAGAATGGGTGCAAATTGGAAATGAAATTCCAAGTGGTATGTTGTGGCCAGAGGGTTCGTACACAAATTTTGGACAATTGTCCGCACTTGTCAATAAAGGCTACGATGCCACAAAGGACATCGATTCAAGCATCAAAGTGATTGTTCACATCGACAAAGGAAATGACAATGCGCGTTTCCGTTGGTTCTTTGATTTAGCCGTTGCAAATGGTATGAAGTTCGATGTCATCGGTGCTTCGTATTACCCGTATTGGCTCGGAACGGATTACACCGCGACCATCAACGACCTAGAAACAAACTTAAACGACATGGTCACTCGCTACGACAAAGATGTCATGGTGGTAGAAGTTGGAGGGGATTACACCTTGGTTCAAAATACGCAGGACATGTTAAATCAAGTGATTTCCATTGTTCGCGGTATTCCCGGTGAACGTGGACTCGGTGTCATCTATTGGGAACCAGAAGGAGCGAAATCATGGAGTAATTATCAGTTGAACTGTTGGCAAAACAATGGAAAACCATCCACTGCTTTAGATGCTTTTTTAAATTAATCCGATGATGCAGAAAAGTGGTAGTTTTTTCGTTTTCCTTATTTCATTTGCATTCAGTTTATATGGACAACGAAGCGAAGAATCGTTTAATAACGGTTGGGAGTTCTTGCGGGAAGAAGGTACTTGGGAAAAAGTCACGCTTCCTCATACGGCTCGATTGGAGTCAAAAGTGGTTGTTGCTCAATTTCAAGGAGATTGCGTTTATCGAAAGTCGTTTTTCTATCATATAAGGAAGAATGAAAAAGCTTTTTTACACTTCGAAGGTGTCATGATGACTGCCGCTGTTTATTTGAATGGCACGTGGATGGGAACACATGAAGGAGGCTATCTTCCTTTCACAATAGACCTGAGCGGAGAATTGAAAAATGGGAAGAATGTGCTTGAAGTCCGTGTGAACAATGTGGATCATCCACAAATTCCACCTGGAAAACCACTGAAGGACCTTGATTTCAATTATTACGGTGGAATCTACCGGAATGTCACTTTGATTAAGACAAATGCCATTCATATCACTGATGCCGTTCAAGAAAACAAGCCAGCTTCCGGAGGTGTATTTGTGAATTTTAATTCCTTTAAAGCTTCTACTGCCTCTGCAAAAGTCCTGGTGCATGTGAAAAATGAATCGATTGATCCTGCGAATATCCGAATAGAAACTACGATTACGGATGGAAAAGGCTATTCGCATCGTACGATTTCGGCCACACAAGAATTAGCGGGATATGCGAGTAAACAAATCGAATCTGATGTGCAGGTTGCTCATGCGGAACTTTGGAGTCCGAGTCATCCGTTTTTGTATGATATGACTATTCGTGTGTACAATGACAATCAGCTGGTAGACGAGCAACATCTGAAAGTCGGCATTCGTTTCTTCGAACTGAAAGAAGATGGATTTTACCTGAACAATGAAAAGTACTTTTTATCGGGAACAAACCGTCACCAAGAATATCCATACATCGGATACGCCCTTTCGGACGAAGCAAACTGGCGCGATGCAGTCCTCATAAAAAACGCAGGATTCAACTTCGTTCGATTGTCCCACTATCCGCAATCGGAAGCGTTTTTGGATGCCTGTGATGAACTTGGATTGATTGTGATGAATTCACTTCCAGGTTGGCAGTTTATGGGTGATTCTACCTTTCAAGTGAATGTCAAACAAAATTTGCGAGACATGGTTCGTCGAGACCGAAATCGCACCTGTGTCCTATTTTGGGAGAATTCCTTGAATGAAACTTGGATGGAAAAACCGTTTATGGCTGAGTTGAATCAGATTTTGGATCAAGAATTTCCGTTTTATTCCATCAGCGCCAGTTGGATCGATGATCCTTCTTACGATTTGTTTATTCCTGCGCGTCAACATGGAAAAGCACCTGACTATTGGAATCCATATCAAAACGGCGCGAAACACATCCTCATAGCGGAATATGGCGATTGGGAATACTACGCACAGAATGCAGGATTCCAACAGAAGTCCTTTGCGGATTTAAAAGAAGAGGAACGCACCTCTCGACAATTACGTTCCGATGGCGAAAAACGACTCTTGCAGCAAGCGACGAATTTTCAAGAAGCATCAAACTCCAATCGTAAAGGAGCAACGACCATCGGTGAAGCAAATTGGCTGATGTTCGATTACAACCGCGGCTATAGTCCTGACTTGGAATCCTCTGGAATTGCCGATATTTTCCGCATCCCAAAGTTCTCCTACGACTTCTACAAAAGTCAAGTTTCACCAGGAAATTTTACGCGAGATTCACGACTTGCATCTCCAAATAACATCGAAATTGCGAGTTATTGGTCGCCGGATTCACCGCTAGATGTTACCGTATTCAGCAATGCCGATGAAGTAGCATTGTACCTTAACGATTCCTTGATTGGACGCCAAACTCCGACCGTGAACGAACTAAGTGATCACCTTTCTCAGGCTCCATTTGTCTTTCATGTTGGAGCATTCGAAGCTGGTACATTGATGGCGGTTGCTTTTGTTGACGGAAAAGAAGTTGGATTAGATAGAGTGTCCACCGCAACGAATCCAGACGGAATGGACATGGAAATCGATTTTGCAGGAATTCCCATTGCTACCGATCATATGGATGTATTTTTTGCCCGTGTCAAAATTCTCGATCATGAATCGCTGGTTTCAACGGCCCAAAATGAAGTGACGTTTGAAATCGTCAAGGGAAAGAACGTGGAATTGATCGGCGAAAATCCAGTAAAAGCGGAAGCGGGAATTGCCTCCATTCTTGTGCGAACAACTTCCTTCCACGATGAAATTCACCTTCAAGCAACTTCTCCAGGATTAGGGACGATGGTATTTATTTTAACACCTGAAAAATGATGGATGTACCCAACGCACTCATCCGGGAATTAAGCCTAGACTTCAAAGCGCAATTTGGAAGGAGTCCTTCCTTACTCGTTTTTGCGCCCGGACGAATTAACGTTATCGGTGAACACATCGATTACAACGATGGCTATGTTTGTCCAGCTGCGATTGACAAATTCATGGGCTTTGCCATCGGGCCTGCGAACGGAGATCTTTCGCTCATCACAGCGCTTGACTTGAACGAAGAGTTTCAATTTGATGCCAATGATACGTTTCATCCAGAGGAAAGCCATTGGACCAATTACTTTAAAGGGGTCTTGTCCCAATTTTCAACAGAAAATATCGCTCCGTTTCAGTTGTGCTTCAAAAGTACCATTCCCGGTGGTGCAGGACTTTCTTCCTCCGCGGCACTATCCTGTGGCTTTGCTTATGCGTTAAACGAATGGACAAAAGCAGGAAAATCGAAAAAAGAACTGGCGCTCATTGGACAGCGAACGGAACATCTATTTGCGGGAGTAAACTGTGGATTGATGGACCAATTTGCAAGTGTGTTTGGACAGAAAAATCACTTACTTTGGATGGATTGCCAAGATTTGTCCTTTTCCTACGTCCCTGCAGACTTTGAATCCTATACTTTTTTACTTATCGATTCCAAAGTCAAGCACTCACTAGCCGATTCGGCATACAATCAACGTCGACGTGAGGTGGAAAAAGCCAAGGATAAATTGAAAGCGACTTTTCCAGAAATCACCTCTTTTCGGGATGTCAACGTAAAGCAACTTGAGCAAGTCAAAGCAGAAATTGGAGAGACTTCGTTCAATCGAGCGTCCTTTGTCATTGCTGAAATTCAGCGCGTGAAAGATGCGATGAAATCCATCGAGAACCAGCGTTTTGAACAGTTAGGATCCTTGCTCAATGAAACACATCATGGACTTTCGGCATTGTACGAAGTCAGCTGTATAGAATTGGATTTCCTTCAAGCACAGTCGCTTACATGTGCTGGTGTACTCGGTGCACGTATGATGGGCGGTGGATTTGGTGGTTGTTTGTTGGTTTTGATTCACCAAGATGACGTTCAATCCGCCATCACGCAACTTTCGAAACAGTATTTAGCAAAATTTGGCATTGAGCCAGCTGCTTATCCGGTGAAAATTGGACAAGGCATTCAACACATGAATTGGCATGAACAAGTTTGATTTGAATATTCATCCACATCGTCGCTACAATCCATTGTTGGACGAATGGATTCTCGTTTCTCCTCAACGCGCTTTGCGTCCTTGGCAAGGACAAACGGAAAATGTGATCGAGGAAAAACGTCCGGCACATGATCCAAATTGTTACTTGTGCGCTGGGAATGTCCGAGCAAATGGACTTCAAAACATTGCCTACACCGACTGTTACGTCTTTGAAAACGATTTCTCTGCATTGATGAAAGAGGAAGTCGAAGATTCCGAATCCAATTCCTTCTTTTTCAAGCGCAAAGTGGAACGAGGTATCAATAAAGTGGTGTGTTTTTCACCCAATCATGCCTTGACCTTGGCTGAAATGAGTGAGGACGAAATTTTGTCGGTCGTTCAAACGTGGACCAGTGAATACCGCGAACTTGGTGCATTGGATTACATCAACCATGTGCAATTGTTCGAAAACAAAGGAAGTGTGATGGGATGTAGCAACCCGCATCCACATGGACAAATATGGGCGCAGTCCTCCCTACCTACGCAGGTAGCGAAAACGCAGAAACAATTGCTCGCTTATTTTGACGAAAATGGAAGTCCATTGTTGTTGGATTACGTGAAACAAGAAACAAGTCAACAGGACCGTATTGTTGCTGAGAACGAACACTTTATTGCATTGGTGCCATTCTGGGCAACTTGGCCGTTTGAAACGATGATTGTGAGTAAATTACCTTGTGGGCACTTGTTGCAATTAAACAGCGATCAACAGCTGAGTTTCGCGCAAATGATTCAATGTGTGACCGTGAAATACGATAACCTTTTTCAGTGTTCGTTTCCCTATTCAGCTGGAATTCATCAAGCGCCGACGGATGGAAAAACACATCCAGAGTGGACGCTTCACATGCATTTTTATCCACCTTTATTGCGTAGCGCTAGCGTCAAGAAATTCCAAGTGGGTTATGAAATGCTCGGTGAAGCTCAGCGAGACATTACACCAGAGCAAAGTGCGGAACGATTGCGCGCACTTTCCCATATTCATTACAAAACAACCTAGAACATGCATACCTTATCTACGACTGATTTCTTAGTCTTTTTCGTGTATTTCGTCATCATTGTCGGATACGGCTATTGGATTTACAAGCGCAAACAGAAAGAATCCTTGAATAGCCAAGATTACTTTTTAGCGGAAGGATCCTTGACTTGGTGGGCGATTGGCGCGTCGTTAATCGCGAGCAACATCAGTGCGGAGCAATTCATCGGAATGAGTGGCAGTGGATTCAAAATGGGACTCGCAATCGCAACGTACGAATGGATGTCAGCAGCAGTGTTAATCCTTGTAGCTGTGTTCTTTATGCCGGTTTACTTGAAAAATAAAATCTCGACGATGCCGCAGTATTTGAAGAAACGATACAACGGACAAGTGGCCATGATTATGGCCGTTTTTTGGCTGATGTTGTATGTGTTTGTAAACTTGACGGCGATTTTGTACCTCGGTGCTTTGGCGATTAGTAGCATTTCCGGATTGAACTTATTCTTCTGTATGGCGTTTTTAGCCATTTTCGCTGTGATTATTACGCTTGGCGGTATGAAAGTCATTGGATTTACAGATGTCATTCAAGTCTTCTTTTTAATCCTCGGTGGACTCGTGACAACCTATTTAGCAGTAGATTTAGTCGCAAAAGAATTCGGTGGATCAGGTGTTTTAGATGGTTTGTCCTATTTGAAAAGTCAAGCGGGTGATCATTTTCACATGATTTTCGATCGATCCAATTCCAACTACATGGACCTACCTGGATTGTCCGTTCTAATTGGGGGAATGCTCATTATCAACTTAAATTATTGGGGTTGTAATCAATACATTACACAACGGGCATTGGGTGCAGATTTAAAAACAGCGCGTGGCGGAATCCTATTTGCTGCCTTTTTAAAATTATTGATGCCGGTGATTGTTGTCCTGCCTGGAATTGCAGCATATGTGCTGTATCAAAACGGGCATTTTCAAACGGAGCTATTGCAAGGCGGAGAATTGAATCCAGACCGCGCCTATCCCGTTCTATTGAATCTATTGCCTTCTGGATTGAAAGGATTGTCCTTTGCCGCTTTGACGGCTGCCATTGTCGCTTCCTTGGCTGGAAAAGCGAATAGCATTGCTACCATTTTCACCTTGGACATTTATCAAACAAAGATCAATCCAACAGCGACAGAGAAATCGTTGGTCAATATCGGAAAAATAGCCATTGTTGTAGCAATGTTGATTGCCATGGCGGTGTCGCCATTTTTAGGCATCGATAAAAAAGGTGGATTTCAGTACATTCAAGAATATACGGGCTTTGTAAGTCCAGGTATTTTCGCCATGTTCATTTTTGGATTCTTTTGGAAAAAGACAACGTCCAACGCCGCACTTTTCGCAACCATTGGTGGATTCCTCTTTTCCATTGTATTAAAATTCTTACCGCTTTTCGTTTCACTGAAAGGATTGAATCCACTTGGATTCGCGGTGAAAAATGCAAATGGGATTTATGAAATCCCCTTTATTGACCGCATGGGATTTGTGTTCGTCCTTTGCGCGATTGGAATGAGCATCATTAGTGTTAGAGAAACGAAACGAGGCGTAGTTCCAAACGCCATGGAAATAGATCGGAGCATGTTCCGTTTGTCCAATGGATTCATTGTTGGAATGCTCGTGATTCTGTCGCTACTCGTGGCGCTTTATACGATTTTCTGGTATAATCTTAAATGATTTCGACAAGTAATCGACGTTGCAAGCCAATTTCGACCAATTTGAAAAAGGTGGAAAATTGAATGTCGCTCATCCCACGCTCAATGCGCGAGATGTAGCTTTTCTTTGTGCCAGTTCTTTCGGCTAATTGTTCTTGTGAAAGCTTCGCTTCTTTTCGCGCCGCTTTGAGTTGTTCGCCAAGGCGAAAGGCGATGGACTCACGATCGAATTGATCGCGTTTTTCTGTTCCTTTACTGCCGTATTTGGCTTGTAATAATTCTTCGAATGTGCTAATCTTTTCCATGGCTGTAGTCTTTTTTTAATTTTTCTGCTAAACGAATTTCTTTTAATGGCGTTTTTTGAGACTTCTTCACAAAGCAATTGGTGAGAACAATCAATTCTTCTTTTTCTTTAAAACAAAGAATGTGAATGCTCTTTTCTGAAGTTAACACACGAACCTCATAGATTCCATTGCTTGAAACGAGTTTCTTGAAGAATTTCTTTGGTACTTCACGTTCAAAACGAATGTAATCTAAGATGTAATCGATTTTTGTTTGCACTTTGGGCGTTTGCTCAAAATAAAAGCTTAAAAACCGCTCTTTATAAAATCTAAATTCTCTAATTTTCTCCAAAGTTAACTATTTAGTTTACATTTTAACAAATTTCCAATCACTTTTTTCAAAAAAAAAATCCATGGAATTGTTTAACGTTGTTTTCTTGAACTTATTTTATTGATTCTTACTGTCCATGAAGTCATCAGCCGGATTTATTATGTGTATATTTGACACTTAGCTTCGTATATGAGAGATCTTCTGAAAATTTGTCTAATCTTGGTTGTATTAACTTCCTGTAAAAAGGATAAAGTTCCCACACCTACTCCACCAATTCCAACAGATCCTTCGGGTTATATTCAGTACGGAACACCTTATCCATCGATGCCAGCAACGGAGGATGCGGTTATTTACGAAGTGAATTTACGTGCGTTTAGTTCAACGGGAGATTTACAAGGGGTGATCAATCGTTTAAATGAAATCAAAGCACTCGGTGTAAATACCATTTGGTTGATGCCGATTTACGAAGAAGGCATTTTAAACAGTGTTCATTCACCTTATTGTGTGAAGGATTACAAAAAAGTAAGCACAGAATACGGTTCTTTGGAAGATTTGAGGGCATTGACAACATTAGCTCATCAATTGGGAATGTCAGTGATATTAGATTGGGTGGCAAATCATACCTCTTGGGATAATGCGTGGATTTCTGCTCATCCCGATTGGTACTCACAAGACGCGGCGGGAAATATCATCATTCCTCCTGGAACGAACTGGAACGATGTTGCGGACTTGAATTTCAATAATACAAATATGAAATTGGCGATGATTGATGCCATGAAATATTGGGTGCTCGAAGCAAACGTCGATGGATTCCGATGCGATTATGCTGATGGTGTGCCATTTGAATTTTGGCAACAAGCTTTAACGGCCTTGGAAGCGATTCCAAACCGCGATTTACTGTTTTTGGCGGAAGGTACACGCGCAGATCATTACACAGCTGGATTCGATTTAACGTATGGTTGGAATTTCTATACGGCGGCTAAGAATTTATGGGCTGGGACAGCTTCTATCACAAACTTATACAATACACATTTAGCTGAATACACCAATATGCCCGCTGGAAAACACAAAATTCGTTTTACAACGAATCATGATGAGTCCGCGTGGGATGCTTCGCCCTGGTCGCTGTTTAACGGAAAAGCAGGTGCGTTAGCTGCTTCTGTTTCAACGATTTTTATGGGAGGTGTTCCATTGATTTACACAGGACAAGAAGTTGGACGCAGTACCACTACTCCATTTTTCACGAATTCACCGATCAATTGGACCATCAATCAAGACATGCTGCAAGCTTACAAGGACATGTTGGCATTCCACAATGAATCTGCGGCGGCGCGCAAAGGAAGTATTTCGAATTACGCTGTTTCCACCAATGTGCTTTGCGTAAAGAAAACACTGGGGACTGAAAATGTGGTGATCATCGTGAATGTGCGCAATTCGAATCAAACGATTACCATACCGAGTCCGCTGACAGGAAGTTGGACCAATGCCCTCACAAACGCAAGTTATACCTTGGGAAGCACGGTGAGTTTGACTCCTTATCAATACATCATTCTAAAAAACTAAAAGGCTCCTGATTTGATTTCATCAACAATAGATGGATCCAACAAGGTACTTGTGTCACCGAGATTAGAAGTGTCTCCCTCAGCGATTTTACGCAGAATGCGTCGCATGATTTTTCCACTTCGTGTTTTTGGAAGGCCAGAAACAAATTGGATTTTATCCGGTTTTGCAATGGCACCAATGATGCGTGAAACGGTTTGAAGAATATCTTGTTTGGTCATCGTGGCATCCGCATGATGCTGTTCCATAATGACATATGCGTAGATTCCTTGTCCTTTCACGTCGTGTGGATATCCAACTACAGCGCTTTCAATGACACCAGTGTGCATGTTAATGGCATTTTCCACTTCCGCTGTTCCGATTCGGTGTCCACTAACATTCAACACGTCATCTACACGTCCCGTAATGCGATACATACCATCTTCGTCGCGTAAACATCCGTCACCTGTAAAATAATAGTTTTCATAGACGGAAAAGTACGTCTGACGGCAGCGCTCATGATCATTGTAAGTAGTGCGTATGATTCCTGGCCAAGGAAATTTGATGCACAAGTTTCCATTCACGCCATTTCCCTCGATTTCATTACCGGCATCATCCACTAGGCAAGGTTGTACTCCTGGCAATGGCAATGTAGCGAAAGATGGTTTACTTGGGGTGACTCCCGCTAAGTTTGAAATGAGTACGCCGGACGTTTCCGTTTGCCACCATGTATCGACGACAGGACAGTTATTTTTACCAATGTGTTCAGCATACCAATGCCATGCTTCTTCGTTGATTGGTTCTCCCACGGACCCGAGTACTTTTAAGGAACTTAAGTCTTTGTCCACCACATGTTCCAAGCCAAAGCCCATTAAACTTCTAATTGCAGTTGGTGCGGTGTACAGAATGTCCACTTTAAATTTATCTACGATATCCCAAAATCGTCCGGCATCCGGATACGTTGGAATTCCTTCAAACATCAGTGAAGTTGCTCCGGCGCTTAAAGGTCCGTATACAATATAGCTGTGACCAGTGATCCAGCCGATGTCCGCTGTGCAAAAATGAATTTGTCCAGGTTGATATTGAAAGACATTCACGAAGGTGTAATTGGTCCAAATCAAATAGCCGGCAACCGTATGCACGACCCCTTTCGGTTTTCCAGTAGAACCGGAAGTATATAGAATAAAGAGAATGTCTTCGGCATCCATTTCCACGGCAGGGAAAAATGGGTTTCCAGCATCCTCCACTTTTTGAATTTCATCGGTCCACCAGACATCGCGTCCTTTTAGCATCGATACTGGTGTCGATGTTCGCTCGCAAACAATGACCCTTTCGATGAATTCATTCCCAACCAAAGCATCGTCAATGACCGCTTTCAATGGAATGTCCTTTGCACCGCGAAAAGCACCATCACAGGTCACAATGAACTTTGCTTGGGCATCGTCCAAGCGATCAGCAATGGCTTGAGCGGAGAATCCCCCAAAAATAATGGAGTGAATCGCACCAATGCGAGCGCAGGCTAAAGTGGCAATCGTTAATTCCGGAATCATTCCCATATAGATGCACACACGGTCGCCTTTTTTCACGCCATTGTTTTGAAGGACGTGAGCAAACTGCATGACTTTGTGGTGTAATTCGATGTAGGTAAACGTCCGAGATGTTTCCTGTGGATTATTGGATTCCCAAATCAGGGCCGTTTCTTGACCTCGATTAGCCAAGTGGCGATCCAAGCAATTTTCCGTAATGTTTAGCTTTCCACCTTGAAACCATTTGACAGAAGGTTCTGTGAAATTCCATTCCAGGACTTTGTTCCATTTCTTTTTCCAAACGAAATTCTCGGCTATTTCTGCCCAAAATTCTTCAGGATGATCAACACTTTTTTGATATGCTTGCTGGTAAGCTTCAAGGCTTTTGATTTGGTATGGATACATGGTCATTGCTTTATTTGTCGAAAATACAAAAGGTTCTTTCCGAAAATTAGCAATAATCAATCAGATGTTAGCATAAAAGCAACATGAATTTACGGGATGATTTCCACCGCTACTTCATTGCGACGGTTGATGATGTCCCACGGAGCGTTGTAGCCCATGTACATGAATGGTCCTGTTGCGTTCAAGTGATGTTTTTGAATGATTTGACGAAGGACTTCGGTGTGACTTTCAATGCGTTCATCGTTAGAGAATCCACCGTACCGAACCACTAGCAATACTTTTGAAGCCTCTTCTTGTATTTCCACGTTTTTATTCGATGGATTCGGCAAATCACTTTTCTTGTATTTGCTGGGCATGACAAAGTACATCGTTGCAGAGTCGCTTAGTTCCATGATAACAGGGGAAGTCATGGCGATTTTTTCCGCTTTTTCATTTCCACCAAAGATATATCCCGCGATACTGCGGAATCCATCGCTTCCTGAATTGTCGAAAGATTTATCTTTCAGGTTTGTCTTCGCAACGATCATCTGAGGATATTTTCTCAACTCAATATTTTTGTCGAATGATTTCAATACAACATAATCTGGAGATTCAATATTTTGGTAACGGAAGGACATAACGACAAAGAATAAGACAATGATGCCAACAAAACCAACGAGGATATAGGTCATTTTTTTCATGTGTTTTCTTTTTAGAACAATTGTTAGCGATATAAGTTCAAATTTCATGGATAATCACCTGAAGTCAAGCGATATCGACACTTAAAACACAACAAAATGGCTAGTTTACCGCATTTTTTTCACGAATAATCACACCATTATCGAAAATTGTATATCTTTGCACTCAGAAACGGCCTTGTGGCGCAACTGAATAGCGCATCTGATTACGGCTCAGAAGGTTTCAGGTTTGAATCCTGACAAGGTCACAAGCAAAAACCCAGCACGCAAGTGCCGGGTTTTTTGTTTTTAAAGCGTTCAAAATTTATTTTGATAAGCGTATAAAAACAAAAATACCCGCAAATTGCGCAGCAATTATGGGTTTGGCTTGTCAAGAACTACCCCCAAGGAATACGCGGTAGCGTAATCCTGAACCTTCGTTCAAAATTTATTTTGATAAGCGTATAAAAACAAAAATACCCGCAAATTGCGCAGCAATTATGGGTTTGGCTTGTCAAGAACTCCCCCAAGGAATACGCGGTAGCGTAATCCTGAACCTTCGTTCAAAATTTATTTTGATAAGCGTATAAAAACAAAAATAACCGCAAATTGCGCAGCAATTTAGGGTTTGTGCTTGTCAAGAACTCCCACCAAGGAATACGCGGTAGTGTAATCCTGAACCTTCTCATCGAAACAACCCAACTTCTGTATTTTTAAGTCATTTTCGTGAACGTTTATGATCAAGCTGAGTATTACTTATAAGTTTAACCAAAAAAAGGTCGTGCACAACCAAATTTTAAAATCGTTATAACATGAAAAAGATTGTAGGAAGTTTATGTTTACTCTTGATGGTGTCAAATTTAATGGCACAGAAAAAAGAAATGGTGCACAGTATTATTGTCGAATGGCACGAAGTAGATTGGTACAAATCACAAGAGAAATTGTGGAAAGCGGATATTGATAAAAATAAAAAGGATGCTGAAGCATGGATCAACTATTACAGTGCTGTTAGGGCTTTGAGAAATTGTAGTGATGATTCAAAAGAGCGTGGCTTTTATAACGAGTTAGGTCATCAAATTGCAAAGGATTTAATGAAGGCTTTACCTGAAAGTTTTGAAGCTAATTATGTGATGTATTGGGATAGTGGACTTGGTAATAGTGATGAAAAAAACCTAAAAAAGGCTTATGAATTAAGACCAAATGATCCAAGAGTTTTATTGGATTACCTCATTCTCTCGGAATTAAAAAGGGATAAATTGATGTTTACAAATACCGCAAAAAAACTTTTTGAAATGAACCGAATGCCAGTAGGTGCAATTAATTGGGCCTATAATGTACTGACCGAAGTTTCTGAGAATGGTATTGTGTTTACAGCGGGAGATAATGATACCTACGCGCTATGGATTACACAAGAAGGAATGAATTATAGAAAGGATGTCACCGTGATTAACACGTCTTTGATTCAGATGGGTGATTATCGTTCAAAAATATTTACTGAAAAAGGAATTTCACCATTTAATTGGGCGCCTGTATCCATGTCTGAGCATGCAATTTTTCAACATATTTTTAGTAATTCGGTAAATATTCCCGTTCATGTTTCTACTTCTGCATCCGGGCAATTCAACGATTCGATTATTTTGGATCATTTGTATTTGACAGGATTAACTTACATCTACAGCGATAAAATCGTAGATAATGTATCTGTTCTAAAACGCAACTTTGAAAAGAAATTTCTTTTAGATCATCTTACAAGAACTTTTTCATATAGCATTGGAGATTTAGATTCACGCATCAAATACATGTATGTCCCTGGATTGATTAAGTTATATCAAAACGCAAAAGCAGTGGAAGATTTGGAAGGGATATCTCGCTACAAAAATTTACTAGAGTCTATCGGTGCTGAGCTTCATATTGAGTCTGAAATCCAAAAAGCCATGACGGAATAGCATGTTTGGATTTAAAAAAGAATTCACTTCATTTTCTGATGAAGCGTTGATGCAGTTGTTGTCCACACGAAACTGCAATGACGCTTTAACGGAACTCCATGCTAGGTATGCGAAAAAACTACTTGGATTCTTTATGCGTATGACGAATGGAAACGAGTTAAAATCACAAGATTTAGTTCAAGATTTGTTTCTTCGCTTATTGGAAAAACACCATTTTTTTGACTCACAAAAAAGATTTTACTCTTGGATGTACACCATAGCAAGTAACATGGTCAAAACTTCTTATCGTGAAAAGTCCTTTATAGATTTTGACGAAGAGAATCAAAATATCGAATACGGGATTCATTGGTCTGATAACCAAATCGACATATCTGTATTTCATGACACCTTGAAACAAGCCATAAATCAATTGGAGGAATTTCAAAGATTACCTTTTGTTCTTCGCTATATGGAAGAACTCAGCGTAAAGGAAATTGCTGAAATATTGGAAATTTCTGAAGGGACCGTTAAATCTCGTTTATTCTACGCAACAAAGAAGATTGCTAAGGATCTAAATGAATTTAAACCCGAACAACCTGGAAAAGAATTTAAACTAAGTTGAAATGAAAACGAACTTGACACATACGGAAGAACGTTTGTTGGACCTTTTTGAAAAAGGTTTTTACCATGAATTATCCCTCGAGGAACAGCAATTTGTGCTAAAAAACATCTCTGAAGATACGTTTAATCTTGAGCATAAACTTCGTTTCGAAAGTAAGTATCTTTATAAAGATGTCATACCGAAGCCCTTACTTCTTCCGAAAAAAAATGGTCATATTCTACGTTTGATCTCGGTTTCCATTTCATCAGCGGCAGCCGCTGCTTTAATCACTTATAACAGCATTTCTCAGCAGTTTGATTCTATGAAAATTATACAGAAGCCAGTTTATTTAATGGCGGACACTATCTTCGTTCCGAAAGTGGATACAATCATCCAATTATTAAATGGGAAAACCATGCAGGTAGAAGAATCTTCATTCAATCCATCCTTTACCGAACGGAGAGAACTCTTTGTTTCACAAGAGGAACTACCTCCCTTGTTATTTTTAGAAGAGCATCACAAATCGGCTTCATTGTATCAGGATAGAAAAGATTTGGTCTTTACAAACGCAGATAAGAGCGATGTGTTGAGTGATGAAAGATAATCCCAGCATATTAAAATAGAATGATGGGGATGTCGGATATTCATCATCACTCAGCTTAGGATAAAACAGAATTTTATTAATAGAATAAGTTCTAATTTCCTTTTCATTAATTTTAACGTTAGCGTTTTATTCAAACAATTTTAAGATATGAAAAATCTTCTCAAATTTATCGTCGTCGCTTTCCTCTTTATTTTCACGAAATCACAAGCGCAATACTTTGGTAATCAAGGTGCTACCTGGTATTATTCAAGGGTGTACGTTGTTCCAGGTCCAATAACGGAAGGTTATGTCCAGATTGTTTCAGATGGTGATAGTATCATTCATGGTAAATTATGTAACCGTCTTCACGTCAACATGCCCATTCTATGTGGTGACGGACAAGGAACGAAATTTACTTATTATTCGAACGATTCGGTTTATTTCTACGAACCAGCTTACGATTCCTTTCAGCTTTTATATTGCATGAATGTTTCCATAGGTGATTCATGGTCTATTCGTGTACCTGATATGAACGACGAAGATACCATTTCTGTTCATGTCAATTCAACGGACATTGTTAGCATAAATGGTGAGCCATTAAAACGTCTTCACGTATCCTATGTCACGCAATTTGACAACATGTCCAACTTTTCTTACGACTCCGAGATCATCGAAAGAATTGGAGATACACGTTATATGTTTAACCTGTTTCCAGAATGGAGTTATACTTGCGATGAGTCCTATATTTCTGGACTTCGTTGTTATGAAGATCCAAATATGCCGTTGTACTCTACCGGTTTGACAAGCGCATGTGATTTTCAAGCTACCATTGGAATCGAAGAGAAAGAACTAAATCAACAATTCGTTTATCCAAATCCAGCTTCGGGCTTGATTTATTTGGCTGCGGAGAACGATGCGGAAATCTTGTTTAATATAATTGATCTACTTGGGAATTCCGTTTTAACTGGAAGTACGAAATCTGAAATGAACATCAGTTCGCTAAAATCAGGCAGCTATCTATTGTTCACTCAATTCAATGGGGTCATGAACTTGCAGAGAATTCAGGTGTTGAAGTAGTTTCAAAATCTGAAATTAAAATTAATCGTTCATACCTGCTCCTTTAAACTTTAGCCTAATTTTTTAAAATTTGCGATTTGCGCAAATTACCACGGGTAGATTGCGGAATTAGCGGAATGAAATTAGCGAAATTCACTTATGTTTGTATGAAATGACTAAAAACGGAAAGGAAGTTTCCCTTTCTTGTTGACATAAAGTGGATGAAGATGAAGAATGATTATCAGTTGGCGCCAGGACGTGGATTAATGAATCAAACGGCATATGAACTTAGAATGGCTTACTTGAAGTCTATGGTTGAGTTAGATGGAGAGTTGGACTCTGTGAACATTCGCCTCGAAAATATTCAAAATAACATTGAAAGTTTCATTGGAACGGTTGAAATCCCTCTTGGACTTATTGGTCCACTGCGTTTTGTGGATGGAGATCAATCGGAAATGGTGCATGCAGCAGTGGCAACCACGGAAGGAGCTTTGGCCGCTAGCATGAATCGAGGTGCAAAAGCGATAAGTGAATGTGGTGGATTTAAAGCGCATGTTGTTCATCAAAAAATGCTTCGAACACCAATGTTCACATTTGGACAAATGTCCGAAGCTATTGCTTTTGATCAATGGATCAAAAAGAACTTCACAGAAATTAAAAAGGTCACTCAAAAATATTCCAATTACGCAGATTTGATGGAGATTTCTTCGGTGATCATTGGGAAAATTGCCCACCTGAAGTTTATTTATTCCACCAGCGATGCATCTGGACAAAATATGACAACAAGTTGTACTTGGCATGCTTGCCTGTGGATTGATGAACATTTTCAGCAGGAAACGGAAATCGAAATCCTGCATTTTGTCATTGATGGAAACGGTGCTTCGGATAAAAAAGTATCGTTTTATTCCATGCAAAATGGACGAGGAACACACGTTATCAGTGAATGTTTCTTATCGAATGAAATCGTTGAAAAAACGTTGCGAACAACCGCGGACGATATGTTTCGTTCCTACAATCACTCCATGGCTATCAGTCGCATGGATGGGATGATTGGATACAACATTAATGTGGCGAATACCATTGCAGGAATTTTTGCTGCTACCGGACAAGATTTAGCATGCATTCATGAATCCTCTACTGGTATTTTGCAAATGGAACAGACATCCGAAGGATTGTACATTTCTTTGAGTTTGCCAAATTTAGTCGTGGGAACTGTTGGGGGCGGAACACATTTACCGGCTTTTTCGAAGATGCTCGAATTAATGGGTTGCAAAGGAATTGGTAAGGTTGAACGCTTTTCAAAATTGATTGCTGGATTTGCATTATCCTTAGAGGTTTCTACGCTGGCAGCAATTGTTAGTGGACAATTTGTACGAGCGCATCAGAAGTTAGGACGTAATAAGCCCGTTAGTTGGTTGTTGAAATCGGACATTGATTTGGCGTTTATCTCAAAGGGAATGAACTTATTTCACCCTCAAATTACTTCGTTCAAGTTTCGGAACGACTCCAATTTGGAGAATGGCATCCTGATGGATCTTACCAGTCGGGTTTCCAAGAAAATCATTGGATTCATTGAAGTAGATCTGACTTTGGCGGATGAATCGCTTATTCCCGTGTTGATGAAAAGCAAAGCATTGGGAACGGAAGTCATTGATGGATTGCGGTTTATGGCCAGTAACTTAAATGTTCAACTTTCAGACACCTTATTTGAACATCGCCAATATTTGGAATACGCCAATTGTGAACAAAAGGAAATTCAAGTATATCAAGCACTCACGAATTTGGGTAATCGATCAATTCCTGCCTTTTACGGTTCAAAAATCGATGAACAAGCCGAGATTTATTTGTTGTTCATGGAACGATTGGAAGCGACAACTATGCAACTCTTTAATTCTGAGAACCATCCTGAAAAGTGGACGGAACAACTGAAAATGAATGCCATTCAAGCCATTCATGCGATACATTCCGAATTCGTTAATGAGGAAACCAAAGGACAAGTTCCGGCGGTGGTTGTTTTTGATCCTTCGAAAGCGTTGGAATTATACAGGCAATTCAATCGTTTGAATTCCAAGGATTATGAATTTTTAAATATGGAAGAAGCCTTTCAGTATTTGGATTCAGTTCTCGATCAATGGATGAAAGAAATGCCAATGAAAAAAAGCAAGTTGACGCTCGTCCACAATGATTTTAATCCAAGGAATGTCGGCGTTCGAATGGATGGAAGACTTTGCATGTATGATTGGGAACTAGCCTCCTTTAACGTTCCACAACGAGATGTATTTGAATTTTTAGCCTTTACATTGCTGGAAGATTTTACAACCACTGAATTGGAAAGTGTTCTCAAACAACATTTTCACTTGATGAAAGAATGGAACGATACGACTTACTCCTACCAAGATTATTTGGACGATTTTAAAATCGCTGGAGATGAGTTTTTATTGACACGTGTGAGCTTTTATTTAGCTGGAAGTACCTTGGTTCACTATCCATTCATTAACCGTGTGTTTGCGGTCGCTCTTAAAATGATTCAATCCATCTAAAACACTTAACGTGGCAAACCTACCCCAACATATCCTATTGATTTTCATTCCCATGATTCTAGCAAACTCCATTCACATGGTCTTCGTGAAATGGGATCTGCTTCGTTCTTTCAAAATCCCCATTTCAGTGCGATTGTTTGGACAGAATAAAACATGGCGTGGATTTATCATACTACCCATTTTAAGTGCATTTTTCGCTTGGATGGGAAGCGTTTTGTCTGGACCATTTCTCGGTAATCATTTGAATGTGATTCTTTTTGGATTAGGTATGGGCATCGTATATTTATTAGCAGAATTACCAAATTCGTATGTAAAACGGAAGTTACACATTCCAAATGGTGGACATTCGGAGAAATACAAAGTGTTGCAAATTATCATCGATCGAGCGGATTCACTTCTAGCCATTTTTTTGTATTATTACGTAGTAACTAATTGTCCTTTATTGGATTGTTTCATCCTGTTTATCAGTGCTATGGTCATTTCATTTGTCACTTCAGTGATCCTGTATTCGTTAAAAATTAAACGTTCCATCTGATGTACATTCGTAAGTTAACTCATTCATTGGACGAAATTTTAGTTGGAGGTAAAGCCGCTAGTTTATCCAAATTATTGGAATATGGTGTTGATGTGCCGGAAGGTTTTGCCATAACTAAGGCTCTATTAACGGACTATCAAGCTGCTAAACATTGGCCCGCTGGATTTCAACAGGAGTTGAAACATGCCATTGCTGAATTGAATAGTGCAAAGCTTATCGTGAGAAGTTCGGCAATTGGCGAGGATTCTGCGCATCATTCTTTTGCCGGACAATTGGATTCCATTGTAGTTGAAAATGAACTATCCGCCGTGGAAGCGACCATTCTGCAATGTTGGAAAGGACTCGAAAACGAGCGCGTAAAAGCTTATGAACAGATTTCAGGAAAGCGACTGACCGAAATGGCACTCGTGATTCAAGTCTTTTTGGAAGCGGATTACGCCGGAGTAACCTTCACGCAATCACCAACCGATGAGTTTTCTTCTTATACGGAATATGTCCAAGGGGCCGGGGAACAACTCGTTGCAGGAAAAATTACTCCGAAAAACTTTTCAGTTAAAAGAGCAAATATCGATCAGCTAGACTTGCCTTTCAATGCCAAAGTATTGATTTCGAAAAGTTTCCAACTCAAAGATCAATATGGTTGTCATTTGGATATTGAATGGGTTTCGAAAGGAGATCAGATTTATTTTGTACAAGCACGTCCGATTACGGTTCAAGTGACGAAAAAAGTCTATTGGTCGAATACCAACCTAAACGAAAATTATCCAGATCCAATCTCTCCCCTACTGTATTCGATTGCACGGGATTCCTATTACCATTATTTCAAAAACATTTCGAAGCTTCTACAAATTGACGGAGAAACCTTGCGTTCTTTGGAATATGATTTTAGCAATACGGTAGGTATTTGGGGAAACCGCATTTACTACAACATGACAAACATTCACAACGTCATGTCTAGTTCTCCTTTGAGGGCTTATTTTAAAGAGGCATTTAATCAATTCGTTGGATATTCTGATCAAGATGTGGCAACACATTCAAGTGTGAATCGAACCTCCTTAATGAAATTGGTGTGGCGTTTGATTTACTTGAACATTCGCTTGGAAAGCCATGTGCAAAATATTGAAGGGAAAGTCAGTCGTTTTTCACAAAAAGTAGACGAAGAACAAGGGGATCAAATGGATGCCAAATTGTTCTACGAATTCCTGGATTTGCGTTTCAATCAATGGTATCACGCAAGTCTTGCGGACTTCTTTTCGATGATTCATTACAAGCTTTTGGGAAAAATGGCACATTCGTACTTTGGTGAAGAAAGCGTGGGTGTCCACAATACCTTGATACAAGCCATTCCTGGTCTCATCAGTAGTGAGCCTTTAAATGACATTTGGGACTTAGTCGTTCAAATCGATCAAGTCGAAGGAGGAAAGTCCTTTTTCCTTGAAAATCCAACCGATGTCGTTTGGGAAAAAGTTCAATATGCACCTGAGTGGAAAACGGTTTTTAATGGATTTCAGCACTACTTGAAAACATGGGGTTTTCGCTGTTCAGGCGAATTGATGTTCTTTAAGCGCAATTACATCGAGGAACCTCTTAAATTCGTGGAATTAGTGCAAAGTTATATGAGAAACGATGCAGTTAATCCACGTGCGGTCATTGAAAAAAAGGACCAAGAACGAAAAAAAGCGATGCGCACTTTTGTCTGGAAAATCGTTAAGAAATGGCATGTTTTGTTGCCTGTGACTTTATTTGAGGTTATTAAACTTTACCTAGTTGCAACCCTTTGTAAAAATGCAATTTCTAGTCGAGAGCGAGTGAGATATAAGCAAGCAGAGATGTATTACAAATTCAAAGTGGTCGTTAAGCGAATTGGCGCAAAGGAGGTCAATAAAGGAAATGTTAGTGATTCAGAAGATATCTTGTATTTAAGTTACAAGGAAATTGGAGAACTTATTGGTTCTTCGGCCATGGATAGCGGGCTCTTGAAAGAAAAAATATCGACACGAATACAGCATTTTCAGGAGGAATCAAAGAAGGAATTTCCGAGTAATTTCTCCACTAATTTTGGCGAACGACCTGAATCCATCGCAGGTGAGGTTTCATTTGTAGAAGGCGCGACAGAATTTCGTGGACTTGCAGCGAGTGGTGGACGTATTCGTGGACGAGTGAAAGTGTTGGAATCGGTTTTGGAAGGAAATAAAATTGAACAAGGTGATATTTTGGTCACCAAGCAAACGGATCCGGGTTGGGCGATGGTTTTTCCATTAATCGGTGGACTGATTGTCGAACGCGGAGGAGCCTTGTCCCACGGAGCTATCGTTGCACGTGAATTCGGGATTCCAGCAGTGATTGGTATCGACCACATCACACGATCGTTAAAAGACAATGATGAAGTCATTTTGGACGGCAATCTAGGTAGAATTCAATTGATTCAACATGATTAAACATTACTTACAGACACGTTTAAAGTCTTGGTCTTTCTTGGGATTGGCCATATTGTTTTCCTTGTTGATTTACTCTCCAGGATTGAAAGCAGTGGATGAGCTTTCGCGGGTAATCTTTTTAGTGCTATCGTTTTTTATCTTTCGTTTACTCGACGATGCCTGTTCCGTTTCTTACGATCGAAGCCATCACCCAGATCGTAGCTATTTATCCCCCGGAAACTATCCAACTTTTCTTCGTTTTACCGCAGTTAGTTGCTTGGCTTATCAATCCTTGCTTTTCATGTATTCCAAAGAAATTGGTCTGATTGTTTCCTTATTCATTTTTGCTTCGTTGTTGTTGTATGTCCTTTTTCAGAAACAATTTTCCGTTCTTTCGCTGATTCCCTTGTTGAAATATCCAGTCCTGCTCTATTGTTTGGTATTTCAGTATGCCTCGAATGCGCTAATTTTTATTTGTTTGAGTTCCTTTTTCATCCTGTTGTCGTATGATTTACTGGAGGACAAAAAGATCGGCGACCTGAAACGATTTGTCGCTTTGGGCGCTTTGGCAACGGCTGGATTCTTTACTTTGTTTTCCATTTCGTTTCCCTTCGCTCCAGTTTTCATATTGATTCCGATGCTACTTGTTTGGTTCTTTCCTCGTTGGAAGTACCTACATTACCTCCCCATCGCCTATTATCCTTTGTGTATATTCATTAATTCCCTAATCAAATGAACGAACTATTTCTAAAAAAAGTAAACAATCCTGCGCATTATCGCTTTGAAAAAGTTAATTGTTATTCTTGTGGCTCGGATGATTATTCCCTATTTCTCATTGGTCAAGAAGACCTTACGGGAAAAGATGGGGAGTTTCAATATGTGAAATGCAATCAATGTCAATTGGTGTATCAAAATCCAAGGATTTCCGTGGATCAAATCAAAGAATTTTATGATGGAGAATACATCGCTCATCGCAAGAAAAAAAATTGGGGAGTACTTACACCTCTGTATGAGTGGACAATGAATAAACACGATCGTGAAAAAGATAAATTGGTCTCCAAACATGTGCGTTTTGATTCAGAAACAGAAATTCTAGATGTTGGATGCGCTGTCGGTACTTTTCTTTTGCACATGAACAAGAAATACAACTGCAAGATCAGCGGTGTAGATTTCAAAGAAGGACTCGAATATCCGGGATTTGATAAAATTGAATTTTACGAAGGATTGTTCTACGAACAAGAAATGTCAAGTAAACGCTACGACCTTATCACGATGTGGCATTTTCTAGAGCATGATTACGATCCAATTAAAACCTTGGAGAAAGCCAAAGAAGTACTGAAGGATGATGGTAAATTAATCATCGAAGTACCGAGATTGGATAGTTTCACCTACCGTTTATTTGGAAAAAAATGGCCAGGTGTCCAAGCGCCACAACACACCATCCTATTTGATAAAAAGAAGTTTGTTGAAATGATGGAACGGAACGGTTTCAAGGTTGTGAAATACCGAGCATGGGGTGCCTTTCCTCCGTATTTCTATATTTTCGCGGGTGCTTATTTCAAGTTAATTGGCAAAGGATTAAATTTGAATAAGATCATATTCCCTTATTTCTTGGGACAATTGCTCTTAACACCTGTGTTGATTTTTCAAAAAGTATTAAATCTATCCATGCAAACCATTGTGTTGGAAAAAGCAAAGTAAGGAATGACGAAGGATATCAGTCAATGGAAGGCACGTGATGACAAGGCTTTTTTAAGTTTACTTGTCCCAACAGCGTTGTGCGTATTCGGTGTATTTTTGTCCCTGCAACCGAACATGTTTCTTTATTCGACAGGTCAATTGCTTTTATCCTTTTTTTTCTTGCAAACCTTTATCTTACTGCATGAGTGTGGACATTTGAATTTTTTTAAAACACGGTTTTTAAATACGTTTTTTGGACATGTTCTCGGATTGTTAACGGTGATTCCATTCTATTCGTGGACGCACATGCATAAC
Source organism: Crocinitomicaceae bacterium (assembly GCA_024643725.1). Taxonomy (GTDB): domain Bacteria; phylum Bacteroidota; class Bacteroidia; order Flavobacteriales_D; family Crocinitomicaceae; genus UBA952. The sequence continues at coordinate 49,950 of JAHEMJ010000013.1, read as the reverse complement.
CTGCATCATAAGTGGACAGGCTGGCGAGACAAAGATCCGACCACGGAGAAAACGGTAGAACCACAAGATTCTCCAATAATGCGATGGGTGGTCAATGTGTCTTGGTTTTTATTTATCCCTCTTTTCTTTTTGTCGTACATGGTCAGTAATTACTGGAATGTAATGAAAATAAAGCGTCATTTAAACGCTCAGAAATTTCGGATGACGATTTTGCATATGGTTGCGTACGTGGCGTTTTATTTCCTACTCGGTTTGTTTTTTAACGCATTCTTGATCCACTTCGTCCTTCCTGCTTTTCTTCTTAGTTTGATATGGAAGGAATTGGTCATCATGACTCAACATTCTCACATAGATATTCCCATTTCGAACGGAGCAGAAGTGAAACCGGTTCCTTATGTAGATCAAGTAACGTATACACGTAGCTTTTATGTCAATGCTTGGTTTGAAGCACTCTTTCTCTTCAATTTCAATCACCATGAATTACACCATGTGTACCCTGGAATTCCAGCGTATTACCTGCAAAAAATTGATATAAATTTACCAAAAGAGCCGAGCTACATCCATTGGTTTGTTCAGGCAAAGTCCATGAAAGGTGAAGATTATGTCTTTCGAACTTCCGCCAAAACGGGAAAGAAATTCTAAGATTTATTTGGCTGAAATACATTCCTTGTACACATCGTAATAGGACTTTGATACGTGCAAGTTTTGTTTGATGACATCATGTTGATTGAACATCCGATGGGTTGCACGTAAATTGTAACATGGAATCCCTGGATATATGTGGTGTTCATTGTGATAGGAAATGTACTTCGGAGCAAGAAAAATACGTGTGAGCAATCCGTGAGTTGTCGTTCTGGTCTGAAGGTCAGCCGGTTTATCTGGAATTCCTGAATGTTCCGCAATGCGACGCAAGCGATTGGCTATTTGGGTCCAGGTAACGAAAGGAATCAACCAATAAAGAACCAAGGTCATTCCGTGTCCAGTGAGAATAAATCCAGCTAACACAGATAGGTAAAAAGATACCCGTAAAAACGTATACCAGCGTGGAGCTTTGTCCTTCTTTGTTTTCATCTGAGCGCTTGACATCACTTTGAATGTTTCAAATACACCGATTCCAGATAGTTGAATCGCCAACACTTTAAAGAATTGCTTCTTCTTCATCGGGAAGCGCCAGTTTGGATCAAACTTCGCAACGAAATCCGGATCTTCATCTGAATTTAGTTTTGCATGATGCGCCAAATGTTTCACCCTATAAGAACGCATGGAAATGATCAAAGGCCAAGCGCATAGGATTTCAGATAACCAATCGTTGACAAATTTGTTTTTCGAAACGAGTTGATGAACGCCCTCATGCATGATTAATCCCAAAGCTAAATAGCGTGCACCAATGAAGATCACCGAAAACAAATAAAAGTACCAAGAGAAATAGGTTTGACATAACCAAGCACATGCGAGGATACAGGTCCATTCTAGTAAAATAGAAGCAATACCTTTGAAATCATTGATGCGATGTAATTTGCTCGAACGTTCATGTGGAATCAATTTACGAATCTCTTTTGTGTCTTGTAAAATAATACTCATTTTAATCAAATTTTTCAGTTTACCAATTTAGTGATTTTCCTTGTTAGGACAAAGGTTTTTGTTCGGTTTTTGATGGGGTAAAGCAATCATTTAAATCTTTAACACCTTGAGGACTAACCATCTAACAATTTTGGCTTAAAAATTCGAATTTTAGTGCTTAATTAAGGGTACTTTTGCACGCATATTCTTTTCCGATCACGCACTATTAATCAAACAAACAGCATGGCATTCGAAGAAAAAATGGAAGTGATCGCGTCGATTGAACAACACGTTGAGCAGTTCATCGATGAAAAAATGAAAACGCCTGAAACGAGCTGGCAACCAACGGACTTCATCCCCAATGCGGCGGATGCAGATTTTGCTGATCAAGTACGTGTTTTACAAGAAGGAATTGCACAAGTTCCAGATACTGTCATGGTTTCCTTGGTGGGAAACATGATTACCGAAGAAGCGTTACCAAGTTATCAAACCTTCTTCAATTTGTTGAAAGGTGTCAACGAAGAGCGCAATGTGGCGAGCTCAAATTCATGGGTGCGCTGGTCGCGATTATGGACAGCAGAAGAAAATCGTCATGGTGATTTGTTGAACAAATATTTGTACCTCAGTGGACGCGTGGACATGCGAGAAGTGGAAATCACCATCCAACGGTTGATTCACAATGGCATCGATTTGCAAACCGCTGCAGATCCATATAATGGATTGATATACACTTCTTTTCAAGAACGTGCCACAAAAATATCCCATGTAAACACAGGGAAAATTGCCTTTAAATCTGGCGATAAATTGTTGGCAAAAATCTGTAACACCATCGCAGGTGAAGAAGCTTTGCACGAAAGAGCGTACAAGTTTTTTATGAGTAAAGTTTTGGAGGCGGATCCGAATGGTGGATTAGCTGCCTTCGTTCAAATGATGAAGAAAAAAATTGTCATGCCTGCTTCTCTTATGGACTTTGGTACGGAGAAAAAACAATACGTGAATTACGCTTCCATAACACAAAAAATTGGCGTGTACACGAGTCACGACTACGCGAATATCATCGATCACTTGGTGAAATTCTGGGGAATTGACAAGCTGAAAGGATTGAGCGATGAAGGCAACAAAGCTCAGGACTTTCTTTCTTCTTTGTCCGAACGCTATTTTAAACTTGCGGAACGACTACAAGAAACAACCGAAGTACAATTGATTTGGTTGAATAAATCGAAGTTGGCGCTGTAATTCTTCTTTATTATGGCTTGATCAGTTTCACAACTTGTATGTTTTTTCCATCCGAAAGGGACAAGAAATAAACACCTTTTGCAAGTGAAGTGAAAGATAGTGTTGTGTCAACGTTCGTTAAATCAACATCAAAATTCTGAACTAAAAAGATAGATCCGGATAAAGAACGAAGCTCCATAGTCGCCAAAGTACCAGCAATTTTTTCAAACGCAAGATGGACTTCATCCAATGCCGGATTTGGATAAACCGCCAAGTTGGAAATGGATTCATTCGATTCGTGAAAAGACGCTGTGGTAGAAAAATAAGTATTGGCCGTATCGGTACGAATTGCCGTATTGTAATCAAAGTAAATATCTGCGAAATTTTCAAGATTAGTGTATAAAGGAATAGCATTCACATACTTTACTCGAAATTTAACAAAGCCTTGAGATCCAATTGGATCTGATAAAGAGTCCGGCAACATAATGTTGTTGAAACGAAATTCAGCAATGTTGCCGTTCTTGATATTGAAATCTAAGTTCGGATGACTTTTCGAAATCAATTCAAAGGAGGTTAAATCCAACAGAGTGGACATCGTATCAATGATGATAACATTGTATGCAAGGTCATTGCCTACATTTTGAAAATGAATGAGGTATTCTAAATAATCGGATCCCATTACATCGTACAATGTATCTGCGTTGACTTCCTTATAGTTCGGGTCAAATGGCCCAGTTACAGCAACGGAATTGAGCTGTGTGTTATTGGAAGGCGTTTGATCGTTTATTGTTGGTGAAATACTAGCTGTGGACTGAATCATGGTTCCAATAGAAGTATTTGCAGGAATATTAAACTGCGCAAACAAGGTTCCGCTTTGTTGAGGAATAAGTAAGCCCAAATCCCAAGTCATGGATTGTCCACTTACAGATGTTGCCGCGGGCGAAGTCCCCAAATAAGACATCAATGATGACGCTTGTAATGTCACGCTCGCATTTTGACTTATAGTCCCTTGATTGGTGTATGTTATCAAATACGTCAGTACATGTCCTGCTTTTGGTGCGGAAATCGGAGTAATATCAATGTTTAAATCCTTCATATTAGGCACTGGGATAAGTCCAAAAACATTGGCTGTGTCCAGATTTCCCATTCCTGTAAAATTAACCGTAATGTTAGCTGGAGTCGAAAGGGTATGATATAGTGGTAAGTTTGGAATTGAGACCGTTTGACTTCCGCTGACAGTAAACATGTTGTAATTTCCAAAATTGTTGGAAGCAGTAACTGCTGGTCCACTGTTCAAAGCAAGGATTACATTTGGAATTCCCAGTTCACCTATGTTATACTGTCCGTCAGCATTCACATCCGTAAATACAGTTCCTTGGATTATGTTTGCGTTGTCACTCATTTTCACCAAATACCCACCAGCACTTAAATTGACAGCATTACCTCCCATATTAAAGGTTCCACTGCCCCATCCTGTCAAATAAATATCATCAAAATCATTTACAATTATTCCTTTGGAAATATGGGAGCTTGAAGCCCCGGATGATTGTGCTGCCCATTGGACAACGCCCGAGGAATTTAGTTTGAAAATAAATGACTTTGAAAAACTACCAGAACTAAAATTACACGAACCAAGCGTAAATGCTCCTTGAAACGTTCCAACGATGAACAATTCTCCGTTTCCCGTACTCGCTATTCCATATCCGTCATCATTTCCTCCTCCTCCATAAGAAGTCACCCAAGAATATGCACCTGATGGATCAATTTTCCCGACTAAAATATCATCCATTCCTACACCGGTTAAATTGATGGCTCCAAAACTTGCTTGCGTATCAAAATTCCCAGTAAAATATACATTTCCGGCATTGTCTGTGGCTAAGCCATCTAGTTCTCCGGAGAAAACAGAAGTGGAGATCCAATCAAAAACTCCGAGTTGATTAAATTTTACGATAAAATGCGTTTGACCACTAAAATTTTGATTGACACCATTAAAGTTTGCAACGGCTGAACTTGAATATCCACCAATGTAACTATTTCCATTCGCGTCTACAGCCAAGCTCCACATGGTTTCTATAGACGTGCCCTTGATTCCGCTTCCCCAAAGAGGAACACCTGCATTCGTTAATTTCACTAAGAAAACTTCATAAGTTCCAAGACCTGAAATGGAAACAGAACCGAAGTTGAAATTTGTATTAAATGTCCCGGATAAAAGGATATTACCATTTGCGTCTGCTGCTACCGCCATTCCAACATCATTCCCGCTATTTCCGGCTCTTTGTGCATAAAGAATCGCACCGGAGGCAGCATCGATTTTTACTAAATAGACATCGGAACCTCCTGCGGAAGTTAGGGTAAATGCTCCTGCGGTCATCGTTCCTGAAAATTGTCCTGTGATCCAAACAGCCCCTTGTCCGTCGTATGTCATCTTTTGAGAATAATCACTTTGTGTTCCGCCAAAATCTGTTGCCCAAAGCAAGTTTCCAGAAGGACTGTATTTCTGAACAACTACATCTTGTAAACCAAAACCTTGAAATGTATAGTTTCCAATGTTTGCGGGGCCGATATATTGACCACAAGTGAAGGAGTTATTAAATTGATCCATGCAAGTACTTGTGCCGACCCCTGGATTCACTGCTGTCCATTCAGCAACTTGAGCATTTATTGATTCTACTTCACAAAGAATGAAGAAACTTGTGAAAATAAATTTGAGTAGATTTCGCATATAAGAGGTTCAATTTGAATGATAAGAAATGTTGCGTCTTAATGAAAATGAAACGATAATTTCAAGTTCATTCTATTATATTAATTTGCCTTCTTTTCTGCTCGACGTTTGCTAAGGTACTGTCCAATGTACATACCAATCATCGCGCAACTTCCTGTGACAAGCGCTTGTGTCAATGGATATCCGAATAAAAGCATCACGCTAGTTCCAGTAACAAGTCCAACAATGATAGCGAGCATTTTTTTCATCTCAAGTAGGTTTAGTTATTCTATATCCAAATAGACATCGTAGGAAAAGTGTCCACCTTGTGATGCCTTGTAATTGGTGTGCCAATAGTTATTGAGCACATACAAATATAATGGATTTACCGGTGCGTTTGATCTTGTCCAAACTTTCGCTCCATTGACTTTTTCTTCATTGATCAGTCCTCCGACTTCAAACAAACTGAAAGCTGGCGCTTGGATGCTGATCGTTCGTTTGCCGTTGCTTAATGCTACCTTCTGACTCGCACAGATAAACTCTTTGTTTGATCCTGGTAGTTGATCTGCTGGATAGTTCAGCATTTTATCGTTGTCACCATAACGCAATTGCCAATTGGAATGTTCAAATGGAAAGGCCATGTGCATGGATTCTTTTTCCAATGTCTCGTTTTTATCGAATGCTACATGAACCGAAATTCGATTGGTGTTTTTCATCCAACTGTATTGAACGACTAAATTTTGAACACCCTCCAATTCCATGTTCAGTTGAATGGATTTTCGATTTTCATCCTCCCATTCGTTGGACGGTTGAATGTTTTGTGGACGATAGAATTCCATCGGTGCGATTCCTTTACTGTAGATGAATTGCATGAGATCATCCGGTAGATCTTGGGCTGTTAAGTCTTCGTTTTGAACAATCAATTTGGAAATACCTCCGGTGCTCAAATCCACTTGGAAATCAGTGATGATGCTCTTTGTGACAGTCGGTGCGATGCTTGTTGAAACAGCATTAAATCCAAGTGTTTTGCTCAATCGCTCGTATTGTTGACGGGCTGAGTCAAGGAAGGACTTCTTAATGCGCCATTGTTCTGTCGTGAAAAATAATTCGGGATCGGAAATGCTACACCAGGATCCCCAGGTGTGTTCATGGAACAGGATGATGTTTCGGTGTAATTGGTAAAATTCCTTTGCGTGTTGGTCGAATTGCTTGGATTTTTTTGCAAAAGCTTCCATGGAAATTGTTTTCACGGAAAGGCTGCGGTTTTCCATTTCTTCGACAGCGGTGGAATATGCGCCGTCTTCCCAGTATGGACTAATCTCTCCAGTTACAACGGGGATTTGATTCCCGTACTTTTGTTCAAATTGGGCGAACAAACTATCCACGTTACTCAACACCAAGGTTGGAGATTCATATCGTTCGTTCCAAGCTTTGACGAATTGACATAAGTTCGTGTCAACCGGGCCATTATCCGCATTCTTTGTATAGCGCAATTGTACGATGTCGTATGGATAATTTGTCGATTCTAATTGATGCACATACGCAGAAATGCGCGATTCCCATTTCGCTTCTTTTTCATTGTCCTGAATGTTGTGAAAGTAGGAATATCCTTTGCCTGCTGTCCAAACGAGTAGCTTTTCGTTCGAATCTGGACTCGCTTTCCAATAAAAAACGCGATCGCCATTTTCTTTGATGACCCCTCCTACTCGATCTCCATGATCCGGTAAGTTCTCGACGTAATTTGGTCCAAGTGACAGATATGGGATGTGATTTCGGGTGTAATTTTCAAGTCCAGCGTGGGTAATTCCCGGTATGTCAGTGATCATCGCATTGGAAACATGAATGCCATAGGTTTGTTCGAGTTGTTTCGCATATTCGACCAACCAATTCAATTCTTCTCGTTGGGAAAGTCCAGTGAGAACGTTTGCGTAATTCGCCGAGAGGACAATGTTTCCGGCTTTTACGGCCTTAATAAAATTTTGGGTCTCAGTTTCCGTGGCGTTGCGCAGGAAATTCTCGACTGCCCATAGTGATTCGATGTGCCACACTGCTTCAACGGTGCTCGCTTGATTGTTGGAAATCCAACTCAGCGCATCACGGATGTTTTTCGTTTGGATGCGTTCCACTTCTGTTTGCAAATACGAATATCCGATATCGTTGTGCGAATGGTGAATGATGTGGAATTGGTAGTTTTTTGTAGCTTGAAGTTGGATGATTTGCTGGAATTTTTGATTTTCCATGGTGATGCGAACCGTATCCGTTCCTATGAAATCCATGGGGTATCCAGCGAAAGACAAATGATTATATCCCGGACTTACCTTGAATTCTTTGTGAAAAAAACGAGAGTCGACCCGAATGACTTTTGACTCCGTGTAAAGTGGATTTTGCAAACGCAAGTTTAACTCACGTAATTTGGCGTTTTTGAGGATTAAATTACTTGCTTCTAATTGAAACTTCCATGTGCTTTCCTGCATGAAAACCATGAGCCAATCTCTGCTTTGTTCATCTGCACCCTTGAATTGAAAATGGGCTTTTTCGGTGACCCAGGATGTGGGAACAGTGATGTATAACCAAGCAAATACATCTTTGTTGATATCGTATTCGATGCATTGTAATGCATAGGAAATATTGGAATTTACTTGCTTTTCTTCACGGAAAATTCCCGTTCGTTTTTGTTGTGTTTCCAGGATAAACAAGGATTGTCCGTTGAGGCTGATGTTGAAATGACGATTCGCTGCACTCGTTCCGGATGAGTGTCCAATTAAAAAACGAAATTGTGTCGTTTTTCCTTTGCCGGTGGATATTTGTCCATTCATTTCAATCGGCGATGATCCATTGCAACGGGTCAATAAAGAACTATCCGCAAATTCGTGCAATGGAGAAAAATAACGAAGGACTTCTCCCGTAATTTTGGAGGAATATCCGTCAACTTGATTGATTTTTTGTCCGAATGAGCTGAACAATACACTACATATGGAAAGAAGAAATACGTATTTCATGAAACAATTAGGTTTTTTCAAAGATACAAAATCCACCTAGCGCTCCTTCCAATTGAATTAAGTTATCTTTGTGAAAAATACAATTTATGCGTTTCAATTTATCCGAAATCAATGAGCTAATTAAGAGTCGTCGAACGATTTATCCAGAGCAGTTTTCCACTCGGAAAGTCCATAAGGAACAAATTGACATGCTCCTAACGAATGCGCAATGGGCTCCGACACATGGTAATACACAACCATGGCGCTTTCATGTATTCACGGATGCAGGATTACAAAAATTGAGCACGTTTCTCGGAGAAACGTATTTGAAATTAACGCCAACTGAACAGCAGAACGATGCGAAATTAGCAAAGTTGTTGCGTCGTCCCTTGATTTCATCCGCGGTGATTGTCGTGAGTATGAAACGTCAAGAGGAAGAGAAAATTCCAGAAATCGAGGAAATTGAAGCGGTTGCATGTGCCATTCAAAACATGCATTTGAGTTGCACAGCGTATGGATTGGGTGGATTTTGGGCAACGCCAAAATTGATTTACTCCAGTGAAATGACTTCGTTCTTAGGTTTAAGTGATCGTGATAAGTGCTTGGGAATCTTTTATGTAGGATATCCGGAAATTGAATGGCCACAAGCGCACCGGCGTCCAATAGAATACAATACGACTTGGATCGCTGAATAAAAATCGAGTCACACTATACAACTATTCGTATTTTTACGTTCTGTCGATATGCGTGTAATCATTATCATCTTATTTCTTCTGCCCTTTTCGTTGTTTTCCCAAAAGGAAAATAAGTTCGGTGTTCCCAATTATTTTGGTTTTCAAACACGCATGATTATTCCGTCGAATACGATTGGACCGAACTCCATGACCTTAACAAAAGATTACTTCACTACAACCATTCAACAGCAAGTCGGCTATACGTTTGGAGGAGTTGTTCGACTCGGATTGAGTGAATTGATTTCCATCGAAACGGGACTAAATTACGTGCAGCGCATTTATGGCATTACCATGCAGCGAACGGACTCGAATATTGTCGCGCACAATACGATGCACTTCATTCAGTACGACATACCGTTGGCGGCAGTGATCAACGTGAAATTAAGCAAAGTCGTTTTCGCGAATGCTTCCCTTGGAATTGCCTTGCAGAACAAGCCTTCGAATGTTGGGATTATTGATCATCCTTATGGAATACATGAGTTTTTTCATTTGGGAATTGTTGACATTCACAAAAAAAACGCCCTTGATTTAACGGCAAGTACGGGATTCGAATTTCGCACGAAAAAAAGTGGTGTGTTTTACATTGGTGGAACGGCCAGAGTGGCGATGTCCCCCGTCTTTCAATTCGTTGGAAAATACAAATATGTCAACGACGCTCGTGTCGTATATGGCAATATGAACGGATCGTATCTCTCCGTGGATTTCAAGTATTTTCTTCCTTACAAACGAGCGCGGAACTTGATTTTCAAACCAGGACCCATCGAGTAACAGGAGAAATCGGAAATTATCCTTAATTTCAACCATCTATTTAACGAAGCAACGGCATGATTAATTTAAAAAGTATCCAAACGGAAATTGATGCGAGTTTCCTTTATGCTCTATTGGCAAAACATGAAGAGGATGAAAACGTAGCAAAGGTTTTCGAGCAAATGAGTGCCATTGAACAAAGTCACGCAGAAGCGTTTGCGCACAGCAATCAATTGCCGTTGGATCAACTTCCGGGTCCATCTTGGCGCGCAAAAACCTTAGCGCGCATTGGAAAAGTACTTGGATACGATTATGTTTTAGGGGTGTTGTTAGACACAGAGAAAAGCATTTCATCTGCGGTAGTCAATGCGCGTAAAACGACCAAAACGGAATCCTCCATTTCGGATACGGCCCATGTGACTATTCTACGAAATATTTTAAACCACAATAAAAACGTTTCTGGCTCCAACTTGGCTCGCTTCGAAAAACGACATCGATCCGTAGGTGGAAATGCGCTTCGAGCAGCCGTATTGGGCGGAAACGATGGATTGGTCTCCAATTTCAGTTTGGTGATGGGAATCGCAGGAGCATCAAGCGGACAACAAGAAGTATTGTTAACGGGAATCGCAGGATTATTAGCTGGTGCTTTGTCCATGGCTTTAGGTGAGTGGATTTCCGTAAAAAGTTCACAGGAGTTATTTGAGAATCAAATGGAACTCGAAATGGAAGAATTGGAACACAATCCAGAAGGTGAAGAAAAGGAATTGGCCTTGATTTACATTTCCAAAGGAATTCCAGAAGAACAGGCGATGTCCATGGCAAAGGAAATCATGCAAAATAAAGACCATGCACACCAAATTTTAGTGAAGGAAGAATTAGGCATCAACGCGGAAGATTTGAAAGGATCTGCGATGGAAGCAGCGCTTGCCTCCTTTATCTTTTTTGCGGTTGGTGCCATTTTGCCGGTCATTCCATTCTTCTTTATTGGTGGAATGAAAGCAGTTTTATTTAGTTCCATTTTAAGTGCTGCTGGACTCTTTTTAATCGGTGGATCCATTACACTTTTTACAGGTAAAAGCTTGCTTTTTTCAGGGATGCGACAAGTTATTTTTGGACTGGCGGCAGCAGCCATCACATTTGGAATTGGACACGTTATTGGTGTTTCGATTGCAGGATAATAAATTAAAATCATGTTCACTACATTATTACACATTCTCAAACGCACTACTGTCATTTTTATCGCCATTTTTAGTGGTGCCATGTTAAATGGGGCGATCATTAATATCAGCAATAAGGTCATTTCTCCACCCAAAGGATTTGATTTAAAAACAATGGAAGGTCTTCAAGCTGCCATGCCGCACATGGGTCCAGAACATTTTGTTTTTCCTTTTCTTGCACATGCCTTGGGAACTTTGATTGCAGCGATTTTAATTTCACGCTTTTTAACATCGCAACAATTGATTTTCTCCATGATGGCTGGAATCCTTTTCTTAATGGGCGGCGTATCCATGGTGGTCATGTTGCCAACAACGCCCATTTGGTTTGTACTTTTGGATTTAATCGTTGCGTATGTTCCAATGGCATACTTGGGATATCGTTTGGGGAAACGCGCGTAGTTTCCAATTCTTAAATTCTTGTTAAATAGTTTGATTTCAAAGGCTTGATTGATGTAAAAGTGTACATTCGTTAAAAAAGATACCTTGGTACGACTGATTCATTTTTTATTCATCCCCATTTACTTGAGCATTGCACTGAAAGGTTCTGTTCATTTTCATTACTGTGGGCATGCGTTGAAGTCAGTTTCGCTTTTCGGAGATCACGAGGGATTTTGTTCGTGTGATTCAGGTGAGCATAAGTCACATCGTTGCCACGACGAAGCCTACGCTTTGGACATTGATGGTATGGATTGCGATGAAAACGACGAAGCGGATGACTTAGACGCAAGTGATCACCTGCCCTTTTTCGTTCATCATTTCGTAAAAGATCGGTCCATTGATGCTTTTTCAAAACAGAAGAAAAACTTGGTTCAGGCATCAGTCGTTGCAACAAGCCTTCCGAAATACATTCAGTATTGTTCCTATTTGATATAGGATTTCCATCGGAGAATGAAAATTTGATCGATTAAGCGCCCCATTTTCTGCAATCATCCGAAAAATGCACCCAATTATGTTTATTTCATGCGTTTGCTACACGCGTGCAACAAACGTTCATCAACCAACATCATTTTTAATTTAAATCACATGAAAAAAATCACCCTCACCCTCCTTGCAGGAATCGCTTTGGCATCTTGCACGGTTATTCGTCCAGGACAAATTGGACTAAAACAAACCTTTGGAAAATTGCGCGAAAATCCATTAAATGCAGGTCCTCGCGTGTTTAATCCTTTTGTTTCGAAAGTCATTAAAATCAACGTGCGAACGGTTGAATTGTACCAGGTATTGGAGCTTCCAACGAAAGAAGGATTAAGTGTTAAAACGGAAATCATTTTGCTGTACCACGTGAATCCTTCCATGGTGAAATCCATCTACCAAAACTACGGATTGAATTACCAGAAAGTTATTGTGGAAAGTAACTTCATTGCTACTGCAAGACAAGTTTCCGCGCGTTACGATGCAAAGGAATTATACGCGGTGGACCGTAAAAAAGTAGAGCACGTCATGGTGGAAGAATTGACTTCCGATATCGGCGATAAAGGTTTCGTGATAGATGCTGTTTTATTGAAAGAAATTAGTTTGCCAAATGCCATGACTCAAGCGATTCAAGCGAAAGCAAGTGCAGAGCAAGCGGCTTTACAGATGGAATTTGTCATTCAAAAAGCCGTGAAAGAAGCGGAAAGATTGTCCATTGAAGCAGAAGGAATCAAGAAAGCGCAAAACATCATCGATAGCTCACTAACAGAATCCTTGTTGAAATACAACTACATCGAAATGTTAAAAGGATTGTCGACATCGCCAAATGCCAAAGTGATTATTACGGATGGAAAACTTCCTGTGATGATTAACGAGAAATAACGGTTCTTTTTCGTAGCAAGTCAATCGCTCTTTTGAAAAGCCAACTTTTTGAAAGAGCGATTTTTAGTTTAAAGACAGTTCATTTACGCTTCTTCCGCTTTCCCTACTTACTTTAAATACATCTTATTTAGAATCATTCTAAAATACCTTAAAAGTGGTATTGACTCCGCTGCATCGTCCCGCTAACTTTGTCCCCACAAAAACAATAAGCGATGCGTTCATACATATTAGTTATTCTAGCCATTGGATTCGGATCAAGTGCATTCGGACAAGACAATCAAAAAACCATTACAAAAGCAGATGTTTTGGTGCGTACTTATCAAAATACGCGTGTGACTTCTGACAGTACCTACAACATGAAAATTGTGGCTGGAAAGAAAATGGAATTGTTGATCTTAAATCCACAACAAATGGATCTCAGTACCAACAACTACCGACAATTATTCAAACGCACCCCGGGATTATACGTGAGTGAGCACGATGCATCTGGACTACAAACAAGTATTTCCACACGTGGATTAAGCGCCAATCGCTCATGGGAATTTAACATGCGTCAAAATGGCTACGATATTGCAGCGGATCCATCGGGGTATCCTGAATCGTACTACACCCCTACTTTGGATGCTGTTTCTAAAATCGAAGTTCACCGTGGATCATCAGCGCTTCAATATGGAACGCAATTCGGAGGAATGATCAATTATCAATTCAAAGACAAATTGAGCGATCAAGCATTTTCGATGGAAAATGCGCAAACTGTCGGTTCGTATGGACTCTTCAATAGTTTTACGGCCATCGGCGGGACGAAGAAAAATTGGAGTTACTATGGCTTCGTTCATCACCGCGATGCAGATGGATTCCGTCAAAACAGTCAGTACAAAACGAATAGTTATTTTGGAAAAGTCAGTTATCAATTCAAGAATGGAAAAATTTCCGCAGAATACTCCAAAAGTCAATACTTGTCGCAGCAAGCAGGCGGTATCCATGACAGTCTATTGTATTCCCATGCGGACACCTCCGTTCGTTCAAGAAACTGGTTTCAATTATTTTGGAATACGGCATCCATACAGGGAGAATTTACACTGAAAAACAAGTCAAAGTTGAACTTTTACACGGCGTATACCTTTTCGGATCGTAACAGTGTTGGATTCTTGAAGCCGCTTTCGGTGTTGGATACCATCAATACAAGTACCGGACAATATGCGACGCGTCAAGTCGATGTGGATCATTACCTCACTCAGTCTACCGAAGTACGTTGGATGAATTACTACAAAATAGCTGGTGTGCAGCAAACTTGGACCTTGGGTGCACGTTTGTGCAATAGCGAAATTGGACGCAAACAACAAGGAGTTGGTACCACTGGAACCGCTTTCGATATCACTGTCAAACCAGACATCGTTGGGAATGCCTTTCCAAAAGAACTGCAATTGGGAACACAAAATGCCGCTTTATTTGGGGAGCATTTATTTAGGATAGGAAAACGAGCAAGTATTACGCCTGGATTCCGTTTTGAGTATTTAGCGAATCAACTTTCCGGACGCACAAACAATGTGACGGGAGGCATCCTTGCCAAACAAGAAAAAACGCGCATGATTTTATTGGGTGGGATCAGTAGTACTTTTTCCTTGGTTCAAAAAGAGCGCATGAATTGGTCTCTCTACGGAAACGCCACGCAAAACTACCGACCAGTCATGTACAGCGAACTCATTCCTTCTTCAACCACAGAGGTAGTAGATCCGAATATGAAAGATGTCCATGGATACACGACCGAATTAGGAACGAAAGGTATATTCTCGAGTCGACATGGTCAGCTATCTTTTGACCTCAATGCTTTTTACTTGGTGTACAATGGTAAAATTGGTTCCTTAACGGTGAACAATGCTCCGTATAAAACGAACATTGGAGATGTTGTCAGTAAAGGAATTGAATTGTACGGAGAATACACGTTCTTCAATCCATTCTCGAAAGAAGCAGCTGCAAGCGAGCTATTGAGTGTTTATGTGAGTGGAACGTTACAATCCGCTGAATATGTGCGATGGAACAATCCTTTGTTGGCACAAGATCCAGCGACTTCCATCCAAGGAAAAAAAGTAGAATATGCGCCAAGTCAACTCTTGCGAACGGGATTGAACTACGACTTCAAAGGATTGTCCTTCAATTACCAATATTCCTACACCGGAAGTGTGTTTACAGATGCGGCAAATACGGTTCTTCCAAATAGCAATGCGACTGTTGGACAATTGAAAGCGTATGGACTTCACGATGTTTCTATTTCCTACAAGTTCAATAAAAATTACCAATTGAAATTCGGTGTGAACAACCTCATGAACGAAATATACGCCACACGTCGAAGTGGTGGATTCCCTGGTCCAGGATTATTGCCTTCTCAAGGAAGATCGATTTACGGGACGATGACGATTCGATTGTAGAAAGAATGTTGTATATTTAGGGTGTAAAAAAATCATTAAAAATGAAAAATACACCCTTCTCCTTCTTCTTATTTGTATGGATTTCATTCGTTTCTTTCAGAGTGGAAATCAAGGCTCAATCGAGTATTTGGGTTCAAAACAATGCGGTTTGGCATTATGATTTTGATTATCTAAATGGTTCATTTGGTTTTATAAAAACAGAGCACGTGGGAGATACCATGCTGTATGGACATCAGTCAAAAGTGTTCTCATCTACCAGGTATCGTTTTTTCACAGATCAAAACCAGATAGTCCACCTTTCGACTATTACGCCGCTCGCCGATCAATATACTTGGAATAACGACCATCAAGTATATTATTTGGTAGACCAACAATATGAATTATTGTACGATTTCACTAAAAACCCAGGGGAAAATTATCCCATTGTAACCTATGAGGATCCAGTAGATTTCTGCAACCCTATTTCATCTACTTCGGTAATAAGCACCGGTAGCATGCAGATAGGAAATGAATCATATCCTACCATGGAACTCCAATCCAGCTTGTCGAATTTAACTCAATTGAATGGCTCCGTGAATGCCCGGTATGGCAACCACAATACCACTTATTCTGCTCGAGCTTGGCTTTTCCCAATGAAAGGTGGATATTTCCCAGGGGTCGGTGCACCTGTTTCTTCTTGTGATACAACCTTATTATTTGAATGGACATACCTCAGATTTCGCTGTTTCCAAGATGACAGTTTAACAGTAAATCCAAACAATGTTGATTGTGAATATTACATAAATCATGTTGGTATGCCTGAATTGAATGAAAATGGATACCTACTCTACCCAAATCCAGCTGCAGATTTTATCACCTTGGTTTCTCCTTTCGAGCAAAATGATGTGCAGATTTTTACCATCTCAGGATCCCTGGTTTACAGTGGAAAGTCAACAGCTAAAATCCAAGAGTTGGATTTAAATCTACCCAAAGGAACTTACATTTTGAAAGTCTCCTCTGAAAATCAATTGCGTTACACAGAGAAGTTAGTGATTCAATAGCTCTTTACCTTCAGGTTGAGAATCTGAATCATTATCCGATTTTGCATATCCTTTCAGTGTCCAAGAAATCAACACGAATGCCAATAGCGCAATAAACGCGGCTATCCAGAACGGTGTTCCGAGTCCGATGTTGGAATGAGGTACACTTGTTTTGAAGTTGTAATAGAACCACATGAACAATGGTGGACCGATGATTTCAGCTAAACTCATCAAACTGGTGAAGATTCCTTGCAATTCTCCTTGCTCATTGCTTTGAACTTGACCAGAAATGATGGAACGAATGGCAGGGTCAACAATTCCAGTGAATGCGTATGGAAGAATGATGGCGTACATCATCCATCCTTGAAAAATGAGTCCCAAACCAATTAACACAAAAATGGATAAGAATAAACCTATTTTCGCTGCGTTTTTCTGTCCGAATTTCGCGACGATTTTACCGGTAAGTGCTCCTTGGACGACCCCAAAACAAACCCCAACAACGGCGAGAGAAATGCCTACCTCTTTGGTTGTCCAACCAAATTTCTCCATCGTATAGAAATTCCAAGTGGAATGAACGCACATCGTTGTTAAGATGGTCAAGAAAGAAACAAGGAATAAATACTTTAGTTTCTTGAATCGTTTTATTTGTTGCAATGCTCCAAACGGATTCGAACGCTTCCACTCGAATGCACGTCGGTTTTCCACTGGCAAGGATTCTTTCAAAACGATAAATCCGTAGATGAAATTTGCCATCGAAAAGAAGGCTGCGACTAAAAACGGTGTGCGTGCACCAAAGTCTGAAAGGAGTCCACCAATTGCCGGTCCAATGACGAATCCAATGCCAAAGGCTGCACCGATCATGCCGAAATTCTGTGCACGTTTATCCGGTGTGGAAATATCTGCTATGTAGGCCGAAGCGGAAGTGAAACTCGCACCAAAGATTCCAGAGACTGCACGTCCGATCACCAACCACCATAAATCCGGAGCGAAATACATGACCATATAATCCAAGCTCATTCCAAGGACAGAGATCAACAAAATGGGACGACGTCCGAAGCGGTCACTTAAATTTCCAATCAATGGCGAAAAGAGGAATTGCATGAATGCGTACGCGCCCATGACCCATCCGAAATATTGTGAGGCTTGACCAATTGGGACATGAGCCGTTTCAGAAACCAAGATTGGAAAGGAAGGAATGATAATTCCCAAACCAATGGAGTCTAAGCATATCGTTACTAAAATAAAAAGCAAAGCCGATTTCGGATTGATGACATTCATGGGATCTTGGGTCTAGTTTGAGTCGCAAAGATACAGAACTCCGAGAGATTGGTAGTTTAAGATGTGATGAAATCTAGTTAAACCAATGATTGTTTCAAGTAAATCTCATGAGCAAGCCTACACGATCCAAGCCCAATAGAACATTGGTACTCCTCCACCGAGGCGGAGCAGCGGAAGCACATTAAAACGTTTTTCCAATACTGATGCAGAAACTAGGAATTAGTGGGGAATTGTAACTTGTCTTTCTCGTATTATTAATAAAAGTGTTCGAAATTCCTGGTAATTGTGGAATAATCGTAGCTTTAAATAGCAAGCCGTTTCGGTAACTATGGTATGTATAACCAAGGCGCAGACATGGATGAATTGTTTGATCGCGATAAGGAATGGAGGCACCATAGCCCTTTAACAGCGAAGCGGTAAGACCTACACCAAGCTCCAATTTACTTGGCAGATTTTTAGTTTTATTAAAATCAAATGAGGCATTATATGAAAATGGTAGATAAACTACTGAATGATTATAGAAATACCATGGTGCTTGTCTTAAGGAAAGAAATCCTCCAGAAACACTGTGTTGAACACCATTTGAAGCGACATTCAAACTACGT
The DNA here is from genome assembly GCA_024643725.1 of Crocinitomicaceae bacterium. Classification (GTDB taxonomy): domain Bacteria; phylum Bacteroidota; class Bacteroidia; order Flavobacteriales_D; family Crocinitomicaceae; genus UBA952. The sequence continues at coordinate 31,676 of JAHEMJ010000013.1, read as the reverse complement.
TCGTAAACGATTGCTCCAAAATAAGTTTGACCTAGCAAGTCCACATAAATGGCGTTATTTGATGAGCCAGCGCGACGGGGAGATTTGAATTTGTTGATTTCACAGCTCAGACTTAATCCAGAATTAAATCCCGAGAAACCCAAGGAAACGGATTTATGAATGACGCTACTTGCGTATTCTCGGTATGCGACTATCTCATTTGAATGTGCATATTGATAACCCACATTCAACCCAAGTCGCCACTGCATATTTGAGCCTTTAAAAATTGGATAACTCAATTTTAACTGTGCGTTCCCACCTAAATTAGCCGAATAGTACCACGATTCAGGAATGCAGCTCCAAAAATAAGGAGGGTCACTTTCTTTAATTTGCATAACGTTGAAAGACAATCCCGCTTGAAGTTGAAGATCCCAATCATCCTTTATTGGTTTACGAATCAGTTTTTGTAGGAGCGCCATTCCATCTAGTTGACCAGTGACTGCGATGGATCGATTTAACACCGTGAAACGATCCTCTACGCTTGCTTGATCCATCTTTAATTGAGTTCCAACACTTAAAAAGGGTGTCAATCGGTAGTTCAGTTGCAACGCCTTATAAAACGCATGGTGTAAAGGCTTATAGGCCTTCGAGGAGACGAAAATTGAATCTCCGTAAAACGCATTCAAGTCTTTCATGTCAACTCTTTGGTATCCACTATTCAAGGTGATATCTAAATTTGAAAAGCCTTTTTTCTTTGCTTCTTGAGCGAAGAGCATTTGAACGGAAAAAGTAAGGAAAAGTATAAATAGGTGTTTTTTCATATTAAAATCAAAAAATGCATAGCTGGTTTTCTTAACGTATGAAAGAATCATTCAGTGGTGCGTTGAAAATAGTTCATGAAACATGATTCTTGAAGTACATCCTATCAAAAATAGTGATTTAAATGTAGTCTGCTTAAAATCAGGGATTAAAAATAGAACAAGTTCTAATTTGAGTGGTGTTTGGTTTTATCAAAACGTTTTCCCAATGCTTAATCCTACCCAAGGCATAACATATTCATCAAAAAATCCAGCAGAACCAAAATAGGTTTCGTGTCCACTCATAAATTCCTCTCTGACAAATCCTGGTAGCAATGGAGTGAATGTGGCTTTGAATAATAGTCCACTGTGATAACTGTGGTAGCAGTAGCCGAATCTTAAGCTTGGATAAAGGTATTGTGTCTTTTGGTTGGGGTCGTAGTCAAAGCTCGTTATTCCTAAAGCAGTTAAACCAAAGCCAAGTTCCAATTTACTGGGTTTGTTCTTTGTTCGATTGAAATCAAAATACGCATTGTAGGCCAAGGGAATGGAGAGAACGCCTAAATAATCCCATGGAATGCGGTTTAAGCGCATGAATCCAACAGAAAGGGCATGTTGAGCCCTTGTTGATTCCACGTTAAATATCCGCTCATAGATGAAAGAACCGTAGGTGCTTTGACCGAAAACATCCAAGTAAAGCGCATTTTTTGATGGAGCGTTGTCGCGTGCGGAAAATTTGTGGTCCGTTAATTCAATGGATAGGCCAAGTCCAAGGTTGATTCCTGAAAAATCTGCATTGATGGGATATTTGCCATAAACAATCCAATCACCACTTTGGTCTGTTCGCAGTGTCTTTGTTTTTGAGAATTGATAGCCCAAATTCAATCCCAATCTCATTTCGGCGAATTTCCACGAGAAAATGGGGTAGTTTATTTTTAATTGAGCAAATCCACCAATACACGGTGCGAAATATAAATAGTTGTGGGAGAAATATGGCGAAGTCGATCCCAATTCGATGTTGTACAAGTCGATTGAGGCTCCACCTAGGACATTTGCTTTCCATTTCTTAAAATAGGCTTGTTTCGTTTTTGTTTGCACAAATTCCCCCAAATCAAATGCACCAAATAAACCAATAGATGCTTTCCGAAAGTTTAATTGACTTTTGGTGGAAAAGGTATCAGTGATTGTGCCGACTTCATCCATAACATAAGTTGGCGATGAATGATCCATTTGAAAAAGATCCGTTTTAGCCATCATCCCAATTCCGAAATAATGACTAAAATGATAGCATAACTGAAAATTACGACTCAATGTGTGGTGCACATTTTTTGTAAAAATATCGTTGGGTTTTGCAAAAGTGTCCAAGTAATAACGATTCATGTTCTCCATTCGGACGTGTTGATAGCCAGTAGAATAAGAAAAATCTAATTCGGAAACACGAGGTTTTTGTTTTTCAATTTGTCCCTTTAAGCCAAGGAGGTTCGTGAAAAATAAGAGGACAAATAGCCGTTTATGCATGTAGTATTTTGTAAGTTAGACAAATGTATAACGCGAAAAGTTACACATGGAGGGAGTTAGGTATTAAATACCATTGGCTAAAGGTATTTATATTCTTCCTCTGTCCGAATCAGTTCTTCAATATTTCGAATTACTTGCTTCATGTACCTTTTCCAAAACAGTTTGGTGAAAAGCCAATTTAAGGGATAATATAGAATGCCTTTCGCATACATCGTGTACGAGTAATCAATTTGAATGACGTTAGGTTCGATTTCCGTCGTTTTCCATTCCCCAACAAACTGGTAAAAACCAAGCATCCACGATTGAAAATCATCCACTTTAATTTTCCAGTATTGGTTTTCGATTCGCTCTAGGACATGATCCATCGAGACGTAGCCGCCTTTTTGGGTGAAAGATTTTGCGGCATATACTTTTTTGGACGATGGAACTTGACCCCAATGTTCATCGTCCGTGCAATGCGTTATTTTGGGCATGAGCCCAAATCCAGTATGTACTTTCGTTACATCGCACAATATCGGTGATTTAAAAGCGCGCTCAAGTGAGCAATAATAGACGGTACGAATGCTTGTGTGAAATGTCAAAATCGATAAATTGTGGGATAAAAATAACGAAAATTCATCATTCTTATTGTTTTTTCTTGTTCGCTCTGCTCACTTGCACGTTCTGTTGGAAAGGACTCTTTTAATCGCTTTGCTCAGAAAAGATGATGAGATAAATTAACGATGCGAAGCTCATTGGCAGATTCAATTGATTTGTATTGATGATTGTTTTTTCTTGTTCGCTCTACTCACTTGCACGTTTTGTTGGAAAGGTTTGTTTTCATCGCTTTGCTCAGAAAAGATGATGCGATAAATTAACTACGCGAAGCTCATTGGCAGATTCAATTGATTTGTATTGGTGATTGTTTTTTCTTGTTCGCTCTGCTCACTTGCACGTTCTGTTGGAAAGGTTTGTTTTCATCGCTTTGCTCTGAAAAGATGATGCGATAAATCAACTACGCGAAGCTCATTGGCACATTAGCACATTGGCAAATTAGCACATTAACTCCGGAGTACTCGCTGCCGCTCGTGATCCCGTTTTTGGGGAGGCGCATCAAGAATCTAAAAAGCTAAGTTGCTGCGCAACTTTGGCTTTTTTTGTTTTCAATACGCTTACAAAAGCAAGCTTTTGACGCGCTTGAAAACAAAAAAAGCCAGCCTAACGGCTAGCTTTTTGATTCTTGGGCGGAGAGAGAGGATTATGAACCATAAGCCCTAAAATCCTATATATCAAGTATTTTACTTCTCTATTTTCCTTTGGAAACCCCCTTAGAAACCAAGCAGCCAAAAGGAGGGCTTGATTGTCCAGATTGAGTTCCCTTGGGTTTCACAAAGATAATGAACCTAATTAAATTTTAAAAAAAATTAGAGTTAAAAAAAATTTGAATTTGTAGAGAATTTAAAAATTGTTGTACATTTGTACCAACAGTACCCGCTAGCATACCGTAAGATCTGCTAGCGGGTCATTCTTTTTATAGCTATGGCAAATAAAACTCCTTACTCCATAGCAGATCAAATTGCCTTGTTAAAGCAACGAGGTATGCTTTTCAATGATGAGCAGTCTGCATACCATTTTTTAGAAAACATTAGCTATTACCGTTTAAAGGGATATTGGTGGGATATGCAAGAAGATGTTTCTTCCCATGCCTTGAAGCCAAACACTTATTTTGAGGATGTTATCGAACGATACAATTTCGATAGAAAATTAAGGTTAATACTGTTTGATGCAATTGAAAGAATTGAAATTGCGTTACGAACAAAGATGATTTACCATATGTCAATTGCATATGGGAGTTTATGGTATTTAGACAATAAGTTATTTGAAAATACGCCATTGCCATCTGATCCAACTGTTACCATTCATCAAAATATAGTATCTGAACTTAAGAAGGAATTCAACCGAAGTCAAGAAATTTTCATTAAAGACCAAAAAAGAAGATATCCAAATCAAGATTCAGATTCCTGGAAAATTTTAGAAATTGCCTCAATGGGGACGCTATCTAAACTTTACAAGAATTTAAAACACCAGCTTCCTGAAAAAGCAACCATTGCTAAGGAAATGGGGCTAAACTTGCATAGTGAGCTTTCTAGCTGGCTTGAATCAATAACCTATGTTAGAAACATAATTGCTCATCATTCAAGACTTTGGAGTAGAAATTTGGTAAAAATACCTATTGAAACCCTCAATAATCCCAAAGCGGACTGGTTAAATAGTTCATTGCTTCCCGTGCAATGCAAAAAACCATTTCTAATTATAACTTCAATGATTTATTTATGCAATAAAGTAACGCCGACACATCAAATTAAAATTAAAATTTTAGACCTTTTTGCATCCAATCCAAACTTGCCAATTTATAAACTAGGATTTTTAAATAACTGGCAAAAACAACCAATTTGGAAATAGCACGTCCGTTTAGTGTAAAAGATTTAGTAGTCGGTTAACTTATATCTTTCTCGTGACAAATTTATAATATCCTTTGTCACAAGAAAACTCTCTTATCTATGTTGACTTTTCGCAGCACTACCCGATGAACTTTGAACAAATGAACATTGAAATCAGTCTATTTAGAGTTTAATATACACATTCGGAAATTCCGAATTTCTTGAGATTTCGATAAGTATTTGACAAAAATCATCAATCCCCTCAAAAACACCCTCAAACCCACTGTTTACAGGCATTGCGCGAAATCATATCTAGGTTGGCAAATGGCAAGGTGTATATATATACCCTTGCCAATTGCCAAGTAGGTGATTTTACCATTTTGGCCTATCAAAAGTAATTTTCTTTTTGACCTCATTTGACAAATGACTTTCGTTATTATTATCATTTTTTAACAAAACGTATAAGTCATGAAAGAATTATTAAACAATGCATTGGCGCAATTGAAAATTGCCCGAATTAATGTCAATCCGCGATCCCTTAGAAAACAGATTTCACTTTTTGAGATTGACGATTCCCAAGAAGTGGAATTTAACGGCCTAAAATCAACCGTCACCTATCACGAGTACCTCTACACCTTCTACCTACCCTGTAAAAGGCTGGTAGATGAAATGATGAACAACTCACTCCATCAAGCTGATTCGATTAAAAGGGAATTTGACTTGTACTGTTTTGAGATCAGGGAATTTCGACAACGGTATTTTCCCAAAGATTATGTCGAGGTATTGCTTCATCGTGTTGAGCTCCATAAATCCATTTCCAGGGAGCTCGTAAACAGTGAAGTCATAAAAAAAAATTCTTGACTATTTTACCGTTCAGTATCAAATGCTCGAACTTTTAGAACAGCTCTACTTGCATCGCATCTCGCATTTGAACAAATATGCCACAAGGCAAGTCGCACTGCAAAACAACCAGGATTTATCCATCCCAACAAAACAAGAGTTATCGGCCTACATGTCGGGTCAACTATCGTTATTTCCAAAAGGAAGTGGAATGACCCTCATCCAATGGCAACGGGATAAAGTCGCGTTTATTGAGCTTTTTGTATCGGTTTACGAGAGTAATTCCGTTAAGGCGATAGATCGCCCTAAAATCACCAAGAAGGAGTTTTTTGGGATCCTAATGTGGTTTTTCAATATCCAGATTGGAAACATCGATTCTACGTTGCAAGCGGCAAAAAATAGAAAAATTGAACAAAAGCCCTACTTGAAAGAGCTCATGGAGGTTTTCGATAATTATTGCGCCAGGGGTCTTTGAAAAAAATCATTGTAGTACAATTGTAGTACAATAAGCAAGCTGAAAAGTGTTGGTAGCATTGCAGCCTAATTAATTTATAGGCAGCTTATGTGGGAAAACAAAACCAATAGTACAGAAATACCTAGCATTAAATTGCTGGAAGAAAGACTTATGAAAGTTGAGCGTATCCTGAGCCAACTTGCTGAAGAAGTAAAAGAACCTAAGAAGGAAATGAAATACCTGGATGTTGCCAGTGCGGCAAAAATCCTGGGACTTTCTAGAGCACAAATGTACATCCTCATGAGAGACGGCAAATTGCCCTACACTCATGTGGGTCGGCAGCGGCGACTGATTTTATCAGACCTGGTCAACTATGTGAAAAAAGGCTACCAGCCTGCTAGAAAATCAATCATTTAACCTTCTTACAACTTTTTATATGTCACTCAATAAAGATTCAATTCTTCAAGCAACCAACAACGGATTAAGCATTTTTAAACACTTCCTCGGAAGTAAATTTTCAAAGGTTGGGAAATCCTTTAAAAGCCCGTTTTATCAGGATTCAAAAGCATCATGCTATTTGTATTTTGATAAGAAATCATCTATTTACAAGTTCAAGGATTTCGGGGATGCCGAATACAGTGGCGATTGCTTTTTCTTTGTCAGTAAAATATTTGGACTCAGCTGTGATGACCGACAAGATTTCATTAAAATCTTAGAAATCATAGACAACGAACTAGGCCTTTGCCTGGAAGATAACGACCAAAAGGTAAATCGGATTGTAAGGGATACCAAAGGTGAAGTTCAAAGAGCCTCCTCCCTACCTTCCATTCATGATGGATTTGAAACAGCGAAAACCAAATTGCCGATTCAAACCAGGGAATTCAACGAAAGTGAAATTCTATTTTGGGCGCAATACGGAATTACCAGAGACATTTTAGATCGCTTCAATGTAACGGCCATTGAACGCTTTATTGGTATTGGCAAAGACGGCAGTGAATATGCCCTAGGAAGCACCGATGAGCAACCCATGTTTGGTTACAATGGAAGAAGGTACACGAAACTTTATCGACCCTTTTCGAAGTTGCGCTTTTTGTACACAGGCGAAGTAACCGAGAGCTATGTGTTTGGATTTGACCAATTGCCGATTAGAGGCGATGTACTTTTCATTACAGGTGGAGAAAAAGATGTGTTGAGTTTGGTTTCCCATGGTTTTCATGCCATTTGTTTTAACAGTGAAACGGCTCACATTCCAAAGAATTTAATCAGGGGCTTGGGTTACCGATTCAAGCACATCACCCTACTATACGATGTTGATCAAACGGGTAAAGCATCTATGGAGAAGCTTACCAAAGATTTAAAAGAATACCAGCTTAAAAGTTTACTCCTGCCACTATCGGGCGATAAAACAGAGAAAGACATTTCAGATTTTTTTCGCTTGAACCATTCGGCAGATGATTTGATGATGCTGTTTCGTGAAATGCTCGATCACTTGTACGAGGACACCATTGCAGTAATGAAGAGCTGCGAAATTGATTTTGACAATCCACCAAAAGCACCCGAACCGCTCATTACCATAAACGACGTTACCATTGGTACACCTGGAAACATTGTTTGTGTGGCTGGATCCGAAGGCAGCGGTAAAACCAATTATTTAGGAGGCATTCTTTCTGGAGCCATTAAACCAGGTGAAATAGAAATTGACACCCTAGGAACCACCATCAAAGAAAACATTGAGCAGCGAGCTGTATTGCTTTACGATACAGAGCAATCGGAATTTCAGTTGTACAAGAATCTAACCTACATTATTCGCAGGTCTTCTCAAGAAAAACCACCTTCCTGGTTCAAAGCTTTTTGCTTGGTGGGTATTTCAAGAAGTGAGCGCATGAATTTGATCCTGGAATCCATGGATCGGTTCTTTTATGAGCACGGTGGTATTCACATGGTGGTCATTGACGGTATTGCCGATTTGCTGGGAGCCGTAAACGATGAAGAAAGCTCCGTGAAATTGGTTGAGGAACTTTTTAGAATGGCAGCCATTTACAATACCGTTATTATTTGTGTATTGCACCTTGCGCCATCGGGCATGAAACTTCGCGGACACCTTGGATCAGAGGTTCAGCGAAAGGCCGCAGGTATTTTATTGATTGAAAAGGACGATAACAACAATTGCAGCGTGGTAAAAGCACTAAAAGTTCGTGATGGTTCGCCATTAGATGTGCCCATGATGCAATTTGGCTGGAGTAAGACCGAAGGCCGACATGTTTACCTGGGTGAAAAAAGCAAAGAGGATTCTGAAATCAGAAAAACCAGTGAGCTGAAGGATGTGGCAAACGAAATTTTCAAGAACCGTGTGTACATCAGCAACCAAAATCTATACAAAGCACTCATGGAAAGCATGGATGTAAAAGAGAGAACTGCTAGGTCGTATATCAAATTCATGCGCGAGAATGGAATCATCGAGAAAAACCCCTCAAATGCGCTAGAATACTGTCTAGTTAACATGCCTTTCTAACAATATTCGGAGTTTTTACTACGAAATTACCAGATTTAGTCCCCCTTTTCTGGTAAAAGTCCTGCGGATTTCCGTGGGACTTTCTTTTTTACCACGTGGTTCCGCAGTATTACTCACTTTGACCTTAAATGGCAGAAAATTTTCAAAATAAGGTATTAAATAGCAATATTTATTTCCTATTTTTGACACGTTTGTCAAAGGTAATTATGATAATTAATAAAGAAATGGAAAAGCCAATTGAATTCGGAAAATTTATTCATGGTTTGCGCAAAGAGAAAAAGTATTCTTTAAAGATTGTTGCTGATAAACTAGGAATAGATATTTCGCTGCTGAGCAAGATTGAAAATGGAGAAAGACAACTTCAATCACACATGCTCAATGGCTTATCAGAACTGTTTGATTTGGACTACAAAGAAATGCAAATACAATTGTTGAATCAGAAAATTGAAAATGATTATGGCAATGAGCCATTTTTTATTGAATCATTAGAAAAATATTTAAGAACCGTTTCAAAATAAAATAAATGAACCAAGCCGTACATAATAAATCAATATCCTTCATTTGGTCAATAGCAGACGATTGTTTGCGTGACGTATATGTAAGAGGAAAATACCGCGATGTAATTTTACCCATGGTGGTGCTTCGCAGACTGGATGCTTTGCTAGAGCCTACCAAAGAAGCAGTTCTTGAAGAATTGGTTTTCCAAAAAGAGGAAGCCAAGTTTACCGAATGGGACGAAAATGGTTTGAGACAAGCCAGTGGTTTTGTGTTTTACAATACTAGCGAATGGACCTTGCAACGCTTGCACGACACAGCTACCAATAACCAACAAATACTGGAAGCCAACTTTGAAGATTACCTGAACGGCTTTAGTGGAAACGTAAAAGAGATTATTGAAAAATTTAAACTCAAAAGTCAAGTGAGACACATGGCATCGAAAGATGTTTTATTGAATGTGCTTGAAAAGTTCACTTCGCCTTATATCAACCTTACCCCTTTCGAAAAAAATGATCCTGACGGTCGGAAACTGCCACCGTTAACCAATTTGGGAATGGGCTATGTGTTTGAGGAATTGATTCGGAAATTTAACGAAGACAATAACGAAGAAGCCGGTGAGCACTTTACTCCTCGTGAAGTTATTGACTTGATGACGCACATTATTTTTGAACTTGTTAGAGATAAACTCCCACCCGTAATGACCATTTACGACCCGGCTTGTGGCAGCGGTGGTATGCTTACTGAATCGCAGAATTTTGTAAAGGATGATGAGGGAGAAATCAAAGCCAAAGGCGATGTGTATTTGTATGGTAAGGAAATAAACGATGAAACCTATGCCATTTGCAAATCGGATATGATGATTAAGGGCAACAACCCTGAAAACATTCGTGTGGGTTCAACCCTTTCTACCGATGAGTTTTCCGGAACAAGCTTTGACTTTATGCTTTCTAATCCGCCTTACGGAAAGTCGTGGGCGAGTGAGCAGAAGTTTATTAAAGATGGCAAGGATATTATAGACCCTCGTTTTCAAATTAAACTGAAAAACTATTGGGGTATTGAAGAAGACGCTGATGCAACACCCCGTTCATCTGATGGGCAGTTGCTTTTCCTGATGGAAATGGTAAACAAAATGAAACCCTTAACACAAAGTCCTTTGGGTTCTCGTATTGCTTCAGTGCATAATGGAAGTAGTTTGTTTACAGGTGATGCCGGTGGTGGCGAAAGTAATATTCGCAGGTACATTATTGAAAACGATTGGTTAGAAGCCATTGTGCAAATGCCCAATAACTTGTTTTACAATACGGGCATTACTACTTATATCTGGATTTTAAGCAACAACAAAGCAAAGAACCGTAAAGGCAAAGTGCAATTGATTGATGCGGGATTATTGTTCCGAAAACTGCGTAAGAACTTAGGAAATAAAAACTGTGAGTTTGCACCCGAACATATTCGTGAAATAGTATCGGTATATGAAAAAATGCAAGCCGTTGATCGGGTAATACATCCTGAAACAAAAGAAGAACAAGGTATCGCATCGAAACTGTTTGACAATACCGACTTTGGTTATTACAAAGTAACCATTGAACGACCTAAGCGAATGAAATCACAATTTACCGCTGAACGTATTGCTGAACTGCGTTTCGATAAAACCTTGCGTGAGCCAATGGTGTGGGCGTATGAAACATTTGGAGAAAAGGTGTATACCGACCTGGCCAAACATGAAAAAGAAATAACGGAATGGTGCGAAAAAAATGAGTTAAACCTCAATGCCAAACAAAGTAAAACATTGGTAAGCGAAGCCCTTTGGACAAAGCAAGAAGAGTTATTAAATACCGCCACTGAGTTGATGAAAACCATTGGCAATGATGAATACAACGACTTTAATGTATTCAAAGAAAAGGTAGATGAAGCATTGAAAACGATGAAAGCAAAACTTTCTGCTTCAGAAAAAAATGCCATTTTGAATGCCGTAAGTTGGTACGATGCCACAGCCGAAAAAGTTATAAAAGGCATTACTAAATTAACGGGGGATAAATTAGAACAATTGCTGGAGCACTTGGATTGCAGAGAAACGGAACTTGCCGATTACGGTTATTTTGCTACTTCCAAAAAAGGCGAGCCTACCAGCCGTGGCTGGTATATAGAATACGAAACCGAAAGCGATTTACGTGATACGGAGAATGTACCTCTGAAAGAAAACATTTACGGCTACTTTTTGCGTGAAGTAAAACCACACGTTGCCGAAGCTTGGATAAACCTGGATGCCACCAAAATTGGTTACGAAATAAGTTTTAATAAATACTTCTACCGCCACAAACCTTTACGTGCCATTGATGAAGTTAGTGCCGATATTTTAAAACTGGAAGAATTGAGTGATGGTTTAATTCGTGAAATTTTAAATCTAGCTTAATGGAAACGGTAATAGAAAATAAAACGGTTAATAAATATCCAGCATATAAACATTCAGGAGTTGATTGGATTGTAGATGTTCCTTCCCACTGGGAAATAAAAAAATTCAAGCGAGTTTTCCATGAGATAAAGAAACGAAGTAATCCTGAATTGAATTGTGGTTCAATTAGCTTTGGAAAAGTAGTTTACAAGGATGATGAAAAAATTCCTGAGTCAACAAAGAAATCCTATCAGGTAGTATTAAGAGGTGATTTTTTAGTAAACCCCCTTAATCTAAACTATGACTTAATTAGTTTGAGAATTGCCTTGTCAGATATTGATGTTGTTGTAAGCTCAGGTTATATTGTATTAGGCAATTCAATTAAGCTTGATAAAACATTTTATAAATATTTTTTGCATCGTTTTGATGTGGAATTTATGAAATTATTGGGTTCAGGTGTAAGGCAAACTCTAAATTGGAACGACATTGCTAATTGTGATTTGATTTTTCCTCCAATGGAAGAACAAACCGCCATTGCTCACTTTCTCGACCGCAAAACTGCCTTTCTAGACCAAGCCATCGACATCAAACAAAAACAAATAGAACTGCTCAAAGAACGCAGGCAAATACTCATACACAAAGCGGTTACCCGTGGGTTAAACCCCAATTTGAAAATGAAAGATAGTGGGGTGGAATGGATTGGGGAAATACCGGAGGGTTGGGAGGTAAAAAGGTTGAAGCATTTAGGAAATTCAATTATTGGGCTAACCTATAATCCAAATGATTTATGCGGCATAGAAGAAGGAACCTTAGTTTTAAGATCTTCAAATTTATTCGAGGGAAAGTTTAAGTATGGTGAAAAAGAAAATGCTTATGTAAAATCAAGAATTCCTGAAAAATTATTAATCAGAGAAAATGATATTTTAATCTGCTCTAGAAACGGGAGCCGAGACTTAATTGGCAAATGTGCTTTAGCAACTAAGATTGATGCTGGTCATTCATTTGGGGCATTTACAACAGTTTTTAGGTCGGATATCAATCCTTATATTTTTTGTATTTTAAATTCATCCATATTCAAAGCTCTGTCGGGTATGTTTTTAACTTCAACAATTAATCAACTTACCATCGGAAATTTGAATTCGATTGAAGTGCCAATACCGCCAATTAATGAAATGGATGAAATAAGAAATTATGTAGAGAATATAAATTTGAAAGTAGATACCGCCATTTCCCTCAAAGAGCAAGAAATAGAAAAGCTAAAAGAATACAAAGCCACCTTAATAAATAGTGCGGTAACGGGTAAAATAAAAGTGAGTTAACATGAAGCCTTTAAAAATATTCATCAGTAGTGTGCAAAAGGAATTTGAACTAGAGCGTAAGGCTTTGGGTCAATACATCCGGAATGATGCCTTGTTGGGAAGTTTTTTTGAGGTGTTTTTATTTGAAGAAATAGCAGCCAATGGTCATAGTGCGTCTCAAGTGTATTTGGCCGAAGTGGCTGCGTCTAATATCTATATCGGTATTTTGGGTAACGATTATGGATTTGAAGATGCTCAAGGCATTTCTCCCACAGAAAATGAGTATAACGAAGCAAAAAGAAATTTTCTGCAAAAATGGGTATTTATTAAAGGATACACGGATCAAAATCGCCACCTTAAAGAACTCAAATTTATCAAAAAAGTGGGCGATGATGTTTCTCGCAAACGTTTTGAAACCATCGAAGATTTAAAAAAAGAAGTGTACAATTCATGTGTTCGCTACTTGAAACAAACCGGCAAAATAAATAGTCACGAATTTGATGAAAGTATAAACAGCGAAGCTACAATAGATGATATTGATCCTTTATTGATTCAGCAATTTGTGCGCACGGCAAGAGCAAAACGAAATTTTCCGGTGCCAGAGACAGCCCCTATTGAGCAGGTATTGATTCACCTCAATCTTATCCGAAATCATGAATTAACCAACAGTGCCATTTTAGCTTTTGGAAAAAAACCACAACGTTTTTTCACAACATCAACTGTAAAATGTGCCCATTTTCATGGTTTCGTAGTAGAAAAGCCGATTCCTGATTATAAAGAATTTAGTGGAACTGCCTTTGAAATGGCAGAGCGCGCAGTTGATTTTGTACTCTCTAAAATAAGTCTTAGCACAGGTACTCGAGAAGCAAATAATCAGGTAAGTACTACCTATGAAATTCCTCGTAGAGCCATTGCCGAAGCCATTATAAATGCAGTTGCTCACAGAGACTATTATAGCAAGGCAAGTATTCAAGTATCCATTTTTAAAAACCGAATAGAAATATTTAATCCCGGCAGCCTACCCGACGAATTAGAGCTATCCGACCTTCCAAAGGCACATGGCTCTTACCCTCACAATCCATTATTAGCAAATTGCATGTTTTTAACAGGCGATATTGAAAGGTATGGAACGGGTATTTTAGAAATGATTAAACTCTCTGAAGAAGCAGATTTGATTGCTCCCGAATTTATTATTAATGAAGGATTTAAGGTAATTTTATGGAGACCCTCTGCTACTGCAAAAGGAATACATGATACCGCACATGATACCGCACATGATACCGCACATGATACCGCACATGATACCGCACATGAACAAAAATTTATTCATATAGAAAACTTGGCACATCGGTTACTATGGATACTGCAAGGTGAGATTAGCAGAAGTGAAATGATGGCAAAACTCGAATTATCACACAGAACCAATTTTAATGAAAACTATTTAGATCCTGCAACAGAAAATAGATGGATTGAAATGACAATTCCTGATAAGCCAAAAAGTAAAAAACAGAAGTATCGTCTTACCCAATTAGGACAAGAAGAATTAAAAAAAATAAAAAATGAGTCTATCTAAAACCAACGAACAAGCTCTAGAGTCAGCCATAGAAAAAAAACTTACAGGTACTTGCCTTGAAGAGTTGAAAGAGCAAAATATTGCTTTCAATACAGTGAATGAACGCGCAGAATTGTATCGCAGTGGTAATGGCTACTACATTGGCTTGCCGGAAGATTATAATGCGAAGTATGCAATTGATGAACAGCGCTTTTGGGATTTTTTACAAAGCACCCAAAAAGAAGAATTAGCCAAACTACAAAAACAAAGCGATTGGAAATTAAAAATATTGGAACGCTTAGACCGTATGATAAAAAAATACGGTATCCTTCGTTCATTTCGTAAAGGCTTAGATGTAGATGATGCACACTTTACCCTAATGTATCCTTTGCCATTAGCCAGCAGTAGCGAAACGGTGAAGGAAAATTTTGAAAGCAATCAATTTAGTTCTACCCGTCAGCTTCGTTACTCCTTAACCAATACTGGCGAAGAAATAGACATGGTGCTTTTTGTAAACGGCTTACCCTTTGCCACCATGGAATTAAAAAATCATTGGACAGGTCAGAATGCAAAGGTGCATGGACAAAATCAATACAAATACAAAAGAGATATTACGCAGCCCTTATTAAACTTTGGGCGTTGCATTGTTCACTTTGCTGTTGATACCGATGAAGTGTATATGACCACCAAGTTGAATGGTGCAAGCACTTACTTCTTACCTTTTAATTTAGGGCAGCGAGAACCCTTATTTGGAAAAGGAAATCCACCCAATACATTCGGTCATAAAACAGCTTATTTGTGGGAAGAAATATTTACACGAAACAGCGTTGCCAATATTATTCAGCATTTTGTTCGTTTTGATGGAAAAGATACCGACCCATTAAACAAGAAAACCTTGTATTTCCCCCGTTACCACCAATTGGATGTGGTGCGAAAACTTATTTCGGATGCCAGTAAAAAAGGCGTTGGGCAAACTTATTTAATACAACATTCGGCCGGTTCTGGCAAATCTAATTCCATTACTTGGGCTGCCTATCAACTGATTGAAACATACCCTGCAACTGATACAATACCAGGTAGCAAAGGCATTTCCAATCCTTTGTTTGATTCGGTAATTGTAGTTACTGACAGAAGATTATTAGACAAACAGCTACGAGAAAACATCAAAGAATTTTCGGAAGTAAAAAACATTGTAGCTCCTGCCTATTCATCTAAGGAGCTAAAAGAAAGTTTAGAAAGTGGAAAGAAAATAATTATTACCACAATTCAGAAGTTTCCGTTTATTGTTGATGGCATTGCCGATTTAAGCGATAAAAGATTTGCTGTGATCATTGATGAAGCACACAGCAGTCAAAGTGGAACAGCAGCAGGTAAAATGAACCAAGCTATGGGCAATACTTCAGATGAGAATGAAGAAGAAGACGAAGACCCACAAGACAAGATATTAGAAGCCATGCGTTCCCGTAAAATGCGTGGTAACGCATCATATCTGGCTTTTACTGCAACACCTAAGAATAATACACTAGAACGTTTTGGCGTAAAACAAGCCGATGGAAAATATAAGCCTTTTCATTTGTATTCTATGAAACAAGCCATTGAAGAAGGTTTTATATTAGATGTGCTTGCTAATTACACAACCTACAAAAGTTACTACGAAATTGAAAAGTCAATTCAAGAGAACCCACTGTTTGATTCTATAAAAGCTCAAAAGAAGCTAAGAACCTATGTAGAGCAAAACAAGCAAACCATTGCTACTAAAGCGGACATTATGCTGGAGCATTTTGTAACGAAATTGGTAAACACCAAAAAACTAAAAGGCAAAGCCAAAGCAATTGTTGCTACTCAAAGCATTGAATCCGCAATTAACTATTATTTTTCTTTAAAAACATTACTTGAAGAAAGAGGAAATCCATTTAGGATTGCAATTGCTTTTTCAGGAGTTAAAAAAATAAAAGGAATTGAATATACGGAGGAAAGTATCAATGACTTTCCTGCTCATCTTGACACAGCTAAACCAACAGACCCTGGATATATCAGCGACAAGATTGCTCGTTATGTTGATATGGACGAATATCGAATTTTAGTAGTGGCAAATAAATATCTGACAGGTTATGACCAACCCAAATTAACCGCCATGTATGTCGATAAAAAACTGCAAGGTGTAATTGCTGTTCAGGCTCTATCAAGATTAAATCGTTCATCTGATAAACTCGGAAAGAAAACCGAAGATTTATTCATTCTTGATTTTTACAATGCAACTGAAGATATTAAGAAATCATTCGACCCATTCTATACTGCTACCTCATTAAGTAAAGCTACAGACATCAATGTGCTTCACGAATTAAAATCAAATTTGGATGATGCAGGTGTTTATGAATGGAGTGAAGTAGAAGATTTTGTAGAAAAGTATTTTAAAGGGGTAAATGCCCAAGAGTTAAGTCCGATAATTGATATTGCTGCTGAAAGATTTAATACAACTTTAGAGTTAGAAGACAAGGCAAAAGCAGATTATAAAATTAAAGCAAAACATTTTGTAAAAATATACGGGCAGATGGCTTCCATCATGCCGTATGAAGTTCTGGCTTGGGAAAAACTGTTTTGGTTTTTAAAATTCTTAATTCCAAAACTCATCATTGTAGACAATGAAAAAGATGCCTTAGATGGTTTATTAAATTCCGTTGACCTTTCGACCTACGGTTTAGAACGTGTAAAGCTTAATACATCTATAGGCCTTGATGCATCAGAAACAGAAGTTGACCCACAGAATCCAAATCCAAGAGGTGCTCATGGAGCTGAATCTGAAAAAGACGAGTTGGATTTAATTATTAAAAGCTTTAACGAACGCTGGTTTCAAGGTTGGGAAGCCACACCTGATGAACAAAGAGCCAAGTTTGTGAACCTCGCACAGAAAATGAAAGAGCATAGCGACTTCAAAGAAAAGTATGCTGACAATTCTGATGTACAAAACAGAGAAATTGCTTTCAGTAAAATCTTTGATGAAGTCATGGGTAAACAACGCAAAAACGAACTTGATCTGTATCGATTAATTTCTCAGGATGAAGGATTTAAACATGCGATGCAGGATACAATCAAAAGGATGTTGAGAGCGTAAAAAATAATTTTAAACAATTAAAGATGTCAAAAACACATAATCTTTTTATTAGTCATTCCTGGAATTATTCAGATGCTTACATAAAGCTAACTAGCATGCTAGATAATAGGTCACACTTTATGTACAAAAATTTTTCTGTGCCTAAAGACGACCCTATTCATAATGCACCAAATGAAAAATTATTGTATGAGGCTATTAAGAGGCAAATTCAATTAAGTCATGTTGTGATTTTAATGTCAGGAGTTTATAGCACACATAGTAAATGGATTAATAAGGAAATTTTAATTGCTACAAGAGAATTTTCAATTAAAAAACCAATTCTAGCAATTGAACCTTGGGGTTCAGAAAGAACAAGTAAGGTTGTAACAGATGCAGCAGACCTTATAGTAGGCTGGAACACAGAATCAATAATTACAGGCATTAGAAAGTTATCGTAAAATATGAGAAAGGCACTAGTAATAGGAATTAATAATTATCCTTCTGCACCTCTTAATGGCTGTGTCAAGGATGCAATTGAAATTGCAAATGTTTTAGAAAAACATTCGGACGGCTCACCAAACTTTAGTGTCAAATTAATAACTGATCCAGGTGAATCTGCTAATAAAGTTAAGATTCGGGAAGCAATTGAAAAACTATTTGAAGGAAAATCTGATGTAGCTCTTTTTTATTTTTCAGGACATGGATTAATTAAATCAACTGGCGGTTATCTTGTAACTAGTGATTATAAAAGTTATGATGAAGGAATAAGCATGGATGATATTCTTAAAATAGCTAATCGTTCAGGTGCAAGAGACAAAGTAATTATTCTTGATTGTTGTCATTCAGGAATATTTGGGAATCCTAATTTTGGCGATTCAACTTTAGCACAGATTTCCGATGGTATTACAGTTTTAACTGCTTGTAGAGATAACGAATCTTCCATAGAAGTAAATGGTGGTGGAGTTTTCACTTCCCTTCTTTTAGATGCATTTGAAGGTGGAGCAGCCGATTTAAGAGGGAATGTAACTCCAGGTAGTGTTTATGCTTATGTAGATGAAGCATTAGGTGCGTGGGATCAAAGACCTATATTTAAAACCAATGTTTCAAAATTTGTTCAATTAAGAAAAATAAATCCACGAGTTCCAATTGATAAGCTTAGAATGATTGTTGAATTATTTCCTAGCCCAAATGAACATTTTAATTTGGACCCTGAATTTGAAGACACTTTTGAAAATCATGATATGCAGAAAGTGAAAACGTTTAAACTACTTCAAGAATATGTCACAATTGGACTTGTTGTACCTGTAGATGAAGAACACATGTATTATGCAGCAATGAATTCTAAATCTTGCAGATTAACAGCAATAGGCTATCAATATTGGAGACTCGCATCAGAAAAGAAATTATAGAAATAAAAATGAAATTCGGATTCCGCATACCGTCACTCACCAAACGAATTGCTGCCCGTACTTCGGTTAAGCGTATCATTCGCCACAACTTAGGCTTTAAGGCTCCTAGAGGAATGGGATGGATAACGGATCCAAAGAAAGCGTTGTACAATAAAGTGTATAACAAAACTTCCAAGGGTTGCCTGGTTAGCCTGGTGTTTTTGTTAAGCATTCCGCTAGCGGTGGTCTTTGTGGTTTGGCAAATATTGGTTTCATGAAAATTAAGTTTTTATTTATTGTACTTGCTGTTCTATTTGTTTCCGCCTGTGATAACAATTCAGAATCAGGTAGCGCAAGAAAGCCCGTTTATGTAAAACCGAGCATTGACTATAAAGGCAAATTTAGAAAGGGATACGTACGCATGCCTGTAAGTACCAAAAAGAACGCGATTAAAAGTCAAAATAGATCCAGGTACTATTATCAAACGAGAGGGAAATACAGACGTAAAAAGAACTAATTATTCTTTTGAACTACCCGCTGTATGTAGCGGATAAATTCTTTTGAGCCAACCACTTGTACTTCTTCTAAAAAGCCCAAAACAAAACGCCCTGGCGCCTTGAAGCTTTGCACATTTGCCTTGAAATAATACTTGCCAGTTTCTGGAATTGGCTTTATGAATGCGGCACTCATTGGGTACTCTTCCTTTAGCAATAAACAGGCACGCATGGACATTTGCAATTCAATTTCTTTGTTTATGCTTTTGCCTTGGAATCCAAAAATATCGGGCTTGTAAAATTCATGTTGGGCTTCATGTTTCATGGGTGTTTCTAACACTTCTACGCTAGCCATTCGCTCAATATTGTAATACTTATTGAGCCTTGTTTTTATTTCAAATGCTGAAACAGCATCGTAATTATCAGTAAAACATGTGGGCTCTACCACGCGGTCTGAAACACTTTGACTGTTGGCAGAACTATACCCTTTGATTAAAAGCTGCTTTCCTTCAATGATTGCTACTGAAATTTGCTCCACGATTTTTGCCAGGTGCGCCTTAAATAAGCTTTCAGCCCCTAATTCTATTTCGCTAGATTGCTGCACTTTTTGCAAAACACTCTGGGCCAATTGATTTTTCTTTCCAGTGGATAATATGAGTTTTTTAAGGTAGTCTGCTTCTTGGGGTGTAAACGGAATAAGATCAATATCAGATGAAGCGGCAATAAATATTTTGTTGTTGCTGTCTTTCTCAATAGTAAAACCAAGGTCTTTTAGTAAATCGAGATACCGATACACTGTTCTTTCAGATGTGTCTAGGAATGTTTCGATGCTTCGCACCGATTTTGCAGGGCGAGCTTTCAAGTAATTTATCAGCTGAAATAGCCTGTAAATTCTATTCTGATTAAACATGTTGAAAAATATTTTGACAAATAAAGTCAAATGATTGCAACCTACCAAGTAGTTGACCCTATTTGGCAAAAAGATTGGGTTATTTTGTCGACATTAATAATTAACTCAAATAAATATGAAGTCTAAAAAAATTGTAACCCTGATGATGTCAGTTCTGTTTGCTGCACAGATTTTTGCACAAACCCCTACCAAAGAGAAAGAGATCAGTAATGCCGAAGCCTTTTCAGCAAAAGCTGGAACACTTATGCAAAAAGAGTTTGTGGAAGTTGGCTCATTGAAAAAAGCAAAAGTTCAAGTATTGTATTACACTGATTTAATTTCGAGTGTAAAAAAATCCGCTCTCAAATTTGAAGTCGATGTTGTAACCCAATATTCTACAGACACAAAAGTGGCCGTTCTTGATGTCGATGAAATTGATGGTCTTATGAAATCAATTAAATTAATGCAAGAAAAGGTTATGATCACTGTACCAACAAACTACACTGAAGTATATTATAGAAGTCGTGGTGGTTTTGAGGCAGGATGCTTTACAAGCAAAGGTGCTTGGTCTTGTTATTTGAAACTAGAAAAATTTGATGGGAAAAGTTATGTTTGGCTTGAAGCTGCTGATCTAACAACATTGTATGGGTTGCTCGAACAGGCAAAAACTAAAATGCTCTAACCATGAGTGTCAAAACAATCGGATTCGCATTTTTTGCTATGATTTTTATTTCAATTACTGGGTGCTCTAAAGAATCTATGCAGTCAAGTTACAAATATGAAGTGAGCGGTTCTGCTGACGATTATAGCATTACCTGTGAAGGTGCACCAAGTGGAACTGTCCAGTATGCAAATGTTGGCAGTGGATGGACATACACCTGGACACAAACGGGTACGCGATGGTTATATATGTCTGCTCAAAACAACACAGGTAGCGGAACCGTTACAGTCAAAATAATCAAAGACGGAAAAGTATTGGCGCAACAAACAAGCAGCGGTGCTTATGTTATTGCAACCGTTGATGGCACTTATTAAATCTCCATCACCCCACCAGCATTAAACCTGCCCGTGGAAGTTGCTTTTCCCTTTTCAACCTGTACAATTACATCAACTTCATGGGCGTGTTCATTCACGCCTTTGAATTTTCCTTCCTTGGTGGTGTGGTAGATAAAAATAAAAGAGACTTCAGGGTGCATTTTTCTTAATGCGTCAATGTCGTTGACATCCATTCCTGCTTTGGAAACGCTATCAATGAACACGAAGTTAAAATCATTCAGATTTTCAGGAACACGGTCGGTTATATACAGGTTTGAGTGATGCGCTTTTAAGCGTTCAATTTTTTCTTTTAGGGTATAGCCAAATCCTTCTTCAATGGCGCAGTACAATACCTTACCGTGGTTTGCTGCTAGGTAGTTTGCAAAGTCCAAGCACATGGTTGATTTTCCAGACTTTGGTAGCCCGTAAACCATGGCTGTGAAACCTACACTCGGATCACCAATGAGTTCTTTGTATCGACCTTGTAAGCCTATGGTTTGGAAATCCATGGCAAGCAATTCACCTGAACTCACAATCATTCCATTGTCATCGTCGTAACCGCTGAGGCTTTTTTTTTGATGGAACAAGTTTTCGCCCAAAATGCCCATTAATCCATTAAGCTGTGCCTTGTTGATATTGAGCATCGCCGAATCACCGTCAATGTAGTTTTTAAGCGTTTGGTAGGCTTCATTTAACTTATCGGCATACTTGTCCGATTTAGTGATCTTTCCTTGCTCAACAGCCTTTTTTATGCGGTTAAATAACCTTTGCGACCTGTCTTTTACATCTTTCTTTCCATTGAGTGCGATGTAGGACTTTAATAAGGAAACAGAAAACATGCCTTCCTGACTATGTGCAATTTCAAGGTAGCGTTTTAAGTTTTTGCTGTCAATCTTGATTTCTGCCATGTCGCCTATTTTTTCGTAACAGGAAATCAGTTGTTTCTGCATCATATCAATCTCCTTGGCGTAAGGGGAGTCCTTTCCTATTCTGCGTTCAATAATGGCTTTTTGCAGACTGTGTAAGAGAGTTAATATTTGAGCCTGACTTTTAACCTTTCCATGCATGGCTGCATAACGTTTGATAAATTGAACATCGGTATCAATGAGTTCTACATCTTCGCTATCGTATTGTTCTTTTTCAACCGCTGCTTTTTTAGGTGGCATATTTCGCGTTGCAGCTGCTGGCTTTGCCGCAGCAGGTTTTGGACTTGACTTTACGGTTTTTGTTGGCAATGACTTTGAAGTAGCCACCACTGAGCTAGGATTTTTATCCAGGTATTCCGTTAGCTTTTGGAAATATGCATCAACAACGCGTTTGATATTTTCGTTTGAATTGTATGCAGCCCAGTTATTTTGTGATGCTCCTTCTACAAGTTTATGTCCTTTTGTAAGGGCTTCGGGTAGACTATCCCAGTTGATACTTGCGGCTTTTGAAAAGTAATTGTTCGTATTTAGCATGGTTTAAAAATTTATAAGTTCGAGTTCTATTTCAAGGGCTAAAGCTTCGAGCTCTAATTCACTTGTATTGAATGTTGGTGTTGCTGGAGCTGGAGCCAGGTTTGTTCGGTATTCCAGAAGATAATTCAAGCGCTGAAATTCGGAGGCTCTATCCTGGGCACTTCTACCTTCTACTTGTAATGCTGATTTTTTTGCTTGGATTTCTAGTCTAAGCTCCGCCCATTTGGGAGAGTTTTCTTCGCCGTTATAACTTTGAGATTGGTTAATTACAGCTTGTTTCTCCGCTTCGTATTGCGCCATTACAGGACTTAAATCACTGGAGAGTGAAAATCCTCTTGGTTTGAGCAGAGTGCGTTCTGTTTTTCGCACCTTGCTTACATATTCCTTGAAATAATTGAGGTAGTAGCGGTTTGAAAAGTAAATGCCAAGTACCTGGTACGAACTTTCTATTTTTCGACCGATGGCAAGAATTTCCTTGTCCTGTTGATCCGTTGAATTCAGTACCGCTTCAATATCCTCTTTTAGCTCCTTTGCTTTCTTGGATTGTTTGTTGATCACTTCGCCATCTTCCGCTACTTTGGGTGTTTCTACCAAATAATTCGATGCCAACAATGACGTATAAAAACTGCGAATGGCTTCAATGGATTTTTCACGGTAAATTTTATAGTCCCTGATATCGCTTTGTACTTCTTTGAGCATCTCAATGGCTAGTCCGATTTTTTTGTAATCGCGATTCAATTGCTCCTTCGCCTGGTCAAAAAACATACGCACCAAACGGTCAACATCGGTAATAAGAGCCAGCTTAATCTCCTCAGGATCCATGCTTTCTAAATCCAGCACGTTTCCTCTGTCACCCCTGAACCAAATGTCATTGATACGTGAGGTCTTTTCTTCTAGCTTTTGGAACACAAAGACATCCATGGAGTCCTGCACCAATGGCATCACAATACGCACATACTGAAACTGATTTCCCTGGCGCCAAATTCGGCCTTCCAGCTGTCGAATATCCGTTGGATTCCATTCAGGATAGCAGTTGTAAATAACCGTTCCGCGTTTTTGTAAATCAATCCCTTCACGGATTGTGGCGGTTCCAATGATGATTTTCACCACACCATCCAGGAACGCTTCTTTGATGGTTTCTTTTCGCGTATCGTTGATTTCAGAAGAGATGATTTCTACTTCATCCACTTTCACTTTGTCGTACATCACCCCACGCTTGTAGCCTACTTCCTTTTCCAAGTATTCTTTAATCAGCGGAAAAAATAGTTTGCCACGGTTCATGTATATCACCTGTCCGCTAGCGGTTTCTTGGTGCTGCTCATGCCATGCTTTTACTGATTTGATGCAGTCCATGACATAGGCAATCTTCGGACTTTGCTCTACAAAATCTTTGTAATCCTCTGGTGTTCCGTTTAATAAATATGGAGACAGTGCATTGTCCAAACTGTACGCCAATGCCCTAAATAAATTACCCATATCCAATTTCCCTTGCGTAGAACTTTTCGCCATGGCCACAATGCCATTTTGATTTTCCCGTTGCTTTGGGGTCATGTTGATGTAGGTAAGCACCTGCTTGTCTTGCGTCAAGCGCTCCTTTGCATTTTCAAAACTATACAGCAGCGGCAAGTTGATTTTTTTTGGTCGAACCACACCAGCTTCTTCACCCGTTTTATATAGGATATGGTTGTAGATGAGCTTTTGTAAAATCCTGCGGTTAGTGAAACTTTTGATCACTTCCTTTTCTACAATTTCCTCTTTGTAGTTGGCAGCCCATTCTACGGTTGGCAGCACAAACAAATCAAAGAACGTATCCAGGTTTAAAATACCGTTGTCGCGCAAAGAATCATAGGCCACAAGTGAAAGCATCGAATATATCTCCAGTGGCGAGTTTGAAAAAGGAGTTGCTGTCAGTAGCATGGTATTTCGGCCATATTTGCGCTGAATGAAGCTAAGGATCAAAAACGCTTTTTGTCCTATTTCAGAGGTGGCAGACTGTATGTTGTAGCGCTTGTTTCCTTCATCATCACTTTTTACAGAGGCGAATACATTCTTACACCTGTGTGCTTCATCAATCACCGCATAGTCAATACCAAGCACGTCTATATCGGCAATGGAATTCTTCAATCCCACGCCAATCATTTCTCTGAATTTTTGGTACTCAATTTCTTTATCGCGGCTAGACTTTTCTTTGCTCTGACCCAGAATGTTTACCAGTTCTGTAAATAGCTCATCCGAAACAGATTCTCCAAATCCCAGGCGTTTGAATCCTTCGTATGTCACCATGGTAATGGATCGTTCGGCCACAGGCGCATTCAAATTGATTTTATCAATGATGTCCGTTCCAAGGTTATACCAGTCGTTTACTGTAATGCCTGTATGAGACAATACGCCTGATACGAATTCACCCGTTTTTTTATCCTTGTAACCAATGATTTCGTTCATCCATTTTTTGTAAGTCGGTTTGGGAACCACTACAATTGGTCGTTTGCATTTACCCGAATACAGGTTATGCGCCAGGTTCACAATGGCGGTCATGGTTTTACCCACTCCCACATCAAAGGCATTAATGCCCGAACCCATGGCTTCCATAAACGCCACACCTTCGCGCTGAATGTCTGTGATTTGTAGAATGCCAGACTTAAAGCGAGCAGAACATTCAAAGCCAATGGGAACCTTGGAGTAATTGATATCGGATTGCCCGTTGTACAATCGGTTCCAGGCATAGTTTAGTTTGTGTTGGTCGTCAAAGGCCAAGACCTCATGCAGGAATTTAGAGAACAATTTCTCACCCTCAATGCGGGCATTAGCTCTCAGCTCTGCTTTTTCTTCCTTGGATAGTTTGTCATCACGTAGCGATCGGTTTGCCAGGTAATAATCGGCAATGTCAATGGCGGAACTTTTTTCAAAATCGGTGTCATTGTTCAAGGTGAACAACCACTTGATGAAAACATGTTGCAGTGTGTATTTTGTTTCACCGTCAAAACGAATGTTGATTTTCTCACGGTCTTTTTTGCGTTCGATTTTACCGTTGACTTTTTTCAGCTCCTCGGCATTTTCTAAGTCCATGTATTCCTCACGAACACTGGTTACATAAAACAATAGGGGGTCAACAGCAAAATCAGAAATAGCCGTAATGATTGGCCGCTCTTTTTCATCGGCATTTTCAACAGTGAGTAATTCAGGCTTTGCTTTTTCAATTACCTGTTTGTGATTCTCCCATATTTCTAGTCCGAAATGTTTTTCAATATCCTCTTTGTCATTTTCAAGTTGGGTCAACCTATCGTACATATTGCCATAGGTATAGGTCGGAAAAGGCAGCAATTCACCTGCATGGTAAAAAAGTGCGCCAGCCCGAACCAAGTCAAAGAGCTGCTCTTCTAAAGCCTTTCCTGTTCCTTTTAAGTAGTAAGTTTCCCAACCGCTCATGGGAACGCCAGTTTTTCTTTTGTACCAGACCCAAGCTTTGATTTCAGGTTCGGTAATTCCCTTGTTGTATTTGGCTACTACGTCAGAAAAGGGAATCTTTTTCCCTTCGGTATCGCCAAGTCCTTGTAGTTCGCTTGCTTGTTTTAGGATGCGCTCCACCACTTGAGAATTACCTCTAATTTTTGTGGATGTATAAGGGTTCAATGTCCCTAAAGAATGAATGCTTGATATGCCTGATAAATAGCTCATAGTCTTTTTAATTGTAGTTCGTATTCGAGTGCCAATGCCTCCATCTCTAAAGTCGAAACATCTGTGAAAGCCACAGGATTAGATTGCATAAATCGTAAAGCATGGGCATTAGCATCTTCGATGTATCGGTAATTCATGTTTTCCAGTAGGAAGTCTCCATTTTGTATTTGAAAATTGTAATCGACCCCATGAGAGAAGATTTGTATTTTGTAGTTTCCCAGTCGGTAGTCCACGGAGAAATCCTCATTGCTCGGATCGAAGTAGTCAATGTACCAATCACCTGGTAGCTCCAACAGCAATTGAAAATCACCCAGTGCATGATTGATGGTATTGGTAATCCATGTTTCATTTCCTTTGATAGAAATCGGAAACTCTCTACTGGTCGTTACCACCTCTTCCCCACACACTTTTTCGGGGTATAAATTAAACCAGGTATTGAACGTACATAGCTCAGTGAAGCTCAACGGTTCATTGGAATAATCCTTTTGTTTGGCATAAACTTCCACCAAGCCTTTTTCATCTCTGTCCTTTGGAAACACTCCGTTTCGAAGAAGTGCCACATGAAAGTCCTTTGCATCGGACTTCGATAACACATCCCGAATCATATCTATTCGGGCTCTGAGATATACAGGGCTTTGGGTGTCCACTAGATCATTTCCATTTCAGATTCAAGCATAGGAATTACGGCCGCAGGAACCATTTGCTCATGCAGCACTTTTCGGATGACCATTTGTTCTACTTGCTCATAACCCTGGGGCGACTGCATCATGACAAACAAATTTGGGGCATTGGCTTGGGTTACTTTTTTGAGCTGCTTGAGAATCTCTTCACGCAGTTTTTGCTCCATTGGATTCACTTTTGATTGATCACCAGAAAGCGAACTTTCACTTTTTTCAGCAAATGAATAGTAGCCATTTTTGGTGACGATAATGTGGTCAACTAAATACACATCAAAGAGTTTTAATGATTGTTTTAATCTTCGGGTAAGCTGCCTATCTGCCTCTGATGGCTGCAAGTTTCCGCTTGGATGATTGTGAGAAATAATCACAGACTTTGCCAGAGTTTTCAGAGCAACGGCCACTACAATTTCAGTATCCACCATGGTGGCGTTGATTGTCCCTGTTGAATGGTGGTAGTAGCCGATGATTTTGTTGGCCTGATTTAGGTACAATGCAATAAAATGCTCCTGAACTTCAATGCCTTTCAAGATTTGTTCCTTTAGGAAATTGTACACATCATTGGAGCTCGTTACCTGACCAAAGAAATAGGCTTCCTTATTGAAAGTAACTTCGATTTCGCGGACTTTAAATTCTGCATCAAGCTCATCAATTTGGGTTTCCAAATCACTGTAGGATGATTTATCGAATACCATTTGTGGTTGTATGCTGGGCTGATTGTATTTCATAATTATTTGCGTTTAAAAACGATAATGTCGGTTGGCACTTTTGAAAATTTGAAAACAGGAGGTAAACGATACGCATCGACAATATCCGCTAGCTTTTGAATCTCTAATTTTTCACTTTGGTAGCTGATGCCGTTTCGCAAGAAATTACTACCCGTCACATACACCATTATTCCACCTGGTTTTAGCAGCTGTAATCCGTAATGCATAAAAAACAATTCTATTTGATGCATTTTGGGTTTGGTGAAATAACTGCTGTACTTGTTTTTGTATTTACCGTAGGGTGGATTGCCAATGATCAATGAAAATGGGTAACCCTCAAGCCAAGTGAGTTTATCTTTTAGTCTTGCCGTGTAGCGAGGCGCTTGTAAAAATGCGGTTTCAAAATAGCCTTCGTAAATCTTTGCATCGGGATATAAAATCTCTGTGATGCGTTTGGATATTGGGTTGATTTCAAATCCATAGCACTTGGAATTATTCGGTGCCCATTTGAGCAAATTGCCCGTTCCTACACTTGGTTCAAGCACTGTTCCACCAGCTTTAAATCCATAACGGTATGCCAGTTTCCACATGAGCTCACAAACAAAATCAGGCGTAAAAAATTCATACAGCACACCTTCGCCAGTAGCTCCCTTTGAACCTTGTCCGCCTGAACCTTCATACTGAGCGATAAACTTCTTCTCATCGAAACCATACGCTTCGCCTGCTTTATCCTTTTTTAGGATCAACTGTTGGATTTGTTTATTGAGCTCAAATTGATTCATTATACCATGGATTGGGTTTCTAGTAATCCATTTTTACCCACTACTTTTATGATGTAAGAATACGCCTCGCGGCTGCGACCTTTTACGCGATCCAATACTTGCTCAACGGTTCCTGTTCCTGGTTTAAAAAAGTAACCTTGGTTGTAGCGAACCAGCGCCTTATCTAGTCTTAAAACACCTTGCTCATAATGTTGATCTATGAGAATACCAATAAGCATAGCTCCTAACAAAATATTGAGTTCTGGCTTTTGTAAATCAGCACGGGTCATGACATTACCTGTGTAATTATTTTCCTTGATCTTATGAGATAGGTATTGCTGTTTCAACGGGCCGTTAACCCTTGCACCTAAATGCTTTTTCAACAGCTCAATTTCAGGTGCTGTCAGCCTTTTGGATTTGTTTTCCAAATGAATCACATCGTTTCCAGTTTGTGGTTTTAATTGCATCAAACCCACAGCGCCTGACGAGCTTACAATACTAGGATTGCCTGCACTTTCAGTGAAAATGATAGAAAGGATTATTGCTCCAGGGACATTGGTGAGTGTCTCAGCGAGCTTAATCTCATTGAAATACTTTTTGGCAATGGTTTCCATCTTTGTTTTATTCTGCGGCAATGCTGCTTCAGGATAAAATATGCGTGGGGTCATTGGAATTGGAACTGCTAACTCTGCCATACTTATGCTTTATAAAATGTGATCGTTCTCTGCGCTTTTTGAGCTGGAGTAATGGTGGGATTATCGTCTGTGCTCTTCGCGTTTTTCTTGAGCAATGCCAACAAGGCCAGAGCTGCTGCGCCAACTATTATTTTATTCATTGTTTTTGGATTTGAATAAGACTGCTATATTTTATGGTGGAATTAGGATTAGAAACGCTTACTCTTTGTTGGAGCTTTCTAGGGGAGAATATCCAAAGCCAGGGCTTGATTCTTTCTCCTTTGAAAACAACCTGCGTAAGCGTATCTGTGCTAAAAATGCTCAATTGCTGGGTTTGCTCATCACTGATTCCGCTGATTTGATACCACTGATCCTTGTAGGAAAATACTTTTACCCGAACCGTGTCGTGAACAATGCTATCTCTAACTACGGTGATGATATTTTTCTGCGTTTCAATCACCGAAGTGCTTAGCTGCGTTGCCCTGTTTAATTTAATTCCCATATCCGTTACCGTTTTGGCTTGGACAGGAAAAAGTTCTTTTAACTCACCAGTGCGTACTAGCAACACATCGGTTTGAGCTGCGAGCTTTCCGTTTTGTGTTTGTATGTATTTTACTGATGTATTCAAGGCTTCTATGTTGTTTGTCAATCTTGCATTATCCTGTTTCAACCCTTGGTTACTTTTCCAAAGCAGCAGAACTGCGCCTATTAAAAGCAGTAGCAACAGTATTTTTTGGACTTGTTTGTTTGCGAGTATTTTTATGAGCGTATTCATCTTTTGAGGGTCTAGTGGTTTGCGACCAGATATAGGCCGATAAAATGGTCATGATTCCTGCGATACTAGCAGTAGCGACACCTTCCATTTTTGAATAAATGGAAAGCAGCGTGACTATTGCTAAAAATGCAGCAGCCGAGAGTGTAAGTTTTAAGCGAGTTTGTGAGTTCATGGTTTATTTGTTAGATGTATGTTTTTTCCAGATTGGGATCAATTAGGTTATGAACCAAATAGTTTTCAGCGAAATAAGTGTCTTGACTTTCCACGTTGATGTTGACTACATTCACCGTTTCATCGATGCGCTCAATACTTGATATTTCTTGCAATCCCAGTGTGAAATGGTAAATACGATCCCCAACAACAAGCTCACTAGCTCTTTTAAAGGCATAGATTCCTTCACGAAGTGCAAGCAAGGGGTGCTCGAACGTGATTTTGAGTTCCTGATTAATCAAATAGTAGTAGGCATATTGTGACTTTTGAATTCCCACAACAACGGAACTTTCTTCACTTGGTGTGAATGTATCTGTTGAGAATGTTTTCCATGCGTCTTCCTGCTCACTGTCTAATCCAGTGATTGCCACTGTTTTTACAAAATCACCCAATTCAAGGTCTTCAATTTTTTTAGTTGAGCCGTCTGGAAGTAGGATTAATGTTCCATAAATCAAACATCCACCGCCGCCTCCGCCGCCACCACCTGTGCCAGGGTCGATTGTTCCACCGCCAGAGGTGGTGGTGGAAGAACAGCCATCCAAACAAGCATTTACCCAAGTTCCATTTTTTAAAACTTGCAGTGATAAAAGCCTGGTATCAGGGCTTACGCCCATTCTGTAATCGTTTTCTTGCGGCTCTGAATCGGGATTGAGTACCCAATAAATAAAGCCACCAGAAAGCAAAGGAAAATGTCCCGTCGACCCATAACCTGCGCCAACACCGCCCAAAAATTCTTTGCGGGCGGGGATGCGTTGAAATGAATTCAGGTCAACAACTCCTTCTACTTGTTTGGATGCTATTTTTTCCATTAGTTAGTTGATTTTAGGATTAATAAGTGTAGTTCACAACAATGTCGTCTGTTGGCTCAGTGAGGTAAGGAACGGTGAATGTTAGGTTTCTTGAGCCGCCCGTGTTGCTGGTGGTTTTTACACGAACTCCATTGAAGAATACATGAATATTGAAGCCTGCTTTAGGGGTTTGTGTTAAGGTTACAGAAACAGCGGTATTTGCAGCACCTGTAAGGGCAGTGAACGTTTCAATTGTTTCGGTAAAAGCATCTTCTTTTGCATTGGCCGTACTTTGTGCCGTAGCCGCAGCGGTAGCAGCGTTGTTTGCGGTTGTTTGCGCAGCAGAAGCAGCAGTTGAAGCACTATTGGCAGTACTTTGAGCAGAACTAGCAGCGGTTGATGCACTATTAGCCGTTGATTGTGCCGTAGCTGCATTGGACAGCGCTGAATCAGCGGTTGATTTAATGGTATCAAGGTTCACGTTTGCTGCAACCGTGATTTTATCCAACTTGCCTTTGTAGGTTCCGTTGAATGCAAACGTATCAGCGTTGCTCTCGTATGAAGCTTTTACCGCAGCTGCTGTTAGGGCATTGGTAAACAAGTCTTCATCTGCAATCTTTTTGAAAGTTGATGTAGAACCCGTTCCTGTGGTCACCGCCGTAACAATGTATAATGCCCACTTGGTATCTCCATCATCGTTTACAAATACACGGTCTGTAACTTTTAGTCCAGTCAATGCATTCTTTGCAGTATTGTCGGCCACGTTGAATGCATTTTTTGCACCAACCACCAAAG
>JAHEMJ010000017.1 GCA_024643725.1 Crocinitomicaceae bacterium | reverse complement strand
CGTACATACATCGTTGTAGAAACATTTGTTTTACCCACCATATCCCAGTCCAAATAACTTGGATACGGATTGCTCACTAAATGACAACCTCTAAACTGTTGTGAGGTTCCGGTACGTGTTAGTCCAGAGACAGTCACTGATCCGTTTGACAAACCAGATCCAAGAAAATGAATAACACCATTCGCTTGTCCACTTCGCAACACATACGATTTTCCCTGCGTCAGTGCCTGTCCGCTGGCAAGGCTTGAATATGCGAAGGAACTTTCATTCCACTGCCATAATTGATCTCCTGTATAAGACATAAGTGCAGAACTAGATCCATCTGTAAGTGGACTTCCTAGGTACCAAAAACGACCGTTCGGCGTAATTCCACCTGAACCGGTAACATTCTGTTGAATGTCGTAACTACCAGAACCAGAAACTGTGCTGCTCGATCCTTGTACAAGAGTTGACCCTGAATTCATTGAGAGTAAACCGTTATTCGTTAGAACGCCATTCACGGTCAACTGCTTATTTGGATTGAGCATATTTGTAGCGTCGCCGGAAATTGTGAGATTTCCATTTACAATGACATTTGCAGAAATATTCACGGCACTGCTTGCACCGGTTTTGCTGAGTGTCAATGCACTCAAAAGATTAGTTGTCCCCGGAGTGGTATTGTCCATTTTTAATTCGACAGTCGAATTTCCTCCAGAAAGAACCAAGGAGGAAGAACTACTTCCACGCAGACTACCGGAGCTAACGGAAACAGCATTTTGACATTCCAAGGTATTCGCACCTATAACAAGGATCCCATCGGTTAAATTCAAGACATTCGAAATGATTAAGTTACTTCCGAGAGACAGGGACCCCGTTCCCGTTCGGTTCAAGGTCATTGTGCCAATTGTACTCGCAGCATTATCAAAAATCATTGTGCCAAACGACCCAACTCCAAGAATGGTCATATCTGAATTGACATTCCCTTTTATTTTTCCATATCCCGTAATAACCGAATTTACCCCAGATGTTCCAAAAACAATATCATTCCCATTCAAATTGAGAATATCGGTACTATTTGTTAACGTGATGGCATTTCCACCATTTGGACCTTCACATTTTAAATTATTCAACATGACAACTTCACCGGAAGGCTTATTTAAGACCATATAATCAATGTCAAAAGTTCCTGACCCACTGATGTTTTGTGTTCCTGTCCCTGTAAAGAATATCGCACGAGTATTTGCTGAATAGGTGCCATTATCGACAAAATCTCCAGTCAGTTCTAGATCGCCTCCAATATTAGTTGAAAGAGTAGTTGTATTTGAATTTGTATAATTATTGCATTTCAATCGTTCCGTTGAAGTTGCTAAGGTAATTGTACCGTTATTGACAATATTTCCTCCGAAGGTTAACCCAATAACGGTTGGACTGGCGATGGTCATTCCTTCCATGGACAGTGCACTTCCAGCATCAACCGTTAAATTCCCAGCTGCCTGACGCGCAACGTTTTCTGCATTATTTACATTCAAGGTAGTATTGTTCGAAATTTGTACGTGATATGGATAAGCCGAACCTGACGTAGATGTCCACTCTGTGCTTCTTCCGTATGTTCCGCCCGAATTATACTTCAGCGTTGAGCCTGTTGCATAAGTTGGCGCATTTGTATTGACGTATCCGCCTGTATTAATGGTAAGCGTCCCGTTGATGGTCGAAGCAGATCCAAAATTCACCCCTCCAGCAATCGTGACATTATTGAATCCAATGGTTCCAGTGACCGTTCCGGATCCCGCGAAAGTAACCGTTCCCGCACCATAGGTGAAAGTATTTGTACCATTCGCCAATGTTCCCCCAGAAGCAATAGTCAATGTTCCTCCGGCAGACATGTTAATGGTTCCATTATTTGTAACGGTGGTGGCCGTTAATGCAGCGCTTGCCCCAAATGTAAGTGACTTTGAACTGTTTATAGTTACGGATGAAGGAGCGTTGCTGACCGATCCATTGATCGTTACTGCATGATTAATCGTAACCGTTGCACTCGCAGGAGGCACTGCTCCACCCAACCAAGTGGCAGCTGTATTCCAATCGGAATCAGCATTGGATACGTATCCGCTAAATGTCAACGAAGATGATGAAGTTGCCGTTCCCCCTGGTGTAGTTACGGAAATCGTTCCACCTGAAGTACCAGCAGCTACCACAGCGCTGATACTTGTTGCACTGTTGACCGTAAAACTTGCCGCTGCCACTCCACCGATGCTCACAGATGAAGCATTGCTAAAATTAGTACCTGTAATGGAAACGGTTGAGCCCACATATGCGGAGGCTGGTGTGAAAGAAGTTATCGTAGGAGCCGCGATTTTCGTAGCTAGAACAAAATAAGTGGTGGAAGCCATGCTACCAACTGAGCTTGTTGCTGTAACCGTGTTATTCGAAATTAATGTACTTGTATTCGATCCACCTAGATTCGCATATGACCCAGCTAATGTACTAGCGTTTGCCACACCATCATTTCCAGCTAAACTCGCTTTTGCAAGCGAAACGGTAGCTGATGACAAAGTACCCGTGTTTATCAATGTCCAATATTCGGATGAACTGATACTTACCAGGCCAGATCCAGCGGTTCCTCCGGCATTTGAAGCAAACGCTTCAGCAGTAATGACAGCGGATGTCCCGGTAGGATTATTCACATTGATTGGTAAATAGGTAGCAGATTTCCCCACATGAAACTTATAATCCCCACCACTTGAATTGGACACACTCCAACGCAAAGGACCACTGATAAAAGAGGTACTGCTTCCATTTACCATTGCGCTCGCCGATGTATTCGTGATATGAAGAATGTTGGTGCTAGTCGTCGTTAAAACACCCGTATTCAGATTTAATGTATTCGTAACTACCACTGGGGTACTTAATGAAACACCACCGCTGGTATTGCTTATGGTTAAGTAGGAAAAGTTATTAGTGCTACCAACTCCATTGAATGTACCACTGATGGTTTGAGCTGAACTTCCCAGTAACTCAACTGTTCTTGTATAAGGATTGAAAGTGCCGTTGTTGGTAAAGTTTCCGCCCACTTTCAATCCTCCACCGGATGTACTCGACAGGGACATTGAACCGTTATTGGTTACAGAGCCTAATACTGTGAGTGGTTGAGACATTGTATTGGTACTGAAATCCATTAAGAAACCAGAACCTGCATCAATAGTTAAACTACCGGCTATTTGACGAGCAATTGCGGTCCCTCCATTGCCCAGGTCAAAAAATGTGTTGTTCGATAACTGTACATGATTAGGATAACCTGCTCCGGAAGTTGCACTCCATTCTAATCCTCTTCCATATGCAGCAGATGCAATAGATGCTGAATTATATTTCAGCGTTGAGCCTGTTGCATAAGTTGGCGCATTTGTATTGACGTATCCGCCTGTATTAATGGTAAGCGTTCCGTTGATGGTCGAAGCAGATCCAAAATTCACCCCTCCAGCAATGGTGACATTATTGAATCCGATGGTTCCAGTGACCGTTCCGGATCCCGCGAAAGTAACCGTTCCCGCACCATAGGTGAAAGTATTTGTACCATTCGCCAATGTTCCCCCAGAAGCAATAGTCAATGTTCCTCCGGCAGACATGTTAATGGTTCCATTATTTGTAACGGTGGTGGCCGTTAATGCAGCGCTTGCCCCAAATGTAAGTGACTTTGAACTGTTTATAGTTACGGATGAAGGAGCGTTGCTGACCGATCCATTGATCGTTACTGCATGATTAATCGTAACCGTTGCACTCGCAGGAGGCACTGCTCCACCCAACCAAGTGGCAGCTGTATTCCAATCGGAATCAGCATTGGATACGTATCCGCTAAATGTCAACGAAGATGATGAAGTTGCCGTTCCTCCTGGTGTAGTTACGGAAATCGTTCCACCTGAAGTACCAGCAGCTACCACAGCGCTGATACTTGTTGCACTGTTGACCGTAAAACTTGCCGCTGCCACTCCACCAATGCTCACAGATGAAGCATTGCTAAAATTAGTACCTGTAATGGAAACGGTTGAGCCCACATATGCGGATGCCGGTGAGAAAGAAGTCATAGTTGGTGCATTAGGGACATAAGTTGCCACACCTGATGAATAGTTATAAGCTTTATCACGCATAAAAACAGTATAAGTGACATTTAGGCTAGCTGAAGCATCCGTATATGAAGCTGAAGATGTCCCATTGCTAACTACTGTCCAGGTGTTCGTACCATCACTAATGGTAGTAGGGCCAAGTGTGGAAATAGTTGAATAGTATGCTTGATCTAGTAATGCCGAATTCAAAGTAGTCAATGAACCAGTTAGATCTCCGGCTCCTCTCAAAATAAGCGTTCCATCAATTCCACTTGTATTCGCTGCATTATCTGTACCATCCGTCCAAGATAAAACGTTGTTGGAGCCGGAACGGCTAGATGTTAAAGTTGTGGGAACGTTGGGTTTAGTGACATCGGCACCGGAGCTGGTGGACGTGTAGATGATTATATCATCATACCCATAGGCATCACCTATCCCGTCATAATCTGAATTAGCTATCCATTCTGGGACATATTTCTTTGAATTAGTTGCTAAGCCACTAACCGTGAAACGAGCATAGCTACTAGCTATTGTAGCTGTTGACGTTCCTGCGTAATTTGTCCCACCGTCAGTTGAGTAAGCACCTACAGCAGCAAGATCGCCTGCATCTGCAGTTCTTACCCATCCTAATACATGAATATAATTTGTTCCAGACGAAGGAATTTCAATAACATAATTTATGTGTCTTGCTGTAGTTCTTAAATTACCAGTTGTCAAAGTTGAAGACATCCTTCTTGAACCCGATCTCACATTACTTGTAGTCATTGTGTTAGCAACATAACCGGCTGAAGAAGGATCCGAAATCCATCCAAATGCAATTGACGCATCAGCCTCAAAACCTGGATTACGAGTGACATCAAAATAAAGTCTATAGTTTGTTGGTGAGTTATTATTATTTAAATACTGGGTAGAGTTACAAGCGGTATTAGAAGAGGTGTTCATACTGGCATCAAAATACACCTCAACAACCCAAGTACCTTCAGATGTAGCCAATGCACGTAAGTCAATTGTCTGAGCGCTGTTTGCCCAGCGCTGGTCTGTAGAAGTTGAAGTTGAGATATTGGAAGGTGAAGCGGTTGTTGTAAAAGAACCATTTGAAGAGAAGCCTAA
Source organism: Crocinitomicaceae bacterium (assembly GCA_024643725.1). Lineage (GTDB taxonomy): Bacteria > Bacteroidota > Bacteroidia > Flavobacteriales_D > Crocinitomicaceae > UBA952. Next base: position 73,346 of record JAHEMJ010000017.1, on the reverse strand, counting down.
TGCAATTGCTGAACTGAAACTACCCGCAGAAGCGCCTTGTTTGTATACTCTATAATACATATTTCCACCGCAAACATTCCCACTACCGTTCTTCCACGTATGCATGATTCCTCCCTTGAGAACCAAAGTACGCGCATTCCCAATATTGGTTTCCCATGCATAGGAATTCACAGTAGCTGCACCATTCAAGTCATAGGAGATGAGCCCACCTTGGGAAGAGCCAAAGAAGCCCGCATTTTGCCCCAAATCCTCACCAATAATTCCAAATAAAAAAACAAAACAAAGTATTGCGCGTCGCAAATGTAACGAGTTCGAATTCATAGTAATGTAGGTTTAGTTAGTGTAAAAATAACACAGTGAAAATAAAAAACAAATTTTCTGATATTTTTTATTCACACTCAACTAGATGTCTGCGTGTTCTTTAGATAGATGGCTGTACCTAAGCTAGGTGCATGAATTGCTCCATTATTCGATGAAATAAACACAATTTTCTATAAGCGATGTTCGATTGATATGCTCAAGAATTTGGTTCGAGGTCCGTTTAACGATTCCCGCTCTCATCCGCCGTAGCTCAGCGAAGGAGGATCGCTCTCACTCTGTTTCTCACTCTACCCAAACCCCTCCCGTATGCAACACCAATACCTTTTTGCCTTCAAACATTTCTGGCGAATGTAACATCTCTTCTCTTAAAGCATAAAACACCTTGCCCGTATACACCGGTTCAATGTGAAAGGAATTCTGGGTATGAAATTCGGAAATAAAGGAACTTAAATCCTGCGTGGACTTCGCGTATCCACCGTGATGGTATTGATCCCAAATGATGAGCTTAGAAACATGTAAGTCGAACAAGGCATCGTCGTTGAGAAGTGTGCGCATTTCTTGCAGGACATCGAAGCCTTTGAGAACGGGAACGACAATCAATTTTGCAGAATTTGGAATGGACAAAAGGAGTCCGAGACTCGTTGTGCATGTTCCCTGTGCCACCACATAATAGTCATAGGATTGATCTAACTCGGAAACAATTTCGGTGCAGCCTTGGATTCCTTCGCGATTCGCTCCTCCCTCTGGAACGACCCAATAGGAATTTCCCTCGAATTCAATGACTCCAGATTGATGTTTTTCATCTGTAAACGTGCTGCGGGACAAAAAACGCAGGTCCATACCCAAGGAATGACATTGAGACAATACGGCGTTCGATTGAACATCCAACTCTTCTCCCCTCACCTTTCCAAGTACCGGAATCCCAAGTTCTTTTCCAGCGGATGCTGTCGCCAACAAATGATTCGAATACGCACCTCCATACGTTAGAATTCCCGCACATTCATTCCTCAAGGCCTCGACTAAATTGTATTTTAATTTGCGCAATTTATTCCCCGAAATGAATGGATGAATTAAATCATCGCGTTTCACGAACAATTCTACATGTGAGGTGTTATGCGGTAGACGAAAGGATTCTACACGACTTTGTTGTGTGAGCTTTTCGAACCAAGCAGCTAAAGAAATGGACAATGAGTGAGGATTTATCAGGTTTTTCAAAGCGATCCAATTTAAACGAAGATGACTACTATCTTTCCGAAGAGGGATACATTGTATTTACTGAAAAGTATCATCTAAAACGCGGTTATTGTTGCAAAAGTGGTTGCAAACATTGTCCATATGGGTATGATGTGAAGACGGGGACATTTAATCAAGATAAAAAGGGTTAATGTGCTAATGTGCTAATTTGCCAATGTGCTAATTCGTTGTGTTTCGTTTCTGGTGTATCGTTTTATTTCGTTGTTATATTTTCTATCCTTGCGCGTAGCGCACAAAATGAATGTGCTAGTGTGCTAATGTGCTAATTAGATGTGTTTCGTTTCTGGTGTATCGTTTTATTTCGTTGTTACATTTTTTATCCTTGCGCGTAGCGCACAAAACATTGGCACATTGGCAAATTAGCACATTAGCACACTAAAATATCCCCTTCTCCGGATACTTCCCCTCATACTGACTCAATACACTTTTTATATGCGCAATGTCCTTGTCAACGTCTCCTGTTGGATGGAATAAACTGTGGAATCCTCCCGTTTTCGTTTTGAAATCGATGTAGCAAATGTAAATGGGCACATGTGCTTTCTGAGCGACATAGTAAAATCCTTTTTTCCAATTTGGATTATAGCTGCGCGTTCCTTCGGGTGAAAAAACCATGAACATGGACTCGTTTTCCTCGAAATATTTGACAGCGGTATCCGTTAAATTGTTCTTCTTTTTTCGGTCCACTGGAATCCCTCCAATAGCGCGCAAAAACCAACCAAGTGGCGGAAAGAAAAGTTCTTTTTTCATCAGGTAGCGTCCTTTAACGCCAAAGAGAACAAAGGCCATTCTTCCCAGGACAAAGTCCCAATTAGAGGTATGAGGACCAACCGCAATGACACACTTTTTGATGTCACTCGGAACACTGGAATCGATCTTCCATCCGGTCAGCCAAAAAATAAATCGTACGATATTTCGCATGTTCAAAGATAAGCAATTCATCGGTTCAAGACCAAAACATGGGGACTTGACATTCGTGATGTATCAAGCAAGATTCAAATTTCTTTCTTTCAAGTGAAATGAAATTCATTTACAATCTCTTTTCCCGCACATGAAAGGATGTAACGTCAATCCTCACAACGAATTTGAGTGAAAATTTCTGGCTGTTTGAGCAACCTTCGAGAAATTTATTTTTTCTCTCCCACTTTTTGGCTTGATGCAATTCATCTTTCATTTATCTTTACACTTGAAATGAAGCGCATTAAGGAAATTTCATATGCATTGGTGCTAGGAACGATGGTCATCGTCGTTGTCCAGACTTCGCTTTTTTTAGTTACTAAACCCGAGGATAAGCAACGGATCCCGGTGATTTCCGCAGCAAATCTACAACTGAGTGCGCAACCTTATTACTTGATCCGACAATTGCTTGGATCAGAATTATTGGAGGTAAAAGATCAAAAGTTTATTCAAAGCATCCGCTCGATGTTGAAACGCTCCAAAAAACAACAATCCTTAGACAATATTCAACTGGACTTTAAAAAATCCGTGTCCATCATTTTAGTGAACGACCCTTCCTACAAAAAGTCCTTGCTTCATTTTCACGCCGTAAATCAGGAAGTAAATCCAAAACAAGGAAAACACTATGTGCAAATTGGACAGGATGTCTTTTTCTTCCCCAATAATACGGTCAATGCGGCGGATGTTGCTTGGCTAAAAAAACACATTTCTTGGCAAACAATTGCCATTCCGGACAAACAACTCATCCTTTCACAACAGGAAGATGGCATCCAACGTGTGCAACGAATTCGCTGGAATCAAAATGAACTGCATGTATCCTTGTTGCCAACTGGTGAAAATCGCTCTTTGATCTTAAGTCCAAGGTACTTTCATTACAGCCATGAAGTTCCCGCACATCTTTTGGCAAGAATTCCGGAGGACTTAAAAATGCGCTGTCTATTGGTGCAGTTGAAACGCATTTCCATCAATTACGAAAACGGAAAACTGACCGAGGATGAACAATTTGCCTTTGCACCTTCTTTTGAAGCCTTGTTGGAGTATGAATCAACGCAAGATTTAACCATTGCACTAGCGCAATTCAAAGAAGATTTCCCCAATCTCATTTGGACTGAAAACACCGTTCAGATAGGAACGCAAACGTATTATTTGAAGGAAACATCACCGAAATCTCTGTACATCTGTTCTGACAAATCGAAATTTTGTCCAAGTGGTATTCCTACCTTGACCAGATGTCAAACCGGCTTCTTTTGCAAAGGAGAATTGGCTCGTTTGACCAGCATTCAAAACACCGGATGGGCAGGACTCGTTTTGGACATGATTCCGGCGTTTAGAGCGAGTAAAACCTTGTTTGATGAAACGACAGGTATTCGCATGCACAAAGATGAATTGGTGTTAAGCTTCAAAAAAGGTCACTTGGTGACACACGATTTCTTGCAAGCGTTCATGGCCTATAATCAAGAGTAAAACTCAACTAAGCGATTAAAATCGTTTAAGTCTATTTTCCACAAAAATAATTCCGAGGACCTTTCGTACTTAATGAAACTTTAAATCATTCATTATGAAAACCTACGTTTTTTCTTTCGAAAAGCTAGATGTATGGAAAGAGGCACATGCGCTTGTGCTATTGACCTACACAGCAACAAAAAAATTCCCAACCTCCGAGCGTTTCGGCTTATCCAATTGGATGAAAGAAACAAGCATCGATGTGGTCACAAACATTTCCCTAGGAAGCGGTCCTGTTTCGCGTAAAGAACAAATTGAGTTTTACCAGAAAGCGTATTCCGCGGGAATGAAGTTACTGAATCAAGCATTGATTGGAAGAGATTTGGGCTACATTACAGCGGAGCATTGTACTGAATTTCGCATTCACCTAGAAATGGTCACTGGGAAAATTCATGCGCTGCGAAAAAGCGTGGTCAATAAATCCATGGTAGCGACTGCTGCTTAAGGATTGGTGTCCACTTTTTAAGCAAAAAAAATCCCCCGGACGATTCTGTCAGGGGGATTTTCATTTTTTATCGCGTGAACAACATTTCTCTGAATTTCGGCAATGGCCAAAGTTCGTCCTCCACTAATAATTCTAATTTATCCGCATGGTAACGAATTTCATCAAAGTGAGATTTTACGTTATCACAGTATGCAAGCGCTTTATCCTCTGCATGTTCCAATTTATTGGCAATTTTTCGTTGCTCTAACATCGCATCAGAAGCTGCTTTCATTTTATTCATGTGCATGCTTATTTTCTCGATGATTTCGATTTGTGCTTTCGCTGCTGCTTTTCCAGCTTTGTCACCCAACACGCTCATCAATCCTTGTACATTTGAAATCAATTTGTTTTGATATTCAACCGCAGCAGGAATAAAGTTGTTTTGGATTAAGTCACCCATCAAACGAGATTCGATTTGGATTTTCAATACGTAGTTTTCGAATTCAATTTCGCGACGTGCATCCAACTCACGAGGAGAAAGAACGCCCATTTCATCAAATAATTTCGCTACGTTTTTGTCGTGCCAGATTTGCAACGCACGTGGCGTATCTTTTAAATTCGCTAATCCACGTTTCTCTGCTTCGATTACCCACTCGTCGCCATATCCATTTCCTTCGAAACGAATTTTCTTCGAGTTTTTAATCATCGATTGCAATTCTTTCAAGATGGCTTCGTCTTTGCCCTCGCCTTTCGCGATTCGTGCGTCAACAGCGATTTTAAATACGCGAAGTTGTTTCGCCATGATGGTATTTAACACAATCATTGCAGATCCACAGTTAGCAGCAGATCCAACAGCACGGAATTCAAATTTGTTTCCAGTAAAGGCAAATGGAGACGTACGGTTACGATCCGTATTGTCCAACAAGATTTGCGGAATTTTACCGATGTTTAATTTCAATTCTGTCTTATCTTGCGGCGTCATTTTTCCAGCCTTGATGTTTTTCTCTAAATCATCTAATAACTGAGAAAGTTGACTTCCGATGAATACGGATATAATCGCCGGAGGTGCTTCGTTTGCGCCCAAACGGTGATCGTTTCCTGCGGAAGCAATCGCTGCACGCAACAATCCAGCATTCTCATGAATCGCCATAATCGTATTCACGAAGAATGTTAAGAACTGTAAGTTTGATTTTGGATTTTTTCCTGGAGCCAACAAGTTCACACCTGTGTTTGTGCTCAAGGACCAGTTGTTGTGTTTACCAGAACCGTTCACTCCTGCAAATGGTTTCTCGTGCAATAAGACACGGAAATTGTGTTTGCGAGCTGTTTTTTCCATGATGTCCATCAACAATAAGTTGTGGTCATTTGCCAAGTTACACTCTTCGAAAATTGGTGCACACTCAAACTGATTTGGCGCTACCTCATTGTGACGTGTCGTTACAGGTATTCCCAATTTCAAGGATTCCACTTCAAACTCACGCATGAATGCATTCACGCGTTCCGGAATGGATCCAAAGTAATGATCTTCTAATTGTTGTCCTTTCGCTGGTGCGTGTCCGAACAAGGCTCTACCTGTCAACATGATATCTGGACGTGCATTGAATAAAGCAGAATCAATCAAGAAATATTCTTGTTCCCATCCAAGTGTTGCGTTTACTTTATTTACGTTTTTATCAAAGTACTGACAAACTTCCACTGCTGCGCCATCGATTGCATGAAGTGCTTTCAACAACGGCATTTTGTAATCCAAGGATTCTCCTGTATAAGAGATGAAAATAGTTGGAATGCACAACGTTTTCCCTATCACAAATGCAGGTGAAGATGGATCCCAAGCTGTATATCCACGCGCTTCGAATGTATTGCGAATTCCACCATTTGGGAAAGACGATGCATCCGGTTCTTGTTGTACCAATAAATCACCATCAAAACGCTCAATTGCTTTTCCGGGTCCGATTGGTTTGAAGAAAGCATCGTGCTTCTCCGCTGTCGTTCCTGTCAATGGCTGAAACCAGTGTGTATAATGCGTTGCTCCTTTGGAAATCGCCCAATCTTTCATAGCAGATGCTACTTGATCTGCATTTTTACGGTCCAAACGTGTTCCGTTTTGTGCGGATTCCAACATGGACTTGTACGTTTCAGAAGGAAGGTACTCACGCATCACATCAATGTGAAATACATTTTGTCCAAACAATTCAGACAATTTACCGTCAAATTCAATGTGTTTTGGTTCTCTGTTCAACACATCTTGGTACGCATTTAATCTCTTAGTTGCCATTTTTTGATGTTTTTTTGACAAAGGTATCTATTTTCTATAGTTCAAATTACTTTTTTTGCATTATTTTTATAAACACCCCCTATTTTTTTAGGGGTTAATTAAAATGAATGCAATTTTTTAAGAATTTTGAATGGATTTAAGTGTATTCCAAATAAAAATGCATTTTTGCAGGTATGAAAAAAGCTGATTTTTTTTCACGTTTTCAACAAGCACTTCCCGGGGAATCCGCTCACGATGCATTTGCACCATATCGAAAGAACTTTGAATCACAAGCGGAAGCCATTCGCAAAAAGGCAGCTGTTGGCATTCACTTTTACCAAGAAAACGACGATTGGTATTTTTTGCTCATCGAGCGTTCCACATACGACGGGAAACACAGTGCGCAAATGGCTTTTCCAGGTGGCAAACCGGAGGAGTCGGATCCACACTTAGAATTTACGGCTCGAAGAGAATCAGAAGAGGAACTATCCATTCCAATCAGTCAAGGCGTGTTCGTTGGACAATTAACGAATGTATGGATTCCTGTTTCAAGTTTTGAGGTCAGTCCTTTTGTGTTCTACCACGACACGAAACCGAGTATCGTATTGAATGCCTACGAAGTGGCCAATTGCTATTCCATTCGACTGCATGATTTGTTGGCCGAAGAATCTGTAAGTAAAACAACGATAAAGGTAAACGACCAATTCAGCATGAAGGACATTCCTTGTTTTGTATTAAATGAGAAAATTGTTTGGGGAGCAACAGCCCTGATGTTGAATGAGTTGAAGTTGCTCTTGAAAAAGACTTAAAATTTTATCACAGATGCTTGGCGCATGAGCTTCCAGCTATGCTGAGCATATACTCGTTTCGCTGCTCGTTGAAAAACGCTTCATACGATGTTGGTCCTTGTACTTACTTTTAAATTTACTATGAACAGTTCGGAAAACGTACCTTGGGCATCGAACAACGGAAAACGGAAAACGAGCTTAGAACAACGGTAAACGGACCACGGAAAACGGTCATCGACCAAAAACCAACTTCTTTTATGCTAAACTTCCGGGGCTTGACCACTAAAAACAAAAAGAGGAACAACTCGTGTTTGTTCCTCTTTCTGCTAAACCATGCTAAAACTATAAAACTAAAACTACAACTATGAACTGTAATCTTACTGCAAAGTTAGAGGCTTTTTTTGAATCCGCAATTGTTTTATGTAAATTTTACATTAATTTTTTTGCTCGTGTCATTTCACGTTTACCTGGAGGACCAGGTAAAGAAGTGATTTCAAATCCTAAGGACTTCAAATGTCGCTTCATTTGACCCTGCGCACAATAGGTAACAAAGATTCCCCCATCATTCAACAGCTCATGCATTTTCTGTAAAACCGGTAAATCCCACATTTCTATTTGAGCACGCGGACCAAAAGCATCGAAATAAATCAAGTCAACTCGATCGCTTAGCGCTACTTGAGTGACATCCTGCGCGATTTTTTTCAATTTAAAAAAGGCGTTTATTTCTTGAGTCGACTCCCATTCACAGGACATGATTCGCTCATATAGAGCCACATCCTCTGATGATTGAACATAGTCCATTTGTTGCCAAATCTCCTTATCTACTGGATGTAATTCAATTCCAATGTATTCCATGTGCTGCTGATTTTCCATCGCCCATTGCGCAGTCAACAAAGCGTTTAATCCCGTCCCAAATCCCATTTCGAAGATCCGTATTTTCTCCATGCCGAATTCATGAACATGCTTTAAACCATGTTCGATAAACACATGCTTAGCTTCCTGAATGGCACCATGATTGGAGTGATACGTTTCATCGAGCGAGGGTAAATACAGTGTTTTGGAACCATCGCTGGTCAAGCGAATTTCTATATCTTTCATCTCAATGCTTTCGGGCAATCATCAATCCATCACGAATGGGAAGAAGTACTTCTTCCACGCGCGTATCTTGGTGGATCAACTGATTTAATTCGCGCAACAAGGTCGTGTCTTTGTCCATTTTTGTCTCATCCGCCACTTTACCGGACCACAACACATTGTCCAAAATAATGTAACCACCCTTTTTCACCAGTGGAACAACCAACTCGTAATAAGCGATGTAATTTTGTTTATCCGCGTCAATAAAAACAATGTCCCATTCCTCCTTCAATCCAGGAATCACCTCCAATGCAGGTGAAATGATGTACTTGATTTGATGAGCAAATGGAGAGGAATCAAAATATCCTTGAACGCGTGAAGCAAGTTCTTCGTTCACATCAATGGTCACTAGTTTCCCCTCTGACGTCAATCCTTCTGCTAAACACAAAGCAGAATATCCAGTATAGGTGCCTATTTCAAGGATGCGCTCCGGTTGAATCATTTTTGAAAACATGCTCAGGACACGTCCCTGAAAGTGTCCACTCAACATACGCGGTTGCAACACTTCTAAATGTGTCTCGCGATTGATGCGTTTTAATAGGTCATTTTCATCCGCTGTATGACGACAACAATAGTGATCTAATTCTGGTGCGATAAATTCCATGTTCGTTGATTCTGAATGACAAAAGTAATGGAAATTACTTCTTGCGTTTGATCGTATGTTTGAGCTTCATTACGGCAAAATTAAATTCGATGGATGTTTCCGTTTCATCCGTATTTAAATCGGGACCAAGCAACTCATTTAAAATCCCCGTTCCTTTCTCCATTAATTCCGTCGTTGTCTGTTCGTCATTCGTGTGCGCACCTTTCTGAACGAGTCTTGTAAATTCTTTGATTCGGGTATACGTTTCAATAATGGCAATGGTCGTTTCCGTTGCGCGCTCGCTTTTCAAAATGGTCGCCAACATGTACAAACCCTTTTCGGTAAAGGCTCGCACCTGATATTTTGTGTGCTTTCCTCTGGACGCATTGTTTAAGGTCGAAATTTTCGACCTTAAAGATTTTGATTCCTCTTCGCTTAAAAACAGCACATATCCTTCCGGGAATTTCTCTGGATTATTCCGATAGGCTTCATTGACGCGTTTCGTTTCGATGCCATATAGTTCAGCAACATCCCGATCCAATAAAACACGTTGCTTGCGGACAAGGATCAGCTTAGACTCAATTTGACTCAGTTCATTCATGTTTTTGGGTGTTTCGGATTAAATAGCAAGAGAAAAGGAGCAATTATTTCTCATTTAGAACGCGATAAGCCTTTTTTCATTGCCTTAAGTTCTTTCAATTTCCTAAATTTGCAAGCAAACAAAACGATACAATGACGGTTTCTGAAATACGCCAGCAATTTTTTGACTTTTTCGAAAGCAAAGGACATCAAATTGTTCCCTCCGCGCCAATGGTAGTCAAAAACGACCCTACACTGATGTTCACCAATGCTGGGATGAATCAATTCAAAGATTTTTTCCTTGGACATCAGCAAGCCAAACAAAAGCGTGTGGCTAATTCTCAAAAGTGCTTACGTGTTTCAGGAAAACACAACGACCTTGAAGAAGTTGGTGTGGACACATACCACCATACCATGTTCGAAATGCTGGGTAACTGGTCCTTCGGAGATTACTTCAAAGAAGAAGCAATTTCTTGGGCTTGGGAATTATTGACAACTGTGTATCAGATTCCTGTTGACCAATTGTATGTAACCGTTTTCGAAGGTGATGCAAAAGATGGCGTTCCACGGGATTCAGAAAGCTTTGATATTTGGAAGAAATTCATCGCGGAAGACCGCATCATCTTGGCATCTAAAAAAGACAACTTCTGGGAAATGGGTGATACAGGTCCATGCGGGCCGTGCACGGAGATTCACGTTGATTTGCGCAGCGAAAGTGACCGTCAAGCTGTGAATGGTTTAACATTGGTCAATAACGACCATCCACAAGTGATTGAAATTTGGAACAACGTTTTCATGCAATTCAACCGCAAAGCTGATGGAAGTTTAGAGCCCCTGCCAGCTACACACGTGGACACTGGAATGGGACTTGAGCGTTTAGCAATGGCACTTCAAGGTAAACAAAGTAATTACGACACAGACTTATTCCAAACCTTGATTCAATTTGTGTCAAAAGAAAGTGGAATTCCATACGGTAAATCCGAAGAAACAGATATCGCATTGCGCGTGATTGCCGATCACATTCGAGCGATTAGTTTTTCCATTTCTGACGGACAACTACCATCCAATACAGGAGCAGGATACGTCATTCGTCGCATTTTGCGTCGAGCGGTGCGTTATGGCTATCAAACCTTGGGAATGAAAGAACCATTCCTATGTAAATTATCTGGGGTATTAGTCCAACTAATGGGACATCCATATGAAGAGTTGATCAAGCAGAAAGACCTGATTGAGAAAGTCATTCGCGAGGAAGAACAAAGCTTCTTCCGCACCTTGGAACAAGGAATTAAAAGAATTGATCATTTGATCAATCAAAAAAAATCAGAAGGTTCGGTTATAACAAACAGTGACAATCCTGATCATAAATACAACGGTTTAATTTCTGGAGTTGAGGCTTTTGAACTTTATGATACCTATGGATTTCCTATCGATTTAATTTCATTAATAGCGAGGGAGAACAATGTTCTTGTGAAAGAAGAAGATTTCGAAATTGAACTTCAAAAACAAAAAGACCGTTCAAGAGCAGCATCTGTCATTGAAACAGATGATTGGGTTCAAGTTGGAACAGATGTGCCTACATCCTTCATTGGATACGATTTAAAAGAAGCTCCTGTTCAATTGACAAAATACCGCAAGGTGAGTCAAAAAGGAAAACAATTCTACCAACTCGTATTGGATCAAACGCCATTTTATCCAGAAGGTGGAGGACAAGTGGGAGACAAAGGTATCTTGAAAGGATCCGTTGAGACCATTCGCATTTTTGACACGAAAAAAGAAAACAATTTGATCATTCATTTGAGTGAGCAATTACCGAGTGATTTAACGCAAACTTTTACAGCGATTATTGACTTGGACAGCCAAGAACAAACATCGAAAAACCATAGTGCCACTCACCTACTTCACCACGCTCTGCGCAGCGTACTTGGTACACATGTAGAGCAAAAAGGATCCTTGGTGAACGCTTCGAACTTGCGCTTCGACTTCTCTCACTTTTCAAAAGTGACGGATGAAGAATTGCAACAAATCGAACAACTGGTATGCGATGCAATTGCAGCAAACATCAGCTTGGATGAACGCAGAGCCATGGCCATTGACGACGCAAAAGCACTTGGAGCAATGGCACTTTTCGGAGAGAAATATGGCGACCATGTACGTGTCATCAAGTTTGGTGAATCCGTTGAACTTTGTGGAGGAATCCACGTTCCTGACACATCGAAGATTGGCTTATTTAAAATCGTTTCAGAGTCCGCAGTTGCTGCCGGCGTGCGCCGCATCGAAGCCATCACTGGAAAAGCCGCTGAAGCGTATTTCAAAGAAAAAGCAGAAACACTTTTAAGCATTCAGCACTTATTAAAGAATCCGAAAGACTTGTTGAAGTCCGTGGAGGATTTGATGGCGCGCAACAATCAATTACAAAAAGAAGTGGAACAGTTAACACGTGAAAAGGCGGGACAACTGAAAATCCAATTAACAACAAAAGTGGAAAAATTAGGCGATGTTTCTTTCCTTGCAAGCATCGTAGACTTGGACGCGAATTCCGTGAAAGATTTACTCTATCAAATGAAACAAGAACACCCGAATTTTGTCGCTGTAATTGGAAACAAAGAGGGCGAAAAATGTGGGTTAAGTTTGATGATTTCCGAATCATTAGTAGAAGCTAACCAATGGAATGCAGCACAATGGATCCGCGAAGTTTCGACGCATATCCAAGGTGGTGGTGGTGGACAAGCATTTTTTGCCACTGCCGGAGGAAAACGAAGCGAAGGATTACAAACTGCCATTGACCAAATAAAAACAAAACTTGCCTAACGCGAAAAAAGTCCTCATCATCACCTATTACTGGCCGCCAAGTGGAGGCAGTGGTGTTCAACGATGGTTGCATTTTAGTCGTTATTTAAGTCAATTGGGATGGGAACCCATTATTTACACTCCGGAGAATGCGGAAGCACCCGTGGAGGACAATCAACTACTTGACCGTTTAACCGAAACGGTTCATGTCATCAAATACCCCATTTGGGAACCATTCAACGCCTATAAAGCACTCACAGGAAAGAAAGGCAAGAAACTGCAAACTGGATTTTTAAATGAAGGTGGGAAACAAGATAAAAAGTGGCTGCAAAAACTCTCTTTGTGGCTGCGTGCCAACTTATTTATTCCCGATGCAAAACGATTTTGGATAAAACCTTCCATCAAACACTTAAGTGACTTTTTGAGGGATCATCCGGTAGACCTCATTGTTTCAACTGGACCACCACATACAACGCATCTCATTGCATTGGGACTCAAACGAGCGACAGGCACACCTTGGTTGGCAGATTTTCGCGATCCATGGACAAACATCGATTGGTTTGATAAATTACCTATGACACAGTTAGCAATTGCGCGTCACAAGAAATTAGAACAAGCAGTCCTAAAAGAAGCTACAGGGTTGACATGCGTGAGTCGCACATGGACAGAAGAATTTGAGGCATTGGCAAAGCGACCAGTGAAATTAATCACCAACGGATTCGCGCCATCTGATTTTACGCATTTCGACAAAAAACCAGACCGTGGATTCACCATCCTTCATACTGGATCCTTAAACGCGGACCGCAATCCAATTGTCTTTTGGCGTTTTTTAGCGGGAGAAGTTGCGAAAAACGAGCAATTGAAAGCGAAATTGACTATTCAATTGGTTGGCGCGGTGGATGTCAGTGTCCTACAGTCGTTAAACGAACTCGGACTCTCGAAATATTTAGAACAAAAGCCATTTATTCCGCACCATGAAGTCATTGAATTAATGTCCACATGTTCCCTTTTACTTTTGCCCTTGAACAATGTCAAAAATCAACAAGGCATCATTCCAGGAAAGCTGTTTGAATACTTAGCGAGTAACCAAGCTATTTTAGCGATTGGACCAAAAACAGGTGATTCCGCACAGATTCTTCAAGGACAAGCAAATACACTGGTCATCGATTTTGACGAAATGCCCAAATGGACGCAGATTGAAGCACTATGTCAAGGTGAAATCAATCGAACGGAAACACTACAAAAATACAGCCGACAAGAATTAGCGAAAGAAATGAGTGGATATATGAATGAGCTTATCCTAAAATCTTCGAAATAGCCTCCAAAATTCTTTCCGTGGCTTTTCCATCCCATAACGGCGGAATCATTCCTTTTTTATACGTTCCAGCGTGAATTTCCTTGATGTATTTTAAAATGAGCGCTTCATCAAACGGAACTAAGGTATTCGTCCCAATGGTCACTGTACTTGGACGCTCCGTGTTTTCACGCAAGGTCAAACAAGGCACTTGGCGATAGGTGCTCTCCTCTTGGATTCCTCCACTGTCTGTTAAAATCAAATCCGCATGTTTCACCAAAGATTGAAAATCGAAATAGCCTAATGGATCCAGTAAATGCAGGTTTCCATTCTCCATCCATTCCTGAACATGGTTTGACGCTTCAAAGTTCTTACGTGTTCTCGGATGAATCGGAAAGACGATGGTGTAGGTTTTACTCAACTCAGTGAACAAACGCATGATTTTCGCTTGTCCTTCGGCAGAATCCACATTCGAGGGACGATGTAAAGTCACTAAAATAAATGGCTTTTCACGAATATCAAGTTTGTCCAAAATCTGACTTTCGGCAATTTGCGGTTCAAAATGAACCAACGTATCAATCATCGTATTTCCAACAAAAAAGACTTCACCGCTTTTGTTTTCATCCGCTAAATGATCCAATCCACTTTGTTCTGTCACGAAAAAGTAATCGGATATTTCATCCGTTAACAAGCGATTAATTTCCTCAGGCATGTTGCGATCAAAGGAACGCAATCCACTTTCCAAATGCGCCAACGGAATGCCCATTTTATTCGCAACCAATGCCGAAGCAAGCGTTGAATTAACATCCCCTGGGACAATCATCAAATCTGGTTTGCCAATTTCCAAAATGAGTTCGCTCAATTTGCTCATCATGCTCGAAAACTGATCCACAACCGAATTGGAGGATGCGGATAGCATATAATCTGGTTTCAAACCAAATTCCTCGAAAAACACTTCGGACATGTTTCGATCCCAATGTTGACCGGTATGAACGATCTCGACCTCCAAATTTGGATATCCCTGAATCAATTTTTTGAAACGGGTTACTTTAATGAAATTCGGTCGGGTACCGACAATGATGAGGATCTTTTTAGTCAAGATGATAATGTTTAGTCCAAAATTAACAAAACTCCGGTAATTAAACCGGAACAAGTAACGTGTTCAAAAAAAAAGAACATCGATTGCTTTCACTGAAAAGAAAAAGCAAAGCTGAAAAATGGATATTGAAATATATTTGTAATTTTAAGCATTGTTAAATCAAACTAAAAACAACATACAATGAAAAAAACATTGATTTTAGGAGCTTTTGCTTCATTGATGATGGTAGCTTGCTCAAAAGATTATTCTTGTAAATGTGTAACTGTTGAATCAATTACTGGTGCATCAAATACGCAAACGACAACCATTACAGGAAAGAAAAAGGATGCAACAGCATCATGCGAAGCGCAATCTGCAACTTCTGGAACGATTACAAAAACGTGTACCATTCAATAAGTTGATCATATCCATTTGAAAGGGGGCATTGCCCCCTTTTTTTTTAACTTACACCCATGAATTTTTTCGAATCGATTTTTCTTGAACTTGGTTTTTCCTGGACCCTATCCAAATTAACACCTTATTTGCTGATGGGATTACTTGGATTTATGCTCGTTTATACCTTTCATCAACGCGTAACGTCAGGCCTAAAAAAATGGTTGAGCATGTCCCTAATTGCCCTCCTTCCATTCGGAACTTATTTCGCCTTTTTTCCCATCTATCAGGGAGATTTCACCAATGTACATTTCCAACCTGAACAATTGGATACATTTCCTTCGAAACTGACCTTAAATGTTGTTGTTTTACCCAGTTGTCCGTACTGCCACGAAACAATCAAACTCATGAACAACCTGATTGATCGTCAACCAACATTAAACATACGCTACATTGTCGTAGCAGAAACAAAAGCAACCATGAACGCTTTCAAATCGAAATTAAATCGCCGCATCAAGGTCGTCATTTCTAAAAAGCCAGAAGATTGGATCATCATGGCACAAGGCGGTTTCCCATGCATGATTTTAAGCAAGGATAAAAAAATTATTTACGCTTGGGAAAACGATCATTTCGGTGTTCGTGCCATCGATGATATCGTTTCACGTTTGAAGTAGAAACTTATGCCTCTTCCGCAGGTGTGACCTTGCGGTTCATCCAAAATACACCGATACACGCTAACAAAAGCAAACTAGATCCTGCAAAAGACAAGTTGCTACCTGTTTGAAAGGCCTTTGGTTCAAATTTCCATTCAATCTGATGTGTTCCTTTCGGGATTTTCGCTGCACGTAAAATGTAGTTTGCACGAAGCGTTTCAATTTGTTTTCCATCCACGTAACAGTTCCATCCCTCCGGATAATAAATCTCACTGAAAACTGCCAGTTGATCGGTATTACTTTTACTTGTATAGGAAAGTTCCGTAGTAGCATATTTTGTTTGACGAATACTTGCATTTGAATCGGCTTTTAATCCCGCAATAAGCGTTTTAAACTCTTGATGAACAATGGCTTTCTTCTTTGTATTGCAATCCGTTAATTTCGTCATTTCTTCATTTGCATCCTTTGCCAAATCAATCGATTGCACAAACCAAGCCGGTCCATTTGCATTTGTATTGCGAATCGCTTTTGAACTTGGATTAATCACAATGTACTTTGTATTCAACATGTTCAAGGCTGGATTTTTATCCGATACAGCCATTTCATCCACGCTAATCGTATCAAAAATTTGCTGAGCCATTTCTTGCGTGATATTCATTGTGCTCGCATATACGCGCAATTTGGCATTTTTAAGCGCACTGACTTCTTGATTGATTTGTTGCATTTCATTCATCACATGGAAATCAACCATTTCTTGGTAACGCTTTAATTTAGCACCATGGTAACCTCCAATGCTCTTGTGGAAGAAACTCGTAGCCGTTTCAGCCATTGGATTAGAAAAATTCAACACACGGTAGTCCGTATTCAGATTTAAGGCTCCAAACTTCGCATAAAGGGCATTCATTTGGTCGTCCAATGCATCCTTGAAGTAAACACTCGAACCCATTTTGGATAATATCGTTTGTTCGGTAGTTGGATTCACTTTCTCACGGTTCAATATACTCATGTCCGCAGTCGTAGGAACATATGGCACCGTTGCATCCGAAGTAACCACATAACTCGACATCTGATCTCCCGGTACATCGTTATTCAAATATCGTTTATTCACAGACATATTATCGATCAGTACTAAAACTCCAAGGATTCCGACAATCATCATTTTTGGTAAACTTGTACGAGATAGCAACAGGACAATTCCCGCTCCGAAGATGATGAATAAAATGGATCTACCCATGTCCGACTGATACAATTCAATGCGCACATCTTCAATGGCATTTTTCACCCCACTTAAGTAAGAAAGTTGCGATGGATCCTTCACTGATTTTGCTTGATCCGCAAACATTTTCACTTCATTTTTTGTCAAGAAATCACCGGAAAGCGAAGGAGACGCGTATAACATCACTCCAACAAACACAAGGACTCCACTTCCAATCATCCAAGCTTTTTTAGTTCCGATTAATCCTTCTTTGCGCACCAATTTATCCAAGAATAAAACCGCTAAAGCAGGAATCATTACTTGCAACAAAGTCATGATCATTTTTGAATCTCGGAATTTGTTGTACAACGGGAATTTGTTGATGAAAAAATCGTTTAATCCTCCTGGATCATTGGAGGAAAGTAAGATGGCCAAAATACCTATGACAAGGAAAGGCCATTTTAAAGAATCTTTCAAAAAGATTAATCCCATAACAAAGAAGAACAGCATAATCACCCCAAAGTAAAATGCTCCTCCACTAAAACTTTGTCCACCCCAATAACTTGGGAAAGCAGGTTTGGATTGATCTGTATTCAATAAAATGTCCGCGTATTGATAATAGTCCGGATTGGCATTGATGATTTCAACCGCTTTTTCGTTGTTGCCAAGAATTTCGGTTTTTCCACCTTTTGCATTCGGCGCAACTAAGGACAACCATTCACCACCTCCGAAATTATATTCCAAAATGTAGTTCTTATTCAAGCCTTCTTTCGCCGTCATTTTTGCCGCTTGTCCTTTCGGTTTCAATGTGAGTTCAGACGTCCCACGTGTGGTATTTTTACTGTATTCAAACGTTGTCATTAAGTTACTTGCTGCCGCCATGATGGTCAAAACAGAAACAACTGAAAGCGCTCCAATAGACTTCCCAAGGTAAATCCAATCCTTTTTGATCGCTAATCGAATCACTTCTGAAAGTGCGACCGCTACTAATAAAAAGGACAAATAATACGTCATTTGAAGGTGATTCGCTGTTAAATTCAGTCCGAAAAACAATCCAAATACAGCGGCTCCGAGCAACCATTTCCCCCTAAAGGCAAGAATTAATCCACCCAATGCGGGTGCCATGTAGGCAATTGCATTGACCTTGGACATGTGTCCTGCCCCAATATAAAGGATATTGATCGTTGAAAATCCAAAGGCAATCGCACCAATCATTCCTAGCCACGGGTTGACGCGCATACAAAGAGTGAGGATATAAAATCCTAACATACAAATAAACAAAACACCAACAGGTCTTGGTAATCCCAATTTCAAAGCTTGATCTACATAGGTTAACCAATTCGCATTATGCTCCACCGCAATTTGATAACTTGGCATCCCACCGAACATGGCATTTGTCCACAATGGTTTTTCACCATGCACGAAATCATAATCAACGATTTCTTTGGACATCCCTTGAAACTGACGAATATCACTTTGCTTCAGACTAAATCCATCAAACAATGGAGAGAAATAGACACAAGATAAAAGTAAGAATGCTGCAACGGCAACAAGGTGTGGAAGGATGGACTTCAATTTTGGATTCATCTGTTTATTTTTTTTGTGAATGTAGCTAATTCTGTGAAAAGTTAGGCTTTTGCATTTGCATATTTGTGGACATCTGCCGCGTCAATTTCTTGGTCACAAAGGATGACCAAGCGCTCGATGATGTTTCTCAACTCACGGATGTTCCCTGTCCAATCGAGTTCGCTCAAGGACTTCAACGCTTTATCGTTTAAAGATTTCAAGGGAATCCCATGGTCTTGGCAAATCAATTTCAAGAAATAATTGGACAACAACGGAATGTCTGCTCGACGCTCATTTAGCGATGGAACATGAATTAAAATCACGGCTATACGATGAAATAAGTCCTCGCGAAAACGTCCTTCTGCAATTTCTTTTCGTAAATCCTTGTTCGTGGCTGCCACCACACGACAATCTACTTTCACGTCTTTTTCACCACCTACACGCTGAATGACATTTTCCTGAAGTGCTCGTAGAACTTTGGCTTGGGCACTTAAGGACATGTCCCCTATTTCATCCAAGAAAAGTGTTCCTCCAGAAGCCAATTCGAATTTTCCTTTTTTGTCCTTAACCGCCGAAGTAAAGGCGCCTTTTTCGTGACCAAAAAGTTCACTTTCAATTAACTCCGTGGGAATTGCCGCGCAATTCACTTCGATGTAAGGCATCTTCGCACGATTGGACAAATCGTGTAAGGAACGAGCCACTAATTCTTTTCCAGAACCGTTTCCACCTGTGATTAAAACACGTGCATCGGAAGGCGCAACCTTCTCAATCATGGCTTTTATTTCCTGAATTTCTGGCGTTTCACCAATGATCGAACTTCCCTTTATTTTCTTCACCGTTGTTTTCAACAGCTGCGTTTCTTGAACCAAGAGGTTGCGATCTTGAACGTTGCGTAGAATCACTAAAATTCGATTAAGGTCCAATGGTTTTTCAATAAAATCAAAGGCTCCTCTTTTGATGGCTTGAACAGCTGTCTCCAACGTTCCGTGTCCAGAAATCATAATCATAGGCACTTCATTGCCTTCTTGACGAAGAACCTCTAATAGTTCCATTCCATCCATCAAAGGCATCTTGATGTCACAGAAAATGACATCCAAGGAATTTGATCGAATTAGTTCGAGTCCTTCCTTTCCATTCTCTGCCTCCAAGACTTGGCATTTTTCATATTCAAGAATTTCTTTGAGTGCTCTGCGAATGGCACGTTCATCGTCGATAATGAGAACTTTCATACCTTATTTTTTTACGGTTCTTTCCAACATCGGAACAAATTTAAATGTCCCAAATTCTTCTTTGCTGAAAGACGTTTCTGACTGTTTAATGAGCTTGAGCATTTTTTGCTCTTGCCCCTCGCCTACTGGAATAACCATAATTCCTCCAACTTTTAATTGTTTCAGCAATTCATTCGGAATCTCTGGCGCTCCACACGTCACTAATATTTTATCAAAAGGTGCGTTGAGCGCATTTCCCTTGTAGCCATCACCAAAAAATAATTTTGGTGTGTATTTCAAATGTTCAATGACAAATTTTGCCGCTAAATGCAAGTCGCTGTGACGTTCGATGGAGAATACTTTTGCTCCTAACTCACACAAAATGGAAGTTTGGAAACCAGAACCCGTTCCAATTTCCAACACCTTTTCTCCTTTTTGTATTTCCAATAATTCCGTTTGAAAAGCCACCGTATATGGGTGAGAGATGGTTTGACCGGACCCAATCTGAAAAGCCATGTTGGAGTAAGCTTGATCATCGAAAGCTAAATCCAAAAAGAAGTGACGCGGGACTTGATCAAATGCATCCAAAATGCGTTGATCTTTGATGCCCATTTCGGACAGTTCCATGATCAACTGTTTTCGTTTGCCTTTGTGTTTAAATGTATCTTTTAAGTGCTGCATGGACCAAGTTATAATTGAATGCCCACTGGACAATGATCCGAACCATAAACATCATTCAAAATGAATGATTCTTTCACCTGTGAAAGGAAATTCTCTGAAACAAGAAAGTAGTCAATCCGCCAGCCGACGTTTTTCTCCCTTGCGCCTGCACGGTAACTCCACCAAGAATATTTCACTTGTTCTGGATTCAAGGCACGGAAGGTATCGATCAAGCCATTTTCCACAAAGCGATTCATGCCGTCAATTTCTTCTTGCATGTATCCAGCTGCTTTATTATAATTTTCTTTCGGACGCGCTAAATCAATGGCCTGATGTGCGACATTAAAGTCACCACAAACAATCACCGGTTTTTTGGATTCTAACTTTTTCAAATAAGCGAGAAATGCGGCATCCCAAGTTTGACGGTATCCAAGACGGAGTAATTCGCTACCTGAATTTGGAACGTAAACAGAGATGACAAAGTAGGAATCATATTCGGCGCAAACCACACGTCCTTCTGAGTCGTGTTCACTGACGCCAATTCCGTAAGTCACATTGATGGGTTGTGTTTTGGATAAAATTGCCGTTCCAGCATATCCTTTTCGTTCCGCTGAATTAGCGAAAACATGATAATCCGACAGTCCAGCACAGGCATCTTGCACCTGCTCAGGAGTTGCTTTCGTTTCTTGCAAACAAATGACATCTGCATTCACACGCTGCATATCGGGAATAAAGCTTTTTCCGACTACTGCGCGGATTCCATTTACATTAAAGGAAATTATTTTCATGGGTCGATTCAATTTTACATTCATCGCATAGCGAAGTGTCAAATTTAATCAGAATTTAAGCTGAAAAAACAGAAATTGATAGGGTTCGAACGCTTTTTTTTCGGATTGAAAACATCGGAATTCTGTCCCAATGTTCATAACGTCGTTAAGTGCATAATTTACACCGATACTTTCGGAACTCAATTTGCCTTGTGACAACTGCACCATGGATGGATCACTGAAATATTCTGCTCGTGCATAACACTTTGTTTTTGCTGAGAAAGAATAGGCAAGTTGACCATTCATTTGCCACCAATTTCGCGAGAAATTTATCCCTTGCGTTCCCACATAAAAACACGCTTGAGTGATAATTTTACCATGAGCATATTGGACATTCCACTCCGATAGAAAACGAGTTTGCAGCTCCTTGGCTTGACTCTCTTTCTCATGTCCGAAATAGGTAGACCAGTTGATGGTCCATTCGTTTTTCTTGTAGGTCAATAACGATCCAATGGAAGGAGAAAATTGAGCGTAATTCATTTTCTGCCAACCATTCATAGCAAAAAGCGAGATGTTCCATGTTTTCGAAATCGGAACTTGAAACCTGAGACCACTGATGTAATACGGAACGTATTCCGGAGCAAGGCTTCGTGAATAACTAATTTGATCAATGCTCTTCGGCGTTTCTTGCGTGTAGGGAGAACTAAAAACTCCCACAGCTAGATTCGATTTTTTAAAATTTCGTTGGACATACGCTTCGTAAATCCATCGTTTGTACCATTTTTCTGCCGCATAATTTTGTTGCATGTAACTTCCGTAGGCTGGGGAAAACGCCATTTTCCAGCTCGCATTCTCCCAGGTAAATTCCATCATGCTTAGATTGAGTTGAAAGGAATTTATATTCGAAGAGGATACCAAATAGGGAATTTTACCCTGTGAATTGGATTTTCCAAAAGTTGAATAACCATCGATCAATCCATGCAGTTGAAAACGAAGTGTGTCCTTTTCCTCAGCAAAACTCGACAAAGAAAACAGCATGAATCCGATCAGCCAAAACCTCTTCATTTATTGATGTATTAAGTCTCCAGTACTATAGCGCATTTTAAGGATTTCCGATGGCGTACCTTGGTACATGACATTTCCCGAACTCGACAATTCCGCTTTGATTTTGATGTTATTTGCATCCAAATGCGACGTGCCATTGGACGCATACATCACTGCAATGGAGTCATTGACCTTCAAATCTCTCGTGTCGAATGTTCCGTAACCATCAATGTCCAAACGAAGAAACTTACACGAACCATGGACAGCAATATTCGAGAATCCGTGTGGGTTCACCACATTGACCGCGTTCGCCTGAACTGTAAGATCCAAATCACCTGCACCGTCGTTCATCAACACATCTAGGTAATCCGCTTGAATCGTATCTGAGCAGGACAAAAACTCAGAGCCCCAATATGTTAATTTCTTTAAGGATTTAAAGTGAATAATGACTTTAACATCACCGGTTTTATAGCGTAGGTAAGCACACTTGTTTTTGTTCCAAATTTCCAATTTACCACCCACCACAGACCATTCGATGAATTGTTGTAAGTTTTCACCCGCTTGAACTTCGAGAAACTCCATGGAATCTTGTACTAATTCGATGTGCAATCGCTGATGTAATTCCATCGCTTCAAAAGAAGGCAAAGAAATGATCTTTGTGACGATTTGCCCTGTCCCCTTCCAACAGGCACGATTCTCCGGTTTCTTGCAAGAAGAAACCAATACCAAAGAAATGATAACAGCACACTTTATCGAGAATCCTTTCATTTCTTCAAGTGTATAAAATGATACGAAAGTCCAAATTCCAAGTAATCAGCTTTTGCATAATGTGTTTTTAATCCAAACACAGCGCTGATGTTTTTGGTTAGATAATAGCGACAACCTAATCGAATGTACAACGGACCGTCTGCTCGGTATTTATCGCGGATGTACATTCCAGCACCGTACACAAAATTAAATCGATCCAACGGTAAAATATACGAAGCGGAAATTCCTAACTGCAAAATATCCCATTGAGATTTCTGAACCATCGGCTCATAATTCAATAAGGCTTGTTTGGAGAACACATCGAAGTTCACTTCCACACCAGATTTTTGACTACCGTAACGACGAAGGGAAATCGAACCAGCATATACCGGATACTTTTTGCCACCAATCGGCATGGTTTCCTTGCAGGTGAAAATACCATTTAAACTCAATTGCCATTGCTGATATGTCAAGAAATTTGGTCGCGGCGAAGGATTGATTCGGCTTATTTCGTCTTTTTCACCCTGATTTATTCGGTGTGAAACTCCTTGAAAAAAATGTTGGAATCCGAGGGAAACATAAGGCAAATTAATCCCCAAGTTCGGAACCTTAAATGCACCATTGCTAAAGTGGGTCATGTCTAAACCAAGTGTCATCGCTGAATTTCGAAAGCCGATCGTTTGTTTCAATGCAAAACACATGAGCGCGTTGAAATGAGAACCAATGGCAACGTTTTTTGGATTGGTAATTGGATCATAAGGATTGTTAGTGTATCCAACTCCCGTTGAAAACTTCCAGTCCATTCGGTACTTCTTGTACTTTATTATGGGCAATTCAGCAAAACCATAAACACCAACATAGCGTCCTAAAATTTGATTATTTCCAACTGAACCGATAAAAAGCGTGGATCCAACGATCGGTTCTCGGTAGGATTTCTGCCAAAGTTGACTGCCCGTTAATCGCTTCAGATAACTTACCTCCGTTGCGATGGCTAATTGTTTTGGTATATGCGCCATACCGGCGTGATGCGCAGCTAAAAATCCGACTTTTTCCCGAATCTCAAATCCGCTTTGGGCGAAGGAATGAGCGCAAAACACCAATAAAAAACTAAATTTTAGGGCGCATTTTAACATTTACCAAAGTTAAACAATTCTTAGAAGAAAGATAAACTTTACTTTTGCTTTATGGATGAAAGACTTGTCGCATTTGAACGCTTATTAAACATCATGGATGACCTTCGGGAAAAATGTCCATGGGATCAAAAACAAACCTTCGAAACACTTCGCAATTTAACCATCGAAGAAACGTACGAATTAACCGACGCTATCACCAAAAACGACCTGAAAGAAATTCAAGGAGAAATTGGCGATTTGTTCTTGCACTTGGTTTTTTACTGCAAACTGGGGAGTGAACAAGGAGCGTTCGATGTCACATCCGTTCTAAATGCGATTTGCGATAAATTAATTTACCGTCATCCACATATTTATGGGGATGTAAGCGTTTCCGGCGAGGAAGAAGTCTTGGCTAATTGGGAAAAATTAAAACTAAAAGCGGGTAAAAAATCTGTTTTAGAAGGCGTTCCATCAGCACTTCCAGCACTCGTAAAGGCGACCCGTATTCAGGAAAAAGCGAAAGGTATTGGCTTTGAATGGGAAAACCGCGGAGATGTGTGGAAAAAAGTCGAGGAAGAAATGCAGGAATTACAGGTAGAGGTCGAAGCAAATTCACCGCACATCGAAGAAGAGTTTGGTGACGTGCTTTTTTCACTTGTGAATTACGCTCGTTTTATTGGCATTTCCCCAGAAAACGCCCTGGCACAAACGAATCAAAAGTTCATCCATCGTTTTCAGTTGATGGAAGAAATGATTCAAGAAGCCGGAATGGATATCCGAAACATGAACTTGGCAGAATTGGACACCTTTTGGGATCAAGCAAAACTTAAATTGAAAAAAGTATGAATGATGTAGAAATTAAAAAATTGGCGGAAACGGTTATTTTAATTGTCCTAACGGCACTCATCAAATACCTCTCAACAAAATCCGTGAATCGCTTTCTGTCGCGGTTTGACTTTGATGCAAAACGAAAGAGAATTACCATTCGAATCATCAACCTGTTCTTGTGGATTTTCGTAGCAATCGTTTTAGCCGGTATTTGGAACATCGATGAAAAAGGATTTATGGTGTTCATAACGTCGATCATCACCGTGATGGGGGTTGCGTTTTTCGCGCAATGGTCCATTTTATCGAACATTACCTCGAGTTTGATTTTGTTTTTCAATCATCCACTTAAAATTGGAGAAACAGTACAAGTGTTGGACAAAGAATATGACATTGAAGGAGAATTGGTCGATATCAGTTTTTTCTTCATGTACATTAAAACGAAGGAAAATCACTTGGTGACAATTCCTACTTCGGTGGTATTGGCGAAAACGATTGTCCGCAAGTAATTACAGGCGAATGGATAACTCAAGTTGTCCGCCTAAACCAAGTTCAACGATTTTTTCCAAAAGGAGATAGTTTGTGATTCTATTACTTTTTGGCATTGCCCCAAAAAGTAACAAAAAGGTCTAGCGCTTAAAAGATCTAACGACCCTCATCTTCCTCCTTGCTAAAATTTCTGAAACTCGCCTCGTGCCTCGGCTTAAACAGCCAGAAATTTTCACGCAACTTCGTCGTGAGGGTTCCCGTTACATCTTTTCATGCGCGGGAAAACAATCTTGTAAATATTCGTAGTTTTCACTTCGAAGAAAGAAATTCAAAATAGAATTAGGACCGACATAGAATTCGATGGTTTTCAAGGAGCATTGTCACGCGCGAATGCTCAGCATAGCTGCAAGCTCATGCGCCAAGCATCGTGTGACAAAATCCGCAGAAAACCCTTTGCTTGAAGTCAGGAATGATCCTTCGGAGTAAAATCTGCAAAGGGAATCGAATTCGAAGTCTTGATCTTTTGCGAACTTTTTGGATCAAGCCAAAAAGTGGAAGAATAAAAAAGAAAAGAAGGATATTCTGTTTGTATTAGTATTCTTACTTTTTGGCATTGCCCCAAAAAGTAACAAATTCTGATGCTACGATCAGAATTCTTGTAATTGACTATTGTTTACACTTCGAAGAGAAAAATTCTAAATTGAATCAGGACCGACATAGAATTCGATGTTTTTCACGGAGCATTGTCACGCGCGAATGCTCAGCATAGCTGCAAGCTCATGCACCAAGCATCGTGTGACAAAATCCGCAGAAAACCCTTTGCTTGTTGTGAGGAATATTCTTTCAGAGTACGATCTGCAAAGGGAATCGAATTCGAAGTCTTGATCTTTTTGCGAACTTTTTGGATCAAGCCAAAAAGTGGAAGAAAAACAAATGTCAATGGATACAATATGATGTCAAGTCTCTAGGTTTTGATCTTGATTACAAATGAGTAGCGTAGAAATGGGAATTAATTGTCTAAAACAATCTGAATTAGGCCGGGAAACAGAGAAAATATTTTTCCACTGGTTGAGCCAATGCAGAAATATTCAAGTTATCCGAAGCGGCAGTTAAATCGACGATGGAACCATCTTTCATTAATAGATGAATGTTCTGCTTATCTTGATTGTACGCTTTGTTGGTCAGGATATCTGAATAAACAAAGTAATCGACTTCTTCTGCTGTGATACCAAATTGTGCTTGCACTCTAGAACGTTCTGTGGTAAGTCGCTCTTCGGAGAATGGTTCTTTTGAGATACTAATTTTAAATAACTGACGATTCACCAATCCTTTTGAAAGTGCGGCAAGAATTTGATCCGAATGTCCTTGCCAAACTTTAATGGCTGACCAAATATCGTAATCGTCTAACTGTGCAAAATTTTCCAATACTTCTTTTCGTTGTTGAAAATCGACTTCTGTGATGTCTTGTTTCATGAAAAAAGACAAGGCTGGACTTGCAAAAACTTCCTCACCTTTTTTAGCTAAAAATTTAGCGCGGCGCAATGCATGAATGAGCATAAACTCTGCCGATACCACCGTTTTGTGTAAGTATACTTGCCAATACATTAATCGGCGCGCGACAATGAACTTTTCTATCGAATATATCCCTTTTTCCTCTAACACCAATTGTCCTTCGCGAACATTCAACATTTCAATCAAGCGATCCGACCCAATGATTCCTTCACTCACTCCAGAATAAAAGCTATCGCGATTCAAGTAATCCAAACGATCCATGTCCAGTTGACTCGACACCAATTGATGTAAAAAAGGTTTGTGGTACTTGTTTTGGAAAATCAACAAAGCCATATCCAATTGACCATCGAATTCCTTCGACAATTCTTCAATGAAAAACGACGAAATTTCCTCGTGACTCACACCACAAACAATGTCGTATTCCAAGGCATGACTAAATGGACCATGTCCGATGTCGTGCAACAAAATCGCCAAACAAACCGCACGTTCTTCCTCCACCGTTATTTCGTGACCTTTGCGTCGAATCGTAGCAACAGCTTCGCTCATGAGGTGCATCGCACCCAACACGTGGTGGAAACGCGTATGATTTGCTCCTGGATAAACAAGGTGACTTAATCCCAATTGCATAATGCGACGAAGTCGCTGCATATGAGGATGTTCCAAAATATCGAAAATTATTTCGTCCGGAATTGTAATAAAACCATAGACCGGGTCGTTAATAATTTTCTTCTTGTTGTTTCGATGTGCGTTCGGATGCAATTGAGTACCTTTAAATAAATTCATTCAAAACTATTAAAAATAAGGCATATGCAGGGTAAAATTCTTTGGGCGGACGATGAAATTGAATTATTGAAACCACATATTTTGTTTTTAGAAGCAAAAGGATACTCTGTGGATCCAGTTACGAATGGACAAGATGCCATCGAAAAAGCCCTAGAAAACAACTACGACATCATCTTTTTAGATGAAAACATGCCTGGACTTACAGGATTAGAGACCTTATTTCAAATCAAGGAGCAAAAACCATTGGTTCCCGTGGTGATGATCACCAAAAGTGAAGAAGAACACATCATGGAAGAAGCAATCGGAAGTAAAATCGCCGATTACCTCATCAAACCAGTCAATCCAAACCAAATTCTCTTGAGCATTAAAAAGAACTTGGATCAATCTAAATTAGTGAGTCAAAAAACGAATTCGAACTACCAACAGGAATTTCGTCAACTCGGCATGCAATTAATGGGACGCATGGATGCTGAAGAATGGAAAGACTTTTACGCGAAATTGGTGTATTGGGAATTGGAATTGGATCATATCGAGGACTCCGGTATGTTGGAGATTTTCGAAATGCAAAAGAAAGAAGCGAATAAGCTGTTTTGCGATTTCATCGAAGACAATTACCTCGACTGGGTGAATGGAACAGAGGATTCGCCACAAATGATTCACACCTTGGTGAAGGACAAAATTGCTCCGTTCATAGGCAAAGAAAAAACAGCGGTATTGGTCATCGATAACTTGCGTTACGACCAATGGAAAATGATCGAACCTATTCTATCGCGCTATTTTTCAAAAGAGGAAGAAGAAATTGTTTTTTCCATTCTTCCAACCGCGACACACTACGCACGAAACGCATTCTTTGCCGGACTCCTTCCATCTGAAATTGAAAAACGCTTTCCAACCCTTTGGAAAAACGAAGAGGATGAAGGCGGTAAAAACATGCACGAAAAAGAATTCTTGGATGCGCAATTGAAGCGCCTTGGGAAAAACGTAAAATGGAGCTACAATAAAATCACGAATGTCGAAGCCGGCAAGAAATTGTCCGACTCCTTTCATACGTGGAAGGATAACGACGTGAACTTTATCGTATACAATTTCGTGGACATGCTATCGCATGCGCGGACAGAAATGGAGGTGATTCGTGAATTGGCGGACAACGAATCAGCGTATCGTTCCATTACCGTTTCTTGGCTCGAACACTCTCCCCTACTCGAAATCATTAAAAAAATCGCCGATGCCGGAATTCGTCTAATTGTCACTACGGATCACGGAACGATTAAAGTCAACAAACCAGTTCGCATAGTTGGGGAACGCAACACGAATTCCAACCTGCGTTACAAAGCTGGACGTGGACTCACCTATGACGCGAAAGAAGTTTTTACTGTGAAAAATCCAGCAGAAGCCTATTTGCCGAAATTGAAATTGTCAGCGGAATTTGTCTTTGCCCGAGAACAAGATTTCTTCGTTTATCCAAATAACTATAACCACTTTGTCAATTACTACGGGAACACCTTCCAACACGGAGGAATTTCCTTGGAAGAGGTTTTGATTCCCTACATTTCACTCAAAGCAAAATAAAATTGAATTATTTGCTTCTTTAGAACAATTCAAAATAAGGGATTTCGTACTTTTGTACGGATATGAGTGATTTGCAACAAAAACGGTTTAATGTGCGTGAAATTCGAGAAGAATTTCCAGCATTGCGTCAACAGATTTATGGGAAAAACCTCATTTATTTTGACAATGGCGCGACCTCCCAAAAACCAAAATTGGTATTGGATGCCATCAACCTATTTTACTCGAAGGAAAACGCGAATATTCATCGCGGCGTTCACTTCATGAGTCAAAAAGCAACCACAGAATACGAAGCGGCACGTCAACGCATTCAGCAGTACATTGGTGCGCGAAAATCGGAAGAAATTATTTTCACGAAAGGAACCACTGACAGCATCAATTTAGTTGCTTATTCCTTTGGACAATTGCTTTCTGCTGGAGATGAAATTTTGATCTCCGCGATGGAACACCACTCCAATATCGTTCCATGGCAGATGTTGTGTGAACGACAAGGATGTGTATTGAAAGTAGCACCCATCAACCAACGTGGTGAACTCATCATGGAGGAATTTGACCGCTTGCTTTCTAAAAAAACTAAGTTGGTTTCCATCACGCACATTTCAAATACACTTGGGACGGTGAATCCCGTCAAGGAAATCATCGACAAAGCACATGCTGTTGGAGCGAAAGTACTAATTGACGGAGCGCAAAGCATTCAACATATGCACATCAATGTGAAAGAATTGAATTGCGATTTCTACGCCTTTTCAAGTCATAAAGTATTTGGTCCGACTGGAATCGGTGTGTTGTACGGAAAAGAAGAACTACTCGATCGAATGCCTCCATATCAAGGTGGTGGTGACATGATTTCTCGTGTGACGTTTGAACGAACCACTTACAACGAACTACCCTTCAAATTTGAAGCAGGCACGCCACACATTGCAGGTGGAATCTGCCTTGGAAAAGCATTTGAGTTTTTATCCTCCATCGATATGGAAGCAGCAGAAAAACACGAACGCGAATTGGCCAAATATGCGGAGGACATGTTGGATACGTTTGAAGGACTTCAAATCATCGGAGAAGCAAAGAATAAAACATCCGTGGTTTCTTTTGCGGTGAAGGGAATTCATCCATTTGACATTGGTACATTATTGGACAAACAAGGAATTGCCGTTCGCACCGGACACCATTGCACACAGCCACTTATGGATTTTTATCAAATTCCCGGAACAGTTCGTGCCTCTTTCGCGTTTTACAATACGAAAGAAGAAATTGACACCTTCGTTGCCGCGGTGGAGCGCAGTTTAAGCATGTTGAAATAAGATGAACTTAGCAGAGAAACAAGAAGAAATCATTCAGGAATTCGAAATTTTCGATGACTGGATGGAAAAATATGAGTACATCATCGATCTTGGTAAGGATTTACCGAAAATTGATGAGGACAAAAAAACAGAAGACCGTTTAATCGAGGGATGTCAATCTCGCGTTTGGTTAGATGCACACTTCAGTGAGGGAAATATGCATTTCACAGCAGATTCAGATGCAATCATTACCAAAGGAATTATTGGATTATTGATTCGCGTATTGGACAACGAATCGCCTGAAACAGTTGCCAAAGCAGATTTGTTTTTCATCGAAAAAATTGGCTTGCAAGAACACCTTTCCCCTACCCGTGCGAATGGACTATTGGGCATGGTCAAACGATTAAAATTAGAAGCAATTAAACATATTTCAGCAGCATCATGAATGACTTGGAAGATCGCATTGTACAAATGATGAAAACAATTTATGACCCGGAAATCCCTGTGGATATTTTCGAGCTTGGATTGATTTATGAAGTGAAAATTGAGGAGGACAACCATGTGTACATTGACATGACACTCACTTCTCCCAATTGTCCAGTTGCCGAGAGTTTACCAAAAGAAGTAGAAGACAAAGTCGCTTCTGTGGAAGGTGTAAATTCAGCAAAAGTCAACATCGTTTTTGATCCACCTTGGGACAAAGACATGATGAGTGAGGAAGCAAAACTGGAATTAGGATTTCTTTAATCCTTGCGCAAA
Source organism: Crocinitomicaceae bacterium (assembly GCA_024643725.1). GTDB lineage: Bacteria > Bacteroidota > Bacteroidia > Flavobacteriales_D > Crocinitomicaceae > UBA952. Next base: position 41,834 of record JAHEMJ010000017.1, on the reverse strand, counting down.
GCAAATCGTCTTAAACGGTATTGTTTGAAATCGTAATATTCGAACTCCAAATTATTCGATGAGGACAATAAGATGCGTATATCGATGGTATCCGTTTCTCGAATCACACTCAAATGATCTCCATCCGAATTGATCGTAAAATGTCCTTGATTCACAACGAACGAATCTTGAATTTGACTCAGTCCAAAGTGATTGTAATCAAAGTCAATGCGTCCATCTATGGTTTTCAAATCCGATGAAATGACAATCGTTCCTACCGGTAAACTATCGTAGAAAGTAAATCCTTCTCCATCTAGAACCCTGGCCAATTCAACTTTCCACGTTCCATCGATGCGCTTCAATAGTTTTTTCGATTTATGGCAAGCGAACAACATCAGCACAAGCGAACATCCGATGATTAATTTCATTTTCATCCTTTTAAAGCTATAGAGGTCATGGCTTGAATGCCGATTTTCAATGATTCAATGTCCACATCAAATCTGGGATGATGAACAGCGTATGTAATTCCTTTGGACGCATTTCCGACGCCTAAACGAAAGAAACAAACTGGAATTTCTTGGCTGTAAAATGCAAAATCTTCCGCCGTCATGCGCAACGCTAATTCATGGACTTTTTCCGCCCCGAAGACATCCTCAAATAAGGTCCATGTTTCTTTGGTGAGCGTTTCGTCGTTTTTCAGAAAAGGATATCCTTTGGAAATGCGTAGCTGAATGTCGCCACCATATGACAAGGAAACTGCTTTGGCTTCTTGTTCTAACAAAGTATAAGCTGTCGCCCGCCATTCTTCATCCATGGTTCGAAACGTTCCTTTGATCGATGCTTCCGATGGAATAACATTGGTTGAACCATGTGCTTCGAAACGTCCAAACGTCAGGACATGTGGGACATTTTCCGGACATGCTTTATTAAAAAGTGCTTTGACACGCTGCATCCATTCTGCACCCATCTCAATCGGATTCACACATTTCTCCGGCAAAGCTCCGTGTCCACCGACACCCTTTATTTCCACATGTAACTCGTCACTAGAAGCCATGTACAATCCTGAACGGAGTCCAAGATTACCGACTTCCATTTCCGGAAAAACATGTAAAGCGTACATTTTCGTCACGGTTGGATGGTGCAATACACCGGCTTTCATCATAAGGCTTGCCCCACCTGGATTCATTTCCTCACCCGGTTGGAAAACCAACTTAATGGGTGTTTGGAGCAATTGACGGTTTTCCTGAAGAATAATAGCTGTTCCTAATAAAATCGAGGTATGTACATCGTGACCGCAAGCGTGCATCCAACCGTCCACTTGGGAACGGTAAGTGACTTGATTTTCTTCTTGAATGGGCAAGGCATCTAAATCCGCTCTTAATCCAATGCAATCATCGTTTTTTGTGTGATGATCAGCTCCAATCCAAGCAACCACCCCTGTTTCCGCCACGCCTGTTTCATGTGTGATTCCATATTCTGTCAAAATACTGGACACAAAATTCATCGTATTGAACTCTTTAAACGAGGGTTCTGGATGACGATGCATGTGTTCACGCCAAGAAACCACTTCAGGAAAAAGCGCCGAAATGCGTTCGGAAAGTTGTTTAGGATTCATTGGAGGAGATAGATGAATAACCGGATAAAATCAAACGGAAGGAAACGTAAGCCAAGAAAATTCCAAAAATCAATTTGACCATACCGGGTGAAAGTTTCAGAGAAAGTTTGGATCCAACGTAAGCGCCAATTAAAAAAGTAGCAGCAATCACCAAACCATATTTCCATTCAACATTTCCGGACTTCCAATAATTGATCACGGCAAACAATACCACCGGCATGGATAAAACGAACAAGCTTGTTCCTTGCGCTGTATGTTGGGAAAGTCCTAGAAAGAAAACGAGTGCTGGGACAATGATTACACCGCCTCCAACACCTACGAATCCACTGAGAATTCCAGCAAAGATTCCAATCAGTCCTAAAATGAGTATGGTTTGAGCTGTCATAGTCTTTCAAAGGTATAAAAATACACTTATTGCGGAAGTAATAAATTACATCCGCGGATATCTGCATCGTCAAATCTTCCTTCGATGTAGAATCCATCTCCGTCCATTCGTCCAAGATCTTGGGTTTGAATAAATGCACAACTATGCTGATTGGCTAAATCAATCACATTGATGCCACCAGATTTTCCTTCTGAGAAAAACTGAAACGGGTCATACGGATCGCGAATGAGGATTTTCATCCATGGAACAACATCGAATTTTCCATCTTTCATGGAATACCCTTGCGAAAGCAATTCAGTCATTCCATATTCTGAGTACACATTAGAAATCCCCAATCCGGATTTCAGTGCTTCGTGCAACTGTGCTTTTGTTAATTCCTTGCGACGTCCTTTCATTCCGCCTGTTTCCACAATGATTGCCTCGGAAAGGTCGATTTGTTGTTCTGCAAGGTCAAGCAGCGCATAGGACACACCAAAAATCAACACCTTTCCACCGTTTTTCTTTGCTTCCTTGTAGCGCGAAACTAATTCCATTGGATTGTTCAGTAAAAATCCAGAGAGTGGCTGACGAGACTGTTTAATCAAGGCATCAACCATATAGACCAACGAAGATGATCCTTGCTCCAAATAATTGGGCAAGAGTGCTAAGATGGTATATGCTTCCACTGGACCAAAAAAATGATGGAATCCAAGTGTGAATGAAGTTTCATACCATGATTTATCCGCCACAAAATGCTGACTTCTCCCCTCATTACCTGTACCACTGCTTTGAAAATGCAAATCAAAAGAAGTTTGATTCACATCTAATATTTGTTCCGTCTTAAAAAAAGAAATAGGTAAAAAAGGAATTTCAGTCAAGCACGTCGGTTCGGGACGATTTAATAAATCGACATATTTCCGATAGATTTCAACGTGTGCATACTGATAGTGAAACAATTCAAGCGCGCGCGCTTCAAAGTTGTCGGCTGTTGTATTCAACAAATAATCCGCATGCATCATGTAACAAAGTTAAGATGAATTGCGCTTTCTCAAGCAAAATCACAGGAAATGTGCGTAATTTTGAACAAGCGTTTCAAAACGTTGTTTCCATAAGTACAGAACCATCACATGAAGAAAATAGGCGTATTATTAATCCAACTAGGTACACCAGATAGTCCAAAAACGAAGGATGTCCGACGATATTTAACCGAATTCCTAAACGACCCAAGAGTCATTGACATTCCTTGGATTGCTCGCAAGATTCTCGTGAACGGAATCATCGTTCCCTTTCGCGCTCCGAAATCGGCAAAGATTTACAAAGAACTTTGGGAACTCGCTGACGGTGTCTCCCCTTTAATGACTCATACGCTAAAGGTTCAGGAAATGCTTCAAAGTGCCTTTCAACATGACCACGTGACGGTTGAAATGGCGATGCGCTATCAGAATCCATCGATGGACAGTGTCCTAGATCGCATGCACAAAGCAAACTACGACGAAATCATTATCCTTCCGCTTTTCCCTCAATACGCTAGCGCTTCCACGGGATCGGCGGTTGAAAAAGCGATGGACATCATTCGCAAATGGTGGGTGATTCCAGAAATTAAAATCATTAGTCAATTTTGGGACAATGAAGGATACATCGATTCCATTGTTGAAAACACAAAAGCATTTGAGTTGAGCGACTACGATCACATTCTTTTTTCTTACCACGGACTTCCGGAACGACAAGTGGATAAAGTCTATGAAGGAACAGATTTGTGCGGAGATCAACCCTGCGAAACAGAAATCAATGATAAAAATAAATTCTGTTACAAAGCGACATCTTACGCAACGACTCGTTTGATCGCCAAAAAACTTGGATTGACAGAGGACCAATACACCGTTTGTTTTCAATCGCGTTTGGACAAAAAATGGTTAACGCCATTCTCAGACAAAGTGGTGGAAGATTGGGCGAAAAAAGGCGCTAAAAAACTATTGGTGTTTAGTCCAGCGTTTGTTGCAGATTGCTTAGAAACACTTGTTGAAATTGGCTGTGAATACCAAGAAATTTTCGAAGAACACGGCGGTGAAAAAGTACAATTAGTCCCAAGTTCGAATAGTCATCCACTGTTTGTGAATGGCTTGGAAAAATTGATTCGCGCACAAATGAAATAGGTTTAGATTGACATCCTTTTTCTATTACGTATATAAGTAGTAATTTTGCAACCGATTATAATTAATTTATTTAAAGATCAATATGGCATACAAAGTAAAAGACATCAGCTTGGCTGAATGGGGAAGAAAAGAAATTAAATTGGCTGAGGCAGAAATGCCAGGACTAATGTCCTTACGTCAAGAATACGGAACATCAAAACCATTGGCTGGCGCACGTATCGCAGGATGTCTACACATGACCATTCAAACAGCAGTGTTAATTGAAACATTGGTTGAACTTGGTGCAGAAGTGACTTGGTCTTCTTGTAATATTTTTTCCACACAGGATCATGCCGCGGCAGCAATCGCAGCAGCTGGAATTCCAGTATTCGCTTGGAAAGGAATGAATGAAGAAGAATTCGACTGGTGTATCGAACAAACATTGTTTGCATTCGAAGGAGCGAAACCATTGAATATGATTTTGGACGATGGTGGAGATTTAACAAACATGGTATTTGATCGTTTCCCTGAATTAACAAAAGACATCAAAGGATTATCTGAAGAAACAACTACTGGAGTACACCGTTTGTATGAGCGCGTGAAAAACGGTACGTTGGTGATGCCAGCGATCAACGTGAATGACTCTGTAACGAAATCAAAATTTGACAATAAATACGGATGTAAAGAATCATTGGTTGATTCCATTCGTCGTGCAACAGACACGATGATGGCTGGAAAAGTAGCTGTCGTTTGTGGATACGGAGATGTTGGGAAAGGTTCAGCCGCTTCTTTGAAAGGTGCAGGTGCTCGTGTGATCGTGACGGAAATCGATCCAATCTGTGCGCTTCAAGCTGCGATGGACGGATTCGAAGTAAAACGTTTAGATACAGTGGTTCATTTAGGTGACATCATCGTTACAACAACTGGTAACAAGAACATCGTTGTTGGACGTCACTTCGAAAACATGAAAGACAAAGCAATCGTTTGTAACATCGGTCACTTCGACAACGAAATCGATATGGCTTGGTTGAATTCGAACCACGGTGCTTCTAAAATCGAAATCAAACCACAAGTGGATTTATACAATGTCAATGGAAAAGACATCATCATCCTTGCAGAAGGACGTTTGGTGAATCTTGGATGTGCGACAGGACATCCATCATTCGTGATGTCGAACTCATTTACAAATCAAACATTGGCTCAAATCGAGTTATGGTTGAATTCAGATAAATATGAGAACGATGTGTACATGTTGCCAAAACATTTGGATGAAAAAGTAGCTCGTTTACACTTGGCTAAAATCGGTGTAGAATTGGAAACGTTAAGCAAAGACCAAGCGGATTATATTGGTGTTGCTGTAGAGGGACCATTCAAAGCGGAACACTACCGTTACTAGAATTTAAAGGAATAAAAAAAGCCCCTGACAGAATTGTCAGGGGCTTTTTTATGCCTGATTGTTTTGAACTAAAACTTGTATGAAAATTGAGCAGAGAACAATGGTCCACCGATTCCAACTTCAGCGCCAAAGGACATGTTGTAATTGAAAAAATAACGGAATCCGTAACATATTCTTGCGGAAACTGGAACTTGTACCAAGGTAGATGAGTTTTCGTTATTCGTCAAGAGTCCATTCACCCATTGTTTTTGCCAACGATTGTTTGTCCCAACAGCGAGTCCAAAATAAGAATCTACATTAGGACTAGACGTTGGAATCATGAAATTAAAACGTGCTTGAATTCTCAAGCGCGATTTTAAGTCCATGTAATTCGACGTAACGTACGTCCAAGCCGTGTCCACAAATACTGTATCCGTACTCACATAAGATTGTCGAAGTGAATTGTACATGACATCAACTCCAATACTCATGTCATTTGAAATCATGTATGAATACTTTAATCCCGATGGCGGAATACTAGTTGTACCAACAGAACCTAACGAATTAGGTCCACCTCCATAGAAATTGTATTTCATAAAGTTTGGTCCACCTCCATAGACATCAAGTAATTGATTTCCTTGAAATGACGCTTGTCCATAAGACAAACCACATGTCCCTATGAAAAGTAGAACCAATAACTTTTTCATCTTATGCTTCCATTAATTTGATCAAGTTCAATGCTGAACCTGCTTTAAACCATTCAATTTGTGATGCATTGTAGGTATGATTCAACATGATTTCTTCACTTGTACCATTGGAGTGATTTAATTTCAATGTCAACTGTTTTCCTGGCGTAAACGATGCTAAATCTGTAAAGTCAAAGGTATCATCCTCCATGATTTTGTCGTAATCTGCTTCGTTCGAGAACGTCAAAGCTAACATTCCTTGTTTTTTCAAGTTTGTTTCGTGGATACGTGCAAATGATTTCACGATAACCGCACACACACCTAAATGACGAGGTTCCATTGCTGCGTGCTCACGAGAAGAACCTTCTCCGTAATTATGATCACCGACAACGATTGTAGGAATTCCTGCTGCTTTGTATGCGCGTTGTACTGCTGGAACTTCACCGTGCTCACCTGTCAATTGGTTTTTCACTGAATTCGCTTGTCCATTAAACGCATTTTCTGCACCAATTAACAAGTTATTCGAAATATTATCCAAGTGTCCACGGTAACGCAACCAAGGTCCTGCCATCGAGATATGATCCGTTGTACATTTTCCTTTTGCCTTGATCAACAAACGAGCTGATTCAATATTTTTACCATCCCAAATTGGGAAGTTGTCTAGCAATTGTAAGCGTGAAGAATCTGGTGCTACTTTAATTTCAACGCTACTTCCATCTTCTGCAGGCGCTTGGTATCCATTATCCTCTACCGCAAATCCGCGTGTTGGTAATTCATCACCATGAGGAGGATTCAATTTAACTTGTTCTCCTTTATCGTTTGTCAAGGTGTCCGTTAACGGATTAAATCCTAAGTCACCAGCAATCGCTAACGCTGCAACCATTTCTGGAGAGGTAACGAAGGCGTGTGTATTTGGATTGCCATCTGCACGTTTTGAGAAGTTACGGTTGAATGAATGTACAATGGTATTTTTCTCTTGTTTCTCCGCACCTTCTCTCGACCATTGACCGATACATGGACCACAAGCATTGGTGAACACTTTCGTTCCCATTTTTTCAAAGTCCGCTAAAATACCATCGCGATCAGCGGTGTATCGCACTTGTTCAGATCCTGGATTGATTCCAAATTCTGCTTTGGGTGTAATTCCTTGTGCTACTGCTTGTTGAACGATAGATGCCGCACGAGCCAAATCCTCGTACGAAGAGTTCGTACACGAACCGATTAATCCCCACTCCACTTTCATTGGCCAATTGTTCGCGGTTGCCTCTGAACGCATTTTAGAAACAGGTGTTCCTCTATCTGGTGTGAACGGACCGTTAATATGTGGTTCCAATTCACTTAAATTAATTTCAATGATTTGATCAAAGTAAGCAGAAGGATTATCGTAAACCTCCTGGTCACCTGTTAAGTGCTCCGCGATTTGATCCGCCGCTTTCACGACTTCTTCTCTTCCCGTTGCCATTAAGTAACGGCGCATCGACTCGTCGTAACCGAAAGTAGAAGTAGTTGCGCCAATTTCGGCACCCATGTTACAAATGGTTCCTTTCCCTGTACAAGACAACGAAATAGCACCTTCGCCGAAATATTCAACAATGGCACCCGTTCCACCTTTCACAGTCAAAATATCCGCCACTTTTAAAATGACATCTTTTGCCGATGTCCAACCATTCAATTTTCCAGTCAATTTCACTCCGATTAACTTTGGAAATTTCAATTCCCAAGCCATTCCAGCCATGACATCCACTGCATCTGCACCACCAACACCGATAGCAATCATTCCAAGACCTCCCGCATTTACGGTATGTGAATCCGTTCCAATCATCATTCCTCCTGGGAACGCATAATTTTCCAAAACCACTTGGTGAATGATACCAGCTCCTGGTTTCCAGAATCCAATGCCATATTTATTTGAAATCGAAGACAAGAAATTAAATACTTCGTTGTTTTGATTCAATGATTCTTGTAAGTCTTTGCTTGCACCTAATTTCGCTTGAATTAAGTGATCTGCATGCACGGTTGAGGGAACAGCTACACGTTTTTTACCTGCCTGCATAAATTGCAACAAGGCCATTTGTGCTGTTGCATCTTGCATCGCAACTCGATCCGGCGCAAAATCAACATACGAGTTACCTCTTTCAAATGCTGCTTGTGCGTTACCATCCCAAAGGTGAGCGTAAAGAATTTTCTCAGATAAAGTCAAGGGTCTACCAACGACTTTTCTTGCTGCTGCAATGCGCTCAGGATATTGCGCATATACCTTTTGAATCATGTCAAGATCGAATACTTTCATAGTGCTATTGTAATTATAATATTGTGCGCGCAAATTTAATGAATTTGTCCTATTAAAGAAATTGATTTGAGGGTAAATATTTGAATATCCTAGGAAAAGGTCTTAACTTACTCCTTTGAAAAATAAAATGATGCGAAACTTCCTCCTCTATACTGGCCTCACTATCCTACTGACAAGTGGCATTTATGCCCTAGAAAAAGGAACTGCTTCGTATTACAGCAGCTCGATGAATGGACACAAAACATCCTCGGGAGAAGTCTTTCAAAATACCGGTTTTACCGCAGCGCACAAATCGCTTCCGCTTGGAACTTATGTCCGCGTGATCAACTTAAAAAATGACTCCAGTGTTGTCTTAAAAGTGAACGATCGTTTATCAAAAAGCTCCAGTCACTTGATCGATGTCACCTTAGCAGCGGCAAAAAAACTTAATTTTGTCCGAAATGGGATTACAACCGTTACCGTTGAACCCGTGACAAAACCAGATGAAGAACTTAAAAAGCCTTAAGGAACTTATTGTTTTGGATCTATCCACGGTCCTTGCAGGACCATCGGTTGGCATGTTCTTCGCCGAACTTGGAGCCAAGGTGATTAAAATTGAACACCCTACTCAAGTGGATGTGACACGTACTTGGAAACTTCCTTCTGAGAATAAATCTGCATCCGTTTCGGCCTACTTTGCTAGCGTAAATTACGGAAAATCGTATTTAAATCTGGACTTGCGAAACGTCGATGACCACAAAAAACTGATGAACCTCGTACGAACTGCGGATGTGCTGATTAGTAACTTTAAAAAAGGTGATGATCAAAAATTACAGCTGGAAACTTCTTTTCTGCATGCCATCAATCCACGTTTAATTATTGGAAAAATAAATGGCTTCGGTGCTGAAAGTGATCGTGTAGCTTACGACTTGATTCTACAAGCCGAAACGGGCTATATGTCCATGAATGGCACAAAAGAATCGGGTCCGATAAAAATGCCTGTCGCCTTGATAGATGTCCTTGCTGGACACCAACTGAAAGAAGGTATTTTACTCGCCTTATTGGAAAGACAAATGAGCAACGAGGGACGCGAAGTTTCTGTCTCCTTGTACGATGCAGCGGTTAGCAGTTTAGCCAACCAAGCATCGAATTACCTAATGACCGGACACATCCCGCAACGCATGGGAAGTTTGCATCCAAACATTGCACCATATGGTGAATTGTTCACGACAAAAGATCAAACAATCGTCACTTTTGCGATTGGATCCGATGCCCATTTTCAAAAATTAACGCGCACCCTGGACTTGGAAGAAATCGCGACAGACGAGCGTTTCTCGAACAATCAAGCGCGATTGATGAATCGCACGATCCTTCAAGAAATACTCCAAGAGGCCATTTCAACGATCGAAAGTGACACGCTCCTTTCAGACTTGGATCAACAACATGTTCCTTGTGCAAAGGTGAAATCCTTGGACGAAGTTTTCAAAGAAGAACAAGCACAAAACCTGGTTCGAACGGAAAACATAGACGGCATAGCAAGCAAACGTGTTACTTCCATTGCCTTTAAATGAATCGTATGATACGAAGTCCACAATCCGACGAAGAATGGAATCACTATTATGACCTGCGTTACCGTGTGTTAAGAGAACCATGGCAACAAGCCCGTGGATCCGAACGCAACGAAGGCGATGCACAAGCGGAACATTTTGCTTATTTCAATGGAGCAGAAATCATCGGTGTTGGAAGATTGGATGTCATGCGTCCGGATCAATGCCAAATCCGCTTCATGGCGGTAGATCCTCGTTATCAAGGCACAGGTATCGGGAAAGCGTTGATGCTACACATGGAAGATATCGCATGGAAACACGGCGCAGAAGAAGTCATTTTACATGCCCGTGAAATCGCCTTGCCTTTCTATAAAAGCCTGAATTATACGGTACTCGAAAAATCCCATTTACTTTTCGACGAAATACAACATTACCTCATGTCCAAACAATACGCAAAATGACAGAAGACGAATTTGTTCTGAAGGAATTCTACGACATTATCACACCAAATAAAATCAACTTGTTTGAACGCATTGCGGCGGATCGCACGCGACACTTAACCATTGCGTTGGAAAATATTTACCAAGAACACAATGCATCTGCCGTCTTGAGAACCTGCGATTGTTTTGGAATCCAAGATTTACAGGTGATTGAGAAGGACAATCAATATCAAATTCAGCGTGACATTGCCCTGGGATCAGGGAATTGGGTGGACATGCACAATTTCAGTGATGAAATAGGTCCGACCGAAACTTGCATCTCTACATTGCGTGAAAAAGGATATCAAATTGTTGCAACTACTCCGCACACGGATGCATATACCGTACATGATCTTCCCATTGACAAACCACTGGCGTTTTTCTTCGGAACGGAACGAAAAGGACTCAGTCAAGAGATGATGGATGCAGCCGATCTACATGTCCGCATACCCATGTATGGATTCACCGAAAGTTTCAATATTTCCGTTTCCGTTGCGATTCTTTTGCAAACGATTAGACAGCGCTTAGAAGTAAGTTCTTTAGACTGGAAACTATCGAAAGAGGAACAAATAAAGCTTAAAATTGATTGGTGCGAAAAGATTCTAAATGGCGGAAAAGCACTTAGTTCAGAATTCCGACAGAGATATCAAAAAGATTGATACCTTTGTGTAGTTATTCTGTACATAAACAATTACTTATGGGAAAAGGAGATAAAAAAACAGCAAAAGGTAAACGCACCATGGGCTCTTATGGAGTAACCAGAAAGCGCAAAGAGGACAAAGTAGTTATTGTTCCAAAAGAGAAGAAAGTTAAAAAGGCAGCATCGGAAGACGCGAAGCCAGCTGCAAAAAAACCTGCAGCGAAAAAAACCGCCTCCAAAAAATCTGAATAAAAAAAAAGCTGTCAATTGACAGCTTTTTTTTTAACAAAATCCCACTTTAATTCACATTGTGTATCCTATGTGAAAAGTAATCATGAATTTTGAATCAAATTAATCAACAATGAAACATAATTTCGGTGCAGGTCCCTGCATTTTACCTCAAGAAGTTTTTCAACAAGCGGCAGCAGCTGTATTAGATTTCAACGGACTTTCCATCTTGGAAGTATCACACCGTCACAAAGATTTCGTGGCTGTCATGGATGAAGCCATTGACCTAGTGAAAAAAGCGTTAAATGTCCCAGCGGGATACTCCGTTGCCTTTCTTCAAGGTGGAGCAACTTTAGGATTCACCATCGTTGCATTAAACATGATGCGCGACAAGAAAAAAGCTGGATACATCAACACAGGAACATGGGCAAGTGGCGCGATTAAAGAAGCGAAAAAAGTAGGAGTTGATGTGAATGTATTTGCTTCCTCTGAAGACAAAAACTTTACCTACATTCCAAAAGGATACAGCATCCCAACGGATGTTGACTACATTCACTTTACATCGAACAACACCATTTATGGAACGCAATTCAAAGAATTTCCAAAAACGGATTTGCCTTTGGTGTGTGATATGTCTTCAGACATTTTCTCCAAAGAAATTAATGTGGCTGATTTCGACATCATCTACGCTGGCGCACAGAAAAACTTGGGTCCAGCCGGAGCGACATTGTACATTGTGAAAGATGAAATTTTAGGAAAATCAACTTCGCCGTTCATGCCAACGTATTTGGACTTGAAACAACAGATCGACAAAGAATCCATGTTGAATACTCCTCCTGTATTCTCTGTTTACGTTGCGATGTTGAACTTGAGAAACCTCATCGCAAATGGCGGAGTAAAAGCCATGGAAGCGCGCAATAATGCAAAAGCAGCCTTGCTTTACAAAGAAATTGACGAGAATCCATCTTTCCGCGGTGCGGTTGAAACGGAAGACCGTTCAAATATGAATGTCACCTTCTTGTTGAACGATGAAAGTCGAACAGAGGAATTTGATGCGATGTGGAAAGCGGCTGGAATTGTCGGTTTACCTGGACACCGTTCCGTTGGTGGATATCGTGCATCCATCTACAATGCCTTACCAATTGAGAGCATTCAAGTATTGGTAGATGTCATGAAAGCGTTTGATCAAAAATAGTTTAAAAAGAATTTATGAAAATATTAGCAAACGACGGAATTTCAGCATTGGGTCAACAATTATTGGAAGCGGCGGGACACATAGTCATCACCGATAAAGTTGCGCAAGATCAATTGGCTCAGGAAGTCAATGCGCAAGGAATTGATGTCATTCTCGTTCGAAGTGCAACCACCGTGCGTAAAGATGTCATTGACGCTTGTCCAAATGTTAAAATCATTGGACGCGGAGGTGTTGGTATGGACAATATTGATGTGGACTATGCTAGAGGCAAAGGATTACATGTCATTAACACACCAGCTTCTTCTTCTCAATCCGTGGCAGAATTGGTGATGGGACAATTGTTCTCCCTTTCTCGTTTTTTACATGACTCGTTTAAAAACATGGAGTCAGGAGATTTCTCAACCTTGAAGAAGAACTATGCAAAAGGCGTTGAACTTCGTGGAAAAACGTTAGGAATCATTGGTTTTGGTCGCATTGGACAAAGTCTAGCTTCCTATGCTTTGGGCCTTGGAATGAATGTGATTGCGATTGATAACAAAAAGCAAGAAGTGTCCATTGAAGTAAAGGTAGGAAATCAAACTGTTTCCATTCCAATTGCTACTGAAACGGATTTACAAGCCCAGTTAGGACAAATGGATTACATTTCCATCCACGTACCGAAACAAGCAGATGGAAGCGCTGTTTTAGGAGCCAAAGAATTTAGCAAAATGAAAAAAGGAGTTTTCATTGCAAATGCTGCTCGCGGTGGCGTGGTAAATGAAACGGAATTACTGGAGGCCTTGAATCAAGGAATCATTGCTGGAATTGCTTTGGATGTCTTTGAAAACGAACCGAATCCAAGAAAGGAACTGTTAGCTCATCCGAAAATTGCTTGCACACCACACATTGGCGCAGCGACACTAGAGGCACAAGACCGCATTGGAGAAGAATTGGCACAATTAATTATTGGACTAGCTTAAATCTAATGACAACGAATAAAAAAAGGGACACATGAAAATGTGTCCCTTTTTTCGTTTTATCCATTTGGATTAATCTCTGATAATTTCAATCGATTCGATGCTATCTCCTTCACGGATATCATCAATGACGTCTAATCCTTCCGTTACTTTACCGAAACACGTATGTGCACGGTCTAGGTGGGAAGTGTTTCTTCTTGAATGACACACAAAAAATTGAGATCCACCCGTATTTCTTCCAGCGTGAGCCATGGAAAGTACGCCACGATCATGGTATTGGTTATCACCCGTCAACTCACAGTCAATTTGGTATCCTGGTCCACCCGTTCCTGGCATCCCTTTTTGACCTTCACGTGTATTTGGGCAACCACCTTGAATCACAAAATCTGGAATGACACGGTGCCATTTTAATCCATTGTAATAACCTGATTCAGCTAACTTTACAAAGTTCTCTACTGTTTTTGGCGCATCGTTTTCGTAAAATGTCACATGCATTTCACCTTTATTCGTTTTAATGATTCCTTTCATGTCCTAATTTTTGATGCCGCGAAATTACAGCGAGAAGTTGGATTGAGAAAATGGAGTTTTGAACAATTCGCTATGGGTATCCTTGTTGAAAACTTGGTTGATAACGTAATGAGGGGTACTTTAATACGACTTTATGTGAATGTTAAATTTGTATAGAACGAACCAACAAACGAATTCCTATGTTCAGTACACTTACAAAACGAAAACTTACCGACAACCAAGTGGCAAATGTTTTCATCAATGCGATTTTCGACAGTGTCGATCATGGCTTTAGTGAAGTGGCATCCATGATTAATGAGGACAGCGCATTCGTTCAATCCCCGAGCATTTCACTTGAAAACAATGGGGAATTTGGCATGATTGTCCTTGTTGGTAATTTATCCTTTTTAGAAAGCACTTTTGAAGCGGACCAAGCGGAAAGAGTAGAAAATATCATTTTTGACAAAGTATCGAAAATGTACGAAATGGATCATCTTTCTTTCAGAAATTTGATTCGTGAATACCAGTCATTCATCATGCGTGTCAATCATCCGTCTAAAAATTGGATTTACGGAATGTCAAAAGCTGTTTTTCATAAATACAATTTAAATGAATTCCAAGACGAGTATTTCCGTCGCATGCAAGCTCCGAATCCATTGTTCTTAAAACGAATGGATGAAGTTATGTCCAATTTCATTTGGAACTGGGACGCTTTCTTCAAAAAGTACCGAATCTAAGGATGTTAAAAGCATAAAAAAAGGAGCGAAATTCGCTCCTTTTTTGTTTTATCCACTTATACTTCTTCTGCCTCTCGTATCGGCTTTCTAAAAACCATTTTACCATCAAATACATCCATCACGATGTTCTTTGTTCGGTCAATCGTCCCGCTTAACAGTGCTTTTGAAAGTTCATTTAACACTTGTTTTTGAATCACTCGCTTGATTGGACGCGCACCAAAGAATGGATCATATCCGATTTCGGCAATGTGCTCAAAAGCATCCTCTGTCACATACAAGGTTAAATCCATTTCTTTCAATTTATGTTTTAAAACATCTAATTGAATTTGAACAATTTGTTTGACATTGTCCATAGTTAACGGCGTAAACATAATGACCTCATCGACACGATTTAAGAACTCTGGGCGAATGGTCTGACGTAGGAGTTCCATGACCTCGACTTTTGCTTTCTCCGCTGTTTCTTCAAAATCCTTTTCTTTCACCTTTTCAAAGCGATCATGAATAATCGTAGAACCTAAATTCGACGTCATAATCACAATCGTATTTTTAAAGTTCACCACACGTCCTTTGTTGTCGGTTAAACGTCCGTCGTCAAGTACTTGCAATAGGACATTAAACACATCCGGGTGAGCTTTTTCGATTTCGTCTAGTAATACAATGGAATAAGGCTTACGTCGAACCGCTTCCGTTAATTGTCCACCTTCGTCATATCCAATGTATCCCGGAGGTGCACCAACCAAGCGACTTACGGTGTGTTTTTCTTGGTATTCACTCATATCGATGCGTGTCATCGCATTTTCATCGTTGAATAAATATTCCGCCAGCGCTTTTGCTAATTCTGTTTTTCCGACACCCGTTGTCCCTAAAAAGATAAAGGATCCGATTGGTCGCTTCGCATCCTGAAGACCTGCACGACTTCTGCGCACTGCATCCGAAAGGGCCGTAATCGCTTCTTCTTGTCCAACCACGCGTTTGTGCAACTCATCTTCCAAGCGCAACAACTTCGAAACTTCGCTTTCCATCATTTTATTGACTGGAATTCCCGTCCATTTAGAAACAACATCTGCAATTTCTTCTACATCAACTTCCTCTTTAATCATTTTGGAATTTGCTTGAAGTTGAATGAGTTGCTCTTTCAATTGCTCCAATTTTTCTTCGGACTGCTTGATTTTACCGTAACGGATCTCCGCCACTTTTCCATAGTCACCATTTCGCTCCGCTAAATCCGCCTCGAATTTCAAGGCTTCGATTTCTTCTTTCGTTCGTTGAACGGCATCCACCACATCACGTTCCGCTTGCCATTTGGATTGTAACGAATTGCGTTGCTCATTAAAATTAGCTAGCTCACGTTCCACATTTTCCAATTTCTTGGTGTCATTTTCACGTTTCAATGCTGCGCGTTCAATTTCAAGCTGCATGATTTTACGTTCAATTTCATCCAATTCCTCCGGTTTGGAATTGATTTCCATGCGTAATTTGGAAGCGGCCTCATCAATCAAGTCAATGGCTTTATCAGGCAGGTGTCTGTCGGTGATGTAACGTTGTGATAATTCCACAGCGGAAATAATCGCCGCATCCTTGATGATCACTTTGTGGTGATTTTCATATTTCTCTTTGATTCCACGCAGAATGGAAATCGCATCCTCCGTTGTTGGTTCATCGACCAATACCGTTTGAAATCGACGCACCAACGCTTTGTCCTTTTCAAAGTACTTTTGGTATTCGTTTAAGGTGGTTGCGCCGACAGCTCGTAATTCTCCACGTGCTAATGCTGGTTTCAAAATATTCGCTGCATCCATTGCTCCTTCGCCCCCACCCGCGCCTACAAGCGTGTGAATTTCATCGATGAATAAAATGATTTCTCCTTCCGCTGCAATGACTTCCTTAATCACCGCTTTCAATCGTTCCTCGAATTCACCTTTGTATTTCGCGCCTGCAATGAGCGCACCCATGTCCAAGGAATAGACCATTTTGGTCTTCAAATTCTCCGGAACGTCCCCATTCACGATGCGATGCGCGAGTCCTTCCGCAATAGCGGTTTTTCCCACACCAGGCTCTCCAATTAAGATGGGATTATTCTTTGTTCGACGTGTTAATATTTGCAATACTCGACGAATTTCATCGTCGCGTCCAATCACCGGATCCAATTTGCCAGAACGCGCTAATTCGTTTAAATTCTTGGCATATTTCTCCAAAGATTGATAGGTATTTTCTTGATGTTGAGAATTCACTTTTTCTCCTTTACGCACATCCATAATCGCTTCTTTTAAAGTTGATTTAGAAATTTTATTGTCTTTTAATAATTTGGCAATGGTGTCCGATCCTTCCAACATGGCATAGAACAACAATTCAATGGAGATAAACTCATCTCCGAAATTTTTCAATTCGGCTAAGGCAGTTTGGAATAATCGATTGACGGTTTGACTCAAGAATACTTGTCCGCCACTTACCTTGGGATAACCGTCCACAATGCGTTCCAACGCCGCTTGTAATGTGGATTGATTCACCGTTAACTTTTTCAAGATATACGGAATGACTTCTTGGTCAACAGCGAAAACCCCTTGCAATAAGTGTCCTGTTTCAATGACCTGCTGTCCTTTTGCTTCCGCAATATTTTGTGCTTGCTGAACAGCTTCTTGTGTTTTGATGGTGAATTTCTGAAAGTCCATTTGCTTCATTTTTAATACGATTTCTATGCGTCAAAAGCTAATCCAAGCATCATTTCAGCGACAATATTTCCGATTTGAACGCATTTCAATGTCATTTTTTCCGATTTCCCTCCATTTTCAAAAAACTGAAGTGACAATGTAACCATTTTATGATTCGTGCCGTTAAGGATGTTCATGAAAGCAATCATTGGTAAGAGCGGATTAACGGTAACATGTTTTAGCATCATGAGTGCGACGTGTTTGTTGTTTGCGAATCCTATACTGCCGAAGAAACAAAGCAACATGTTGGTTGTGAAGCCAGGTCAGACTTTATATCAAATCTCGAAAGCGAATCAATTAACGCTGCGACAATTGTATAAATTCAACGACTTTAATCCACAAGCCGATGTATTGGAACCGGGAACATGTGTTTACCTTGAGCGTAAACAACGAAAATCAGCTCAAAAAGAGTTTGTTATAGTGGAAAACTCCGCCACACTTCGTCAAATTGCCAACAAAGAAGGCATTCGACTGAAATCACTGATGAGAATGAATCAAGGTTCTTCTCCGGACGAACAACTACCGAATGGAGAAAAGGTATTCCTTCGCTAACTTGCATGGCAAGTGAAGGAATTTGTTTGTTGTTTGTTATAAAGTCCCGCTTGTCGGGACTTTTTATTTTCTTTGATTTTCCATTTGAACAATTTTCATACTCAGTAGTTTAGAATGCGTAGGTCATTTGCACGTCCTGTTTTTATTCGTATTTTTAAGCAACTATAAGCTATGAAAAAACTGATTACTACCTGTTTATTGATTCTTTCCATTCCCGTTTATGCACAACTTGGAAACACGATGTACGGACTCGCACGCACGTCGAATCCCGCAGCAGTATATGTCGCAACGATGAATCCAGCCACTGGAATTGCCACAAATATGAGTCAAACCTCTGTTTCTTCATCCATCAATTTAACCGGAGCTGCCTTGAATCCATACAGCAATCAATTCTGCTTTATTGGCGACTCAGGTTTGAAATCCATTGATTTAACTTCCGGACAAATTTCGAACACAGCGACCATAAACAATCCAAATGGAACTGGTTATTTCGATCTTTTTCGATTCAATACTTCGGATTCCTTGATGTACGGTTTGTCGCGAAGAAACATTACAAATCCTCAAACGGGCGCATTAACACCATCCATGTATTTGGCTACCATAGATGCCAATTCGGGAACGATCAATGAAATTTCTCCAAGTTCGATTGGACAAGGATTTGCGTATGCAGGAAGTGCCATAGACCCGCATCAAATGGTATTTTACTATTCCAATGGTGCGCAACTTGTTGGACTCGACATGTACAATGGAAGCATCTTTTCCAGTCCAACATTAACCTTTCCAAATGGAGGTGAGCATTTTGACAATTTCACCTATAGCTGTGCTGATACGAGTTTGTATGGATTGGTTCGCACGAACTACTTTTCACAATTTTACGACCCGCAAACGATGGTCACCACACAAGTGTTGGACTCCTCAACTATGCATTTGGGAAAAGTAGACGCCATGACTGGAGTGGTGACTAAAATCAGCACCCAATCGTTGGGGCTTAGCGCCTATTCCGTCAATGGTAGTTCAACGATTGATCCAGTCAACATGATTTACTATTTCATTAGCGGCGGATCAGCTGGAGGACTGGCCATTTATGGTGTTTCATTGCAAACCGGATTGGTTGTAAGTCAAGGCACGATCAGCAATACAGGCGGACTCTATTTCGATATGATGCGCATCCAAAGTGATTGCTACGAATCACGTCCAACAAGGTTAAATCCTATTTCCGGCATCCAAGAATCATCAACCTGCTCCGTCCGTATTTCACCAAATCCATTTGACGATGTTTTGCACATTCAAAGCAATGAAAACATGCAATCTTATGCCGTATATGCCGCGAATGGATTACGCGTGAAATCAGGCCTTCTATCAGGAGTTGACGCGAACTTGAATACCAGTGAACTATCTGAAGGAATTTACTTTGTACATATCTGCACAGCAACTGGACATACCACTCGAAAAATTGTGAAGTAACTAAACTACACGCGAATGAACAAGATGAAATACCTTGGAGTGCTCTCTCTCCCCATTTGTGTTTGGATCAGTTTTCAATACGAAGGAATTTGGGCTTTCCTTCCTGCACTCGTTTATTTTGGTGCCATTCCATTCTTAGAACTTGTTTTAAAAGTGGATGAACGTAATTTAGAAGAACAAGAACGCGTATTAGCTAGTGATGATTCATTCTACACACTTTTACTGTGCTTGATGCTTCCGATTCAATTGGGATTTCTCGGCTATTTCCTCATGCACATCACAGAAACGGAATCAAGTAGCGACTTGGTTGGACGCATTTTGTCGATGGGCATTATGTGCGGAGTGATTGGCATCAACATTGGACATGAACTTGGACACAGGTCCAATCGTTGGGAACAACTGATCGGTGAATTGTTATTGATGACATCTTTGGAAAATCACTTTGTTCCGTACCATAACCGAGGACACCACACGAACGTTGGGACGAAAAAAGATCCAGCAACGGCGCGCAGAAATGAATGGGTCTTTGTTTTTTGGTTCCGATCTCAAATTGGCAGTTACATTCAAGCATGGCAAATTGAAAACACGCGCATGGACATCATGAAAAAGTCAAGATGGAGTTTAGCGCATAAAATGATTCAATATACCATTCTGCACATCACACTGATAGGACTTATTTACAGTTTCTTCGGATGGACTGTTTTGCTCTATTTTCTTTACGCAGCAACCATTGGCATTCTTCTATTGGAAACGGTCAACTACATTGAACACTATGGACTTTACCGTCAACAACGCGAAAATGGGACCTTTGAAACGGTAAAGCGCAAACATTCATGGAATTCAAATCATGTGATTGGACGCGCCGTTCTTTTTGAATTAAGCCGTCATTCCGATCACCATTTCAAGGCAGATCGTCCGTATCAATTATTGGAAACGTCAGACGATTCTCCCGTGATGCCGACAGGCTATCCCGGAATGATGTTGTTAACGTTTGTCCCTCCCCTTTTCTTTTGGGTCATGAACAAGCGTGTCGATGCGGCCTTAAAATAACTTCTGTCGTTTCAATAAATATTGCAAGAGTACTTGATTGTATCCTTCGTGGATGTCTGCTTGCATGAAATCAATGCGGTGATTCACACAACGCATTTTGATTTCATTGAAATACGCTTCAATTCCTTTCACGTAATGTTCGCGTACCTCTGCCGGTTGTAAGTGCATTTTCTCGCCAGACTCCATATCAATTAATTGGTATGGACGATTTTCAAGTTCAAAGTTTAACTCCATTTTAGAGTCCAACACATGGAACAAAATCACTTCATGTTTATTGTGTTTGAGGTGTTGCATCGCACGAAAGAACTCATCGATGCGATTGGGATCATCTAATAAATCAGTGAAAATAACCACCATGCTTCGTTGATGCGTCAATTCGGAGATGTCGTGTAACGCTTGAACAGCATCTGTTCCCGTTCGACTGTTCTCCTCGTAATCCTTCATGCGTTTCTCCAATTCACTATACAGATAGCGGTGATGCAACAAAGACGATTTTGACGCTGTATGAACATCTAATTTATCAGAGAAAACAGAAAGTCCTACCGCATCACGTTGGCGTTTCAATAATTCAATCAAACTCGCCGCAGCATATACAGAAAACTCGAACTTGGTTAAGCCACCCTTCGGAAAGAACATGGAACTAGATCCATCGAGGACGATTTGACAGCGCAAATTCGTTTCCTCTTCGTACTTCTTCGTAAACATTTTCTCCGTTCGTCCAAACAAACGCCAATCGATGTTTCGCGTCGATTCTCCAGGATTATACAAACGGTGTTCTGCAAATTCAACAGAGAATCCATGAAAAGGACTTTTGTGCAAACCTGTAATAAATCCTTCTACAACCTGCTTTGCCAAAACTTCAAGGTTGCCAAATTGGGCTAAACGCAGACGGTCAATGGTAGGATTCATGGATGTTTTTGTATATCAACAAAAATAAACATAATTTAGCTTGTCGGGCAACCGTAAGCGCATACATGCGTTAATCAATTGTAAATCAATCAACATGAAACACTTACTACCTACAAAAATCATCCTTTGCCTTGCTTTTTTAAGCAATATTTTTACGAGCAACGGACAAGTTACCGGATTCGCTTTCACCGGATTAACGACGCCAACGAACATGCCTACTACGATTTGTGGGTTAACAGCTAACATCAGCTATTCCGCATTGACACCAAGCACGAGTTCCGCTGGATCAGCGACCATTCCTTATGTCATTCAAGGAAACAATTTCACTGGTTTCCAGTTTGTTTCACAAGTAAGTTGGGGTGATGGATCCTCTACTACTTCCAACGGTGGAACTTCAACAAGTGGAACGAACATCAACATGGCACCAGCTATTACGCATACGTATGCAGTACCTGGTACGTATAGCATTCATACAACCGTTTATAATCAATCCAACCAAACCTTTGCCTTGGATTCTGTTGTTTTAACTGTTGGATCTTGTACAGCATACTTTTATTGCATGATACAAGTGGACTGTAACAATGATGGAACCATTGATTCTCAAATAAACGCACCTGTTCCGGTGATGTTGACCAATGGAACAAACACGTATATTGACACTATCCAAAACAACATGTTCATAATGAACAACATCTGGGCAGGAACATACACGCTATCCATCGATCCGACTTGGTTAGCAGCACATAATTATGTCATTGGAAACATCATTCCAAGTCCGAACATCATGGTCTCAAGTGGCGCAACCACTACGGTCATCACCTTAAATTGCGCGGCACAAACAACCATGTTATGTGCGAGTGGACAAGTCTATTGTGATGCGAATGACAATGGCATCTTTGATTCAGGAGAAACGCCCATCTCAAATGCGCCGATATCCGTGAATGGAACGGTTGCGTATTCAAACGCCAATGGTTCGTACAACATTAGCTATCCAGGTGTAGTCAATGACACATTTGCGATTTCCATCAGTTCAAATTGGTTGACGCAACATGGGTATGCACTATTAAACAACAATGGAAATAACATGAGTTATATTCTAGGTACGCCATGCAATAGTGGTGTTCCTTTATCCAATGTGAATTATCCATTAAGTTGTGGTGGAACAGTAACTCCAACTATGTGTTATTCCGGATATGTTTTCTGTGATGCGAATGGAAATGGTGTCATGAATACCAATGAAACACCAATTGGTGGGGCGCCTGTAACCTTATACAACACAACTACTACGTCAAATTCAAGTTCTGTTACGGTTTACACGGATTCAACTGGATATTTCTCTTACTGTGGACAATTTAGCACAAGTACGTATTTACTTGCAACGATTAGTCAGTCATGGTTAAGCTATAATGGCTACAATCCAACAGTTGGAGTCATTACCTTGATTGGAAGTCCAGCAGGAACAACAAACACTGGTTTCATCGGAATTAACTGTGGCGGAACTACCACAACTTGTGCAGACTTATGGACAACGGTTACACCATGGATTGGTTATTACCAAAATAGTACGGCATACATTAAAGTAAACTGGGGGAATTACGGTCCAGGTGCTGCAGGAAACTACACCTTAACCATGAACTTCCCAGCCGGAGTAACTGTAAATGCCGCGAGCATCGGGAATGGCGGTACAGTAAGCGGTAATACCATTACTTGGAATTTAAATTCCGCATCTAGTTTCTTTAGTAATTATGACGTAATCACCTTTAATGTACCAGGTGGACTTTCTTCTGGAACGGCGCATTATTTCACTTCGACGATTTCCCCGACAACAGGAACTGATTGCTCTACCTACAACAATGCTGGAAACTTGCTTCAATTGGTTGGTAATAGCTATGACCCGAATGACAAAGTCGTACAGCGTCCAGATTTCGCCATTCAGTTCTTTGGAAGTGGCACCGAATATATCGCCGCGGAGTTACAAGAAGACTTAACCTATACCATTCGATTCCAGAATACAGGTACAGCGCCAGCACAAAATATTTACATCATCGATACCTTGGATGCAGATTTAGATTGGTCAAGTTTTACCCTCATTCAATCCTCTCACAACATGCAAGTTGTCAACTTAGGTAACGGCATCATGCGATTTGAATTCCCAAATATCTGGTTGGCTGATAGCACGACGAATGAGCCAGCTAGTCATGGACAATTGGTTTACCGCATCATGGAAAATGCTGCCAATACTTACGGAACGGAAATTGAAAACACGGCTTATATTTACTTCGATTGGAATGCGCCGATTATCACCAATACGACCTATAATTTCAACAACTGGACAGAAGGAATTTCAGAAGGAAATGCTCAAAACATCCATGTTTATCCGAATCCAACAAACGAATCCATTACGATTGTAAGCGAAGGAAACTTTAGCTATCAATTGGTTGATCTTTCAGGTCGTACGGTCGCTCATGGAGCAGGAATGAATTCTGAAAAAGTAAACATCGCGAATGCTGCTTCAGGAATCTATCAATTGACGGTTACCTATACTGCAGGACAATCAAGTTTGAAAGTGATCAAGCAATAAAGCACGAACAGCAAACATGTATAAACGCCCACTAACCTGGGCGTTTTTTTTTGTACCTTTCGGCCGTGAACGAAATCAAGAAAACGGCAACAAAAACAGCGATCATAAGCATCCTGACAAATTCGGTAATGGCTGCGGTGAAAGGTACTGCCGGTGTTTTTGGACATTCCGACGCGTTGATTGCTGACGCGATTGAGTCCACCGCCGATATATTCGCCAGTTTTCTCGTTTTATTTGGATTAAAGTATTCAACGAAACCAGCGGATGACGACCATCCCTATGGACATGGAAAAGCAGAAGCGTTGGTCACCTTTGCCGTGGTTGGATTCCTATTGATTTCTGCGACGATCATAGCGGTTGAGAGCATTCGACATTTGAGCGAACCACAAGAGAAACCAGCATTTTTTACCTTGTACGTCCTAGGAGCTATTATTCTCATTAAAGAACTTTCGTTTCAATACGTTCACCGCAAAGCGAAGGAAACCAATTCATCTTCGTTAAAAGCCGATGCTTGGCATCACCGCAGTGACGCCATTTCATCTGGTATTGCGTTCATTGGGATTTCGCTCACGTTTATCTTTGGAAAAGGCTTCGAAAAAGCGGATGATTGGGCAGCACTCCTCGCTTCTATTTTCATCGTTTACAATGCTTTTTTGATTTTTCGTCCTGCGCTTGGCGAAATCATGGACGAACACATTCACCATGATCTCATCGATGAAATTCGATTGCATTCACTAGAAGTTAACGGTGTGGTAGATACCGAAAAATGTTGGGTGCGTAAAACGGGAATGGTCTATATTGTTGACTTACACGTGGAAGTAGCCGGTGATATCAGCGTGTTTGATGGACACGAAATTTCACATCGTTTGAAAGATCACTTAATGGAAACCATACCAACCATTGCGGATGTTCTCATTCACATCGAACCGGCAGCACAAAAGGCTTAATTATCCTTTTTTCTTCGTTTGAGAATAGCCTTCTTTGATCAGCAGCTCATAGATTTTATCCTTGAAATTCCCTTGAATTAGGATTTCACCGTCTTTGACTGTTCCTCCTACGCCACATTTACTTTTCAAGAGTTTCCCTAAGTCCTTCAGATCCTCTTCCGTCCCTGTAAATCCTTCAATTAAGGTCACTTCTTTTCCCGCGCGTTGCTTGCGGTCAATGGAAACGTACAAACGTTGTTGGTTATTCGCCAATGTGTCCTGCTCTTCCTCCTCCTCATGCTGAAATTGAAAATCAGGATTCGTCGAGTAAACGACGTTGACGCGGCTTTTATCTTTCTTTGACATGAAACAAAAATACAAACTACAGCCAAATCAACGGACATTTTACAATATTTTCATTGATTTAGAGTTAAGGAAAGACCTACTTTCCCTCATGAAAAAACCGCCATCCTACGAACAGCATGCCTCCATTAAAATGTGGGCAGAGGACGATCGTCCACGCGAGAAATTACTACTCAAAGGCAAAGCCAGTCTGTCGGACGCCGAACTTCTCGCCATTCTGATCGGATCCGGTTACCGCAACAAAAGCGCACTCGATTTGGCCAAAGACCTTCTAGCAAATCACCAACAAGACTGGCATTTGCTAGCCAAATCAACGGTGCATGAATTAACCCAAATCAAAGGATTTGGTCCAGCGAAGGCCATTCTCATTATTGCCGCCATGGAGATCGGAAAACGACGAGAAGCCAGCATGATTCCAGCAAAAACAAAAGTCCGTAATTCCAAAATGATTTATGATCATTTAAAAAAGCACTACGATGGACTTGCACACGAGGAATTTTATGTCGTTTATTTGAATTTTGCCAATGAAATCATTGATACGATTCAATTGTCCAAAGGAGGAATGACTAGCACTGTTGTAGACGGAAAGATTCTCTTTCACCACGCCATTGCGTGTCAAGCAACCGGATTCATCATCAGTCACAATCATCCAAGTGGGAATCGCTTTGCGAGCGAAGCTGATAAAAAACTCACCTACAATTTGCGGGACTTCGCTAAACTTGTCGACATGCAGCTCCTCGATCACCTCATTTTCACAGATAATGGTTATTTTAGCTTCGCCGATGAAGGCTTGCTATAATTATGTCATTAAAAAAAATCATCACTGTCATTGGGGCTCGTCCTCAAATCATTAAAGCTGCGGCGATTAGCCGTGCTATCCACACTCAATTTTCAGGTCAACTCGAAGAGTTCATCGTGCATACCGGACAACATTACGATGAAAACATGTCCGAAGTATTTTTCTCCGAACTTGGCATTCCAAAACCTGCGTTTAACTTAAATGTTGGAAGTGGGCAACACGGAAGTATGACGGCCAAAATGTTAGAGGGATTGGAAGCGCTTTATGTCAGTGAAAAGCCAGATGCCGTCTTGGTGTATGGAGATACGAATTCAACCATTGCAGCGGCGTTAGCGGCAGCGAAAATTTACATTCCAGTAATTCACGTGGAGGCTGGACTGCGCAGTTACAACAAATCCATGCCGGAGGAAATCAATCGCATCTCCTGTGATCACATGAGCAGCTTGCTCTTCTCTCCAACCAAAGCGGGAATGGAAAATCTTGCGAAAGAAGGATTTGATTTAACACCCACAAAACAAGCGAGTATCGACCATCCAAATGTGTATCATTGTGGCGATGTGATGTACGACAACAGCTTGTTCTTCTCAGAATTATCGGATGAAAAATCGGATATTTTAGCAAAAAACGAGTTAAGTCCCGAGGGATACATTTTATGTACGATTCACCGTGATACCAATACGGACGATGTCCATCACCTCAACGCGATTTTCCAAGCACTTGTGCGCGTTCACGAAGAAACGAATTTAGAGATCATTCTACCGCTGCATCCACGAACGAAAAAGAAAATGGAGGAGTTACTGCATAGCGAACTGCGTGAAAAACTCGACCAAACACCTGGAATTAAAATCATTCCACCTGCTGGATTCCTGGACATTATTGCCTTGGAAAAAAATGCACGCATGATTATTACGGACAGTGGTGGACTGCAGAAAGAAGCGTTTTTCTTCCAAAAACCATGTGTGATTTTACGCGAACAAACGGAGTGGATTGAAATCGTTCAAAACGGAAATGCACGTTTAGCTGGTTCGAATGAAGAAATGATTGTTCAACACACCCGAGAATTGTTAAACAAATCTGATTTTACGTATCCAAGTTTATTTGGGGATGGTCAAGCGGCTTCCTTTATCTGTTCGAAAATCCTATCCGATTTATTGTGCTAAATATCTACGTTGACCATATTTCCACTCGCCTACTCTACACCTTGAAATTTGTGTTTGAGGAACGAGGAATTGCCTATGAATTATGCAACGATTTCATGCAATTTGAAAGCCTAGAAGGCATCAAACTAAACTATTCCGAACGGCATTTTGAAAACATCCCTCAACTCGTCCCGAGTGCGCTGTTATTTGAAGAAACGGTAAAATCGTATTCTCTGGACAAAGGAATGTTCCACCGGGAAGAATGTTTGTCCTTTGATGGCATCCTGGATCCGCTAGCGAGTGTGTTCTTTGTACTTACGAGGATGGAAGAATACACCTCGGAAGAGAAAGATGCATTTGGACGTTTCCAAGGAACGAGCAGTGTCTTGTTTTATTATGGATGGCATGAAAAAGCGATGTGTGATCGCTGGGCCTTGGATTTCTGTCGATACGCAAAGGATGTCCTTGGATTAAAGTGGCGTCCAAAATTGGAGCGAATTGAGAACATTCCCACCTTCGATATTGACAATGCCTTTGCTTTTCAGCACAAGAATTTTTTTCGTACGCAACTTGGAACGTTAAAGGATCATTACTTAAAGCGTCAAGGGCGCATTTCGGACCGAAAGAAAGTCCTTGCGGGAGAAATGAAAGATCCTTACGACACCTTTGATTTTATGCAGTCAATTGCGCAGATGGGACAAAAAATCAATATTTTTTGGCTCTTAGGCGACTATGGACAATACGACAAGAACTTACCGCATTTTCATCCCGTTCAACGCGCACTGATTCAGCGGATGAGCGAAGTGACGGAAATCGGCATTCATGCGAGTTTTGCCTCCAACGAGAACGAAGCGCAACTTGGTGTCGAAATCGAACGACTTCGCGACATTACAGAAATGCACATTACGCGAAACAGGCAACATTTCTTGATGTTAAATTTGCCATTTACGTATCAATCCATGATTCGACAAGGAATCACCGATGACTATTCAATGGGTTATGCGGACATTGTCGGATTTCGAGCGGGTACAGCGCGTGTGTTCACGTGGTTCGACTTACACAAAAACGACAGCACTTCCCTTCGCATACATCCCTTTGCCTATATGGATGGAACCTTGAATGAATATTTGAAATTAACCGTGGAGGAGTCGAAAGAAAAAATTGATGGCCTGTTTAAGGAGGTATGTCACTATGGTGGACAATTTTCCTACATTTGGCACAACGAAACGATTGGCAATTATGCCCATTGGAACGGATGGAAAGATGTCTTTACCCATGCATTAAATTTGAATCAAGCTGATTTTATTTAAGATGAAAAAAGAAGTTTTTTTATTGATTTTATGGATGATGACGCTGTTCATCGGAAGCGCATGTAAGCGACAATGCGTAAAAAATCAAACCGCTGCATGCCAAGAACAAGTTCCCGATGGTACCACGTGTATGGCCTATTGGGAAACTTGGGTCTATAATCCAAAGACGAACAATTGCGAATTCAAGGGATATGGAGGTTGTAGTCCGGTGGGATTTCAAACCGAAGCGGAATGTGAAAATTGCGAATGCCATTAATTGAATGCCATGAAACAAGCCTTTTATTCTTTCTGTGTTTTTTCGTTCTTGCTGCTTTCAGCGTGCGAAAAACCAGATTTAGCCGTTGCCGTGCCAAAGTGCATTGAAAATAAGATTCAGGATATACAGAACAAGCCCGTTGAAAATCCACCAACACAAGTGTGGTTATGGGAGTATAATGGTGCTAAGTATTATTATTTTACGGCTGCTTGCTGCGATCAGTTTAGCAGTTTGTACGATTCAGAATGCCATTTTATCTGTGCTCCAGATGGAGGTTTTACCGGCGGAGGTGACGGAAATTGTATTCCTGGAATTCAATCAGCCACAAAAACGCTGATATGGAAAGATCCGCGTTGAATTAATAGAAACATGTTTTTTCGCGTCCTAAACGAAAAGCGAAGGTCACTCCAGAATAAACGTACCAGTCTTTGGTACTTGGATTTCCTCGGACACCATATTTAGACCCATCAAGACTTCGGTTGGAAAGATTTGCTGCGGTATTAGAAATTTCCTTTCCGATGACTTTCGAATTGGCATAAGTTGCGGATCCAACATCGTCTAGGTAATCTGTAAATGTCTTGCGAATTGCCAAGTCAAAATTCACGGTGATTTTATTTCCAATGGAAAATTTTGCCCCCATCCCCAATGGCATACATACTTGGTATAAATGGTAGGGTTTTCTTGTTCCTATTGAAGTCCCTTGTCCTTCGGTGGACATTGGTTGCAACGCAACTAATTGATCATTGTACATCGCTTTGGGATTCATGTGAAACATCCCCAATTGCGCCAACAAATAAACCGTTCCTGCGTTTTTATTTCCTTTACCAAACGTAAATGGCACATAGTGAAATTCCACTCCGCCTGCTACTTCATGAATTACTGAACGAAATTCAAGGTTGCGGTTGACGAATAATGCATTACTGCTTTCCTTGTCATAGGCTTCTACTTTCCCATACAAGTAGTTGAAGCGCAAGGTTACACGAGGTTGTAAATTATAGCGATACATTAAACCGCCGGACCAATTACTCTGATAAAAGGGTTTGAATTTATTCAAATCACCCAAGTAGTACATTTGTCCTACATTCACACCAATTTCTGACTTAGAAAAAAAAGTCTTGCGCTGGGCTGTAACGCTTCCAACGCAAGACAATAGTATGAACAAAAAAATCAGTTTTCGCATCGTTTGAGATAACGTATAAACTTACGATTTATTACGCTTTTCCGTTACGTTTACGATCAGTTTCCTTCAAAAGGATTTTACGAATACGCAAATTCTTCGGTGTAACCTCTACGTATTCATCTGATTGAATGTATTCTAAACACTCTTCCAAGCTAAATACTTTTGGTGGAGCCAAACGAACTTTATCATCTGAACCAGATGCACGCATGTTGGTCAGTTTTTTCGTTTTCGTTACGTTTACACACAAATCACCTGCTCGTGAATTCTCTCCAATTACTTGTCCTTCGTAGATGTTTTCATTCGGAGCAACAAAGAATTTACCGCGTTCTTGTAGGTTATTCAAAGAGAACGGAATAGAAGTTCCTTGTTCCAAAGAAATCAATGAACCATTTTGACGTCCAGGAATCTCCCCTTTGTACGGTTGGTATTCCAAGAAACGGTGATTCATAATTGCTTCACCAGCTGTTTGTGTCAACAAGTAATTTCTTAATCCAATGATTCCACGAGAAGGAATTTCAAAGGTTACGATCATACGCTCTCCTTTCGGAACCATATTTTTCATTTCACCTTTGCGACGCGTCACTGCTTCAACAGCTGTTCCGCTATGCTCCTCTGGAAGGTCGATGGTCAATTCCTCTACCGGTTCACATTTCACACCATCAATTTCTTTGATGATTACTTGTGGTTGTCCAACCTGTAATTCATATCCTTCACGACGCATCGTTTCGATTAACACCGATAAATGCAATACACCGCGTCCGAATACCATCCACTTGTCTGCTTTATCTGTGTCTTGTACACGCATCGCCAAGTTTTTCTCAAGTTCTTTGGTTAGACGGTCAGAAATGTGACGTGAAGTCACGAACTTACCTTCTTTTCCGAAGAATGGAGAATCGTTAATGGAGAACAACATACTCATGGTTGGCTCATCCATTTTAATCGTTGGCAATGGTTCAGGATTTTCAGCGTCACAAATGGAATCTCCAATTTCGAATCCTTCAATTCCTGTTACTGCACATAAATCTCCTGCTTGTACTTCCGTTACTTTCGCACGTTCGATTCCTTCGAATACAAACACTTCTTTGATGCGATGTTTTTCCAAACGTCCGTCCGATTTAGACAAAATAATCGGTTGATTTTCTTTCAATACACCTCTCGATAAACGTCCAATAGCGATTCGTCCTACATACGATGAAAAGTCTAATGACGTCACCAACATTTGCGTATTTCCTTCTTCGATTTTACGTGGCGGGAAATAAGCTAAGATGCGGTCAAGTAATGGTGTGATGGTTGTTGTTGGTGTTTTCCAATCTTCAGCCATCCATCCATTTTTCGCCGAACCGTAAATGGTTGGGAAATCCAACTGTTCTTCGTTTGCGTCCAATTCGAACATCAAATCGAATACTTTTTCATGAACTTCTTCCGGTGTACAATTTTCTTTGTCCACTTTGTTAATCACCAACAATGGTTTTAATCCCAATGAAAGTGCTTTTTGCAAAACGAAGCGTGTTTGTGGCATTGGACCTTCAAAGGCATCTACCAACAGACAAACACCATCTGCCATGTTCAATACGCGTTCAACTTCACCTCCAAAGTCGGCGTGACCTGGGGTGTCGATGATGTTAATTTTTGTTCCTTTATACGTCACCGAAACGTTCTTAGAGACGATGGTGATTCCACGTTCGCGCTCTAAGTCATTGTTATCCATGATCAAATCTCCTGTTGGACGATCACGTTCGTTAATCATTGTTCCTGCTTCGATGATTTTATCCACCAATGTTGTTTTACCGTGGTCAACGTGGGCAATGATGGCGATGTTTCTAATTTCCATAAGAATAGTATGCTATTTTGTATCTACTTAATTAAGTTGGGGGGATTAAGATCGTTTACGGTCACCACCGAACGATTTGCGTTCACCTCTTGGACGATCGCCTCCAGCGCTTTTTCCTGCGAATCCGCCACTGCGACTTGATCCACCTGAACTGCTACCACCAGAGCGTCCTGAGAAGCCTCCGCCAGAACCGCCTGAGCGTCCTGCATAACCTCCTCCACCAGAGCGACCAGCGTAACCGCCACCGCCTGATCCGCCAGAGCGACCGGAGAATCCTCCGCCACCTGAGCGTGACTCACCACCAAAACGTCCGCGTCCACGTCCGCCTTCGCTGCGACCTGAACCACCTTCTTTTTGTGCGGTCACTTCGATACTTACTTGGTGTCCTTCGAAATCTGTCCCATTGACATTTTTCAAGATTTTTTCTGTGTGTTCTTGATCCGCTTCAAAGAAGGAATAAGACGTCATCAAATCAATGCGTCCAACCGCTGCCGATTTTAATCCAGTTGCGTCACACACGATGCGCAACAAAGCACCCGGATTCAATCCATCTCTGCGTCCTAAGCTCACAAAGAAACGAGTTTTACCTTCTTCACGTGCACGGTCAGATTTTACTCCTTTGCGCTCACCACTACGGTCATCTCTTGCTGCGGCATTCAAGTCACCTGCACGATCGTAATAATTGATGAAACGATTAAACTCCGTAGAAACGAAACGTTTGATGATGTCTTCTTTCGACAAACTTTCAAAAGCTTCAAGGATTTGAGGCATAAACTTCGCGATGTCATCTTCCTTCACTTCTGTCGCGATCGTTTTATTGATCAACTTCATCAACTGAATTTCGCAAATCTCTTCCGCATTTGGAATTTCTCCAACGGTAAAGGTTGTGCGCATTTGACGTTCAATCGCCTTGATTTTTCCAATTTCACGTCCATTGATTAACACCAATGATTCACCTTTTTTTCCAGCGCGCGCTGTACGTCCACTTCTGTGCGTATAGTTCTCGATGTCATCTGGTAAATTGTAATTGATGACGTGTGTAATATTGTCAATATCCAATCCACGTGCAGCAACATCTGTTGCAACAAGGATTTGTAATTCTTTCGAACGGAAACGATCCATCACACGGTCACGCATTGCTTGCGTTAAATCGCCATGCAAAGGTTCAGCATTGTATCCTTCACGTCCTAATTTCTCTGCAACGGTAGCCGTTTCATTTTTCGTACGACAGAAAATCAACCCATAAATACTTGGATTAAAGTCAATCAAACGTTTCACCGCTTCATAACGATCGCGCTCTTTTACCATGTAATAGATGTGATCGATGTTTTCGTTACTTTGATTTTTGTGTCCAATGGAAACCTCTAAAGGATCATGCATGTAGGTTTTCGCAATACGCGCTACTTCCGCAGGCATCGTTGCGGAGAACAACCACACATTTTTATCAATCGGTGTTGTTTCCAATACCGCATCAATGTCCTCTTTGAATCCCATGTTCAACATTTCATCGGCCTCATCGAGGATGACGTAGCGAACTTGAGAAAGTTGAATCACTTTTCGATTCATTAAATCAACAAGACGTCCAGGAGTTGCCACAATAATGGAAGTCCCTTTCTTAATGTCCGTGATTTGTTTTCTGATATCTGTACCTCCATATACCGCTGTAATGTTACAGTCTAGGTATTTAGCAAACACATTTAAGTCCTTCGCGATTTGCAAACAGAGTTCGCGAGTTGGACAAATGATCAAACCTTGTGGAAGTCTGGCTTTTGTATCGATGTTATTAATTAACGGCAAGCCAAAAGCCGCTGTTTTTCCTGTTCCTGTCTGCGCTAGGCCGACAAAGTCGCAATCCTCCTGCATCAGGTAGGGAATTGCTTTTTCTTGGATGGGGGTCGGTGCTTCAAAACCCAATTCTGTTAACGACTTCAGCACCTCACTCCTCAATCCGAGCTCTTCAAATGTCATCTTGTTATTTTAAAATTGGGTGCAAAGATACACATAATAAAAGGAATAGTTGTTAATAAGTTGATTCTTAATGTTAAAAAACCATTAAAGGACTTAAAATAGAAGCAATTAAGTGGGTGTTTCGACCCATTTGTCCTTTGGTCTAATTTTTCATTAAAAGGTACTCATGCTTGATGTGCTGACGAAAAATGACTAATTTCAAAACATGAAAAAATGGCCACTCTTTGTACTTTGTGTTTTTGGAAACATCTTTTGCTTTTCCAATCTTTATGGACAAAGGGTTCACGCATTAGCCCCGGGAATTCTTGTTGATTCCATTTTAAAAACCAAACCCGGCGCATCCAAAATGGCTTTGGATCCCATCACGCAGCGCTTGTTCTACTGCAGTTCGGACGGAAAAATCTATGAGGTTTTTGAAGCAATCGGCAGTGACTCCTTGCGATTTACAGCTAGTCAACATGGACTGACCAGGTTACAAGGACTCTGTTTTTTGGACAGTACCATGTACCTCGCAGGAAATCTTTGGTATGCCACGACAGGAATTGGGCTGATTGTCAAGGGTAAACTTCAAGCGAATGGAACACGTGTTTGGACAACCATCGTTTCAACCGAAGCGTATCCAACAAGTAGTTCAACGGGCGACCATGGATTCACCGCATTGAATGTCGATCCAACACATCAGTTCTTGTTTTTCTCCGGAGGTTCTCGCACGTCCTTTGGCGAAGTAGAAACGAACAATGGAAACTATCCAGGCATGCGTGAACAAGCATTGACGAGTAAAATCTACCGTGTTCCCATCGATGCAGAAAACCTGTATTGGCCCAATGATTCTACCTTTTTAAATGCGAGTGGATACGTTTTTGCGGAAGGAACGAGGAATGCTTACGACATGGCATGGAATGCGCAGGATCATTTGTTTGCAGTAGACAATGCGGGAGAAAGAGACGATCCAGAAGAGTTAAATTGGATTCAGCAAGGACATCATTACGGATTTCCTTGGCGCATTGGTGGAAATGCGAATCCACTGATGAATCCAACCTACAATGCCAGTCAAGACCCACTTATCAATCACTTGAATGGCGCCTATCTTGCTGGACATTTTGCCGCTGACCCGAACTTCCCTCCTATTCCTGCAGGAATTCAATTTACGGAACCGTTACTTCATTATGGACAAGCGGCGGACTACTTTCGAGACGAGACAACTGGACATGTTATCCATGCGAGTGAGGTAGATACGTTCATGCGCACGTTTACAGCACATCGATCACCGCTTGGACTCATCATCGATCGAGATAGTTTAATGATGGGCGTTTATAAAGGAAAATCTTTTGTCATGAGTTTTATGCCTGGAGGTGACAGTACAGGATTCACACCGCTTTCCCCGTGGGGTTCGCCTTGCCCTTTTGTCGATTCTTCGCGCGAATTAGTCATGATGGACATTCAATATGACGATGTCCTGGCGGATTACACAATTCACTCAGCGAATGTCGCAACTGGATTCTATCTACCTGTTGACGTTGAGCAAATCGGAAATACGCTGTATGTCATCGAAAACAACGGTGTCTTGTGGAAACTGGACTTTCCGGTCGGCACCACCGAACCGCCCATTTGTTATGCTGCTGGACTCATCGTTTACCCCAATCCATTTTCAACGAGTTGTTCGGTCTATTACCCGAATCCAAGCAATGAATCTCGGGTTATTCGTCTGTACGCCAGCAATGGACAACTGGCCTTTGAAAGTGAAGGATTTATTGATTCTACCTACGAACTGCTGAAAGCATCCATCGCAAAAGGAAGCTATACACTTGTCTTGCAAGCAGGAGAGGAAATCCTAGCCCGTCAGAAGGTGATCATTTACTAACTCGGATAAAGCCAAAAACCTGGGTGCTCAACATCATTTTGTCACCACTACATTGGTTTGCTACCACTTTTTGTTATTTTACTGGACTTGATCCATAAAGTTTGCAAAAAAACAATCCCGATAAATCGAGACGATACATCGGGATTTGCCTTACTTTTTTTTGGGGGCAATGCCAAAAAGTAAGAACACGAAAACAAACAGAATTTTCTTCTTTTCTTTTTTATTCTTCCACTTTTTGGCTTGATCCAAAAAGTTCGCAAAAAGATCAAGACTCCGAATTCGATTCCCTTTGCAGATCTTACTCTGAAAGGATATTCCTCACTTCAAGCAAAGGGTTTTCTGCGGATTTTGTCACACGATGCTTGGCGCATGAGCTTACAGCTATGCTGAGCATTCGCGTGTGACAATGCTCCTTGAAAAACATCGGATTCTATGTCGGTCCCAATTCTATTTTGAATTTCTTTCTTCGAAGTGAAAACTACGAATATTTACAAGATTGTTTTCCCGCGCATGAAAAGATGTAACGCCAACCCTCACAACGAAGTTGCGTGAAAATTTCTGGCTGTCTGAGCAACCTTCGAGAAATCTATTTTTTTCTCTTCCACTTTTTGGCTTGATCCAAAAAGTTCGCAAAAGATCAAGACTTCGAATTCGATTCCCTTTGCAGATTTTACTCCGAAGGATCATTCCTGACTTCAAGCAAAGGGTTTTCTGCGGATTTTGTCACACGATGCTTGGCGCATGAGCTTGCAGCTATGCTGAGCATTCGCGCGTGACAATGCTCCTTGAAAACCATCGAATTCTATGTCGGTCCTGATTCTATTTGAATTTTTCTCTTCGAAGTGAAACTTCATTCACAAGATTCCATCTCCGCGCATGAAAAGATGTAACGCCAAGCCTCACGAAGAAGTTGCGTCAAAATTTCTGGCTGTCTGAGCTGAGGCACGAGGCGAGTTTCAGAAATTTTAGCAACGAGGAAGATGAGGGTCGTTGCATCTTTTAAGCGCTAGAGCTTTTTGCTTTACTTTTTGGGGCAATGCCAAAAAGTAAAAGAATCAAAATTAATCTCCTTTATCCCCAAACTTTTAGCTGTCAACCACTAACTCAATAGAAGCAAATTTCAATTATTTTCATCTTTACACAACATGAATTGCAAATCCCGCGTTTTCAAAGACT
Organism: Crocinitomicaceae bacterium; assembly: GCA_024643725.1. GTDB lineage: Bacteria > Bacteroidota > Bacteroidia > Flavobacteriales_D > Crocinitomicaceae > UBA952. The sequence goes on along the minus strand of JAHEMJ010000017.1, from coordinate 5,052 downwards.
AAAATTCCTATTTTTGACCCAAATTAAAACGAACACATGAATCTGACAGGTATCATATCCATCTCTGGTAGACCAGGACTATTTAAAGTTATCGCTCAAGGAAAAAACAGCGTCATTGTTGAGTCAATGATTGACAAAAAACGTTTTCCAGCATACGCTACAGAGAAAATTTCCACATTAGAGGACATCAGCATTTTCACGTATGAAGAGGATGTAAAATTGACTGATGTGTTGGCTAAAATGAATGAATCGTTTACAGATAATTGTCCTTCTCACAAAGAAGACATGAAAACGTTAGAAGCTGCATTAGCGACATTCTTACCGAATTGGGACAAAGAGCGCGTGTATCCTTCAGATGTTCGAAAAATATTCCAATGGTTTCATTTAATCAAACAAGCTGGATTATTTGAAGCAGCGGCAGAAGGTGCCGAAGAAGCAGAAAGTTCTGCGAAAGAAGTGAAAGCGAAAGCTGAACCTGCAAAGAAAAAAGCAGCGACAACCGCAGCCGCTCCATCCAAAGCAGCAAAACCAGCAAACGTCAAGAAAGCAGCTCCTGTTAAAACAGGAAGTTCCCGCGGAAAATAAGCGTTAAAAAAATAAGTGAATTCACCTGTCCACCCGTCAGGTGAATTTTTTTGCCCAAAAAATCCACCTCATGATTATTCAAAAAAATCCACGAAAATTTCTAAGCGAGTCCTTGATTATTCAAGCATGGGAAGACTTAAAACCTTCCTTCGATGATTTGTTGGAACGAAACATAGAAACAAAAGATTCCTTTGATCAATGGTTGCAGGATCGCAGTGAATTGGATGCTGTGTTGGAAGAAGACTTGGCATGGCGCTATATTCGGATGTCCATAGAAACGAGTAACGAAGCGCTCGCATCAGCTTACACGTTTTTCGTCACCAAAATACAACCCGAATTGGCACCCTTAGAAGATGCCTTGAATCGCAAATTCATGGAAAGTCCATTCCGCAAGGACTATACAGATGAAGCACACCGCATTTATTTTAGAAGCATTGAAACGCAGGTCCAATTATTCCGTGAGGAGAATGTCCCAATCGAAGCTAAACTCAATGAATTAGCACAACAATATGGAGCGATTAGTGCCGCTCAAAGCATTGATTTTAATGGTGAAACGATCACCATGCAACGTGCTGCACAATACCTGAAAGAACAAGATGAAGAAGTGCGTAAAACCGTTTTTGAAAAGTTGGTTGAGCGACGTCGAGCGGATACCGAAAAACTAGACGATCTGTACACCGAGCTCATTCAACTCCGACATCAGTTAGCGGTCAACGCCGGATTCGAGAATTTCCGAGATTATAAATTTCAAGCGTTGGGACGTTTCGATTATTCCAAACAAGATTGCTTTGATTTTCATTCAGCCATTCAAACACACATTGTTCCTTTGGTGAAAGAAATTCAAGCCAAAAAATTAGCGTTAACAGGAGAAGCGAAATTCAAACCATGGAATACCGAAGTCGATCCTGAAGGAAAAGCACCGTTAAAACCTTTCGAAACAGGAAAAGAAATGTTGGATGGCTGCATTCAGATGTTGGGCAATTTGAATCCATATTTCGCCGACTGCTTAAGCACCATGGAAGAAATGGGTCACTTGGACTTAGATTCCAAAACCGGGAAAGCGCCAGGTGGATACAACTATCCACTTTACGAAATTGGCGTTCCATTTATTTTCATGAATGCCGTAGGCGCACAGCGCGATTTGGTCACCATGGTACATGAATCCGGACATGCTGTTCATTCCTTCTTAAGTCGTGATTTAGCCCTGACAGGCTTCAAGAATTTGCCATCCGAAGTTGCAGAACTTGCGTCGATGTCCATGGAATTGCTTTCCATGAAAGAATGGGGACATTTTTACCAAAACACGGACGACTTAAATCGAGCTAAACGCGAGCAGTTAGAAGGCATTTTGAAAATCCTCCCTTGGATTGCCCAAATCGACGCCTTTCAACATTGGGTGTACGAACAGCCAACGCATACCGTTGCGGAACGACACGCGCATTGGGCGAAATTATCCAAAGACTTTGGAACAGGATTAACGGATTGGACCGGTTACGAGGATCAAATCGAAACCTCTTGGCAGCGACAATTGCATTTATTTGAAGTTCCTTTTTATTACATTGAGTATGGGATTGCGCAATTGGGCGCATTGGGAGTTTGGATGAATAGTTTACGTGATTTCGATGCTGCCTTGGCAGCTTACGAAGAAGCCTTAAAACTCGGCTACACACAGTCAATACCAGCCATTTACCAAACGGCGAATGTTCCTTTTGACTTCTCTTCGGAGCGTTTAAAAGAGCTGGCTTCATTTATTCAAGTGGAGCTAAATCAATTGAACTAGAAATAAATTCCGCGGGATTTTGCGCAGATTTTAAATTTCTCTTTATATTTGCACCCTCCGGCGAGATAGCTCATCCGCCGCGGCGGAGGTTAGAGCGTAGAAATAGATTATGGCGAGATAGCTCAGTTGGTTAGAGCGTAGGATTCATAACCCTAAGGTCCCGAGTTCAACTCTCGGTCTCGCTACAAAAGCCCCGACAGAAATGTTGGGGCTTTTTTTTGTCTTTATTTTCGTGATAGCTCATCCGCCGCTTCGCCTCGGCGAAGGAGGTTAGAGCGTAGGATTCATAACCCTAAGGTCCCGAGTTCAACTCTCGGTCTCGCTACAAAAGCCCCGACAGAAATGTTGGGGCTTTTTTATGCCATGTTTCGTCCTAGAAAAAGTTGACTATAAATGGACCAAGATCAAAACCTGGGGACTTAACATTATTTGGTATCCAATACAATTTTTTCTCTCCCACTTTTTGGCTTGATCCAAAAAGTTCGCAAAAAGATCAAGACTTCGAATTCGATTCCCTTTGCGGATCTTACTCCGAAGGATCATTCTTGACTTCAAGCAAAGGGTTTTCTTCGGATTTTGTCACACGATGCTTGACGCATGAGCTTGCAGCTATGCTGAGCATTCGCGTGTGACAATGCTCCTTGAAAAACACCGAATTCTATGTCGGTCCTTATTCTATTATGATTTTTTTCTTCGAATGAAAAATATCATTCCTTTACAAAATTACCATCCCCGCGCATGAAAAGATGTAACGGGAACACTCAAGACGAAGTTGCGTGAAAATTTCTGGCTGTCTGAGCTGAGGCACGAGGCGAGTTTCAGAAATTTTAGCAACGAGGACGATGAGGGTCGTTAGATCTTTTAAGCGCTAGAGTTTTTTGCTTTACTTTTTGGGGCGATGCCAAAAAGTAAAAGAATCTGAAATAGTTTCTTTTATCCCCAACATTCAGTTTTGATCCACACCTGCCCTACTCAACTCTTTACTGGATAAAGGGTTGAACAAAATAGCTCTTATACTTTCACGGATTATTTTTACACATTTTCACCCAAACAATTCAGTGTATTTCTTTTCCCTTTAAAAAAGCACAGCACAACCAAATATCATTTACGTATTTACACCCAAATAAAGGGGTGTTTTGAGAATGAAACATATTCTTTATTAACTTTAACTTTACCAAAAACTATCATTTTGCGCATAGCATCATTTTCTTATATCTCTGAAAATCAGCTTAGATGCACCCCCAGCAACTATGCCGGGGTCTGCTTGCAAAACACATACGACTATTCTGCTTTTGGTGTAAGCCTTGATGGGAGGACTTTAGAGAGTGATTTCTACCGCTGTGGGTTTAATGGCATGGAAAAAGTGGACGAAATTCATGGAGGTAAAAATTCTTATGACATGGGCGCGAGGTTATATTCACCTTACTCAGGCAGACCATTTTCGCCAGACCCGTTAATAATACTTAACCAAATGTTTCCAGATCTTTCTCCATATAATTTTGCTGGAAATACTCCGATACAAGCGATAGATTTACAAGGTCTTCAACCGGAATCAGTGATAACAAGAAATTCTGATGGAACATATCGTTTTACAGAACCAGCAATAAAATTAATGAGTTGGTTGTCTGGAACAGACGAAGAAACTCTTCGTAACACAAATCTAAAACCTCGTTCCCGTCCATTTGGTGCGCCGTGGTATCCTTCAAAGGAAGGTGGCGGCGCTATGACTTCAGATAAAAAAATACGATATACAAGAAACTACTTTAAAGGATGGAAACACTCCGATACTAATCCTTATTATTATTTTGGTGGCAACGACAATCATTCAGTAGATGCTTGGTTGGCGCTAAGTTCTCATGAAACAGGGCATCTAAAACAACGGAAAGAGTTTAAAACAAATCTTGGATATTATTTATCATTTGTAGGTGAATATATAAAAGGTGGAAGTCATGATGCTTCAGGGAAAGAACAAGATGCAAATAATGGTTATTTAAAGTATGAGGATTTTGTAAAATTCACGAATAAAAATTACGGAGATAAATCATTATTTAATTTATTTAACAACAAAGATTTGAAGGAAGAAGATAAGACCAAACAATTAGGCGAATGGATGGAGGCGTATGACCAAAATGAAGCAACGACAGAAGGAAAGGAAAAAGAATGAAGGTTTTAATAATTTTAGGCATATTCTTAGTCTCATGTGGAGTATATAAATACGAATACAAGAAGAACAAGAAAGTGATTGTTTCTAAAAATGGCAATCCAATAACTCTTGTGATTATTAAGAATGTGAATCGAGAAGTACTTGCACAATTTGAAGCTATTAGTGAAAAGCCAAATAGAGAATTTTCATTAATGGATTTTAGTCCTGATAAATTCGAAAGCATGAACAATCTACCGTTTTATTTTGAAAATGGGAATATATACCTGTTAGAAATACACCCAGTTGCAGACAGAGTGTTACCTCCAATTATAATCAAAATAGAGCCAAGTGGACAAATGGTTGAACTTAAACATTTGTGAAAAGTAAATAATCATTAAAGAAAGAAGAATACTAATGATGTTTAATACAGAGTAAATCGTCCGCATAAAGTAGACCGATAGAATGTTTTAAGGTTGAAAAATTTAGAGGTTGGCGATTATTTTAGTGATGTTTAAGATAAAAAAAATGAAGTGGTAAGCTTCCC
>JAHEMJ010000006.1 GCA_024643725.1 Crocinitomicaceae bacterium | reverse complement strand
GCGGAGAGTGAGGGATTCGAACCCCCGGAACCTCGCGGTTCAACAGTTTTCAAGACTGCCGCAATCGACCACTCTGCCAACTCTCCGGGGCAAAAGTAAGTAAACTTTCAGAATTGACAAGCGTTCGGATAAAAAAAATCTAAAAATAGTTGCGATTGTTTACCTTTGTTTCATGAAACTAACACAAGTACCACTGGACGAATTAAACGCCATGAACAAGGATACCTTGATGGAAAAACTTGGTATTCAATATGTTGAAATTGGAGACAACTATGTCGTGGCGTCGATGCCAGTCGATCATCGCACCAAACAACCCATGGGACTTTTACATGGTGGTGCCAGTGCTGCACTTGTGGAAACGGTTGGATCTTTGGGTTCCGTGCTCTTGATTAACCATGAAACACATTACGCAGTCGGACTAGAAGTCAGTGCGAATCATGTGGGAGGCATACAATCAGGTGAAGTTTTGGCGACGGCAACTCTGGTTCACGGAGGAAGAACGACCCATTTATGGTCCATCGAAGTACGAGAAAAGGACACAAATCGTTTGATTTGTACAGGAAAACATACCGTGATGGTATTAGAAAAAAAATAAGATGAAGATTCATCGTAGTGCAACCTTGTCCGCTAAACAAATGGCGGAGGTAAATGCCTTGTGGAATGAGGAATATCCACAAAAACTAACAGATCGTTTTTCCCTTTTACTCGTGGACACCACGCTGGTCATTCACTTTTACGTATTGAATCAACAAGATGAAATCATCGCATGGTCCGTGTTGTTCGAAAAGGAAAATGACCTGCGATTTTCTATTATCGTATCCAATAAATATCAACAAAAAGGACTCGGTTCTGCCCTACTTGCTGAAATGAAAAAGGAAGGAAGAGCATTTTCAGGTTGGGTGATTGATCACGATACAGACTTGAAATCCGATGGGACATTCTATCAATCTCCACTCCATTTCTATCTGAAAAATGGATTTTCTCTCGACGAATCTTGCCGATTGAACAATGAAATGATTAAAGCGGTCTTGGTCCGTGCGAATCGCTAAGTCCGCGCTCCCTTACTCCCTTCTCTCTCCGATCTGCTGTCTCCACATCGCGTAATACAAGCCTTTTTCTGCAAGTAATTCTTCGTGTTTACCTGTTTCGACAATCACACCTTTTTCGAGGACGAAAATTTTGTCTGCGTGCATAATGGTGGACAAACGGTGTGCGATGAGTACCGTGATGTGTTCTTTGTGACTTCCAATGGAACGAATCGTGTTTGAAATCGCTTCTTCCGTGATGGAATCCAAAGCGGATGTCGCTTCGTCGAATACCAACAAACGTGGATTTCGAATCAAGGCACGGGCAATGGACAACCGTTGTTTTTCTCCTCCAGAAAGTTTCATTCCTCCTTCACCAATCACGGTGTCGATTCCTTTTTCACTTCGGGCTATTAATCCTTCACAAGAGGCCTGTGTCAAGGCAAAATCCAATTGTTCTTGCGTGGCATCTGGTTTGGTAAACAATAGATTTTCTCGGATCGTTCCGGCGAATAATTGGGTGTCCTGTGTGACAAAACCCAACTGTTGCTGTAATTCATCGCGGTCGATGCTGGTGGACTCAATATCGTTGTAATAAATTTTACCGTTCGGCGTAGAATACAATCCAACAAGTAATTTAACCAAGGTGCTTTTTCCAGATCCACTTGGACCAACAAAAGCGACGGTTTCTCCTTTGTGCACTTCGAAATGGATGTCGCTCAAGGCATCGTAACTTGCGGATTTATGACGGAACGTTAAGTTATGAAAGGCTAATTTCTCAATGGCATTCAAAGGGACTGGATTCTCTGGTTTCTTCTCAATCGGTGTGTTGATGATGTTTTCGAAATTGTTCAAAGATGCTTCCGCTTCACGGTAAGCAATAATCACGTTTCCAACTTCTTGTAATGGTCCAAAGATAAAGAAGGAATAAAATTGCAAGGTCATGATTTGTCCAAGTGACAAGGATCCATGAAACAATAAGTACATCAAAATGAACATGATGGACTGGCGCAATAAATTCACTGTTGTTCCTTGAATGAAACTAATGCTTCGTACTTGACGCACTTTTTTCAATTCCAATTGAAGGATTTTGCGCGTGCGGTCATTCAAACGGTCTGTCTCTTGCTGCGTTAAGCCCAAACTTTTGATCAATTCAATGTTGCGTAAACTTTCAGTAGTGCTTCCCGCCAACTGCTTCGTTTCGCTCATGATGGTCATCTGTACTTTCTTGATGCGTTTTGACAAGAAGCTAATGAAGATACTCAATCCAGCTGCTGAAAGTAAGTACAAAAGAATCAATCCCGGTTGAACGGTAAAGGCGTATACCATTACGAACACCAATCCAACAATGGATACAAAAAGGATATTGATAAAACTCATAATGAATCGCTCGGCATCCGTTCGTACTTTTTGAAGGATGTTCAAGGTTTCTCCACTGCGCTGATCCTCGAATTCATTGTAGGCAATTTGTAGTGTGTGCTTCAATCCGTCTGTGTAGATGTCCGCGCCTAATTTCTGAATGATTAAGTTGATGCTGTAATCCTGAAAAGCTTTTGCGGTACGACTCACCATGGCAACTCCAATCGCCGCTGCAATCAACCATCCCACTCCGCTGATAAACTGAGACTCTGTGAAGTCCTTTGGATGCGTTGCGAAACGATCCAAGATTTTCCCAAAAATAAACGGATCCAACAAGGAAAATACTTGGTTGATACTCGCTAATACCAATGCAAGAAAGACAAGTGATTTGTAGCGTCCGAGGTAACTTAAAAGGATTTTCATGGGTGATTCAGTTTGAAGGTGCAAAAGTACGAAACTATTCCCGTCCATTTGCGTTGATCGGAATCTCAACGAGCGAGATTCCGTATATTTGCTTCAAACAGATCCAATCGCATGCTTCTTTTTCGGTTTCCAGGTCAAGACATTGTTTCCAAAAGTGGATATTTCAAAGAGGTTCATGATGTTATTTCACAGGGGTTTATCATAAGTGATTTCAACCATCAATCAAGGTATATTTTTGTAGAAGCTGAAGAATCGTTTAATTACGAACAGGAGCATCATTCTCCTTTTTGTATTTCCAAAGAAGACTACTTAAATCAAGCAAATCAAATCGTTTCTTTGCTGAAAGGATCAAGCATGGAGAAATTGGTGTATTCTCGGATTAAAGCGGAAAATCTACCCATTTCAGGAAAGACCTTATTTGAGCGTTTGGAAGCCGAGTATCCAAAGGCTTTTGTCTATTATTTCAACGATCCGATCTTGGGTGAATGGATTGGCGCTTCTCCGGAAGTATTGATCAAAGGAACGAATTCATCCTTTGAAAGCATGTCGCTCGCTGGAACCAAGAAAGCGGAGGATGAAACGCCTTGGGGAATTAAAGAATTAGAAGAGCAGGATTTCGTGAGTCAATTTTTACGCGAAACCTTGATAAAACATGGTGTTGTTGACTTTCAGACCGATGGACCAAAAACAGTTATTGCTGGTCCACTCGCACATTTACGCACCGATTTTCAATGGAATTCAACAATGGCTCAAGCATGGGAAATTGCGAAGGACCTCCATCCCACTCCAGCCGTCAGCGGAACACCGAGAGACAAAGCGTTAGCATGGATTCAGTCTGAAGAAAAACATGGACGTCAATTTTACGCGGGTATCATCGGTAGTATGGATGAGCATCAGGTAAATCTGTACGTGAACCTACGATGCGCACAAATACAGAGCGAGCAAATTTACCTGTATGTTGGCGGAGGATTTACGGCAGATTCCATTCCCGAAAAAGAATGGGAAGAAACCGAAAATAAAAGCCGTACGCTGTTAAACCTCCTTTAAATTTTGGTATTTTTGCCGGATGATTTCCAGCTCTAAAATCATGGTGCAATTGATTGTCGATCAGCTTCTGGCTTACGGCATTCGCAAGGTTGTTGTTTCTCCTGGTTCGAGAAACGCGCCTTTTTCCATTGCCTTTGATGAGCATCCTGAGATAGAAACGTTTGTGGTACACGATGAGCGTTCTGCTGGATTTATCGCACTCGGAATGGCACAAGAATTGGGCGAAACCATTGCTTTGTGCTGTACATCCGGAAGCGCTTGTTTGAATTATTATCCCGCTGTTTCAGAAGCTTTTTACCGTTCGATTCCTTTACTGGTTTTAACAGCTGATCGTCCTGCTGTGTGGATTAATCATGGTGATGGACAAACCATCGTTCAGCGCGATGTATACAAGAATCACATCATGGGAAGTCTCGAGATGGACGAAGATGTGTTTGACCAAAAAAGCATAGAGCAACACCAAGAGGACTTGGCTCATTTATTGGCAATTACAACGTCCAATTGGAAAGGTCCGATTCATTTAAACGTTGGTTTGAATGAACCACTCTATCAAACCGTAGAAAAAACAGTGAATTACGGAAAAATCTTAACGCTTGGGAAAGCAACAAATCGCATGGATGCTTCGAACATGGAAGTCATTGTGCAGGAAATCAATCAATCGAAAGTATTGATCCTTTGTGGACAAATGACACAAGATTTGAAAGTTCAACAAGAATTAATCAAGCTCGCTTCGTTTCCAAATGTGGTCGTTTTAGTAGAAAACACCTCAAACTTACAACATGAACGCTTCATTCATTGCATCGATCGTACTTTGAATGGTTTTGACCAAAAAAATGAAGTGTATCAACCCGACATCCTCATTACGATTGGTGGCGCAGTAGTATCCAAGCGCATCAAAGCATACTTGCGAAATGTAGGAATCAAAAAACACTACAAAATCGGCGCTGAGTTTCCAGAAATGGATACGTATCGCTGTTTAACGCAGGCAATTCCTTTGGAACCATCGGATTTCTTTGAACAAATCAATGAATACGAATTGACAGCAAACACGCATAATTTCAATGGAAAATGGAAAGCGGTGGACATTGTCGCTAAAGACCGTTCGTTGGATTTTGTGTCAGAGTTTTCGAATTTAACGGACATGCAAGTGTTTCAAAACATTCAAGATTATTTACCGGAGGATCATATTCTGCACTTGGCAAATAGTTCTGTTGTTCGCTATGCACAGTTGTTCGATCCGCTTCCTGGCGTGCGATATGAGTCCAACCGTGGGACAAGCGGAATCGATGGTTCAACCAGTACAGCTTTAGGCGCAGCCATTGTGAATCCGAGAAAACAACACGTGCTGATCAGCGGGGATATTTCGTTTTTGTACGATAGCAATGCCTTGTGGTACGAGCCTTTTCCGCGAAATTTTAAACTCATTGTCATTCAAAATTACGGCGGAGGAATTTTTAAAATCATTCCCGGACCTGCGGATTCTAAGCAACGTGAAAAGTACTTTGAAGCAAAGCAGGTGAAGAGTCCAGCTTCCATTGCACGCGCATTTGGATTACAAACAAAAACCATTTCTTCCTTGGATGAATTGATTGAATATTTACCTTTGTTCTTTGATCCAAGTAATGAAACCCAGGTGTTGGAAGTCCAAACGGACGATGCCAACAACGCCATCGACTTAGATCGTTATTTTGAATTTTTAAGAAACTAGCATACATGGATCATTTTCTCGCGTCATTCCAAATTTTAGGAACTGTTCAAGGTTGGACTTATTTATTGATTCTGACTTTGTTGGAAATCGTCCTTGGAATTGACAACATCATCTTCATCTCCATTGTTACGGATCCTTTGCCAAGAGCGAAGCAGCGCAAAGCACGCATGATTGGTTTAAGCCTTGCCCTCATCATTCGCATTTTAATGTTGAGCGTGATTTCTTGGGTGATGACTTTGGATCAACATCCATTGTTTACCATCATGGGACAATCCTTCACAGGGCACAGTTTGGTCTTGTTAATCGGAGGATTATTCTTGATTTATAAGTCCGTAACTGAAATGCATTCGAGTGTGAAAGGATCAGAGGAAGGACATACATCCAAAGAGAAAAGTACCTTGCGCGGTGTCATCATGCAAATTGTGGTCATTGACTTCATTTTTAGTTTTGACTCGGTGATTTCAGCAGTCGGAATGACGAATGACATCTCCCAACAAACGCATGCAAATCCCTTGATTATTATTGTCCTGGCAGTCATTGTTTCGATGATTGTCATGCTTTTATTCTCTCGTCCAATCAGTGACTTTATCAATGAGCGTCCAACGATTAAAATGATCGCCCTTGGATTCTTAGTAACCATTGGAATTCTATTAATCGCTGAGTCATTTGGCGAGCATGTACCGAAAGGATACATTTACTTCGCCTTGGTTTATTCGTTGGTGATTGAATTCCTGAACATCAAAATGCGTAAAAACAAGGACGAGTGACAAGTACAGAAGCAGCGAATTATCTCGGACTATCCAACTACGAAGATTTGGATGAAGCGATCGAAGAGCAACTGTTTCAGTGTCGTCAAGAAATCATCCAAAAGGCAGATCAGGTTCTGCTGTTTCCAGCCAAAGAAAAGCGCTTCCTTCTGCTTCAAAATGCAGCTGAATCCTTGGGATATTCATTCCCTTCAGTTATGGAAAACATGGACTTTATGGAGTGTCAATCAGAGGTAATCGAAGAACGTTTTCAGCATTTTCAAGCCAATCGATCACGACTTTTAAAACAAGCTATTCAAGTAGGATCTTTTGTTGGACTCGTTCACATTCAACAGCAATTAAGTCTTAACTACAGGATGTGGTCAGGATTTTGGACGGATTTGAAAACCATTCCCCCGCAAGAGGTTAAATTGTCATCTGTGTTAGATTCGATGCGTTTTTTACAAGTCATTCATGACTGGAAAAAGCAAGGATTTATCGAGCTTAAAGCCTTGAATGAAGAGAACATTCCATTGGACATTCAGGTAGAGATTCTACGCTTACAACAGGTTTTTATCAAACTGAATTAAACTTATTCTCCCCCTCCTTCTGCTCCCGGAAGTTTCGATTTGTTGGACATTTCCAATTTACCGAATTTATAGCTTGCCGAAACATAGAAGCGACGCGTTAACCATTTGAATTCCGCGGTTTGCGAAACACCTGGACGGTCAACGGACATGTAGAATCCTTGTTTGTTGAAGATATCCGTTACACGTGCGCCAACGGACCATTTTCCACCTTGTAGCTTTTTCTCGAATGCCAAGTCAATTGGTCCTTGTCGCTGAGCAATTCCTTGAACAGTGACCCTTGGTCCATTGTACGTGACGTTTAACTGAATCGTAGCGGTTTTCTTCCAGAACTCGATGGATGAATTGTATTTGAAGTTGTGATTAAATCCTTGACGGTTCGGTAAGTCTACTTGATTGGTTTGGTACCAAATGTAATTCGCATTGTAGGAGAAGGTATTTTTCCACCAAGGTTTCGGACGGAACATCCATACGAATTCCGTTCCCAGGGTTTTGGTTTCTGCAATGTTCATGAATGTAACAGCGCTTGTTCCATTTGAATAAAATTCCTTCACGCGTGAAATGACACCGTTCGAATGTCTGAAGTAAGAACTTGCTGTAATGGAGTATTTCGGTTTTTCTAAGGAGTAGCCTAAGTCGAATGAGTTGATGAATTCAGGTTGCAAGTATGGATTACCCGTTCGTAAATTAAATGGATCGGAGTAGTTTGTAAATGGATTTAAATCGGCAGAAGCAGCGCGTGTGATGCGTCGACTGTAACTCAAACTGATCTCTGATTTGGGCTTGAATGCATAGCGGACATGTGCCGAAGGAAATAAATTCAAATAGTGGTTGACAATGCGAATGGAATCTGAAATCAAGTTTGGAATCTGAAAGGCATCTTCCGCTCTTAATCCACCTTGAAACTTAAACTTGTTGATTTGTTGCCCATAAACCGCATAAACACTAAATATTTGTTCCTTGTAAGCGTACAAGAAATTCGCCAAGCTATCCTCTTGCATTGACTGGGTATTCCAGTTGTAACGAGAAGATACCGTATTCACCATTTGATCGCGCAAAATGGCTTTCGCTCCTGTTTCGAAACGCGCTCCTAATTTTGGATACAAATAGGTAAAGTCCGTTTGGAGTGTCGTAATGTTATTTTTTTCTTTGTTGTGCAATTCTTGGATCAAGGATGGAATACCGTTCAAAACAGAATCCACGGTATAATACCGTTGATGATAATAACCTTGTATGTGTTCGTTTCCTAAGGACTGTGATGCATCCGCAGTTAAACTCCCACGTTCATTCTTTAGGTCGTATTTGTAATTGATGTTGAAATCGTAATTGTGTTGTTGAGATGGGTCATACGAAGTACGTTGCCACAAACTATCACGGACACCAGAGGCTGTTTTAGTCGAGTTCCATAAGTCACCAGTTCGGTCGCGAACACCCACATTTCCTGTAGCCGAGAATCCAAGTGTATTTCTTGCTTTCAGGTTGATGTCCATCCCAAATCGAAAGGTTTGTCCTGCGTTTAAATCAGTCCCCAATCGACTTTGATTCAGGTGAAAATAATTTGATCCTGAATTTTGGATGATTTCTGAATAGTTATTTCTATATCCATCGAGGTAACGCGCATTGTAGGTTCCATAAACATTGATGATTCCTGTGCGATAGCTCAAGGATAAATTTCCTTCAGCGATGTTTCCCCCGTGAATATAAGCGGATGCCAAATTACTTGAAACCAATCCGTTAAATCCACTTAATTTGTTCTTTTTCAAAACGATGTTGATGATTCCAGATGTTCCGTCCGGATCGTATTTTGCGGATGGATTCGTTACGATTTCCACGCGTTCAATGGAACCAGCTGGAAGTGCGTCCAACAAAGATTTTCCATTTCCACCGCTGAGAGAGCTTGGACGTCCATCGATTAAAACAGTTACGGATCCTTCTCCGCGCAACATCACTCCCCCATCTTGATCGACTTCCACCGACGGTAAGCGCTGTAGAATGTCGTTGGCTGTCCCACCTTTCACGTTTAAATCTTCAGCGACATTGTAGATTTTTTTATCAATTCCAGCTTTCAATACATCTTTCTCTGCAATGACCTTCACTTCGCGCTCTGTCTTTTCGCTCATTCTGCGCATTTTCAAGGTTCCGACATTAAACACAGTCAAACTCGGCTTTATGGAAATCGCTGAAACCAAAATAGGATCGTAATTTGTGAATGTGATTTTTAGAAAATAGGTACCATTTGCGCATGGAATACTGTATTTCCCATCCACATCGGTGAACGCACCACTTACGATGCTGGAATCTACCGCCTTAAATAGTTTCACTGCAACGTATTCCAATGGTTTTCCTCCTTGTTGATCAATGACCCTTCCAATGACGGTTCCGTCCTCGGTTGTCAGTGGTTTTTGAGCTGATGTTTGTCCATGCAAAACACCAAAGAAAAATAACGAGAGAATGAGATTGCGCATAAGTGTTGCAAAAATACAAAAAGGAGTCCGAAGAATGGTCAAATCGACTATGGAAGGATAACAAATGAAATTAAATGATAATCAAATGAGACTTTTATCTCAGAATTTCAACTTTTAGCTAAAAAAAATTATCTTTGCCACCTAAATAAGCGATAATGATTGAAAATTTAAGTTTAGACGAATTAAAAGCTAAATTCAACAGCAATAAAAAATTCAAATTAGGAACATACGTAGTAGGTGGATTAGTAGCTTCACTTTTATTGTTTTTCGTTTACCGTCAATTGATTTGGGTTCCAGCAAATGAGAAGTCCAATGATGGCTGGTGGGTTGCCATGAATTACATCGCAAAAGATTCTACAGATCAAGCCATTAAAGTGTTGGTTCCATTTGTGAAAAGCAACGATGGAAAAACAGGTGGTGAAATCGGACAGTACCTTTTAGCAACACAATACATGAAAAAAGGTGAATACCGCAAAGCACTTGAGAACTTGGAAGGTGTTTCATTGGATGATTCATACATCAGTGTTTTCAGCGTTGGTTTGCAAGGTGACTGTTATTCAGACATGAAAAAATACGATAAAGCATTGACATTGTATACAGAAGCAGCTGACATGCAAGACAATGAGTTAACAACGCCAATGTATTTGTTCAAAGCTGGATTGGTTTCAGAAAAATTGAACAAAAATGACGATGCAACAACGTATTACACACGCATTCGTGATGACTACCCAACTTATGCATCTCAAAAAGCAATTGAAAAATACATCGCTCGTGTGAGCACTAAATAAGAAAGACGATGGCGACAGCCAACAAAAATCTATCTTCCTATTCAACAGAAAATATAAGCAATGGTGCCGATTTCAAAATCGGCATTGTTGTTTCTGATTGGAACGATCACATCACGAATCGCTTGATGGATGGTGCGATCGAAACCTTGTTGGAAAATGGAGTGAAACAGGAAAATATCCACATTCAACGTGTTCCAGGTGCATTTGAATTGCCGTTAGGCGCTCAATACTTTTGCGAACAAGCGGAGATCGACGGTGTCGTAACCATTGGCGTAGTTATTCAAGGAGAAACACGTCATTTCGATTTCGTGTGCTCAGGAACAACGCAAGGCATCATGGATGTCATGTTGAAATACAACAAACCTGTTGCGTTTTGTGTCCTGACAGATAACCACGAACAACAATCCATTGACCGCGCAGGTGGAAAGCATGGAAACAAAGGAATCGAAGCAGCAGCAGCTTGTCTTCAGATGATCTCAAACAAAAAGAAATTCGCTTAATTTTAGCACATGACATTAATTAAATCAATATCTGGTATCCGTGGAACCATTGGTGGAACTGTGGACAAAGGTTTAACCCCAATCGACGCAGTGAAATTTGCTGCAGCGTATGGATCATGGTTGATGGAACGTCATCCCGGACAAAAACTACGTGTGGTGATTGGAAGAGATGCGCGCATTTCAGGTGCCATGATTTCCGACTTGGTGGTTTCAACCTTAATCGGACTTGGAATCGATGTAATCAACTTAGGATTGTCCACAACCCCGACAGTTGAAGTAGCCGTTCCAATGGAAAATGCACAAGGAGGAATTATTCTCACGGCGAGCCACAATCCAAAACAATGGAATGCCTTAAAGTTATTAAACGAGAAAGGCGAATTCATCAGCGGAAAAGATGGCGAGGAAGTCTTGAACATTGCAGAACAAGAACGTTTTGTTTTTGCGGAAGTAGACGATTTAGGTGTGGTGCGAAACGATGATTCTTATTTGCAAAAACACATTGACGCGATATTAGCGCTTCCATTGGTGGACAAAGCAGCAATTGAAGCAGCAGATTTTAACATTGTTGTGGATGCTGTGAATTCAACCGGAGGGATTTTCGTTCCAGCGATGCTTCGTGCGCTTGGTGTGACGAAAATTACGGAAATGTATTGCGAGCCAACGGGACATTTCCCTCATAATCCAGAACCATTACCTGAACACTTGACGGATTTGTCCGCAAAAATTCTAGAAGTCAATGCCGATTTCGGTATTACCGTGGATCCAGATGTCGATCGTTTGGCCTTGGTTTGTGAGGATGGCACTATGTTCGGTGAAGAATATACGTTAGTGGCATGTGCGGATTACGTGCTCAAACACACTCCTGGATCAACTGTTTCGAATTTATCCTCTACTCGTGCTCTACGCGACATTACCGAAGACCGAGGATTGATGTATGCAGCAGCGGCAGTTGGAGAAGTGAATGTCGTGACGAAAATGAAAGAAGTCAATGCCGTGATCGGTGGAGAAGGAAATGGTGGAATTATCTATCCAGAATTGCATTACGGTCGCGACTCTTTGGTTGGAATTGCCTTGTTCTTAAGTCATTTGGCACATGAGAAGAAACGTGTTTCTGCCTTGCGAGATAGCTATCCAAAATACACGATTTCCAAAAATAAAATAGAATTAACACCCGATATCAACGTGGACAAAGTTCTTGCGGATATGGCAGCGAAATATGCTCACGAAGAAGTGGATACGACGGATGGCGTAAAAATTTATATTGCCAAAGAATGGGTACATTTGAGAAAAAGTAATACGGAACCCATCATTCGTATTTACTCTGAAAGTAAAGATGAGCAAGCGGCAGATCAATTAGCAAAACGCATCATCGAAGAAATTAAAGCGTGCATTTAATTCTGTAAAATGAAATTTGAGCATAAAAAACAAAAAGTAGCTGATGTCAACGTTTTTGTAAAGCGTGTGATTCGGTACATGCTTTTTGCGTTTGTGCTAATCGTTTTTTCTGTCGGAATTGGAACCCTTGGATATAAGTATTTCGGTGCGCCTTCATGGGTAGATGCTTTTCACATGGCATGTATGATCTTAACTGGAATGGGTCCTGTCATTCCTTTAGACACAGACGCAGCCAAATTGTTTTCTAGTTTTTATGCCTTGTATAGTGGTGTAGCGTTTCTAACGTGCACTGCGGTGTTCTTCTCTCCAATTGTTCATCGTTTGTTACACATCCTGCAAGTGGATGAAGAAGCAATTTGATTTTTTTTTTCAATTCCTAAAATAAATACTTGTCTTTGATGCAAGGGATGTTCCTTTCGGAGTGATATCTGCAAAGGCAATCCAATTCTAATCCCGAAATATAGGTATTGATCTTTTTGCGAACTTTTGCATCAAGTCCGATAATTGGACAAAAAGTGGGAGGAAAAACAAATGTCAATGGATACGAAACGACGTCAAGTTCCAAGGTTTTTGTCTAATCCCCCTATTTTTCTTTGAATACGTTATCGCTAATCCCTTTGTTTACCTTGTAATTCGTGAGCTTTATCGTGATGGTTCCTTTTTGGTCCTTATCCGCCGTTTTTTGCTTCTGCTTATCTGTTTTGTTCAAATCCGCAGCGACACTTTTCGGCATTTTGAACTTTTTCACATCAATGGTAAACACCAGTTGATTTGGCAATCCATATTGCACTTCTGTACCATAGCTGTAATCTACCAAAACTGTTCCGCTCGAGCGTGTGGTCACTTGTGAACGTATGATGACGTCTCGTTTAGTATCGATCCACAATTTCGCTAAAATAATTTCACTTGTTTCTCCCGTTGGAATCACAGAAATCAAATTTGTTTTGATGTCGTCAATCGTTTTTACGCCACCTGAAACAGCCATGTACGAACCCTTCTTCATTAAAAAAGCATTGACATCTGTAAATCCTTGTTTCGGTAAAATCGCAATTCCTTTGGAAACAACTTTGAATTTGTCCTTTTGTTTGAAGTAGATCGATGCAGTAACCGGCATGATTTTAATCAAAGGAATATTCGCTTTGATGTTCGCTTCCACGGAATAATCCTTCACGCTATTCAATTTCTGAACGACTTGTTGAAGCACCGCGTCCGCATCGACTTCTTGTGCAAAGGATTGAAATCCAATGCTAAATAATAGGAGTGTGAAAATCGTTCTCATTAGGATGTAATGTCTTTTTTATTGAATTTATATAAAGCAATGCTGATTAAAATCACATTATGCGCGAGTAGAATCAGTACAGAATTCCAAATGGTCGACCATGGAACGGGATCTTCAAAAAACGATCTCCAAGACGCCATGTGCGTGGTAAATAGAAAAGGTTTAATGGAATCAAACACGGAAACATCCAAGGAACCAATGATGGTAAAAAGGATGATGATCGACATCGTGGTAACAATCGGACCGATGGAATTCTCGGCAAAAGCAGATAGGCAAATGGACAAGGTGGAAATCGTCAACAAAGCCAAGTACGCGACAGCAAAACTGCAGCCATAACGCCAGAGAATATCCTGTTCTTTCAAAATAACGAGTCCATCAGAGTTTAATACAATTAAATCACCTGAACCAAACAGCCACTTCCCGACCACTAAGGCTAGGAATCCAAGCCAAATGGTTAAAATCAAGGTGTAAACGGCACCGGCGATAAACTTTGATAATACGATTTGAGTACGAGAAATTGGTTTCGTCGCCAACATACGTATCGTTCCCATGGCTGCTTCTCCGGATATTAAATCGCCAGTTACCAAGGAAACCAAAAGCGGAATGTGCACGATCAGCATTTGAAGAATGATAAATGCAATCAAGTTTCCATTCAAAATATTTCCATTGAACGATAAAGTTTGTTCAAAGGAAGCCGTAACAAAAGAAATGAAGGATTTACCATCTGCTTTCATGGCAAATAGAATGACGGAAATCAACAAGGTCAAAGCACCAATTCCTAAGTAACTTCTTGGTTTTGCAAGAATTTTTACAAATTCGTTATACGTGTTTTTTAAAAGCATTAGGATTGGATTATTTTCATGAAAAAATCTTCTAATTTTCGTTTCGGCTCCATGGCATGAACTTCTATTCCTGCTTGGACCATATGTTGATTCAAGGAAGGAACTTGTTGTTTTTCCAATTGAACTTCAATGATGCGCTCGTTAATGTTCTTCGCAAGTGCTTGAGGAAAAGAACTTTCGATGACTTTCATGGATTTTTCAACATCATTCACTTCCAATTGAACGACCATTTCCTGTGCATTCAGTAGTTCTTTAACATCCCCTTCAATGATGGATTGCCCTTTGTTGATAATCACCATGCGATTGGAAATCAACTCAATTTCGGACAACTGATGGGAGGAAAGAATTACGGTTTTATTCTGTTCGGTTTTCAAGCGTAAAATCAAGTTGCGTATCTCGACAATTCCTTGCGGATCCAAGCCAGTTGTTGGTTCGTCCAAAACGATTAAATCGGGTTGATGCAGCAAGGTCTGAGCGATACCCAAGCGTTGCTTCATTCCATGAGAAAATCCGGAAACTTTGTCCTTGTTTCTTCCATTTAAGCCAACAAAGTCCAACATGCCTGCGATTTCTTTTTTGGAAACATCCTTGCCGGAAATGCGCGCAAAAATCTCTAGGTTTTTTTCTGCGGATAAATACCGATAAAAATCTGGTTTTTCAATGATGCTCCCAACTCTTGCTAGGATTTCATTGCGATGTTTGTGTAAATCTTTACCAAACAATTGAATGCTCCCATGATTGGCTTGAATCAAGGATAACATACAACGAATTGTGGTACTCTTCCCCGCTCCATTTGGACCAAGAAATCCAAACACATCTCCCCTATTGACAGTAAAGGAAACATCTTTTACCGCTTGAAAACTACCAAAGTTCTTCGCGAGGTGCTCAACCTTAATGATTTCTGTTTCGTTCATACGTTAAAATTAAGGTTTTTTAGTCCGCCTTTGAAATTACTTTGAGGGAAAGATTTCGTTTATTTTTTGAGTCCGATAATTGAAAATATGCTCCAATTTTGGACGAACAATGAACGGATGTACTAGCTTTCCCAAAATACCAAAAGGCACCTCGTAACTAACGATATCGGTCATTTCCACACCGCCTTCAACCGCTTTGAAGTGATGTTCATGGTGCCAAATTTTGTATGGGCCTTTGCGCTGCTCATCAATGAAGAAGACACCTTCTTTCACGGCTTTAATTTCCGTAATCCAATTCATGGGAATTCCTAACAACGGCGTGACAATGTATTCAATCATCATGCCTTCATACATCTTACCAGGAAGATCCGTTTTGATGATGAAGCCCATGTTATTAGGCGTAATTTCCTTTAAATTATTCGGAGAGGAAAAGTAATCCCAGCAAGTTTCTAAACTCGCAGGAATAAATTGGGTGGATTTGAGTTGATACATGTTTTCTTAACACATTTTGGGGTGAAAAGTTCATGCACGTATAAAAATTTACGGACGAAATAAGGTCTTATTTGGCTTTGGACCCAAGGTAATTTCTAAAATTCCACCACCCGTAATTTGGGAATGTGTTATTTGAGGTAATTCCAATGGGACGCCATTTAAAGTGACCGATTGAATGTAAACGTTTTGAGCCGATTGTTTCTTTGTCTTGATTTCCAATTGTTTTCCGTCGGCGAAATGTAAAATCGCATGTGTCACGCTTGGACTTGTTAAGGCATAATTTGGGGAGCCAGGCGCAACTGGATAAAAGCCAAGTGAACTAAACACATACCAAGCGCTCATTTGTCCGCAATCATCGTTTCCTCCTAGCCCATCCGGTTTTGCTTTGTATTGCTTCGGCAGAATCATGCGTGTACACGACTGTGTTTTCCAAGGTTGACTGGTGTAATTGTACAAATATGGAACGTGATGCGAAGGTTCATTTCCATGCACGTAATTCCCAATAATGCCATCCCGCATGATGTCCTCCGTTTCCGCAAAGTACTTATCCGGAAGTGACATCGTAAATAAGGAATCGAGGTGTTCAATAAAACGCTTTTCTCCACCCATCATTTCCATTAATCGTTTCGGGTCTTGAGGAACGTACAAGGAATAATTCCAAGCGTTTCCTTCGATGAAACCTTGTCCATGCGTGCTCAACACATCGAACTCCTTTTTGAAGGAGCCATCGGATAAGCGTGGACGCATAAATCCGATTTTTGGATCGAATTGTTGTTCGAACGATTGTGCTCGTTTTACATAGATTTGCGAAAAGGTATCGAGTCCGAGTTTGTTGGACATCTGCGCAATACACCAATCGTCATAAGCGTATTCCAAGGTTTTGGAAACGGAATTTCCACTCAAATTTTCCGGGACATAATGGTAGTCCAAATACGCTGCTATTCCTTGATATTGTCGTTGGTTCGATGTCGTCACCGAAGCTTCAAATGCTCGTTTATAGTCGAAGCCTGGATTGTTTTTGACCATGGCATCTGCAATCACTGAAACGCTATGATATCCAATCATGCACCAATTTTCATTCGCGTAGTGCGACCATACAGGCAGCATGTGATGGACACTCTGGTCGTAATGCGCCAACATGGATTGAATCATATCGGCATTCGTTTTTGGAACCATCAAATTGAGAAATGGATGCTGTGCACGGTACGTGTCCCACAAGGAAAATGTCGTATAATTTGTAAATCCATCCGCACGATGAATGCGCTGATCCAAGCCTTTATATTGCCCGTCGACATCCATATACAACGTTGGACCCAATAAGGTGTGGTACAAGGAAGTGTAAAAAGTTGTTTTTTCTTCTGGTGTGATAAAATCTGCTTGAATCATGTTTAACGCTTCATTCCAACGAGATTCGGCATCTTTTGCATATGCATCGAAGTTCCAATGCGGACATTCACTTTTTAAATTCAATAAAGCACCATCGATACTGACAGGTGAAAGCGCCACTTTGATCATGACCATTGATTCATTACCAAAGGAAAAAGCCGCTTTTAATCCTTCTCCTGCCGCTTCTGGGAAATTGTTTTCCACGTCAAATATTCGCCAGAATCCATTGTAGGAACTCGGTTTTACATTTTTAAACCCGTAGTTTTTTACAGGTTTTGAAAAGGAAATCGCAAAATAAACGGTCCTGGTTCGTCCCCAACCATTGGTTTGACGATATCCAGTCAACAGGGTGTCATTTTCCATGCGGACAAAGCACCACACATTTTTATCGGAGTAATTGTAAATGCCATGCGTTAGGTCCAGCATGACGTGATTGTCCTTCGATGTTGAAAACTGATACTTATGAATCCCGACACGGTCAGTAGTGGTTAATTTCACTTGGACTTTTGGTTCATCTAAGAAAACCGAGTAAAGTCCAGGTGTTGCATGTTCGTTTACATGTTGAAACGTCGAACGATACCCCTTTTCAGGATGACTTTCCGTTCCAGGATTCCACTGAATAGCTCCATTTGAAGGCATGATTAAAATATCCCCAAGGTCAGAATGTCCTGTTCCGCTAAAATGCGTGTGAGAGAATCCCACAATTGTCGAATCTTCGTATTGATATCCAGCGCAATAGCGATAGACATCCTTTTGATATTGTCCGTTCACCAACATGGGAATGGTATCGGTATCTGGACTTAACTGAACGGATCCAAAAGGAACCGTCGCCCCTGGATAGGTGTGCCCGGCGTTTTGTGTTCCAATAAACGGATTCACAAAAGTTGTCAGTGCTTGTTTCTGAGCGACAAGTAGTCCTGGAAAAACCAGAAAGATGGAAAGTAATTTTCTCATGGAATAAAAGTACAAAAACAAAAAAGCAGGACAAAATCCTGCTTTTCGTATCGTCTATAAAACGGTAACAGCTTAGATATTTTCAATAATCATCGCAGAAGCACCGCCTCCACCGTTACAAATACCTGCACCACCAATTTTTGCGTTGTTTTGTTTCAATACATGAATCAAGGTAACAATTACACGTGAACCTGAATTCCCAAGTGGGTGTCCTAGTGCAACAGCACCACCATTTACGTCTACTTTCGCAGGATCGATTCCCAAGATTTTTGTATTTGCAATTCCAACCACCGCAAATGCTTCATTCAATTCCCAGAAGTCAACATCTGCAATCGTCATGTTTGCTTTTTCTAGTGCTTTTGGAATGGCTAAAGAAGGTGCAGTCGTAAACCACTCAGGTTCTTGAGCAGCATCCGCGTAGCTCACGATTTTCGCGATAGGCGTCAAACCGTATTTTGCTACTGCCTCTTCAGATGCCAACACCAAAGCAGATGCACCATCATTCAATGTAGATGCATTCGCTGCTGTGATGGTTCCTTCTTTATCGAAAGCTGGACGCAATCCAGGGATTTTATCTAAAAAAACATTTTTATATTCTTCGTCCTCGGAAACCATGATTGGATCTCCTTTTCGTTGAGGAACCGCTACCGGAACGATTTCGTCATTGAATTTACCGTTGCTCCATGCTGAAGCAGCTTTGGTGTATGAGTCAATCGCAAATTGATCTTGTTCCTCACGAGTGATGTTGTGTTCTTTTGCGCACAATTCTGCACAATTTCCCATCGGAACTTTTGAATAGACGTCTAGTAAACCATCTTTCGTGATTCCATCTAACATGGAAATGTTTCCGAATTTTACACCATTACGACCATCAAGGTAATGAGGAACTTGGGACATGTTTTCCATTCCACCTGCCACAACCACGTGGTTGTCACCAGCAAGAATCGTTTGTGCACCCAACATAATTGCTTTCATTCCTGAAGCACATACTTTGTTCACGGTTGTACATGGTACATTTTTCCCAAGTCCTGCACCTAACGCAGCTTGACGAGCAGGCGCTTGTCCAACTCCAGCTTGTAGTACATTTCCCATGAATACTTCATCAATGATGGTAGCATCAATCTTTCCTTTTTCTAACGCGCCTTTAATGGCAACGGAACCTAATTGCGTCGCTGGGATTGTCGATAATCCACCCAAAAATGCTCCCATGGGCGTTCTTGCAGCTGCAACGATGTAAACTGTTTTTGACATATGCTTGTAAAATTTGCACGAATTTACGGAATCCTTTTTTAAATCGATTTATCCATCAAAGAAATCATCACAATTACGGAATTGTCCTTATTTTTGAAGCCATGCATTTACTCTCTGATTTTTCATTTTGGTGGTTGATTCCGATTGGCATCGTTTCCTTCGGTTTAACCATCTTCTATTACCGAAAGGTTGCTTGGATGACAGAATTAACTGCTTGGAAAAGAAACTTGGTCAAAGGATTACGTTTTGCATCCCTATTCCTCATCGGGGTTTTGTTGCTTGGGATTGTCTTTGAAGCGACGCATTTTCGAGATGAAAAGCCTGTGTTTATTACGCTGGTGGACAATTCATCTTCCATGAAGAATTTCAAGGATAGTGCGAAAATTGAGCAAACGCTGAAAAATTACCAAAAGGAATTGACCGAGAAATACGGTGATCAATTTGAGTTGGTCAATTGGACCATTGGTAGTTCTCGCGGAACGAAAAAAGCCAATTTTCGCGAAAATAGTACGAACTTGGAATTGGGATTTGAAGAAATCAACAATCAATTTTACAATCGAAACGTCGGTGGAGTGGCCTTGATTTCAGATGGAAACTACAACGTTGGATCGAATCCGAATTATGCAGCGGAAAAGTTAAACTTAACACCTGTATTCTGTTTAGCGGTTGGAGATACTACGCCCAAACGCGACCAATTCATCAAGAATGTCACGGCAAATGATTTGGCTTATCTCAACAATGATTTTCCTGTGGAAGTGGATCTCGAATCCTACAAAACTGCCAGTAAAACCGTGGATGTGCGCATCGTTCAAAACGGTAAAACTGTCGCTAGTCAGCGCGTGAGTTACGGAAAACAGAAACGTGATTTCAAGCAAGTAAACTTTACGCTCAAAGCAGAAAAAGTAGGCGTTCAATCCTACACGGCAATTGTTTCCACAATCAACGGAGAATATTCCCTTAAAAACAACCAACGAAATTTTTACATCGAAGTGATAGATTCACGCAGTAAAATTTTGATCCTTTCTGCGGCGCCGCATCCAGACATGAGTGCCTTCAAAGATGTTTTAGAACGCAATGAGAATTACGAGGTAAAAAGTATGTTGCTGAAGGACTGGGATCAGTCATTTTCGAAAATAGACTTAGTTATTTGGCACGAACCGGGATTGCAGTTCGAAGCGTCGATGCACCAGCGTTTGCGTGAAGCAGGCATTCCTGTGTTGTATGTTCTTGGACCACAGACGGACGCCAATGAAATTGGAAAATTAGGAATTGGTGTGAAGTCAAATGCGTCTAGTCAAACAGAGGAATTGGAGCCAACCTTTAATGCTGGGTTTAATTCCTTTGAACTTTCGGATGCCTGTAAATCGTCCATTGAGTTTTTTCCACCACTCACCACACGGTTTGGAGGAATGAAAGCGGATCAAACGGCGGAAGTTTTGCTGTATCAACGCGTTGGACAAATTAAAAAGAATGATCCATTGGTGTTCTTTACACAGGGAAGTAAGGTGAAAAACGGAGTGATTTACGGTGAAGGAATTTGGCGTTGGCGTTTGAACGACTACATTCGTCATCAAAACCACGATGTATTCAATGAGCTAATTGGAAAAATAGCCAATTATTTGATGGTTAAAAACCAAGGGATGGGCTTGCGCGTACAATTGCCGAAACGCATTACGAGTGAAGAGGAATTAGTCGTGACCGCTTCGTTTTACAATGCATCCATGGAGCCAATTACACAGCCAAAAATCGACTTTATCCTCACGAGTGAAAAAGGAAAACAATACCGTTCTCAATTCGCCGTTGCTGGAAGTGTCTATAAATTAAATCAAGGAAAATTGAGTCCGGGGAAATACAGTTGGAAAGCAAGCACAACGTACAACGGAAAGAAATACATGAAGTCTGGTGTATTCATTGTCGAGGAAATTCAATTGGAAAAATTGGAGTCCTTCGCAAACCACGGTACCTTGAAACAACTTTCCAAACAGTCGAATGGAGCTTTCTATTCCTTCGCAAACTATCGAAAACTATTGCAAGATTTAGCCAAGCGAAAGGACATTGCCATCGTTAGCTATGAAGATCACACCTTTGATGATTTGATGGATTACCTTTTGATTTTTTCCTTGTTGTTTTTGATGCTTGCTGGAGAATGGTTCCTCAGACGGTATTATGGATCTTATTAATCAGGTCATGAAAATCCTCACTTCCCTCCTAGTTTTATTGTTGCTGTCTTTTCATGGTTTTGGACAGAAATTCAAGGATGGAGACCTTATTTTTCAATCTTCTTATTCCCAACAAAGTGCAGCGATTGAGGAGGCGACAAACTCACCTTATTCACATTGTGGAATCATCTTTTATGAAAATGGTGTGCCTTATGTGTATGAAGCCGTTCAGCCGGTTGGAAAACGAACACTAGACGATTGGATTGAAAGTGGCGTAAATGAAATGTATGTGGTTAAACGACTCAAGGATACGACCATATTAGGAATGATAGAAATTGCTGCTATGAAGAAATATGCCGTGGCTCAATTTGGAAAAAATTACGATGGTGTCTTTCATTGGTCGGACAAAGAAATGTATTGTTCAGAGCTCGTTTACAAATGTTATTTGAATGCGTGTCAAATCAAGTTAACCACGCCATTGCCGTTGAGAGACTTTAACATCGATGGTCCACTTGTGCGGAAAGTCATGAAGCAACGCTATGGAAATGACATTCCTTATGATGAGCCAATGGTTTCTCCAGATCAACTATTCAAATCACCGAAATTGATGACCATCAACTAAAAAAGCGCTAAATTAGGGGCCATGAATTTAAATTTTCAATGCAAGCATTTCAATGAGTTAAGTGTCGTCGAGTTTCACGATATTGTTGCCGTTCGACTCAAAACCTTCGTTGTAGAACAAAATTGCATTTACCAAGATTTAGATGGGAAGGATAAAAAATGTTACCATTTAATCTGTCGGGATGGAAAAGGTGATATCGTTGCTACAGCACGCATCTTACCTCCCGGTATTTCTTACGGAGAAGTTTCCATTGGACGTGTTGTGCTCCAAGAAGAATTGCGCGGAAACGGACAAGGTCATGAATTAATGAACAAATGCATGAGTTTCTGCGAAGCAGAGTTTGGACGTGTACCTGTGCGAATCTCTGCTCAAAAACATTTAGAACGATTTTACAACGGACATTTATTCTTTTCGACAGGAAAGGAATATGAGGAAGATGGAATTCCACACGTTGAAATGTTATATACACCAATTAATTAAATTTAGATGATTCAAAAAAGTCTATTAGCCGTATCAAGTGTGCTTGTTTTAGCTGCTTGTGCAAACAAAGAAGCTTCCAAATCTGGAAATTCTTTTTCGACCATTAACATGGAATACCTGGACCAAACCATTAAGCCGCAGGACGATTTCTTTTTATTTTCCAATGGAAATTGGATTAAAAACAATCAGATTCCGGCATCCGAATCACGATGGGGAAGTTTTAATGAGTTAGATCAAGAAAACAAGAAAAAACTGACTGCTATTTTGGAGGATGCGAAATCCAATCAAGGTCCAAAGGGTTCCCAAAATCAATTGCTTGGCGCTTATTATGCGTCATTCATGAACATGGAACGCAGAAATCAATTGGGAATTACTGGAATTAAAAGCGAATTGCAACGTGTGGATTCCATCAATCGCAAGGATTTCATCGTGAATTTGATCGCGGCAAATCACAAAGATGGCATTGGTTCAGCTTTCAGTTTTGGTGTGGGGCAAGACATGAAAAATGTTTCAATGAATGCGGCCTACATGGGTCAAGGTGGAATTGGGCTTCCAAATAAGGATTATTATAGCGCTGAAAATAAAAAGGAAATCCTTGCGGCATATAAAGTGCACATCACCAAGTCATTTGTTCTTTTGGGACAAAATTCGGAGACAGCCCAAAAAATGGCTGAAGAGATTGTTTCTTTTGAAAAGAAATTGGCAGAGTCCATGATGAGCCCAGCAGAAATGCGTATCCCTGAAAAAACGTACAATAAAATGAGTTTGAGAGAAACCATTGGACTCTTGGGTTCATTTGATTTGCGCCAATATTTTACTTTAGTAGGATGTCAAACTCCCGATACCATCATTGTAAGTAATCCAGTTTATTTGAAAAAAGTAGCTGAATTATTGGAAGCAGAGCCTTTGTCCGTATGGAAAAACTACATGAAATGGAACGTGTTAAATCACTATGCTGGAAACTTGAATGATCAATTCGTTTCTTTGAATTTTGATTTCTACGGTAAAGTATTGAGCGGTAAAAAAGAACAAAAACCATTGAACGAAAAAGTTATTGACGAAATCACCAATATTGAAATTGGAGAATTACTGGGGAAAGCATTCGTTGAACGTCACTTCTCAAAAGAAGCACAAGCGCGCGTGAACGAAATGGTAGACAATTTACTAGCAGTCTTTAAAGAACGCATCGAGAAATTAGATTGGATGTCCGATGCGACAAAACAAGAAGCACTTAAAAAACTATCTTCTATTGGTCGAAAATTAGGTTTTCCGGATAAATGGGAAGATTACTCGAGTTTAAATTTCTCTGCGGATGACTATTTGGCGAATGTGAAGGAAATGAATCGTTTTAGTGTGCGCAAGAACTTTGCTGATTTGAAAAAACCGGTGGACAAACACAAATGGGGAATGCCAGCACACATGGTAAATGCGTATTACCATCCGTTGTTAAATGAAATCGCTTTCCCGGCGGGAATCATGCAAGCACCGTTCTTTGATGAGAAAGCGGAGGATGCGGTAAACTATGGTCGAATTGGTATGGTCATTGGACACGAGTTCACGCATGGATTCGACGATATGGGGTCTAAATTTGCTGCGGATGGATCCTTCAAAAACTGGTGGACAGATGAAGATCTTCAGTTGTTTGAAGAGAAAACGAAAGTGTTGGGTGAAACGTTTGCCGCTTTTTGTCCAATGGAAGGTCAATGTGTAAATCCAGATTTAACAATGGGAGAAAACATTGCTGACCTTGGTGGATTGACCATGGCGTATTATGCGTACAAACGCACGGCAGAATTTAAAGCCAATGAAATCCGTGAAGGATTTACGCCTTCACAACGATTCTTTATTGCGTATGCGCAACTTTGGAAAATTAAATACACGGATGAAGAAATGAAAAATCGCATTGCGAATGACCCGCATTCACCTGGTATGTATCGCGTAAATGGACCGTTGAAAAATTGTCCTGAATTCTTTGATGCATTTCAAGTAAAAGAAGGTTCTCCTATGCGTAATGACGTGAAAAAAGTCGCTAGAATCTGGTAAAACCAATTTCTTAATCATAAAAAAGGCGCCTCGAATGAAGCGCCTTTTTTATTTTATTTTCTTGAGATTAATCGAAGTGCATGTATTGAATGGCACAATCCATCAGGATATTTAAACGATCATCTTCATTCAGTTTTTTAGCGGCTTCGTAATTATCGTAGCTTTTCTCTAAACTATCGATGTAACAATCATAACAAAGGTCTTTTGCTGTTCCAACCGTTTCTAATGCGCTTGAGAATTCTTTGACATCCTTTAACGCTTCCGAACGATCTGTTTCATTCCAAGCTCCTTTTTTACTTGCGCTTGTACATGCTGCAAAAGCAAACAAAGCGCTGATTAACAGCATTTTTTTCATAATTGTTCAATTTTTGTCAGGAAGTCCTGATAAGATAATTTCTCTTGTGTTCCCGTTTCCATGTTTTTCAATGTCAATGTTTCTGTTGCGAATTCTTCTTCACCCAAAAGAACCACGTATTGAACGTTTCTGTCATTCGCATACTTTAGTTGCTTCTGTAATTTCGCTGCACTTGGATACACTTCACAATCGATGTTTTTTTCACGCATCTGACGAGCTAATTTCAAGCATGCGCCAACTTCTTGTTCTCCAAAGTGAATAAAAAGTACTTTGAGTCCGCTGGTCACGGACGCGGGGAACAAATCCAACTCTGACATAACATCGTAAATGCGATCTGCGCCGAAGGAAATTCCCACGCCAGACAATCCTTTCAAACCAAAAAGGCCTGTCAAATCATCGTAACGTCCACCACCACAAATAGATCCCATATTCACACCATTTGCTTTCACTTCAAAGATGGCCCCAGTGTAATAATTTAATCCACGCGCCAAAGTTAAGTCAAACTCTAAGTCAGCGCGCTTAAGACCCATTGAATCAACGATATGCATAACGTATTCAAGTTCTTCAATTCCTTTCATTCCGACTTCTGATGCGGCTAAATAGCGACGCATAAGTTCGAGTTTCTCTTGGTTGGAACCGGCGAATTGAAACAAAGGTTTGATGTTTTCTATGGCTGAGTCACTGATTCCTTTTTGGGTTAATTCGTTCAGAACTCCCTCCTCGCCTATTTTGTCCAACTTATCAATCGCAACGGTCAAATCAACGATGCGATCAGCTTCCCCACAAACTTCCGCGATTCCACTGAGGATTTTACGGTTATTCAATTTAATCGTGAAGGATGGAATGTTCAAATGCGTCAATACGTCATCAAATATCTGAATCAATTCAACTTCGCACAACAAGGAATCGGAACCGACCACATCGGCGTCACATTGATAGAATTCCTGATAGCGTCCATGTTGTGGACGATCCGCGCGCCAAACCGGTTGAATTTGGAAACGTTTGAATGGAAAAGATAAATCATTTTGATGTTGTACAACGAAGCGCGCAAAGGGAACAGTTAAGTCGTAGCGCAATGCTTTTTCTGCTAAAGAAGAAGCGAATTTTGGCAAGTTGTCATTTGCTAAGGCATCGAGATCTGCTTTGCGCATTTTGTCTCCAGAATTCAAGATGCGAAAGATGAGGCGATCTCCTTCATCTCCGTACTTCCCCATTAAGGTAGAGGACAATTCAAAGCTCGGTGTTTCGATGGGAGCAAATCCATAGCGTTTAAACACCGTTTTAATGGATTCAAACAAATAAGTTCTTTTCGCTACTTCGCTTGGAAGAAAGTCGCGTGTTCCTTTTGGTATGGATGGTTTTTGAGCCATAGCTAACTAGATAATTCGAAGTGGTTGTGTGTTCAATGCGTTTACTTCGTCACTGAATGACACGATACAAAGTTAAGTTCTTTAATTGATTTGAGAACACATCTAAATTTATGATCCATATTTTACAATCATATGCGTGTGTTTTTTTGACCAATACAACCTTCAATTTATCCACTTTACGGGGATGTTCAAGTTATACCCAGATTTACTTGTTACAACCAAATCAAATGACGAGTCAGTCAATGTTTTTCTTCCAATGAGGATTGTTACCTCTTTTAAGCGCTACAACTTTTTGACATGATCAAATTATTTGAATTGCCATCGGATTTTTAGACGACTTTTTAAATGAATCTTTTTCGTTGCTATTTTTTCCATCTTTTTAGTTTCAAATAAAATATAAGTAAAGATTCTTCGTTCCTTATCTTTGTTCTATGAAGCTCAATGAAACGTTTGATTTTGTGAATGGCATTCCTCCGGTAAAAGGAAGCGTTCTCCTTTCGGAGCCATTTCTGCAAGATCCACATTTTGAGCGATCCGTCATCCTACTCTGCGAGCATGCGCCCGATGAAACATTTGGATTTGTTCTCAATCACAAAGCAGTTGTTGAGTTAACTGATTTAATTGACATCGCACCGAAGGGAATTCCCGTTTTTATCGGTGGACCAGTCGCGAATAATTCCTTGTTTTATCTTCATTCATTCCCCGATGTCGAATCCAGTGAAGAAATATTGCCAGGGCTTTATTTTGGTGGGGATTTGACACATTTATTTGAATTGCTTTTCGCTGATCCAAATCGAATGTCAGAAATTCGGTTTTTCATCGGTTATTCAGGTTGGAGTGCAGGTCAACTTGAACAAGAAATAAAAGAGCGCGCATGGATTAGTGTGAACAATATTTCGAGTCAAATTATTTTAGCCAAAAACACCAATAATCTTTGGCGGAAATGTATGTCCTTACAAGGAAAACAGTTTCAAACCTTTGCACTTTTCCCAAAGAATATCGCGGACAATTAATCCATTTTTATCCGTCATTCATTGAAATGCGCTGAAGGATGCAAAATTCCTTGTTCCGAAAAGGAATTATTCCTATCTTTGCACCCTCAAAAGAGAAAGTTGTGCCCTGTTCACAATGACAAATATGTTTCATCCTTCTGGAAAATCAGGGAATCCGGAATACAAATTATTCAGCCACATGGCAAAAAATGTAGAAATGCAGGGAGCTGCAGATTTTGATTGGGAAGCGTTACAATTAGACGGTTACACTCAAATCCAACGTTCAGAGTTATCTGACGTTTACGAAAAAACCTTAACTTCTATCAACGAGAAAGAAGTCATTCAAGGTACAGTTGCAATGTTAAACAAAAAAGAGGTAATCGTGAACATCGGTTACAAATCTGAAGGTGTTATTGCAGCAAACGAATTCCGTTACAATCCAGATTTAAAAGTTGGAGATGTAGTTGATGTTTATGTTGAATGTCGCGAGGACAAAACTGGTCAGCTAGTTGTTTCTCACCGTACAGCACGTATGCACAGCGCATGGATTCGTGTGAACGATGTATTACGTACAGGTGAAATCATCACTGGATTCGTTAAATGTCGCACGAAAGGTGGATTAATCGTTGATGTATTTGGTATTGAAGCATTCTTACCAGGTTCTCAAATCGATGTGAAACCAATCCGTGACTACGATATCTATGTAGGTAAAAACATGGAGTTCAAAGTTGTTAAAATTAACGAAGAGTTCCGTAACGTGGTTGTATCTCACAAAGCACTTATCGAAGCTGAGTTAGAAGAACAGAAAAAACAAATCATCTCTGGATTAGAGAAAGGACAAGTATTAGAAGGTATTGTGAAAAACATTACTTCATACGGTGTCTTTATCGATTTAGGTGGTGTAGATGGATTGATTCACATTACAGACCTTTCTTGGGGACGCGTTACGCATCCTGAAGAGATGTTGGAATTGGATCAAAAAATCAATGTGGTTATTCTTGACTTCGACGATGACAAAAAACGCATCGCTTTAGGATTGAAACAATTGCAACCACATCCATGGGATTCATTAGATACAAACATCGCTGTTGGTGACAAAGTAACTGGTAAAGTTGTTGTGATGGCTGACTACGGTGCATTTATCGAAATCGCTCCAGGAGTAGAAGGATTGATTCACGTTTCTGAAATGAGCTGGTCTCAACACTTGCGTTCGGCACAAGACTTCATGAAAATTGGAGACAGCGTTGAAGCAGTGGTATTGACATTAGATCGTGAAGAGCGTAAAATGTCTTTAGGTATCAAACAATTGATGCCAGATCCATGGAACGATATCGAAGTGAAATATGCCGTTTCTTCTCGCCACAAAGCGAAAGTACGTAACTTCACAAACTTCGGTGTATTCGTTGAATTGGAAGAAGGAGTTGATGGATTAATTCACATCTCTGACCTTTCTTGGCAAAAGAAAATCAAACATCCATCTGAATTCTGCAAAGTAGGAGAAGAAATGGAAGTTGTTGTATTGGAAATCGATCGTGATAACCGTCGTATTTCTTTAGGACACAAACAATTGGAAGAAAATCCATGGGATGTGTTCGAAGCAACGTTTGCTGAAGGAACAGTTCACAGCGGAACAATCATCGATATGAAAGATAAATCTGGTATCGTTGCTCTTCCTTACGGTGTAGAAGGAATATGTCCTGCTAAACACTTGAAAAAAGAAGACGGTTCTAACGCGAAAATGGAAGAAATCCTTGACTTTAAAGTGATTGAATTCAACAAAGACGCGAAGAAAATCGTTCTTTCTCACACACGTATGTTTGAAGAAGGTGAAGACAAACCAACCATGACTAAAGCTGGTAAAAAATCAGCTGGAGGAAGTGGAAATGGTAACTCTACTGATCAAGCAGTGAAAGCAATCAATCAAAACACGGAAAAATCAACATTAGGTGATTTAGGTGGATTGGCTGAATTGAAACAAAAAATGGAGAAAGGCGAATAATCGCTTTCCATACCCATAGAAAAGGGAGCTTCGGCTCCCTTTTTTTATGTCCATAAACGTGAAAAAGGTGTTAATAAACTTAGCACATTCCTTGCGATTGATAAATTCACCAACTAAATAAATACGTAAATTTGTTCTGCTGAAAATATGAATATAACAGATCTTTCAGGGACAGTAAAGGATATTTTTGCGGCTTACCTCGAACAGAATGGCCACAGGAAAACACCGGAGCGCTTTGCTATTTTAGCTGAGATATATCAATATGAAGGACATTTTGATATCGAGTCGCTCTACATTAAAATGAAAAATCACAATTACCGCGTTTCCCGTGCCACACTTTACAATACCATCGAACTTTTGTTGGCGTGTAACTTAGTGCGCAAACACCAATTCGGAAAGAACTTGGCACAGTTCGAGAAATCACATGGATCCAAACAACACGATCACGTGATTTGCACAGACACCGGCGAAGTGATTGAATTTTGCGATCCACGCATTCAACAAATTAAAGCAACCATCGAGGAATTATTCGATGTCAAAGTGCAACACCACTCTCTTTATTTTTACGGAATTAAAAACCAACCAAATTCATAGAGATGGAAGTTCGCCTCGTTACCCAAGCCTCTTTTAGCGTTTTGTCTTTTGATGGAAGAATCATGTCGGATGCTGATTTAGTATCAGCAAATGATCTGTTGTCGAAAATCTCGGAATGGAATGTCGTCTTAGATCTATCTAAGTTAGCATATACCAATTCTACGGGCATCGCTTTTTTTGTCAAAGTATTGACACGCGCTCGCTTAAACCAAGGGGATGTGGTGATGTTGAATGTCAACGAACAACTAGTGAAAATTTTTGAACTGACTAAAATCAATCAAGTATTCCAATTGGTGAATACCATGGTGGAAGTCGAAGCATACTTTAAAAAATAACCATGAAGGTAGATGTATTATTAGGATTGCAATGGGGCGATGAAGGAAAAGGTAAAATCGTAGATGTTTTAACACCGCAATACGATATTATCGCGCGTTTTCAAGGAGGGCCAAACGCTGGACATACCCTTGAGTTTAACGGAATCAAACACGTTCTTCACACCATTCCTTCTGGAATCTTTCATCCAAACGTGGTGAATCTTGTTGGAAACGGGGTGGTTATTGACCCCGTGATCTTTAAAGGTGAATTGGACAAACTTGCGCCATTTAACATTGATTTTGAAAACCGTTTGTTACTTTCCAAAAAAGCACATTTGATTTTGCCAACACACCGTTTGTTGGATGCTGCTTCTGAAACGGCAAAAGGAAAAAATAAAATTGGTTCCACGTTGAAAGGAATTGGTCCAACTTACATGGACAAAACCGGTAGAAATGGTTTGCGTGTGGGTGACATCTTTTCACCAAACTTTCAAGAGAAATACGATATTCTTGTGGAGAAACACGTGGGCATGTTGAAACATTACGAGGGATTCGAATACGATCTTTCTTCCTTGGAGAAACCATGGATGGAAGCCATTGAATCCTTGAAAAAATTACAGGCTGTCGACAGTGAGCATTACTTAAATACGGCTTTGTTAAACGGAAAACGTGTCTTGGCTGAAGGAGCACAAGGAACCATGTTGGACATAGACTTTGGAACGTATCCATTTGTGACTTCGTCAAATACGGTGACCGCTGGAACCTGTACCGGACTAGGAATTGCGCCAACGCGCATTGGAAAAGTCATTGGAATTTTCAAAGCGTATTGTACACGTGTTGGAAGTGGCCCCTTCCCTACTGAATTAGACGATGAAATCGGTGAGGAAATCCGTAAAGAAGGAAGAGAATTCGGTGCGACAACTGGACGTCCGCGTCGTTGTGGTTGGATCGACCTTGTTCAGATGCGCTATGCCATCATGATTAACGGTGTAACCGAACTTTCCATGATGAAAGCAGACGTATTGAGTATTTTCGACACCATCAATGTTTGTACGCATTACTTGGTGAACGGAGAAAAAGTGTACGATTTCCCATTCGATGTGAGTGATTTGGAATTTACGCCAGTATACGAAGCATTACAAGGTTGGAACTGCGATTTAACGGAATTATCTGACTACGCTTCTGCACCAGATGCCTTAAAAAATTACGTGACGTATTTGGAAGCACAATTAAATGTGCCAATTAACGTTGTATCTGTCGGACCAGACAGAAAACAAACATTAGCAAATCACTAAAATGCAAAAACATCCATTCATACAAATTGCGCTCTTCTTGAGCGCATTTTTTTTGAGTGGATTCGTCCATGCTCAAAAGAAAACGCTGGAACTTCTTCCGGGTTCGGAGAAAATCTACTACGACAAAGCTTCTGGACGTCATCGACTGGTTGGGACAGTTAGTTTTGCCTATCACGGTAATACAATGTACTGTGATTCCGCGCATTACCAGGACAAAGAAAAAATCGTTCATGCTTATGGAAACGTACACATTCGCAAAGGAGATGTCAATTTATACTGCGATTCCCTATTTTACGATGAAGCAAACAAATACGCCAAACTTTGGGGCGATGTGCGCGTGCGTGATCAAGAATACAAACTCAGTTCAGATTCGCTCGATTACGATGCGAAACGCGGACGAGCCATCTACCGAAACAAAGGGCGCATCGAATCCATCGTTTCCAATGAACGCATCACCAGTACCTTGGGCTATTTTTATCCCAATAATGGAAGCTTCTTTTTTAGTGGTAATGTGGACTATCGTAAGAATGACTTGAAGGTCAACACCGATACTTTGCAATTTGCCTACGAACAACAAAAACTTTATTTCTACGGTCCATCAACCATGCAGAACGACAGCATTACGATTCATTGCCGAAAAGGTTGGTTTCATGTGCAAACGGAGGAAGGTGTGTTGTATAAACAAGCGGAAGTGATTCAGAAAACGAGCATCATCAAAGGAGATACCTTGTTTTTGAATACCAAACTCAATAATTACGAAGGACGTGGTAATGTGTTCTACAAAGACTTCACCCAGAACATGGCTTTCATGGGAAACAAAGCGAAATCGAGTAACAGCCTACATTTGGCGTATTTAACGGGAAACACGCTCGCGTTTAAAGTGTACGATGGTGACACCTTGTATTTACACGCGGACTCCTTAATTATGCACAAGGACAGTTTGAATCGAACCACCGAAACCTTAGCGCATCGACATGTGCGCATATACAACAAAGGTATGCAAGGCATTTGTGATACGGCACGCTACGATCCAAATTCGGAAGAGTTGTTTTTGCGCAGCCAACCCATCATTTGGTCGCAAAATGCAGAACTGAAAGGATTGACCATGAAAATTTCGATGCAGGATAGTTCTTTGAAGCAAATTGAAATCATGGATCAAGCAAGTGCGGTGATGGAAATAGATTCGGGTAACTATTACAATCAATTGGCTGGAAGAATCATGACTGCTTATTTTGAAAAGAATGAATTGGTAAAAGCAGACATAAAAGGAAATGCCTGGACAATTTTCTATCCAGAGGAAGAAAAGAAAACAGACTCGAGTTTAGTCAAGATTCGCAAAGGAATGAATCGCTTGTATGCTTCTGATTTACTCATTGATTTGGATAGCGGCGAGGTAAAATCCATTACCTATTTCGATAAGCCGGATGGGATTTTCTATCCCATGAATCAAATCAAAGCAGAAGAACAATTTATCAAAGGATTTTCTTGGAATCCATTCTTGCGACCGAAGAGTCCATATGACATTCGAAAAGACTATTGAATTTCTTCCCCATCAGCTGAATCCCAACGGGTTACACGCTGAACACCTTCTACTTCTTCAAATTTACGCGTCAATTGTTCCAATTGTGCCGTGTCAAATACCAGGACCTTGATTCGACCTTCGAAAACACCATCGTTGGTTTCAAAGGAAATACTCTTCATGTTTACATGGTTTTGTTTTGAGATGATTTCCGTCAAGCGGTTTACCATTCCCAATTGGTCAATTCCAACAATGCGAATCGCCGCAATGCGTTCCACCAACTGCTCTCCCTCCCACTTCGCTTTCAAACATCGGTAGGCCAATTTGGACATTAAATGTACGGCGTTTGGACAAGTAAAACGGTGGATTTTAATCCCATTATTGATCGTAATGAATCCGAAGATTTTATCCCCAGGTATGGGGTTGCAACAGCGGGCCAACTGATAATCAAATCCTTTAAAATCCTCACCAATGATGATGGTGTCCTTGTCTGTGTTGATGCCCTCAAAAGTTCCCTCTTCTGGACCACTATTGATTTTTTTGGATTGAATTTTACGCTGCGATTGCAACATGCCGTTCACGACTTCCAATTCGCGTAATTTTGACAAATCAACTTTCCCTTTAGCTATGCGGAAGTAAAGTTCCGTGATGGTTGAAACGTGAAAATGATTCGTTAGATATTGAATATTCTCTGGATTCATGCGAACGTTGAACTGCTTGAATTTTCGTTCCAAGATTTCTTTTCCGTCGGATGCAATCTGTTTGCGTTCGTCGTTTAAGGATGATTTGATCTTTTGTTTTGCGCGTGCAGAAACCACAAAGCGCAACCATTCATCGTTTGGTTTTTGCTTTTTGGATGTTAGGATTTCCAATTGATCGCCATTTTGAAGCTGATAGCTTAATGGCATCAAACGGTTATTTACTTTCGCGCCAATACAACGATTCCCGATTTCAGTATGAATGTCGTAAGCAAAATCCAAAATGGTCGATCCCGTTGGAAGTACGCGAAGTTCTCCTTTTGGTGTAAAGACATAGATTTCGTCATTGAATAAATTCAATTTAAAGTCATTCACGAAATCCAAGGCATTCATGTCCGGTGTGTCGAGTAAATCGCGGATTTCAGCGATCCATCGGTCGAATTTGTTTTCGTCGGTTTTGGACTCCTTGTATTTATAATGTGCTGCCAATCCGTGTTCAGCGATATCGTCCATGCGTTTGGAGCGAATTTGCACTTCAACCCAACGTCCTTGTGGGGACATTACGGTGGTGTGCAAGGACTCATACCCGTTCGCACGTGGAGTGGAAATCCAGTCACGTAAGCGATCCGGACTCGGTTGATAGAAATCAGTAACGATGCTATAAATGCGCCAACAATCCGCCTTCTCTAATTCATAAGGCGTGTCCACGATGATGCGCAAAGCAAACAAATCGAATACTTCCTCGAACGGAACGCTTTTCGATTGCATTTTACGCCAAATCGAAAAGATGGATTTCGGTCTCGCTTTGATTTCGAACTTGTATCCTTGGCGTTCTAATTCATCCTTAATTGGCGCAACGAATCGACGAATAAATCGATTTCGCACATCCTGGGTACTTTTTAATTTGGAGTCGATTTCCTTGAACACTTCAGGTTCGCAGTACTTCATCGATAAATCCTCCAGTTCCGTTTTAATCGGATATAATCCCAAGCGGTGCGCCAATGGAGCGTAGAGAAAACGTGTTTCCGAAGCGATTTTCAATTGCTTTTCCACTTTCATGCTGGAAAGAGTGCGCATGTTATGCAGGCGATCGGCTAATTTGATTAACACGACACGAAAATCATCCGAAATTGTGAGGATCATTTTACGGAAATTCTCTGCTTGAATCGAGGTGTTTTCATCGAATACCTCCGGAATCTTTGTGAGTCCATCAATGATGGCTCGAACTTTCGATCCGAAAATATCTTCAATATCTTGTAAGGTAATGTACGTGTCCTCCACGGTGTCGTGCAACAAGGCACAAGCAACAGCTGTAGGTTCCAAGCCCATCTCTTCTGCGCAAATTCGCGCCACAGCAATGGGGTGATAAATGTACGGTTCGCCGGACTTTCGACGCATTTCCTTGTGTGCTTCCAAGGCTATATCAAAAGCCTTGCGCACCATTTTCGTCTCCTCGCGGCTACGATCTTTCATCGCCCTCAACAAGCCTTTGAACGCATTTAAAATTTCAATGCGCTCTAATTCTAGGTCGATATTCGCGGAGTCGTAATTTTGCATTTATTTCGCTGGGAGGATTTTCGCTTTCACTTCACCAAAACCAATGCGAACTTCATCGTTTTGACAGAATCCACGCATAGTCACGGTATCGCCGTCCTGAATGAAACGTCGTTCAGTCCCATCATTCATCGCAAGAGGTTTTGTTCCTTTCCAGGCCAATTCCAACATGGAACCAAAGGAATCAGGAGTTGAACCAGAAATCGTTCCGGAACCCATTAAATCGCCACAACGTACATTGCATCCATTTACGGTGTGATGCGCTAATTGCTGTGACATGTTCCAATACATGTATTTGAAATTCGAGTTGCAAATGATTTTTTCCGTTGAATTTTCAGGTGTTAATCCTACTTGTAAATGAATGTCGTAGGATTTCTTTCCCTCAAATTTCAAATAAGAAAGTACCGCTGGATCTTGAACTGGTGTATCCACGGCAAATGGTTGCAACGCATCCATGGTCACAATCCAACATGAAATCGATGAGGCAAAGTTCTTCGCTAAAAATGGACCAAGTGGAACATATTCCCATTTCTGAATGTCACGTGCTGACCAGTCGTTGAACAGGCACATACCGAAAATATACTCTTCTGCTTCGTTCGTCGAAATGGAATCGCCAAGTGGTTTTCCGTCGTACGTGATGAAGCCCATCTCTAATTCGAAATCCACTTGACGCGATGCTGCAAAAATTG
Organism: Crocinitomicaceae bacterium; assembly: GCA_024643725.1. Lineage (GTDB taxonomy): Bacteria > Bacteroidota > Bacteroidia > Flavobacteriales_D > Crocinitomicaceae > UBA952. The sequence goes on along the minus strand of JAHEMJ010000006.1, from coordinate 44,756 downwards.
GTGGTTCATTGTCGTCTGGTTTGATTTGTCCTTTTGGACGATGAATGTCCTGACCGGAAATAATCACAGATGAAGAACGTCCGTGGTAACCCACAGGAATCCACAACCAGTTCGGTAACAAGGCGTTCGCTGGATCTCTGAACATGATTCCAACGTTTGTTGCGTGCTCTTTGCTCGAATAAAAATCCGTGTAATCACCAATTTGCACCGGCATACACATTTCTACATCGGACAAAGAAATCAGCGCCGAACGAAGTGAGGTATTCTCACTCGCTGCTTGATTATCTGCAGAAAAAAGATCTGAAAGTGCTTGACGCAATTGACGCGTCGCTTCTTTTCCTTTTTTCATCATGGGATTCAAAAACGCTTGTTGAAAATCACTTACCGAGAATCCGTCCACATGCAATGCCCCCATCTCAACGAGTTGGGCGATGTTGATGACCGTGTCACCAATGCGTGTTGCCACAAACGGAGCTCCTCCATTTGTTTTCGCTACACCGAATGGCAAGTTTTGAATCGGGAAATCAGATCCTTCTGGAACGGAAATCCATGAGCGTAATGCTGGATTATTTGCTGCAATCATCAGTTGTTCTTTTTATTATACGTTGAATCGGAAGTGCATGATGTCACCGTCTTCTACGACGTATTCTTTTCCTTCTACTTTAAATTTACCGGCTTCTTTCACCGCGCTTTCTGATCCATAGGTAATGAAATCATTGTATTTCATTACTTCGGCACGAATGAATCCTTTTTCAAAGTCACTGTGAATGACTCCTGCCGCTTGTGGTGCGGTCATTCCTTTGCGAATCGTCCAAGCACGTACTTCCTTCACACCTGCTGTAAAATACGTTTGCAAGTTCAATAAGTGGTATGCTTGACGAATCAAACGGTTCACTCCTGGTTCTTCTAATCCAAGTTCATCTAGGAACATCTGACGTTCGTCGTACGTTTCTAGTTCCGTAATGTCCGCTTCAATTTTCGCACCGATGATCATCACTTCGGCATTTTCATCCGCCACGGCAGCTTTCACCGCTTCGACATGGGCATTTCCTGTTTTCACAGATGCTTCATCTACGTTACAAACGTACATCACTGGTTTCGATGTGATCAAATTGAATTTATGAATGATATCAAATTCTTCTTGTGTAAAGTCCAAACCACGAATGGATCGTCCTTGCTCTAAACCTTCTTTGATTTTGTGTGCGAGTTCGTTTTCTTTGACAGCGTCCTTATCACCAGATTTAATGACACGCGCCAAACTTTGGATTTTCTTTTCGATGCTATCCAAATCCTTCAACTGCAATTCGATGTCAATGATTTCTTTGTCGCGAATTGGATTTACGCTACCATCCACATGGACAATGTTTCCATCGTCGAAGCAACGCAACACGTGTAAAATGGCATCCGTCTCGCGGATATTTGCTAAAAATTGGTTCCCTAATCCTTCTCCTTTAGAAGCTCCTTTTACCAATCCAGCGATGTCAACGATTTCCATTGTTGTTGGCATGACGCGCTCTGGATTTACCAACGCTTCCAATTTCTCCAAACGTGGATCCGGAACGGATGTTGTTCCTAAATTCGGTTCTATGGTACAAAAAGGGAAATTCGCCGATTGCGCCTTTGCATTTGATAAACAGTTAAATAAAGTTGATTTTCCAACATTCGGCAAGCCGACAATTCCACATTTTAAAGCCATTCTATCTCAATTTTAGAGAACAAAGATACAAAGAATCTTGCCTTTGAGGACCGCCAAAATCGATAGAATTTACAGGGCAGAATTTATCCAATTGAAAATGGTTATTTTTATCCCAAATTAATCCAATGAAGTATTTCGTTTCCCTTTTAGTTCTATCCCTTTTTGTACGAATTTCCGCACAGGATTCCATCATGATTCGCGCCATTTACGATGAAGCCTTGTTGCGTGGTGAGTCCTACGAGAATCTACGCCAACTGTGCAAGGATGTTGGTCCGCGTTTGAGCGGTTCCACAGGCGCGCAAATGGCTGTGGAATGGAGTGAAGCGAAAATGAAAAGCTACGGATTCGATCGTGTGTACTTACAAGAAATCAAAGTTCCGCATTGGGAACGAGGAACAAAAGAAAGCGCATGGTTTCGCACTGTTGACGGACAATTAACCAAAGTTCACATCCTTGCTTTGGGTGGATCCATCGGTACCAATGGAATGATGGAGGCAGAAGTCATAGAATTCAAAAACCTGGAGGAGCTGAAGAAAGCGAAAGCTTCGAAAATCAAAGGAAAAATAGTGTTCTTGAATCAAGCCATGGACGCCGCGCAAATTCAAACGTTTAAGGCGTATGGTGCGTGTTATGCCATCCGAGGAAATGGTGCAGTGGAAGCGGGAAAACTGGGTGCGAAAGCGGTGATTATTCGCTCGCTTGGACTCCCGCAGGACATCCATCCACACACGGGATCGATGCATTACGAGGATTCGGTGGCACGCATTCCTGCAGGCGCATTGTCCACGCAAGATGCCAACGATCTTTCCGCTGCATTGGCGAAAGGAAAAGTGAACTTCGTTTTTGAAATGGATTGCCGCGTGTATCCAGATGCGACGTCGTACAATGTGATTGCGGAAATTCGCGGAACGGAAAAGCCGGAAGAAATCATTGTTTTTGGTGGACACTTAGACTCCTGGGATGCAGGTGAAGGAGCACACGACGATGGCGCTGGGGTGATTCATTGCTTGGAAGCATTGCGCATTTTGAAGGCCATGAATTACAAACCAAAACACACCTTGCGCGTCGTTTTCTTTATGAATGAAGAGAATGGAAACATGGGCGGAAAATCCTATGCGACGCTTGCGAAAGCCGCTGGAGAAAAACACATTGCGGCGTTGGAGTCCGACCGTGGGGGATTCGTTCCAAGAGGGTTTGGGGTCGACGGTTCCGATGCGCAAGTTGCTTTCTTACAAACCTTTGCGCCGCTTTATAAAAACTACGACTTACACGTGTTTGAAAAAGGCTATGGCGGTGTGGACATCGGTCCATTGAAGGAACAGTATCCAGGAATTCCCTTGTTTGGATTCGTGCCAGACTCCCAACGATATTTCGATTATCACCACGCGCCGAGCGATGTGTTTGAAAGTGTGAATCGTCGTGAATTGGAATTAGGCGCAGCAGCAATTTCCAGTTTTATCTACGCCTTGGATTTAAAACTGAAGTAAAAACTAGCGAATCTTTTGCAAGGCCACACGTTGGACAAAGTCCACGGAAAAGTTGGTCACACCGGATTCTTCAGCTTCGTTGAGTTTCTTACCTGATGTGACTTCGAACACTAAATTCCCTCCGATAAATTCGTAACTGGATCCAAGTAGGATTCCTTCCGTTTCGAAGTTTGAATAGAGTTTCGTTCCTGTCAGGTAATTCGTTAAAACCACACCATCGCCTTCATCGAGCAGAAAGGTATGTGCGGACTTCGGATCACGACGCATGATGTAATCCTTTGTGACAGGCATCTTTTCAGAAATATAATCCGTGCGCCATTTCCACGAATTGTCGTCGATTTTAGCGACCGATAATTCCACTTGGACGCTGTCCCGCAAATTCCCATAAGCGTAAATGTACATCATGCCTTTCCAAGTGCCGATGCATTGGCCTGGAAAGCATGGAGTAGATTGGGCATTTGCTGTCTCCATCGAACAAAGTCCAATTAATAAGAACAAGAAAAGCACGATTGGTTTCATTGGATAAAATTTGTGTGCCAAAGTTCGTGAAAATCGGTCAAGGAATCAATGAATAAATGAATTGATTCGATCAATTTTGTAACTTTGATACTATCAAATGACACTATCAAGATGACTCCACCCTATTCCATCACACCAAAAATACTGCGGCTTGTCGCGCAAATTTCCGAGCGAATTGGACAAATCAATGCAAAGTATTTGGATAAACCCACGCCTAAATTACGCAAGGAAAACCGCATCAAGACGATTCATTCGTCCTTGGGAATTGAAGGAAACACACTGAGTGAAGCACAAATTACCGCCTTAATGGACAACAAACAGGTGATTGGTCCAGAGAAAGATGTTCGAGAAGTTTTGAACGCCATTCGCGTTTATGAAAGACTATCGACATTTGAACCGAATTCAATGGATTCCTTTTTGAACGCACATGCGTCGCTGATGCAAGGACTCATTTCAAGCGCTGGGAAATTTCGAAAAGGTGGTGTTGGAGTTGTTTCTGGAGATCAAATTACCCACATGGCGCCTCCGGCAGAAAATGTTCCCTTTTTAATGAAGGACCTTTTTCATTACATTTCTACATCAGAGGAACTTACGCTGATTAAAAGTTGTGTTTTTCATTATGAATTGGAATTTATTCATCCATTCCAAGATGGAAACGGTCGTATGGGTCGACTTTGGCAAACACTCATACTCATGCAGGAATATCCACTCTTTGCATTTCTTCCCTTTGAAAACCTCATTCACCAGTCGCAATCTGCGTATTATCAAGCCTTGTCGGATAGTGATAAGTCCGGACATTCTACACCATTTATTGAATACTTATTGGGCATTCTTTTGAGTGCCTTAAATGAACAATTGGACTACAAAGCCAAAATCATGAGTACCTTAGAACGACTCGATTATTTTCGCGAAATCGGAAGTCAGATCTTTACAAGAAAAGACTATATGCTTGTTTTTCAACACATCTCAACGGCCACTGCGAGTAGGGATTTGAAAATCGGGGTCGATAATGGGTTTTTCACAAAGGATGGTGATAAAACGAAAACGATGTATCGTTTGATTCAACGAGGTTAGCGTTGAACCTCACGGAAACGTTATATCGCCATCTCGATTGACATAGCGCCATTCATTTTTTTGAAGTTTATTTGTATCAACGGGAATACAGTATTCAAAAAATCCTAAGGTTGAACGAACCTCCACTACCCTTCCTCGATCTGCATAGCCATGTGCTCCAAGGTCCAATAATTGCTCGCGAATGGTACGATTCGGGTCTTTTTTGTTTTGATAAGCAATGGTAAAATCAATCCAATGCTGAGTGGAAAACAGCATAACTATGGACATTAAAAAAATGCAGGCATATGAAAGAATGGGCGTTACAACAACCCATGAGATGTTTCTTCTAATTCCATTGCGCTTGTCTAAGGTTAGGAAAAGACTCAGTAAAATAACCATAGGAAATCCATAGATTTCGATTGCCTCCACGGTTGATTGATAGTTGGACTGTGGATTGACCCCCATAAACCTTAGGATGAATAATACAATCACCAGTGTTACGATACAGAGCATCAAAAGTTGAACAATTAATTTTAACATTTTCATGATGCTACGCGGTGATGTTCTTCCATTCCTGAGTTAATAAGTCATTTAATTCCTTCGGATGACTCAAGGTGATAAGGTGTCCCCCACCTTGAATTTCCTTCGCTTGCATTTCCTGTTTACATGGAATAATATGATCCTTGGTTCCATGAATGTGAATGGCATTCACGGGTTTTTCGGTGCGTTTCCATTGCAAGATTTGAGTCAAAGCCCATTTTAAGAAGCGCGTATCCGTCTGTCGGAAAATATCACTTAAAATCCGTTGGTGTTCTTTTTCCTTCACCCCAAAAAGATAATACGTCAAGAAATGTGTGCGTTTCATGAGCGAGACTGGAAAAATGCGCAAGGCCTGAATGCGTCCAAAGAAACGATACAAGGCTGGAAGTTCAGAGCGGTTTTTAGCGGTTGCGAGCAAGACGAGTTTCTTTGTTGGAATGACTTGACTCACTTCAATGGCCATGATTCCACCGAAGGAAATACCCATCAGGATAGGATCTTCGGCATCAATGAATCGTGCCATCCGCCTTGCGTAGTTTTCGATGGATTCTGTTTTATCAGGTAAAAGCCAATCTAAAAAAACCACTTCGTTTTCGCCGAAATCAACATGTTTGAAAACGCGGGCATCCGCACCGAGTCCGCTGAATATGTATATTTTTTGTTTCATTTTTCTCTTTATATGGAGGCTCTGATCCTAATCCTAAAATTGGGCACTGATTCCCTTTTTTCTCATAAAACTGTTCATTTCATTCACCTCAAGCTTGATGTTTACTATAGCTTGTATTGCGAATGAATCAACTGCTCAGGCTTTTCACTGAACGAATATACAAATAGTAGAAAAAACCACTCCAAGGGTTTCATCAGGATATACGTCATGTTAGATTTAAACGGTGTCGTAATGTCTTTCGACAGCGGATATCCATAGGTATCGTAGTTTTTGCGAATGAACCGATGCGCACGAGGAAAGCGATCTTGAATCAATGCTTCGAAGGCGTTTGCAACCATCAGTTGCCGGTTGACAATGATGTCTTGTCCAGCACGTTTTCCCAAGCGCAGCGGTTTGACGATGCGCGGTGAGCCACAAGCCGCAACCGTGCACAGGTAATGTCCTTGGTGCTCGATATACGGTGGATGGGGTTTCTGTGAAAAGCTCCACGTTGTCGTTTCTGTAAATACTTTCGCCAAGGAATCGTATTCCTGTCCGAACAAGATCAGTACCAAGGTGATTACGATCAAGACTGGAAGAAATAAGATCAAAACCCAGAGCATCAAGTGTTCTGACTCCTTGATTTTCTCATTGAGAAATTGAAGTCCCGAATGTTTAAAGGTGCGTTCATTCGCTAATTTCATTTCATTCTTTAATAAACTGAATAACAATAGTATAGAAATAAAAATGTGAATGATTGGTCCAAGTAATAATCCCATTTGATGTGCCCTAGAAATATAGTCCCAAGGATGTACTAACTGCACAATGACAAGACCTTGAAGAATGACACCAAACAGGACGAACATCGAACTAAATACAAGGACTAAAGGCGCTTGATTACGTCCCTTATGCCAAAGGCTTAGCAAGCCCATGACACTCAATAGATGAAAGACCCAAAAGGTCAATGAGTGTCTTGCTGAAATCGGTGAATAAAAGACCGATGTATCAATTTTTCGCCAATAGTCATTCGTGTCCGAATATTCCAATAAAAACCAGGTCCAAAACAAGACATATGCCGTTATTAAGAATGTCCAGCCTATTTTTTTTGACCAGTGCATTTCACCTTTTATCAAACGAATGTATGCGAACACAATCATTGGCAGGAGCAATATGAGTAAAACAGCGTTCATATGGTGGCAGAATGTTGGTTATAACGAAGCACTAACGTTGATTTTAAGGAATTATTACTTGTTACATGTATTTTCATATATGTGATCAAAAAGACAAGGCCAACTAAAATCAAGTACTTTTTCATTTTAGCCGAAGCGTTTTAATGTGTGGCAGGACTCCTAAGATTGAATAGTAATGGATTGATGAACATAGTCCTCCACCCACTTTAGTTGTTTCGTGTCACATTGAAACAGCAAAAAACAAATTGTTCCATCGCTTAGGAATAGCGTGAATTTACAGGTCATTCGTTTGTTTCCTTTTAGGTATTTGATTTGCTCGCATAGTATGTGACGTTGCGCGTCATAAGTCACAACATACTCCTCCTCTTCGTTCCTCTCTGCATGATTATAGTAATCCATTACCAGGGAACAGACTTTTGCTCGGTATTCTTCATTTGATAATTTCGAGCTGATTTTTTTATTCGCGAACTGATCAAGTCGGCTGGAAAAAACGGTTTGAAAAGAAAGGTCCAAGGAATCACTTTTAAAAAAATAAATGCCGTTATGTTGCAAAAGATTTGACCAAATGTGATCTTCATCTACGACCTTTATTCCGTAGGATTTCTCCTTAAAAACAGTATCCAAAACATAGGTTTTTTCAACAGTTTTCACTTGTGCAAAACTGTTCAAGGCAAGTATGAAACTTGTAAGGAAGAATACGTAGAACTTCGAATATGCTTTCATTTTCTTTTTTTTTGTCCTGCTATGGAACAGTTGTTTAAACTTCATTCTGAAACGTCTGTCCGTGCATCTCTTCTACTTTAATGATCATGCCTACGAAATTACCAAAGTCCATTTAAATTATACTTATCTACTTTAATGGATTTACCAACCCTTACTAAATCAGTAAAACAATCATATAATTTTGGTTCCACGTGGGCTAAACTGGTTATTTGCAAATAGTGGAATTTCTTTTTTCGTTTTGAATAGACTTCTTTTAAGTTGATGTAGTATTCACCCGATTTTTTATACACATGAACGGTATCAATCTCAACATCGTGTTCTTGATAAGATTCGACTTCGTGCACCTTGAATTCACAGGGATAACGGCTGTTTTTAATGAATAAGAGGTCATTAAATTGTTCGTAGTAATTCCAATCACCAGGTCCAATTGGGCGTCCAAGGCTATCAAAAAGAACCATGTGACACGTGGCGTTTGTGTTTTTCCAAAAGGATTCTCCCTGTGTCATGACTCCATCATTATTAAAAAAAACTTCCTTGAGGCGTATGCCGTCTTTATAGGTAATGATTTTCAATCCGTTCGTAAATCGTTTATACTCCCGTGTCAATCTGTTCGGCGCATGTTTTTTCGCGACATGATTTCTTTCACACGAAAGCAAAAGCAGACTGAAAAGTAGAAAGTAGCTGAAGTGTTTGAAAGGAATCATAGTGAAGCAATACGCCAATTTAACTCAAATTTACACCATTTATGATTTGATCATCCAGTTTCGAATGCTGTATGCCCAAGAATAAATGATGGATGGTTAAAACCGTTTTGGGTAAAAAATGAAACATACTTCCTTCCGCACCTACGTAATCTCCTAGTTGAAAAGCGCTGACATCCACTTGAAATCGTTCAGCATATGCCATAAAAAATTCGTGGGTATCCCAACCTGTTAATCCGACATCTTCACAAAGTCTAGAATTCGGACCTAAAGCGACGTTTTTGGAAAGCAAGGTTTTAGCGTAAACAAAATCCAATAAGTCCTTGAAGGTTTGCTCTTCCATAGCGATGAAGATACGAAGTTTTTGCATGGTTTTTCTAACATTATTAGGAGAACGTTGGTTTGTGCGTATCATTTGTGGGAGAGATTCATGAATTAAGTAAAAAAGCCTTAAATTTCAAATGTAATGAACGCGCTAATCGAACGAAAACTTCAAGAGATCAATTTACTTTCGAAAAGCATCAAGTGATTTCGTTTGCCCTGTTTAGTTCTGCAGCTCGTAGTCAAATGCATGTATACAGTGACTTTGACTTCTTAGTCCAATTTTCAACTGAAATCGACGTCTTAAATTATGCTGACAATTATTTCTCTTTACTTGAAAAACTAGAGGAGCTACTAGTAAGAAAAGTTCATCTTGTATCCATTAAATCCCTAAAAAATCCGGTTTTAATAGAAGAGATTAATCGCTCAAAAGTGGAACTTTATGCAGCCTAATAATCGAACAAGAAATGCTTTGGGGAATTATTAAAAATAACATTCCACTTTTAAGTTTAGAAATCGATCAACTAAAAAATGCATAAGCTTTGTTGAAAGCGCAAAGAAAATGTTGGACCTTATTTTTGAATGAATTACCTAACTCTTCATCAAATTATTTCACCCATTTATAGCCGTTGCTTTTCAAAAGTTGTATAATTAAACTAAAATTAATTGCTTCTAAAAGGGCTCTTGGACAAAGTGTTGTGATAAGTAAGGATGGTAAAATACAAGTGATAAAGCCATAATTTCATCAAAATCACTTCGGTATTTCCAGGTAAACACTTGAGTTTTCAAAGCCTTTCATTTTACCAACAAAATAAAATCTACTGTTTGCTTTGAAGAATTGAAAACAATCCGAATCAATGGCTAATTCTTTGAAATTCTCAAAAAACCGATGTCCGTTTTGATAGATAAAACAATGTAAGTAGGATCTTTTGCTTGCTTTTCTCGTGTTATTGGCGAGCATCACGTATTTCACCCGTATTCTTTTAGGTAACTGATCAAATAGCGCTGCAAGACGTTTTTCTCCACAGAAAAAGTTGGCGTATTCAAACACGCTCGTCCGTTTTAATTCGTTTCGTGAATGTATATTTTTCCTTTTAATGGTTTTAAACGTAGCCAAATCCACCTTGCCATTAAACGAATCGGATAAGATCACTTCCCTCTTATTTTGTGTAAAAACCCAATTAAAGGTGAAAACAAACATCATAAGGACCATTATTTTCATACTTGTCTTTTTTTGAACATTACTTATTTTCATTTTCCCCTCTTTTTACTCGCTGCATCCATCCTGATTGAAAACGATCATTTCCAAATGAATAGCTATTCGTTGTTCTAAATAAGCTGCGGATATTTCTTTTTCGTTTAAAGGTTAAAAAAAACATAAATCGCTGGCATAGTTCCAATACTTAAACAAACGGATAAAAGAAAACGATTTAACATACACTTATCTTTTTTGATGCCATTCACCTTTTTCATATCTACCTAAAAACGCTCATAGGGAATCACACTCATTTTATCACATACGTCCCATTCCAACCGATATCCTCTTTTTTATGAAGATCAACATTGTTCTGAAAAACAGTTACTTTAAGGCGTGTTTTTTGGATTTCAATTTGACCTGTTATTGGGTATGCATCCTTTTCAGATTGAATGTCCTTGCCGGACACACATTTGTTCAACGAACTTAAGGTAAGTTGAATACTATCTAAGTATTTATTATTGGTGAAAAATGTGCTCAAATCATGACTCATTGTTCTTTTATATTGAAACAAGGTAACTAGTTGAGTTGAGTCGGTTTTGAGGACTTTAGCGGTATTATCCCTACTCGAATCAACTGATTGACAGTTGGTCAGTAAACAAAGCACGCATAAAATGGACAACATTCTCTTCATTTCTTCCTGTATGAACTAAATTTTCATTTATCTGATATTCTAAGCTACTAAAAATAATCATTTAGCAGCGTTTGTGTTCAGTTTTCCGCATAATTACGATCCCAGCGGATCGTGATGAGTTTCTGCTTTTAACACAATCCTACTCCCCTACTTTCGACAGGTTCATCAATATAACCTTTTTAATTTCCGAATAATTTGAGAGGTAAAATTGAGAAACTCGAATAACGATTCGTTTATTTTTTCTCACGTGTAAAACTTCATATTTTTCACTTCTTGAACTTCTCTCAACGATTTCAAATCCATCTATTTCTCCCCAAGTAAAGCGCATTTTGTGACCAAATCCAAGGTTCTTTCGAATGGCTATTTCCTTTTCTGTTATTTCAATTTTCACGATGTGGTAGATAAACTGGTAAACACCAAATAGCATTAGTACCAAGGAAAAAACACTCATAAAAACTTTGAATACCGAACTACTGCTATTCTTCGGTTCATTGATCATCAAAAAGTCAACAAAAAATGGGACCGCACCACATAAAACTATGAAAACAGGCAATAAATACGCGCTGATGTTGAAGCTTGAAATGACTGATTTATGTTCCATAAGCAAGCGTTTACATCTATTGGTTGATTTGAATAGGGCAATGAACCAAAAGTACTTGTTTTTTAATTCTATTTTTCGCTAAGCATTTTTGCATACCTGTTTGCTTCCGTTGGATTCGGTTCAACATGTTCTCCTGTAGTGTACATTTTTACTAATTCGCGATAGCCAAAATCCCCAACCATTTCTGCGTATATTTTTAGATTTTTGATCGCTTCATCGATGTTATAGCCGTCCCAAGATTTATCGGAATAGAGGTTAAACTTCGTGTAATATAAGGATTTCCAAGATGCATTTCTGTTGAGTAAGGTATCTATTAAACGTAATAATTCTGAATGCTTGAAGTCCGAAGTAAAATGAAAAATATGGTTAATTAGTTGAAAACCGGCACATTCCGACCCTAATTTGAAGCCTTCCTCCCAGATTTCACAGGCCTTTTTTACGTTTTTCTTAACACCCGTTCCAAAATAATAAAGATTAGCTAAGTCATCGGCTGCCTCGGCATATCCTAAATCCAAAGCGGTTTGATAGTGCTGGATCGCTTTCGGAATGTTTCTCTTACCCCTTTCTGGATGTTCGGCTATGATCCCTAAATTGTAGTTCGACTGAGCAATAATGTTTACATCATCCACGACTAGCAACGAAGTGAGGATTTTACTCGCTTTTTCGTCCTCTCCGCATCGCCTTAAAAGTTCAGCTTTTTTTAATCTCGTTTGATCTTTCATACGGACCTTCATTTATTAACGATTTGTCGAAATCATGAACACAGCACTATGTGTCAAGGTTGATTCCGATCCACCGTCCAATTCCACGTTAAAATTAAAAAAGTGGATTAAAGTAGTGCTATTCTTTGGGAGAAAAGCTTAAACATTTAATAATTTCACCCATTCGTAACGTTGCTGTTCAAAAGTTGTGGGATGAAAATAAAATTGATATCCCGCACAATAGAGAATAATTGAATGATTGTAGATGGCATTTTTCAGCACGCGGTTTCGATCTTTCACTGTTTGTTTGGATTTTTTAAAGTTGTCAAGTGCTCATTGATTAGTACATTCCTAGTTGCTGATAATCGATGGCAAAATGAAAGGTATCCAACTCCTTCCCTAAGCGTAAATTAGCAATCAAATCTGTCGGAACATCACATTCTTTATCCAATGAAAGCGATTGATAATATTCCATGGCTGAAATTTTTCGGCAGATGGCTTTAAGGTACCTTGACATGCTGGAAGAATTCGTTTTATCTAGCATATAAATCGCGTTGGACTGCTGACTTCTTAGCAGGTAAATATTGGCACAATGCCCCTCTCCTACGTGCTCATTTAGGTACAAATTCCGAAGGTATTTATTCAATTTCTGAAAGCTCATTTTTGTCAATTGATGAAGATCCAAGGGACTCACCCCTACATCTGGATTTTCTATTTTCAATGAATACATGGTCATCGCCGGTTTATTCATCATGGCCATTTGATCCATATCGATGTTACACATAAAATAATCCACGTGAATGGATTCCTTCTTTAAGTCCTTTTTTGGGATGCAAATGATTGCGGACCACGGCGTCCATTCTATGCTCCCATAGCGATACATGATGATGTAATCCATTGGATTGATGTAATGTGGAAGTAAAGCATCTAGTTGCGTCAAATACCGTTCATCGGAGGTCTGCTCCTTTTTCGTTGAGTTGATCTGGTCTTCCTTACAGGAAAAAAGAATGAAGGCAGCTAGTAAAAGGGAAAATCGCATAAGAAATTGGTTCATGGTTTGTTTGTTGGGTGTGAAGTTGCTTGTTTACCTAAACGGTTCAATTCCACTTCGAAATAGGTACTTTCACGCTCTACCATTTTACGTTTCACACCTTCCGGAAGTAGCTGCTGAAAACGTAAAAATTCCTTTCTCGTCTTATAAAGTTGAACCTTCATTTTTGAATCCTATTTTCGAAAAAAGCTTAGCAGCGCAAAAGTAATTTAAATGTCCATATTATTAGATGCCTCACGAACAAACACTGTCTAGATTTTATTACTAAACACCGTGAATACCCAATCGTTGCTATGCAAATCCCATTGACTCAACTTCTCCACTGAAAAGACAGCGATTCCGAGGAGCATGAGTGCTCCGTTGATTTTCGATGGATAGATGGTTCGATGATAAAAGTACAGTATCGATATGAACCTGATGACATCCGCGAAATAAAAGACAAACATCGAATATTCGTCCTGGTGAAGGAAGGTTAGCACTAAGTCCGCACTGACAAACAAAAGCCCTTGAAACAAGAAGATGAAAATGGACTTGTTGCTTTGAAGAAATCCTTTCACAGCGAATACATACCAGATCGGCACCAAGTAAGAAAGGACGGTAAGTATTTTAATGAAGTAAATCAGAAAATTCATAAACGAGTTAAGCTATTTTTTAACGATGGAACGGAGAGCTGAAAGCTGTTAAACGTACTGCAGGATTAAATCTTGTTTCACTTCATGCATCGCTTTTTTCATTTTTTTCCAAGCTAGGTCAATTACAACATAAGACAAGACCCTTAAAATTGACTTTTAGCAATTATATGATGTAACTCATTGAAAGACTTATTTTTAGACAAGTCAATTACCGTTCTGCCTGAATTTAACTGAACATCTTGACTACATGGATGAAAAAACTCAATTATTCCAAAATTTCTGTCAATTGAGTCTAAATATTGATAGTATTTCTCGTGGTCGGAAATGGGACCAAATAAAATATATTCCTTTTTACCCCTATTTTGAATTAACTCAATTATCCCATCATCATAGTTCATATTTGAAGGTATTTTATGTTTAATCCAGGGTCTAACATCTAAAAATTCCTTATCCAAAAATGACTTGACATAATCTTGTTTAATAATTTTTTCATCACTTAAACAATCACTTGGAAAAATGATTGTAACCCAGTCTTTTAGACCAACTGTAAAGCTAGGTATGATTATTTTTTTAGACCTAAATTCTTTAATTAGTTTCATTTACTTAACTTTTGTTCAATGAGCCTCCCTTCTCGCCAAAATTCACTTCTTTCTAATTTGCCCTTTTGATAGTAACGAAACCAACCATCTTTAAATCCTGCATAGCAAAGTCCGTTTCTTGAACTTTCGAACTTCTCAAAATAATCAGGATTTGGATCATCACCGCCCATGATATTTACACAATAGTGCTCCACTTTAGCCGTATCTCCATTCTCCTCAAAATACAACCATTCGCCATCTTTGATAAGTTGATTATAAAACACTCCCTGCTTCGATATCATTCCATTCCAGTAGAAATACGTATTCGCGGAGGTATTAAATTGACCCGAGGTCTGCATGTATTGCATGATTAAACCGGATTTTTCGGCAAAAATGGCATGATCAGGGTTTAATGGGTTATTATTAACACTAATAAACGTTGCTTTTCCATTGATGGATTTGGAATAATCAGTTCTTATCCACTCTGATTCCCTGAACTTTTGTACGTAGTGTTCTAACGTCGTATCTATTTGATTCTTATTTGTTTCAATTGTCCGAGTAAACTTCACGCGAACCGAATCATTTATTGGTTGATAAATCTTTGTCACTTTTAAGGTGTATTCGGTGGTGTCTCTTTTCATTTGAGACCATCCTGTGAAATGATTCAAAATAATCATGACAGATATGAAGGTAATTTTCATCTTCTTATGTATGTTTTCTTATTCTAAAGATAAACATTTTATCTGCGGGATTTTACTGCGATTTAACCAAAAGGATTTTAGCGCTCGGAATGCAAATCCAGCGTTGCGTAGATTACTTCATCCAAGTTGCTTTCTTTTTCTGTTTAAATTTTTCAAATGTACTACTTACTAATTCCATTTTTTGTCCACTTGGGAAATCCTTGATAAACTGATCATAATTCCTGTAATATGTTGATGTTTTTTTGTCCAAATCAAATATGATCCAAGCAGGTGCGGTTTCTCCTGGTAAACTAATTAAATCCGAATAGAAAAAAACCAAATCGTTTTCAACATATACTGATTGAATATTACTAACCTGTAGACCTTTTAAAAAATCCCCAAATGGGACATCAAAAACCCAATCCTCTCCATTGTTAGCGGAGTACATGATGTACGGTTCCTTTAATGGCAATCTGATTATATCACCGTCTTGATAGTAGTCATAAAATCCCTCTTGAACTTCATTTTTTTTATTCAAAAAGTTACACGATGTTAGAATCAAAACGATGAGTATTATTTTAAGTTTACTGGTCATGTTTCGCTTCTTTGAAAATTTTTATTTGTGAAGTGACTATTCTTGGATGAGATGTACATTCAGAACAGTACTTTTGTGATTTTGCAGCTGTTTTTACATCGAAACTCGTTCAAAAGTTCCATTTCTTTTTTTGATCACCTTAAATTTCATTTCATTTTCAAGTAGATGTTTTTTGTAGATTTTGAAAGATTCCCTAGACCAATATTTCTTACCATTCTTAACAGTCAGGTGAACATTTATCTGCTGACAATCAAAAATAATGGAGTCTTCAAGGACATGGTCATATAATTCTTTTGAAATCTGAAAGCCGACATTTCGAATACTATCTGCACTCACGTTTAAGCTTAAGATTTTTGTGGTGAGGTAAATATCATAGGATGACCTTCCTAATGCATACAAACCGATTATTTGAGAATCCATTTCAATATGATCATACCCCCTTTTTTTTAACTCCTCCATAAATAGAATTTCTTTTTTTGTTAATGGTTTTTTCTCCCAATTCCTTGCCTCCAATTCTGTCTCATTACTGAAACATGAAACAAGAACGAATAACAAAAAGGATTTAAGAATGTATTTCATGGATCGACTGCTTGGCTTTTGAGTTAAATTTAGGTTTTAAATCCATATCGATTTTGCTAAAGAAATCACTTTCGGTTCTACCAGCCATTTCCACACCGAATGGGCTGTAATCGGAGCATGTTCGAATACCGACGCGATGTATGGAAATTTTCATTGAGTTTTTCTAAGTTTAACTTGGTAATTGTCTTTTTTTTTGTTGCTGACAATTCATTTTAGAACTATTTTTAAGTAAAATTCAAGAATGATAAATTCATTGATTTCTATTCAGGGTCAAACCATTCTCCTCTTTCAATCACTTGAATGCAATGATCTAAACCAAAGGACTTTGATTCAGTTTTAAAGAGCCAAAACGAATAAATTCTTTTTGGTAAGTTCATTAGATTAGATTCTGAGGAAAAATAATGTTCTTTTCTAAAGTTTTTCATATTAACATTAAAAACTTCACCAAAGTTATGCATTAGTGTTTCAGCGTCCATTCCATTTATTCCAGTGTCTTCAAAAAAGACAAACCCCTCAAGAAGTTTTTTGCCTAATTTGTTTTCAAAAAACACTATTAATTCATTTCTAGATACAAGATCTTTCATAGTTCACTTAGTAATTTTTTTGTGTTCCTGGGTTATTACCTGTGTAAATTCCACCATTTTGAAGGCCAAATTCTTGATCTTTTCTCGCATCTATTACACCATTCTTCCGTTTGTTTTTTTAAAATTTTTGCGGCTGTTTTTAATGAATAAGAGGTCATTAAATTGTTCGTAGTAATTCCAATCACCAGGTCCAATTGGGCGTCCAAGGCTATCAAAAAGAACCATGTGACACGTGGCGTTTGTGTTTTTCCAAAAGGATTCTCCCTGTGTCATGACTCCATCATTATTAAAAAAAACTTCCTTGAGGCGTATGCCGTCTTTATAGGTAATGATTTTCAATCCGTTCGTAAATCGTTTATACTCCCGTGTCAATCTGTTCGGCGCATGTTTTTTCGCGACATGATTTCTTTCACACGAAAGCAAAAGCAGACTGAAAAGTAGAAAGTAGCTGAAGTGTTTGAAAGGAATCATAGTGAAGCAATACGCCAATTTAACTCAAATTTACACCATTTATGATTTGATCATCCAGTTTCGAATGCTGTATACCCAAGAATAAATGATGGATGGTTAAGACCGTTTTGGGTAAAAAATGAAACATACTTCCTTCCGCACCAACGTAATCTGCTAGTTGAAAAGCGCTGACATCCACTTGAAATCGTTCAGCATATGCCATAAAAAATTCATGGGCATCCCAACCTGTTAATCCAATATCATCACAAAGTCTAGAATTCGGACCTAAAGAGATGTTTTTGGAAAGCAAGGTTTTAGCGTATACAAAATCCAATAAGTCCTTGAAGGTTTGCTCTTCCATAGCGATGAAGATAAGAAGTTTTTAAATGGTGTTTATTTTTCTAATGTGTCAACTTGTATCCTGCCACCAACCACGATGTATCTAATTTTAGAATTATTTTCTTCAGCCGAAGAAACAATCTTTTGACCTAAACTGTCACATTGAAAAAACTTCTCTTTTCTCATTGTTATTATTTGATTTTCACCTCGCAGTTTTACCATTTCCTCACATTCATAACCCATGCCGGATCCGCAACCTGAAGCAATTTGCATTGTTTGAAGCAACTTTCCTGAATGATTATAAACGGCAAGATTTGGCAAATAACACGCTGCTGCTGTGCAATAAATGATGGAATAAAAATTGGAAGCGTCTTTTAGGTAACCAACCGATAATGCTGGTCCTTCATATCCATTCAAAAACTGCTTATACACAGCACTATTCAGTTCATGACAATTTTTGTTTTTGGAAGCATCAAAACAGGTGGTATTAAATACCGTGTTTGACGATAGTGGTTGGAATTCCTTCAAAAATTCATTAAACCTTGGATTCACATGATTTTTAACCACCGTTTTCGTTTGCTTCGATTCAATGGAATCATGGCAAGAGTTGAATAAAAACATGGTGGCAGAAAATATAAAAATTATGACATTATTCACGATCAATATTTTTTTTGTTGATTAAAGATTTTTTCTAAACGGATGCCCAAGCCTTGACTGCTTTTTATCTTTCATGACTTTACTTATTGTACTGGCTTTTACTCGAAACGAAATGTGTGAACATCCAAAGGAAGAAAAGGATAAAATAGAAGTAATAATACGCGTCCTCTTGAAAAGAACCGTTCAGCTGTTTGAAACAGAAATAGCTACCTAGAAGAACTGGCGTAAATGCCTTATAATTCAGTTTGCAACTCAGTTTTAATTTTTTAAATAAGAATCCAAACATGAGGAAACAGGCAATGAACAACATACTTAAATCAATGAAACGCACGTCCTCTCTGGAGTGATAAAAGGACAAGGCGATCAGCAGAATAAACACCAATTCAAAAACGCTGCCGAATACTTTGGGTTTATCAGTCAGCGATAAGGTTGCTGTTTTTGGAGGATCTAATGTAGCCGTATCGGACGCCTCATTTTCCTTCTGCTCTTGTAGAACTTGAGTTAACATCAATAGCATATTCTTACGTTCATTTCGGTGATGAAATTGAATAAGGGAATTAGCCCCGAGAACGACAGCCACATGGAAAAGCAACATGGTCATTCGCTTCAGTATCGTTTCCAATAAATAGGAATCCACCATGAAGCCAATGAACAACAAGCAATAAAAAGAGACGATTCCGATGGTGTAATATGGATGAAGTTCAAATGTCGCTTTCACTTCCGTTTCTCCATTCACTTCTGTGAAGCGAATGTTGGCAGTTGGATACATGGGGATATTCGTGAGTCGGTCTAGGCTTCTTTTTATTTCGATATTTGGTCCATTTCTCTTCCCTGTGTATTTGATGTCTTTCGCCCTACCTCTTACTTTAAATTCAAAGGTGTGTTCGCCAATGATTTTTTCATTCACCAATAATCCGACCTGTTCTAATGTCAGGGGAATGGTTAATTCCTCGAACGATACAGGGTGGATTTTATGCTTCATAAATTTGATCATCATTGCCATTAATAAAAAAGTGCATCAATAAAAAGGGATATCCGCCAAACCATTAGAGTGATGGAAAGAGCAAAAAATCCAAAACTTGCAGCAAAGCCATAAATAAAGTGATAGGAATAGTAATGGTAGCGTGATTTTGGCATTGGGGTATCAAAATAGATCGTGTCAATGATGGTGATGAATCCTAAAATAAGGAAAAATATTCCTCCCGTAAATGATTCGAAAAAAAAATAACTTAAAACGTTCATCTTGTTGTTTCGATTATCAGTTGTTCAGTACTTAAACGATTCCAAATTGAATCAATAAAAAGATCATTGTCCCTGAAAGGACAAATGAAATCGGAGAGCGCAAAACGCATTCGGATTCACATGGCATCACAGAAAAGGTTCGCCCTAAAAAGAAGGGGACAAATTGGGTAAGAATGGTGGTTTTGACCTTCAAATGCACCTTTGTTGAACCGTCCGAGGGTAGAACATAAAATGCCGCTTGTCCATGAACGGTGTAATAGCCCGTTCGCTCCACTTTTATGATTTTAGGCTGATTCGTGATCAGTTTGACATACAGGAAAGCCAACTTTATTTCTTGGAAAGATAAAAATAGAACGATGAACGTCAATACCCATGAAAATAATTCCTGCTTCATTTTAGTTTATTTATTGTTTTTCGGACAAACATGATTCTTTATAATCCAACATGTCTTTTGCAGCTTGTTCATCTAAAAATTCCTTGATAACAAGATAGTTTATATTTGGCGGAATATCAACCGAGAAATAGGCTTGGTTTTTCATACCCTCCCAAGCACACCCTAACTTTTCTAAATTGGACAAGGTATATTCAATTTCATTTTCTTTAAAAAAAATAATTTGAATTGTTGAATGTCCTGAACGCTCAATTAAATCAGCAAAGTAAAATATTCCTTCATCCTCTTCAATAGCAATCAGGTCATTGTAGGCTAAATTGGGGACATAAAATGGTATATTGTCAATTCGGTAATAGCCATTTTCCAACTTTTCAGTCCATATGGATTCTTCGGAAATCTTATCTTCCAAATCTTTATATACGACAACGACTTTTACTTTCATTTGTTCTTGTTTTTCCTGACACATTCTTTCATTTACTTTTAAAGTAGCCTAATTTCTGAAGAATAATAGAAATTAAAATTAAGAGTTGATAACAAAAAATACCTGCGTTAAGAAGGGTAAAAATTAAATTCATTCGTTTTTTATCCAAGACAATGAGGCTGTACACCATAAATCCTAAAGAAAGAACGCAAATCGATGAAACCAAAAAGAGCGTATGTTCAAGGGAGTTTATAAATAGAAGTCCCAACAACATCGCTAAATTGATCAGCAAAAAGACAAAATGATAGACAGAAGATTTTCTCATCGTAGGAATTTAATCTATTATTTGTTCGTACACATTAACCTCACCATTTAACCTTGGTTAAAAAATCCATGGAACAACAAAACACCTGTTTACTTTTGATGTGATAAATGAGGAAGGGACGACTCGAAGCTACGCCATCATACAAAACGCCATCTCCCCAATCTTGATCTACTTCTTCATTCCATGTAAGCATTAAGGTATCACTTGGATTAGGGTTTAATATGTAGGTACAGTTCCCTCCTAAGAAACGTTCTTGTTTGAAGTTTGAATGGAAACATGAAAACACATATCCATACCCCATATATTCGAAGTAGTAATCTTTCAGCACGGTTAGATTGAAGTGCGTGTTATTCCAAGCTAAATCTGAAATGGAAATGACTTCTAGTGAATCCGTCACGTCGGAAAAACCTACCTTTTTCATTGGGGGATAATAGTAGTTTAGTTTAATTTTCTCCAGAGAGATTTCCGCAAACTCACACGCTTTCTTGCTCCAAATGTGTGTGCATTCAGGAGAAAAATCACCGATTTGTTTTACCTTGCCTGTTGATCCTGAAAACCCTTGATTTAAACTAATCACAAAACCAATCAGTCGATTTTTCCAAAAAGCAAGTTTATGATTGTAATGATATAATTGAAAGTAAATTGTTGATTTTGAATTAATTATTTGACTTCCCAAAACAAAAAATGGAATGTAGTCGCTTCCGTTTTTCATCCAAAAATAATAGGAACAACTATCTTCTATGCTCCGTTTGTTCAGAAGGATGTAGAATTTTTTAACCTTGGTATAGATTCCATTGTTAAAGTCTGTGATCACAGAATCCTCCACATAGTCTAATGCAAGGACCACATCATTCACCATAATAAATAAGGAATCGGGGTAGATATTTTTAATTCTCGAATCCATCTCGCCCGGATCGTGCTTCAAGTATAAGGTGTCCTGCGTAAACGCTTGACAGCACATGAAAACACACGTGATGATCAAAAATCTTTTCCGTATCATTCCTTTGTTGCTTCCTGATTTTCCTGGCGCATGCTTTCATCGTAAGAAGCGATGTCGTCTGTATGATAAATCTTCGCCATGTATTGAGCAGTCCCTGTCCTTCTTCTGACTCTTTCCGCCCAAAAAACACCCAGGATTGTCCCCGTTATTACGAGCAGCAGCGAAATCCACAAAAAGTGTTGGTCATATACGTAAACGACCCATCCCATTGCAACTAGGGTCAAGAAAGGAGACAAAAATATTTTTATCCAGTATATGAGTTCAACGAGTCTATTCATGTTTACTTATACTAAAGATAATCATTTTAGCTGTGGGATTATGATTCAATGGATAGTAACACCAGCGGTGCGTAACATTTAGTTTATTCACTTTATCAAAACCCATGTATATTTCTTGTGATTACTTTTTTTAATTTGATAAATCGTATCAGAGTTGCTATGCTTATACAAAGTATCACCAATCTTTAAGAATCCTGCCAGACAGGTAGATGAATTGCAATAATTCGAAGGCTTGTAAACTTTATACTTTTCATTTTTTAGTTCTATTTTAAAACCTCGACTTTCATCCAAAGTAATTACCTCACCGTTAAAGTTCGATTCAATCAATTCTTTATCCGCAACGAGAATTTTACCATTGAGATGATCAGTTGATTCTTGCGTGATCATAAAAATGACCCAAATCAACACAAGCAGTAAAAATTTAAATGTTTTCATGTTTCCCCACATAAAAATTCGTTTCACCTATTTGTAAAATTATTGAACATTAATCACACCAATTTTGAAAACCAAAATAAATAGGATCCATCTTTTCATTTCTAGACTGTTTAAGGACTTTTGGTACGCCATTTTTAAATATGTACGTTTTCTTTTGGCACCGATTGCTATCCTCCCATTTCACAAGTTCCATTTTTGTTATGGAATAACTCAAATCTCTATTCCACCTATACGATTTTCCCTTTTGAATGGACGCAGATTTTTCCAAAACCGTAAAGGATTTGGTTTTTGGCTGAAAGCTCATATTCGGAAATTTTTCTATTCTTTCCAATTTGCAAAAATGGCCTTGTTTGAATGTGTAAATACAGTGATAATAGTCGGTAATATTACCCATTCCCCTAAATTTTTGCAGGACCAATTCTTTCGATCCATCTCCATTCAAGTCTAAAATTGTATCACACATATAGTACATAATGGGCATGGAATCGGAAAAGCTTTTCACCCAATGATCAGAAATCATTTTATAAAACGATAAACGAACATTTTTGTCCTGAACGTATTCAATCACAACGCGTGTTTTCACGTTTTCATTAAAAAAATTACCTTGAATTACCTTTGTTTTCTTGCCGTTCACCCATGTTCTACAACTTGTGATATGAGCGTGTTTTCTCATTGACTGATGACGAAACTTATTTATATCGGGTGCTCCGCATGAAATCAGCGCAAAAAACAGCAGGCAAAAAGTTGGGGAACTTATGTTCATTTGACCGGAATTAATCCAACGTTTCTATTTCTATCACTTTTTCTTATCCACCAACAAAAACCAAAGATATGCCAGCGATACCCCTAAAGCCAAAAACAAGATACTCGAGGCAAGTTTTATGAATAAATCGACATTAAAATAACTCAAGGTAAAGTATCCTGCCATGTGTACACTCACCAAAATGATGAAACTTGGTTTTACATTTTTTTCATCGAAAAATTTTCTCTTCTCCATTTTATGCGGATTTAAATTAAACATTGCTACCCACTTGATTAACAATGCTGGGTAGCGGCATTCTCATTTTATTTCTTGTACCAGTGATTTGACCTTACATCGATCGAATCACCGGTGAACACATTGACGTACTTTACTTCCTTCGATTTCGAATGACAGACAAAATTGAATTCCGTTTGAAAGCGATTCGGTGTTGACTGTCCTACTTTAATCCAAAAATACGGATCCGTTTTGGAAGGATAGCGATAGGTCAGAAATTCAACATCGTCCTGAATTCCTTGCTTTTGGATGCTGTTTGAAATCAGCTCTATAAAATACTGTTCAAGGGTATCGCCTTTTTGACTGACACGATTTTCCCTTTGATCTATCGCGACGGCATTCTTTGGTTCTGACTGCATTGTTTTTTGATCCAATTGTTCACTCTGACAACTACACAGCAGACAGCACAAAACGATGCCAATCGAATTAAAGCCTTTCATTTTATCCATGTTTAAACTCTCAAGCATCGCTTTTTATTTTCTTGTGAACGAAAAAGACCAACAAAAAAATCCTCACGTGAAGTACGTTTTAGAAGGATTTTAACAAATGTACAACCCATTCACCTTGGATGAATATGGAAGCGATTCCTCCATCAAACTTAAGGAAAAACATAAAGTGTAATCATTCATGCTCATGAAGCAAATCAATGATGATCTTTTTTATATTCCTTAGCTCGTAAAAATGGTACCCGAAAAGCATCAGATTAAACAATAACAAAGTGCTGACTAATTTACTCATTAAAACGATTTTTGATGTCACTGAAATGGATAGATTCCAATGGTAAATCCCCACAATTATGAGCAAAAAGTAAAAAAAATAGATGAATACTTTCCAATAAATGGATACCGACACTTTCACATAAGCAGCTTGATTTGAAGGGAATATCATTCGAGCAGTTGGATAAATCGGAATTCCAAAAGCAGCATCACTCGTTCGTGTTAAACGAATTTGCAATTCCTCCAACTCCGTTTGATATTTAACCTCTTTTTCACCGAAAAATGTATTTATTTTGACTACGTTTTTCTTCGAAATCAGTTCTTTAAAAGAGGAAAATGTAATTTCTTTCGGATAAAGTGAGGTAAAATCTATGGTGGTCTCTGGAAGTAAAAATTTCATATTCGGTTGGTTTGTCTATTTTACCTTGATTTCTCTTTCGAGTTAACTCATTTGTTTGTTTCAAAGGTTAAATCATTTGACACCAAAAATAATTCCTTTAATCCTGTAATTTCATATTTAAAAAAACTGTAGATAGCAAATACAAAGTTGTTATTGATTAGATCTTCTTTGGAGATCATACATTTTAATTCAATAACCTTGCAGGTTGTTTCTTTGGGTTTTAATTCAATATTATTGCTTTCGAAAGTAAAGCTAGGAATACAATCCTGCAAACCTATTGCTGCAATCCCATTTTTGTTACCTACTAAAATACTAAATCGGGCTGTATCAGAGTCAAATTCAATATATGGAAGCTGCTCTTGCCATGGAAGAATCACCACCGAGTTGCTTAGGTTTGTGAAACATGCACGTAGGACATGTTTATTATTATCATAGGAAATCGTTAAAGTCATTGAATCGATTTCCTGACCCATAGATTTTTGACCGAAATAAGAATTTGATACCAAACAAAGGATAACGGATAAAACAACTTCTTTCATTTTTCTATGCATATACTTCCTATTTACTTTCTTCAATTTTACTTTCTTTATTTAGCAAGTTAGTTACTATGTTGCACTCCGTACACGATCTCTTTTTAATTTAAATATACACGGAATCAATTCAATCGTTCCATTCGTTCTTGCAAAAGTTGCAAGGTGCTTTTTTTGGAATCTTCAATTTGATCGGTTGTTTTACATCCCTGCATCAATACAAAGGAAGCATTTCTGTTACAGGTTTTAGTCAAGTCGTACTTCTTTGATAATTTCCATAATCTTTTCAATTCCCATGACGTTAATTGTTCAAAAGCATGTACCGGGTTGAAATAAACGTATGCGACGTCAATTCATATGAATAGTGCATATCAAGGCATTCATCGAATAAGAAATTTGGCAAACTACCTTTTCTCAATTCACTTTTAATGCTATCTAAAAACAAAGGGAAGAACACTGCTCGATCATGAAAATTGATTTCCGAATCTTCGATAATGGGTTCTTCGAACTGAACCAATTCGATTACTTTTTGAGCATACATCTTGTTGCCAAAACATACCATCAAGAAAAAAATAAAGCTGAAACAGTGAGTGAAAATCATAACGAACGTATGTTTTATTTTGCTGTAAAAAGGTTTGCGATGAATGGACTAAGGAACGGAACACAACAAGCTAGAAAAAAGGGTATCAGACTTTGTGCTTCCAGATAAATGATAAAGAATCCCATGAACATGGAAAGAATCACATTTGCTATGAGTGTCAACATTATAAAGCTTAAGGCATTGACCATCATCCGGACAAATACGCGTTCCTTTAAGAATTTCAACAGAATGGGAACATGAATGAATTCGGTAAATACGAGCCTGAGCGTCAATACTTCACATGCATCCCACCAAGCTCCTTTCACAAGATACATACTGATGGATTTATTCACATACACCTGCATCAACACCAAGCCAATAAAAAAGAGCAACTGTTCAATGAGTCGAATCAACACAATGGTTAAAAGTGATTTTTTCATCCTTCCATTTTTATAATAAATATACCATTTCGGTGAAATTGTTTTTGGGCACCTTTTGTGTTTTTACGTTCATCATAACCCATTAATTTTCGTTCAGTTTATAGTACAAACTGTTTAGTTAAAGTTCTTAAATAGTTTCGAATATTTTAGCTTTTGCTGGTGTAATTCATGTGTAGAACGGTGACGCAATTCACTGAGAGGAAGTTCATGAATGCGGAAGTCAATGGTTGAGAACTGTTTCGTAGTTCTTAACTGCTCTAATATAAAGATCGCCGCTACCCCTATTTGGACCTGCACACAAGGAACGGATGAAATCCTTGTGTCAGCCAGAACTGAATAATCCAACGAACAGAAAGTGGTATCCTCATCGATGATGTGAATGAGTCCTTGAATCATGTCTTTTTTATCCCAACCTTTTTCGGTCAACTCAGAAAATTCACGCTCCACATCCTGTTGATTAATCGCATTTACCAGTAACTTGGAAATTTCATGCATTTGTTGCTCGTCCTTAGCTTTCGAATCTTGACAAGCAAACAAACTCATGATCAACATCAAAAAAAAGGAGATTTTTATAGTGGACATATGAGTGATCAAAATTTAAATGATGCCTTTACGTAAGGAAATATACATGAAATGATTTGTCTGAAAGTGTGTTGATTAAAAACTAAAAAGCTTTATTCACAACAATATCATCAAATAACATATATAACCATAGTGATGTACAAATCAAATACAAATAGTAAACGTACAAATATTGATACCTCTTTACAATACAATAAATAGAATATCCTGGCAATATAAAAATTCCAATAAATTGAAATCCAACTAAATAGTTATGTAAAAATTGCGAATAGAAAAAAGAGGAAGAAAAGAGAAAATCAATAAAATAGAATAAACTGATCAATAGGCTTACGACTAAAATTAATCTCAAAAAGAATCCTCTTCCCCGATAACGAATATCTTTCATATAACCTGATCCATTCATATGGTATATTCGATTTTATAAGGCACTGCCTCAACAGTTTTTATACGCATGAATCTTACTTTTCGCCCGAATTCTTCGAGAACATCAGGTTCTTTAATTCAGTTTTTTGAATTTCGGACAAGGTCTCGTTATTCAAGGCCCAAACGAGGTATGCTTTGACTAATTCATGTTGACGCGCATTGCTTTTCATCGACCAAACCAAGGCATTGTAGATGGCATTTTTCAGCGCAAGGTTTCGATCTTCCTCTGTTTGTTTGGATTTTTTAAAGTTGTCAAGTGCTCCTTGGTATTTTTCGTAATCCAAGGTTTGAATGAGTTTTAAAATCGGCTCGTAACTCCCACTGGCAGTGAATGTCCCCCACAACATGTCCAATTGAGCCGGATCGGTGATTTCCCCGTAAAAATCTTTGTCCGGTGAATCTTTCAATTTTAAATACGTCTTTTTCTCATCTCCCTCGAGTTGCTCGTAAAAATCCGCTGTCCCAATGCCAGAATAACGCAGTAAATACAAGAGGTAAATCTTGGTTTTTAAATCTTGTTTCACATAACACTCTGTAATCTGTGGAAGTAAATAGGCATTGTTTTTCGCGATTTCCATGAAAATACTGAAGACTGGCCAAAAACTGGATTCGTTGTCCGATAACTTGCTTTTCGCATAATACAGGTAATATGACAAGGCTTCTTCTGGCTTTTGATGCTGGTAATAGGTCGAAATCCAAGTGGAGAAATCAGCATCATTTTTTACTTTCGTATCCTTGTAGGATGGAAGCTCCACTAATTTTAAGTTTGATTGAAGCTTCTTCTGTTCGCCTGAAACGTGATCGATTATTTCAATACCGATGACATATTTCCCGAATTCGTCGTTTTCTTCAAAGCAGATTTTCAGGACATTGTTACTCATTTGGAGATTGGTTTTATTGGTAACCATTCCTTGTATGAGCGGCAGATCCTTTTGTTCCGCATAAGACGAACCATTCGGACTGGTGATGAAAATCGAATAGGTCACATTGGCGCGTCCTTCGGCATCTAACGCAAAGTCCGATGCAATGGCTGTGACATAGAAATATTGTTTTTTAAATACGTGCTCAGCGATGGAAATCTTCGGTGTACTCGAAGAAACCGTTCGATGCCATTTGTCCTGAAAGGAATAATCAATGGTTTGAATCGTCAGTCCCTGAAGGGACCAACTTTGAAATGAACTGATTATAATCAGAATAAGTAGGTTTATTTTTATCATTTAGTTAAATTAAGTCATTGAATCAATCCTTAGAACGCTTTTTTTTTTGATCATCGTATGTAAAACAACATTTGGGAAACACTATCGAATAAATCCACCCGTCCAAATGTCCGTTTCCCCCGTAATGGCTTTTTCGTGCATCAACAAAGTACCCTTTATTCTCTTGACATAGGATGCTGGAAGCCGGTTCTCTTCACCTGCTTTTTGACAGGCTTTCACCGCTTGCCGATTCGCTTCGAGGGCCTCTTCGTTTTTACCATATTGGAACAAAAACCAACTGTATTGGTCCCATGACGCATAGTTGATTTCATTGTACTCCTTGTTGATGACTTCATTTAAATCAAAAAAGTAACAATTGACAAATGCTGGAACAAAACTATAAACGATTCCAAGGATACTGACTACGAGCACTCCTTTGGACCAACTTTTTGCATGTACGACAAAATAGAGAATCGTCAGAAAAAATACCAATAAGAAAAAGACACTAAATCCAAGGATAAATAAACCCATGTTCCAATACATGTACTTGAACAAAATGTACAGTGACCAAGCGAACAACACCCATCCACCAAAAGCACTCAAGTTCCCAATTTGTTTTTTGCGAATGCTATTGATGACGGCAAAAATGAAGAGTAATAAACAGGAAATAATCGGTAAAAAACTATTTCCTGGCAAATGATACAAGCGAAAAATGATGGCCAAAGCGAAGAGAATGGTCGAGGAATATAGTAGGCCTTTCATAGATGATGGATTTACGTTTTTAACATTCATGCCACCATTTCTTCTCACGAAAAACCATGTTGACATGCATTTCAATCGAAATTACAAAAAAAGTTGAATAAGCCTGCTTGGCTTTTCGATGGCTTTCGATGTTTTACCTATTTACTCGCGCAGAAACGATTGGTTAATGTTTCCAAGAAGCCAGAAGAAAAACCACACTTAAATAAGTCCAAATGAAAACAAACAACACATGAATGACCGTTTCAAATTTTTTGCCTTTCCAAAGCTCCGATGAATAGCCAAAGAACTGGATAAAAAGCCGGCAGGACCAGAAAATTCCGAGTCCGAATGAAATGCTTCTTCCAAGGTTTGTCCTGATGAGATCTCTCGCGTAAAACACACAAAGTAAACCCATTAAAAAGACGGTCAGGGCGATGAAAAAAGTATGAATAAGCATCATTTGACGGTTAATCAAACTCAGCGGCTTCAATTCTTTTTTCCAGTGAAAATAGCGTGGGAAAATGAGGTGAATGAGCGCCAACAGCAGCAAGAAATATCCAATGAGTTTGATGTGAATTTCCATGTTCATGGTGCGGTAAAGATTGAAACAAATGGGGTGAACTTTTTCTCATATATGGATGTAAAACCTGCTTCTAAAAAGGCTTTCTTCCATGTTTTATGACTAAAAAAATGCATAAATCCGATGCTAAAGGCTAGAAAATTGGGGAAATCGCGCATATGCTCTACGAGGATGATTTTTCCACCCGGTTTTAAGATCCTTCGACATTCTTTTAAACACTGTACCTTCTCGTCGTGCTGACGAATTTCATGCAAGGAAAATACGAAAAACAGGTAATCAACGCTTGCGTCTTCCAAAGGAATTTCCGTGGACGAAATTGCTCGAGTATTTGGATAAACAGCACTCACCTTTCTCGCCCGGACAATCGCTTGTTCCGTGTGCCGTTTTGGATCGTAGAAATCGAATACCTGCCAAGCGGTCTTCGGCATCATTTCCGCCATAATGAAACTGGTTTCGTCGAAGCCAGCATGGATGTTCACTGCCATTTTTCCTTCTGCATCCGCCAATTTCATTTCTCTCAACCATTCTAAGCGGTAAAAACCAGAAAGGTCGTATACATACGCGGAAACAAGCAAGGGAGCAAAGATTCCGTAAAGCAAAGCCGTTAAAACCACGTAAAACAAACCACCCGACCAACCTATAAAAAAACGAGATCCCACAAGCACGAACAGCAAAGCACACGCACCCAAGTAAAAGTGCCGGTTAAACCGAAGGATGTTCCAAACGCCTTGAAATGGATGTCGTTTTACTTCCATGTTTCTTTTTTACCTTTTTTCCAGTAATAGGGAATGTTTTTGATGATAAACGCATTGGCAAGAATTGGATTCTCCAACTGGAGTGTGCTTAGGTAATCTATCTGATAACCCTTTACGTTCATTGGCTTTGGTGTCCAATTTTGACGAACTCCTTCAATGATCAACACCTCCCGTGTATCTTCGTTGTAGGTAAACGTAAATGGCAAAGGTCCAGCAAATCTTCGTGCTTCTTTCCAATCAGCGAAAGGCGAATGTTCCGGTAGGGAAATGTGATCTTCCCTCCTATCCAAAATGACCTTAAAGTTTGATTGAATGGAAGAAATTTCAATGAAATCATCTCCTTCAACTTGCTGAATGTCGGTCGTCGTATAGTTGTAATGGGTAAAAATATTTCCCAAAAACGCCATTTTCCTTTTATCTGTTTCAGATTTCAAAATGTACAATCCCCGTAAACGTTTTCCTTCTTGATTTGTGTAACGAACAAACACGCGGTAACCTATCAAGAAAAAGTCATTTCCCATAAATTTCGGAGTTCCTTTTGGACGTAAACCTTTTGTTTGAACCATGGCCATCGCGATGAACGCCCATTGATCTTGAAAGGTGTCTAAGGTCAAACAATCGGGAATCAGTGCGCTTAACGCGTCTTTAGGTACGGCAAAGGTCAGAACAATCGAATGTTCAAAATAGGCTTCAACAGCAAAAGGATGGTCTTTTAAAAATGCCAACATGGATCTAGTTCCCTTGTTTTTTGTTCAAGTAAAATTCGTTAAAGTAAACGATTATGACAAACATAAAGGCAAATAAGGCATTCCATTTCCCCCACAGCAATAAATCGGACGCCAGGACAAATTCAAGGATGTTCATCGTTCCAACTACGGCAATTTGTGTCAAAGCATTGATGCGCGACTTGAATCCACTCAAAATCCAAATCGCCATCACGATTTCGGAGCATCCGATCAACACCGTTAATGGTCCGGAAAAGTCCTCGCCAATGATTCGCGCAACGATTTCCGAATGACGAGGAACCAAATTTAACACTTTGCAAAATAATCCGTTGGCAATCCAAACGACTGAAATGCAAAAGGTTAGTGCCCTGTTGATTGCTCGAACATTCATACTGAAAAGAAGATTAAACTAGTTGGTTATAATTGTGTGGTGAAACCAACTAATAAAGGTAAAATGATTTCGTCAAAAAAAGCCGAATTTTAAGATTCAAGCCCGCTATTTTCGATTCTAAGGAAAATGTATTATTTCTTCAAGAAAAACGATGGCCCTATAACCAGGGTTTTACATGTCCCCAAGGAATACCAAGGAAAGTCAATTGTGTCCGATTTTTCACCGTGTTTAATAATGCATTGTAAGCTGTCAGGATAGAAACGTGCATCGGCGATTTTGAAAGGTGGTGCATAACAAAACACCTTATTTTCCTCCGGATCTAACTCTCCGAGTGTATTGGAATAGTTTGGTCCAATCAATTTGAGTTTCAATTGACCCTTTCCGGACTGATTCAACACCTTTAGAAAAATCATTTTGTTAAGTTCATAGTGCCATTCTAATATAAAGAAACAAGAAGGTAAATTAATTAAAAGCATCAAGGCGGTAAATAAGACCTCTCTGTGAAGTTGTCGGCGATTGATGAACACATAAGCTCCAAGTAGGAACAGTGCGAAAGTGCCAATAACGAAAAATCCAAGAAGCCAAAAAAAACCGATGAATTCCAACACAATAAAATCCGCTGCGAAGAAGTAACGACTTATGATCCAAGCAAGAAAGATGGCCCAACCACCAATAAAAGCGGTGAATCCGATGTTCCAACAATATCGCAGCCAATGGCTTTTCTTTGTTTGCATACAGTGATTTATAATTCGAAACACAACACAAAAATCACCATGTAAAAAGTGGCATTTGAAAAAAACAACATCGTGCGCTTAGAAAAGCAATGCTGTTTTTTCATTCTCGTAATCGTTCGTTCATTTTTGCTCATCGGATTCTATTTCGATGTTTAAAGCGTTACTTTTTTCCGCTTTGCATCATAGGTTTTTTCCTTTCCCCAGATTTTATCCAAGTAGGATTTATCCGCTAGAATTATAGCGTCCAACCTTAATTTACTGGCCACATTGGACTCCGTAACTTCCTCTTTGAGGGCAATTTTCGTAATCGTTACTAGGATTTCCTCCTTTTCCGAATCGAGTTCAAAACAATTGAACATCACCAGATGTGTATCTGTTGTAAACGCTGCGTTGCTTTTGTAGGTATAGCCATTCGTTCCAAAACGTGTGCGAATATCCTTGAGCGAGGTAAGTCCAAACTGAAAATCAGTAATCAAGGCTCCCCTACTTTTCGGCTGTTGCAACCAGTCATTTTCCATGTAAACGATATTCCCTTTTTCCGTCGTAATGGAAAAATGATTGCCGTTTTCCGTCTTGAATTTCACCATGTTCTTTCCCTTGGAAACAATGTCCAATTTCAATTCCTCTAATACCTTTTCAGCATCTTGGATGTGCATACCCAACATCGAAATCTCTGTTGATGCGGGGACCACTGAAAGGAGAAATAAAAGACTAAAAAGAAAATGCATATGTTTGGGGTTTAATTTGGTCTGTTCATCCTAGGACTGAACGAAAATAATCATTTAATTTAGATGAAGTAGATGAGTCCAAGTACCTGATGTGATCGATACAGACTTTTGTAAAGTCCTTCGTAGCTTCAGCGAACACTAGTTGTCTTCTTGGGAAATCGGCGGGATAAATGACGTTATTATTTCGTGTTCTTTCATCAAGTCAGCCCGAAAGAACAACTTTTGAGTGGAGCGTTTCAAGTTGGATGTTTCACAAAGCTCTAAGAGTTCGGAGATCAACTGTTGTAGCGCATATTGAAAGTTATTCGAATCACCCCGAACATAGTTCATTTTATGGTTGACATGTATTTTTACCAGTGTTTCCGGCATATCCATTCCGACAGCGTAATTGGTCGTGTCCGTATGTAAATTCAAATAAGAAATCGCTTCCAAGACCTTCTGCATACTCGCTTTGGAAATGCGTCCTTGAAAATAGCCGGTTTTTGAACAACGCAAGGAACAATGATAAGTGATGTTTCGTTGAGCGTCTAACTCGATGTTGTCGCCTGTGGAAGTCGCGATACTGATGTACTGAAAATGTTCAATCTTCTTTTTCCTCGATTGTTGATTATTGAAGACAATGCGCATCGATGGATCAAAAGGACCTTTACTCCGTTGAAAGATTATCGGGAAAAATCCAGCGATTTTATGAAGGACCAACTGATGTTTGTCTGCCTTTTGAATCGTTCCAACAAACAGGTAATCCACCTTCTTTACCTCTTTCCCTTTGCCAAGGAGGATGGTGTACGATTTAAAAATCTTCAGTGTATCCTTGGAGATGGTAAATTCCCCCATGTTTTCTCCATTCATCGTGACCGCGTTTTTCTCAAAAATCAGGTAGTTATCCGTGAACTTCTTGATGCTATCCGCAAGTGAGTCTGTATTGTAAATCCAAACTTGACCTATAAGGTCCTCTACTTGAAATGGCCGCTTTTTTCCACACGCAGAAATAAGCAATATAGTAATGGGAATCCAAGTCAGTAATTTGATCATAGTGCGCATCTGTGTTTTCTACTTTTTCCCATAAACGCGCTTGAAAAATTGCTTTCGTTTATCACGTTTATCTCCGGGGAGATTTATTATATCTATGATAGTGAATAAATTCAATGCAAAAACGAGAACCCCTCCTAACCCGGCAACCAGCAAAGAAGAAACGGGTGCGAACAGGTAAAGCCATGTTTGACGAATGACCTCCGTGGATTTTCCATCTTGCTTTTTCGAAATCACAAGAGGGAAATATGAGGTGATTTGATAGTCCGATTCTTCCATGAAAAGGTCATTTAACTTGTCGGCCACCGCTGGAAATACCTTCGGGACATCTAAATGCTCTTGCTCGTCGACGAAAAAGAAATAAGACTGATAAGCACCACGAACCGGAATGAACTTCAGGTAATTCCCCTTTAAATCGTACACTTGAACGCGTTTATAAGCCCCGAGTCCTACGTAAATTCTATTGTTCGTTTCTTCAATGCGCTGAATGTCAAACAGCGGCATTTCACCATTGATATTCACGCCAAACATCCCCAGTGAGAAATTCCATAAGAATCCAACGATTCCAAAAAGATAAATCAAGGTAGCTACGTAGGTAAGAAAGCGCTTCACAGGGATAAATATAGCAAATTCTGAGGAGCCTTAAGCTAACAGAGATTCCGCAGGAATAACGAACTGTTAATGTGCTAATTTGCTAATGTGCTAATATGCTAATGATGCTGCTATATGTTCGTTACATCGTGAATACAAGGACAAACTCAAGAATAATCAACAGCAGCAAGGAAAGGAATCCAGTTTTTTTCTTTTTGAACTTCCATAAAATCAATACTGAAAGAAGAATGATATAGACACTCAAGGAAAGCATGCAGCAGAATCGGAAGGCAATATCTCCGCCAGAAGCTCCCTGAAAATGACGATAAGCAATCACGCAAAAAAGTAGATGCGGAAAACTGATCCAAAAGAATGTCCGTAAAAATAGCCTTAATTCCATCGTTTAACGTTAAATTCTTCCCTCATTGAATCCACTGTTTCAGTTGAATCTTCAAACAAAGTTATTCATATTGGGAGGAATAAAATCGATTGTTTTCGTCCAATTCCAATTGGTTTTCGTTAAACCAATCGACAAAAGCATCCCATTTTTCTTCGTTCTGTTTTTGCCATTCACCGAATGTAGCTTCATCTCCTTTCATCAGAATCCAATGATTGTATGCTTCCATGTGTCCCGCGTCTTTAATCTTTTTTTGGTAATCGAATAGGACATTTTGGTATGACTTATACTGTTCCGTGAAATAATAGTCTACAAATGACTGACGAACGCTATCTAAGGAATTCATGTCAATTGATTTGACGTTTATCATTGAGAAAGATAAGGCGGTTTCATAACACATACCAAAAGGAACCTTTAATTTATCCTTGCTTACTCCTTCAGAGCTTACATTGATGACGTTTGCGTTTTTGCTAAAACTAATGGAGTACTCTCCATCACCCATCACCGTAATTTCCCGTTTGTAGGTGTCGTACAATAGTTTACTGATTTGTGCCGTACGCTCACTATTGCGTTCTAAATTCATAAAAAGCTCTCCATAAATCATCCCCCAAACTTCCTCCGATGTGTGACAATAAAGAATGGCCAAACGAAAATAATTTGAAGGAAAAGATGGATCCGCTTCCACTCCTTCTTCGTACAACGGCAATGCTTTCTCGTATTCTTTTTTGCCCCAATAGACGTTTCCTTTTTCCAAGAACAAACGTCCTGACTTAGGGAATTTTTTCAAGCCTTGATCATACGCATCAAATGCTTTATCTGCTTTTCCCATCATATCGTAACTGTTTCCCAATAATTGAAAAAATAGGTCCGTAGCATCCTCGTGCGACTTCAATCCTTCCAAAATACTAGCTGCCTTCTTGTAATCTCCTTTAGCGTAATAGGCATAAGCCATTTCGTAGGGATAATCGACATTGCCTGGATCTAGGCTTTTTGCTTCTTCTAACAAGGAAAGACTTTTTTTATAGTCACCATTATCCATGAGTTCAATGGCTTCATTTTTTAACGCATTCGCCTTTTCTTTATTCGTTTGTCCAATAGCTTGTAATCCAATTCCCATAAAAAGTATCCAAGCAAAGCTTTTTAGTATACGCATCGTTTTCATTAGTTAAAGTTCCATTTCCTCAGATGTAAAAATGAAAGGGAATCCATATTTTCAAAAAAAGAAAGTGAAAGATACGGAAAATAATGGGCTAATGTGCTAATGTGCCAATGTGCTAATTTGCTAGTGTGCTAATGAATGCTATTTTTCAGAAATCGGAAATCGGACATCGAACAACGGAAAACGGAAAACGCAAATCCTACTAAAAAAGTAAATCCTCCGCGGCTAATTTCACTTTGGGCTTATCGAGTTGATCGACGGCAGATTTCACACGTTTTTGATCGGCGTCAGATAGGAAGACCGGCACAAGGACAGACATCTCAATTTTCAAAATGCGATGCATGATAATTAAGTCTTTCAAGGTAAATGGTTTGATGCCATTCATTAATTCGGACATATGTGTTTTGCTTTTGTGTCCAAGAATGGATGCCAAGTTTTCTTGTGTCAATTCCAATTGCTTCAAGCGATTTCGAATGGTGCGTTTGCGTGTTTCCATGAACTGTCGTTCTTGTTCGGCGATGAACTCCGCTTTTTCGCTTTGGATGAATTGACGATCATCTATGGAGCTTGGATCGGACCATTCTCCGAGTTCATATGCTTCAAGTAACACACGCAACTGTTGACGCATGGTGGTAAATTGTGCATCTTCTTTGGCTAACAAGCGAAGTTTACGCTCCGCCACTAACGCACGTTCATAATCTAATTCATTGGAAAGTCTTCCTTTCTTTAAGATGGCTTCGATGTCAAATTCTGTTTTCATGCTGCGATATACCCCTTGTTTTTCAGCCATTTCTCAATGACTTTTTTATTATTTTTAAATACGATCTCATATTCTTGGTGAGAACCTGCCCAAACAATCGTGGCTTCGCCTCCCTCCTCTAATTCAATCAAAACCATGGTGCGATGAACGGAAATATTGAAAAAATAAAACCCATCTGGATGCACTTGATCTGCATCTTTTCGAATGGTTTGAAGATTTGAATCTACTGGATTAAACGCCTCTAACGCTAAGAGCAATTTGTCAATTTCTTTCCAGAGTTTTTGATTTCCAAGATTCTTCTTTTTGACTTTCATCAGAATTTTTCTTCCTATGACCCTCATCGAACAACAACATAAAATTAGTAATAAGTTCTGATATAAACCGAACTTTAATGATTTTTTTTTCGATTTAATCGTTCAAAAGAAAACCTGATGATCAGTGAATCCTGACTTCAATGATAAATCGCGTGTTTAGTTAACTCGAAAAAGTGAGGGATATTGTGCTAATGTGCCAGTGTGCTAATGTGCTAATGTGCTAGTGTGCCAGTGTGCTAATGTGCTAATGTGCTAGTGTGCCAATGTGCTCATGAATGCTATTTTTCAGAAATGAAACAACGGACATCGGACATCGGAAAACGGACATCGAACAACTAATACCAAAACAACAGCCAATAAATCAGCAGCCAAATACCTATGAAAATCACTGTCAATTGAAAAATGGCACGCATATCGATTTTTTCTCGTTTGACCAGCACCTGCCACAGTACAATGATCCAAACGATGAGTCCAAGGACAATGGGGATAAAAATGCGTAACATTAGGAGTTGTAGATATCCTCCAGAAGTTGACAGTCGAACTTGTGCATTTTCATGAAGGCTGCCATGATTTTTTGTCCGTTCGTGGGATGTGACATCCATTTTCCTAAATCAGCAGGAATGACTTGCCATGAAAATCCATACGGATCCTTGCACCAGCCGCATTGACCTTCTTCTCCGCCGTTCGCAGTTAAGCCATTCCAGTAATGGTCAATTTCTTCCTGACTTTCACAATTAATTGTGTACGAAACGGCTTCGGTTGGCTTGAACATCGGACCACCATTTAATCCCATGAATGTTTGTCCGTTTAATTCAAAAAAGACCGTCAATCCAGAATCGGATGTAATTTTTGAATTCGGAAATAAGGAACAATACAGTTCCGCCGCTTCTTTGGCTTTTCCGTCAAACCAAAAACATGGATAAATGTTGCCTTTCATGGGATTAATTTTTCACGAAACTACGGATTTCTTTCTGATAATTCCATATAGCGAATGTCCTGCTGGAACGACAGTTTCTGCATATACCCTACTTCCAAACAATAATACGAAAATTCCTCCATGACAATTCCCCGCAAGTGATAAATGCCTTTACCGTGAAAGGGAAAACGCCGCACACTCTCCGGAAAATGCACGGTGTCAATCGTATCGCCATCGTAATCGATGAAGGTTCCGAAATTCATGAGCTCTCCTTTACTCGTTTTCGACTGCTTAATCGCAACCAAATACCCATACATCTCGACAACTCTCCCCAAAGATTGCGGGACTTCACGTGCGCGAAGATGTGCCTGCGGAACGGGATCGCGCAGCAACGCAAAAGGATTACACAAGGGGAATCCCAACAATTCCATCTGCTCAAAATACGCCTCTTGCTCCGATTCTTCCAGGTCAGGCAACTCAAAGTGGCGCGAACGCACCTCAAACAATTCAATGTGACGCTCCCGTTGGGGATTCTTGTGGTGATGAAAATGCGCCTTCCACAACATTTCCTTTCGCTTCTCCGGAAAGTCGCGCAACGCACCAATGCGAATCAGCAACGATGTTTGCTCCAAGGGAAGGTTTACCCGTCGCACAAAGTCCTCAAAGTCACGAAACTTTCCAGCGCGATGACGCTCTTCGAAAATCCGTAAAACAAGTGCCGCCTCGATGCCTGTCACTAAATTGAAACCCAAAATCAAGGTTTTCCCACGCAAAAGACATTCATACGCTCCTTCATTCACGGACGGTGCATGAATCTCTGCACCAAAACGACGCGCTTCGTGCACATAAATCTCGGTGCGATAGTATCCACCGAAATTATTAATCGTTGCCGTCATGTATTCCAAAGGATAATGGGCTTTCAGATACAAACTCTGATAACTCTCCACCGCATACGACGCGGAATGTCCCTTTGAAAAGGCATAGCCCGCAAAACTCTCAATCTGACGCCAAACGTCCAATGTCAATTTTTCATCGTAGCCTTTCTTCGTACAATTGCCGACAAATTGTTCCTGTACACGCAAAAACTCCTCCCGCGAACGAAATTTCCCGGACATTCCACGCCGCAGGACATCCGCCTCCGCTAAACTCAGTCCAGCAAAGTGATGCGCGACTTTGATCACATCTTCCTGATACACCATCACACCATACGTTTCGGGCATGATTTCCAGTAAAATCGGATGCGCTTCCTTGCGTCGCTCTGGATTGCGGTGACGCAAAATGTACTCGCGCATCATCCCCGACTGCGCCACTCCTGGACGAATAATCGAGCTAGCCGCCACCAATTCGAGGTAGGTTTCGACTTTCAATTTCGCCATCAACATGCGCATCGCTGGGGATTCCACATAAAAACAACCCAAGGCTTTTCCATCCAACAACAGCTGACGGACTTTCGCATCCTGCTTAAAATGTGCCACGTCGTGGATGTCGTGCGGCGGTTCTTCGGGACGATTATACGCAATCACTTCCAAGCAATCGTGGATTTTCCCGAGTCCGCGCTGACTCAAAATATCGAACTTGTACAGTCCAACGTCTTCCGCTTCCATCATCGAAAATTGCGTCGTTGGATAACCTTTTGGCGGTAAAAAAGTGGCGGAATACCAGGTCATTGGACGCTCGCTGATCACAATTCCGCCCGAATGCACACTCAAATGCGAAGGCAATCCTTGGATGTACTTACTATAGCGCAAGACCAAGCGCGAGAATTGATCCAACTGATCAAAGTGAAACTTTCCACTACTCAACAAATCGATTTCTGACTTCGGCAAACCAAAAACCTTCCCTAATTCCCGAATCGTCGCTCGGTACTGGAAGGTGTTATATGTGCACAGCCACGCCGTATGTGGATAACGTTCAAACAAATAGCGCACAATGTCATCGCGGTCCTTCCACGAGAAGTCAATGTCAAAATCTGGTGGATTCTTGCGGTACAGGTTGATGAAACGCTCGAAATACAAGTCCAATTCCAGTGGATCAACATCCGTGATTCGCAGCAAATACGCCACAATACTATTCGCCCCACTCCCTCGTCCCACATAGAAATATCCTTTGGATCGCGCATACGAGGTAAAGTCCCAAGTGATTAAAAAATAGGACAAGTAATGCTTTTCCGCAATGACCTCAATCTCCATTTCAATGCGTTCGATGATTTCATCCGTCACCACGCCATATCGATGGTCGAGTCCTTCCGCACACAATTCTTTCAACAAGGCACGATCTCCTTCAATGCTTCCCGTATACGTTGTCGGATTCTGGGGTTTGGCATCGTCACCGAACTCAAAGTTCACGCGGCAACGTCCAAACAAGGCTTCGGTGCGTTCGATGATTTCCGGGTAATCGACAAAGCCGTTTCGCCACTCCTCATAGGACATAAAACGTTCGTTCTCATTCGCCTGATCTTCTTTTTCCAACTTCGACAGCAGGCAATTATGGTCGATGGCTCGCAGCAAGCGATGCGCGTTAAAATCCGCCTTCGACTGAAAGATCATCGATTGCAA
This sequence comes from Crocinitomicaceae bacterium, assembly GCA_024643725.1. Taxonomy (GTDB): domain Bacteria; phylum Bacteroidota; class Bacteroidia; order Flavobacteriales_D; family Crocinitomicaceae; genus UBA952. The sequence continues at coordinate 4,174 of JAHEMJ010000006.1, read as the reverse complement.
AGCGATCAGTTTTCCACGCGGGACCTTCTTGTATGTTAAATTTAAGTAAATGACATCATTGACCTGTATTTCAATGTATTCGTGTTCTTTTAACTTCGTTGGATACTGTTCAATGGGATAACACACATAGCAACTAGAAAAGTGAGGCAATTCCTTTGGAAAGGGTTTTCCCTGGTGGATAAATTGACTTAAAAACACGTTCAATTCATTCAATCCATGGTTGTTTCGTGCGATGATGGTGGCCATTCGTTCGCGTCCATTGCGCAGCTCGACCCCAACAACGGCTGGAATTCCCTTTCGCTGTGCTTCCCGTACAAACGCGAGCACTGCTCCGGTCGAATTGATGTCCGCCAAAAACACATACGGATACGCGCTATCCACCGCCCATTGCACAATGGCTTCCGGGGAATGAATGCCGTATTTCAAACTAAAATGCGACTTTGTTTTCATGATACCTTACACCCGTCGATTTGCCAATAACATCGGTGGTTCGCCATTGAATGGATTGTGGTGTCCGATTGTCCGAGCCTCCATACCGATCGCCCGAATCACCGCGCGATCACCGTAGCGAATGCGAATCTGATCCAAGGCTTTGTACAAGGAAGCAAAATGCGCATCGTTGTCGAACAGATTCAATTGATGGTGTCCAGCAACCAAGGAACTAAAGCGAATGCCAATGAGTCGAACCAGCAAACGTCGGTTGTAAATGCGCTTAAACAACTCTGCCACAACGGGCAACAACTCATGATCCGCCGCGGTATACGCGATTTGCTTTTGCAAGGTCTGCGTTTGGAAGTCCGAATAACGAATTTTCACCGTCACACAGCCCGTCAACTTCATCCCTCTGCGCAACTGAAAGGCTAGATTTTCCGCCATCGCCGCGAGGATTCCGTTCAGTTTGACCACATCGATTGTATCTTGATCAAAGGTGCGTTCCGTCGAAATGGACTTCCGTTCATTGTACTGTTCCACGGGCGAATGATCGATTCCCTGTGCTTTCTTCCAAATTCCCACACCGTTCATTCCCAGAGCGCCTTCCATCATTTCCATCGGCATGTCCTGCACTGTTTTGATTTTCCGCACGCCGAGGTTACACAAGGTTTGATAGGTTTTTGTTCCCACCATCGGAATTTTCTTCACGGACAATGGTGCTAGGAAGTCCCGCTCTGTTCCATAGTCGACGTGAATTTGATTGTTCGGCTTCGCTTCGCCTGTCGCAATTTTGGACACCGTTTTATTCTGGGACAAGCCAAAAGAAATCGGCAATCCCGTTTCCTTGAGGATGCGTTGACGCAATTCTCCTGCATACTTAAAGGTGCCGAAAAAGCGGTCCATTCCCGTGAAATCAATGTAGAATTCATCGATGGACATTTTCTCATACACGGGAACAGCCTCGCGGATGATGTCAGTCACCGCGCGTGAGTATCCACTATACGTTTGTGTATTCCCCTTAATGACAATGGCTTCTGGACAGCGTTCCTTCGCCATCTTCATGGGCATCGCAGAGTGAATCCCAAACTGCCGTGCTTCATAACTACAGGAAGCGACCACACCTCGGTCACTTGTCCCGCCAATCAAAATGGGTTTTCCAACTAAACGACTATCTAATAAACGTTCACAGGAGACAAAAAACGTGTCTAGGTCCATGTGAACAATCGAACGCAATACGGACATGATCAAAAAGATTAAAGTAAATGCGTGCTATCGTTGGTTCAACAAAGATACCAAAATGATTAGATATTCATCTTTTATTTTGATGATATTTTAATCAAATTGATATTTTTCACTAAATTCAATAGAAAAAAAACAAAGATGGAACTAACAACAATCAAAAACAGCATTCACGAAATCAGGGGGAAGCGCGTCATTCTTGACTATGAATTAGCAAAAATGTATGAAGTAGAAACGCGTGTATTAAAACAGGCTGTACGCAGAAACATCGATCGGTTTCCGGAAGATTTTATGTTTGAACTGACAGAAGTCGAAATGAAAAACTTGACATCACAATTTGTGATGTCAAGTTGGGGAGGCACCAGACATGGGATATTCGCTTTCACCGAACAAGGAATTGCAATGCTATCCAGTGTGTTAAAAAGTAAATTGGCGATCCAAATCAACATTTCCATCATGCGCGCCTTTGTGATGATGCGTCAATGGAGCCTCACCTATCATGAACTAGCAGAGCGATTAGAAGAGTTAGAGCGAAGCCACGGACAGCGCTTTGATGGCATTGAACAAGTGTTAAATTACTTTATACAGAAAGACAAACAAAGTGCTCAGCAGAATCAAAGAAAACAAGTGGGATATAAAAAATAAATAATGAAACTCGAAAACATTCAAAGCAGCATTCACGAAATCAGAGGAAAGAACGTCACGATAGAAATGGATTTAGCAAAACTAAATGACGTGGAAATAAAAGAATTAAAACAAGCGGTCCGAAGGAACATCGACCGTTTTCCTGAAGATTTTATGTTTCAATTGACAAAAGAAGAATGGACAATTCTAAGGTCGCAGATTGTGACCTTAGAAGGAGGAAAAGGGAATCACCCCAAGTATTTGCCTTTTACCTTCACAGAAAAAGGGGTCGTGATGCTTAGTGCAGTAGTGAATTCTCAACGAGCAATACAAGCAAGCATTCAAATCATGCGTGCCTTTGTCATGATTCGACAATGGATACTCACCAGTGGTACTGATTTACGTTACATACAAGAATTACTAGGTCATTCTAGTTCAAGAACAACCGAAATACACACACATGTAAGCACGCATACTTTGCAGCAAATTAGATCGCCTTTTGATGATTTATGAATTTTTAACTACATTGGTCATGTATAATAAAGCTTCGCCAAGCTGACTAAAATTGATTGCTTTGAGAAGTTTGGCGGCGTTTATAAGATAGCTACCTGCAAGGCTAAAAAACGACACGACAATGAAAAATCTCATTCTTACAACTTCAATATTTTTCCTGACTTTATCCGTATTCGGGCAAAATGGACAAAAGAACGGGAATTTATTTTTGTTATTAAAAAACAGCAGAACGATCTCTATAAACTCATTTGAAAACGACAAAATAAACGAAATAAAAACTTTCGCAATTTCTGAAAAATCAATTTACACGACTGACCAAAAAGAAAGAATTGCAATTCTGGACACTGCAAAGAATGATATAACAATATTTAACATTAATTCTTCAAATCAAATAAAACTTTCCATTCCATTTGAGATTAAGCCAAAGACTATTCTTCTAAACAATGACAACATTTTTGTTGGTGGAGAAATGGGAAAGGAAATACTCATACAATATCACCTGAAAAATGAAAAATGGTATCAACTTGAGATACCTAGTGAAGTTGTTGTTTGGGGAAAAGCAATAGACGATTTAGTGGTAAATGACAGCTTGCTTATTGCCATTGACAATATTGTTATGCCAAAATATGTTTTGTTTTATCGATTGAATTCAAACAACAGATTGGACTTATCGCATTACAAAGGGCTAAAACATAATGGTGCATACGAGAGCATACACCATGGAAGAATAACAGAAACATACATTGGGCTTTTGTCAGACACCCATAGTGGTTATGTAGCCAGGACAAATCATATAACTATTTATAACAACTTAGACTTTTCAAATAGTTTTGCATTGTCCTCCAACCAAATGGACAAAAACTACCTCACATTTACTGATTTCATCCTCATAAATGACAAAATAGTCATTGCCAGTAAGGAAAAAGGGCTGGGTGTTTTTGAGATAAAAGAATCATATTTTAATAAGACAGATGAGTATTCTAACATGAGTGGTAATCGAAGAGAAGATATTTCAAAAATAAAATACACGAAGTATGAAAACCAAGAAATTACAAAATTGACCTTGATTCCTAACACAAATAAAATTGTATTGACTTTAGAAGATAAAAAAGGAGTAATAAGATACGAAATTATTGAAATATGAACAAAAGCCCAGCAGGCAACAGGTGTTTGTTTCAATGGCGGGTTCAGTGGTTCAGTGGTTCATTGAACATTCTACCTCGCATCAACCATTGTGGTGTATTGATCGTTTTGTGCTCCGAAATCCTCTTCTTATCCAAGCGGCAAAACGTTATGCCCAAGTTTAAAAACGAGAAGAAATGAATTACAAACTTTCAGACATATTAATCGGACTCTTATTCACTGG